>JAXLRY010000006.1:0-288692 GCA_046330895.1 Mycobacterium sp. | reverse complement strand
GCCCGATAGCCTGATCACCGAAATTGGCAGACCCCTCGTGGCATAATCGAACACATGTTCGACCCTTGTTCTGACGCGGAACTCTTGGATGAGATGCGTGGTGAACAGCGTCGTGAGCGGGTGGCGGTGGCAGCGCGGCTGCTGGCGGCGGGGCGGTTGTGTCAGCGGCGGCTGGCGGAGGCCGGGGATGAGCGCACGCAATGGTGCATCGACAACTGGGATTCCGTTGCTGCTGAGGTAGGAGCGGCGCTGGGGATCAGCCGGGGCCGCGCCTCGGCCCAGATGCATCACGGCTTGGAGCTGATCGAACGGTTCCCTGCGCTGGCAGCGGTGTTCGTGACCGGTGTGGTCGATTTTCGGGTTCTCTCGATGATCCTGTTCCGTACCGGGTTGATCACCGATCCTGAACTGCTGGCCGAAGTCGATGAGCGGGTGGCCGGGGTGTGTTCTGGGTGGAATGCCCTGTCGCACAACAAGTTGATCGAGGCCGTGGACTGGTATGTACGCGAGATCGATCCCGCTGCGGTGCGGGTTGCCCGACAGACCGACGACGACCGCCATGTCGAGATGGCGCCGGCCGGCGAGGGCATGGCCGATCTGTGGGGACGGCTACGCGCCACCGACGCCGCGGTGTTCGACCGGCGTTTGGATGGGTTGGCGGCCAGCGTGTGTCGTGACGATCCGCGGACGGTCCGCCAGCGTCGCGCCGATGCGGTGGGCGCACTCGCCGCGGGTGCGCAAAGCTTGGCGTGTGGGTGCGAGAATCCCGACTGCCCCGCCGCCCCCGCCACGATTGGTCCAGTTGTCATTCACGTGGTGGCCACGGCTGACACCCTGTCGGGTCGCTCCGAGACGCCGGCACTGCTGGCTGGATACGGTGCCCTACCCGCGCCGACAGTGCGGGAACTCGCCAACCGCGCGCGGGTGCGCCCCGTGATCGACCCGGCAAACCTGGGGGCCGAGACGGGGTATCGACCGTCCGCGGCGTTGGCCGAGTTCGTTCGTTGTCGGGATCTGACGTGTCGTTTCCCGTGTTGCGATCGGCCCGCCGAAGTAGCCGATCTCGATCACACGGTGCCGTATCCGTATGGGCCCACGCATCCGTCGAACCTGAAACTTCTTTGCCGCCATCATCATTTGCTGAAAACGCATTGGTGCGGTCCAGGCGGATGGCATGACCGGCAGTTCGCTGACGGCACTGTCGAATGGACGTCCCCGACCGGCCATACCTACTCCACCAAGCCCGGCGGGACGCTCTTCTTCCCGCAGCTGGTCACTACCACTCAAGTCCTCGTCGTTCCCGACGCACCGGTACCTACATCAGGCCGCGGATTGATGATGCCGACCCGTCAACGCACCCGAAAAGCGGACCACGCCAACCGAATACGTCGAGAGCGCGCCATCAACGAAGCCCAACTCGGCATCGATCCCACCGCATCGCCCAACCGACGCGCCCACTGGAACGCACCACCGTTCTAGCCGGGGCTAAATCAATTAGACAACGCCCAGGTAGGCGGAACGGATACTGTTGTCGGCCAACAGTTCTCGCGCCGGGCCCGTCCGAACGATGGTGCCGGTCTCCATGATGTAGGCCCGGTCCGATCGACTGAGGGCCTGTTGGGCATTCTGCTCGACAAGCAGGACCGTCACTCCCTGAGCGTTGATCTCGGAGATGATCTTGAAGATCTGCGAAATCACCATCGGAGCAAGGCCCATGGATGGTTCGTCGAGCAGCAACACCCGCGGCCTCGCCATCAACGCTCGACCGATGGCGAGCATCTGCTGTTCGCCGCCGGACAGTGTCCCACCCACCTGCGTGCGCCGCTCCGCCAGCCGCGGGAAGGTCTCGAACACCCAGTCCAGGCGCTCGTGATGTTCCGCCTTCGATGCGAATTTACGCCCGTAACAACCCATTTCAAGGTTCTCCGTCACCGACATACCCGGGAAGATTCCTCGCCCCTCAGGCGCTTGAACCAGACCCTCCGCAACGCGGCGATGCGCCTTGAGTCCGGTGATGTCGCGGCCTTCGAACCATAACGACCCCGCTGCCAGGGGGCGCAGACCGGATATCGCGCGCATCAGCGTTGTCTTACCGGCTCCGTTGGAGCCCAGTAGCGTCACCAACTCACCTTGCCGAACTTCAAGCGAAACACCATGCAGCGCTTCGATTCTGCCGTAGCGCACGACGACATCGCGGACTTCCAGCAGCACCGGACGGGTGTCTTCAGGCGAGCTCGTCATCAGGGACTCCCAGGTAAGCGGCGATGACGGCAGGATCCTCCCGAATCTCCGCGGGTAAACCCTCGGCGATCTTGCGGCCGAATTCCAGCACCACGATCCGGTCGGTTACGCCCATGACCAGTCGCATGTCGTGTTCGATCAGGAGCACCGTGTAGCCGCGGTCGCGAATGGCCTGGATCAGATCGATCAGCGCGGCCTTCTCACTCGGATTGAACCCGGCGGCCGGCTCGTCCAGGCACAACAGCTTCGGTTCGGTGGCCAGAGCGCGGGCGATCTCCAACCGGCGCTGGTCGCCGTAGGAAAGGTTCTTCGCCTTCTCCTCGCCGCGATGAGCGATGCCGACGAAGCGCAGCACTTCAACCGCCCGTTCGATGGCAGCCCGTTCCTCCCTGCGATGCCTCGGCGTCCGGAACACCGCGCCCGGAACCGATGTCTTATGCCGCGAATCCGTTCCGACGACCACGTTTTCGAGTGCCGTCATCTCGCCCCACAAGCGGATGTTCTGGAAGGTGCGGGCAATTCCCCGATTGGTGATCTGGTGCCGCTTGATCCGGCCGAGCGCGGCACCGTCGAAAATCACCGACCCAGAGGTCGGCCGGAATACGCCGGAGATCGCGTTGAAGCAGGTGGTCTTGCCCGCGCCATTCGGTCCGATGAGCCCCAGAATCTCACCACGGGCGATCGAAAAGCTCACCGCGTCGAGAGCCGTCAGGCCCCCGAACTTCATGGTCAGATCCTTTGTCTCCAGAAGAGTTTCGTCGTTCATCGGGCCGCCGTCTCGTCTGCCCGACGAAGGAGCTTCCGCGCGGATTGTCCGTAGGTGAGCAACTGTTGCCGCACCGGGAACAGCCCTTGGGGGCGGAAGATCATCAGCACCACGAGCGCCAGGCCGAAGAACAGGTACTTGAGCTCACCCAGGTTGATCCCCATCACCTCAACACCGAGAAGCCTGTTCGGCAGGTACACGATGACGAACGCCCCGAAGATCACGCCCAGCTTGTTGCCCTGCCCGCCCAACACCACGGCACACAGAAACAGCATCGAGTTGATGATGTTGAAGTACGTCGGAGCAACGTATTGAACCTGTCCGGCGTACAGCGCGCCGGACAGTCCACCGATGCCGGCCCCGATGACGAACGCCCAGAGCTTGAATCGAAAGGTGTTGATCCCCATGACCTCTGCGGCATCTTCATCCTCGCGGATGGCCACCCAGGCACGGCCGACCCGGCTTCGCTCGAGATTGCCCACGATCAGCAGCACGACAGCGATCAGGATCAGACCCAGCCAGAACCACCATGTTCCGTAGTTCACGCTGGACAGTGCGTTGCCGCTCGAGAAGTACCCGCCGCGCACGCGGTCTTCACCAACGTGCGGGAAGGCGATCTGGTTGAGCCCCCGGGAGCCGTTGGTGATCGCCGACAGGTTGTCGGCCATCAGCCGGATGATTTCGCCGAATCCGAGGGTGACGATTGCCAGGTAGTCGCCTCGCAGTCGCAGCGTGGGAATTCCGAGGACCAGGCCGGCCAGCGCGGTGAACGCGATCGCCAACGGCACGCAGGCCAGCCACGCCCAATCCTTCGTGAACCAGCCGTCGGGACCCACCTGATTCCACGGGCTGTCCGGACTCGTCAGCAGCGCACAGGTGTATGCGCCAACAGCGTAGAAGCCGACGTATCCCAAGTCGAGCAGCCCGGCTTGCCCGACAACCACATTGAGCCCGATGGCGATCAAAGCAACCATGGCGAACTGCGCCAAAACGCCGTCGAAGCTGATACCCGGGGTGTTCAGAAAGCTCGGGGTGTAGACAGGCAGCAGCGCGAGGACGACGAAGCCGAGCGCACCGAAGCCCCACTTCTGAACCCGGCTCAGCTGGCCCCACCACTCTCGCAGCCGGTCACCGGGCGCGGCCAGCGACTTCGCAATGCTCATGCCCGCGCCTTCCCGAGGCTCTCACCGAGGATCCCGGTGGGCCGGATCAGAAGGACCAGCACGAGCAACACGAACGCGACGACGTCGCGCCATTGGGTACCGAAGATCGCCTGCCCGTAGTTCTCCATGATTCCCAACAGCAGGCCCCCCAACAGGGCACCCCTAAGGTTCCCGATGCCGCCGAGCACCGCGGCCGAAAACGCCTTGATCCCCAACAGGAAGCCGCCCGAATACAGGATTCCCTGCGGCACTTTCAGTGTGTACAGCAGCGCCGCCGCACCGGCCAGCAGACCACCGATGAGGAACGTGGCCATGATGATGCGCTCGCGGGAGACACCCATCAGGGTTGCGGTGGTGGGGTCCTGCGCCACCGCTCGTATCCCCCGGCCGAACTTCGTTCGGTGGATTGCAATATCGGTGACGGCCGCCAGGATCGTGGCCGCGGCGATCACCACAAGCGTGATGTTGGATACCGTGGCGCCAAACAGTTGGAACTCAACCTTAGGCTGCACCAGGATGATCGGCTGCTGCGCGTTGCTACCCCCGTAGCCTTCGAGCAGCTGCGGCAGGATGAAGTGCACGAATTCCTGTAGCACGAAAGACATTCCGATGGCGGTGATCAGGAACGTCAGCGGGCGCGCGTTTCGCCTCCGCAGCGGGCGGTAGGCAACCGCTTCCAACCCGACCGCAGCCAGCCCGGACACCAGCATCGCGAAGAGCATCGCGGTCCCCAGATACATCACCGTGAGCAGCACACCCTTGTCGTAGGCGTTCCCGCTCGGCGTGAAGCCGAGAATGGCATCGAGACAGAAATATGCTCCGAACATTCCGAACATGAAGATCTCGGAATGTGCGAAGTTGATCAGTCGAAGAACACCGAACACCAGCGTGTATCCGACCGCTACCAGCGCGTAGATCGCTCCCCAGGAGAGGCCGTCAACGGTCAACTGCCAGAAGCCGTTTCGCAGGTTCTCGATATTGAAGTCGATGTTCGCCGCGAGACAGGTGTAGGAGTCGACGCACTCGTGAAACATCCGGGTGCGGCCTCCTTGCGATCAAAATTCAGCGAGAGCGCGCTCGGGCCATGTGCGGGCCTGAACGCGCTCTCGCGGGGTGACTACTGAACCTTGTAGATCCAGATCAGATTCGAGGTGAGTTCACCGGTGGGAGTCCATTGGTACTTCCTGGCAATCCCCTGACCGTCATAGTTGGTAACGAAGTCGAGCAACGCCTGCCGAGTGACAGCACCGGAATCGATGCCCTTCAACAGAATCGTGGCCAGGTCGTAGGCCTCAAGGCTGTAGGTGCCCGGTTCCTGTCCGAACTTCTTGTTGTATTCCTCGGCGAAGCTGCCGGTTGCCGGACCGCACGGGCACGACAGAACGGCGCCCTTCGAGGAAGCGCCTGCTGCCTTGACGAACTGCGGGTCCTTAATGCCGTCGGGTCCGGCGAAGATGCCGGTGTAGCCCGCGTCGTGCAACTGCTGAACCAGCAGTGCGGCCTCGGAGTAGTAGGAGGCATACACCACGGCATCGGGCTTCTGGCCCATGATCTGGGTCACCGCGGCGGAGAAGTCCTTGTCGCCCTTCTTGACCGAAATATTGCACGCGGAGTCGGTGATCGGGCCGAGGGTCTCGCGGACCGCCTGCGCCTGTCCCACACCGGCGTCTGTGCTGTCGTCGACCACGCACGCCTTCTTGACGCCCAGCGTGTTCTTCAAGTAGTTGGCCAGCGACGGACCCTGCACTCCGTCACTCGAGAGGCCACGGAAGAAGGTCTTCCAGCCCTGCTCCGACAGAGCGACGTTGGTGGCCGACGGCGTCACCGCGACCAGACCCGCCTGGTTGAACGCCGAACCGGTCGCCTTGGTCTCGCCCGACCACGTGGGTCCGACCAGTCCGATGATCGACGGATCGTCCACGATCTGCGGCGCAACGGCGATCGCCTTCTGCGGATCGCCTTCGGTGTCAAAGGCTTTGAGCTGCACCTGGCAACCCGGATTTGCGGCGTTGTGCTGATCGACGGCGAGCTGAGCGCCGTCACGCACATTGTCGCCGAAAGGCGCGTCGGCGCCTGTGAGCGGACCTGCCATCGCGATGGTCACGGCCGGGCAGGTGGCCTTGCCGTCGCCTGCCGGAGTGGCGGGAGTGGTGCCCGCCTCAGCCTTGATTTCGCTGCCGTTCTGGTCGATGGACATCTGCGGGACGATCTTGAGATCAGCCTGCGCCCCCGAATCGCCCGAATGCGACTGCTTGTTGCAGCCGGCCGCGGCCGGCAATACCAGTGCCACCGCTACCGCAGCGATCGTTTTCCGCGTCACGCTTGCGCGCACGTTAACCTCCAGATCGATTGTTTCGTTTTCGACGAGCAGCCCAAGTCCGGCCGCCAATGTCAGTGCTGAACCTTGTACATCCAGATGAGGGTGGACGTCAGCTCCCCGTTGGCGCCCCACTGGTACTTACGCGCGATTCCCTGGCCGTCGTAGTTGCGGACGTAATCCAGCAACGCCTCCCGAGTGTGCGCACCGGAATCGATACCCTTCAGCAGGACCGTGGCGACATCAAAACCCTCGGTGCTGTACGTCCCTGGAGCTTCACCGAATTTCTTCGTGTATTCGTCGGTGAATTCCTTGCTAGCCGGTCCGCAGGGGCATGAGAGCAGCGAATCTTTCGACGACGCACCCGCCTGCTTGACGAACTCGGGATCCTTGCTGCCGTCCCCGGACACGAAGGTCGCCTGGATCCCGGCGTCTCGAAGCTGCTGGACGAACGGCGCCGACTCCGCGTAGTAGCCGCTATAGAAGACCGCGTCCGGCGCCTGGGCCTTGATCTGCGTCATAGCTGCGGCGAAGTCCTTGTCGCCCTTCTTGACCGAGATCTCGCAGTCGGCCGAGGCAACCGGGCCCAGAGTCGTCCGAACGGTCTTGGCGAGGCCGAGGCCGTAGTCGGTGCCGTCATCGATCACGCAGACCTTCTTGGCGCCCAGCGTGTTCTTGATGTAGTTGGCAACGGCAGGCCCCTGAACACCGTCATTCGCCAGGCCACGGAAGAAGGTCTTCCACCCCTCCGCGGAGAGGGTGACGTTGGTCGCCGATGCGGTGGCCGCGACCAGCCCGGCCTGATTGAAGATGCCCCCGGTGGCCTTGGTCTCGCCGGAGAACGCCGGACCGACCAGTCCGAGAACCGATGCGTCGTCGACGATCTGCGGAGCGACCTGGGTCGCCTTCTGCGGATCCCCCTCGGTGTCAAAAGTCTTCAGCTGGACACGGCAGCCCGGATTGGCGGCGTTGTGCTGGTCCACGGCGAGCTGCACGCCGTTCTTGATGTTTACTCCCAGGGCTGCATCCGGACCGGTGAGAGCGCCGGCCATCGCGATCGACACCGGCGGGCAGGTGGCTTTGCCGTCGCCGGCGGGATTCGCCGGAACCGCACCCGCTTCGGGTTTGACGGCCGCTCCGTTCTCGTCGATCTGAACTTGCTCGACGATGTTGAGGTCACCGTGGCCGTCGGAGTGCGTTTGCGGTTGCTCCCCACAGCCCGCGCCGAGCAGCGCCACCGCCAACGAACTCACGATGATTGCACTGCGCATCGCGGGACCGCGCACGTTCCACCTCCGGCTCTGTAGTCGTCACGCTTCGCTAGAACATAGCCAAAGTCGCACCGAACTGCCGCATCAGACGCACAGGCCGAGGCGAATATCAAGGGATTTTCTACGAATCGAGCGTCTCCAGAACAACCTCGGCGACGTGCTTCATGGTGGTGCGGCGGTCCATCGCCGCCCGCTGAATCCAGGTGAATGCCTCGGGCTCCGTCATCCCTTGCTTCGACTGCAGGAGCCCTTTCGCCCGCTCGATGAGTTTGCGCGTCTCGAGCCGGTCGGAAAGGCTGGCGACCTCTTTCTCCAACCCTATGACTTCCTCGAAGCGGCAGACCGCCACCTCGATCGCCGGAATAAGGTCGGTGATCGAGAACGGCTTGACCAGGTAGGCCATCGCGCCTGCGTCTCGCGCTTTTTCGACCAGGTCACGTTGGCTGAAAGCGGTCAGGATGAGAATGGGCGCGATCCGCTTGCCCGCGATCTCGGCTGCCGCGTCTATCCCGTCGCGGCGCGGCATCTTCACATCCATGATCACCAGGTCGGGACGTAACTTCTCGGCGAGATCGACCGCATCCTGACCATCGCCGGCCTCGCCGACGACGTCGTACCCCTCCTCGCGGAGCATCTCCGCCAGGTCGAGGCGGATGAGCGCCTCGTCCTCGGCGATCAGAACCCGGCGCGGCGCTGGCGCGGCATTCTCCGTGTTTGACCCTGTCTTGGCGTCAGTCATCGGGTCATTGTTGCGTGGATTGGGCCGAACAGCGACATTCAAGGCCCAACATCACACCGCCCGCAACCCCGGCATCGGAGATCAACTATGGTGGGACACCGCGACTACGCAGCCAGCCCTCGTATCCCAACTGGCAGAGGAAACGGATTCAAAACCCGTGCAGTGTGAGTTCGAATCTCACCGAGGGCACCAGCATTACCGCAGATTAAAAGTACTTTTTAGACACCGCTAGCTTGCGTGGCAAGGCGTACCTCGGCCCCAAGTGTGGCCATCAGGGCAGGTTTGGAAGTACCACACCGCATCCTCAGTGTTCGCCCTGAAAAGACTGGCGCCCGTCAGATTGGTTTTGGTGAAGACCGTGCCTGTCAACTCAGCTCCGGACAGGTCGGCATTGACCATGGAGTTCCACGAAAAACGGGCTCCACTGAGCTTTGCATAACTCAGGTTGGCGTTGTCGAAGGTGGCGCTCGCCGACGCATTGGTCAAGTCCGCCCTCTGAAGGTTCGCCCCTGAGAGATCGGCGCCGTCAAGTTCTGCCCAGATCAATGTCGCGTCGCTCAAGTCGACGTTGGAGAGGTTGGCATCCCACAGTTCCGCGTGACTCAAATTGGCGCCGCTGAAGTTGACTCCGGTGAGGTTCTGGCGGTGCAGGTTGACCCCGGTGAGGTCCTGTCCAGAGCAGTCCTTGAGCGCCACACACGACGCCGTACCGCCCATACCAACGCTTGGACCGACCGGAAACAGCGTGCGCCGCACCATCCACAGCGCACCTGCCAGGTAGTCGGTCACCGGGTTGGGCGGAAAGCTCAACAGCCACCGGTCGACGCCATCCAGCATGCGTTCGACGGCGAAGCCGATGCTGTTCAGCGCCTGATTGACCGCCGTCACGATCGGCCCGGACCCCGCACCCGCCGCACCGAACGCCCAACAGCTCCCACATGACGCCTCGGCCCCAACCGCGGCCGCTTGTGCGGCCACCTGCCGCGCCGTCACCTCGAGCGCCGCGGTACCGAGTTCATCGGCAACCCCCGACACCCGCCGCCCGACGGGAGCCGGCACCACCGCCGCCGACTCGGCCGCCTGGACATTGGACTCCGCACCACCTACGACAGAGGCACGACGCGGCGCCACCGCCGCGACCTCCGGCACCGCCCCGTCGACGCCCGGCGCCGTCGCCGACTCGGCCCCCAGCAGCGACTTGTCGCCAAGCACCACGTCTTCGTAGACACCGGCACCAGCACGCCCGGACCGGATCACCCGTCCCGGCACACCAGACTCCTTCGCCCCCGTCAGCCCGCCGACGGTGGTCCGCCCCGAACCCCGACTACCGCCGGCCGGCACCCCTCGGTCGTGGGCCTGCCGCCCAACGGCGTCGGGCGCCACACCACCAGCCGCGCCGTCAGCGCCCTCTGACGCGGCTGAATCCCACGAACCCTCGGCCAACGCCACCGGTTGCGGTGCCAACCAGAGCAACCCCGCAACCGCTACCGACGCAGCAACCCGAACCCCACCGACCACCGCCATAGCGCCCTGCTTCCTCCAAGCGGCCCTCAAACCCCGAATCTCCCAGGAGCATAACGCCGGAGAGCTCATCCCAGCGATACTCCGAGACCCTGACCTTTTGCCATGCGCATGCTGTCATCGGCTGAGTCGCCGGCAACGGCGCTTAGCCCCTAGCTAAGAATCTCACCGAGGGCACCACTGGTGTCGGAGGGCAAAGCCGCGCGGCGACCGTGGTGCGTCAGCGGGAGCCGTGACGCTGACGTCCCTCCGAACGCTTCGCCGTTGCCGCCCGATCGACGCCACCCGTGCGATGCGACCTGTCCTGCGTTACAACCACATTCGGCCGAGTTCGCTTAGACGGCGTCGCTGCTGGCGTGGCAGTGGCTCGTGTCCTGCTCGCAGGTTTCGCGGATGCGGCGACCCGAGCGTCTGCGGTGGATGGCAGAGGTAGGCCGAGGAAGCCCGCCACCGCGTCGCGGATCTTCGCAACTATGGGCAGAACGAGTTTCAAGACGGGGTAGAGCACAGGCGCCAAGACCACGCTCCCGACGATCAATCCGACTGCCACGACGCCACAGACAACCGTTATGGCGCAGACCGTCGCCAACGCGGGCGCCAGCCATGACTGCCTCGAACTCGAAACGGTTGATGCCGCCGGGATCGGTTGAACTGGAACAGAACTCGAAGTCAATGCTCGAGTGGAGGGAACATCGGCGCCGATAGCAGTCGAATACGCCATCGGCGAGAACGCAGAAGTCGTCATGTGTAAAGGCCGCAGTTCAAACTTGACGGCGTCGGAGGGCGGTGCGGCCGTCATCAGACCCATGGTGAGGATCCCCGCACCCGCGAATGCGGCGCCGGAGGTGAGCGTTGTTCGAGCATTGTTTCGGTATGTCATGACGGCCCCTCTACTGGTGCACTGACGCAATTCTCGCACCAGAGGGCCTCGCCGAACAGCGCTCCAGCGTCGTGATTTCCGCGAGGCGACGCCCCGCGACGGGCATCAATCCGAAAGCAAGTTGCCCGTTCTGCTTTCCAGGGGTATTTCGCCGGCGATCTTGCCGATCACCCGTCCCGGCCAGGCATAGGGCTGGCTATGGCGGGCAAAGAGCCGCCCATCGGTCTCGGCAAGTAATTCCGTCTCCCCACCAAGCGGATCGATCACCGTGGCAATGAGATCGCCCTTGCGGACCCGGTCGCCCAGCCGACGGTCATAGACGACTAGCCCCGCGACCGGCGAGCGCACTTGCGCCATCGCCGTTGCCTCCGTGGCGCGGCAGGACAACCGCGGGTGCCCGCCCGACCCTTCGACGAAGCCGCGTCCCTGCAACATCCGCAGCAGCGCCGTGGCCTGCTCCTTTGCGCGTTCGGGATTGACATCGTCGTTGCTGCCCATTTCCAGCGTGGCAGCCAGGCAGGCCGGCGGAATGGGCACATCGGGGTACGTCGCGGCCAGCGCCCACCAGGGACCTGCGCAGGCCTCATCGAAGGGAGAACCGCCCGACATCTCAGAAAGAAGCACTGCTCGTGCATCGATCGCCGAGGCGATGTCCTCGGCCGCCGGCCACAGTGCCGGGCCGACATACATGTGTGGCTCAGCTTCGTTGTCGGCGTGAAGATCGAGCACGAGGTCGGCGTCATGGGCGAGCGTCAGTAATCGGTGACGCAGATGTGCCAGTGGTCCATCCGGCTGCATCGCCGCGAGCCGCGCGGACATCGCCGCCCGAATTGTTGTGACGTTCGCCGCCGCGTCCGGCCCCAGCGACATGCTTCCGAGGTCAGACAGATCGGCATAGTTCCGGTTGAAATTTTCCCCGGTGCCGTTTTCGATCCGACCAGACAGGAAGCTGGTTTCGGTCTGCGCCAGTCCGATCGGATTCGCCTGCGGCACAAGCACAATTTCGCCATAGACCCCGCCGCGAGCGTCAGCTTCGGCAAGATGTCCGGCGAGAATACGCAGGACCAGCATGCCGGGGAATTCATCGGCATGCAGTCCGGCCTGCACATAGGCTTTCTTGCCTGACCCCGCTGAACCGAAGTGCAGAACGGTCAGGCGATGTGGCGAGCCCGGAAGATCGTGAGTCTGACGCAGCATGGTCTTACGCCGTCTGCGGGGCTTCCGGCACCTGTGCCGGAGGCACGAACACGTCCGCCTGCGGTACTGCCGGCACATCTGCCGGAAGTACGAAAACGTCCGTCTCGTAATAGGCCGCGCAGGCGGCATGCAGGCGATCGCTCAAATTGCCTTCCGTCGATAGCGCTCCTTCGACTAAACGATGACCGGGAGGCATGTCGCGCAGTTCGATGCCGTTCGTATCGAGAAAGGCGCTCAACTCTTCCTCGCCCAATTCCGGCAGCTCTATTGCGGCCTCAATGACGGCGAGCGGCGACGTGTAGCGCCCCCCATCGGTGTTGATAGCAGCCGCTTTCTCCGCATCGGTAAGCAATGCGGTCAGGGTGGTCCCGTCGAAATACATGATTGTCCGTTCTTTCAGTTCTTACCCGTGCCGATCACGGATGCTTTCAATATCGAGATGGCCGGTGCCGTCCCCGTCTGAGCTATAGAGCAAGGCAACGTGGGCTTCGTGTGTGACACCCGGGGCGGTCACCGGGCCGGCATTGCCGACACAGTCGTCTATCAGTTCGGCCACCAGCGTATCCAGTGCGGCGGCCGACACGGTGGCTGGCGACAGCCGGGTGACGGTCCCGGCCGCCATATCGATGACGTCCCCCGGACCGGCGAAACACAGCTTGGTGTCGGGCGCGATGAAATCGTCCCCTGCAAGCTCGGTCTTGAGCGGATCGATTTCGACCAAGACCGCGCCGCGAGCGCCGATCGCGGTGAGCTTGCTGTTGTCGTGGTTCGCGATGACTCCACTGTCCTCAAGAAGTCCGAGTCCGAAACGAACGCCTTCCTCGGCGCAGGCGACGGCGAGGCGGCCGAGCCGGCGCGAAGACGCGAGTTTCTGGTCGACGATGGCGGCGCCGAACAAGCCCAGCCCCTCCTGGATCACCAAACCGCGTCGCCCCATATCCGAGGCAATGCCGAACCTCAGCGCTTCGTAGGACGTGCCGCCGCTGATCATGAAACCGGACAGCGCCGATGCCGCGCCGCCGACCCCGACGATCATTGCGCCGGCCGCCCGCGCCCGCGCAATGGCGCTCATCAGCGGTGTGACCTCGCCGCGATATAGGAGCGATTCCACCAGCCTGATCTGGTTGCCCCCGGTCAGGACGATGGTGCGCAGAGCGGCGATCTGCTCGACCAACGCTTCGTCGCGCATCAGGCGATCAACATTGTCGATGGTGACGCCCAGGTCGATGGCTTCGACGCCATGGCTGTGAAGGGCGCCGATATAGTCACGCGCCGCTTCGCGGGGCTCGGCGGAAGCTGCCGCAAGCACACCCACCGGCCCCTCGCACCGAGAAGCCAGTTCAGCAAGCAGCACGCTGCCGCGCTCGGCGGGCGCCGATCCCAGCATCATCGTGCGCGCCTGCAGTCCCGGCTTCACGCCATAGTCGCGGGACAGCGCCGCCCGCTGGTTTTCGGCCAGCTGTGCGGCATTGAGCTGGCGTGTTTGCATGCTGGCCCGAAAATCCACCGCCGTCATGCGGAAATCACGTCCGCCGCCGGGAATGTAGGCGGCCGCACGGCCGCCCTGGCGGGAAATTTCGACGCTGGTGGCGCAACCCGCCCTCGGCTCGATCGCGCGAGCCCGATCTGCCGGATAAACGTCAGGGTCTCCCAGTACCAGCCGCGCCACGAGATCGTAGAGCGTGTAGGCGCCGAATACGTTGCGCAGCGAGCGGGCAGGAGCGTTGTAGGTGATGTCACGAGGGGTCACCGGCCGCTTGTCCGGACCGGGTAGAACTTCACCCGTCTCCAGGTCACAGCTGTCCCCGTGGTCGGCGTAGCTGAAAACGATGTTTTCGATCAGCCTCCTGTCGACATCGACTTTCGCCGCCTCAAGGTCGAAGACGAAGACACCGTACTCGCCGATCACCCGCGCACTTCTGCCCTCGACGAACAACGCGGTGTTTTCGTCAATACCGAAGCCGCGCTTCGCGCCCGACGCCTGCATGCCCACGACCATCCGGCCGAACCGGCCGCGCTTGATGAAATGCTGGTCGACGATCCCCCAGGGAAAGAATCCGAGCCCGGGTGCGAGCAGCATTCCGGGCTGATCCGCATCTTTGACCACACCATAAGTCGCGGATTCCAGCGAGGTTCCGCCGGAAAACATCACCTCGGACATGATCGCGGCCCCGGCGCTCGACCCTGCGACCAGGGAACCTTTGCGCTGCATTTTGCGGATCGCCTTGAGCACTCGGGTTTCCTTGCCGAACGGTGCCAGCGCCCCGGTGATCAGGGCCTGGTCGCCGCCGGTGAAATAGACGCTGCCGTAGTCCTCGACGAGAGCGGCGATCGCCGGATCCTGGGCGGCCTGGCCCGCCCCGGCGCCGTAAACCCCGGCCAGGACGGTATCGAAGCCATAAGCGCGAAACACGTCGACAGTTTCGGCGCCGACCTCCTCGGGAACTGAGGACGCCGTCGGGAAGACGACAATCCTTCCGCCCGCCAGCCGATGCATCTCGTTATAGACAGCGGCATTGTCGTCCTCTAGCCGGCCGCCGATGATGGCCAGTTTCGGAGTGGCGCCCCTTCGATGAGTAAGTGGGATTCTGCTACGCCTCCGTGTCATTTCGCCGGAACGATCAGCACTCCGCGATCATCCGACGTGAGAACAAAGCCGTCGGGAATGCCGAAGTCCGATGCTGCCAGACGCTTTGCGACGGGCTCCGGTCCGGGCGCGGGGAATTTCGGCGTGAAGTGAACGATCTGCTTCCACCCGCGTGTGATCGCTTCGCAGAAGAACAACACCAAATCGTCGGGTTGTGCCTGCGAAAGCGCCGCATCGAGGGCTTTGTTCTCCTCCTCGACGATGGTGATCGCGTCGGGCGCGACGCCCTCGGCAATCAGAGCGGCCCGCATCAGCTGTGGGATTTCGTCAGGCCCGCGATCGCGCAGATTGTCGTCGCGATGGCAGATATAAGTGTCGAAATGGCCGGCGACCTTAGCGGCAATCGCCGCCACATCCTCGTCGCGCCTGTCACCCGGGCAGGTCACGCCGACAATCTTCCGCCCACGCGGCTTGAGCCTGTCGACCACGTCGACCACGGCGCCCACCGCCGCCTCGTTGTGCCCGTAGTCGAGAATCACCCGGAAACCATGCTCATCGAAGACGTTCATCCGGCCCGGGCTCTGGAAGAAGCTGTTATCGAAGGTGCGCAGCCCGGTGCGGATCTGATCCAGTGTCTTGCCGAGCGCATAGGCCATGCCGGCGGCGAACATGGCGTTTTCGACGTTGTGCAACGCCTTGCCCTCGAGCGTGGCCGGGATGAGATGGGTCCACATCAGCGGCATCTGTGTGCCGTGGTCATAGATGACGATCTGGTCGCCGTTGAGCCCGAGTTCAAGAACGATCGCGGGCTGGCCGAGCCGGATATGTTCGCGCACCAGCTCATGCTCCGGGTTTCGCGTCACATACATGATCCGCTCGGCCGGCGAGAAGGACGCCATTTTCAGCGTCTGCTCGTCGTCGGCATTCAGAACCACAGTCCCGCGCGTGACCTCCGCGACGACGCGTTTCACCCGGGCAAGACCGTCCAGGGTGTCGACGCCGCCCAGGCCCAGATGGTCCGAAGTTACGTTCAGCACCGCGCCCACATCGCAGAAGTTGTAGCCCAGGCCGGAGCGGACGATCCCGCCGCGCGCAGTCTCCAGTACCGCGATGTCGACCGAGGGATCGCGGAGCACCATGTTGGCCGACAGCGGCCCGGTCATGTCGCCCTTGACGGTCACGTTGCCGTCGATCACCACGGCGTCGGTCGAGGTCTGCCCCACGACATGGCCCGCCATTTTCAGGATGTGCGCGAGCATGCGCGAACACGTGGTCTTGCCGTTCGTCCCGGTCAGTGCGGCGATGGGAACGCGAGCCTGGGTGCCCGGCGGAAAGAGCATGTCCATGATCGCTCCGCCCACGTCACGCGGCGTGCCCTCGGACGGTGCGATGTGCATGCGCAAGCCAGGTCCGGCATTGATCTCGCAGATGCCGCCGCCGGTCTCGCGATAACTCTTGGTGATGTCGGTGGTCAGGAAATCCACGGCGCCGACATCGAGCCCGATTGCCCGGATGGCCCGCTCGGCCATCAGCTTGTTGTCGGGATGGATCGTGTCGGTGACATCCACCGCCGTGCCACCCGTCGAAATGTTTGCGGTCTTGCGCAGATACACCTCTTCATCTTCGGCTGGGATCGTCTCTGCCGTGTAGCCCTTTTCCTCGAGCAAAGCCTTGGCCTGATCGTCGAGTTCGAGCCGGGTCAGCACGTTCTCGTGCCCCACGCCACGGCGGGGGTCCTGATTGACGATGTCCACCAGCTCGGCAATGGTGTGGCGCCCGTCGCCCTTCACGTGCCCAGGCACCCGGCGCGCGGCGGCGGCGAGCTGGCCATTGACCACCAGAAGCCGGTGGTCGTCGCCCTGCAGCATGGTCTCCACTACCACCGCCGACCCCTCGGCATCGGCGGTCTCGAATGCGGCAGCGATGCCGTCCTCGGAAGTGATATTGACGGTGACGCCGCGGCCATGATTGCCGTCGAGCGGCTTGATGACGACGGGATAGCCGATTCTGTCGGCGGCACTTATCGCCTCGTCCACGTCGTAGACCAGCCGTTGCTTCGGCGCGGGCAGGCCGAGGTCGGCGAGGAGTCGGTTGGCGAGATTCTTGTCCGAAGCGATTTCGACGGCGATGTGTGATGTCTTCGACGTCAGCGCCGCCTCGATCCGCTGCTGGTACTTGCCCTGGCCGACCTGGATCAGGCTGGCGTCGTTGAGCCGGTAGACCGGAATATCACGGGCATTGGCCGCACGCACCAATTCCATGGCAGAGGGACCGAGCGAACGCCTTTCCGCATAGTCCAGAAAATCGTCGACGTCTCTGTCGAGGTCGGGAGCTTCCTCGTCGGCATCCTGAGAGTGTCGGGCGATCGCCGCAAGCATGTCGCAGGCAACCTCGCCGGCCTCGACGCCGATGTCCTCATTGCTGTAGCTGTAGAACACTTCGACGATGTCCGGATCGTCGGTCGGCCCCGACCACGCCAGTGTGCCGTCTACCCCGGCGGCATGCTGAAGCGCCAGAGCCAGCCTTGCGACCAGATCACCGACGGAGAGCGCCGCGCCGGCCCGCAATACGGCAAGCCACTCGGCCTGTTCGCGCGCCAGCCCGGGCAGCACCGCCGCCAATCTGTCGATCACGTCGGCCCCCAGCTCCATGAGGGTTTCCGCATAGCTCGGCCTGACGTCCAACTGGAGCCGGATCACCGCCTCCCGCGCATGAACGTTCGGACCGACATACACCGAAATTGAATCGATATTCAAGGGGCTTCCTCATCAAGCGTCGGGCAGCGATACACGAAAACGCGGTCGAACAGATCCGCGCAATTGAGCGTATTCCAACATGCGGCACGAACATCCGCAGAACTTGGAGGATTACGACGGAACTTGGCTCTTTGCAGGCGAGGTTGTCGGGGGCGTTCGGCGTTCGTCGCGGGTTGGTGCCATCGTTCGACAGGCGGAATCAGCGGTTAGGGCCGATAATCAGCGGACCCGATTCAGGAGGACCATATGGCGGCCCCGTCACTCGGCCTAGTCCAGCAGATGCTGCGCCGACGGCCCGTCGTGGGCGCGCCCGTAGCCCATGGCGCCTCCGATCACCTGAAGCGCAGTATCGGCACGTTCCAACTCACGCTGTTCGGTGTCGGCGCCACCGTAGGCACGGGCATCTTCTTCGTGCTGTCCGAGGCGGTTCCCGAAGCCGGTCCCGGGGTCGTTGTCTCTTTCCTGATCGCCGGGATCGCTGCGGGACTCGCCGCGGTCTGCTACGCCGAACTCGCGTCAGCCGTGCCGGTTTCCGGGTCTACCTACTCGTACGCCTACACGACTCTCGGCGAGTTGGTCGCGATGGGTGTGGCGGCCTGCCTGCTGCTCGAATATGGAGTGTCCGCCGCCGCGGTTGCGGTGGGCTGGAGTCAGTACGTCAACAAGCTGCTCGACAACTTCTTCGGACACCATCTTCCCCAGGCTCTTTCCGCCGCGCCGTGGGGTGAGACATCTCCGGGGATCGTCAACCTTCCCGCTGTCGTGCTGGTCGGGTTGTGCGCCGTCCTTCTCATCCGCGGCGCCAGCGAGTCGGCGAAGGTCAACACCATCATGGTGCTGATCAAGCTGAGCGTTCTGGCGATGTTCTCCGTCATCGCCGTAACGGCCTTCGACGCCGATCGGTTCGCCGAGTTCGCACCCTTCGGCGTCGGCGGAATCGGCGCGGCGGCCGGCACGATCTTCTTCTCGTACATCGGCCTGGATGCGGTGTCCACTGCCGGTGACGAAGTCAAGAATCCCCAGAAGACCATGCCCCGGGCAATCATGGCCGCAATGGTGACCGTGACAACGGTCTACGTGGTGGTAGCAGTGGCCGCACTCGGCGCACAGCCGTGGCAGGATTTCGAAGGCCAGGAAGCGGGCCTGGCCACCATCCTCGACAGGGTCACCTCAGCCCACTACTGGGGCACGGTCTTGGCAGCCGGCGCGGTGATCTCCATATTCTCGGTCACACTGGTAGTCCTATACGGGCAGACCCGAATCCTGTTCGCCATGGGCCGGGACGGTCTCCTGCCCCCGCTGTTCGCCAAGGTCCACCCAACCCGAATGACCCCGGTGAACAACACCGTCATCGTCGCGGTGGTGGTCAGTATTCTCGCCGGCTTCGTCCCGCTGAGCTATCTGGCTGACATGGTGTCCATCGGCACCCTGGTCGCGTTCATCGTCGTGTCCGTCGGCGTCGTCATCCTGCGGGTGCGCGAACCCGATCTGCCGCGCGGATTCAAGGTGCCCCTCTATCCCGTGACACCCGTCTTGTCCGTCCTGGCGTGCGGGTACATCCTGTTCAGCCTGCACTGGTACACGTGGTTGGCGTTCTCCGGGTGGGTCGTGGTGGTGCTGGCGTTCTACTTCGTTTGGGGTCGCCATCACAGCGCGTTGAACGGTGGCGGCGACGGACGCGTCACACCAACCGATGCCGACGACCGCGACGTTAACGCTGGGCAAGAGCACTGACCGCCGTCAGCTGATTCACGTGATGCCGGTGATCATCAGGCATAAGCCAACCGCCGCCAAGACGGCACTCACCTGTCGACGGGTGCGTGCGAGAACCCAGTTCTTGAATCGCTCCACCGCGTTGCGGGTCTTGGCCGGACTGATGGCGTAACTGACCAGCGGGATGACCGAGCCGAGATTCGCGATGGCGAGAAACACGAAAAGCGCTGACGCTTTCACGGATTCCGAAACATCCGATACGGCAATCAGCGCCAATAGGGCGAGATACTCGCCCGTCGGCAGCGCCAGAATCAGACCGGCAGCCCCGGAGAACCACGACTTCTTGCCGTGCAATTGGCCGTGCACACGTGTGGCCACACCCTTGAGACCTTTGGGCGGCGCGTCCGGCGAAACCTGTCCGTCTTCGTGTTCGGGGATTTGAACCGGGTTTCTTCGAGCACGCCACCGGGCGGCGGCGTTGGTGCCGATCCCAATCGCGCCGATCGTCATCGCAGCGCCGATGCCGATCTGAATGACCGAACTGTCGAAGTGGCTGGACCCGAACGAACGAACATCAAAGACGAATAGCACCAGCAAACCGACCGCCGCCCCCAACCCGAAGGCACACAACAGGAACGTCAGGGTCTGCCGAATCGGGTGGGGCCCGCTGATCATGATTGCGACCAGTGCGACGCGCGTCGGCTCGAAATTCACCGCGATGGCAAGGAGTAGGAGCGTGGTCCACATGAGGCGTTATTCTCGACGATCCCGCCGTCGCGCCACCACGGGGCAAGAGGGAACCCCCGATTCCACGGCACGCAATCGCCGATTTCCGCATTTCGCTGCGCGTACGACTGCGAACGAGTAATGACAAAGGCGGTCAATTCGGGTCGCGCGTCCAGACGGATGCATCCGAACTCGCGCTATCGCCGCGTATTCGGGCACCCAAGATGGGGAGTCGAATCATGAAGCAAGCCAAGCGACTTTGCGTCGGCGCGGCAGCAGCAGGCATTTTCGGCCTAGGCGCAGTCGTCACCGCCGCCGTCGCGCAGGCCGATCCGGCGTCCGACTCCCGAGCATCGGCCGGCTCCGACGCGAGGGGTTCGCAATCGTCTCCCGCGGCCGGCCGGGCCCGCGCCGAGCGCGGCACCGGCACGAAGCAGATCAGCCCGCCGGCGCTGATTCGGGCCAAGACAGAGGTTCGCATTCCGGCGCGACCGGCCCCGGCCTCCCTTCCCGTGCCCAGATCACCGATTCCGATCGCAACAGCTTCGGCGGCCGGCGCAGTGTCGAGCACGGGGTCGCCGGCGACCGGACGAAGTCGAATCTCCAGTGCTGCCGCTTCACTGGTGGCGGCACAGTTGGCGAATGACATCGCAGAACCGGAGGACGCGGCAATTCAGCACGTCCTGGTGATCGGGATAGACGGTACAAATCTGAGCGCCATCCTGGCCGACGACTTCAACCAGAATCTCTTCTCGCTGATGGACACCGGCACCACCGCCGTATCGACCATCCAGGGTCACACCACCATCTCCAACCCCTCGTGGACCGGCGTCCTCACAGGGGTGTGGAGCGAGACGGCCGGCGTAACCAACAACGTCTTCACCTCGTGGACATACGACACCTGGCCGACGATCTTCAACCAGCTCGAGACCTACAACCCAGCCATCCAGACCACGGCCATCGGCGACTGGGACGTCATCGCCAAGATCGCCGGCGCGGGGTCGATACCAGCCGACGTCATCAAGTACTTCCCGCAGATCAACGACAACTGGCAGGACACCGACGACGAGGTGGGCGCGGCATCCATCGACGCCATCGAGGGCACCGCCGCCGGAACTCCAAGTTTCCAGTTCACCTACTTCGTCGGCGTCGACGAGACAGGTCATGAGTACAGTGCCGGATCGCCGGAATATGCCGACGCGCTCCGCAACGTCGATGTCAACATCGGCCAGATCATGGAAGCCGTAGCCGACTGGGAAGACGAGAACCCCGGCGAAGAGTGGACAGTCATCCTGACGACCGACCACGGTCAGGATCCGAGCCGGAAAATCGGCTTCCTTGCTCACGGCTTTCAAACACCTTATGAGACAACGACATTCGTGATCGCAAACGGGCCGGATTTCCAAGAGGGTGCGATCAACAACACGTACCTCAACATCGATGTGACCCCCACGGTCGCGCAACTGTTCGGCATCGCCCCCGAGCCGTACTCGCAGGGCATGGCGCTGATGGACCGCTCGGCCTACAACTACCAGCCGACCATCCCGGGCCAACAGGCCCTCCAAGACGCGCTGAATGCCGCGATAAACATGTACGGCTATCCAGACATCATCACCAACCTGGCACTCGCCTGGCGGACGATCGCCACCACGATCCCCTACGTCATCTACAGCGCGTTCAACAGTCTCGCGGCGGGGCTGCCCGATTTCCTGGGCTACGCGGTACAGGCCATCGGAGCGATCGCCTACGACATCGCCTACATCCCGGCACAGATCGTGGCGCGAATCACCGGCGTCACCGGCAACAGCATCATCCCGGAGACCTGGTGGCCGTACACACCCACACCGGGCACGCAGACCGAGGCACCGGAATCCGCCGCCGCGGTCGCCTGCGGTGACGAGAGCAATGCCGACGCCTGCCTGGCCGCCTGAGCCATCTCATCGCCTGTAGCGGGATCTCAACTGGAAGTCGTTGTGGCAGAACGCGTTAATTTCCCCAGCACGTCCGGTCCGATGCTCGCCGGGATAGTCGACCTCCCGCCCGGAGAAGTCCGGGGCTGGGGCGTCTTCGCGCACGGCTTCACACTGGGCAAGGACTGCCCGGCAGCGAGCCGGATATGCAGGCAACTCGCCACCGAGGGAATCGGGATGCTGCGCTTCGACAACCTCGGGCTCGGCCAGTCCGAGGGCGACTGGGGTGACGGATCGTTCTCCCACAAGGTGAACGACACCGTCCGTGCCGTGGAGTTCATGAACCGCTCGGGCAGGGAGATTCGCCTTCTCGTCGGGCATTCGTTCGGCGGCGCCGCCGTTATTGCGGCCGCGCATCACTGCCCCACCGTGGCAGCCGTGGCCAGTGTCGGCGCGCCGTTCGAGCCGGCCCATGTGGAGCGCAGTTTCGATGCCCTTGTCCAGAGAATCGAGGCCGACGGCGAAGCGTCCTTCTTCGTGGGAGGCAAGGCGCTGACCCTGAAGCGTCATTTCATCGAGGACGTGCGCGCCGAGGATCTGACCGAACGGATTCGGACCTTGCACCGACCACTTATGGTCATGCATTCGCCCACCGACAACACGGTGGGGATAGCCAATGCGAGCGAGATATTCCGAACGGCCCGCCATCCTCGCAGCTTCGTCTCTCTGGAGGGCGCAGATCACCTCCTCACCGGCAAGAACCAGGCCGCCCGGGCGGCTCGGATCATCAGCGCGTGGGCCGATCCCTACCTGTGATTCGGCTGTTCACGTGATTCGGCGTTCATGTAGTAAGAACCCGCTCTTAGGGACGGAACGCTTGCGTACCAACACATTCGCCACGAAATCGGCGCGAAAGCCGCGCGACTCTCTAATAATGGCTTAATTAACGCTCAGGGAAAGCGCACGTATCGGATGGCGCTTCAAGGGGGAAGAGGGCCCGAATGATTCTCAATCATGCTTCGACTAGCCGGCACGCGATCCATGTGGGACGCATCGGGGCGCTCGCGGTGGCGCTGGGCGTAGGCGCGGCAATCGCCTCTGTTCCGGCAGTCGCGTTCGCCGACAACACAGGCTCCGCCGGCTCGTCGAGCGGCTCGGGCAGCGGTGCGTCGGCGTCGAATGATCACCCTGCTTCCCCTCGCCCGAACTCCCGGCCGAAAGGCACCGGCGCGTCAGCTGAAGGGCGTGCCGTAGGCCATGACTCGGATCGCACTGACCGCAAAACGCTACCCACGGCCGCAGTCATCACACGGGCTCCGTCCGCCCCGGTGATCGATGAAGCCGAAGACACTGACGAGACGAATTCCGCGGTGCCGGTCGCGCCGCTGACGTGGGCCGCGACCGCATTCGCCCGTGGTGATGTCGGTACCCGCCGCTCCGCCGTAAACGAACTTCCGAGTGCGGCGTCGACCGCCTCCGCCGGGTCCAGCCCGATCTTCGATTTCTTCTTCGGCGACGGCACGGCCGAGCATCCCAACGGCGGCATCATCCTGGGCAACGGCTATTCGTGGACCGCATTGACCTGCACCGGCACGGCGGCCTGCGACGGAGGTCGGGGTGGTCTCGTCGGCAACGGAGGCAACGGGTACAACGGCGGCAGCGGTGGGGCCGCCGGGCTATTCGGCAACGGCGGTAACGGCGGGGCCGGTGTTCTCACCGTCAACAGCGGCAACGGCGGCGCGGGTGGTCGTGGCGGGCTGGTGAAGGGCAATGGCGGTAACGGAGGCGCCGGTGCAACCGCTGTTGCGACCGGCACCTCCGGCGGCAGGGGTGGTTCGGCCGGTTTGTCGGGCAACGGTGGAATCGGTGGCGCCGGCGGTCTGATGGCGGGCACCGGCCAGTCCGGTCCCAGCCCGGTCCCTCCCGGCACGATCGGCGGCCAAGGAGGAGCCGGCGGATCGGGCGGAACATTCCGCGGCAACGGCGGCAAGGGTGGTGCCGGCGGCAACTCCGTTCCCGAGGGCGCGGTGGGCGGAACGGGCGGCAAGGGCGGAAATGCCGGATTGCTGTCGATCTGGGGTGCAGCGGGTGACGGCGGTGTCGGGGGTGACGCCAGCAAGGGAGGTAGCGGCGGAAATGGCGGGAACGGCGGTCTGCTGTTCGCCAACGGCGGCAGCGGCGGGACCGGCGGCGCCGGCGGTGATGGCGCCGGCTTAGCAACCGGTGGTCAGGGCGGTGAGGGTGGCAACGGCGGACTGGTGATGGGCAGCGGCGGTTATGGCGGTGCCGGCGGCTTTGGCGGTGGCAATGGCGGAGACGGTGGAGACGTCGGCGCCCTGTCCTTGTTCGGAGCGGGCGGCAATGGCGGCAACGGCGGTCAGGGACGGAACGGCGCGGTCGGAATTCCCGGGACCCTTGACGGCGAAACGGGCGGCGCCGGGGGAACCGGAGGTCCCGGCGGCACCGGCGGCACCGGCGGCCGCGGTAGCAGCGTCTTCGGCAGCGGTGGTGATGGCGGAATCGGCGGCGCAGGCGGTTGGGGCGGAAACGGCGGCACCGGCGCTGCCGGTGCGAATGTTGAACTCGGCGACGGTGGTAGAGGCGGCGACGGCGGCACCGGCGGCGACGGCGGAGTCGGTGGCGCCAAGGGCGGCGAGGGCGGCGTGGGCCGTTACTTCTTCTTCATCAAGTCGAATGGCGACGACGGTGACGCCGGTTCGGGCGGCTCCGGCGGCAAAGGCGGAAATGCGGGCTTCGGAGGTCAGACTGAAGACCTGGCTGCGACAGGCGGCACGGGGGGCAACGGCGGAAACGGAGGCAGAGGTGCGACGGGTGGCGCGGCGACCGAGGACGGCGGGGCCGGCGCCGGAGGTTACGGCGGCGACGGAGGCAACGGCGGCGGTGGCGGTGCAGCCGGAATGGACCTCTTCGGCGGCCTTGCCGGCAATGGTGGGAAGGGCGGCACCGGCGGCAACGGAGGCACCGGCAGCCCGACCCAACCCGGCGGTGACGCGGGCCGGGGTGGCGCAGGCGGCACCGGCGGCAACGGAGGTGCGGCCGGTGCGGGCGGCACAGGCGGCACAGGCGGCGACGGCGGCAACGGCGGTAACGGCGGCAACGGCGGCGCCAACGCCGGTAAGGGAGGCGGCGACGCAGGGCTAGGCGGATCCGGAGGGTACGGCGGCAGCGGCGGCTCCGCACCTGCCGGACAGACCGGCGCCGATGGGAATGGCGGAACAAGCGGAGACGACGGCGCTCCGGGCGCCGTCCAGGGAGCCGCTGCGAGCTCGCCCGGAGCCTCCGCCGTCGCGGCCGATTCTGGCGATGACCGGACGCTGGCCGAGAGAATCGCGGATCAACTCACCTACATCTTCTTCAACCCGCGCGCCTCGGCGGATCCGGATGTGGGCGGCGCCAGCGGCGCCGAGAAACTCGTCCAGATCGACGTGAACGCCAAGAGCAACAACGCATTCGACCCGACGGTGACGGTAACGGTTCCACCGAGATATGGGACTCTCACGCCGGGAGAGAAGGCCGGCGAATACACCTACACACCCAATGCCGACATCGTGATCCCCGGTATCAGCGACAGCTTCACCGTCACGATCAACAATGGCACCGAGGCGAAATTGACGGGCTTGCTCGGACTGGTTCAGGGATGGCTGCACAGCGTGGCCCTGAAGTTGGGCGTGGCCAAGCCCGACACGATCGAACAGCAAGTGAAGGTGACCATTCCGGGCACAGGCAAGTACGGCAACCTGGGCAACAAGATCTGGTGGGTTCAGCAGAGCTACTACAACTGCACCCTGATGGCGGCGGCAATGGCAGTGGGCCAGGTCACGGGAACGCTGCCCACCGAGTCCCAAATGGTGGCGCTGGCCAAGGCCACCGACAGCGTCGTCTACCCCGGCAAGAAAATGTATCTCCACGAAAACATCGAGGACGGGGTCAACATCAACGACGCCGATGTCTTGATGCAGAAGAACTTCGGCGTCACGGCCGTCACCACGAGATACGGAACCTACGACGCGTCCGGAAGGACGATCACGGCGGCGACCGCATCCGATGGACAGCGGGCGTTGAGCGATCTGGAGGCGGCCCTGGCCTCCGGAAAGGCGACCATGGCCACCGTCAACAGCACGGTGATCTGGACGGCCGCCTCCGACTACTCCCCCTCCGGAACCCCGAACTATGTCGACCTCGACCATGAGCTCGTCGTCATCAGGGTTGATCTGTCTAACGGCCAGGTCTACCTGAATGACAGCGGCACAGCGAACGGTTCGGGCATGAAAGTGCCACTCGGCGCGTTCATGAACGCATGGCAGAGCAACGACTACGAACTGACGATCGTCAGTGCCAACGTCTGATACGCGGCGGCCTACTGACTGAACACGTTCTGGGAGCTAGGCTTCCGACGTGAGGCCACTGCGGAAATGTGCTGTTCGCGACAGCCCGAACGGCCCCCTCGAGGGCCCGGACTGCGAGCTCATGCAACGCCGCGCCCCGGCACGCAACCAGCACTGGGCCGAGGTGGCCACCCGCAAGCAGCGCGTCCTGAACATCGCGACGTGGCTTGCCGCGGCGGTCACGTTCGGGATCGGCGTGCTGCAGATGGTCACGGGCGTCGACGTCTGGCGCATCGGGTTCATCAATCTGGGAACGGCCACCATCTTTCTGCTGATCCCGCTGCTGCACCGGTTCGGCGAGATTGTGGCACCTCTGACGTTCGTGTTCTGCGCGTACTTCTCGCTGACCGTCGTGGGTTGGCAGATCGGCACCGATACGGGGCTGCAGTTCTACTACATCGTGTCGGCTTCGCTGGCGGTCCTGGTGCTCGGCGTCGAACACATCGTGCTGGCATCCTTCGTCGTGGCGATCGGTGCCGGGCTGACGATCGCGGCTCAATTCCTCGTGCCCGGCGATACCGGCGTCCAGCCGCTGTGGCTGGTTCATACCGGATTTGTGATCACCACGATTTCCACTTGCGTGATGATCTTCGCGACGGTCTGGTACGCAATGCGCGAAGTCACTCGCGCCGAGGCCGCAATGGAAGTCGAGTACACGCGCTCCGAAGCGCTGCTGGCCAACATCCTTCCCGCGGAGATAGCCAACCGGCTCAAGGACCCGATGCGCGGGGGGATGATCGCCGACAGCCACGACGACGCATCGATCCTGTTCGCGGACATCGCGGGTTTCACCGAACGGGCGGGCCAGATGCCGCCGTGCGAGCTGGTCAGCTTTCTGGACCGGCTGTACACCACCTTCGATCGCCTCGTCGACAAGCACGATCTGGAGAAGATCAAGACCACCGGCGACTCCTACATGGTGGTCAGCGGTGTCCCCGAGGCGCGGCCGGATCACGCCGAGGCGCTGGCGGCGCTAGCCCTCGACATGTCTCGTGCGGTGGCAGGCTTGCGGGATCCGAACGGCCGGCCGGTACCGATCAGGATGGGCATGGCCAGTGGTCCGGTGGTCGCCGGTGTCGTTGGTGCGCGCAGGTTCTTCTACGACGTCTGGGGGGACGCGGTCAACGTCGCCTCGCGGATGGAGAGCACCGATAAAGAAGGGCACATTCAAGTGCCCCAGGACGTCTACGAACGGCTGAAGGACACATTCGTGCTCATCGAGCGCGGTGACGTCGAGATCAAGGGCAAAGGGCTGATGCGCACCTGGTACCTGGTCGACCGGAAACCCGACACCGCGAATCGACCGCTGGCAGCCGAAACCGGGGTTGCCACCGACGATGACACCAAAGAGTCCCTGATCGCTACATCACCTTCGACAGGAACGCCCTAGTCCGCTCATGCTGGGGGTTCGCCAGAACCTCTCGGGGCGGGCCGCTTTCCACGACCACACCGCCGTCCATGAACACCAGCTGGTCGGCGACCTCCCGGGCAAATCCCATTTCGTGGGTGACCGCCACCATTGTCATTCCCTGAGCCGCAAGCTTTTTCATCACACCCAGAACTTCGCCGACCAATTCAGGGTCCAGAGCCGACGTGGGTTCGTCGAAGAGCATCAGTTTGGGATCCATCGCCAGCGCACGGGCGATCGCCACCCGCTGCTGTTGGCCGCCGGACAGCTGCGCGGGGTAGGCGTCGGCCTTGTCGGACAGTCCGACCTGGTTCAGCAGATCCCTGGCGCGTTCAACGGCCGCACTCTTCTTGACCTTCTTCACCTGAACCGGAGCCTCGACGACGTTACCCAGCGCGGTGCGATGCGGGAAAAGGTTGAAGTGCTGGAACACCATTCCCACGTCTCGGCGCTGCTTCGCCGCGTCGCGCGGCGCCAGTTCATGGAGTCTGCCGCGAACCTCCCGGTATCCCACCAGTGAGCCATCCACGTAAAGCCTTCCCGCGGTGACTGTTTCGAGATGATTGATGCAGCGCAGAAACGTCGACTTTCCGGAACCGGACGGGCCGACGATGACGAGCACCTGTCCCCTTCCGACCGTCAGGGTCACGCCTTTCAAAACCGGCAAGGCTCCGAAGTCTTTGCAAACCTGTTGTGCCACAACCATGTCAGTCATGGCTGTCCTCCTGCCTTGGCGGCGGCCTGGGCTACCGCCAAGGCTTCGAGTTGCCGGGCGGTCAGCTTGCGCGAGATTCCCCTGGAGAAGTACCGCTCCAGATAGTGCTGGCCGACCATCAGCACACTCGTGATGGCCAGGTACCAGACGGCGGCCACCAACAGGAGCGGTATCGGTTCGAATATCACGGCGGAGATGTCACGCGTGCGGGTGTACAACTCGAGTGTGTAGGGCACGGCGGTGACCAGCGACGTCGTCTTCAGCATGCTGATGAATTCGTTGCCCGTCGGCGGGATGATGACCCGCATGGCTTGCGGAAGCACGGTGCGCCGCATCGTCATCCACCACGACATGCCCAGCGCTGTCGACGCCTCGGATTGCCCTTCGGGAACCGAGTTGATCCCGGCTCGGATGATCTCGGCCATGTACGCCGCCTCGTTGAGGCCCAACCCGATGATGGCGAGGAGGAAGCTGATCGACAGATCGCGCAGATCGAGATGAAAGAACGACGGGCCGAACGGTACACCGAGCTGGATCCGCTGGTAGATCGTCGGGAACAACCCCCAGAAGACCAGCTGCACGTACACCGGTGTTCCGCGGAAAATCCACAGGTATACCCATGACACCGCCTTGAACACCGGGTTCGGCGATAGCCGCATCACGGCGATCACCACGCCCAGAAGCAGGCCGAGGACCATCGACCAGATGGTCAATTGCAGGGTGTTCCAGGCGGCCTCGGAAACTCGTTCGTCGAAGACGTACTTGGCGAACGTTGCCCACCCATATGCGGGGTTGGTCGCCGCCCCGTACAGGAACAGACCCGACAGGGCAACGACAACCGCCGCCCCGACCCAGCGCCACGGGTGGCGCAGGGGTACCGCGTCGATGGGCGCTGCAACCGACTCATCGACGCCCATGTTTTCAGCCGGCTCCTCCATTGATGACCGGCTTTTCGATCATCCCGCTCTCGACGCCCCAGTTGGTGGCGATGGTTTTGTAGTCGCCGTTGTCGATCAGATGCTGGAGCGCCTTCGAGAGCGGTTCGGCCAATGGTGATCCCTTTGCCACCGGCCATCCGTACGGTGCGGAATCGAAGATCTCGCCGGCGGCCTCGAGTTTTCCGTTGCTCTGTTTGATCGCGTAGGCGGTCACCGGCGAATCCGCGGACATCGCATCGGCCTGGCCGAGCACAACAGCGTTGGTGGCGGCGTCCTGGCCGTCGAATTTCAGGATGTTGATGGCCGGCTTACCGGCCTCGGTGCACGCCTTGCTCTTGGCGGGAAGCTCTTCGGTTTCCTGAACGGTCGTGGCCTGGACTGCGACCTTCTTGCCGCACGCATTGTTCGGATCGATCGCGGGCCCGGGCCGCTGCGCCCAGAGAGATCCGGCATTGAAGTAGTCGACGAAATCGACCGACTGCTGACGCTCCTTGTTGTCGGTGAACGAGGACATCCCGACGTTGAACGTCCCACCCTGGATGGAGGGAATGATCTTGGCGAAATCCGCTTCGCGGTACTCGGCGGTCAGCCCGAGGGTCGTCGCGACGGCATCCATCAGATCGACGTCGAAACCGATGATCTTTCCCCGAGGATCCTTGAACTCGTTCGGCGGGTAGGGAAGGTTGACACCTACGACGAGCTTGCCCGACTTCTTGATGTCCTCGGGAACCATCGCCGCGATCTCTTCGACCTTTTCCGCCTTGACCGCCGATGTCGTCGTGGAGGATTCGGATTTCGTGTCGGAGTTGCTCGCGCATCCTGACAGGGCGAGCCCGCAGGCGACGGCGACCGCGGCCGTCGCACGCCAACCCCGACGCCAGAACGCAGTCCTTCGAGCCTCTAGATCTGCACCAAGCACTACTGCCCCTTAGTTCCGGGATCGTGGCGTTTTCGCCCTCAAGGCGCAGGTTAGCGCAGAAGCCGCTGATTAGCGCCGCGGCGAGACAACTTCTAGGCCTTTCCGCGATGAATCCGCTGTCCACCGGTCAGCGGAAACCGATTGTGGAAGACTGCCGCCATGGAAACCAACTCTGGCCCGGCCCTCCTTCCGCACCTGTGGAAGTCGGTTCTACTGACCGGAATCCTCTCGCTCGTGCTCGGCATCCTGGTGCTGGCCTGGCCCGGGATCTCGATTGTGGTGGCCGCGATCTTCTTCGGCGCTGCGCTCCTGGTGAACGGTATCTCACAGGTGTTCCACGCGTTCACCATGCACGTGTCGGCGGGCGGCCGCGTACTCCTGTTCATCAGCGGCGCAGCCGCGTTGATCCTCGCGGTGTTGTGCTTCCGCAGCATCCAGAATTCAATGTTGCTGCTGGCCATCTGGGTCGGTATCGGTTTCATTTTTCGTGGCGTCTCGACGTCGGTATCCGCGATCAGTGATCCCGACATGCCAGGCCGTGGATGGCAGATCGTCCTCGGTCTCATCAGCCTGGTAGCCGGGGTCATCGTCCTGGCCTATCCGTTCTCGTCGCTGGCGACTCTGACCCTGGTCGTCGGTTTCTGGCTCGTGTTCATCGGCGGCTTCGAGATCGCGGCGTCGTTCCGAATCCGCAAGGCTTCCAACAACCTCGGGGCGGCCGTCGACGCCGTTCGCGCCGGAATCACCAACTGATCGAACGGGGGCGAACGATGTGACTGCGCTCGACGTATCCCGGTGGCAATTCGGGATCACCACTGTCTATCACTTCATTTTCGTACCCCTGACGATTGGGCTTGCTCCACTGGTCGCGGTCATGCAGACCATCTGGGTGGCCACCGGCAATGCCGCCTGGTACCGGATGACGAAGTTCTTCGGAAAGATCTTTCTGATCAACTTCGCCATCGGCGTAGCCACCGGCATTGTGCAGGAGTTCCAATTCGGAATGAACTGGAGCGAATATTCGCGGTTCGTCGGCGACGTCTTCGGTGCGCCGTTGGCGTTGGAAGGCCTGATCGCCTTCTTCCTCGAATCAACCTTCATCGGCCTGTGGATTTTCGGCTGGACGCGACTGCCGAAATCGCTTCATCTGGCGGCGATCTGGATCGTGGCGATCGCCGTCAACCTGTCGGCCTTCTTCATCATCACAGCCAATTCGTTCATGCAGCACCCGGTGGGCACCCGCTACAACCCGGAAACCAAACGGGCCGAGTTGGCCGACATCTGGGAACTGTTCGGCAACAACACCGGTATCGCCGCGTTCTGGCATGCGGTCACAGCATCCTTCTTGGTCGCGGGCACCTTTGTGGCGGCGGTCTGCGCCTGGTGGATGGTGCGTTCGAGGGCAACCCCCGAGGCTCGGACGATGTTTCGCCCGGGAACGATCCTGGGATGCTGGGTGGTGATGGTGGCCGCAGTGGGACTGGTCGCCACCGGCGATGTCCAGGGCAAGCTGATGTTTCATCAACAGCCGATGAAGATGGCCGCGGCCGAATCGTTGTGCCACACCGAATTCGAACCGAATTTCTCGATCCTCAGCGTGGGTACGCACAACAATTGCGACAGCATCACGCACGTCATCGAGGTGCCCTATGTGCTGCCCTTCCTGGCGAAGGGGCAATTCACCGACGTCACCCTCCAAGGGGCCAAGGACCTTCAGTCGCAGTACGAGAAGCAGTTCGGTCCCGGCTGGTACATCCCGAATCTCTTCGTGACCTACTGGGCGTTTCGGGCGATGATCGGACTGATGGCGATCCCGATGCTGTTCGCCGTCTGGGCCCTGTGGCTGACACGACGTGGACGAATCACCGAGAACCGGTGGTTCGCACGGGCGGCCGTGTGGACCATTCCCACCCCCTTCCTCGCAGCGATCGCCGGATGGGTATTCACCGAAATGGGCCGCCAGCCCTGGGCCGTGCACCCCAACCCCGATGGCGATCCGCTGATCAGGTTGACCGTGGGACAAGGTGTCTCGCCGCACGGTCCAGCACTGGTGTGGGTGTCACTGGTGTCGTTCACTCTGGTGTACGCGGTGCTTGCGGTGATCTGGTTCTACCTGGTCCGGCGGTACGTCACCGCCGGACCGCACGAACATGACGCAGAACCCACCGCTTCCGGACCCCCGAGAAGCGACGACGAGCCGGCGCCGCTGTCGTTCGCCTACTGACGACCTCCGCATAGTGGCGCCCCCGCGACGAGAACCTGCGCGAACCTCGAGGAGCTGAATCACATGACACTTCAAAACCTCTGGTTCCTGATCGTCGCTGTGTTGTTCCTCGGGTTCTTCGTTCTGGAAGGTTTCGATTTCGGCGTCGGGATGCTGATGGGTCCGCTCGGCCGCCGGAGCGCGGCAACCGACGACGCGCCCGCGCTCGAGGCTCATCGTCGGGCGATACTCAACACCATCGGACCGGTGTGGGACGGCAACGAGGTGTGGCTGATCACGCCGGCGGCGCGATGTTCGCGGCGTTCCCACACTGGTATGCGACGGTGTTCTCCACGCTCTACCTGCCCTTGCTTGCCATTCTGCTGGCGATGATCGCGCGAATCGTCGCCATCGAGTGGCGCGGCAAGATCGACGACCCGAAGTGGCGCCGGTGGTGCGACGTCGGGATTGCCGTCGGCTCGTGGCTTCCCGCTGTCCTTTGGGGTGTGGCGTTCGCCATCCTCGTTCGGGGGCTACCGATCGGCCCTGACAAGAACGTTGTCGGACTGTCGATTACCGATGTGCTGAACCCGTACACCGTATTGGGTGGCTTGGCCACCTGCTCGCTCTTCCTGTTCCACGGAAGTGTGTTCATCGCTCTCAAGACGGGTGGCGCTGTGCGGAACAACGCTGTGAGCGCGGCGGCCCGGTTGGGGATCCCGGCAACCGTACTGGTCGTCGGTTTCGGATTGTGGACCCAGCTCTCATTCGGTTCCGCGTCGACCTGGCCGGTGTTCGCTGTGGCTTGCGCGGCGCAAGTGGTGGCCGTCGTTCTGGCGCGGGGCGGCACTCGCGAGGGCTGGGCCTTCCTCTGCACCGCTGTTGTCGTGGCAGCTGTGGTGGTGCTTCTTTTCGCCTCGCTCTATCCGAATCTTGTTCCGTCCACGCTTGACTCCGCTTACAGCCTGACGATCCACAACGCATCTTCGAGCCACTACACCTTGACGGTGATGACGTGGGCCGCGCTGGTCTGCACGCCGGTTGTGCTCGGCTATCAGGCGTGGACTTACTGGGTGTTTCGCAACCGGATCTGGGCAGAGTCGATTCCGCCGCCAATCGGCCTGCCGCTGAGGCATTCCCGCTGAGGCGTCGGCTGTGGCGGGTCTCCCCCGCGATGCGCCGCTACCTCGCGGCCAGCATCGGATGCGGAGTGGTGCTCGCGTTCAGCACCATCGGAACCGCGATGGCACTGGGCCACATCGTGGCCGGAATCGTCACCGACCCATCCACCCGGACGGTCGCCCATTGGCGGACACCATTGTTGATCCTCACGGCGCTCTGGGTGGTGCGCGTCGCGACGATCTGGATGCAAGGCCGGTTGAGCCAGCACGCCGCGACAGCCGCCATCACCGGTATCAGCGGGGACGTGTTGCGCGCCGTGACCGCCCTGCCTTCGAACGTCATGGCAGGTCGCCGCGATGCCGCGGCGGTGCTGGTCACCAGCGGGCTCGACGGGCTGCGCCCCTACTTCGTCAGCTACCTGCCGGCCCTGTTCCTCGCCGGGATCCTCACGCCGGCAACAGTTGTGGCGATCGCCGTCAACGACCTTCAGTCGGCCGTCATCGTGCTGATAGCGCTACCGCTGATTCCAGTGTTCATGGTGTTGATCGGCCTCGCGACCGCGGAACGATCGGCCGCCGCACTGGGCGCGCTGACCACCTTGCAGACACGGCTGATGGACTTGGTCGCCGGCGTACCTACGCTGCGCGCGCTGGGACGCGCTGACGGGGCCGCCGCAAGGATCGCCGATCTCACTGCCGCGCACCGCCGCGCGACGATGGCCACGCTGCGAATCGCATTCCTGTCAGCGCTGGTGCTCGAACTCATAGCGACACTGGGAGTCGCCCTCGTGGCGGTGAGCATCGGTCTGCGGCTGGTGTTCGGGGAGATGACACTGACCGCGGGTCTGACCGTATTGCTGCTAGCGCCCGAAGTGTTCTGGCCGCTGCGCCGGGTCGGTGCCGAATTCCATTCGGCCCGAAGCGGACTCACCGCGCTGGACGAGGCCTTCTCGCTGACCGAAGGCCCCGACCCCGCCCCTTCAGGATGTCTCGCCCTCGATTCGCCGGCACCACTGATACGCGTCGAAGGGCTGTCGGTCGCCGGACGAGACGGTATGGCACCCACCGCTTTGACCGCATGTATTCGCCCGGGGCAGATCACCGCACTCACCGGCGACAACGGGGCGGGCAAGAGCACCACTCTCGAAGCTATTGCCGGACTCCTAACTCCCGACCGCGGGCGTGTCACCGTCGATGGAATCGACGTCGGCGAACTCGATCTGAACCATTGGTGGCGTCAACTGTGTTGGCTGCCGCAGCGACCCGTCCTCATCCCGGGTTCAGTTCTGGAGAACCTCACCTTCCTGGGTCCGGTGGACGACATCGGATCAGCCTGCAGCGCAGCCGGTTTCGACGAGGTATTGAAGTCGCTTCCGAACGGTTTGGACACTCGGCTGGGTCGCGGTGGCCTTGGTCTTTCGCTGGGTGAGCGGCAGCGCCTCGGACTCGCCCGCGTTCTCGGATCGCGGGCGCCGATCCTGCTCCTGGACGAACCGACGGCCCACCTCGATGAGCGCAGAGAGGCGGCGGTGCTGCACGCCATTCGACAGCGCGCCGCGGCCGGCGCCACCGTGGTGATGGTCGGCCACCGCGGCACAGCGCTGGCAGTGGCCGACCAGGTTGTGACGGTCGAATCGAGTCCCCATGACCGCGCGTGACTCCCGACAGGCAGCGTGGCGGCTGCTCGGGCCCAGGCTGCCGCGACTTCTGTCGGCCATCGCGCTTGGAGCATGTTCGCTGGGGAGCGCGCTGGCGCTGGCCGGAGTGTCGGCCTGGCTCATCACACGAGCCTGGCAGATGCCGCCAGTGCTCGACTTGTCGGTGGCAGTCGTGGCCGTCCGCGCCTTGGGCATATCCCGTGGCGTGCTCGGCTATTGCGAGCGTTTGGTCTCGCACGACGTCGCTCTGCGGTCGGCGGGACATGCGCGCGGCGAAATCTATCGGAGACTCGCGCGCGGACCTCTGCACACCGCGAGTCGCCTGCGCGGTGGCGAGTTGCTGGCCCGGGTCGGATCGGACGTCGACGTGCTTTCCGACGTCCTGGCCAGAGCGCTGGTGCCGATCGGGGTTGCGCTGACAGTCGGCATCGCCGCAATCTCGGTGATTGCGATGATCTCCGGTGCCGCCGCCACCCTGCTCGCGGTGTGCCTGCTGTTCGCCGGTGTCGTCGCCCCCTGGCTGGCGGCGCGGGCCGCGCGGGCCCAGGAATCGGTGGCGACACGGTTGCGTTCCCGGCGTGACAGCGCAGCCGTCGTCGCGCTGGATCACGCGGCAGAACTTCGTGTGGCTGGCCGGCTGGATTCGGTCATCGCGGAAGCCGAACGCGAACAACGGGATTGGGGCCGGGCGATGGACCGCGCGGCGATTCCGGCGGCCGCCGCCGTCGCGGCACCGGCGGCAGCGACGGCGGTCAGCGTCCTGGGCGCGGTGATCATCGGAATCGGGCTTTCCGCAATCACCACGCCGACGGCGCTCGCGGTGCTGATGTTGTTGCCGCTGGCGGCCTTCGAAGCGACCGCCGCATTGCCTGCGGCAGCCATTGCGCTGGTCCGCGGGCGACTGGCCGCCGGACGGCTGGTAGACCTGGCCCCGAGCCAGGCTGGATCACCCGATCAGGCACCGCGGCGAGTCCACCCGGCAATCCCCTCCCGACTCCAAGCACCCCGACCGCGAGCACCCCGGCTGCAAGCATCCGGCCTGCAATCCGGCCACGCCGGGGCGAATGCGGGTCAGCTGATCGACCTTGATCTGGCGCCCGGTGACAGATTCGCCATCACCGGCGAAAGCGGCGCCGGTAAGACTTCGCTACTCATGACACTGGCCGGATTGATACCGCCTGTCAGCGGTTCGGCAACCCTCGACGGCCGCCCGGTGAACTCTATGCCCGAGTCCGAATTACGCAGCTACGTCTGCTATTTCGCGGAGGATGCCCACTTGTTCACGACAACGGTGCGGGACAACCTGTTGGTGGCCAACGGCGATTGCTCAGACCGGCAGCTGGCCGACGTTCTCCAGCGGGTCGGACTCCGCGGCTGGCTCGACGGCCTACCGGACGGATTGGCCACCGTGTTGGAGGGCGGAGCCGCGGCGGTTTCAGCCGGGCAAAGGCGACGACTCCTACTCGCCCGAGTGCTGGTCTGCCCCGCCCCCATCGTGCTGCTCGACGAACCAACCGAGCACCTCGACTTCCGCGACGCGGTGGCCCTGCTCGACGATCTGCTCGATCCACTCAGCGGACTCCTCGAACCCACGCGGACGGTAGTGGTCGCCACCCACCAACTTCCGGCCGGCAGGTACCCTGACTGCCAATTGTCGATACACGCCTGATGGGGAGCACGAATAGTGACAAACAACCCGGCGACGAACAACCCGGATCAATCGGGCAACCAGACCAATCCGCCATCAGAGCCACCGCAGTACGGCGCCCCGCCGCCGTATCCCCCGTACACCTATCAGCCCGGTCAATACCAGCCCGGCCCATATCCGGGCGGGTATCCGCCCCCGCCTCCGCACGTGTATCCCGGCTACTCACCTGCCACCGGGACGCCACGCAATGGTCTCGGAATCGGCGCCCTGGTGGTTGCCATCCTTGCCGTTGTCTCTTCGATATCCGTCGTGGGCGGCATCGTGCTGGGCATCGTTGCCGTCGTTCTCGGCTTCGCGGGCCGCGCCCGGGTCAAGAAGGGTGAAGCCAACAACGGTGGCGTCGCCCTGGCCGGAATCGTCCTCGGATTCCTCGGAATCGTTGCGGGGCTTGCGTCCATCGCCATCTGGGTGCTGTTCATCAAAGACACCGGTGCCGGTGACTACTTCGACTGCATGAACAAGGCAGGCCAGAACCGGTCCGCGCAGATTCAGTGCGAGGACGAATTCCGTCAGTCGGTCGAGAACAAGTTCAGCATCACGCTGACACCCACGCCCTGACCGGTTCGGCGCGTCAGCGTTTCGCCGAGCCGAAATGTTTGACGACGCCCTCCTGCGCAACCGTGGCCACCACTTCACCGGACCGGTTGAAGAAATGGCCCATGCCGACCCCGCGCGAATCCGCCGCCGCCGGCGAAGCCGTCGAATACAGCACCCAGTCGGCGAAGTCGACCTGCCGGTGAAACCACACCGAATGGTTGACGGTCACCGCGAATATCCGGTCCCAACCCCAGGACAACCCGTGGGTCGTGATGATCGAATCCAAAATCGTTGTGTCGGAGGCATAAATCATCGCCGCGGTGTGCAGCATCGGATCGTCGGGCATCGGACCGTCGGTCTTGAGCCAGACCTGGTTTTCGGTTAGCCGGTCGCCCTTTTCCCGCATGATCCACGCGGGATCGTTGGTGTAACGCCACTCGATCGGCCGCAGCGCTTCGACGAACAGGGGTACGACGTCCTCGTACCCGACCAAGAGTTCATCGATGGTCGGCAGCGTGTGGGGTTCGGGCACATCGGGGAATGCAATGCTGTGTTCCAGGCCCTGACCGCCACTGAGGTAGGACACGAGGGCCGTTGCCAGTGTCTTTCCATCCTGCATCGCATCGACGCGCCTGTTGGCGAAGCGGCGTTCGTCCCGCAGTCGCACCACGTGATATTCGATATCCGCGCCGGGGTCGCCGCCGGCGATGAAATGCGTGGACATCGCAGTCGGCGGCAGGTCGTGTGGCAAGGTCCGGGAGGCGGCGACAAACGATTGCGCCATCATCTGGCCACCGAAGGTGCGGATCGGATTCTTCCTCGGGTGCGCCCCGGCGAATACATCGTCGGCGATCGGCGAAAGCTCGAGTATCCCCAGCAGGTCCTCGAGATCGGACGTCGGCACTAGTGGTCGTCTTCCCCGATCCGGTGCACGTGGATCAGGTTGGTCGAGCCGACCGTCCCGGGCGGCGCACCCGCGACGATGATCACCAGATCGCCGCGATGGTAACGGCCCAACTCCAGCAGAGACCGGTCCACCTGGCTGATCATCTGGTCGGTGCTCTTCATGTGCGGAACGATGAAAGTCTCTGTGCCCCAAGTCAATGCGAGCTGGCTGCGAACCTCTTGGATGTCCGTGAAAGCCAGCAGCGGCAAAGGGGTGTGCAATCGGGCCAGCCGCCGGACCGTGTCACCTGACGAGGTGAATGCGACGAGCGCCTTGGCGTCGAGGCGCTCACCGATATCGCGGGCCGCATACGAGATGACACCGCGTTTCGTGCGGGGCACATGGCTGAGCGGCGGCGCGGCCGTCGAATGCTGCTCGACCGCGCTGACGATCCGCGCCATTGTCCGAACCGCCTCGAGTGGGAATTTGCCGACCGAGGTCTCCCCGGACAGCATGACGGCGTCGGCGCCGTCCATCACGGCGTTGGCGACGTCGGACGCTTCGGCCCTGGTGGGTCTCGAGTTCTCGATCATCGATTCGAGCATCTGTGTCGCGACGATGACCGGCCGGGCGTTCTCGCGGGCCATCTGGATCGCCCGCTTCTGGACGAGGGGGACCGACTCCAGCGGAAGTTCCACGCCCAAGTCGCCGCGGGCCACCATCACCGCGTCGAACGCCAGCACGATCGCCTCGAGGTTTTCGATGGCTTCGGGCTTTTCCAGCTTGGCGATCACCGGAACGCGCCGGCCGACCCGGTCCATCACCTCGTGCACAAGATCGATGTCCGCCGGGGACCGCACGAATGACAACGCCACCAGATCGACGCCGAGGCGCAACGCGAACTCAAGATCCTCAATGTCCTTCTCCGACAAGGCGGGTACGGACACATCCATGCCGGGCAGCGAGAGCCCCTTGTTGTTGCTGACCGGGCCACCCTCGGTGACCGAACACACCACGTCGTCCCCGTCGATGTGCTCGACGACCAATCCCACCTTGCCGTCGTCGACCAGCAGCCGGTCCCCCGGCTTGGCATCCTGGGCCAGCTGCTTGTACGTCGTCGACACGCGGTCGTGGGTGCCTTCGCAGTCGGCAACCGTGATGCGCACCGTCTCGCCGTTCACCCAGACCGTCGGCCCGTCCGCGAACCGGCCCAACCGGATCTTCGGCCCCTGTAGATCAGCCAGAATGCCGACGGCTCGACCGGTCGCATCGGAGGCCCTGCGCACCCGCAGATAGGCGGCCTCGTGGTCGGCGTAATCACCGTGACTGAAGTTGAGCCGGGCCACATCCATCCCGGCCGCTACCAGCGCTTTCACGGTCTCGTCGGTGCTGGTCGCCGGGCCGAGAGTACAGACGATCTTGCCGCGTCGGGTCACGACGCCTGAGCATAGTCCCGCGGAAGGTCGACCATGGCGATCCAGACAAACCACTCCCCGTTCGGTTTGCTACGGCGCGAGAACCGTTGGCACCAAGGGAAAGCCCGGCAAATTGCGCACGACAGTCCACGTGACGGCAGCCACCAGTAACGCGACGACGGCCGACCGTGGCAACATTCGATCCCCTCGACGCAGTCGCCACAAGCCCCAGATCGCGAACAGCGGGAGCCCCACGAGAAGGAAGATGTTGTCGACGGCCGCCGCCGCGAGGTCTCCGTGCAGGAGATCGTGGGTCATCCGCAGTCCGCCACAGAACGGGCAGTTCCAACCGGTGATGAGTTTGAAGGGGCATGTGGGGTACAAGAAGCCCGGACCATGCGGATCCGCGACACCTATGTAGGTCAGCGCGGCCACGGTTACCGCCCCCGCGCCCGCGGCCCCATAGATCCGGGCACGCCGGGCACCGCTGAACGGCGGCTGCGTCATGACGCCAGAATGCCAGAAGGTAGCCGGGTGGGGCCGGACGCCCCATCGGGGCGGGGCGGCCCAGCCCCACACGTGTCGAGTTCCCCGATTCCGCCAGCCGAAACGACTCAGTGGGGCGACTGACACGTCGATGTAGAAGCCCTGCGTCCCGATCACAGATCCGTCGTCATCACGAAGGAGATCGCCGACCACGGTCTGTGCCTTGCCAATGATCAGGGCACGGTATTGGGCGGGTTCAGACCCCGCTGCGCCGGTACCCGCTTCGTCGTTTCGCATGGTGATCACGGAGTACCCCGAGATTCGTGCACCGAACTGCTGCAGTCTTCATCGCGCAGGCCGTCCGCCTGGCCGGGTCACTCCTTGTGGCTGACGTCGACACCCCAGAGGACGCGGCGAATCCGCACACGGAACCCAACCGACTGAGCGGAGGCAGCGGGGGCCGGTTGCGGCTCCGGCTCCGGTTCCGGGAGTGGCTCCGGCTCCGGGCGGGGCTCCGGCTCCGGCTCCGGCTCCGGGAGGGGCTCGGCCTCGGGCACGGCCTGGGGTTCCGGGTCGAATCCCGGAACATCCCGCGGAACGGGCTCCGCCTCCGGCACGTCCTGCCGGTCAGGATCGAATTCGGGCACGCCGTGCGGAACCGGATCGACCTCCGGGACCGACCGCGCCGCAGCGACGGCGTCGCCGCCACCGTCGACATCCGCGTCGTCCTTCTCGTATGTGCCGGCGACCGTCGCGGCCGCCGCTATTCCACCACCGGTGGCCGCACCGACAAGCTCTTCCACCAATTCCTCTGCCCGCGCTTCAACAGACTCCGCGTCGGCAGAACCTCGCAGTGTCGCCGGATCGTCACGCCCCTTGGGCGCCAAGATGATGTACACCACAGCGCCGATGAACACGAACGTCGAGGTGAACGAGTTCACCCGGATACCCGCTATGTGAGTAGCCGTGTCGTCGCGGAGCAATTCCACCCAGAACCGTCCGACGCAATACGACGCCACGTAGAGCGCGAACAGCTTGCCGTGACCCAGTTTGAAACGGCGGTCCATGTACAGCAGGAATACGAAAACCAGGACGTTCCAGATCAATTCGTACAGGAACGTCGGCTGAACAACCGCCGCGACTTGACCTGTGGACACACCGTCGAGGGAATGCACATCGACCATCCCCGCCGAATCACGCCGATAGAAGATCTCCATGCCCCAGGGCAGTGTGGTTTCGCGCCCGTACAACTCCTGATTGAAGTAGTTGCCCAACCGGCCGATGGCCTGGGCAAGCACGATGCCGGGAGCCACCGCGTCGCCGAACGCGGGCAGCGGAATCCCTCGAAGTCGGCACGCGATCCACGCACCCACACCACCCAGTAGGACCGCTCCCCAAATGCCGAGCCCGCCGTCCCAGATCCGGAGCGCCGCCCCGATTCCGGCACCACCCTCCCCGAAGTAGGTCTCCCAGTCGGTCGCCAGGTGATACAGCCGGCCACCGACCAAACCGAACGGCACCGCCCACAGGGCGATGTCGTAGATGACGCCCCGTTCACCGCCGCGCGCCTCCCAACGCCGGTCACCGATCACCAGTGCGGCGATGATGCCGGCGATGATGCACAGTGCGTAGGCACGAATCGGGATCGGCCCGAGGTGCCAGACACCCTGAGAGGGGCTGGGAAAATACGCGAGCACCGTCGTCGTCACTAGGCAGATACTTTCTGTCGAACACCAGCAGCCAACTCTTCGGTCAATGCCCGCACCGCCGGAACGCCACCGGACAACGCCGAGACGAGTGCAGATCCGACAATCACTCCGTCGGCGAAGTCGGCGATGTGCGCGGCCTGCTCACCCGAACGCACGCCGAGGCCGACCCCCACCGGAATGTCGGACACTTCCTTGACCCGCCGGACCAATTCCGGCGCAGCCAGCGAGACTACATCCCGTGCACCCGTCACCCCCATCGTCGATGCCGCGTAGACGAATCCACGCGACGACTCGACGGTCTTGGTGAGGCGCTCCGGAGTCGACGACGGCGCGACGAGGAAGATGCGGTCCAGTGTGTGGGCATCCGATGCCGCCATCCAGTCGTCGGCTTCATCGGGAATCAGATCCGGCGTGATCATGCCCAATCCCCCGGCGGCCGCGAGATCGCGGGCGAACGCGTCGACGCCGTAGCGCAACACCGGGTTCCAGTAGGCCATCACGACGGCACTACCGCCGGCCGCGCTGATCGCCTCGACGGTGCGCAACGTATCGCGGACGCGGACCCCCCGTGCCAGGGCGGTTTCGGTGGCCGTCGCGATGACCGGACCGTCCATCCCCGGATCCGAATACGGAACGCCCACCTCGATGATGTCGCAGCCCGACTCGACGAGGGCCACCATTGCGTCGAGCGACGTCGCGACATCCGGAAAACCGGTAGGGAGATACCCGATGAGCGCCGCCCGATCATCGGCGCGGCACGTGTCGAACACCGACGCCAGACGGCCGCGGAACTGCTGACCCGTCATGACGACGCCTGCCCTTCGTCGAGCATCCCGAACCACTTCGCCGCGGTCTCCACATCCTTGTCCCCGCGCCCGGACAGGTTCACCACGATCACCGATCCGGCACCCAACTCCGGCCCGAACTTGATGGCACCCGCGACCGCGTGCGCGGATTCGATTGCGGGAATGATCCCTTCCAGGCGGCACAGCAGCCGAAACGCGTCCATCGCCTCGACATCCGTAATGGGCCGGTATTCGGTGCGGCCGATGTCTTTGAGGTACGCGTGCTCGGGTCCCACGCCGGGATAGTCCAGGCCCGCCGAAATCGAATGCGATTCGATGGTCTGCCCGTCCTCGTCCTGCAGGAGATAGGAGTAGGAACCGTGGAAGGCTCCGGGCGTCCCACCGCTGAAAGTTGCTGCGTGCCGCCCGGTTTCGACACCGTCACCGGCGGCTTCGCATCCGATCAGCCGTACTCCGGGGTCGTCGATGAAGGCGTGGAAGATTCCAATCGCGTTGGAACCTCCTCCCACACAAGCGATTACGGCGTCCGGTAGCCGGCCGGCCTGCGCTTGCGTCTGCGCGCGGGCCTCGAGTCCGATGACGCGCTGAAAATCGCGGACCATCAGCGGGAACGGGTGCGGACCCGCGGCCGTTCCGAAGCAGTAATAGGTGTTGTCCGCATTGGTGACCCAGTCACGGAAAGCCTCGTTGATCGCGTCCTTGAGTGTCTTGGAACCGGATTCCACCGAAACCACCTCGGCTCCGAGTAACCGCATCCTCGCCACATTGAGGGCCTGACGCGCGGTATCGACGGCGCCCATGTAGATCACGCATTCCAGACCCAATAGCGCGCACGCCGTGGCTGTCGCCACGCCATGCTGGCCGGCGCCGGTCTCTGCGATCACCCTGGTCTTGCCCATCTGCCGGGCGAGCAGCGCCTGACCGAGCACATTGTTGATCTTGTGCGAACCCGTGTGATTGAGGTCTTCACGCTTCAGGAAGATCCGCACACCGCCCACATGTTCGGACAGTCGCACCGCCTCGTAGAGCGGCGAAGGACGACCGGCGTAGTGCGTCTGCAGGTTGTCGAGCTTGTCCAGGAATGCCTGGTCGGTGCGGGCCTTCTCGTAAGCCGCCGTCACCTCCTCGATGACGGCCATCAACGCTTCGGGTACATACCGGCCGCCGAAGACACCGAAGTGGCCCCGAGCATCGGGGTCGTGGCTAGTGGGCTCCGCCACGGCAGCACTGGTACGCGGCAGGTCAGGGGTGGACGTATCGGCCATAAGACGACTCAATCGGGCAGGCGGATCGAATTCAACTCAGCGTGCCTGTTTGGGGCACGACGGATGTGCACCGGCAGTGACGAGCGCAGCGACGGCGGCACGCGGATCACCGCTGGTCACCAAGCCTTCGCCAACGAGAACCGCGTCCGCTCCGGCGCCTGCGTAGGCGAGCAGGTCGGCGCGGCCACGCACCCCGGATTCGGCGACTTTGATCACGTTGGACGGCAAACCCGGCGCGATTCGGGCAAAGCAGTCACGGTCGACCTCGAGCGTCTTGAGGTTGCGTGCATTCACGCCGATCACCGTCGCACCGGCCTGCAGCGCGCGGTCGGCTTCTTCCTCGGTGTGCACTTCGACCAACGCCGTCATGCCGAGCGATTCGGTGCGATCCAAAAGCGATACCAGCGCGGGCTGATCGAGAGCGGCCACGATGAGCAACAGCACGTCAGCACCGTGTGCCCGAGCCTCGTGAATTTGATAGGGGCGGATGATGAAGTCTTTGCGGAGTACCGGAACCTGGACTGCCGCACGGACGGCATCCAGATCGGCAAGCGAACCGTGGAAGCGACGCTCCTCGGTCAGGACACTGATGACCCGCGCGCCCCCACTCTGGTAGGCGCGCGCGAGCTCCGCCGGATCCGGAATGTTCGCCAGCGAACCCCGTGATGGGCTGGCGCGCTTGACTTCGGCGATGACACCGATGCCGGACTGCCGCAGTGCCGTCGCGGCGTCGCGCGGTGGTGGCGCTGCTTCTGCGGCCGCCTTCACCTCGGCCATGCTCACGATCGCCTCGCGGGCGGCGACATCCGCGCGGACTCCCTCGATGATGGAGTCGAGCACGGTTGCCGAACTCATCCCACCCGGGTCCCTTCTCGAGGCTGCCGGCGATCGCGCCGGTGATCATCGAAGGGTAGCCGTCCGTGATGGGTCGTCCGTCACCGCCCCTGCCGCTCGGTCGGATCGCGCCCCTCGTCCAGCGCATCCCACATCCCACGCTCGGAGACACCGGTACCTGCGTCGGCGTCGGGCCCTGCCGCCCTGCGGGCCGCCGGCGTCGTGTACCTGCTTCCCGACCGTCCGCCCGCACCCGCCGAACGCATCAGCAGAACCGCGGCCAGCAAAGCCACCGACCCGGATACCAACGTGACGATCGCTCCGCCGTAGTGACGGTCACTGCCCACCAGCGTGATCACCGACACCCCAGCCAGTTCCGCGCCACGCGCTCCGATATCGGGCGTCACGACGAGGCTCACACCCAGGTAGCCGAGGGCCAGCGTCACAAGCGCGACCAAAATCGCGAGTCCACGCAGCAGCCAGCCCCGAACGGCCAGGCCGGCCACCGCAGCGGCCAGCAGCAGCACCGCGAAGGGCAATAGTGCGTTCGACCAGTCGGCGCCCGCCACCTCGGATGTCCTCGGCGGTCCGAGACCGTCGAATGTCCGCACCTCGACCCACGTCATTCTCGACGCCACCCAGAGCCCCGCAGCGGCAATCATCAAGAGCCCCTGGGCGATTCGAATCACGGCGCGCCCAAAGTCTCAGCAGCCGCGATAGCGTTCAGAACCGCCTTGGCCTTATTGGAGGCCTCCGTATATTCGTACGGCCCGTTGGAATCCGCGACGACCCCCCCACCGGCCTGAACGTACGCGGTCCCGCGCCGCATCAAGGCGGTGCGAATCGCGATCGCGAAGTCCGCGTTGCCGGCGAAGTCCAGGTAGCCGACGACACCGCCGTAGAGACCGCGACGGGTCTTCTCCACCTCCTCGATCAACTCCATGGCCCGGACCTTCGGCGCGCCCGACAACGTTCCGGCCGGGAAACAAGCCATGACGGCATCGAGTGGCGTGTGCTCGGGCGCAAGCAGACCGGTGACCGTCGACACCAGATGCATGACATGGCTGTAGCGCTCGATGTGGCTGTAGTCGTCGACCCGGACGGTCCCTGGTACACAGACCCGGCCGAGATCATTACGCCCGAGGTCGACCAGCATCAGATGCTCGGCACGTTCCTTCTCGTCGGACAACAACTCCTTCGCCAGGAGGTGATCTTCTTCGTCCGTTCCGCCGCGCCACCGGGTACCTGCGATCGGATGCGTCTTCGCCCAGCCGTCGGTCACGGTCACCAATGCCTCGGGACTCGAACCGACGATCGAAAAGTCAGTCTCCCCAGACTCATTCGGGACGTGGAGCAAGTACATGTAGGGGCTCGGGTTGGACACCCGCAACATCCGGTAGACGTCTAGCGGATCGACGTCGGTGTCCATCTCGAACCGCTGGGAAGGCACCACCTGGAATGCCTCACCAGCCTCGATTTCGCCCACCAACCGCTCCACCACCGCGCCGTATTCCTCCACCGTGCATTGCGCGCGGTGCTGCGGGGCAGGCGTGGAGAAGGTCGCGACGGTCGATTCCAGCGGCTGCCCGAGCGCCTCGGTCATCACGTCGAGCCGGGCGACCGCATCTTCGTACGCCATGTCCACACGCTCGTTGGAACCGTCCCAGTTCACCGCGTTCGCGATCAGTGTGATGGTGCCCTCGTGGTGATCGAACGCCGCCAAATCGGTGGCCAGCATGAGCAACATGTCCGGCAGTCCCAGGTCGTCAACCGCCAGCTGCGGCAGCCGTTCCAGCCGACGAACGAAGTCATAGGCGAAGAATCCGACCATCCCGCCAGACAGAGGCGGCAAGCCCGGCAGGGGTCCGGTCGACAGCAGGCCCATCGTCTCGCGTAGTGCGTGCAATGGGTCCCCCCCGGACGGCGCGCCCCGTGGAGGCGTCCCGAGCCACACCGCCTCGTCGTCCCGAACGGTCAACGCCGACGGCGAACCCGCACCGATGAATGACCAGCGAGACCAAGACCGTCCGTTCTCCGCGGACTCGAACAGGAATGTTCCCGGCCGGCTCGCAGCGAGCTTCCGATAAGCCGACAACGGTGTCTCGCTGTCGGCCAGCACCTTGCGGGTGACAGGCACAACGCGGTGCTCTGCGGCCAGCATCAGGAACTCGTCCCGCGTGGTCGTAGCGGCGAGGTTCGATTGCACCGATACATACTCGCAGAAAGCACCCGGGCATTCGCCGTAGCGCCGGCTAGGACGAATTCGCCCACCACTTGATATGCGCGCGTACCGAATTCCCGGGTGCCGCTGACCGGCGTAGCGTTGGGCACCATGAAGCGTGGTGACCGGGTGACCGAGTTCGAGCTGCCCGATCAGACCGGGACGACTCGTTCGCTGTCGAATCTGCTCGCCGGCGGACCGATCGCGTTGTTCTTCTACCCTGCCGCCATGACACCCGGATGCACCAAGGAGGCGTGCCACTTCCGTGACCTGGCCGGCGAGTTCGCCGCTGTCGGCGCAACACCCGTGGGCATCAGTACAGATCTTGTCGCAAAGCAGGCCAAGTTCGCCGATATGCGGAAATTCGACTATCCGCTGCTTTCAGACGTAGACGGCGCCGTCGCGACACAGTTCGGCGTCAAACGAGGGCTGCTGGGGAAGCTGAGCCCAGTCAAGCGAACCACCTTCGTGATCGACACCGACCGAAGGGTATTAGACGTCATCTCCAGCGAAGTGAACATGGACACCCACGCCGACAGCGCGCTGCGAGCGCTGCGGGATCGGGCGCGCTGACTACTCAGGGCCCAGCAGCAGGTCGGCGTCGAAGCAGGTGTGATCGCCGGTGTGGCAGGCTCCACCCGCCTGATCCACTTCGAGCAAAACGGCGTCGCCATCACAATCCAGGCGCACCGCGTGCACGTGCTGGGTGTGCCCCGATGTCGCGCCCTTGACCCAGTACTCGCCACGGGACCTCGAGAAATATGTAGCTTCGCGGGTCGCCAGGGTCCTCGCCAGCGCCTCATCGTCCATCCAGGCGACCATCAGCACCGCACCGGTGCCGCGTTCCTGTGCGATCGCCGCGAACAGTCCGGCCGCGTCGCGCTTCAGCCGTGCGGCGATTTCGGGGTCGAGGCTCATCGGACGGTGATTCCCTCGGCGGCCATCGCGGCCTTGACCTGACCGATCGTCAGGTCACCGAAGTGAAATACGCTGGCCGCCAACACCGCATCCGCCCCGGCTTCCACCGCGGGTGCGAAATGCCCCAGCGCACCGGCACCCCCGCTGGCGATGACGGGGACCGTCACAGCCGCCCGGGCGGCCGCCAGCATCTTCAGGTCGAAGCCGGTTTTGGTGCCGTCGGCGTCCATCGAGTTCAGCAGAATCTCACCGACACCCAGTTCTGCTCCCCTGACGGCCCATTCGATCGCGTCGATACCTGTCCCCTGGCGCCCGCCATGAGTAGTCACCTCCCAGCCCGACGGAGTGGGAGACGATCCGGCAGGCACCGTGCGGGCGTCGACCGACAACACGATGCACTGGGATCCGAATTGCTGAGCCAACTCGGCCAGCAGCTCCGGCCGGCTGATGGCCGCAGTGTTCACCGCGACTTTGTCGGCCCCGGCGCGCAACAGCGAATCCACATCGGCGATTGCGCGAACACCGCCGCCGACCGTCAGTGGGATGAAAACCTGCTCCGCGGTGCGTCGCACCACATCGAGCATCGTCGCCCTACCGGATGACGACGCGGTGACGTCCAGGAAGCAGAGTTCGTCCGCCCCCTCCGCGTCATAGGCGGCGGCCAGTTCGACGGGATCGCCCGCGTCACGCAGATTCTCGAAATTGACGCCCTTGACCACCCTGCCCGCATCGACGTCGAGACAGGCGATCACACGCACAGCGACGGACATCAGCGATATTCCTCCGGTGAACCCACCCGACTCAAAACCTCCAGAACTTGTTCGTACACACCCGGTGCCGCCGCCACGGCCGAAAGCGATCCGACGGTCCAGTCTTCGCCGGACAGATCGGTGACGATACCGCCGGCGGCACGCACCAAGGCGACCCCTGCCGCGTGGTCCCACACGTGATGGCCGAAACTGATTGCGGCGCCCATGATTCCGGCCGCCACATAGGCGATGTCGATACCTGTCGCCCCGTGCATGCGCAGCTTCGACGAGACACGACTCATGTCTTCCAGAATCGCGAGCCGATAGCGACCCGGAAACCGGCCGCGAGCATCGACATTGAACGTTCCCATCCCGACGATGCTCTGGGATACATCCGAAGGCTGAAGCGTCGACTGTGCCACGCCATTGCAGCGCAGGGGTCCCCCCTGCACGGCCGTGTACCGCTGATCCGCGAACGGCACCCAGGTCAACCCCGCCACCGGCTCGCCATCGCGCAACAGCCCCAACAGAATCGCCGCCATCGGCGATCCGGCCGCGTAGTTGAATGTGCCGTCGATCGGATCCAATACCCAGACCAACGGTGAATTCAAATCGGGCCCGCCGAACTCCTCACCGTGCACACCGATTCCGGTGGCCGCCTGTAACGCGGCGACGACGTGACGTTCGATGCTGAGGTCGACCTCGGTGGCGAAATCGTTGCCCTTCTTCTGAACCGCCGATTCCGCTCTGTGACCCGACACGAACTGCTTCGACGCCTCATCGAGGATCGTCGTCGCCTCGGCCACGAGACCCTCGAGATCTACGGTAGACAGCGACATCGTCGTGCTCGACTCACCGCCCGCTGACGGCGGCCAACGCCTCTGGCAGCGTGAAACGACCTGCGTACAAAGCTTTTCCGACGATTGCACCTTCAACACCGCAGTCGGTCAATGTTGCGATGGAGCGCAGATCGTCGAGGCTCGACACCCCGCCGGAGGCGATAACCGGGGCGTCCGTGCATTCCGCGACGCCCTCGAGAAGTTCGATGTTCGGGCCTGTGAGCGTTCCGTCCTTGGTGACGTCGGTGACGACGAACCGCGAACAGCCTTCGCTGTCAAGGCGTTCCAGAACCTGCCAGAGATCACCGCCGTCGGTCTCCCAGCCGCGACCGCGCAGCCGATGTTCGCCCTCAACGATTTGTACGTCCAGGCCGACCGCCACCTTGTCACCGTGCTCGGCGATCGCCTGCGCGCACCAAACGGGATCTTCCAGCGCCGCCGTCCCGATGTTGACGCGCGTGCAGCCGGTCGCCAGCGCGGCCTTCAGCGACTCGTCGTCCCGTATGCCACCGGACAACTCCACTTTGACGTCGAGCGAACCGACGACCGTGGCCAGCAGGTCGCGGTTGGAGCCACGGCCGAAGGCCGCGTCGAGATCCACCAGATGGATCCACTCGGCGCCGTCACGCTGCCAGGTCATCGCCGCATCGAGCGCGGAACCGTACTCGGTCTCGCTACCGGCCTTGCCCTGCACCAGGCGCACCGCACGGCCGTCGACGACGTCGACGGCCGGCAACAGAATCAAACTCATTGAAGTCCCCCAACCCAATTGGCGAGCAACGTTGCGCCCGCATCACCGCTCTTCTCCGGATGAAATTGTGTAGCCGACAGCGGGCCGTCTTCGACCGCGGCCAGGAACGGCACCTGATGGGTGGCCCAGGTGGTCAATGCGGTCGGGGCCCCCTCCCATTTTTGGGCGGCGTAGGAATGCACGAAATAAAACCGGCTATCGATCGGCAGGCCCGCGAAGAGCCGGCTTCCGGGCGCGGCGTCCACCACATTCCAGCCCATGTGTGGGATGACGGGCGCGTCCAGCTTGGTCACGGCACCCGGCCATTGCCCGCAGCCCCTGGTCTCGATGCCGAATTCGACGCCTCGGGCGAACAGAATCTGCATACCGACGCAGACACCGAGAACAGGCCTTCCGGCGGCGACGCGTTCCGCGATGATGCGGTCGCCACCGATCCCACGCAAGCCCGTCATGCAGGCGTCGAAGGCGCCAACCCCGGGAACCACCAGCCCGCCGGCGTTGAGCGCGCGGTCCGGGTCGGCGGTGACCTCGACATCGGCGCCCACTCGCTCGAGAGCACGTTGAGCCGAACGCAGATTGCCTGAGCCGTAATCCAATACGACGACGGACTTACCAGCCGTCACAGCACACCTTTGGTGGAGGGCACGCCGGTGGCGCGAGGATCGGGTTCGACAGCCTGACGGAGCGCCCGGGCCACAGCCTTGTACTGCGCCTCGGTGATGTGGTGCGGGTCCCGGCCGTAAATCGTGCGCACGTGCAACGCGATTCGGGCATTGCTGGCGATCGATTCGAATACGTGCCGATTGATGACCGTGTGGTACGGCACGCTCGAGCCGGCGATGGTGAAGTCGACCATGAACTCCGGCTCGCCCAGGTGCACGAAATACGGGCGCCCGGACACGTCGACGGCGGCGTGCGCCAGCGTCTCGTCCATCGGGATGAAGGAATCGCCGAATCGGCGAATCCCCTTCTTGTCGCCCAATGCCTGCCCGAGTGCGGTCCCGAGAACGATGGCGGTGTCCTCGATCGTGTGGTGCCCCTCGATCTCGACGTCGCCGCGGGCGGTGACTGTCAGGTCGAAGCTCGCGTGGCTGCCCAATGCGGTCAGCATGTGGTCGAAGAACGGAACGCCGGTGTCGACGACGACCGTACCGGTGCCGTCGAGATCGAGTTCGACGACGATGTCGGACTCTTTGGTCTTCCGTTCGATCCGAGCGCGACGCGCGGTTGGGCCGGCGATCTTGGTGTCGACAGTGGTGGTCATCGTGCTCCTAGGGGCGCAGCCAGTTGAGTGCCGGCCAGACGTGCGCTGGCGGCCAGGAAGGCGTCGTTCTCTTCGGGCAATCCGATTGTTGCGCGCAGAAAGCCGGTGATTCCGACGTCGCGAATCAGGACTCCGTCATCGAGGTAGCCTCGCCACGTTGTTGGGGCATCGGCGAATTCGCCGAACAGGACGAAATTCGCGTCGCTGGGGATGACCCGAAACCCCAGGGCGGCGAGCTGCTCGGCCACGCGATCGCGTTCGGCCGCAAGCGCCGCGACGCTGCCCAGTGTCTCGTCGGCATGCCGCAGGGCCGCGCGTGCCGCGGCCTGGGTGAGCACCGACAGGTGGTACGGCAGACGAACCAACTGGACCGCGTCCACAACCGCGGGCGCGGCGACGAAGTAGCCGAGCCGCCCGCCCGCGAAAGCGAATGCCTTGCTCATGGTGCGCGTCACGACCAGTCGGTCGGGGTACTCGTCGATCAATCCGACGGCGCTGGGCTCCGACGAGAATTCGCCGTAGGCCTCGTCGAGAATCAGGATTCCACGCGGCTGGGAGGCTATCGCATCGAGCAGGCAGCGGAGGTCGGCCATCGGAATGCTTTGGCCCGAAGGGTTGTTGGGGCTTGCGACGAAGACGATATCCGGCCCGCGTTCGGCGATCGCAGCGACCGCCGCGTCGATATCCAGCCCGAAGTCCGCGTCCCGGGCCGTCTCGATCCACTCGGTCTGAGTACCGTCCGCGATGATCGGGTGCATCGAATACGACGGCACGAAACCGATCGCCGTACGGCCCGGGCCGCCGAAGGCCTGCAGCAGTTGCTGGAGGATCTCATTGGATCCGTTTGCGGCCCAGACATTCTCGTATCCCACATCGACGCCGCAGCGGGCAGCGAGGTACGCGGCAAGATCGCGCCGAAGTTCGACGGCATCACGGTCGGGGTAGCGGTGCAACTCGGCTGCCGCGGCCCGAACCGAATTCGCCACATCGTCGACGAGCGCCCTACTCGGCGGATGCGGATTCTCGTTGGTGTTGAGTCGCACGGCGACATCGAGTTGCGGTGCGCCATAAGGACTTTTGCCTCGCAGGTTGTCCCTGATCAGCAGCTCCGACAGGCTGACTCGACTGCCGGGAAGATCCCCCGTCATCGTTCGAAACCCCTCATCGTTCGAACCCCTCATCGTTCGAACCTCCGCCGGACGGCTTCCCCGTGGGCGGGCAGATCCTCGGCGTTGGCCAGTGTGATGACATGTCCCGAAACGTCTTTGAGCGCCGCCTCGGTGTAGTTGATGACGTGAATGCCGCGCAGGAACGTCTGAACGGACAAGCCACTCGAATGCCGGGCACACCCCGCGGTGGGCAACACGTGGTTCGAGCCGGCGCAATAGTCACCGAGGCTTACCGGCGACCAGGCGCCCACGAAAATCGCTCCGGCGGCGCGGATACGCCCCGCCACCTCCTCCGCCGCGGCTGTGATGACCTCAAGATGCTCAGCCGCGTAGGCGTTGGCCACCCGCACACCGGCATCGACGTCGTCGACCAGAACGATCGCCGATTGCCGTCCGGTCAGTGCCTCAGTCACTCGTTCGCGGTGTTTGGTCATTGCGACCTGTTGCGCCAGTTCCAGGTCCGTGGCATCGGCCAGTTCGGCACTGTCGGTCACCAACACGCTCGCCGCCATCACGTCGTGCTCGGCCTGGCTGATCAGATCCGCCGCCACATGCACCGGATCAGCCGTATGGTCGGCCAGGATCGCGATCTCGGTCGGCCCGGCCTCGGCGTCGATGCCCACCTGGCTTCGGCAGATGCGTTTTGCGGCGGTGACGTAGATGTTGCCGGGGCCGGTGATCATGTCGACCGGTGCGAGCTCCGATCCATCGGTGTCGGTACCGCCGTAGGCAAGCAATGCCACCGCTTGAGCACCCCCGACGGCCCACACCTCATCGACACCGAGCAACGCCGCCGCCGCCAGAATGGTCGGATGCGGAAGTCCGTCGAACTGCTTCTGCGGCGGGCTCACCACCACCAGCGATTCGACACCCGCTTCCTGAGCCGGCACGACGTTCATCACCACGCTCGACGGGTACACCGCATTGCCACCCGGAACATAGAGCCCGACCCGCTCGACCGGCACCCATCGTTCGCTCACCGAGGCGCCGGACGGGAAAAGCGTGATGGTGTCGATGCGGCGCTGATCGGTGTGGACGGCACGCGTCCGGTCGATGGCGACTTCCAGCGCCGCCCGAACGTCGCCGTCAAGGGCTGCCAGGGCAGTCTCGAGCTCTGCGGCCGGAACCCGTACTGCGCCCGGCGCGACACCATCGAATTGCGCGCCGTACTCGAGCGCGGCCTGCGCTCCGCGCGCGGCGACGTCTTCGACTATCGGACGAATCTTCGGAACCACCGAATCGACATCCACTCCACCACGCGGTAGCGCGGAACGCAGGGCGGCGGCGTTCAGCACCCGCCCGCGCAGGTCGATCCGGGTCATGGCGAAGTCAGTCATCGAACCGATTGTCCCTGATCGGCACATCCGAACAAAAATTGATTTGGGGGTGGCGACCGACGGGCCGATACTTCGACCATGGAATGGGAGCTGTGGCTGGCATTCGTGGGCGCGTCACTCGCCATCAGCCTGTCCCCGGGAGCCGGTGCGATCCAGTCGATGGCCACAGGATTACGGCATGGCGTGCGGCGGGGCTATTGGAGCATCGCCGGCCTGCAGATCGGCCTGATGTTGCAGTTGGCGCTGGTTGCGGTGGGTCTCGGCGCGATCGTGGCGAAGTCCGTCCTGATGTTCACCGTGATCAAGTGGGTCGGGGTCGCCTACCTGGTGTATCTCGCCGTAAGACAGTGGCGCGCGGTGCCGCAGGACCTCAGCGAGGATCTGGGGACACCCGTCGACAGCGGCAGACTGGCTCTGCTTATGCGTGGCTTCCTGGTCAACATGACCAATCCGAAGGGATTGGTGTTCCTGTTGGCCGTGGTTCCGCAGTTCGTCGTGCTGACGGCACCGCTGGTACCGCAGTACCTGGCGATCGGCGCCACCATGACGATCGTCGACCTGGTAGTGATGGGCCTCTATGCCGGGCTGGCGTCGCATCTGCTTCGCTGGTTGCGCACACCCCGGCAGCAAACGACGCTGAACAGGACTTTCTCGGGACTTTTCGCGACGGCCGCCGTGGCACTGTCCCTGGTACGTCGCGGCGCCACGGTCTGACGTCCTCAATGGCGCCTCGCAACCCGCGCTTCGCTGGGTAGGCTCGATCTCGATGTCCACGAAAGATCATCCGAACAATGCCCCCGGCGTCCCGATGAAGTTTCCGGTGTGGTTCGAGAACTTCCAGATCAAGTACATCAATCCGATGATCCGGCCGATCGCCAGGCACATGCCCGGCGTTGCCGTGATCAAGCATCGCGGCCGTAAATCTGGGACCGTCTACGAGACGGTGGTGTCGGCCTATCGCCAGGACAAGGTGCTGGCGATTTTGCTCGCGCACGGCAAAACCAATTGGGTCAAGAACGTGCTGGCCGCGGGCGAAGCCGATATCCACGTCGCGCGGCAAGACCTGCATCTGGTCAACCCGAGAGTTCTACCCGCCGGGACCGACGACCCATCGCTTCCGCGTATCGCTCGCGCGGGCGCACGCCGCGGCGTCGGAGTTTTCGTCGCCGACATCTCCTGATCCCCGGCCCCTGATCCCCGGCCCCTGATCCCCGGCGGGACGACTTACATGTCCAGGCCGATGTCGAGAACCCGGACCGAGTGGGTGAGCGCACCCACCGCCAGATAGTCGACGCCGGTACCCGCGTATTCGGCGGCAGTCTCGAGTGTCAGACCACCCGACGACTCGAGCAGGACGCCCGGCGCCCGGGCGTCGCGGCGCTGGACCGCGATCTGCGTTTGCCAGACCGGGAAATTGTCGAGCAACACCAGCTGCACGTCCTCGGCCAGCACCTCGTCCAGTTGTTCCAGGGTGTCGACCTCGACTTCGCACGGAAGATCCGGTGCCGCTGCGCGAACGGCCCGCAAAGCAGCCACCACCGAACCCGCGGCTGCGACGTGGTTGTCCTTGATGAGCGCCGCGTCGCCGAGCCCCATCCGGTGGTTGACGCCGCCACCCACCCTGACCGCGTATTTCTGCAGCGCACGCAAGCCGGGCAACGTCTTACGGGTGTCGCGGATCTCGGCGTGGGTTCCGTCGATCGCCGCGACCCACGCAGCCGTTGCCGTGGCAACGCCCGACAGATGGCACACCAGGTTCAGCAGGGTGCGTTCGGCGGTGAGCAGGCCCCGGGTCGGGGCATGAACCACCAACAACGCATCGCCGGCGGCGACCTGCGTTCCATCGGCGATCCGTCCTTCGCTGCGATAACCGTCGGAACCGAGGACCTGATCGAGCACCAGCAGTGCAACATCGACGCCGGCAACCACTCCCGGTTCACGGGCGACCAGGCGCGCCGTCGCCGTCGAATCGGCCGCGACGGTGGCCGACGTCGTTACGTCTGGTCCGTAGCGCAGGTCTTCGTCGAGAGCCCGACGGATCAGTGCCCCCGCCTCGTCGAGTTCAAGGGCGGACAGCGTCATTTCTCCCGGCGTCAAACTGCTCGGCGTCATCCTGCTCGGGCCACCGCGGCATCGATACGCAGGACCTGGCTGACCGCCTGCGCCGGGTCGGTATCCGGAAAGTCCGCGCGGTGATGACACCCGCGCGATTCCGTGCGGGCCAACGCCTCTGTCGCCACGGCACGTGCGGCAGCCGTCAGCGCGGCGTCCTCGAAGCCGCGGCGGTCGCTGACGACCCGGCTCTCCGATTCCTCCAGAACGTCGATCAGGCCGCCTAATCCGTCGGCGTCGCGAACCACCGAAGCCCACCGGCTCATCGCCTGCTGCAGAGTACGGCGATCGATCGAATCATGTTGCCGCTGAATACCTTTCGCCATCGCAACGCCAGCGGTGCGGGAATGCTCGCAGCCAAGAACGCCCGCTCTGGCACCGACCACGAGGCCCTCCAGCAGGCTGTTCGACGCCAGCCGATTGGCACCGTGCATACCAGTTCGCGCGACCTCACCGGCCGCGAATAATCCGGGCAGGTCGGTCCGCCCATGCACGTCTGTCTGGACACCACCGCAGCTGTAGTGGGCACCCGGAACGACCGGAATCAAATCCCGCTCCGGGTCGATCCCGGCCGCCCGGCACGATGCCGTGACAGTCGGGAATCGCTCGGTCAGCCCGGCAACCGAGCGGGCGTCCAGATAGACGCAGTCATCGCCGGTCTCGTTCAGCCGCGCCTCGATCGCGGCGGCGACGACGTCGCGCGGAGCCAGATCGCCCATGGGGTGGACACCGCTGGTGACTGAATCACCACGCGCGTCGCGTAGTACCGCGCCCTCGCCTCTCAGCGCCTCGGTGATGAGCGGACGCCGTCCGGTGCCGTTCCGCTCGAACAACATGGTCGGGTGGAACTGAACGAATTCGATGTCGCTGATCGAAGCTCCCGCCCACAACGCCAGCGCAATTCCGTCGCCCGTCGATCCCTCGGGGTTGGTGGTTGCGCGGTACAGATGTCCGAGTCCGCCGGTAGCCAGAATCACGGATGGGGCATGCACCACCCCGAGTCCGTCCGGGCTGCGGACCAGGACGCCGGTGACCGCTGAGCCGTCATGCAGGATTTCGAGGGCTATGTGGCTGCGGCGGATGTCCAGTGCGGCGGTGGCCCGATCGAGCGCGCGCTGCACCTCCGCTCCGGTCGCATCGCCTCCGGCATGGATGATCCGACGCCGGGAATGGCCGCCTTCACGGGTCAATGCCCACTTGCCCGGCGAACTCTCGTCGAAGCGGGCCCCATCCGCGACGAGATCGGCAACTGCCCGGTACCCGTCCGCGACGATCGAACGCACGGCAGCCGGGTCGCACAGGCCGGCGCCTGCCGCCAGAGTGTCGCGGACGTGTGCCGCCACCGAATCGTCGGTCCGGGGTAGCACCACCGCGATCCCGCCCTGAGCGTAGAACGTCGCGGTGTCCGGATCCTTGCTCAAAATTATTGTGCGACTGCCTCTTCGGTGTGCTGCGAGGGCCGCCGCCAGGCCGGCGACCCCGGTACCGATCACGACGACATCCGCCCGCTGTTGCCACTCCGGAAAGCCGCGGCCCCCGCACCGGACGCGGGGTGTCATTCTCCGCCGCCGGGCTGTCCGATTTCGATCATGCGCTGGACGCTGGCCCGGGCCAGTCGGGCAGTCTCGATGTCGACATCGACTTCGTCGGCGCCCTCTACCAAACAGCGAAGCAGGGCCGCGGGTGTGATCATCTTCATGTACTTGCAGGACGCCTTGTCGTTGACCGCAAGGAAGTCGACTCCCGGCGCGGCACGGCGCAATTGGTGGAGCATCCCGACCTCGGTGGCGACCAGAACCTGTTGGGCCTTCGATTCCCTCGCGGCGTCCAGCATCCCGCCGGTGGAGAGAATCTTCACCCTGTCGGCCGGCACGGCGCCTTCACCCGCGAGATACAACGCCGATGTGGCGCAGCCACATTCGGGATGAACGAACAGCTCCGCATCCGGGTGGTGGCGCGCCTGGTCGGCGAGCTCGTCACCGTTGATTCCGGCGTGCACATGGCATTCGCCCGCCCAGATGTGCAGGTTCGAGCGTCCGGTCATGCGCCGGACGTGCGCGCCGAGGAACTGATCGGGGCAGAACAGCACGTCCCGGTCGGCGGGAATGGAGGCCACCACTTCGACGGCGTTGGACGAGGTGCAGCAGATGTCGGTCAGCGCCTTCACCGCGGCGGTCGTGTTCACATAGGACACGACCACCGCGTCGGGGAATTCGCCTTTCCACGCTCGCAGTTCTTCGGCGGTGATTGAATCGGCAAGCGAACACCCTGCGCGCTGGTCCGGAATCAGAACGGTCTTGGCCGGGCTGAGGATCTTGGCCGTCTCGGCCATGAAATGCACGCCGCAGAACACGATGGTGTCCTCTGCCGCCTCCGCGGCGATCCGGGATAGCGCCAGCGAATCGCCAACATGATCGGCGACATCCTGGATCTCGGGGAGCTGGTAGTTGTGAGCGAGGATTGTCGCGCCCCGAAGTTTCGCCAACCTGCGTATCTCGGCAGCCCATTCGCCGTCGCCGATGACACCCCGGTAACCGTCCGGGCCATCGACGATGCGGGTCGCAAGAGCGTCGGCCCGATCCAAGACGGTCATGGCCGCCCCCTCGTCTGCGTCGGAGGTTTTCGACTTATAATCGAAAACATGGTTCATACTAGCACCGAACACGAGGTGCTTGCCGTCGTATTCCAGGTCGGCTACCAGCCCGGCGAGTCGGGCACCGGTAAGCCGAAGCTCAATGTGCTGCTGTGGCAACGCGCACTCGAGCCGCAACAAGGCCGGTGGTCACTCCCCGGCGGGCAGCTGCGCTCCGACGAAGACCTGATCACCTCCGTCCGCCGGCAACTCGCGGAGAAGGTCGATCTGCGTGAGATTGCCCACTTGGAGCAGCTCGCCATTTTCTCCGATCCGCATCGGGTGCCGGGCCGACGGACGATCGCCTCGACCTTCCTCGGACTGGTCCCCTCCCCCGCGACCCCCGAACTCCCGCCCGACACCCGCTGGCACCCGGTGAACGACATGCCGCCGATGGCCTTCGACCACGGCACCATGGTGGCGCACGCCCAAGCCCGGCTCGTGGCCAAACTGTCGTACACCAACATCGGATTCGCGCTTGCGCCAAAGGATTTCGCACTCTCATCGCTTCGGGACATCTATGGCGCCGCGCTCGGCTACCAGGTCGACGCGACCAATCTCCAGCGCGTGCTGGCGCGCCGGGGAGTCATCACCCGCACCGGGACAACCACCCACCCCGGCCGTTCCGGCGGCCGGCCAGCGGCGCTGTACCGGTTCACCGACGCGAGCCTGCGCGTCACCGACGAGTTCGCCGCGCTTCGGCCACCCGGATAGCCGGACTAGATTCTTACGGGGCCCTTAAGGTAGAAATATTCGGATGAACGTAGGCAGCGCGGCCGGGTTATTCGACGCGGACCTGGTCTGGCTCGCACCTCACCAGGAGCTCACGCCGGGCGAACGTCCCCTCGACCCCGCCGACGACCCGTTCCACCACCCGCCACGGGGCTTCGAATTCGCCCGGCCCGGCACGATCCTGCGGGCACGCGACGTCGAACTCGGCTTCCTCGGCCTCATTCCGCAGCGCGTCACCGCCACCCAACTGCTCTATCGGACCACCGACAGGCACGGCAAGCCCCAGACCACCACCACCACCGTCCTGGTTCCCCCCGATCATTCCCCCGGCGACGTCCGCCCGGTCCTCTCCTACCAGTGCGCCATCGACGCCGTATCGGCGCGCTGTTTCCCCTCGTACGCCCTCCGCCACCGGGCCAAGCCCGTCGGCTGCTTTGCCCAATTCGAATACCTCATGATCGCCGCCGCCCTCGCGGAGGGCTGGATGGTGTCCGTTCCGGACCATGAGGGTGCCGCCGGCGTCTGGGGTGCCCCCTGCGAGCCCGGCTATCACGTGCTGGACGGCCTGCGCGCGACACTCGCCAGCCCCCGTTTCGGCCTCGCCCCCGACACCCAGATAGGTCTCTGGGGCTACTCGGGTGGCGGCTTGGCAAGCGCCTGGGCCGTCGAGATGCAGGCCGAATACGCGCCCGAACTCAATATCGCCGGCGCTGTGCTCGGCTCGCCGGTGGGCGATCTGGGCAACACGTTCCGACGGCTCAACGGCACGCCGTTCTCTGCACTACCGGCGCTTGTCGTCGCCGCGCTCATGAAGACGTATCCCGATCTTCGCCGGGTCATCGAGCACCACGCCACGTCCGAGGGACTCGGTTTACTCAAACTGCTGGAGGGGATGAGCACTCTCGGAGCGCTGATCAAGTTCTTCAAGACCGATATGGACCACCTGGTGACTCCCCCACTCGAGGATCTCCTGCAGACCCCCGAGGTTCAGCACGTCTTCGACGACATCAAACTCGGCAAGGCGATCCCGACCGTTCCGTTGCTGATTGTGCAAGCCGTCCACGACTCGATCATCGGAGTCGAGGACATCGACGATGTCGCGCACACCTACTCACAGGGCGGAGCGCAGGTCACGTACCACCGCGACAAGTTCAGCGGGCACATCCTGCTTCACCCGATGTCAGCGCCCATGACCATGCGGTGGCTGATCGACCGGTTCGCCGGGCGTCCCGTGAACGACCACATCGTTCGGACCACTTGGCCCACGTTGTTCAATCCGCTCACCTACCTGGGCATGGTACGACTGGGCGGAATCGTGGCCCGGGTGTTCGCCGGGCGCGATCTGCCCCTGCGGCCGCTCTGATTCCACCGGCACAGCAGGCGTCCAAGCCCCGAGATCGTCTCTGGGAGTAGCCGCCGCGAGCAGCGAATACACCAACGCAGCAAGCGCGCCGGGAAACAGCAACGTTGCGGCGATCTGAAGGGGCGCGTGCCCGAAGAACACCGCCGGAGCCTCGGTGAAGTAGTAGACGCGGTTCTCCGGCGTGACGGGTGCCGTCTCGAACACCACAGACCCGTAGCGCCAATGCACCAATGCGGCGCCCACCCCCGCTGCGGCCGCCGCGGCGCCCACCCCGCCAATCCAGAGCGCGGTGACGATGCCCGGGCCACGATAGGCGCGCCACTGCCAGATGAGAACAGCCGCGACGACGGCGACACCCGAGAGAATTCCGGTCATCATCGCCGCCGCGACGAAGAAATGATCCGCCTCGTCACCCAGGTAGGTGTGAACACGCAGCCCCGACTTGGTCAGAGCGACGACACCGTGGATCGGCGGGGCCGACCACGCCCACAGCGCGCCGGCGAGGGCACCGGCCGCGGCCAGGCCGGCCACCACGGCGACGGCAGCCGTCCGCCCGGAGAAGCGGGGCTGGGGGCTGCGGGCCGAGGGAGCCCTGCTGACCACCGGATGACTGTCGACCGGGGGGTTGCTCACCGTCGAGTGTCCAGATCTTTCGAATCCACCCGCCCATGACGTGAGCATTCGGCCCACCAGCCGTCCGGGCGGACCTGAACCACCATGCGCCGCCCGCAGTCGGCGCAGAAGCGGGGAGGTTCCAGACCCAACTGGGCGGCGGTCGGAATGTCGGCGGCGCCCAGATCAGCATTCGAAGCACCGGTGTACACGTTGTAAATGCCGGCGCCCACGGGCGCGGGTAGGTTCTCGAGCATCTTCCAGCGTCTACAGGCTGGCGTTGAGTGCCTTGATCGGCATCTGAAGGTCTTCGAGAAGCTCCAGATCCGCCTCGGCGGGGCGGCCGAGTGTCGTGAGGTAGTTGCCGACGATGACGGCGTTGATACCGCCCAGAATGCCCTTCTTGGCGCCCAGATCGCCGAGGGTGATCTCACGGCCACCGGCGAACCGCAGCATCGTGCGCGGCAGCGCCAACCGGAACGCCGCGACGGCCCTCAGGGCCTCACTCGCCGGCAACACGTCGAGGTCGCCGAAGGGCGTGCCCGGACGCGGATTGAGGAAGTTCAGTGGAACTTCGTGGGGATCGAGTTCCGCCAGATTCGCGGCGAACTCGGCGCGCTGCTCGAGGGTCTCACCCATCCCGAGGATTCCGCCGCTGCATACCTCCATACCCGCGTCGCGGACCATCTGCAGGGTCCCCCAGCGTTCCTCCCAGGTGTGCGTGGTGACCACGTTGGGGAAGAACGAGCGCGAAGTCTCGAGATTGTGGTTGTAGCGGTGCACACCCATGCCCGCCAGACGATCGACCTGCTCCTGGCTCAGCATGCCCAGCGAGCAGGCGATGTGGATGTCGACCTCGTTGCGGATCGCTTCGATACCCGCCGCCACCTGGGCTAGCAACCGTTCATCGGGGCCACGGACTGCGGCGACAATGCAGAACTCTGTCGCCCCCGACTTTGCGGTCTGCTTGGCCGCTTCGACCAGGCTGGGGACATCCAGCCATGCGCTGCGCACCGGGGAGGCGAACAGTCCGGATTGCGAGCAGAAATGGCAGTCCTCGGGGCAGCCACCCGTCTTCAGGCTGATGATGCCCTCAACCTCGACCTCGGGTCCGCACCAGCGCATACGCACTTCGTGGGCCAGGGCCAGGATCTCGTCGAGACGGTCGTCCGGCAGCTGCAGAACCTCCAGCACCTGTGCTTGGGAAAGTCCTTCGCCCCGCTCGAGCACCTGTTCCCGGGCCAGTGCCAAAACATCTACGACTGCCTGCGTCACGGTACTCAGGTTAAGGGAAGACCGGCTTCAGCCGGTCATCAGGTGCTCTTCGCGCTGGTCACCGTCCCAACGGCGAAGCCCGATCAGCTCGCCGACGATTTCCGGAGCCGTCATCTCACGCAGATCGAGCGATCCACCCACCTGCGCGGACGTCAACCGGCGGCCCAGCGTGACGTGCGGTACCCACTGCCCCGGCGCGCTATGCGGAAACGGTTCCGCGGACAAATGCGGCAGGCACCGTTCGTAGACGTCGGCCTGCAATGCGAGCAGTTGCGCCGACGAGACGGCCATCCGGGTCAGCGTGAAGCGCCCCGTTCCGAAGACCAGTGGCGCACCGATCACGCATGGGATGGGAAATCGATCGGCCAGCGCAGCCAGCTCTCGATCGACCGCTGGGGCGATGCGGCCCGCGGCCAACAAGGTGATGTGCGGTCGATTGGTCGACGACCGAATGGCGGCCGCGCTGGGAATTCCCGCTTCGTGCAGCGCCGCCCACAGGTGCCGGATCCTCGAGTCGCTGTGTTCGTCGAGAAGCAGTTCGATCGAATGCGTCATCTCACACCAGATCCGCTACCCACTCGGGCTCGAAGGCGCGCGCACTCAACGCCGTGAATTCGGTCGCGCACAGGCGCCCCGCACCTTCCGGGAGCACGGCCCGCACCGGACCCAGCCGCGCCAGCGCGTCCACATTTGACCGCTCGGCGGGTCCCGGCGCGGCGGGCCAGCTGCCGATCACCAACCCTGCTGACGAAAGTCCTTTGTTTGCAAGGGCTTCCAATGTCAGCGCCGTGTGGTTGAGCGTGCCCAGGCCCGGGCTCACGACAGTCAGAACGGCCGCACCCAGCTCCACCGCGAGATCCCGCAGGGTCACCCCACCGGCCGCCAACTCCACGAGGAGTCCGCCCGCTCCCTCGACCAGGGTCAACCGCCCGGGCACATCGAGATCCCGCACGGCAGTGACGATTCCGGCGAACGTCGGCATGGGCAGTCCCGCCTCCGCCGCAGCGGCCACCGGTGCCAGGGGGGCCGGATAGCGAGCCACGCCGATCAGCGTTCGGACACCCGACAACCGGCCGATTTCAGCCAGGTCGTCGTCACCGTCCGCCGTTCCGGTCTGGACCGGCTTGCAGACGGCGACGTCCGCACCGGCCACTCGGGCGCGGCCGGCCAGGGCGGCGGTGACGACCGTCTTGCCCACTCCGGTGCCGGTGCCGGTGATGACCAGAATGCCCATGAGCCCCGCTGATCGTCGCTCAGGAAACCGGTGCCGAGTGCCCGACGCCGAGGACCGTCGTCAGAACGGCACGCGCCATTTCCAGGTCCTCCGCCGTCAGCGACGCCCTGGCGGTCAGGCGCAGGCGCGACGTATCGGCGGGGACCGTCGGCGGCCGGAAACATCCCACTCGAACGCCGGCCTCCAAGCACGCCGCCGCCGCGGCGACCGCGACCTCGGGATCCCCGAGTACCACCGAGACGACGGCGGATTCGGGCGCCCCGGGAACCCGACACATGGCAGCTAGAGCCGCGGCGTTGGCGATGACCGCCTGCGCGCGCCAAGGTTCCTCGATCAATACCCTGAGCGCCGCCCGAGCCGCACCGACAGCGGCCGGAGCCAATCCGGTGTCGAAGATGAACGGGCGCGCGGCATTGATCAGGTGATCGCGGACCACCGCCGAACCGAGCACCACGCCTCCCTGGCTGCCCAGCGCTTTCGACAGGGTCGTCGTGATGACGACATCGGGCGCACCGGCCAGCCCCGACTCGTGGACCAGACCGCGGCCGCCCCGGCCCCGGACGCCGAGACCATGCGCCTCGTCGACGAGCATCAGCGCCCGGTGACGACGACACACCTCGTACAGATCCTGTAGCGGCGCAAGAGCACCGTCGGTACTGAACACCGAATCGGTGATGACGACGGCACGCTCCTCGGTACGCGACGCCAGCGCGGCCTCCACCGCGGACACGTCTCGGTGCGGTGCGACCTCCACCCGGGCACGCGAGAGCCGGCAGGCGTCGACGAGCGAGGCATGCGAGTAGGCGTCGGAGACCAGCAACGCACCGGGGCCGGACAGGCCGACCACCGCGCCCAGGTTCGCGGTGTAACCGGACGAGAACACCAGCGCGGATTGCGCCCCGACGAAGTCCGCCAGCTCGCACTCGAATTCTTCGTGCAGTTCCGTGTTTCCGGTGACCAGTCGGGACCCCGTCGCGCCGCCGCCCCAGGTCCGTAGGGCCGCTACTCCGCCGTCGATCACGCTCGGATGCTGGGACAGCCCGAGATAGTCGTTGGAGGCCAGGTCGAGTTCGGTTGCGACGGCCGCTCGCGGGCGTAGTTCGCGGCGCAGACCGGCGGCTCGCCGCCGACTCTCGACAGCGTCGATCCAGGCCAGCGGGGAGGTGTCGGTGTCATGCATCGGCTATCAGCCTAAATCCCTCGCGACCCGGACCATCGCCGAAGTGATCTGGGCCACTTCGCCCGGCGGACAGATGAACGGCGGCATGGCGTAGATCAGATTTCGGAACGGGCGCAGCCAGACACCGGCATCCAGCGCGATCGGCGTGGCGATGCGCAGATCGACGGGCCGGTGGGTCTCGATCACCCCGATCGCTCCCAGGACCCGGACATCGGCCACCCCGGGCAGGCTTCTGGCGGAATCCAAGCCGTGCCTCAGTCCCTCGCCGATCTCGGCGACCCGTGCGCGCCAGTCCTGGTTGATGAGCAACTCGACGGCGGCCACCGAAACCGCGCAGGCGAGCGCATTGGCCATGAACGTCGGCCCATGCATCAGTGCGCCGGGCTCGCCGCCGCTGATCGTCCGCGCGATCTCCGACGTACACAGGGTCGCCGCCAGCGTGACGTAGCCGCCGGTCAAAGCCTTTCCCACGCACATGATGTCCGGACTCACCCCGGCATGGTCAGCCGCGAACAACTCACCGGTTCGGCCGAAACCGGTGGCGATCTCGTCGAAGATCAGCAGTACGTCGTGCCGGTCGCAGATGTCGCGCAGGTCGGCGAGATACCTCGGGTCGTGGAACCGCATGCCGCCCGCGCCCTGGACCACGGGCTCGACGATGACCGCCGCCAGGTCGTCCGCATGCTCGCGTAGCTGGGCCTCGAACGCCGCGACGTAGTTCGGCTGATATTCGGCGGGTACGTGCGGCGCGAAGATCTGGGGAGTCAGCACTGAGTTTTCGCCCAGCCACAGTTCGTGCATGCCGCCATCGGGGTCACACACGCTCATCGGTGCGAACGTGTCGCCGTGATAACCGCCACGCCACGTCATCAGCCGGCGTTTGCCGTGCCGGCCCTGGCTGCGCCAGTACTGGAGCGCCATTTTGACCGCCACCTCGACAGATACCGATCCCGAATCGGAGAAGAACACGGTGTCAAGGCCGGCCGGGGTGATGTCGACCAGCAGTTGCGCCAGCCGCGCCGCGGGTTCGTGGGTCAAACCGCCGAACATGACGTGATTCATCACACTCAATTGCCGAGTCAGAGCCGCATCGAGCACGGGGTGGCCGTGCCCATGGATTGCCGTCCACCAGGAGCTCATGGCGTCGAGTGCAGGTACTTCTCTCCCATCGCGAACAACCGTCAGCCAGGCTCCCTTGGCGGCGACGGCCACGACCGGAGCCAATGCCGTGTCCCCCATCGTGCTGTAGGGGTGCCAGATATACGCCGCATCGATGGCGCTGATTTGCTGTGGGGTCAACGCCGACACAGTCAGCGAGCCTAGCTGGCGGGGTAGCGGGGGTAGATTGTCAGCGATCATGTTGACCCTCAGCCCACCCCGCCCGCCCAGGTTGAAGCCCGCGGCGACCTCTGGGGTCGGGTCTGGAGCCTCCCGGACTCGGGCGTCGATGGGCACGCGGACGTCCGGCTTCTATCGGCACGATCTCGACGGTCTTCGCGGGGTGGCCATCGCCCTGGTGGCGGTCTTTCACGTGTGGTTCGGCCGGGTTTCCGGCGGAGTCGACGTGTTTCTGGTGCTGTCCGGTTTCTTCTTCGGTGGCTCGCTGCTACGTACCGCCCTGGAACCCGGCGCCCGGATTTCCCCGGTGTCGGAGTTCGTCCGGTTGGTGCGCCGCCTCCTTCCGGCTTTGGTGGTGGTCCTGGCCGCTGCCGCGGTCCTGACCGTCCTGATCCAGCCGGAGACACGGTGGGAAACGTTCGCGGAACAGAGCCTGGCGAGCCTGGGTTACTACCAGAACTGGGAACTCGCCGAGACCGCGTCCAATTATCTGCGCGCGGGCGATGCGGTGAGTCCCCTGCAGCACATTTGGTCGATGTCGGTGCAGGGTCAGTTCTACGTCTCGTTCCTGATCCTGATCGCCGCGGTGGCGTTGCTGTTCGGCCGCCTGACGAGCAAGCGGCTGCGGTTCCTGTTCGTGACGCTGCTGACCGTGCTGACCGTGGCCTCGTTCGTGTACGCGATCTTCGCTCACCAGGCAGACCAGACGACGGCGTACTACAACAGCTTCGCGCGGGCTTGGGAGCTTCTGCTCGGCGCTCTCGCCGGGGCCGCCGTTCCGTACGTGACCTGGCCGATGTGGCTACGCAATGGCCTGGCCGGCCTCGGCTTGATTGCGGTCTTGTCCTGCGGCGCGCTGATCGACGGTGTCAGGGAGTTCCCGGGTCCATGGGCGCTGGTGCCCGTCGGTGCCGCGGTGCTCCTCATTCTGGCCGCGGCCAACCGGCAGGCCCGCCCTTCGACGCGTGATCGACTGCCCGTAACAAGTCGTCTGTTGGCTTCACCCGCCCTGGTCTGGCTCGGCACGATCGCCTACTCCCTGTACCTGTGGCACTGGCCGCTGCTGATCTTCTGGCTGGCGCACACGGACCAATCTCATGTCGGCTTCTACGACGGCGCTGCGATCCTGCTGATCGCGGGCGTTCTGGCCTATCTGACCAATCGATTCGTCGAGGAGCCACTTCGCAAGCGCAGAGTCGCCCCCGTTCAGGTGTCTCAGGTCATGACCGTGCCCTGGAGGAAACGACTGCGCCGCCCGACGATCGCCCTGGGCTCGACCGTTGCGCTGCTGGGGGTGGCGCTCACCGCGACGTCGTTCACCTGGCGCGAACATGTGACGGTGCAGCGTGCGAGCGGCAAGGAACTGGTGGCGCTCAAAGCCGGCGATTACCCCGGCGCCCGGGCGCTGTTGGATCACGCGCGGGTGCCGAACCTGCCGATGCGTCCGACGGTGCTGGAGGCCAAGGACGACGTTCCGGAGTCGACCAGCGACGGCTGCATCAGCGATTTCGACAACATCTCGATCATCAACTGCACCTACGGGGACCCGTCGGCGACCAAGACGATCGCTTTGGCGGGCGGCTCCCATGCCGAGCACTGGATCACCGCGCTCGACGAACTCGGCAAGCAGCATCACTTCAAAGTGGTCACCTACCTGAAGATGGGCTGTCCGCTGACCACGGAGAAGATGCCGCTGGTGATGGGCGACAACCGGCCGTACCCGAAGTGCCGCCAGTGGAATGACCTGGTGATGGCCAAGCTGATCGCCGATCACCCCGACTTCGTGTTCACGACGTCGACCCGCCCGTGGAACATCAAACCGGGCGACGTCATGCCGGGCACCTACATCGGTATCTGGCAGACATTGTCGGACAACCGAATTCCGATTCTCGCCATGCGCGACACCCCGTGGATGGTTCGCAACGGAAAGCCGTTCCTGCCTGCCGACTGCCTGGCTAAGGGCGGCAATGCAGTCTCGTGCGGGATCAAGCGGTCTCAAGTTCTGGCCGACCGCAATCAGACGCTCGATTTCGTCGCTCGGTTCCCCTTGCTTCGGGTGCTCGACCTCAGCGACGCGGTGTGCGGACCGGACATTTGCCGGGCCGTCGAAGGAAATGTCCTCATCTATCACGACGCTCACCACCTGTCGGCGACCTACATGCGCACGATGACCCCGGAACTGGGGCGCCAGCTCAGTGCCGCGACGGGTTGGTGGTGAGCCCAACCTCGCGCGCGGTGCCGCGGGCGCGGATAGGGTCGAGCGATGGCCTCCGGCGAACCTGTACTGAACACGGTCTGGCCGGGGACGGCCTATCCGCTCGGCGCGACCTATGACGGCGCGGGCACAAACTTCTCGGTGTTCTCCGAGGTTGCCGACAAGGTCGAACTGTGCCTGATAGGTAAGGACGGCTCGGAGCACCGGATCAATCTCGAAGAGGTCGACGGTTACGTCTGGCACGCGTATCTGCCGACCATCACACCCGGACAGCGATATGGATTTCGCGTCCACGGCCCCTGGAATCCGGCCGTCGGACACCGGTGCGATCCGAGCAAGCTGCTACTCGATCCGTACGGCAAGTCGTTCCACGGTGACTTCGACTTCTCGCAGGCGCTGTACTCCTACGACCTGAAGGCCGAGGACCTGGCATCGGGCGGCACGCCACCGATGGTCGACTCGCTGGGGCACACCATGACCAGCGTTGTGATCAACCCGTTCTTCCACTGGGGCTCAGACCACGCACCTCGGACGCCCTATCACGAGACGATCATCTACGAAACGCATGTGCGCGGCATGACGCTGACCCATCCCGGCATCCCCGAGGAATTGCGCGGCACCTACGCGGGGCTGGCCCATCCCGCGGTCATCGACCACCTGAAGTCCCTGAATGTGACCGCCCTCGAACTCATGCCGGTGCATCAGTTCATGCACGATCACCGACTCGTGGATATGGGGCTACGAAACTATTGGGGCTACAACACTTTTGGATTCTTCGCCCCCCACAACCAGTACGCCGCCACCCGGCATGCGGGGGGTGCGGTCGCCGAATTCAAGACGATGGTTCGACTGCTCCACGAGGCGGGCATCGAAGTGATCCTCGACGTCGTCTACAACCACACCGCCGAAGGCAACCACCTCGGGCCCACGATCAATTTCCGGGGTATCGACAACGCCGCCTATTACCGCCTTCTCGACACCGACCTGCGGTACTACAAGGATTTCACCGGCACCGGCAACAGCCTCTACGTCCGCCACCCGCACACGCTGCAGCTGATCATGGATTCACTGCGGTATTGGGTGCTGGATATGCACGTCGACGGCTTCCGATTCGACCTGGCGTCCACGCTGGCACGTGAGTTTTACGACGTCGACCGCCTGAGCGCGTTTTTCGACCTCGTGCAGCAGGATCCGGTGATCAGCCAGGTGAAACTCATCGCCGAACCCTGGGATGTGGGCGAGGGTGGCTATCAGGTCGGCAATTTCCCGAGTTTGTGGAGCGAATGGAACGGGAAATACCGCGACACTGTGCGCGACTACTGGCGGGGCGAGCCCGCGACCCTGGGCGAATTCGCATCCCGACTCACCGGGTCCTCGGACCTGTACGAGGCGACGGGCCGCCGCCCTAGCGCCAGCATCAACTTCGTCACCTGCCACGACGGTTTCACCCTGAACGATCTGGTGTCCTACAACGAGAAGCACAACACCGCCAATGGCGAAGAAAACCGGGACGGCGAGAGCCACAACCGCTCCTGGAACTGCGGTGTCGAAGGCCCCACCGACGACCCCGAGATAGTGGCCCTCCGACATCGCCAAATGCGCAACATCATTGCCACGATGATGCTCTCCCAGGGCACGCCGATGATCTCGCACGGCGACGAGATCGGCCGTACCCAGCAGGGCAACAACAACGTGTACTGCCAGGATTCCGAATTGTCCTGGATGGACTGGTCGCTACTGCAGACAAATGCCGACCTCCTCGAGTTCACCCGCATGGTGACCTCCTTCCGGCGCCGGCATCCGGTGTTTCGCCGTCGCCGATTCTTCGACGGCGAACCGATCCGCACCGGCGACCAGATTCGTGACATCGCGTGGCTCACGCCCGCGGGCACCGAGATGACCCACGACGACTGGTGGTCGGGATTCCGCGGGGTTGCCGTGTTTCTCAACGGGCAGGCGATTCTCGCCCCGAGCCTGCGGGGCGAACGCGTGGTCGACGATTCATTCCTCATGTGCTTCAACGCGCAGAGCGAGTCGGTCGACTTCGTGACGCCCGCAGGCGAATACGCCCAACAGTGGACCGCCGAATTCGACACCTTCGATCCCCGGGGCGCCTCGAATCTCATTGTCGCCGCCGGCGACAAGGTCACGGTTGCCCCCCGATCCATTCTTGTGCTTCGCAAAACCGGATAGCGGACATGGCTTTTCCCGTGTTGTCCGCCTATCGGCTCCAACTGCGTGGCGCCTCCGCAGGCGACCCGTTCACCTTCGCGGACGCCGAGGGACTCCTCGACTACCTCGATGCACTCGGCGTCAGCCACCTGTATCTGTCCCCCATCCTCACAGCGTCCCCCGGTTCGTCTCACGGCTACGACGTCACCGACCCCACCTCTGTATCGGCGGAACTCGGCGGGGCGGAAGGCCTCCGCCGACTGTCCGATGCGGCCAGATCCCGAGGAATGGGACTGGTGGTCGACATCGTGCCCAACCATGTCGGGGTGCAGCGACCCGAGCGGAACCGGTGGTGGTGGGACGTACTGAGACACGGCCGCCGGTCTCCCTACGCGGCGTACTTCGACATCGACCACGGCGCCGACGACTCGGGTCGAATTGTGTTGCCGGTTCTCGGTTCTGACACCGACGTGGAGCAGTTGCGGGTTGACGGCGACGTACTGCGACTGGGCGACCGAACGTTTCCCATCGCACCGGGCACCGCCGACGACGGCGCAGGCGGGCGCGAAGTTCACGAACGCCAGCACTACAGATTGACCGGGTGGCGAACCGGGCCATGCGGCTACCGCCGATTCTTCTCGATCACCGAACTTGCCGGTGTCCGTCAGGAGGAGTCGGCCGTGTTCGACGAGTGCCACACCGAAGTGGCCCGATGGTTCACCGAAGCGCTGGTCGACGGCGTGCGGATAGACCATCCCGACGGGCTGGCAGATCCGGCGGGGTACCTGGTGAGGCTTCGCGAATTGGCCGGCCCGCGGGCATGGATCGTGATCGAGAAGATCCTGGCCGACGGCGAACCCCTGGATCCCAGCCTTCCCGTCAACGGCACCACCGGCTACGACGTCCTGCGTGACGTCGGAGGCGTCTTCATCGACCCGACCGGCATCGGGCCGCTGACCGATCTAATGCGGAACGCCGGCTTCGACTACGAATCCGCGCCGGAATTGTTGCGGCAGTTGAAGATCGAAGCGGCCACTGAAACATTGCGCAGCGAGTTGCGCCGCCTGTGCCGGGTGATCGAGTCAGCCGCCGATACCCGGCATCCCGAACTCGCGGATGCGGTGGCCGCGGTGCTGGCTCATGTCGGGGTGTACCGGTTCGACTACCTCACCCTGTCGTCGATCCTGTCGGTGGCGATCGCCGACACCGTGAGCGAGCGACCCGATCTGGAGGCCCCGATTGGGGTGCTGACCGCTGCACTTGCTTCCGACTCCGAAACCGCCACGCGGCTTCAGCAACTGTGCGGGGCCGTCACCGCGAAGGCTGTGGAGGACTGCTACTTCTACCGCGATGCCCGACTCGTGTCGCTCAATGAAGTGGGCGGGAAACCGTCCCGATTCGGGGTCAGCTCCGCCGAGTTTCACCGAAGCGCAGCCATGCGAGCGCTGCTGTGGCCAACGACGATGTCGACCCTCTCGACACACGACACCAAGCGGGGCGAAGACGTCAGGGCCCGGATCGGCGTGCTCTCCCAGGTCGCCGAACTGTGGAGTTCGTTTGTGGCCGAACAGGAAGCCGCCCTCCCCGCACCCGATCCGCTGACGGGACTGTTCCTGTGGCAGAACATCTTCGGCGTCTGGCCCGCCGGCGGTGAGGTCACCGACGAACTGCGCCGGCGGTTGCACGGATATGCGGAAAAGGCCATCAGGGAAGCGGCGGTGCACACGTCCTGGGCGGAGCCGAACGAACCCTTCGAGGCCGCGGTTCACCGCTGGGTGGACGATGTCTGCGACGAACCCGTGGCGACACGGCTGACCCGCCTCGTGCAACGACTTGAGCCGCATGCCCGCAGCGACGCTCTGGGACAGAAGATGCTCGCGCTGACCGTGCCGGGAGTGCCGGACATCTACCAGGGCACCGAGGTGTGGGAGGACAGCCTTGTCGATCCGGACAACCGTCGGCCGGTCGATTTTCAGGGCTGCCGTGGGGAATTGGATCGGCTTGAACACCCGAAGGTGCGGGTGGTGACGGCCGCTCTGCATGCACGCCGCGACCGGCCGGCGACGTTCCTGACCGGCGGCCACATTCCACTGCTGGCACGCGGGCGGGCCGCGCAGCACGTCGTCTCGTTCCGCCGCGGTGACGATGTAGTGGTGGCCGTCACCAGATGGACGGTGCGACTCACCGAGACCGGCTGGCAGGGAACAACTCTGCCGCTGCCGGCCGGTGCCTGGACGGACCGTCTCAGCGGCCGCCGATGGAGCGGATCGGCGGGTGCGGAAGAGTTGTTCGCCGAACTGCCCGTTGCTCTCCTGGAGAGGTCCGACGATGCCTGAGTTCGCTGTGTGGGCGCCGTTGCCGCGCATGGTGCGGCTGGACGTCGACGGCGCACTCGCCGACATGAGCCGCACCGATGACGGGTGGTGGCGCGCGGTGGTGGACTGCGATCCGGATGCCCGCTACGGGTTCGTGCTCGACGACGATCCGGCGGTCTTGCCGGACCCTCGTTCTCCGCGACAACCCGATGGGGTGCACGGCCGTTCGCAATTGTGGGACACCAGCGCCTTTCGCTGGACCGATGATCGGTGGGCGGGACGTTCCATCGCGGGATCGGTGATCTACGAATTGCACGTCGGGACTTTCACCCCGGTCGGCACCTTTGACGCGGCGATCGAAAAACTGGACTACCTGGTTGCTCTCGGCGCCGACTTCGTCGAACTCATGCCCGTCAACGCGTTCAACGGCGAATACGGGTGGGGCTACGACGGTGTGCTGTGGTACGCCGTGCACGAACCGTACGGCGGCCCAGCGGGATTGGCTCGCTTGATCGATGCCTGCCACAACCGCGGTCTCGGCGTGCTGATCGATGCCGTTTTCAATCACTTCGGCCCGTCGGGAAATTACCTGCCCCGGTTCGGGCCGTATCTGTCTTCGGCGAGCAACCCGTGGGGCGAAGGGGTCAACCTGTGCGGGCCGGACGCCGACGAGGTGCGTCGATACGTCATCGAGTGCGCCTTGCGATGGATGCGGGACTTCCATGCCGACGGGCTGCGACTCGATGCGGTGCACGCCCTCGTCGACAACACGGCCATCAACATCCTCGAAGAGCTGGCCGCCGAAACCGATTCTCTGTCAGAGGTTCTCGGACGTCCGCTATCTCTGATAGCGGAGACCGACCTCAATGACCCGCGGCTGATCACCCCCAGAAGCCAGGGCGGCTACGGATTGACCGCACAGTGGGACGACGACATTCACCATGCCATCCACACCGCTGTATCGGGTGAACGTCAAGGCTACTATTCGGATTTCGGCAGTATGGCCACGCTGGCGACGACGTTGAAGAACGGCTACTTCCATGCGGGGACATATTCGTCGTTCCGGCAGCGCAGACACGGTCGCCCGTTGAACATCGCGTCCATTCCCGCGACCAGGTTGATGGCATACACCTGCACTCACGACCAGGTGGGTAACCGAGCGGTCGGTGACCGGCCGTCCCAGAATCTGACGAGCGGGCAGCTGGCCGTCAAGGCCGCTTTGGCATTCGGATCGCCCTACACCGCAATGCTTTTCATGGGCGAGGAATGGGCGTCGTCGCGGCCGTTCCAATTCTTCAGCTCCCACCCGGAACCCGAGCTGGCGAAGGCCACTGCCGAGGGACGCCGGTCGGAGTTCGCCGACCACGGCTGGGACGCGGCGGATGTGCCCGATCCCCAGGATCCGCAGACATTTCACCGGTCCAAACTCGACTGGGATGAGATCAGCGGACCGCAGCACGCCCGGATGCTCGAGTTCTATCGAGCGCTGATCGGGCTGCGCCGCAGCGAACCTGACCTCCAGGACCCGTGGCTGAGTCATCTCGAGATCGACTACGACGAGCGATCACGGTGGATCCTGATGCATCGTGGGCGAATCGCGATCGCGTGCAATCTCAACTCTGAGGCCGCCGAGCTGCCCGTCACCGGAAGACCACTGTTGGTGTGGGGCGAGCCCGTCGTCGGCGAGACCGCCACCGTGCTGCCGGGACATTCCGTCGCCGTCCTGCGGAAGCCCTGAGCTACGTGAGATACCGGTACGCGGGCGATCCCGGTTCCAACGCCTCGACGTGCAGGCCCGACGAATCCATCCGGACTCGCAGGCCGTCGAGGTCAGCCGCCGACCCGAGCTCGATCCCAACGAGCGCCTCGCCCGTTTCCCTGTTGTTGCGCTTGACGTACTCGAACAGGGTGATGTCGTCGTTCGGGCCGAGGACCTCGTCGAGAAAGCGGCGCAACGCGCCCGGTTCCTGCGGGAAGTCGACCAGGAAGTAGTGCTTCAGGCCCAGGTGAACCAGCGAGCGTTCCAGCACCTCGCCGTAGCGGGAGACATCGTTGTTGCCGCCCGAGATGACGCAGACGACGGTGGAATCCGGCTCGATGTCGGCCTCGAGCAGTCCGGCGACCGACAGCGCTCCCGCGGGTTCGGCGATGATGCCCTCATTTTGATAGAGGTCGAGCATGGCCGTGCAAACGGCACCTTCGTCGACGGGAACCACCGACACCATGGTGCCGGCGGCCGACAACGCCCGGTAGGTCAACTCCCCCGCCCGCATCACGGCCGCGCCGTCGACGAATTGATCGATGGCATCCAGCGTGACCGGCCCACCGGCCGCCAGAGCCGCGATCATCGCCGCGGCACCCGCGGGTTCGATGCCCAGCACCGACGTGTTGGTGGTGCGCTCGGCCAGATACGTGGTGATTCCGGCAATGCATCCTCCGCCGCCGACAGGGACGATCACCAGGTCGGGCTCCCCATCGAGCTGGTCCAGGATCTCGACCGCGATGGTGCCCTGCCCCGCCATCGTGCGCAGGTCGTCATAGGGCGGGACCAGCGTCGCGCCGGTGCTCGCGACGTCCGCGCGGGCGGCCGCGGCGGCCAGGTCGTAGGTTGCCCCACCGACGATCAGTTCGATGAATTCGCCACCGTGGTAACGGATTCGGTCGCGCTTCTGCTTGGGAGTCTTGGCCGGCACGTAAACCCGGCCGTGCACACCCATCGAGCGGCACGCCAGGGCGAATCCCTGAGCGTGGTTGCCCGCCGACGAGCACACCACCCCGGCGGCCAATTCCGCGTCCGACAGTTGCATGAGCAGGTTGTAGGCGCCGCGCACTTTGTACGACCGGACGCTCAGCAGGTCTTCGCGCTTGAGGTAGACGTTCGCGCCGGTTGCGTCGGAGAGCCGGTCGCTGTAATCCAACGGGCTCGGAGACACGACGGGGGCGATTCGCCGCGCAGCCTCGTCGATGTCGGCCGCGGACAGCGGCCCAGACAGCAGACTCTGGCTCAGTTCGGCGGACACCGACTAATGGTGCCACCTGTCCCGAGGAATCACGGAATCGGGCTCAGCACGAAAACAGGGATGACCCGGTCGGTTTTCGCCTGGTAGTCGGCGTAGTCGGGCCACACCTCCACGGCGCGTTCCCACCACAGGGCTTTCTCGTCGCCGAACACCTCACGTGCTTCGTAATCACCTGTGACGGTGCCGTCCTGCAATTCGACGCGCGGATTGGCGGTGACGTTGTAGTACCAGACGGGATTCTTCGGCGCTCCGCCCAGCGACGCCACGATGGCGTATTCGCCATTGTGCTCGACGCGCATGAGCGGCGTCTTGCGCAACTTGCCCGTCTTCGCTCCGACCGTGGTCAGCAGGATGACCGGCTTGCCCTTCATCTCGGTGCCGGCGGTTCCGCCCGACGACATGATGAGTTCCGCGTTCTCACGCGCCCAGTCGAGTGTGCTTGGTTCGTAGTCTCCGGTTAGCGGCATGCCCTCAAGGGTAGGACGGGGTCACAGCGCATGTCTGACCGCCATCGGGAACACGGGAGCCATGGCGGCCGTGAATCGGCCGGCCAACAGCCTCACCACTTCGGTGTGCGCGCCGAGCGGGTCCGCCACCGCGGTTGCGCCGCAGTTGTGCAGCTTGCTGTGAAACACACCGGGCGCGAGGAGGTAGGACGCGATGAACACACGTCGGTGTCCGCTCCGGCGGAGTCTGTCCACAACGTCCGCCACCACTGGCGCACCGGTGGCCACGAACCCGATGTGCGTCTCGCCGACGCGGTCGGACAGCAGCGCGGCCGCCTTGATCAGGTCGCTGTGCGCCACCGGATCGGAGGAACCCGCCGCTGCCATGACGACGGCGTCACCGTGCCGCCAGCCCACTTCGACCAGTCGTTCGCGCATCACCTGCGCCAATGCGGGGTGAGGGCCCATGGCCTGCGTGACGATCGCGGCGGGGTGCCCGCTCTCGATGACGCGGGCGGGAAGGTCTGTGTTGACGTGGTAGCCGGAAGCCAGGAAGGCCGGCACCACCACGGTCGGCCTCCTCGATTCGGCCAGGAGTTCCCGGGGGTTCGGTCCGAGGACATCGACGAACGCCGTTCGCACCGGACCGACGTGACGGCTGACGGCCGCGGCGATCTCTCCGATCGTGCGTAGACCTGCCGTATTCCTGGTGCCGTGCGCCACCAGGACCAGCTCCGCGCTGCGTCGAATCGTGGCTCTCATTCGATCCCCTCCGGATCCACCGCCAGGCGGTAACCACGTTTCACGACTGTTTGGATCACGCGTGGCGCATCGAGCGCCGAACGCAACCTCGCCATGCCCGTCTCCACCGCGTGAGTGTCGTCACCGCCGCCCGGCAGCGCGGCCAGCAGCTCGTCGCGCGACACCACGCGACCGGGCTGCACCAGCAAACACTTCAATAGCGACATCCCTGCGGGCGCAACCGATTTCACTGTTCCATCGACTTCGACGCTCGCACAGCGAATCGAGATCACGTGCCCACCAGCACTGAATCGCGCAGCACCGGTGGGCAATTCGTCAGTGATCAGTCGAGCCAACGCGCCGAGGCGGTAGCGCTGCGGATAGCTGGTCGGAACGTCGAGTTTGTCGAACGGCGCACTGGTGACCGGCCCGACACACATCACGCGGACGTCGTCGCGCATGGCGACGAGAAGTGCGTCGAGGGCTCCCAGAGCTTTCGCCCGATCGAGCGTCGCGGCAACCGCGGGCGCACTCGTGAAACTCACGGCATCGAGTTCGCCATTGACGATCGCACCGATCAGCTGGTCCATTCGGCGCAGATCGCCGGGGAGCTCCCACCGGTAGACGGGCACCCTTATCACCTCGGCGCCGGCAGCGGTCAACGCGTCGCAGATGTCGGTGTCCGGCTCCCATTCGGTTGCCGCGCCGTGCAATTGGACCGCGATCCGCGATCCGTCCACGCCTTCGGCGAGAAGCTTGTCGAGAACCTCCGCGGACGATTCGGATTCCGGGCTCCACTGTTCACACAGGCCGGCCTGCCGAACGGCGCCACGCGCTTTGGGGCCACGCGCGAGGATCCGTGTCGACCCGAGCGCCTCGATCAGACCGTCCGCGACATCCCAACCGTGGGCCGCCTCAACCCATCCGCGAAAGCCGATGCCGGTAGTCACCACCACGATGTCGGGCGGCGAGGCGATCAGTTCGCCGGTCACATTGCGCAGTTCTTCGTCGTCGACCAGTGGGACGATCCGGATCGCGGGCGCATGCATCACCTTGGCGCCGCGTCGTTCCAGCAGTGTGATCAGCTCCTCGGCCCTGCGGGCCGCCGTCACACCAATCGTGAACCCCGCAAGGGGTTCAGCTGCTTCGGACTTCGACGAAACCATCAACCACCCTGACGTCGTACACGGGCAGCACCCGTGACTCGTCGTCCAGGCAGCGCCCGTCGACGAGTGAGAACACCTGCTTCAGCAGGGGCGAAGCCACGGTTGGCTCGCCACGGCGGTCGCCCACTATCCCACGCGACATGACAGCGGCGCGACCAAAGGGATCGATGTTTCCGACGGCGGCGAGATCCCCGCCCGGTAGCAGAAACAGCGCAACCTGTTCCCCGCCGGGCAACAGAACCGCCGCACCCCTGCCGACCAACAACGACCGCAGTTCGCACGCCCGAGTCCAGGTGTGGAGCTGAGCATCGAGTCGCTCATCAACAAGAATCGTCATGGTCGAAAACCCCCTTGTGCATTTTCTAGAGCGGCGATGTTTCCGGGTGATTACGTAGCGTTTTCACCGAGGTTGACGATGCCCCGGGATGCCGAGCAGGACCGGAACCTTGCGCGGGCCGGTCTCGTCGAACGAAACAGTGGGGTCGGGCTGATCTGGGGCGTTCACAAACGAGACAAAGCGCGACAGCTTGTCCTGGTCGGCCAGGACACCTGCCCATTCGTCCTGATATCCGGTGACATGCCGTGCCATTGCGGCGTCCAGATCGGCACAGATCCGCAGCGAGTCCTCGCACACCACATCGCGAATGTGATCGAGACCACCTTCGACGGCCTCCTGCCATACCGCTGTGCGCTGGAGCCGATCGGCGGTGCGGATGTAGAACATCAGGTACCGGTCGATGTAGCGGACGAGGGTCTCGCTGTCGAGGTCGCCGGCAAGCAGCTGCGCATGTTTCGGATTAGCGCCACCGTTGCCACCGACGTAGAGGTTCCAACCTTTCTCGGTGGCGATCACACCCACGTCCTTGCCGCGCGCTTCCGCGCATTCGCGCTGGCAACCGGAAACACCCATCTTGATCTTGTGCGGGGACCGCAGACCGCGGTACCGCAACTCCAGCGCGACCGCCATGGCCACCGAATCCTGCACCCCGTAGCGGCACCACGTCGATCCGACGCAGCTCTTGACGGTGCGAAGCGACTTTCCGTAGGCGTGCCCGGACTCCATTCCGGCATCGACCAGCCGCTTCCAGATCAATGGCAGCTGCTCGACGCGGGCCCCGAAGAGGTCGATGCGTTGACCGCCGGTGATCTTCGTGTACAGCCCGAAGTCGCGCGCCACCTCAGCGATCACCATGAGCTTCTCGGGCGTGACCTCTCCCCCTGGCAGTCGCGGCACGACCGAGTACGTGCCGTTGCGCTGCATATTGGCCAGGAAGTGGTCGTTGGTGTCCTGCAGCGCTGCGGTCTCGCTGTCGAGGATGTGATCTGACGAGGTCGAGGCCAGGATCGAGGCGATAACCGGCTTACAGATGTCGCAGCCAGCGCCCCGCCCGTACGCCGCGATCAGTCCCGAGAATGTCCTGACACCGGTCGCGGCGACAATCTCGAACAGCTCCGCGCGGGTCTGATCGAAGTGTTCGCACAGCGCCTTCGACATCGCGACACCCTGGGCCTCCAGCAGCCTCTTCAGCATGGGAACGCAACTGCCGCAGGATGTTCCGGCCGCCGTCGCACATTTGATCGCGGGTACGTCCTGAGCGCCGTCGGCGATGGCCTCACAGATCGCCGACTTGCACACCGAATTGCAAGAGCAGATCTGCGCGTCGTCCGGTAAAGCGCCCAAGCCGACTTCCGCTCCCGCCGGCGAGATCAGAGATGCGGGATCGGTCGGCAAGGGTCGACCCACCAACGGCCGCAGCGCACCGTAGGCGGTGGCGTCGCCGACCAGAACGCCACCCAACAACGTCGAGGCATCGTCGGAGACGACCAGTTTCGCGTAGGTGCCCTTGGCCGCGTCGTTGAGCACAACCTCGAGTGCGCCCGGTGTCTCCCCGTGGGCATCACCGAAACTGGCGACATCGACACCGAGCAGCTTCAATTTGGTCGACAGGTCGGCGCCTGGGAATTCGGCGGCACCTCCGAGGAGTCGGTCGGCCACCACCTCAGCGCTGACATTGCCCGGCGCGACGAGCCCGTAACACCGGCCCTCGATCGCGGCGACCTCGCCAATGGCGAAGACGTTCGGATCCGTTGTCGTACAGCCCAAGTCGGTGAGCACGCCCCCACGCTCAGCCATGGCGAGACCGCACTGGCGCGCGAGCTCGTCACGAGGCCGCACACCCGCGGAGAACACCAGGAGCGCGGCGTCCAGTTCCCGGCCGTCGGACAGCGTCACCGTCAGACCGTTGTCGGCCTCCGCGATCCGCTCCGTTGCCACGTCGGTATGAACGATGAGCCCGAGTCTGGTGACCAGGCGCGACAGCAATGCGCCGCCCCCCTCGTCGACCTGAAGCGGCATCAGACGCGGAGAGCGTTCGAGGATCTGCGGGGTCAATCCCAACATGCGCAACGCGTTCGCGGCCTCCAGGCCGAGGAGGCCACCACCGACCACGATGGCCGGCGAGCCCGGCAGCGCCGACTGTGCAACGGCACGGATCGCATCAAGGTCGTCGAGAGTTCGGTAGACGAAGCACCGGTCGAGATCGCCACCCGGGATCGGCGGGACGAACGGATACGACCCGGTGGCGAGCACCAACGCGTCGTAACGGACGACGGCTCCCCGCGATGTCGTGACCGTTCGAGCCTGCCGGTCCACCGAGGTGACGGATTCGCCGAGGCGTAGATCGACCATGCCATCGCCGGAGTAGTCATTTCCCTTGAGCGCCAGTGCACTTCGATCCCAGGTTCCGACGTAGGACGACAGCGCCACACGGTCGTATGCGGCGGTGGACTCCTCGGCCAGGACGGTGACGTGCCACCGGCCTTCTCGGTCGCGGTCCCGCAGGGCCTCGACGAACCGGTGGCCGACCATGCCGTGGCCGACCAGGACTACCGACTTTCGTTCCGGGACCAGCCTTCTCGTAGCTGACGACCCGCTCGATCCGCTGCTCATGCTGCGCTTACCGCGTCGTAGGCCGGATGACCGGCGGCGTTGACGGTGGAGCTGCGCGGTGCACGCACGTAAGCCACCCAAGTGATCGCTCCGCACAGAACGTAGAAGGCCAGGAAGGCCCAGAACGCCATGGTCGCGGATTTCGCCGGCGAGAGGTAAGAAGCCCGTAGGGCCATGTTGACGCCCACACCGCCGAGCGCCCCGACCGCACCGGCTATGCCGATCAGCGCCCCCGACATTCGCCGCGACCAAGCCTGACGCTCGGCCGCATCGATCTGAGCGAGACCGCGTGACTTCGCCTCGAAGATCGACGGGATCATCTTGTAGGTCGATCCGTTGCCGACGCCAGACAGGACGAACAGGACCACGAACCCCGCGATGAGCGCGGCCATCGTCATTCCCGACGGGACCCCCGGTGTCGCATCGTCGATCTCGCCCGATGCCACCAGCCAGGAAGCAGCCACCGTCATGGCGGCGAACGTGTAGAGGGTGACCCGCGCCCCGCCGATCCGGTCGGCCAGCCAGCCACCGACTGGCCGTGCGAGGGAACCCAGCACCGGGCCGATGAAGGCGATCTGCGCGGCGTGCAGCGCGGCCTGGGCTGTCATGGCCGGCGTGGCCCGACCGCCGTCGGCGAGCGCGGCGACGAAATTGATCTGGAGCACCTGGCCGAATGCGAAGCCGAATCCGATGAAGGAGCCGAAGGTGCCGATGTAGAGCAGCGCGATCAACCACGAATCGCGATAGGCGAGGACGTCGATCATCACTCTCGCGTTGCTCTCGTGGTTGGTGAGATTGTCCATGAAGAACGAGGCGCCGACCGCGGCGACACCGATGAGCACCAGATAGGTGGCGCACACCAGCTGTGGGGATCGATTTCCCACCGTGGCGATCACCATGAGGCCGATCAATTGGACGGCGGCGACTCCGATGTTGCCGCCGCCGGCGTTGAGACCCAACGCCCAGCCCTTGAGACGTTGCGGGTAGAACGCATTGATGTTGGCCATCGAGGAGGCGAAATTGCCGCCACCGAGGCCTGCGAAGGCCGACACCAGAACGAAGGTGGTGTAAGAGGTTTCGGGGTGCGCCATGAAGTACAGGGTGAGTGCGGCTGGTACCAGCAGGATCAGCGCCGAGAAGATGGTCCAGTTGCGACCACCGAACCGTGTCACCGCCGAGGCGTACGGAATGCGAAGAACCGCACCGACGACGGTTGGCACGGCGACGAGGACGAACTTCCCCGCTGCGTCGATGCGATACACGTCCTGCGGCATGAACAACACCATCACCGACCAGATCGACCACACCGAGAAGCCCACGTGCTCGGCAACGATCGACCAGATCAGATTGCGCCGTGCGACTTTCGCGCCGCCCGCATCCCATGCAGCGACGTCCTCGGGATCCCAGTCGGTGATGTCGTGAGCACCTCTGACGGTTCGGGTGATCGGCATGAGTCCCACGGTAGGAATTCTTTGTTGCGTCGGCGCTGCAGCCGGTGGCGTGTATGTCACAAGGTCCTCACATTCACGTCCGAATGTCCGTGAGATGTCGTCGCGTCCGGTCAGCGAGTGTCAATAGACGTCGCGCACATAGCGTTTCGCGGCGATGAGATCGAACTTGTAGTCGCGCGCGGCGTCCTTGGACATCCGTCCCTGCGTGCGGATGATCGCGGTGAGGGCGTTGTCGACGTCCTTGGCCATGTGTGTGGCGTCACCGCAGACATACAGGTGCGCACCGGACTCCAGCCAGGACCACAGTTCCGCGGCGGCCTTGATCATCTTGTGCTGCACATAGATTCGTTCGCTTTGATCGCGGGAGAAGGCGACATCCAGATTGGTGAGGAAGCCGTCGCGGACCATCCCCGTGAGATCCTCACGGTGGTAGAAGTTCTCACTCGCGTGACGGTCCCCGAAGAAGAGCCAGTTGCGGCCGCTGTGCCCGAGGGCGCGCCGATGCTGAAGAAAACCATGGAACGGTGAGATTCCGGTGCCGGCCCCGATCATCACCATCGGCACCGAAGGATCTTCCGGTGGATGGAAATGCGGCGATCGCTGCAGAAATATCGATGCCCGGGCAGCGCGGTCGGCCATGAACGTCGAGCACACGCCGCCGCGTTCCACACCGTCAACGCCGCGATACCGCACGATCGACACCAACAGCCGAACCTCGTCCGGGCTGATCAATGGGGACGACGAAATGGAGTAGAAGCGTGGGCTCAGCCGGATCAAGACTTCCTGCCACCTTCGGACATCCGCGTCCACCGGAAACTCCCGGGCGACATCGATACCGTTGCGACCGCGCTGCCACTCCCCCATCTCGGAGAGGGCGGCGCGCAGCCGTTTGACAGTCGCCTTGTCGCGGCTTGTCTCCGCGAGGAACCGCAAGAGATCCGGAGTGACTCGGCCGAAGTCGTAGTGGCGGGTCAACGCTTCCCGCCAGGTGCACTCGACGCCGTCGACAGCGACGATTTCGTCACCGCTCGTTCTGGTTGCGGCCAACCAGTTCTCGACGGCCGCGGCGCTGTTGGCCGCGTGCACGCCCAGCGCATCGCCGACGTCGTAGCTGACGCCGTGATCGGAGATGTCGAATCCGAGCTGCCGGACTTCCCTGGCCGCCGACGTCGGCGTCAGCCTTCTGTTCGTGATCAGCGAGGCGACGACGGGGTTGGAACGGGAGAATGGTGCGGACGGGACCTCGGCGACGGCGAAGGCATTCGGCCTTCCGGACTTCGCCGCTGCGCCGCCGCCGAACAAGCCGACGACCCGCTCGGTCCAGGACCACAACTCGTCGACGTCGCCGACTTCGCATTCGACGCGGTCGAGCAATCTGTTCGCGCCGAGCGAACCCAGTCGCTGGTCCAACGACCTTGCGTGAGCGCAGAATTGGCTGAACGATCGGTCCCCGATTCCGAGCACGGCGAACCGAGTGCCGAGCAACGTCGGCGCGTCTGCCGCTCGTAGCCGGTCCCAGAACTGTGTTCCGCTGTCGGGCGGCCCGCCATCGCCGAATGTGCTGGTGACAAGAACAACGTCGGCATCGAACAGGTCGGCGACGGTGCAGCTCGCCATGCTCATCAGCTTGGCCGCGATGCCTTCGGCTTCGAGCTCCTTCGTCAAACGGATGGCGAGGTCCTCGGCGTTGCCGGTTTGCGAAGCCCACAGAACCAGAGGCCCCTGCGTAGCGCAGGAATCAGCAGCGTGCGCCGAATTCTGCTGCTCAGGTTGCGAAGTCGTGTCGCCGTCGTGCTTCCACAGGTATTCGAGGGGCGTGACGGCGACCGCACAGAACTTCAGTTCCGGCTGCAGCGAATCCGCGTCCACGGCATCGCTGGTCGCCGCGTTGACCGCCAGGTCCGGCCCCTGCTCGTCGTTCCAATGCATGGGCGCAAAGCAATTGCCCGGTAAGACCCGATCGGTCACCACCGCCGGCAACACGAACCGCCCCCGCCTGGATCGCAATTCGATCGCCTGCCCCGCGACGATTCCCAGGAGTGCGGCGTCGTCGGTGTTCACCTCCACGAACGGTTGGCCCGTCAGTTTGTTGAGTCTGGGCACGGCTCCGGTCTTGGTCATGGTGTGCCACTGATGCGGAAGGCGACCGGTGTTGAGGACGAAGGGATAGTCGTCGTCGGGCATTTCGCGGGCTTCGACATGCGGCCGGGCGTGGAATCGCGCCCGCCGTGACGGCGTCGGGAAGGCCAGCCGCGGTCTGCGCCCGTCCTGATCGACCGAGAGATGTTGACTGGCACCGTCGTTCAGATAGCGGGTCGGATGACGGTTCGCGGAATCCTCCGGGGGACAGGGCCATTGCGCGGGTGCCTCGCGTAGCCGTCGATAGCTGACGCCGCGCAGGTCATAGCCGGTGTTCGGATTCCAGAATCGCCGGATTTCGTCGAAAATCTCTTCGCTGGTTTCGTAGCGGAAGTCCTCGCCGAACCCCATGGCGTCTGCCACCTGGCAGATCAGCTGCCAGTCCGGCCGTGAATCCCCCACCGGCGCAACGCATTGTTCGACCAGGGTGAGGGTGCGTTCGGAGTTGACCATCACCGCGTCGGATTCGGCCCACGACGCGGCCGGAAGGACGATGTCGGCGTAGCGATTGGTGGCCGTGTCGCGGTACGCATCCTGGGTGACAACCAACTCCGCAGCCTCCAGGCCCGCGATGACGACGTCACGATGCGGAACGGTCGCAACCGGATTCGTGCAGATGATCCAGCAGGCCTTGATATGTCCGTCCGCCATGCGGGTGAACATGTCGATGGTGCCCGGACCGACGTCGTCGCGGATGGTCCCCGGTTCCAACGCCCAGATCCGTTCCGCGAAGTCCCGATCCTCGGCGGACGTCACCGACCGCTGACCCGGCAGCCCCGGCCCCATGTAGCCCATCTCGCGCCCGCCCATGGCGTTGGGTTGTCCGGTCAGCGACATAGGTCCACTGCCGGGCCGGCAGATCGCGCCCGTCGCCAGGTGGAGGTTGCAGATCGCGTTGGTGTTCCACGTTCCGTGCGTGCTCTGGTTGAGCCCCATGGTCCAGCACGTCATCCACTCTTCGGCGTCGGCGATCATCGACGCAGCGGCCCGGATGTCCGATTCGGAAAGTCCGGTCACTTCCGCGACCGTCGCCGGCGTGTAGTCGGCGAGGAATTCCGGCATCGCATGCCAGCCCTCGGTGTGCTGGGCGATGAAGTCGTGATCGATGGCACCCGATTCCACCAGCAGGTGCAGCAGACCGTTCAGCAGGGCCAGGTCTGTGCCGGGCGTGAGCTGCAGAAACAAATCGGCATCCGCGGCGGTGGCGGTGCGCCGCGGATCCACCACAATCAGCTTGGCGCCCGCTCTGAGCCGATCCGCCATTCTCAGATACAGAATCGGGTGGCAGTCGGCCATGTTCGAGCCGATGACGAAGAACAAGTCGGCGTTGTCGAAGTCGTCATACGACCCGGGTGGGCCATCGGCGCCCAGCGACTGCTTGTAGCCGGTCCCCGCACTGGCCATACACAGCCGCGAGTTGGATTCGATGTGGGTGGTCCGGATGAATCCCTTAGCGAGCTTGTTGGCCAGGTATTGGGATTCGATGGACATCTGGCCCGACACATACAGCGCGATCGCATCGGGGCCATGATCTTCGAGGATCCCGCGCAGCCTGCGGCCCACCGCCGACACCGCGTCGTCGGTCGCCGTGGGTATCGACGGCTCACTGCGCGAACGACGCACGAGAGCGTGATCCATCCGGCCGTCGACCGAGTCGGCCAAATCGGCGTGCGAGGCCCCCTTCGTGCACAGCCGGCCGGAATTGGTCGGATGGAGCTTGTCGCCGACCACCTTGGCAATCACCGGCCCGTCGGGGCCGGCCGTGGTGTGCACTTCGAGACCGCAGCCGACACCGCAGAAGGAACACGCCGCACGACGCGTCCGCTCGGGGTCGCCCAGCGCAGTCACACCCCGAGGCTGACGGGCGGAAGTTACCGACGAGACCGGCGGGGGTTATCGGCAGGAAAAACTCGCCTCACACTGTTAACAACCGTCCGGTGAGGTGCGTCCCCCGCGATGGCAGCCCCGCATCCAAAGTTTCGGTTGACCGAAAAAATAGTTAAGAGCTATAGTTGCAGCTATGACCAGCGTGGAACAGTGGCGTTCTGCGATCGCATCGAGCGAGTCGCAGGTGTCCATCGCCGGCGTTCCCTGGCCCACCTACAAGCTGATCGCACTCGCGGTGGGGCTATTCGTCCTCGTAGCGGTCGGTATCGCCACCGCAAGCGCCGCACCTGCCGTGCTGTCCGCCGCGGCTTCCACGACGGTCGTCTGGATCATCCTGGGATCGATTTCTCGGCTCAATTGAGCCACCCGGAAGCGCCTAGCTTTCGACAATCCTCTTCAACGTTGCCAAGTCAGCGCTGACCGCCGCCGCGTCATCGCCGAACTCGGCGTCCGACATCCCTTCCCTGCGCCGCAACGTGAAGACGACCTCACACCGATGATCACCGTCCGGAATCACCCGCATCGGGTTGAACACCACCTCACCGCCAGGCAGCGCCACCATGTGGTCAAGGACACCGAAGTCATTGGGCGGAGCGAACCGCACCGCGATCCGCCCCATCGGCGACGCAACCACCCACGAATCGCCGACCGGTGTGAGTTGCCCCATCGCCAGGCCTGCCGCCCAATCCGGAAGATGCGTCACATCCGACGCGTAGGCATAGACGTCGCCGGCCGGTCGGTCGATCCACACGGCGATGTGGCGCGAATGCCGGTTCTGCCCCTCCCCCATATCCGGTGGACCTTTCTAGCCGCCGAGGCAGCCCGGGCCCAACAGCGCCTTGAGATCGCCCATCAACGCCGAGGACGGGGTGACCCGCAGCGACTGGTCGAGCTCCAACGTGGTGATCCGGTCCCCACTGATCAGCCTCAGATGTACCTGCGAAGTCCCAGGATGGCGCGAAAGCACTTGCTTCAGCGCGGTGACCTTGTCGATCGTGCATTGTCTGGTCGGCAGGCTGACCGCGAGCGGGCGATCGACTTGCGCCGCCGAAAAATCGGGAACCACAAGGTCATTGGCGATGATCGTGACCCGATCATCCTGGATCCGCACCTTGGCTCCGACGATCACCACCGCGTCGTCAGCGATGTCCGCGCCGAAGGCCGAGTACGTCTGCGGGAAGAACATCACTTCCACACCGCCGTTGAGATCTTCCAATTGAGCTGACGCCCAAGGAATTCCGTTTTTGTTGACCCGCCGGTTCACGCCAGCGAGAATGCCACCGATGCGAACCTGGGTGTCGTTGGCGACGTCGCCGTCGAGGATGGCGGTGATCGCCGTATCGACCTGAGTCGCCAACAGGTGCGCCACACCGTTGAGCGGATGCCCCGAGACGTACAACCCGAGCATGTCTCGCTCCAGGGCCAACTTGTGTTTGTCTTCCCACTCGTCGGCGGGGACCTTGATGGTGAAGACCGCATCGGCGCCGCCGCCCTCGTCACCGCCGAACAGATCGAACTGGCCCATCGCTTCGGCCTTCTTGGTACCGAGCACAGAATCGACCGCGTCGGCGTGGACAAGGAAGAGACCCTTGCGCGGATGGCCGAGCGAATCGTAGGCACCGGCCTTGATGAGCGATTCGGTGACCTTCTTATTGCATGCGGCGATGTCGACCTTGTTCAGGTAGTCCGAGAAGTCGGTGAACCTGCCCTTCTCCGTTCGGGTGGCGATCAACGAACTGACCACGTTGGCGCCCACATTGCGGACGGCCCCGAGGCCGAACCGAATGTCGCTGCCCACCGATGCGAAGTTCTGCACCGACTCGTTGACGTCGGGCGGCAGCACGGTGATGCCGAGACGACGGCAGTCCGCCAGATACACCGCAGCCTTGTCCTTGTCGTCGCCGACCGAGGTGAGCAGGCCCGCCATGTACTCGGCCGGGAAGTTCGCCTTGAGGTAGGCCGTCCAGTAGGACACCAGACCGTAGCCGGCGGCATGCGACTTGTTGAACGCGTATCCGGCGAACGGCAGGATGGTGTCCCACAGCGCCTTGACCGCGCGCTCCGAGAAACCGTTGGCCGTCATACCTTCGTAGAAACCCTTGTACTCGGCCTCGAGTACCTCAAGCTTCTTCTTACCCATGGCTTTTCGCAGCGCGTCGGCCTTGCCCATGGTGTAGGAGGCGACCTTCTGCGCGATGAACATGATCTGCTCTTGGTAGACGATCAGACCGTACGTCTCGGAGAGGATCTCCTTGAGCGGCTCCTCCAGCTCGGGGTGGATCGGCTTGATCGCCTGCCGGTTGTTCTTGCGATCCGCATAGTCGTTGTGGGCGTTCATCCCCATCGGACCCGGCCGGTACAGCGCCAGGACGGCCACGATGTCGTTGAACTCGGTGGGCTGCATGCGCCGCAGCAGATCCCGCATCGGGCCACCGTCAAGCTGAAAAACGCCCAGGGTGTCGCCACGGCCCAACAGCTCGTATGCCTTCGGGTCATCGAGCGGCATCGACTCCAAGTCCAGGTCGATGCCCCGGTTGGCTTTGATGTTCGCGATGCAGTCGCCGATGATCGTCAGGTTCCGCAGACCCAGGAAGTCCATCTTCAGCAGACCGATGGCCTCACACGACGGGTAATCCCACCCGGTGATGATCGCGCCGTCCTGCGGCCGCTTCCACAGCGGAATGGCCTCGATGAGGGGTTCGGAGCTCATGATGACCGCGCACGCGTGGACCCCGGCGTTGCGAACCAGACCCTCCAGCCCCCGCGCGGTCTCGTAGATGGTTCGGACGTCGGGATCGGTATCGATGAGTCCGCGAACCTCGGCGGCCTCCTTGTACCGCTCGTGGGAGGGATCGGTGATACCCGACAGCGGGATGTCCTTCGCCATGATCGGCGGCGGCAGCGCCTTGGTGATTCGGTCGGCGATCGCGAAACCGGGCTGGCCGTAGTGAACCCGCGCCGAATCCTTCAGCGCCGCTTTGGTTTTGATGGTGCCGAACGTGATGACCTGGGCGACCCGGTCGCTGCCCCACTTCTCGGCCGCATAGCGCACCATCTCGCCGCGGCGACGGTCGTCGAAGTCGATGTCGATATCGGGTGCCGACGGGCGCTCCGGGTTGAGGAAGCGTTCAAACAGCAGCCCGTGCGGTATCGGATCGATGTTGGTGATCCCGAGCGCATAAGCGACCAACGACCCGGCCGCCGACCCGCGCCCCGGGCCCACCCGGATGTCAATCGAACGCGCGTAGTTGATCAGGTCTGCCACGATCAGGAAGTACGCCGGAAAACCCTTACCGCAGATGACATCGATCTCGTAGCGGGCGCGCTCGGTGTACTCCGGCGGCACGCCGTCGGGAAACCGACGGCGCAACCCAGCATCGACCTCGTGGCGCAACCAGCTGCCCTGGTCATGACCGTCGGGCACCGGGAAAACCGGCATCCGGTCGCGGGGCGCCCAGACATCCGCGTAGGACTGGACCCGCTCGCCGATCAACAGCGTGGAATCACATGCGCCGGGAATCTCCGAGTCCCAGAGCTGCCGCATCTCGGCCGCGGACTTGAGGTAATAGCCGTCGCCGTCGAATTTGAATCGGTTGGGGTCCGACAGTGTCTTGCCGGTCTGGACGCACAGCAGCGCCTCGTGGTTGTGCGCGGCCTCACGGGTGACGTAGTGGCAGTCATTGGTGGCCAACGGCGGAATGCCCAGTTTGCGCCCCACCTCGAGCAGGCCCTCGCGAACACGACGCTCGATCGAAAGGCCGTGATCCATCAACTCGAGGAAATAGTTCTCCGGACCGAAGATATCGCGCCATTTCGCGGCGGAAGCCAATGCCTCATCGACCTGGCCGAGCCTGAGCCGGGTCTGCACCTCCCCGGACGGACAGCCCGTGGTGGCGATGATGCCCTCCGCATGCTCGGCGATGATCTCGGCATCCATCCGGGACCACTTGCCGAGCTGCCCCTCGAAAGACGCCCGGGACGACAGCTTGAACAGGTTCCGCAGGCCGGTGGCGTTCTCGGCGACCATCGTGAGATGGGTATACGACCCACTGCCCGAGACGTCATCGGACTTCTGTCCAGGATCGCCCCACAGGATTCTGCGGGTATCGAATCGGGAACCGGGTGCTATATACGCCTCGACACCGATGATCGGCTTGATACCGACCTTCGTGGCGGCGTTGTAGAACTCGCTGGCGCCGAACATGTTTCCGTGGTCGGTCATGCCGATCGCCGTCATCTCAAGGCGCCGCGCCTCGGCGAGCATGGGCGTGATCTTCGCGGCGCCATCCAGCATCGAGTACTCGGTGTGGTTGTGCAGATGCACGAAAGAATCGGTGTTGCCCATAGGCACGTCAGTCTAGGTGCGAGGAGCGACACGTCCGGCGTGTCGGTCCCTGTGTCGGAGAAAGCCCGGACGCGCCCGAACGGTCGGATCAGGCAGCCACATCAAGCGTTGTCGCGGAGCATCTTCGCGACCTGCTCCGACTGCTCCGGCGTGAGATCGCCGGTGAGTTGCAGCACCGTTCCCTCGATCGGTTCGGGGATCTTGGGCGCCCAGACCACGATCCCCGCACGGACAAATGCCGTCTGCTGGCCGACGTGCTCAGCGGTGTACTTGGAAAACTCTTTCGAGGACTCGTTCGTCATCGCGAACTGCACCGTCTGATTGCCGTTCAAGGGGTTCTTGAACGAGTCGACGTCAGTCAATTGAATCCGCATGCTCTCGGGAGCGAGTTCGTAGACAGCGGTCCGGGTGATGTCGCAGATCCGAAGCGGCAGATCCGGCGGCGCGCCGATGGCCGGCGGCGGGCAATCCTCGGGCTTGATGACGAATGCCGTGAGAACCGGGCGCACCGGCAGCGGCTTGATGTTCAGCGGTGGTTTGGTGGTGGTCGGAGCCGCCACCGAAGTTTCGCTGTTCTTCGAGAGACCGCCCGGTATCAACAGCACGCCCAGAATGGGCACGAATATTGCGGTAGCACCCAGAACACCCACGATGGCAGTCATTATCCGCTTGTTGCGGCGCGCAGTATCGCTCATGATCCGTGCAAATTACCCGAGCGAATCCGAAACGCGAGTGACATGCCGACGACATTGGGCAAAGGCGACCACGAGTACACCGTACTCAACCGCTCCGCGGTCATGACTCGGCACGCAGCGCATCCAAGGCACTCTGCAGGTCAGCCGGATACGGGCTGGTGATTTCAACCCAGCGACCGTCGGCCGGATGCGTGAACGCGAGCGACCGGGCATGCAACCACTGCCGGGCGAGTCCCAAGCGTGCCGCCAGCACGGGGTCTGCGCCGTAGGTCGGGTCGCCGACACACGGATGATGCAGCGCGGCGAAGTGCACCCGGATCTGGTGGGTCCGCCCGGTTTCGAGGTGCACGTCGAGCAGACTCGCGGCCCGGAACATCTCCAGTGTGTCGTAATGGGTGATGCTGTGCCGGCCGCCCTCGGTCACCGCGAATTTCCAGTCGTGACCACGGTGCCGCCCGATCGGCGCGTCGATAGTGCCACTGGACGGGTCCGGATGTCCCTGGACCAGCGCGTGATAGCGCTTCTCGACAGTCCGTTGCTTGAAGGCTCGCTTCAGCACGGTGTAGGCATGCTCGGAGAGCGCTACGACCATCACTCCCGAAGTCCCGACATCCAGCCGGTGCACGATGCCCTGGCGTTCGTGAATTCCCGACGTGCTGATCCGGAAGCCCGCCGCCGCCAGGCCACCAAGCACCGAAGGGCCGTGCCAGCCCACCGTCGCGTGCGCGGCCACCCCGGGCGGCTTGTCGACGGCGACGATGTCGTCGTCCGAATACAAGATCGTCATGCCCTCGATCTCGACCGGCGTGTTCTCCGGAGGTGGCGGCTCCTCCGGAATCCGCACGTTCAGCCACGCCCCCGCCGCCAGCCGGTCCGATTTCCCCGCGGGCGCCCCGTCGATCTCCACGGCACCCTCTTCCGCCAGCGTGGCGACGACGGTCCGGGACAGGCCGAGCAACCGCGACAGCCCGGCGTCGACGCGCATTCCGGCGAGCCCCTCGGGGACCGCCATCGACCGTTCAGTCATCGGTCGGACTCGGTATCTTCATCAGCCCCGCCGACCGCAGAACCACGCCGGTGCGGAGCGTCGAAGTCATATCCGAACAGCGACAACGCGACGAGGAGGATCGCTCCACCCACCACAGCGGGATCGGCGACGTTGAAAACCGGCCACCAGCCGATCGACAGGAAATCCACCACATGCCCGCGCAACGGACCCGGTGAGCGGAAGAACCGATCGACCAGGTTGCCCAGCGCACCGCCGAGGATCATCCCCAGCCCGAGTGCCCACCACGGCGAAACCAGCCGTCGTCCCATCCAGATGATGCCCACAACGACGCCCACCGCCACCAACGTCAAAACCCACGTGTAACCCGTTGCCATCGAAAAAGCCGCGCCCGAGTTCCGAACCAAAGTCCACGTGACCGTGTCGCCGATGATCGACACGGGTTCGCCGGGCGTGAGGAACCTGACCGCCAGAACCTTCGTCAGAACGTCAAGGCCCAGCACCACCCCGGCAACCGACAGCAGCAATCGCAGCCGTCCGCCCGTCACGGACCGTCCACCGGCCTCGCCGTCGACCGCCGTCAGCGGGTCGGCACGTCCAGCGGTTTCGTCAGTCACGCCAACCATCATCCCCCATGCCATGATGACGGCATGCCTCGTCTCGTCGTCATAGCCACTGGCGGGACCATTTCCACCCAGCGCGCTTCCGATGGCTCACTACGCCCCGCGTGCAGCGGCGAACAGTTGGCGGGTGGTCTGGGCGTCGAAATAGTGGACCTCCTCAGTGTGGACAGCTCCGAACTGACACCGCGCAACTGGCTGCAGATCGGTGCCGCCGTCAACACCGCCGTCGCCGATGGTGCAGACGGTGTCGTCATCGCCCACGGCACGGACACCCTTGAAGAGACCTCCCTCTGGCTCGACCTCACGTATGCCGGAACGACGCCTGTCATCCTCACGGGCGCAGCCCGAGCCTCCGACGCCGCCGACGCCGACGGACCCGCCAACCTGCGTGATGCGCTCACCGTTGCGGGGAGCGCCCGCTCACGAGATCTGGGTGTCCTGATCTGCTTCGCAGGCGCCGTGCTCGCTCCGCTGGGCACCACGAAAACGGCTGGGCCGCAAACATTTGCCGGCGGCACCCGAGTCGGCACGGTGGCGGGTGGAGTATTCGGGCAGACCGGACCGAGGGAACGGCCTTACCTGGGCGACGTATCCACTCTGGCCAACCCGCCTCGAGTCGACATCGTCCCGGCATACCCCGGTGCCGATTCCGCTGCCGTCGATGCCTACATCGCCGCGGGTGCACGGGGTCTGGTGATCGAAGCGGTAGGCCACGGCAATGCCGGCACCGCTGTGGTCGAGGCGGTGCGCCAGGCCACCGCGCGCGGAATCGCCGTCGCCATCACCACCCGGATCGCGGGGCTGCGAGCCCGCGCCGTGTACGGCCCCGGATACGACCTGATCGAGGCCGGCGCGGTGATGGTCCCCAACCTGCGAACCAGCCAGGCCAGGGTGCTGCTCATGGCCGCGCTGGCGACAGGCCTATCCGTCAGCGACGTCGTCGGGCGCTGGGGCTAATCTCGCCGCGTCAAGGTAGTCCGCCCAGTCCAGACTGTCGAGTGGCTCGGCTTTCGACAGCGACGCGGTGTCGGTAGGCAGAGTCCGCATGAAACCCCGCCCGCTGGTGCGTGTTTCGAACCGAACGCTGACAACACCGTGCCCGGCGCCCTGCACCCAGCCGTGACCGAGCTCGACGTGACGAACGTCGTCGCCGATGCGCCACGCCTCGGCGGCAGCTGTCCGGCCCGGCACTCCTGCCCCCTGTGCCGCAGCGGATGGCGCTGTACCACCCATCTCGGAGACGTCCAACTCCTGCTGGTCCAGATCCGGGAACAACGACTCCTGCAGAACATCCGAGAGCCCGGAAAGTCCGACACCCAGCAGTCGGATCGGCCCCACATCCCGAGGGTCGAGAAGCAATCGGATCGCCATCGCTGTCAGTGATCCCAGATCGGCGGTGGCGTACGGCAACGTCGCAGACCGGGTCATCGTCGTCATGTCCGACTTCTTCAGCTTGACTGTGACGGTGCGCGCTCCGCGGCCATCGCGACCGAGTCTCCGGTGGGCATGTTCGGCAATCGGCACGGCCGCGTCACGAAGCTGCTCAATTGTGGTGAGGTCGACCGCGAAGGTGGATTCCGCGCTGATCTGCTTGGCCTCGGCCCGCTCGACCACCGGCCGATCGTCGATCCCCCGTGCGAGACGCTGCAGCGCCGAACCCGCCGCGGCACCCATGATGCTGGCAGCCTCTGCATCCGAAAGCGCGGCCAACTGGCCGATTGTCTCGATACCCAGCCGATGCAACTTCTCCTCGGCAACAGGGCCGATTCCCCACAGGCGACGCACCGAAAGCCCTTGCAGCAGAGTCATTTCGTGGTCGCGTGGAACCACCAGGACCCCGTCGGGTTTAGCCATCCCGGACGCGATCTTGGCGATCTGCTTACCCGAGCCCGCCCCCACCGATGCGGTCAGTCCGGTTTCAGTCCGAACCCTCGACCGCAGTTCCTCGCAAAACTGCGCGACGTCTTCGACACTCGCACCCGCGAGCTCCGCGGGCTCCCCGAACGCTTCGTCGAACGACAGCTGTTCAAGGATCGGCACCACATCACGGACGGTGTCGAGCACGCGGCGGCTCGCCGCGCCGTAAACCGCGCCCCGCGGCGGCAGCACCACGGCGGCCGCCCCCACCAGCCGTCTGGCCTGGTGCATCGGCATCGCCGACCGGGCGCCGAACCTGCGTGCCTCATAGCTCGCTCCGGCCACCACTCCGCGGCCACCCAGTCCTCCGACCAGCACCGGCCGGCCCCGCAGAGTGGGTCGGGTCAGCTGCTCGACCGATGCGAAGAACGCGTCCATGTCGAAATGCAGAACCCACCGCTGAGTCGCCATCTGCCTCAATCAATGCCGAGTGCGGGGGTTAGGCACGCCCACAGGCATTTTCGCGTACATGAGGCCCACGCTCGGCTCATACCCTCGTGATTCTCACCCGGACACCATCCCCGATGTCGGACCCCCCATCGGGATCGCCGAATTCGAAGCTCGTCGCGAGAATCTCACCCGCGATCAGATCACGGTGCGTCCGAGCCCAGTCGGCCCGCTCGGCGGGCACCGACATCAACACCTGAATCCGGTCGCTCACATCCAGACCGCTGGACTTTCGCAGGTCCTGCAGTTCACGGATACGATCCTTGGCCCAACCCTCGGCCTCCAACTCCTCTGTGACGTTGCCGTCGAGAACCACCAGTCCCGCACCACCAGGCAGCTCCGCCGTGAACTCGGGGTCCGCGGCCACCAACTTGGACGTGTACTCCCCCGGCACCAGCGTGGCCGGACCCGCGGTCAGTGTGCCGTCCGAGTTGAGCACCCCTTCCCCGGCCTTCACCGCCTTGATCGCCGCCTGCACATCCTTGCCGAGACGCGGGCCGGCGACCCGGGCATTCACGGTCAGCTCGAACCGGCCGTAAGCGTCGATGTCATCGGTCAGCTCGACTTCCTTGACGTTGAGCTCACTGGCAATCAGATCCGCATAAGGCGCGAGTCGGCGCGGGTCAGACACGGCGACAGTCAGTTTCGGCAGCGGCAGCCGAACCCGGAGCTTCTTCGCCTTGCGCAGCGACGAGCCTACCGAGCACACCTCGCGAATCTGGTCCATCGATGCCACCAGTTCCGGATCACGTTCCAGTATGCCGGCTTCGGGCCAATCGGTGAGGTGCACCGACCGCTCACCGGTGATGTTGCGCCACACCACTTCGGTGGCCATCGGCAGCAAGGGCGCGGCCAGTCGCGACGTCACTTCGAGCACGGTGTGCAAAGTGTCGATCGCGTCCGGATCTTCTTCCCAGAACCGGGACCGCGACCGCCGCACATACCAGTTGGTCAGCGCTTCGACGAATTGGCGCAGCTGCTCGCAGGCGCCCGAGATATCGCAGACATCGAGCGCCGCAGTGAGTCCGTCGCGCACTTCGGCCAACTTCGCCAGGATGTAGCGATCCAGCAGATGACTCGAATCCGCCCGCCAGACACCCTTTTTCGGTGCGTACAACGCAAGGAAGCTGTACGCGTTCCACAGCGGAAGGAGCACTTGGCGGACCGCTTCCCTAATACCCTGTTCCGTGACGATCAGGTTGCCGCCGCGCAGAATCGGCGACGCCATCAGGAACCACCGCATGGCATCTGATCCGTCGCGGTCGAACACCTCGCTCACGTCCGGATAGTTGCGAAGCGACTTACTCATCTTCTGTCCGTCGTTGCCCAGCACAATCCCGTGCGACACACAGGTTTTGAACGCCGGACGGTCGAACAGTGCCGTTGCCAGAACGTGCAGGGTGTAGAACCAGCCGCGGGTTTGCCCGATGTATTCGACGATGAAATCACCCGGGTTGTGGCCGGCGACACGCTTGTTCGGGTCGTCGGAGTCCACGCCGTCGAACCAGTCCACATTCTCGAACGGGTAGTGCACCTGGGCGTACGGCATAGAACCGGAGTCGAACCAGACGTCAAAGACATCCTCGATGCGACGCATCGTCGACTGTCCGCTGGGGTCATCGGGGTTGGGGCGGGTCAACTCATCGATGAACGGGCGGTGCAGGTTGTCGGGGCGCACCCCGAAATCCCGTTCGAGCTCGTCGAGGCTGCCGTAGACATCGATACGCGGGTACTCCGGATCGTCGGAAATCCACACCGGAATTGGCGTGCCCCAGTAGCGATTTCGCGAGATGGACCAATCGCGGGCACCGGACAGCCACTTACCGAACTGGCCGTCCTTGACGTGCTCGGGGTACCAGGTGATCTGCTGGTTGAGCTCCACCATCCGGTCCCGGAACTCGGTGACCTTCACGAACCAGGACGAGACCGCCCGGTAGATCAACGGATTCCGGCAGCGCCAGCAATGCGGGTACGAGTGTTCGTAGGTCTCGTGCCTGATCAGCACCGGCGCATTCGCCGCCGCCGCGCCGGCCCCGTTCTTGAGGTCGCGGATGATCTGCGGGTTGGCCTCGAAAACGTGCAGCCCCCGATAGTCGGGAACCGTGGCGTCGAATCGGCCTTTGGAGTCGACCGGGGTCACCGGCACGATGCCGACGGTATCGGTGGTCGCCTTGTCGTCCTCGCCGTAGGCCGGGGCCATGTGCACGATCCCGGTGCCGTCCTCGGTGGTGACGAAGTCGCCCCGCAAAACCTGGAAGCTGTTGACCGAGTCAGCGAAATACGGGAACGGCGGCAGATAACGGAGGCCCAACAGTTGATCGCCGCGAGCGGTCGCGAGGACCTCTGGCTCCTCCCCTAATTCCCGGGCGTACGCGGCCAGCCGCGCCTCGGCCAGCACGACACGGTGCTCGCCGTACGGCACCACCACATATGACACGTCCGGGTTCACGGCCACCGCCTGATTGGACGGCAACGTCCAGGGCGTGGTGGTCCAGATCAGCAGATGCGCGCTGTCCAGCGCAGGGTCCGGCAATTGGTTACCCGGCGCGATTCGCAAGCCCACCGTGATGGCAGGGTCCTGCCGGCTCTGGTAGACGTCGTCGTCCATTCGTAGCTCGTGGCTGGACAGGGGTGTCTCGTCGTTCCAGCAATACGGCAGCACCCGCACACCCTGGTAGGCCAGCCCCTTGTCCCAGAGTTGCTTGAACGCCCAGATCACCGATTCCATGAATGGCAGATCGAGTGTCTTGTAGTCGTTGTCGAAATCGACCCAGCGCGCCTGACGGGTGACATAGGCACGCCACTCGTTCGTGTACTTGAGCACCGATGCCCGGCAGGCCTCGTTGAATTTCTCGATGCCCATCTCGTCGATCTGCGCCTTGTCGGTAATCCCGAGCTGATTCTGCACCTCAAGCTCGGCGGGCAGGCCGTGGGTGTCCCACCCGAATCGGCGTTCCACCTTGTATCCCCGCATGGTCCGATAGCGCGGAACGATGTCCTTCACGTATCCGGTCAGCAGGTGCCCGTAGTGCGGCAGCCCGTTGGCAAACGGCGGGCCGTCGTAGAACACATATTCGGGTGCGTCGTCACGCCGGGAGATGCTGGCCCGGAAAGTGTCGTCGGCCGCCCAGTAGTCGAGAACCTCGAGTTCCAGAGCTGGGAAGTCCGGTGATCCCGCCGCCGCTCGCGGGTAGCCGTTATCGGTCACGGTGCCGTCTGTCTCCTGTGCCATCCGTCAGGCACGGGGACGACGACGCGCAGGTGCGCGAGCGCCGCGGTACCACCCCGCTTACGCCCGCCGTCCGGCGCGCGTCGCTCATAGAGGCTGTGACGGGCCCGCCCGTTCGGTTCTACTGGGTACATCCCGGCTGGGCGCAGATCAAATCGGCCGCCGAGATGTGCTGTTCTTCCGAAGGCTCCCCGGTGATAGCCGGATCAACGCCGTAAACCGATTCTAACCTCCGGAGCGGCCCGCCCCCGCAGCCTGACGGGCAAACGAATGGCGATAAGTAGGATGGCTTGGTGGCATGGCGGACGAAATCCACAGAACCGGCCGCCGAACGTTTAGGTGTTTTCTCGCGGATCGGCGCTGTCGTGGTGCGCTGGCCATGGCTTGTGATCGCTCTCTGGCTGGCGCTCGCCGGCATCCTTCCCGCGTTGTTCCCCTCGCTCGCCGAGATGGTGCAACGCAAACCGGTGCCCATTCTGCCCGCCAACGCCCCGGTCACAATGACGACCGACGCCATGAGCAAGGCGTTTCAGGAGAACTCCTCCGCCAACATCCTGCTGGTGGTCCTCACCAACGAAAAAGGCCTGACCAAAGCCGACGAGGGCACCTACAAGAAGATCGTCGACACCCTGCGCGACGATCCCAAGAACGTGATCATGCTGCAGGACTTCCTCAGCGTCCCGCCGCTGCGCGAGATAATGACCAGCAAAGACAACAAGGCGTGGATGCTCCCCGTCGGCGTCTTCGGCGAGCTCGGGTCGCCGGAGGCCTACACCGCGGCCACCGAAATATCGAAGCGGGTCACCGCGGCGGTCGCCGGGTCGGATCTCACCGCGAATCTGACCGGGCCGGCCGCCACCCTCATCGACATGGTGAATGTGGGCCAGAAAGACCAGGTCCACATCGAGATCGCGACGATCGTCATGTTGCTGGCCATCCTGCTGATGATCTACCGGAATCCGGTCACCCTGCTACTGCCCCTCATCTCCATCGGGGTCTCCCTGGCGGTCGCGCAAGGCGTCATCGCCGGAATGGCGGAGGTTGGTCTGACCATTTCCAACCAGACGATCATCTTCCTCAACGCGATGATGGCGGGAACCGGCGTGGACTATGCCGTTTTCCTGATCAGCAGGTACCACGACTTCCTGCGCATGGGCGAGGACACCAACACCTCGATCAAGAAGGCCATGGGCTCGGTGGGCAAGGTGATCGCCGCGTCCGCCGCTACGGTGGCTGTGACGTTCCTGGGAATGGTGTTCACCCGGCTCAGCATCTTTTCGACCGTCGGAATCGCGCTGGCCGTCGGCGTCGCGATCGCGTGTCTGTCCGCGGTGACTTTCCTGCCCGCCCTGATGGTGCTCGCCGGCAGGCGCGGATGGATCAAGCCGCGCCGGGACCTGACGTCACGGTTCTGGCGACGCTCGGGCATCCGCATTGTGCGGAAGCCCGGAATTCACCTCGCCGTCAGCCTGGTCATCCTCGTCGCGCTCGCGAGCTGTTCGATGCTGGTCAAATACAACTACGACGACCGCAGAGCCCTGCCGCAAGACGTCGACAGCTCCGTCGGGTACAAGGCGCTCGACCGCCACTTCCCGTTGAATCAGACCATCCCGCAATACATCTTCATTCATTCCCCACATGACCTGCGGACACCGCAGGCCCTCGCCGATCTGGAACAGATGGCGCAGCGCGTCGCCCAAATTCCGGGAGTCGCCATCGTCCGCGGCATTACCCGCCCCACCGGGGAATCCCTCGAGCAAGCCCGGCTCAGCTACCAGGCGGGCGAAGTGGGCACCCGATTGCAAGACGCGTCCACCCAGATCAACGATCGTTCCGCCGACCTGGATCGGCTCAAGAGCGGGGCCAACCAGTTGGCGGACAGCCTCGGCACCATTCGCGGTCAGGTGTCGCAGGCCATCACCACCGTCCGTGGACTCGTCGACGCACTGGGCTACATGCAGAACCAGTACGGGGCGAAGAAAACGTTCCAGGACATCCAGAACGCGTCCGCACTCGTCGACAACATGCGAGCTCTCGGATCCGCGATCGGAACGAACCTTGCCAACGTCCTCGACCTCACTGCCAACGTCGACGCGGTGCTGATCGCACTCGACGCGAGCCCGATCTGCGATGCCGATCCGCGGTGCAGCCAGAGCCGTGATCAACTCCACCAACTCGTCGAAGCCCGCGACAACGGAACGTTCGACAGAGTGGCCGATCTGGGCCGTCTGTTGCAATCGACGCAGTCGAACCAGACACTCGACGCGACCGCGAAAGCACTGCAAGCCCAACTCGACGCCGCCACCAAGGCGATGAAAGCCGCAGGGCTGGGCACTCCGAACGAGATCAATGCCCGGCTCAACGAATTGCAGCAGGGGGCCGATCTTCTTGCGACCGCAAGCCGGCAGATCGCCGACGGCGTTCAACTTCTTGTCGACTCCACGATGCAGATCGGTTCGGGGCTCACCGAAGCGTCGTCCTTCCTTCTGGCGATGAAGACGGACGCCGCCAAGGAACCGATGGCCGGCTTCTACATCCCACCGCAATTCCTAGCCGCCGACGAATTCAAAAAGGCTGCCGCTGCGTTCATTTCGCCCGACGGCCATTCCGTGCGCTACCTGGTGCAGAACGACATCAATCCGTTCAGCACCGAGGCCATGGACCTGGTCAACAAGATCATCGAGACCGCTCAGGCGGCGCAGCCCAACACCAAACTCGAGGGCGCATCGATTTCGATGGCCGGGTTTTCCGTCATGCTGCGCGATGTGCGCGACTACTACAACCACGACATCCGGTTGATCATCGTGATGACCATCTTCATCGTGCTCGGAATCCTGATGGCGTTGCTGCGGGCCATCGTCGCGCCGCTCTACTTGATCGGGTCGGTGATCATCTCGTACCTGTCGGCGCTCGGGATCGGCGTGGTCGTGTTCCAGTTGCTCCTGGGCCAGGAGCTGCATTGGAGCGTGCCGGGACTGACGTTCATCGTTCTGGTGGCCGTGGGGGCCGACTACAACCTGCTACTCATCTCTCGAATTCGCGACGAGTCGCCCCACGGCATTCGCAGCGGAATCATCAAAACCGTGGGTTCCACGGGTGGCGTCATCACGGCCGCCGGCCTCATATTCGCGGCGTCGATGTTCGGCCTGTTGTTCGCCAGCATCTCGACGCTGCTACAGGCAGGCTTCGTGGTCGGCGTGGGCATTCTGCTGGACACGTTCCTGGTTCGCACCGTCACCGTGCCGTCGATCGCCACCCTCGTCGGCAAAGCGAACTGGTGGCCGGCGAAGGTCAAGCCCGAGCCGCCCAGGCGCCGCCATGCGCCGGCCCTGCCGGAGACGAACCTGGCCGAGGTGCCGTCCGGATCATCGGAACCCCCCGCCCCGATGGGCGACACACAACCGAATGACCGGCCGGCGAACTAGGGCGTGTCTCCCATATGTAGGTGGCATTTGACGGGATGCTGTCGAGATGGCGACGGTTTCTCGGTTTCGATTGTTGAATGACGTTCAGTGGGAGTTGATTTCGGGGCTGTTGCCGTCGAACGAGGGTCGGCGTGGTCATCCTTTCGGGGATGATCGGCGGGTCGTGGAGGGCATCATCTACCGGTATCGCACCGGTGTGCCGTGGCGGGATCTGCCGCGTTCGGAATTCGGCCCGTGGCAGACGGTGTGGAAACGACATCGCCGCTACGCCGGCGATGGCACCTGGGATCGGGTGTTGATGAACTTGTTGGCTATTGCCGATGACGTCGAGGCGCTGGACTGGACGGTCTCGGTGGACGCCACGATCAACCGTGCTCATCAGCACGCGACGAATACAACCCGCCCTGATCAGGACACAGGGGGCACTGTCGAATTACAGGAATCTGCCACTGGCCGATACTGAACCCGCAGGTCACGGGGTTGGGCGCTCCCGTGGAGGGCTGACCACCAAGGTCCACACCGCCGTGGATGGAAAAGGGCGGCCATTGGCGGTCGTGGTCACCGGCGGTCAACGCAATGACGGCGCGATGCTGGCGACGGTGCTCGACGAAATCGTGGTGCCCCGCATCGGGAAGGGCCGCGCCCGCAGCCGTCCCGAGGCCGTGATTGCCGACCGCGCCTACACCAGTGGAGTCACCCGACGCCTGTTGCGGCGCCGCAAGATCATCGCCGTCATCCCGCAGAAACGCGACGAAATCGCCGCCCGCCAGCACCGCGGATCAGCCGGCGGCAGACCACCGGCTTTCAACGAAACCCTCTACAAGAAGCGCAATCTCGTCGAGCGATCATTCGCCCTACTCAAACAATGGCGGGCTCTGGCCACGCGCTACGACAAGCTCGCCATCACCTACCGCGCTGCCGTTGTCCTCAGCGCCTGCATCACCTGGGCCCGCCATTTAGGAGACATGCTCTAGCCGTCGAGGCGGTTGAACTCGCGCTTGCGGTACTTCTCCGATGCGCCAGACCGGCGGATCTTGCCGCTGGTCGTGATCGGAATCGCACCCGGATCGACGATCACCAAATCGGCGACGCTGATCCCATGCTGACGCGAAATTGCCGACGTCGCTTCGGATTTCACCGCTTCGATCCGCTCGGCGAACTCTTCGTCGGTCTCACCCTGGCGCCGCTTGAGCTCGATCACCACCACCAACTGCTCCACCTGCGACAGCGGATCGGCGATCGCCGCGGTGCGGCCGTTGGAGATCAACGAGACGGTGGCCTCGATGTCGTCCGGGTACAGGTTGCGGCCACGGACGATCAGCAGATCCTTCATGCGGCCGATGATGAACAACTCGCCCTCGGAGATGAACCCCAGGTCGCCTGTGCGCAGCCAGCGATTGTCGGTGACATCGGACGACGGATCGACAATCTGTCCGCCGAATGTGTGCTCGCTCTCCGCCGGCTTGTTCCAATAACCCAGCGCCACGTTCTCGCCCTGCGACCAGATCTCACCGATCGTCCCGGCGGGAACTTCCGAGCATGTCTCCGGATCGACGATCCGGACCGGCGGATTCTCCGGCATGCCGTAGCTCACCAGGCCGGTACCGCTGCGGGTCCGTTTGGCATGCCCGGCCGACAGCTTCTCAGGCTCGAAGTGCACCACCTCGGGCGCACGCCGCGATTCGGCGGTCGCGACGTACAGCGTCGCCTCCGCCAATCCGTACGACGGCCGCAGGACCGTCTCCTTGAGATTGAACCGGGCGAAGCGCGTCACGAAGCGCCGCAGCGTGGCGACATGGACGCGTTCGGCACCTGAGATGATCGCCAGCACGTCGCCGAGGTCACGGCCTGCCATGTCCTCGTCCTTGGTACGGGCCGCCGCAAGGTCGAATGCAAAGTTCGGTGCCGCCGTCACCGCGCGTGGGTTGCTTCCCAGCCCCTGAACCCACCGAGCAGGCCGCTGCAGGAACGCCATCGGGGTCATGACCTCGGTCTTCCAGCCGCCCAGGATCGGTGCGGCCACCCCCAGCATCAAGCCCATGTCGTGATAGAACGGCAGCCAGGACACCACTGTCGTGTCTGGCGGGGCAACCTTGCCGTGCTCGGGGAAGTAGTCCGCCATCTGCTGCTCATAGTTGGCCGACAGGTTGCGCGTGGAGACCATGACGCCAGCGGGTGTACGGGTCGAGCCAGACGTGTACTGCAGGTACGCCGTCTCTGGCTTGGCCTCTCGCGACCGGGTGATCTTGCGGCGCGAGTCGAGGTCCATCCGGTCTACTTCCAGCACTGCAGGGGCCGGGCGACCGTCGGTCCCGACGGCGTAGGGCACCACCGAGTCCACGATGGCTGAGGTTGTGAAGATGGCGGACGGCGCGGCATCCGCCAACACCGCCGTCACCCGCTCATCGTGATGACCGATCATCGGCGTCGACAGCGGCACTGCGATCACGCCGGCTTCCAGCGAAGCCAGAAAGGCGACGATGTATTCCAGACCCTGCGGCGCCAAGATGACCGCGCGCTCCCCCGTGGACGCGCAGCCCTTCAACTCTTCCGCCAGGTTACGGGTGCGCTGATACAGCTGCGACCACGTCAGACTCTCGCGAACACCCTCCCAATCCTTGTCGTAATCGGTGAAAGTGAAGGCCACCTCGGCGGGCTGCAAACTTGCCCGTTCACGCAAAACAGCGGAAATCGATGACTCACTCATGGTGTTCCCTCCTGTCCACCGGGTCGGTCCGCCTGCTCGAACCGATTCCCCATGCGTTGCCCATTACGGCCGATGTCTGTGTGGTCATGCTTTCGTCAACTCGCTCACGGTGACGTCACGACCTTCGGCAACCCGCAAAAACACGGATCGCACCGCTTTCACATACGTTTCGATGGACTCCCGCGCAACCGGATTGCCGGGATAAAGGACAGTCACCATCGTCTGGTGCTGGAGGCGAACCACCCAGAAGCACAGCGGATTCGACAGCCGACCGTCGAAATACATGCCGATGTTCGCACCCGACAGATCCGAAGTCAGGAACGCAGACAGGGGCGGCAGACCGATGTCGAAATAGTTGACCTGTGGGAAGGCGGCGCGTGGCTTGTCCAGCCAATCGGCCAACTCAAGGACCCTGTCAAACGGAACGCGCGATGCCTCGCGGCCGGCGTCGAAGGATGCCTGCGCGGCCTTAGCGGCATCGGCAAAGGATCCGGTGACCGGAACTGTCAGGGGCACCAGGCCCGTGAACCACCCCAGCGTCATCAGCTCTTCGGGTTCACGGGTGTCGGTCGGGGTCAGCCCGTAGTAGGTATCGGCGCCGGACAGTTCCCTCTCCGCGACGCCGAGGGCGGCGAAGACACCGCCGATGAAGCGCGCTCCCCCGGCCAAGCAGGCCTGCTCGAATCGGGACGTCTGATCCGCGTTCATCAACTCATGTGTGACCAACTCGCCGGGACACGGCACGAGAGAATCACCCAGCGGCAGCGGGAACGTCGGGAAGCTACCGCCGTTGTTGTCGGCGAATTCGGTCCAGACCTTGATCTCCGGCGATTCCAGGGTCAACGCCCCGGTGTACTCCCGCTGACGAACGCAGAAGTCCAGGTAGCTGGTGGATTCGGGGAGGCGGAGCGGCGGATTGCCGTTGACCAGCGCCACGTACATCAGATGGAACTCCATGAGCGCCACGCCCAGGAACTGCGCGTCCGCGTGAACGTGGTCGAGGCTCATGTAGAACGTGAAGCTGTCGGCCTTCTGAACGATCCCGAAGCTGAAGCAATCCCACTCCACCGGCGACGGCGTTGACCGGATCAGGTCGCGGAACTGCTCCGCCGACAGCTCACCGTGCTTGGTCGGGACCATCTTGATGTGAGAGGCACTCTCCATCGTGTGCCGCACGATCTCATCGCCCTGGTATTCGAACCGGCTGCGGTACGTGTCATGCCGGCGCACATGGGCATTGATGACGTAGGTCATCGTGCGCACGTCGCACTGCCCCGGCGAATCGTAGGAAGCGATCATCAACCGCGAGTAGTCGAGACCCTTCGCCGCGTAGTCGGAGAATCCGCGGATGTGCTGGGCTTGCATGTATCCGGGTGGCACCGGGCTCACCGGGGCTTCCTGCGCCTTTGCGCGCGAAGCAGCAGACGGATGCCAGGACACAACCGATCCCGGCCCCACCTCCCACTGGTCAATCGTCCCGATCGACACTGGCCCGATAAGCAAGATACCTCTCCTCTTTACGTTGCCGCGGGGGCGTCGGCTTGGGCGGCCAGCGCGTCGTACAGATGTGCCGCCAGATTCCGCACGGTGGTGATGTCCGCGGGACTGATGCGGATGCCGGTACCGGTCTCGATACGGGTGCGGACCTCGAGGTTGCCCAGCGAGTCCAGCCCGTACTCGGCCAGCGGCCGGTCCGGGTCGACCGACCGGCGCAGGATGATGCCGATCTGCTCGCCAACCATGGAGCGCAGCTTGCTCGGCCATTCTTCCTGCGGCAACGCGCTGAGTTCCGCGAGGAACTTGCTGCCCTCGCTGCGTCCCTGCCCCATGGACTGGAACTCCTCCGCGAATCTGCTTCGCTGAGCGAACGCTGTAAGCCACGGCGAACCCATGATGGGGGTATAGCCGGTATAGGCCCGGTCGTAACGCAGCAGTGCTTCGAATGCGTACGCGCCTTCATCCGGCGCGATTGCGCTGTCGGTCTGCTCTGCCATCGCCTGGCCTCTTCCGATCTCGCTCCAGGCACCCCACGCGATGGCCGTCGCGGGCAGGCCCTGCGCGCGCCGCCAGTGGGTGAACGCGTCGACCCAACTGTTGGCGGCCGCATACGCACCCTGGCCGGGTGAGCCGACCAGCGCCGCGGCGGACGAGAACGAGCAGAACCAGTCGAGCTGCAGCCCGACGGTCGCCTGATGCAGATTCCATGCACCCAGCACCTTCGGGCCCCAGTCCCGGTCGATGAGCTGATCGGTGATGTTGACCAGTGTGGCGTCTTCGACCAGGGCGGCCGCGTGCAGGACGCCGCGCAATTCCAGACCCGAGGCCGTTGCCGCTTCGACCAATCGGAGAGCCGTGCCCGGCTCTGCGATATCGCCGCGCTCCACCTCGATCTCGGTTCCGCCGCTGCGAATCCGTTCGATGACCTCGACCGCCTCCGACTTCGGCTCGGACCGCCCGTTCAGAACGATCCGGCCACACCCGGCTGCGGCCATCTTCTCCGCCAGGAACAACCCGAGACCACCGAGACCACCGGTTATCACGTATGCACCGTCCGCACGGAAGGGCGTCGCGTTCTGCGGCGGGACGACGGCCTGCGCCTTCTCGGTGTGGGCAACCGTGAGAATGAGCTTTCCGGTGTGCCGCGCACCACTCATCTCGCGGATGGCGGTGGCCGCTTCTGCCAGCGGGTACTCGGTGACCTCGGGCATCGGCAGACTGCCGTTCGCGGTCAGCTCGTACACCTTGTTCAGCAACTCGCGATTGACGTCGGGATTGGTGACCGAGAGCAGCGCCAGGTCGACCGCGTAGAACGACAGGTTCCTGCGGAACGGGAACAAGCCCAGCCGGGTGTCGCCATAGATGTCGCGCTTTCCGATCTCGACGAACCGTCCGCCGAACGCCAGCAACTCCAGGCCGGCCCGTTGCGCCGCTCCGGTGACCGAGTTGAGCACGATGTCGACGCCGTACCCGTCGGTATCCCGGCGAATCTCGGCGGCGAATTCGGTGCTGCGGGAGTCGTAGACATGCTTGATTCCCCAGCTGCGCAGCAATTCGCGACGCTCATCGCTCCCGGCGGTCGCGAAGATCTCCGCTCCCACCGACCTCGCGATCGCGATCGCGGCCTGACCCACACCGCCGGTTGCCGAGTGGATCAGCACTCGATCGCCGCGCTTGATCCGGGCCAGGTCGACCAGCCCGTACCAAGCGGTCGCATGGGCAGTCGTGACTGCCGCGGCCTGAACGTCGGTCAATCCATCCGGCAGCGTGACGGCCATGTCGGCGGCGCACAGGACGAAGGTGCCCCAGCAACCATGCGGAGACAGGCCACCGACACGATCTCCCACCTTGTGGTTGGTCACATCCGGGCCGACCGCGGTCACGACGCCCGAGAAATCCGTGCCGAGCTCGGGCAACCGGCCCTCGAAGGACGGGTAGCGGCCGTAGGTGATCATGACGTCGGCGAAATTGATGCTCGACGCCGAGATCGCAACCTCGATCTCACCGGGACCGGGAGCCGTCCGAGTGAACGTGGTGAACTCCATGGTTTCGAGGTCGCCGGGTGTACGGATCTGCAACCGGACGCCGTCCTCCGCGAAATCAACGTCGGTGGTGCGTCGTTCCTCGGCCCGCAATGGCGCCGGGTACATACGTGCGACATAGAATTTGCCGCCACGCCACGCGGTCTCGTCTTCTTCCGAGTTGGAGAGCAGTTGATCGGCGAGCACCTGGGCATCGGTCGTGGCGTCGATGTCGATCTGAGTTGCGGCGAGGTGCGGATACTCCGTACCGATCACCCGCATCAACCCACGCAGGCCGGCCAACTCCAAGTTGATCGCGTCCTCGGGCAGCACCGCCTGGGCGTTGCGAGTGACGACGTACAACCTTGTGGTCAGCCCCTCGATCTGAGCCAGCTGGCTGGCGATACGGACGAGATGGTGGACGCCGTCCGCGCCGTGCGCCACCCCGTCACGGGCCGACCCGGTCAGAGTCTCGGCGATGACGACGACGCCACTGAAGTCGCCGCCGTCGATGTAGGACGTCAAGAGCTCGGCGCCGGCCTCGTGATCCCCGTCCTCCGGCCAGGAGATGGTCGTCACCTCGACCGCGGATTCCCCGGCGTTCAGCGCACCTTCGAGCTCGGCGGTGAGTCCTTCGGCGTGATCGCCTGTGCTCACGAGCAACAGCGGCCCAGCCATGCTGTGTTCGGGTGCGGCGAGTTCCTGGCGCTTCCATTCGATACCGAGCAAGCGCTCGTTGAGCACGCGATCCCGCCGGGCGGTCGGCGACGAGGTGCCGAACCGGGCTCCGCGCAGGGAGAGCAGCACGGCCCCGTCCTCGTCCAACAACTCGAGATCTGCCTCGACCTGGCCGCCCGGGTCGAGGTGGACCAGTCGCGTATAGCAGTAGTGGGTGTTCCGAGTCGGCCCGTACACCCGCAGTTCACGCACGCCGAGCGGAATCGGCAGCTGACCGTGACTTACCGCCCGCACCTGGGGATGCGCGTCCACGGACTGGAAGCACGCATCGAGCAGAGCCGGATGGATGCCGTAGGCGCTCTGCTGAGAGCGGATGGCACCAGGCAGCCCGACCTCGGCCACCACGGTGGATTCGGTCGCCTCCGCGGTGTTCACCGCAGCCAGCCCGGAGAACGCCGGACCGTACTGCAGGCCGCGATCGGCGAACCCGGCACGGAGTTCGTCGCCGTCCACCCGGGTGGGGTGGGCTGCCAGGAGTTCCTCGATGTCGTAGGCGGCCGGCGGATCGCCGCCTTCGGTCTTGCTCAGCGAAGCGGATGCGCGACGAATGCTGAGCCCGTCCTGGTGGGTCTCGACGGCGAAGTCGACGTTGCCCGGCGACGGCACTGTCGCCACAGCCGACACCGGACTTTCCGCGTCGAGCAGCAGCATTTCGTCGAAGGTGAGGTCGTGTACCTCGGAGTCGTCGCCGAGGAGCGCACGCGCCGTTGCCAGCGCCATCTCGCAGTAGGCGGCGCCGGGCAGTGCGGCCACGTTGTGGATCTGGTGGTCCCCCAACCAGGGATGCGTGTCGGTGCCCACATCCGATTGCCAGACGTGGCGCTCAGGATCCTCGGGCAGCCGGACATGCGCGCCCAGCAGTGGATGCACGGCCAGCGTCTGACCGCCCTGGGTGTGTGACTCGTTGGCGTCACGAGCGAGGATCAGTGGTACGTGCGTCCAGGTCGGCAGCGGCGCATCGACCAGCCGCCCTTCCGGATAGAGCACCGAGAAGTCCACCGCCGCACCCGCGCTGTGCAGATCGGCGAGGAATGCACGCAAGCCGTAAGGCAGCTCCTGCTCACGCCGCAACGCCGCCATGGTGGCCATCGAGATGTCCAGACTGCGAGCCGTCTGGTCAACGGCATGCGTCAAGAGCGGGTGCGGCGCCAGCTCGCCGAACACTCGGAAACCGTCTTCGAGAGCCGCCTGCACCGCTGCCGCGAACCGCACGGTGTGCCGGAGGTTATCCACCCAGTAGTCGGCGTCCCAGAACGGCTCGTCCCGCGGGTCGTAGAGGGTTGCCGAGTAGTACGGAACCATCGGCTCGTGCGGATCCAGATCTTCGAGCGCCTCGGCGAGGTCATCGAGAATCGCGTCGACCTGCGGCGAGTGGGACGCGACGTCGACCGCGACCTCGCGTGCCATCACACCGCGCTGATCCCAGGTCTGCACCAGATCCCGGATCGATTCCTTAGCCCCGCCGACAACCGTCGACTGCGGCGATGCGACGACGGCCAGCACCACGTCGTTGATGCCGCGAGCTGCCAGCTCGGAAAGCACCTGAGCCGCGGGAAGCTCGACCGACGCCATCGCACCGGAGCCGGAGATGGTTTCCATCAGACGAGACCGCCGGCAGATCACCTTCACCGCGTCATCGAGGGACAGCGCGCCGGCGACGGCTGCCGCGGCGGCCTCACCCATCGAGTGGCCGATCACCGCTCCAGGCTTGACACCGTAGGACGCCATCGCCGCGGCGAGCGCGACCTGAACGGCAAAAACCGTCGGCTGTACCCGATCGATGCCGGTCACGGTCTCCGGAGCGGACATCGCGGCGGTCACCGAGAAGTCGGACTCCCGGGCGATCAGCGGCTCGATCTCGGCGACCTTGGCCGCGAAAGCGGGTTCGGAGGCAAGTAGCGCCGCTCCCATACCGGCCCACTGCGATCCCTGCCCGGAGAACACCCACACCGGTCCGCGGTCGTCTTTCCCGACGGCCGGCTGGTAAGGGGCATCGCCGTCGGCGATCTCGCGCAGTGCCTTCACCAGCTCGTGCCCGGTTCCCGCGAGCGCAGAGGTCCGCACCGGGCGGTGCGCCCTGCGCCGCGCCAGCGTGTACGCCAGATCGGTCAGCTCGGTGTCCTCGATGTCGCCGCCGTCGACGCGGCCGGCCACCCAATCGGCCAACCGCCCCGCGGTAGCGCGCAATTCATCGGCCGACGTCGCGGACAGCGGGAATACCAACGCTCCGGTCAGAGCGGACTCCGCGTCGCTGTCCTGGGCGACGGTCCGGGGAGCGTGGTCCTGCGGAGCCTGCTCGAGGACCACATGGACGTTGGTTCCGGACAAGCCGTAGGACGACACGGCGGCGCGCCGCGGGTGATCGCCCTTCACCGGCCAGGGGGTGGTCGCTTCGGGAACGACGAGACCGGTCTCGACCCGGGCGAGATCTTCGGGCAGCTCGGTGAAATGCAGGTTCTGTGGAACCACCCCGTGCTGGAGCCCCAGGATGGCCTTCATCATGCCGAGCGCACCGGATGCCGACTGGCTGTGACCGAAGTTTGTCTTCGCCGATCCCAGCACGCACGGACCGGTGGTGCCGTAAACCTGGGCGAGGCTGGTGAACTCGATCGGGTCACCGACAGGCGTGCCGGTGCCGTGCGCCTCGACGTAACCGATGGAGCTACCGTCCAACTCCGCCTGGGCCAGCGCGGCCTGGTAAACGGCCACCTGGGCATCCCGCGACGGCGTTGCGATGTTGACCGTGTGCCCGTCCTGGTTGGCGGCCGACCCGCGCACCACGGCGAGAATCCGGTCGCCGTCGCGCACCGCGTCGTCCAACCGCTTCATCAGGAACATGACGCACGCCTCGCCCGAGACGAATCCGTCGGCGGCGACGTCGAACGCATGGCAGTGACCGGTGGGCGAGAGCATGCCCTGGGCCGAACCCGATGCCATCTTCCGCGGTTCGAGGCTGATCGACACCCCACCCGCCAGCGCCAGGTCGCTCTCGCCGTCATGCAGGCTGCGGCAGGCCATGTGGATGGCCGACAAACTCGACGAGCACGCCGAATCCACCGTGTAGGCGGGTCCATGGACGCCGAGCATGTACGACACCCGGCCCGAGGCCAGGCTGTAGTTGTTGCCCGTGAACCCGTACGGGCCTTCGAGTGATCGGGCATCGGCGGCGAGCAGTTGATAGTCACCGTGTGTCATGCCGACGAACACACCGGCGAGCGAGCCCGCGAGGGTCGTCGGATCGATACCCGCGTGCTCAACGGCCTCCCACGAGGTCTCGAGCAACAGGCGGTGTTGCGGATCGATCGCCGTCGCCTCACGCTCACTGATCCCGAAGAACTCGGCGTCGAAGCCGGCGACATCCTCGAGGAACGCACCCCACTTCGACACCGAACGACCGGGGACACCGGGCTCGGGGTCGTAGTACTCGTCGGCATCCCAGCGGTCGGCCGGAACCTTCGTGACGTAGTCCTCGCCCCGCAGCAGCCCTTGCCAGAGTTGCTCGGGCGAATCAATCCCCCCAGGGAGTCGGCACGACATGCCGATGACAGCGACGGGGGTCACGGACACAACTCTCACCTCGGTTTCTCGAAACGTTGTGGGCTCCACGGCCTGCTGGCGAAACCCCGGCGTTAGCCAGCCATCCCCGCGAAGTTGCCTGTGTTGCTGGGTAGCTTAGCGGCTTTCACAGAGAACCGCGAGAAAGTCATCCCGATTTTGATTAGAGAATGGGTAATGTTGACGACCTCCGAAAATCCCACCTGGGGCGATCCCGCGATCCCGACCACCGGATAGCTTCACCGCGACCGCTTCCCACAAGATGCGCCGGCACGCAGTCATATGCGTAAATATATTGCGTTACAACAGTTTTCATCGCACAATCTCCAGGCGGAAGGGCCCCAGAGTCCGAGCTGCCCATGCTGGCGGCAACCCCTGGACACCCCGCCCCATCGACCACATCCACCAGATCGGGCAATAATTCGGATATTCAGGCCTTCAGCAAATTCGGTGACGTCAGCGAAGCCGATGCAGGCCTTTGCCGCCGAACGATATACGCGGACGACGCCCCGAACATCGACCGCGAACTTCGCGGATACCGTCGCCGGTCACGTTCAGACAGCGACTTCCTGAGAGTTGCCGCAACGACGGATGCACCGCTCAAACCGCCTCTGCCTGGGCATTTCGAGCCGTTGTAGCCGAACTGGCAACTTAGCTGAGAATCATCTGAGAGTCGCACATGTTGTGCTTATGTAGCGAAAATCGGATATTGACGGGGGGGTCGATAACCAGATATTTACAGTACAATCGAATGCAATTTATTGCGTTCAGCAAATGGAGATATTCAACCATTCAGGCTATTGCAAATGTCGTGAAATTAGAGGGCGACGAATTAGGTCTGAACGCCACTTGGCATTCAACCCCAATCGCATATTCCCATTAACCCAACCGAGGTTCCCGGGCTGGCCGAAAGTTAGCTGACATGGGTTGAGCCGGCGCCATGTCCGGCATCTGACAGCTGCCCGTCGCCGCCGTCCGACCGCTCTGCAACCCTCGCGCCAGGAGCGGTCGCGCCACGCCACGTTCCTCCACAGACACATTGTTTCAGCAGGTCACCGTGTGCGCGCCCCAGGACGGACGCAATGACGTCACGAGGTTACGAATCGGAGACCTGCCCGATATGACGACCGGGTAGCAGCTATGCCCGATCGCCGTTGCCGGCTAGCCGGCAACCACTCCGGAAGGAGCCAGAGCGTAGCCCGCGCCGAACTCCGTGACCGGCTGGAAACCGCGCCGACGTGCCTGAGCGGCGCCCTGTCGCACCAGAGCCGCCGTCGCGAGGAAACCCGCCTGATCGGTGACGACGAACGGGGTCAGCAACCTGTTGTGCACCAATCCGAATGCCAGGCCCGCCTCGGGAATCGCCCAGCCGAAGGAGCCGCCGAGCCCGACGTGGCCGAATCCCGGCAGGACGACGGGGACTGGAACCGAGTGGTAGCCCAGGTGAAACGACATCGGAAGGCCCAAACCCCGGTCGAGCGCGAGGTTCGGCCGGCCGGTCAGGCCCCTAACCACACCGGCAGAGAGATAGCGGTTCCCATCGATCTCGCCACCGTTTGCTATCGCGCCGTACATCCTGGCCAGTGCCCGTGCCGTCGCGACGCCGTTACCCGAAGCCAATTCGGTGTCGAGGAGAGGCATGTCACCCTGCACCACGGCCTTCATCCCCGGGAAGTACATCGATCCGAACGCAGCCGAGATCTCCAGCGCCGCGATCCGCGGAGCGATGGCGTTGAACACGGGGTTTGGAATGTTCAGCTGCGGACCGATGATCCGCGCGGTGCGAGTCGGCGATCCGGCCGGCGGCCTTCCGAGGTGGATCCCGTCGGTACCGAGGGGCCCGGCGACCTCGGTCCGGAAGAGGTCGCGCATGCCGAGGCCGGTCACAGCGCGCGCCAGACCCGAAAGCAGCCAGCCGTACGTCAATGCGTGATAGGCGGGTTTGCCGAAGAACCGGCCCACCCGCGCCGCCGCGATGCGTTCCTCCATGCGCCGGTGGTCGAGGAGTTCACGCTTCCCCACACCGCGCAGGTTCGAGAGCCCGGCGCGGTGCCTCATCACGTCTCGTACGGTGATCGCTGCCTTGCCGTTGGCGCCGAATTCCGGCCAATATTCCGCAACGGGTGCCTCGTAGTCGATCAGCCCGCGGTCGACCAGGCGGTGGATGACGGTCGACGCGACGCCCTTGGTCGCCGAGAAGACCATTGCCCCGGTGTCTGCCGTCCAATGCGAGCGGCCGCGCCGATCCGCCCAGCCGGTCCATACGTCGACGACGGGCTGACCATCGAGGTAGACGGCGAGCGCTCCGCCGCCGAATCGTGGATGCGGAAATAGGCTGGCGAAGCTGCGCAGTGCACAGGCAAAGTTCGGATCCGCAGCTCCCTGCACGCCGCGCGGCAGACAGCGCTCACGACCGACAGCCGCGCCCTGAATCACCGGGAAAAATTTACTCTCGCGTAGGAGAATTCGGGACGAAGTTGCGAATCTGTTAACTCCGCTGGTCGGCGGCATCGAGGATCTGCTGGGCCGCCAGAGCAGGAGTCAACTCTCCATCGCGCACCCGCCGCTCGACCAGCGGACGCAGTTCCTTGACAGCCGGGTGGTTCAGCACCCTGTCCAGAACGGAGTCGCGAACCAGCGACCAGGTCCAGTCGATCTGCTGAGCACGTCGGCGGCTGTCGAACGCGCCGGCTTCGGTCAACACCTCACGATGCCGCACAACCGTCTCCCAAAGCTCCTGCAGCCCGCTGCCTTCGATGGCGCTCATCGTCAAAACCGGTGGGCGCCAGAGGCTTTCCCGCGGATAGATCAGTCTGATGGCGGCGGACAGTTCCCGCGCGGCGGCTTTCGCCTCCGCGACATGACTGCCGTCCGCCTTGTTGACGACGACGATGTCGGCCAGCTCGAGCACGCCTTTCTTGATGCCCTGCAACTGGTCGCCCGTGCGGGCCAGCGTCAGGAACACGAAAGTGTCGACCATGGCGGCGACGGCCACCTCCGATTGCCCGACGCCGACGGTCTCGACCAGGATCACGTCGAATCCCGCCGCCTCCAGCAACACGATCGTCTCGCGGGTCGCCCGGGTGACACCGCCCAGGGTTCCGGAGGTTGGCGACGGCCGAATATAGGCATTCGGGTGGACCGCCAGCCGCGACATCCGCGTCTTGTCGCCCAGGATGGAGCCGCCGGTGCGGGTTGACGACGGGTCGACCGCCAGCACCGCCACCCGATGTCCCAGTTCGATCAGGTGCATGCCGAGCGCATCGATGGTGGTCGACTTGCCCACCCCTGGAACTCCGGTCAGACCGACATGGTGTGCGCTGCCGGCGTCAGGCATCAATCGCATCAGCAAGTCCTGCGCCCGTTCGCGGTGATCCGGCCGATTCGATTCGATCAACGTGATCGCCCGCGCCAGGGCGACCCGGTCGCCACCGCGGATCGCCTCGGCGAGGTCCGCGGTGCCGGGGTTGTCAGCAGCGGGTTTGTCGGCTCCTGGCATCAGGACAGGTCGTAGCCGAGCCGAGTGCCGAGTTTCTGCAGGAGACCCACGGCGGCGTCGGAAATGACGGTTCCGGGCGGGAAGATCGCGGCTGCGCCTGCCGCGTACAGGGCGTCGAAGTCACCCGGCGGTATGACTCCGCCCACCACGACCATGATGTCCGGGCGGCCCACGTGGGCCAGGGCGTCGCGCAGTGCCGGCACAAGCGTCAGATGGCCGGCCGCGAGCGAGGAAACCCCCACAACATGGACATCGTTGTCAGCGGCCTGCTGCGCCACCTCGTCCGGGGTGGCGAACAACGAGCCGACGTCGACGTCGAACCCGATGTCCGCGAAGGCCGTCGCGATCACCTTCTGGCCGCGGTCGTGGCCGTCCTGCCCCATCTTCGCCACCAAGATCCGCGGTCGTCTGCCGTCGGCCTCGGCGAACTTCTCGACCAACCGCGTGGCCTCGGAAAGTCCGGCGATGGTTCCTCCTGCCCCCACCTCGTCGCGGTAAATGCCTGCGATGGTTCGGATTTCGGCTTGATGACGGCCATACACCTGTTCGAGCGCGTCGGAGATCTCGCCGACGGTCGCCTTTGCTCGGGCCGCATTGATCGCCAGGGCCAGCAGATTGCCTTCCAGACCATCGGTCCGGGCGGCACCCGCCGCCGCTCGGGTCAGCTCGTCCAAGGCGGCCTTGGTGGCCCGGCTGTCGCGATCGGCCCGTAGCTGGTGCAGCTTGGCCAGCTGCTCATCGCGCACCCGGCTGTTGTCGACCTTGAGCACTTCGATCGCCTGGTCGGCGTCGACGCGGTATTTGTTGACACCGATCACCGGCTGCTGCCCGGAGTCGATCCGGGCCTGGGTGCGCGCCGCCGCCTCCTCGATGCGCAGCTTCGGAATGCCATCGCCGATGGCCTGCGCCATGCCTCCGTGTTCGGCGACTTCGGCGATGTGGGCACGGGCCCGCTCCGCCAACTGGTGGGTCAACCATTCGACGTAGTACGAACCCGCCCACGGGTCGATGGGCCGGGTTGTTCCGGATTCCTGCTGGAGGACGAGCTGTGTGTTGCGGGCGATGCGGGCAGAGAAGTCGGTGGGCAGCGCCAACGCCTCGTCAAGAGCATTGGTGTGCAACGACTGGGTGTGCCCCTGAGTCGCTGCCATGGCTTCGATACACGTGCGTGCCACGTTGTTGTAGACGTCCTGCGCCGTCAACGACCAACCCGACGTCTGCGAATGAGTGCGCAATGACAGTGATTTCGGGTTGCGCGAACCGAACTCGGCGACAAGCTCGCTCCACAACAACCGGCCCGCCCGCAGTTTTGCGACCTCCATGAAGAAATTCATCCCGATGCCCCAGAAGAATGACAACCGGGGCGCGAAGGTGTCGATGTCCAGGCCCGCGTCGAGTCCGGCCTTGATGTAGTCGATTCCATCGGCCAGTGTGTAGGCAAGCTCGAGATCCGCTGTCGCTCCGGCTTCTTGGATGTGATAGCCCGAAATGGAGATCGAATTGAACTTCGGCATCTTCGCGCTGGTATAGGCGAAGATGTCCGAGATGATCCGCATCGACGGCTTGGGCGGATAGATGTAGGTGTTGCGGACCATGAACTCTTTGAGGATGTCGTTCTGGATGGTCCCGGCAAGCTTCTCCGGCGCAACGCCCTGCTCCTCGGCCGCAACGACGTAGAGCGCGAGAATCGGCAGTACCGCGCCGTTCATCGTCATCGACACACTCACCTTGGACAGGTCGATTCCGTCGAACAGCTGACGCATGTCCAGGATCGAATCGATCGCGACGCCCGCCATACCGACATCGCCCTGCACCCGAGGGTGGTCGGAGTCGTAGCCGCGATGGGTTGCCAGGTCGAAGGCCACCGACAATCCTTTTTGGCCCGCAGCGAGGTTGCGTCGATAGAAGGCGTTCGAATCGGCGGCCGTCGAGAAACCCGCGTATTGACGGATGGTCCACGGTTGATTGACATACATCGTCGGGTACGGACCGCGGATGAATGGTGGTTCGCCCGGGAAGGTGTCGACGGGGTAGCCCGCCGCTGCCACGGCATCGCGGTCAGCGCAGACGAAAACCGGTTTGACCGCGATGCCTTCCGGAGTGTGCCAGTCCAATTGTTCGGGTGTGTAGCCGTTCGCCGCCGCGGCGGCCGAAACACACCGGGCGACATCGGACTCCGACGGCGGGACGGACTGCCGGTCGCCGCGCAGTGGAATGTCGGCGAAACTGGGCACCGTTCCGGTAGTGCTCGCGGTCATCTCGATCATGCCCCCAGCCGGGTGAGTAGCGACGAAAGCGCTTCAACCGCATCGATTTTCATAGTCAGGTAACCGTCGGGCCGGGATTCCGCCGGCATCTCGGCGACCACGCTTTCCGACCCCGCCAGATAAAGGTGGGTGACGCCGGCGGCCCGAGCGGACGAGACCACTTCGGCCAGTTCTGTTCCATAACGGCCGTCGGTACCGCAGATCACCGCGACGGCATGATCGCCCTCGACCACCCCGGAGAGCTCGGCCGCTGTCACCGTTCCGGGATTGACCGCCTCGATTCCGCCCGATGCGAGCAGATTGGTCGCGAATGTCGTACGCAGGTTGTGTTCGGCCAGCGGGCCGAGCGGCAGCAGCTGCACCCGGGGGCGGCTCCCCGTTGCTTCCAGATAGCGGTCGGAGCGGTCACGAAGTTCCTCGAAGGCGGCGGCATAGCGCTGGACACCGGTGCGTGGATCGGCTTGCGGCAGAGGCGCTTCGGCCAGATTGGGAAATTCGTTGACACCTGTGACGGCGGTGCGCCGATGTGCGATGTCAGCTGCGCGCCGCACCCGGACCTCCTCGATCCGATCGGCGAGGTAATCCTGCGCAGCCACGAATCCACCGCGTGCCTCGAGGTCCTGGAATTGCGACCACGCTTGCGCGGCAAGGCTTTCGGTCAGGTCCTCGACAAACCAGGATCCGCCCGCGGGATCGAGCACCCGCCCCACGTGCGATTCCTCCAGCAACAGCAGCTGGATGTTTCGCGCTATCCGCCTGGGAAACTCACGGCTGAGGCCGGGCAGCCCGCCCGGTATCGACGCGTCGAAGGGCAGCACCTCCACGACGTCGGCACCGCCCACGCCGGCGCCGAATGCCGCCAAGGTGGTGCGGAGCATGTTCACCCAGGGATCGCGCTGCGTCAGCATCGACTCCGAAGTGACCGCATGGAACATGCACCCGGCGGCGTCGACATGGTCCAGCACATCGGCTACCCGGGCCCAAAGTCGGCGCGCGGCACGGAATTTCGCGATTGTCATGAATTGATCGTCGTCGGCGACCAGACGGAAGCCGATCTGCCTCAAGGCCTGATCCGTGGTCAGCCCCGCATCAATCAGCAACCGCAGATAGTCGACCCCGGCCGCCACGGTCCCGGCCAGCTCCCACGTCGCATTGGCACCGCGATTATGCAGAGCGGAACCGTCCACCAGCACCGTCCGGACGCCGCGCATCTGGGCGGCACGCCGGGCGGCCACGCCCACGTCCTCGAGGCTGGGGGCCGTCCGCCCGCTCAGCGATGCCGACAGAGGGTCGGCCCCCAGATCGACCGAGAGACTCGGCCGATCGGCGGATTCCACGTCGGCGAGCAACACGAGCAGTGCGTCGGCCGCGCTCGCAAAGTGCTGGGCGGCGTCGACGCGGATAGGTACCAGGTCGAGATAGACGCCCTCGAGGAGCCGATCGATTCCGCGCGCCGCGTCCGCATCACCAACCTGGAGGACGAGCGCGCTGACGCCGTTGGCGAGCGCGGCCAGCACGGCCGAATTTCCATCCTCGGGATCAGCCGGACCGGAAAACGTCTCGGCGACCTTCCAGCCACCCACCACATCGCGGGCTTCGTCTCCCCCGCGCACGAACGGGTATTGCCCCGGCAGCGGCGGCTCCGGATGCGCGTCGAGCGCGGTGTAGAGAGCCCGAATGGGAAAGCCCTCGTAGGTGGGCGAGTCAAGCAGCCGCTCCGATTCATCGGGCAGATCGGACCTACCGCCCTTCGCCAGCACCCCGGCGACCGCGTCGCGCCAGCGCGCGAGGCCCTCCTCCAGATCTAGCGACACAGGCAACTCCCGTTGTTGCAGCACGCGGCTGCCTCGTCAGTTCACGAAGTATCCGGATAACCAGGCTAATTGATGACCAACCCCGGCCGGCACGGCCTACTGCATGCACCGGCCGCCCACGTGTCTGCGGGGCGCTGCCGCGCCGGCGCGGGCCGTAGTGTTGAACCGTGTCGTCTCGAGCCCGTCGCGCGCTGCGCAGCGTGGGTTCGGCGACAGCCGCCGCGGGCGGACAGCTGTCACGACGCCGGATCGCGTTCACGGTGGTGGGGGCCATCGTTCTGGTCGCGATCGCTTGGTGGGTGCCCCTCCCTACCGCCATACACATGCGCGATTGGGCGGATTCGATGGGGGCTTGGTTCCCCCTGGCCTTTCTTGCCGCCCACGTGGTTATCACGGTGTTTCCGTTCCCGCGCACAGCGTTCACGCTTGCCGCGGGTCTGCTGTTCGGATCTGTGCTCGGTGTCGCGATCGCCGTCGTGGCCAGCACGCTGGCAGCTCTGCTGGCGCTGCTGCTGGTGCGCGCCGCCGGGTGGCAACTGAGCCGATTGGTCAGCCATCCCGCCGTCGAATCGGTCGACGCCACGCTGCGCCGGCGGGGCTGGTCCGCCGTCCTCTCACTGCGGCTGATCCCGGCGGTGCCGTTTTCAGTGCTCAACTATGCGGCCGGGGCGTCGGCGGTACCCGCCGTCCCCTATACGGCCGCGACTTTGGTCGGGCTGATTCCCGGCACCGCAGCGGTGGTGATCCTCGGCGACGCGCTGACGGGCAACATCAGCCCCGTACTGGCACTCGTGTCGCTCGGCACGGCGAGCGTCGGGGCGGCCGGACTGGCCTACGAGATACGCCGCCACCGTCGGCATCACGCCGCCAACGAGGCCGATTCCGAGTCCGGCGTCGACGGCTGCGGTCTCAGCCCTGAGGGGTCTCGGCCCTGAGGGGTCTCAGCCCTGGGGGGCTCAGCCCTGGGGCGGTCCGTGCCGGGGCGCTGGTGGCACGGTGAACTGCGCGGGCGGCTGCTGCTGTTGCTGACTCAGCGGCGGGAATTCGCGGGCGGGTGGCAGCGAGTGGCCGGCCGGCGGTTGTTCGCTGATGCCACGGGCCTCCGCTTCCGCCTTGGCCACCGCCTGCGCGATGGCCGGGTCGGTCTGCGTGGTGAACCAGTCCTTGACCTCGTCGGTGTCGTCCTCGGGCTTCGGCAGGTCCTCGTCCACCGGGGAAGGCTGATAGCGAAACACTCCGTCGTCGCCGGGCGCCCCCAGCAGTTTGGTGAATCCCTGCAACGCCGTCCCGAAATCACTCGGCACCAGCCAGACCTTGTTGGCCTCGCCCTTCGCCATCAGCGGAAGCGTCTGCAGATACTGGTAGGCCAACATTTCAGGAGTCGGCCGGCCCGCCTTGATCGCGGCGAATGTCTTCTCGATGGCCTTGGCCTGGCCCTGAGCCTGCAGGTACTGCGCGGCACGCTCACCCTGGGCCCGCAGCATGCGCGACTGCCGATCCGCCTCGGCCGCGAGAATCGCCGCCTGCTTGGCGCCTTCGGCCGCCAGAATCTGGGCTTGCTTCTGGCCTTCCGCCTGCTTGATGGACGCCTCGCGATTGCCTTCGGCCGTAAGGATCATGGCGCGCTTCTCACGGTCGGCGCGCATCTGCTTTTCCATCGAGTCCTGGATCGACGGTGGCGGGTCGATGCTGCGCAACTCGACCCGCGCCACCCGCAGGCCCCACCTGCCGGTGGCCTCGTCCAGCACGCCACGCAGCTGACCATTGATCTGATCCCGGGACGTCAGTGTCTGCTCGAGCGTCATACCGCCGACCACATTGCGCAATGTCGTGGTGGTCAGCTGTTCGACACCGACGATGTAGTTACTGATCGCGTAGACGGCTGCCTGGGGTTCGGTGACCTGGAAGTAGACGACGGTGTCGATGTTCACCGTCAGGTTGTCCTCGGTGATCACGGGCTGCGGAGGGAACGACACCACGCGTTCGCGCAGATCGACTCTGGCACGAATCTTGTCGACGAACGGCAGCAGCAGCGTGAGCTGACCGGACACCGTCTTGCTGTAGCGGCCGAGTCGCTCGATGACCGCGGCTTCCGCCTGCGGAATCAGCGCCACGGACTTGGCCACCACGATGACGGCGAAGATCACCAATACCGCCAGCAGCACGAGACCGGCTATCGCTCCATCCATGCTCAGTTCTCCTGTCCGTCGTTGTCACACACTCTTCCAGACGACGGCCGTCGCGCCGTCGATCCGGAAAACCGTTACCTGGTCGCCGGGCTCGTAGATCTCATCGTCGTTCAGCGGTCGCGCGGTCCAGATCTCGCCATCCAATTTGATCTGCCCCTCATGCCGGGCAACCCGGTCGAGGACCAGCGCGCGCTTACCTTCCAGGGCTTTGACGGGTTCGGGCAGGCCCTTGCCGGAACTCAGCCTGCGCTTGAGGGCGGGCCGCACCAGGACCAGAAGCAACACCGACACCACCAAGAACACTGCGCCGTCGGCCCAGACCGGCCAATCCAGCAACCAATTCGATCCGGCCGCCGCCAAAGCTCCACCACTGAGCATCAGAAGGAACATGTCGCCGGTCAGTGCCTCCGCAGCGGCGAGACCGATTGCGACCACTAGCCAAATCAGCGCCGCGGGCATGCGGCCAGGATAACGCGGGCGACGCCGGGCCGCCCGCAACTGCCGCAGACAGCCCGTGCGATCAGAACGCACTACACTTCGAACATCATGTGGTGCCCCAGTGTCTCGCTCTCCGTGTGGGCCAATGCCTGGCTCGCGGGCAGCGCCGCGCCCGACGACGTTCTCGACGCGTTATCAGCTTGGGCGCCAAAGCATTCCGTGACCGCGTATGACGCGATGGCCGCTGACCGGACCGGCCTGCCGTGGCCGGATGTTATTGACGCGGGCGTTGTTTCGTTGCTCCAGACCGTCCGCACCGCCGTTCGTCTTGGTGATCGCCCCGCGCCCGGGCATTCGGCCATCGGGGTGGCGCTGCCCGTTCCCGGCGATGTCCGCGGATTGCCGGCGGGCACCCGATTCCAGGACGACGCGATCGCCGCCGGGGAAGCCCTGATCGTCTACGGCCCACGATCCGAGGCCATCGGACTGATACCGGAATTCGAGTACGACGACGAAGACGATCTCACCGACGATGATCGGGCGGCCGAACCGTGTGCGCTGGCGTGGACCGCCTACTCGTTGCCCACCAACCCGGCGACCGCGAATCCGAATTTCGACCAGATCGATCTCGGCGAGGCCGAGTACGCGCTGAAATCCGCGGTCCGCTCCGCAGCCGAGACGTTGGGCGCACTGCAATTGGGTTCGTCGGGCGGGGTGGACGACCCGCGCGGCCTCGTTGAGCAGGTTCTCGAAGCCAATCGGCACCACCGCGCGCCGGACAACGCCCCGACTCGGGCGCTGCGGGTCCTCGAGAACGCCGCCCACGTCGACGCGATCATCACCGTCAGTTCCGGACTGATGCCGATCGGCACTCAGAGTTCATCGGAAGCCCAGATCGCAAGCGATGCGCTGCGACCGTTGGAGGCAGTCGTCCGATCCGCGCGGATGGCCGCAGTGAACACCATCCTTCGGTTTGCCTGGCAGGATTGAACTACACCTGGCAGGCGGCCGTGCACGGGCTGCCGTTGCGACTCGAGCCATAGCCTGGAACCGGTTGTGGACCAACAACTCTGGAAGGTTCCCGTCCGTCGCGAACCTCGTCGAGCAGATCCAGGATGAGGCGCGCGAAGTCCCTGCGCGAATTGGGGGTCGACGCTCTGGCGAAGGCGATCCCGAGCTCGTCCGCCTGCTCCTTCAATTCGTTGTCGAGATCCCACACGACCTCGATGTGGTCCGCCACAAAACCCAGCGGGCAGACGATCACCGCTTTGACACCTGCGTCGGACAGACTCGAAAGATGCTCAGCGGCATCGGGTTCCAACCACGGAACCTGGGGAGGACCCGAGCGCGACTGCCACACTTGATCGAAGTCAGTGCGGCCCGCCGCCGCCGCGACCAATTCCGCGGCATAACCGACCTGGCGGCGGTAGAGGTCCTCACCACATCGATTCGCCGCCCGCAACGGAATGGAGTGTGCGGTGAACACCAGCCGCGCCTCGGCACGTACCGATTCCGGAAGTGTCGCAGCGGCTTTCGTGATGGCATCGGCGAACATCCCGACGAACAGCGGGTGATCGAAGAACTGCCGCAGCTTGATCAGCTCGGGCACACCCTCCCCGACCGCCCCCCGGGCGCGGGTGATGTCCTCCTGATATTGGGCACAACCCGAATAGCCACCCCATGCCGACGTCGCAAACACCGCGGCGCGTCTGATGCCGTCCGCTTTCATCGCCGCAACGGCATCCTCGACGAACGGCTCCCAGTTCCGATTGCCGAAGTAGACGGGCAACCGTTCCCCCCGGTCGTCCAGTTCGGCCCGGATTTCATCGATCAGGGCCCGGTTGATGCCGTTGATCGGTGATACCCCACCGAAGTGGTGGTAATGCTCGGCCACCGAGGCCAGCCGTTCGGGCGGGATGCCCCGCCCGCGGGTGACGTTCTCGAGGAACGGCATGACCTGATCCGGCCCCTCGGGCCCACCGAACGAGAGGAACAGCAGTGCGTCGATACCGCCGCGCTCGCCCGTCACAGCAGCTGTGTGCTGGCGCCGCCGTCGGCGAAGATAATGGTGCCGGTGGTCGCTGGCAGCCAGTCCGATAGCAGCGCGCACACGGTCTTGGCGACGGGTGTCGGATCCTTCATGTTCCAGCCCAGCGGGGCGCGTGAATCCCAGCCCTCTTCGAGCAACTGCATCTGCTGACCGGCTTCTTCACCGAGTGCACCCCCCACGATCGCACTCATCGCCAGCGTCCGGATCGGACCTGCGGCAACCAGATTGGACCGAACTCCCACCTTGCCGGCCTCGCGCGCGACGAATCGGTTCACCGATTCGAGCGCGCTCTTGGCAACCGTCATCCAGTTGTAGGCAGGCATTGCGCGAGTCGGGTCGAAGTCCATGCCGACGATGCCGCCGCCCGGGTTCATGATCGGTAGCACGGCGTTGGCCAGCGACGCGTACGAGTAAGCGGAGATGTGGATCCCCTTGGCGATGTCTTCGTATGGAGCGTCGAAGAACGGGTTGATCCCCATGCCGGTCTGGGGCATGTAGCCGATCGAGTGGACCACGCCGTCGAGCTTGTTGCCCTCACCGATCTCAGCGACGATGCGGTCGGACAGGGTCGAAAGGTGCTCCTCGTTCTGCACGTCGAGTTCGATCAGCGGGGCCGGGTTGGGCAAGCGATCGGCGATGCGGCGGATGAGTTTCATCCGGTCGAACCCGGTGAGGACCAGTTCGGCGCCCGCCTCCTGGGCCACCTTGGCGATGTGGAACGCGATCGAGGAATCGGTGATGATGCCCGTGACGAGAATGCGTTTGCCTTCGAGAATGCCTGTCATTGTGCTGACTCCATTTCAGGGAGAGTATCGATGAAGCTGTTGGGGCCGAACCGAATGCGTCAGTGGCCCATGCCCATTCCGCCGTCGACGGGGATGACGGCTCCGGCGATGTAGCCGGCGTCTTCGGAAGCCAGGAAGCTGACCGCCCCGGCGACGTCCTCGGCGGTGCCGACCCTCTTGGCCGGTATGAACTCGAGGGCGCCGGCCTGGATCCGCTCATCGAGCGCCCGGGTCATCTCGGTGTCGATGTAACCGGGGGCGACGACATTAGCGGTGACGCCCGCCTTGGACAGTTCCCGGGAAATCGAGCGGGCCATGCCGATCAATCCGGCCTTGGCGGCCGCATAGTTGGCCTGGTTGCCGATCCCCCACATGCCCGAAACCGAGCCGATGAAGATGATCCGGCCGAAGCGCTTGCGCTGCATGCTGCGCGAAGCCCGCTGAGCCACCCGGAACGCACCGGTGAGGTTGGCGTTGATGACCTCTTCGAAGCGCTCTTCGGTCATCCGCATCAGGAATGCGTCCTTGGAGATGCCTGCGTTCGACACCAAGACCTCAACGGGCCCCTGGTGCTCCTCGACCTCTTTGAAGGCCCGGTCCACGGCGTCGTTGTCGGTGACGTCGCACACCACACCGAACAATCCGTCTGGTGCACCCGACCCTCGGTGGGTGACCGCGACTTTGTGGCCGTCAGCGGCCAGCCGTTGCGCGATTGCCAGGCCGATGCCCCGGTTGCCACCGGTCACCAGCACCGAACGCGAAACGAAGGGCGGTTTGCCGGCGGCATGGGCTACATCAGTGGTGGCGGTATCGCTCATGCCCGTCAACTTAGTGCCTGGGGTTGGCCCCGCCGAAATCGCGCTGGTTAGCCCGGGAGGCGTCGGTTGATCAGCACGGCGGTGAGGGCGGACAGCACCAGCACCAGTGCCCCCAGCCGGAGCCAGCCGACGCTGGCGTCGCCCCGGATGGTCTCGTAGCCGATCTGCTCCTGCAGCGAGGTGAAGACCTCCTTGAGCTGCTGCAGGCTGGAGGCCGTGTAGGCGTTGCCGCCGGAGAGGTCGGCGATCTTCTTCAGCATCTCGTCGTCGACGGGGACCGGTTGACGTTGATTGTTGATCTCGACGTAGCCGTACGGGGTTCCGAACGACACCGTCGAGATCGGTACGCCCTGGTCCTTGGCGGTGCGAGCCGCCGTGTAGGCACCCTTCGGGTTGTCCGGGTTGGACGGCACAGTCTCCTTGCCGTCGGACATCAGCACGATGCGGGCGGGCGGGGGCGCGTCGCCTCCGCCGATCACCGCTCCGACCGTGGCTATGGCTTGCAGAGAAGTGAAGATCGCCTCACCGGTTGCGGTGCGGTCGGCCAGTTGCAGCTTGTCGATGGCCGCCTTGGTGGCTTCGCGGTTGGTGGTCGGCGACACGAGCACTGTGGCGGTGCCCGCGTACGCGATCAGGCCGAGGTTGATGCCCGGGGTCAGCTGATCGGCGAACTGCTTGGCGGCTTCTTGCGCCGCCGCCAATCTGCTCGGCTCGACGTCGGTGGCCCGCATCGACTGCGAGACGTCGATGGTCAGCATGACGACCGCCCGGTTGCGGGGGATGCGGACGTCATGTGTCGGCCCGGCCATGGCGATGGTGAGCAGCACGAGCGAGACGACCAGCAGAATCGCCGAGAGGTGCCGCCATCGGGTGGGCCGCTTGGGCGCGACCTTCTCCAGCAGCTCCATGTTCGCGAACCGCAGGATCCGCTTCTGGCGGGCGACCTGCATGACGATGTAGAGACCCGCCAGGCCTGCGACCACCAGCAGGAACAGGAAGAACCACGCGTGGGCGAAGCCCGTGAGCGTCATCGGGCCGAGCAACGGCAACGTCATCTAAAACCTGTCGTCATCTGATATTCGATTGGCTACTGGCTGCCGGCCAAAGCACCGCGACGACGGGACGCGACAAACCGCACGATGTCGGCAACCCAATCCCGGTCGGTGCGAAGAGTCATCAGCGGTGCCCCGCAACGGCGCAGCGTTCGGGCCACCTCTTCGCGGTGCACGGCTGCGGCGCGGGCGAAATCGTCGCGCAGTTGCGCGTCGATGGTGAATTCGCGGGTCACCCCAGATTCGGTGTCTTGCAGGATCACGTCGCCGACGTCGGGCAACTCCACGTCACGGGGGTCGAGAACTTCGACGCCGAGTACCTCGTGCCGTGCGGCGATGGCCCGCAGCGGTCGCATCCAGTTGATCGGGCCGAGGAAGTCGCTGATCACGACCGCCATCCCGCGGCGACGTTCGGGCCGGCGCAATTCGTCGATGGCCGCTCCGAGATCGCCTCGAACACCCAGCGGAGCCCGCGGCGAGGTCGCGATGGCACGCAACAGCGCCTGTTCGTGTTGTCTGCCGGACCGGGCGGGCACCCGGATGACCGATTGGCCATTCGAGATCAGGGCACCGAGCCGGTTCCCGCCGCCGCTGTTGAGGTAGGTGATCGCGGCGGCGGCCGCAACCGCCAGGTCGCGCTTCTCGCAACCGGCCGTGCCGAAATCGAGGCTGGCCGACATGTCGACGACGATCCACGTCTCGAGCTCGCGGTCGGCGATCATCTGCCGGACGTGCGGATGTGTGGTGCGGGCCGTCACCGACCAGTCCATCCGGCGGACGTCGTCACCCGGTTGGTACATCCGTGACTCTCCCGGCTCGGAGCCCGGTCCGGGGATCAATCCGAGGTGGTTGCCCTGCAGCACCCCGTCGAGCTTGCGCTTGACGGTGAGCTCCAGCGTCCGCAGCGCGGCGGACAGCTTGGCGTCACCGATCTCACCACGCTGGAAAGACGGCGGGTGGATCGTTGTCGCGTCGTCGGAGCCTGACTCGCTCACCGACCGTTGACACCTGCCGGGGCGCCCACCGGGGGCACCGAATGTCCTTGTTGCGGAACAGCATTCACCTGTGGCAACGCAACGGTCTGCAGGATCCGGTTGATGACGGTCTCCGCCTTGATGTCGTCGGCCAGAGCGTCATAGGTGAGCACGAGGCGATGCCGCAACACGTCGGGAATGACCTCGATGACGTCCTGCGGAATGACGTAGTCGCGCCCGCGGACCAGCGCCAGCGCGCGGGAGGCGGCGATGATTCCCAGCGATGCGCGGGGGGATGCGCCGAACGCGATCCACGCCTTCACGTCGGCCATGCCGAACTGCTCGGGACGCCTTGTCGCCGTCACAACCCGTACCACGTAGTCGACCAGCGCGTGATGAACGAAGTTGTTCGCGGCCACCTCCTGCAGGCGCTGGAGGTCGCCGGTGTTCAGGATCGGCTTCGGCTCCGGCGGGGAGACGCCCATCCGGTAGATGATCTCGCGCTCTTCCTCCGGAGACGGATAGTCGACGTTGATCTTGAACAGGAAGCGGTCGCGCTGGGCTTCCGGCAGCGGATAGACGCCCTCATTCTCGATCGGGTTCTGGGTTGCCATCACGAGGAACGGCTTGGGCAGCGGATAGGTCTTGCCGCCGATCGAGATCTTGCGCTCGGCCATGACTTCCAGGAGCGCCGACTGCACCTTTGCGGGTGCGCGGTTGATCTCGTCGGCGAGCAGGAAGTTGCAGACGACCGGGCCGAGCTCGATGTCGAACTCTTCGCGGCCCTGACGGTAGATGCGGGTGCCGATGATGTCGGTGGGCACAAGGTCCGGCGTGAACTGAATGCGGGAGAACGTGCCGCCGACAACCTTGGCGAAGGTCTCGACCGCGAGGGTCTTCGCGACGCCGGGTACGCCTTCGAGCAGCACGTGTCCCTTCGCGAGGAGACCGACGAGGATGCGCTCGACCAGCTGATCCTGACCGACGATGATGCGCTTGACCTCGAAGATCGCGCGCTCCAGGGTGTGCACCTCACCGGCCAGTCCGTTGCCGCCCGGCACCGTCGGCGCAGGGGCTCCGGGACCTGAGGGCGGCCCACCAGGTGACGTCATCAACTTCCTCCACAGCTTCAGGTACTCAGACTGCGTGCACTCGCGTGCACTCGGACGTGCGGGGCAGCGACGTGCCCGCAGACAACTATTCCAGGCGTTGCCAGATCCGTCGATGTCGCCTCGCGCGACGGGGCCGTCAGGTCTCGATGATGCGCGTCACGTACGGCGTCATCCCCGCCGTACGGACGGGACTGACCGTCACCTGGCCCGCCGCGGAGGAAGCCTCCATCATCTGGCCGTTGCCGAGATAGATGGTCACGTGCTGGGTGCCCCCGGGGCCGTAGAAGATGAGATCGCCCCGTTTGGCCTGCGACGGTGGAACGTGCCTGCCCGAGGTGTACTGGTCACCCGAATACTTGGGCAGCTGCACACCCACACCAGCAAACGCGTAGCGGACGAAGCCGGAGCAGTCGTAGCCGATCTTGCCGGTGTCCTGGTCGACGCCCTCGCTCGGCCCGTTGATGGCACCGCCGCCCCAGGAGTACGGAACGCCCCGCTGCGATGCGCCTCGGGCGATGACGTATTCGATGGCCTGCGGACCGCGCACCCGACCGCCGGGAAACGCCGCGCTGGCCGGTCCGCCACCGATACCCAGCCCGGCGAGGAACTTGCGCCCCAGATCCATCGTGGCCTGCGTGGCCTGCGCGGTCGCCGCCAGCGATGCGTTGGCGATGGCCACCGGATCACCGGGCGCCCCGGCACTCAGAAGCTTCGGCAACGTCGGATCCCACTGTCCGTCGTCTGGGGAAGCCCCCGCCGGCACCGCGGAACTCAACGCCAGCGCCACCGCGGCCAGGAACGTCCCGATCACACGGCGCCGACGAAAACTGTTGCGAAACATGGGAATTACATCCGATCAATACTCGATGTAGCGGATGACGTACGGGGTCATGCCGCTGGTGCGGACCGGGGAGATCTTGACGTTGGATCCGGTGTACGGAGCCTCCAGCATCTGCCCCTGGCCCAGGTAGAGAGTGACGTGCTGGCTGCCGCCGGGACCGTAGAAGATGACGTCACCGCGACGCATCTGCGCCGTGGGGATCTTGCGGCCCATGTTGTATTGCGAACCCGAGTAGTGCGGCAGCTTGATGCCGACCCCGGCGAATGCGTAGAGAATGAGCCCCGAGCAGTCGAACCCGACCGTCCCGGCGCCTTCGTCGATGCCGCGGCCCGGTCCGGCCGCGGTGCCGCCACCCCACGAGTACGGCACCCCGATCTGCGACATCGCGCGGCGGATGACGTACTCCGAGGCCTGGTAGCCGTTCGCATAGGGAATCACTCCATTGGTGATGCCGGTGTCGGTCGGCTTCAGGATCCCCAGCTTCTGCAGAAAGCTCTTACCCAACTGCTGGGTGACCTGCAGCGAGTTCGCGCTGATCTGCAGGATCGCGTTGATGATCTGAATCGGGTCGCCGGACACGAAGGCGCTGGGCACGGCCGGCAGCGTCAGGTCCCATTCGGTCGACTTGCCGAACGGAACCGCCTTGCCGTTTGACGGTGCGGCCGAGGTGCCGGGTGCCGACGGGTCCCAACGATCACCCGAGCCCGCAGCCGCCGGTCCCGCGGCCTGCGGAGCGGCGGCCGGCGCGGCCGCCGGTACGGCCGGGGGCCGCGCGGCGTCGAGCTTCTCCTGCGCGGTCTTCCGCTCGGCGGCGAGCCGGTCGATCTCGGTCTGCTGCGTGCGGAAGGTCTGCTGAGCGTCCGTCAACGCCGAAACGGCCGCATCCTTACTGGCCTCGGCGGCACTGACAGCCTGGTCTGCTTTCTCCTTGGCCAGGCGCGCAGCCGACTCGCGGTTGACCTGCTCGGTGCGAGCCCGTTGGAGGTTGTCGAGCACCTGGTGCGAACTGAGCGCCATTGCCTGACCGGCGGCAGCGCCGGAAATCATTTCGTCAGGATTGCCCGCGAGGATCAGCGATGACGCCGGTCCGTTGACGTATGTGGCGACCGCGAACGTGTCGAAACGACGCTGGGCATCGGAGATCGCAGTGTTGGCGGCCTTGACCGCCGACGCGCTCGTATCCACTTGCTGTTGGGCGGTGGTCGCGGCCTCCCGCGCCGTCTCCACATCCAGAATCGCCTTGTTGACGCTCTCCTGCTCGGCCTGAATCTTCGCGCCCACATCCTGGAGACGCTGATTGGCCTGTGCCACATCGGCGATCAATGCCGCAAGGCTGTTGGGCGCGGGTTCCGGTTCGGCATTCGCAACCCCCGGCACTGTCAGCGTCATGGCGACGCTGAGCGCCATCGGCCCCATCGGACGCACGATCCGGACTGCCGGCCCGACGAGCAGGCCTGGATGGAGGCGATCGAAAGGCTTCATCCGAGTTGTCTCCCTTTGAGTGCGCGACCTACGAGCCACGCTGGTTCGCATGTCACTCGAATCACATAAGTCACATGAATCACACCAGCGCCAATTGCACCGTACGTCACATTTGTCCCAGAGGAAACTTCCCGCCGGAATTACATGTTTGTCATTTAAATGATGTGACCAAACAGTAATCTTATTGATTTGCCAAAAAAGACTGTTATGGCTGCTCAGCAGGCTTTTCCGCGGGGACGGAGTGATTTGCTCGACGTTGAACAATTCGGGTCGAAACGGTGGCCAGCGCGACCGCAATTACCAAAACAATCGTGAATGCCGTCCACGGGAAATCCGGTGTTCGGAGCTGGTCGACGAAAGCCTGCGCACCCTGCACCGGAGTTGCGCTGGTCTTGGCGACGTCCTGGCCCGCTTCGAGGGTCACACGGTCGAAGCGCCGGCTGTACGTGCCCGCCCACCCCGGGCTCAACACGAGCACAGTGGAATCGGGATGCGCGAGGCCGACCTCGGTGGCGACGTCGCGCAGCGGAGTGTCTATCGCCGGACTCTTGGCCAGCACCACAACCTTCAAGTCGATCCCCGACGCCTGCGCGTCCGCGACGACCTTCTTCAAGCCGGCGACGTCTTCCGGAGGCGCGGCCACCCCGCCATTTGCGATCTCGGACTGCACCTTGTCCATGCACTGCGGCAGGGGCGTCGACGGATCGAGGCCCACGCTGGTACATACCTCTACGGGTAGATATATAGGCGGGTGGAGGACCGTCACGACCCCAGACCGTACTCCCGTCGACCAACAGCCACGGGAGTACGCGCCGAGGCGAAACCAGACTGCCGCCTTAGCACCCCTCACCCATCAGGCATACCGCTAATATCGACCCGATGCCGACACAGCCCGTCGGCACAATCACCATGTCGGGAGTTGATGTGAGCAGCGCCAATTCGTCCCTGAATTCCTTTGAGGCCCGCGACACCCTCAAGGTCGGAGACAGCAGCTACGAGATCTACCGCCTTGACGCGGTCCCCGGCACCGAGAAGCTCCCATACAGCCTCAAGGTGTTGGCCGAGAACCTGCTGCGCACCGAGGACGGCGCCAACATCACCGCCGACCACATCCGGGCCATCGCCAACTGGGATCCCGCAGCAGACCCCAGCATCGAGATCCAGTTCACCCCGGCGCGCGTCATCATGCAGGACTTCACCGGCGTGCCCTGCATCGTCGACCTCGCCACCATGCGTGAGGCCGTTGCCGAGCTCGGCGGCGACCCCGACAAAGTCAATCCCCTGGCACCCGCCGACCTCGTCATCGACCACTCGGTCATCGCCGACCTCTTCGGCCGTGCGGACGCATTCGAGCGCAACGTCGAGATCGAATACCAGCGCAACGGCGAGCGCTATCAGTTCCTGCGCTGGGGTCAGGGCGGCTTCGACGACTTCAAGGTCGTCCCGCCGGGCACCGGCATCGTCCATCAGGTCAACATCGAATACCTCGCCAGCGTGGTCATGGACCGCAACGGGCTCGCCTACCCCGACACCTGCGTCGGCACCGACAGTCACACGACGATGGTCAACGGACTCGGCGTCCTGGGCTGGGGCGTCGGCGGCATCGAAGCCGAAGCAGCAATGCTGGGCCAGCCGGTCTCGATGCTCATCCCCCGAGTCGTCGGCTTCAAGCTCAGCGGCGAGATCCAGCCCGGCGTGACCGCCACCGACGTCGTTCTGACCGTGACCGAAATGCTCCGCAAGCACGGGGTGGTCGGCAAGTTCGTCGAGTTCTACGGCAACGGCGTGGCTGAGGTGTCGCTGGCCAACCGCGCGACCCTGGGCAACATGAGCCCCGAATTCGGGTCGACCGCCGCGATCTTCCCGGTCGACGAGGTCACCATCGACTACCTGCGGATGACGGGCCGCTCCGACCAGCAGCTCGCGCTGGTCGAGGCGTACATGCGGGCCCAGGGAATGTGGCACGACCCATCCCGCGAAGCGACCTACTCCGAATACCTCGAACTGGACCTGACCGATGTGGTGCCGTCGATCGCGGGACCCAAGCGCCCCCAGGACCGCATCTCGCTCAACGACGCGAAGACGGTGTTCCGCAAGGACATCCACAACTACGTCGAGGAGAACCTGCCGGCTCCGGAAACCAAACTCGACGAGGCCGTGGAGGAGAGCTTCCCCGCCAGCGATCCGGCGGCACTCACATTCGCAGATAACGGCGCCGTCGATGTGAAGTCGGCGGCATCCGGCGCCGAAGGCCGGCCCACCAAGCCGGTGACGGTCGAGTCGGACGAACTCGGCAAGTTCGTCATCGACCACGGAGCGGTGGTGATCGCCGCCATCACGTCGTGCACCAACACCTCGAACCCGTCGGTGATGCTCGGCGCCGCGCTCCTTGCCCGCAATGCCGTCGAAAAGGGACTGTCATCCAAGCCCTGGGTCAAGACCACGATGGCACCGGGCTCTCAGGTGGTCAACGACTACTACCACCGCGCCGGCCTCTGGCCCTACCTGGAAAAGCTCGGCTTCTATCTCGTGGGCTACGGATGCACCACCTGCATCGGCAACAGCGGCCCGCTGCCCGAGGAAATCTCGAAGGCCATCAACGACAACGACCTCTCGGTCACCGCGGTGCTGTCGGGCAACCGGAACTTCGAAGGCCGCATCAATCCCGATGTCAAGATGAACTACCTGGCGTCCCCGCCGCTGGTCATCGCCTACGCGTTGGCCGGAACCATGGACTTCGACTTCGAAACCCAGGCATTGGGCAAGGGCAGCGACGGCCAGGACGTCTTCCTCCGCGACATCTGGCCCTCGCAGAAGGACATTGCCGACACCATCGCCTCGGCGATCGACCGCGAGATGTTCATCCAGAACTACGCCGACGTCTTCAAGGGCGACGACCGCTGGCGCAACCTACCGACTCCGAGCGGCAAAACATTCGAGTGGGACCCCAAGTCGACCTACGTGCGCAAGCCCCCGTACTTCGAGGGAATGCCCGCGCAGCCGCAGCCGGTGACCGACATCGCGGGCGCGAGAGTGCTCGCACTGCTGGGCGATTCGGTGACCACCGATCACATCAGCCCCGCCAGCACCATCAAGCCCGGTACCCCGGCCGCGCAGTACCTGGAGGCCAACGGCGTCACGCAGAAGGATTACAACTCCTACGGTTCGCGTCGCGGCAATCACGAGGTGATGATCCGCGGAACGTTCGCCAACATCCGTCTTCGCAACCAGTTGCTCGACGCCATCGTCGAGGGCGGGGTATCGGGCGGCTACACCCGCGACTTCACCCAACCGGACGGCCCGCAGGCGTTCATCTACGACGCGGCGCAGAACTATGCGGCACAAGACATTCCACTTGTCGTCCTCGGCGGCAAAGAATACGGCTCGGGCTCGTCCCGGGACTGGGCCGCCAAGGGCACCCGACTGCTCGGGGTGCGCGCGGTCATCGCCGAATCGTTCGAGCGCATCCACCGCTCGAACCTCATCGGCATGGGTGTCATCCCACTGCAGTTCCCCGCCGGAGAATCGGCCCCGTCGCTGAAGCTGAACGGCACCGAGACCTACGACATCACCGGGATCGAGGAGCTCAACAACGGCAAGACCCCGAAGACGGTGCATGTGAAGGCCACCAAGGCGGACGGCACCGCCGTCGAGTTCGACGCCGTGGTCCGCATCGACACCCCCGGCGAAGCGGACTACTACCGCAACGGCGGGATCCTGCAGTACGTCCTGCGCAACATGGCGCGGGGCTGATCTCCGAGCGAACGCCAGACATCGGGGCCTCCGGCATTGCCGGGGGCCCCGTTTGGTTGCGGGAAACTACTTGCGAGACCGATGATTCGGGCCGCCGCGGCTGCGCATCGGCGTCCCCGATTCGCGCAGCATGGCATGCACCGAACCGTACGACCGACCGGTGTTCGCCACCAGTCTGCGGATACTGGCTCCGCCCTCGTAAGCGGTTCGCAACTCAACGATCATTTGGTCCCGTGCCTCATCCGGCTTGCGCATCACACCTCCAGATAGCCCGCTCCCACCCATCGATCAGCGTAGGAGCGCGGGCGGGCGACGTGGCGGGAATGGCCCGAATGCGCGGCCGGGCTCAGGCGAGTTCGATCAGGTCGCGGTAGTCCGCCGACCAGTAGTCCTCGGTTCCGTCCGGCAACAGCACGACACGCTGGGGATCCAGTGCCTCGGCGGCACCGGGATCATGCGTCACCAGCACCACCGCGCCGACATAACTGCGAAGAGCGTCGAGCACCTGTTCGCGGGAGGCGGGGTCGAGGTTGTTGGTGGGCTCGTCCAGAAGCAATACGTTCGCCGTGGATGCCACCAGACCGGCCAACGCCAGCCGAGTCTTCTCGCCGCCGGAGAGCGTTCCCGCCGCCTGATCGAGCTGGGGTCCGGTGAACATGAACGCGCCCAGCAGACCCCTGAGGTCCTGTTCGCCGGTGTCGGGCGCGGCGTGACGAATGTTCTCCCACACCGTGGCGTTGTTGTCGAGGGTGTCGTGCTCCTGGGCGAAATAGCCGATCTTGAGGCCGTGTCCGGGTTCGAGCCCGCCGGAGTCGGGCGTCTCGACTCCGGCGATCAAGCGCAGCAGCGTCGTCTTGCCCGCACCGTTCAGGCCCAGCACCACCACGCGCGAACCACGATCGATGGCCAGGTCGACACCGGTGAAAATCTCGAGCGAACCGTAGTTCTTCGAGAGGCCTTTGACCACAAGGGGTGTGCGGCCGCAGGGCGCGGGGGTCGGGAACTTGATCTTGGCGACCTTGTCCGCCACCCGCTCTGCGTCCAGTGCGGCCATCATCCGGTCCGCACGGCGCAACATATTCTGCGCGGCAACGGCTTTGGTGGCCTTCGCCCCCATCTTGGCGGCTTGGGTGCGGAGCGCCGCCGCCTTCTTCTCGGCGTTGGCCCGTTCACGGCGGCGACGCTGCTCGTCGGTCGCCCGAGCATCGAGATACTTCTGCCAGCCCATGTTGTAGACATCGGCCTCACCGCGAACCGCGTCGAGGAACCACACCCGATTGACGACTTCGGCCAGCAGCTCGACATTGTGGCTGATGATGATCAACCCGCCGTTGTAGCTCTTGAGGAAGTCCCTGAGCCAGCCGATCGAGTCGGCGTCCAGGTGGTTGGTGGGCTCGTCCAGCAGCAACGTCATTGCCGAGCCGGCACCGGAGTCGGCCGCGGCGAACAGTATTCGGGCCAACTCGACCCGTCGGCGCTGACCGCCGGACAACGTCCGCAGCTGCTGGGCCAGAACCCGTTCGGCCAGACCGAGACTCGCGCAGATCCGGCTGGATTCGCTCTCCGCCGCGTACCCCCCCAAAGCCGAGAAACGCTCTTCGAGCTGACCGTAACGGCGGACAGCTTTCTCCCGGGCGGCGTCGTCAACCACTTCCGCCATCAACGCCTGCTGCTTCTCGAGGTCGGCCAACAACGTGTCGAGTCCACGCGCCGACAGCACCCTGTCCCTGGCCAGAACCTCGAGATCACCCTCGCGAGGGTCCTGTGGCAGGTAGCCGACATCACCGGTACGCACGATCTCTCCCGCGTAGGGCTCGCCCTCCCCCGCCAGGATCCGCATGGTGGTGGTCTTGCCGGCGCCGTTGCGGCCGACCAGGCCGATCCGATCGCCCGGTTGCACCCGCAGGGCCGCCCCCTCGGTGAGCAGCAGCGTGCGTGCCCCGGCGCGGACCTCGAGGTCCGTTGCGGTGATCACGATCTTGCTCCCCCTCTGCCGGCTTGCCCGGCCGCCTATTTGTCATCGAGAAAGACAGCGGGCCGTTTCTCCGCACGGGCCGCGACGGCCTCTTCGAAGTTCGCTGTCAGGAGGCGGACATACAGCTGGCCGAGTCCCTCGGCCTGCATGTGCCCCTCCAGATTGCTGGCATCCAGTCCACTCCATAGCGTGCGCTTGGTCAATTCCGTGCCGGGCCGGGAGAACGCGGCAATGCGCTCCGCCATCTCGTAACAGGTCGGCAGAAGGTCATCCGCGGGAACCTTCCGGGACACCAGGCCGATCCGTTCGGCCTCGTCCGCGTCGACGTCGCGCCCGGTGAGCATCATTTCGAAGGCGCGGGAGCTGCCGATGGCCCTCGGCAGCAGATAACTCAAGCCCAGCTCACTGGCGGTGAGACCGTTGTTGATACCCGCGGCGCGGAAGTACGCCCCATCCGCCGCCACGCGGATGTCGGCGGCCAGCGAGAGACACAACCCGCCGCCGATCGCCGCGCCGTTGACCGCGGCGATGACCGGCTGATGCAGCCGACGTATGGCGAGGATCACATCGTCGAGCAACTCCATCGAACGCAAGGCATAGGTGGGCCGGGTCAGGCCCTCGACGTGGGGCACCGAGCCTGCCGACTTGTGGTCCGCCCCCGACGAGAACCCGCGGCCGGCACCGGTGAGAACGACGACCCTCACCGAATTGTCATAGGTCAGATCCCCCAGCACTTCCCTCAAGGGAACCATGACGTCGAATGCCATGGAGTTCATCCGCTCCGGCCGATTCAGAGTGACCAGGGCGACATGCGGATGCGGGCGATCTACGAGGACGTGGCCGGATTCACGATGCACCGTTGAACGGTATCGCGCGGCGCTCTACCGACGGGATCTACAACTCGGTCGGCTTGGCCTCCGCGGCGACCGCCGCATCGACATCGAATTCCTTGACCCGACGAATCAGGTCTTCCAGCGCGGGCGGAGGCAACGCGCCGGGTTGATTGAAGATCAGCTTCCCCTTCTTGAAGGCCATGAGCGTCGGGATCGAGCGGATCTCGGCCGCCGCCGAGAGTTCCTGCTCAGCCTCAGTGTCGACTTTGCCGAACACGACGTCGGGATGGTTCTCCGCGGCCGCCGAGAACGTCGGCGCGAACGCCCGACACGGGCCACACCACGACGCCCAGAAATCGACGAGGACGATGTCGTTGCCCGAAACGGTGTCGTTGAAGTTCTGCGCGGTGAGGTCTTGGGTGGCCATGCAAGTCCTAACGTCGACGTTTGTGGATGTGTTCCCCTGAGCAGACCGCGTAGATCAGACCCTAACGATGAGACCCTGACGATCAGACCGTGAAGCCCAGCGCCCGCAATTGTTCGCGGCCGTCGTCGGTGATCTTGTCCGGACCCCACGGCGGAATCCAAACCCAGTTGATCTCGATTTCGTTGACCAACCCCCCGCCGACGAGCGCTGCGCGCGTCTGATCCTCGATGACATCGGTGAGCGGACAGGCCGCCGACGTGAGCGTCATGTCGATCTTCGCGACCGACTTGGCTTCGTCCTTCTTCTCCAGGCTGATTCCGTACACCAGTCCGAGGTCGACGACGTTGATCCCGAGTTCGGGGTCGACGACGTCACGCATGGCCTCTTCGAGATCGGCAAGCAGTTCGTCGTTCGGCAGCGCGGTGTCACTCATCGGATCTCCTCCAGATCGCCGATACGGGAAGCCTGGGCTTCTGAGGCTCGCACGAGGGCATCCTTGAACGCCATCCAGCCGAGCAGGGCACATTTGACCCGCGCCGGATATTTGGCCACTCCTGCGAATGCAACCCCGTCACCGATGACGTCCTCGTCGCCTTCGACAGCTCCGCGCGAGGAAATCATCTCGGTGAACGCCGCAACGGTCCTGAGGGCGTCGTCGACGGTCTGGCCGATGATCTGATCGGTCAGCACCGACGTGGCCGCCTGGCTGATCGAACAGCCCTGACCGTCGTAGGAGATGTCGTCGATTCGACGTCCGTCGGGCGACAGCGCCACCCGCAGCGTCACTTCGTCGCCGCAGGTCGGATTGACGTGAAAAACCTCGGCTCCGTATGGAATTCGCAGGCCGCGATGATGCGGGTGCTTGTAGTGATCGAGGATCACTTCCTGGTACATCTGCTCAAGTCTCATCCCAATCCCCTCAGGTCCTGCCGAAGAACTCGATGGAGCGGCGAACCCCGGCGATCAGCCGATCGACCTCGTCGAGCGTGTTGTAGACAGCGAACGACGCGCGGACCGAGGCGGCGACTCCGAATCGGCGATGCAACGGCCATGCACAGTGATGCCCGACGCGGACGGCCACACCGTCGTCGTCGAGAACCTGCCCCACATCGTGGGCATGGACGCCGTCGACGAGAAACGCGACCGGTGAATGACGCTGTCCGGGCGTCGCAGGCCCGATCACCCGAACCTCCGGGATTTGCGCGAGCCCTTCGAGAGTCGCCGCCACCAAGCGGGTCTCGTGGGCTTGCACCGCGGGCATCCCGATACTACTGAGATAGCTTGCCGCAGCGGCCAATCCGATCACCTGCGAGGTCATCGGCGTGCCCGCCTCGAACCGCTGCGGTGGGGGCGCGTAGGTAGCCCCCTCCATCGTCACCGTCTGGATCATCGACCCGCCGGTCAGAAATGGAGGCAACGCGGCCAGCAGTTCACCTCGTCCGTACAGGGCGCCGATGCCGGTGGGGCCCAGCATCTTGTGACCGGAGAACGCCGCGAAGTCGACGCCGAGCGCATGCAAATCAACCTGCTGATGAGGCACGGATTGGCACGCGTCCAGAACTGTCAGCGCGCCGACACTCTTCGCACGCCGAACCATCTCAGCGACCGGTGCGCCCACCCCGGTCACATTCGAATGATGAGTGAAAGCAACGACTTTCACCCGTTCATCGAGCCGAAGGGAATCGAGATCGATGTTCCCGTCGTCGGTCAGGCCGTACCAACGCAGCGTCGCGCCCGTGCGCCGGGCCAATTCCTGCCACGGAATCAGATTGGCGTGATGCTCCGCCTCCGTGGTGACGATGACGTCACCGGGGACCACAGCATGCTCGAATCGATCGTCGCCCAGCGCATACGAGACAAGGTTCAGCGCCTCGGTGGCGTTCTTCGTGTAGACCAGTTCGTCCGGGTCGGCTCCGACGAAGGCCGCGATTTCCGCACGCCCGTGCTCGTAGGCGTCGGTCGCCTCCTCCATCAACTGATGCGCACCGCGATGCACGCCGCCGTTGGAAGTGAGCAGGAAATGCCGCTCCGCATCGAGCACCTGAAGTGGCTTCTGCGACGTGGCACCGGAATCCAGATAGGCCAGCCGCTGACCACCGCGCATCGACCGATTCAGGATCGGGAAGTCGGCTCGGATGGATTCGACATCCAGGTCGACAGAGGCCGTCATAGTCAAGTGTCCCTACCAGTCATTTCCCTACGAAGACGCGCCCGCGGCCTGATGCGTGAACCGGACGTACCCGTTCTCCTCCAACTCATCGGCAAGCTCGGGGCCACCCGACTCGACGATCCGGCCATCGACGAAAACGTGCACGAACTGGGGCCGGATGTACCGGAGGATCCGGGTGTAGTGCGTGATGAGCAGGACTCCCGCGTGCTCGGCCTCCGCATAGCGGTTGACGCCCTCGCTGACAACGCGCAGGGCATCGACGTCGAGTCCGGAGTCGGTCTCGTCGAGGATCGCGATCCTAGGCTTCAGCAGGCCCAGTTGCAGGATTTCGTGGCGCTTCTTCTCGCCACCGGAGAAACCCTCGTTGACGCTGCGCTCGGCGAACTGCGACTCGATCTCGAGGTCGGCCATCGCCGCCTTCACCTCTTTGACCCAGTGCCGCAGCTTCGGCGCCTCACCCCGCACGGCCGTCGCCGCCGTGCGCAGGAAGTTCGACATCGACACACCCGGCACCTCCACCGGGTACTGCATTGCGAGGAAGAGACCCGCACGAGCACGTTCGTCGACGCTCATCTCCAGCACGTCCTGGCCGTCGAGGGTGATGGCCCCGGACGTGACGCGATACTTCGGGTGGCCGGCGATGGCGTACGACAGCGTCGACTTGCCAGACCCGTTGGGGCCCATCACCGCGTGCGTCTCCCCCGATTTCACGGTGAGGTTCACGCCCTTGAGAATCGCGATTCCGTTTTCGCCCTCCGGCGCGTTCGGATCTTCGACATCGACGTGGAGGTCCTTGATTTCCAGAGTTGTCACTGCTTACTCGATTCGGTGATGGCCAATTCGTGTTCGATGGCGTCGGTAAGGCGGTCGCGGACATCGGGGACCGCGATTCTCGAGATGATCTCCCCGAAGAATCCCCGGACGACGAGGCGGCGCGCCGTCTCCTCGGGAATGCCGCGGGATTGCAGGTAGAACAGATGCTCGTCGTCGAAACGACCTGTCGCGCTTGCGTGTCCGGCCCCGACGATCTCACCCGTCTCGATTTCGAGGTTCGGCACCGAATCGGCTCGCGCCCCGTCGGTGAGCACTAGATTGCGGTTCACCTCGAAGGTGTCGGTGCCGGTGGCCTCAGCACGGATCAACACATCGCCGATCCACACGGTGTGCGCGTCCGGCCGTGCGGATTCCGGATCTCCTTGCAGCGCACCCTTGTAGAGCACATTGGATTTGCAGTTCGGTTTCGCATGGTCGACCAGAAGCCTCGACTCGAAGTGCTGGCCGTCGTCGGCGAAATACAGGCCGAGCAGTTCGGCGTCGCCACCGGGCGCATCGAAGCGAACCGTGCCCGCCATCCGAACGACGTCGCCGCCCAAAGTCACCGCGACATGGCGCAGCACGGCGTCCTTGCCGAGGCGGGCATGCTGCGCACTCACATGCACGGTGTCGTCGGCCCAATCGGCGATCCACACCACCGTCAGCCGCGCCGCGTCCCCGACGACGAATTCGACGTTGTCGGCATACGTTCCGCTGCCCGTGTGATCGATGACCACCACGGCCTCGGCCAACTCCTCCACCCGCACCTGCAGGTGGCCGTATGCCGTGGCCCCCGCACCCGGCCCGGTCAGCGCAATCTCCACCGGTGCCTCGACGTGCGTGTTTCGGGCCACCGTGACGATGGTTGCGCTGTTAAACGACGAGAATGCCTGTGCGGCAACGCGGTCCGCGGGAACACCGCCCTGGCCCAGCCTGTCGTCACCACGACGGACGGTTTCAATCGTGACCCCGGGCCGCTCAGAAACGGTGATGCCGGCCGTGCCGGTGGCCGCGGCCGACCCGTCGTGCAGGCCGCGCAGCCGCTTCAGCGGGGTGAACCGCCAGATCTCGTCGCGGCCGCCGGGAACCTCGAAGGCCTCGACGTCGAACGAACTGAACTGCTCGCCCTTGTTGATGGCGACGTGCGAACCCTCAACCGCTTCAGTCAGATTGGTCATCCCACCGCGCCTTCCATCTGCAGCTCGATGAGCCGGTTGAGTTCGAGCGCGTACTCCATCGGAAGCTCCTTGGCGATCGGTTCGACGAAGCCGCGAACCACCATCGCCATGGCCTCGTCCTCGGTGAGGCCGCGGCTCATCAGGTAGAACAACTGGTTTTCGCTGACCTTCGACACCGTGGCTTCGTGGCCCATCGTCACCTCGTCCTCGCGGATGTCGACGTAGGGGTAGGTGTCGCTGCGGCTGATCGTATCGACAAGCAGCGCATCGCATTTCACGCTGGAACGCGATCCGTGCGCACCCTTGTTGACCTGAACCAGGCCGCGGTAGGACGCCCGTCCACCGCCACGCGCAACGGATTTCGACACGATGTTGCTGCTGGTGTTCGGAGCCAGATGCAGCATCTTGGCGCCGGTGTCCTGATGCTGGCCCTCACCGGCGAACGCCACCGAGAGCACCTCCCCCTTGGCGTGCTCCCCGGTCATCCACACCGCCGGGTACTTCATGGTGACCTTCGAACCGATGTTTCCGTCGACCCATTCCATGGTGGCGCCGGCTTCGGCGCGGGCACGCTTGGTCACCAGGTTGTAGACGTTGTTCGACCAGTTCTGGATCGTCGTATACCGCACGCGCGCATGGGGTTTGACGATGATCTCGACCACCGCGGAGTGCAGTGAATCCGACTTGTAGATGGGCGCGGTGCACCCTTCGACGTAGTGGATGTAGGAGCCCTCGTCGGCGATGATCAACGTTCGCTCGAACTGACCCATGTTCTCGGTGTTGATCCGGAAGTACGCCTGGAGCGGGATGTCGACGTGGACGCCCGGAGGCACATAGATGAACGACCCGCCCGACCAGACCGCGGTGTTCAACGCGGAGAACTTGTTGTCGCCCGCCGGGATCACGGTGCCGAAGTACTTCTGGAAGATCTCCGGGTGTTCCTTCAGGCCGGTGTCGGTGTCGAGGAAGATGACGCCCTGCGCCTCCAAGTCCTCGCGGATCTGGTGGTAGACCACCTCGGAGTTGTGGACGACAAGGCCCTCGGCGACGAAATTGTGCGGTCCGTCGACCTCGACGTCGTACACGGGTTCGACGGCGTACGGCTCGATGGACTTGACCCGCTCGAAGCCCAGCCAATCGTTGCAGTGCACCCGAATAGTCGTGCCATGCGCACCATTCGACGAGTGGAAGTAGCGGCGCCGCCCAAACCGGTCGGTGCGCTTGGGATTACGACACCCCAGACGTTCGAAGTCGCCCGAAATCCCAAGGCGCCAGGCAATCTGGGCGCGCTCCGGGTCGTGCCGATACGGCTGCGTGAACGACCAGGGTCCGCCGGCCCGAAGTCCGCACAACTCCGCCAGCTCCCTTGCCTGTTGCATCAACGGTTCGTTGGCGCATGTCAACAACACCGAACCGCTGTCGGCGGGTCCGACATAGCCATCGGCGTCGATCCATCCTCCGAGAAACGCCAACCGCTGGTCAACGGGGATCGAATAGACCCAATCCGGAACCCGCTTGGTCAGCGACAGCCCTTTGAAGCCGATTTCGGTGATCCATTCGGTCAAAGCCCTGGAATTGACGACCACCCGGAACTCGTCGGCCTCGATGCAGCGCAGGCCGAACAGTTCACTGACGACCCTCGTCAGCTCCGCGCGCAATTCAACGTCAGCGGCGGGGATCGCGAACTGGACACGATATGTCTTGTGCGACAGATGAAGATTGCCATCACCGATATACAACCCGAGAAGCCACATCAGGTCGGCGGAACTGGTCAGCGGCGCCTTCAAGCCCGCCACGACGGGAAGCTCCGCAGCCACGCCGAACTCCGGAATCTGGCGCGGCACAGCGATGAAGTCGCCGGGCTCGATCTCGCCGACAGTGACCCATCGTCGCGCATACCGCGTCCGCTGCCGTCCGGGCTTACGTTCGTCGCGCAAGACCAGCATCGGGTGGTTACCGGTAGCACGGACGGACCGACGAGTCGTCGCGACCGTGTACGTCTGGCGGGTATCGGTCTGCGCGGATGCCTTGACGGGGGCGACGACAAACCGTTCCGCTGATTCGTCGTATGCGAAAACACGATCGCCGTAAGTGATTTCCTTGATCGGAATCTGGCCGCGGTTGGCCGTCCACACCAGGGTGTCACCAGCCAGGCATTCGTACTGAGCCGCTACGCCGGCAACCAATCTCTGCTTCTCGGCTTCGGGAATCCCGAGCCGGTCATAAGTGTTTTTGATGTCCTCCGGCAACTCTTCCCACGACGTCGCCTGCTTCTCGGTGGACCGCACGAAGTACTTGATGTTGTCGAAATCGATGCCGTCGAGGTTCGACCCCCAGTTCGGCATCGGCTTCTTGCCGAACGTGCGCAGCGCCTTGAGCCGTACGTCGAGCATCCACTCCGGCTCGTTCTTCTTCGCCGAGATATCCCGCACCACCGCCTCGGAGAGACCCCGTTGCGCGCTGGCTCCGGCAGCGTCGGAATCCGACCATCCGTAGCCGTACTTCCCGAGCGACGCGATGGTCTCCTCCTGGGACAGCGGCTCGGCTTCCGGTGTCGTGGTCATGCGGGGCTCCTTAATGCTTTCGTGGGTGGTGTGGCGCGGGCCGCGCACCACAGCGAGTTCTCAGGCCGGGCTCTCGGTGTTCAACGCGTCGGCGGGTGTGAGCGGCACGTGCGTGGTGCAGGCGCAATCGCCGTTCACGATCGTGGCCAACCGCTGGACATGCGTGCCAAGAAGCTCAGACATCGCCTGCTGTTCGGCTTCGCAAAGCTCTGGAAATTCCTCTGCGACATGCGAGACGGGGCAATGGTGCTGACAGATCTGGATGCCATGGATCGGTCCGCGGACTGCCGTCGTGGTGGTCGCGTAGCCGGCCCGGGTCAGCGCCTCGGCGATGCGCTCGGCGCCCGCCTCGACGGCACCGGAATCGACTGGGCCCGAACCTACTGGGCCCGAACCGACTGGGCCCGAACCTACTGGGCCCGAACCTACTGGGCCCGAGTCCGCGTCCCGCGGAAGCCCGTCGACATCGGCCAGAATGGCATCGATTCGCCTGCGCGCGAACGTACGCACCGCTTCGTCTCCGCCGATCTCGCGCAGCTGCCGCATAGCGGCTGATGCCAGATCGTCGTAGGTGTGCTCGAGCTTCGCCCGACCCGCGGTGGTGAGTCGGTAGCGCTTGGCCGGCCTGCCTCGACCCGCATGCTGCCAGGCGGCCGCGGCGTTGGCCTGCGCATCGCCGGTGCCGATCAGGACATCCAGGTGGCGGCGGACTCCGGCCGGCGAAATGCCGAGCCTGTGGCTGATCTCGGCCGCGGTGATCGATCCCGACTCCAAAAGCAGCCGCACAATTGCGCGGCGCGTCTGCCCGTCATGCGAGGTTTGGCTCACCATGGACGTCCCGCTCACCATGGACAGGGAATCCGCAACCACCGATTCGGCGCTGGCAGGGAATTTCACAACACCAGTGTGACGCAATTAAATGTACGGGTCCACCAAGGGTACCCTCAGCTCTCCGCTGGTCAGTGGCGCGACAGCTAAAGTCCTACAGGTGTCAGCCCGCCGCCGGTCGTTGAGTTCTTCGATCGCGCAATGGCACGGTGACGAGCGCACGGGTTCCCCCCTCAACGACGCCGAACTCCTCGCGATGCGCCGCACCCGCGTCTTCGGAGCCACCGGAACGGTACTGATGGGCATCGGGGCCCTCGGGGCTGGTGCGAGACCGGTGATGCAGGATCCGACGTTCGGGGTCCGCCTTCTCAACCTCCCCTCTCGAATCCAGACCGTCTCACTGACGATGACGACCACCGGCGCCGTGATGATGGCACTGGCCTGGCTGATGCTCGGCAGATTCGCGCTGGGCAACCACCGCATGTCGCGCAGCCAGCTCGACCACACACTGCTGCTGTGGATGCTTCCGCTCCTGATCGCACCCCCGATGTACAGCAAGGACGTCTACTCGTATTTGGCTCAGAGCCAGATCTCCCAGATCGGTCTCAACCCCTACAAGGTGGGGCCGGCACCCGGCCTCGGCTTGGACCATGTGTTCACGCTCTCGGTACCGAGCCTCTGGCGCGAAACTCCAGCCCCCTACGGGCCGCTGTTCCTGTGGATCGGACGCGGCATTTCGGAGCTGACCGGCGAAAACATCGTCGCTGCGGTGTTGTGCCACCGCGTGGTCGTGTTGGTGGGTGTCGGGCTCATCGTCTGGTCGCTGCCCCGGCTGGCGCGCCGCTGCGGCGTCGCCGAAGTGAGCGCGCTGTGGCTGGGTGCGGCCAATCCACTTCTCTTGATGCACCTCGTGGCGGGGATTCACAACGAGGCTTTGATGCTCGGGCTGATGCTCACGGGCACCGAATTCGCCCTGCGCGGCATCAGTGCCGTTCGAACGGTGCCCACCGCCGGCAAGCCGGCCAGAACGCTCGTGCCCCGGCCCCCGCACTGGCCGAAAGGACGCGCGCAGTGGTCGGCCTGGGCGCCGCTGGGCCTGTTACTGGCTGGTGCCACGCTGATCACGCTGTCGTCTCAGGTGAAGCTGCCCGGATTGTTGGCCCTGGGATTCGTCGCGATGGCCCTGGCGTACCGCTGGGGCAGCACAGTCAAATCGTTCTTCCTCGCCAGCGCGTTCATGGGCGGATGGTCACTGGCGGTGATGGCCCTCGTCGGCTGGGCGAGCAAGCTGGGCTTCGGCTGGCTGTTCACCCTGGGCACAGCCAATGTGGTGCGCAGCTGGATGTCACCGCCCACCCTGCTGGCGCTGGGAACCGGCCAGGTCGGCATCCAGCTCGGGCTGGGCGACCACACCACCGCCGTCCTCTCCCTGACCCGTGCCATCGGCGTGCTGATCATCGCCGTGACGGTGACGTGGCTTCTCCTCGCGGTCTTCCGCGGACGGCTCCACCCCGTCGGCGGACTCGGGGTGGCGCTGGGCGCCACGGTGTTACTTTTCCCCGTCGTTCAGCCCTGGTACCTGCTGTGGGCGATCATCCCGTTGGCCGCCTGGGCAACCCGGCCGGGATTCCGGATCGCGGCAATCGCCGTAAGCCTCATCGTCGGCATCTTCGGACCCACTGCCAACGGCGACCGGTTCGCCATCTTCCAGATCGTGGACGCCACCTTGGCCAGCGCCCTGATCGTGATCGTGATCGCCGGGCTGACGCTCAACACGCTGCCGTGGCGCGGCATCCCCAATAATGAGCCCGACGCGGCGAACACCGGCTCGTCATCCGAGGCTCCGACACCGACAGCGCCCCCGGGCGCATACGCTGAGTCCCCGTGAGGTCCGGGCCCCAAACCCCCGTGCGACTCCGCGGGGTCTCCAAGAACTATGGGTCGACGACGGCCGTGTCCGGCCTGGACCTAGACATTCAGTCAGCCGAAGTGCTGGCCCTGCTGGGTCCCAACGGAGCCGGTAAGACGACGACGGTCGAGATGTGCGAGGGATTCGTACGGCCCGACGCCGGCACCATCGAGGTTCTCGGCATGGATCCGGTCGCGGATAACGCGCGGGTGCGCGCGCGTATCGGTGTGATGCTGCAGGGCGGTGGCGGATATCCGGCGGCACGCGCGGGCGAGATGTTGAGGCTGGTCGCCTCCTACGCCGCCGCCCCCCTGGACCCGGGCTGGCTGCTCGACACGCTCGGCTTGAAAGATGCGGCCCAGACAACCTATCGGCGCCTCTCGGGTGGCCAACAACAACGGCTGGCGCTGGCGTGCGCACTGGTCGGCCGGCCGGAGCTCGTGTTTCTCGATGAGCCGACCGCCGGCATGGACGCTCACGCCCGAGTGGTGGTGTGGGAACTGATCGACGCCCTTCGCCGCGACGGCGTGACCGTACTTCTCACCACCCACCAGCTCAAGGAAGCCGAAGAACTCGCCGACCGCATCGTCATCATCGACCGCGGCGCAACCGTCGCGTCCGGAACGCCCGCGGAGTTGATGCGCAGTGGCGCCGAAGGGCAACTCCGGTTCACCGCGCCGCGGAAGCTCGATTTGTCGCTGCTGATCGCGGCGCTTCCCGAAAACCACTCCGCCAGCGAGGTCGCTCCGGGCGAGTACCTCATCGAGGGGGGCCGGATCGACCCTCAGGTGCTGGCCACCGTCACCGCCTGGTGCGCGCGACTCGACGTGCTGGCCACCGATCTTCGGGTCGAGCAGCGCAGCCTCGAGGACGTCTTCCTGGACCTGACCGGCAAGGAGCTGCGTTCATGAGCCATCGTTACGCGCCGAGTCTGCGTTCAGATCACGTACCCGGCCTCATTCACGATCTGAGCGCAGCCTCGGGGAGGTCCCGTTCATGACGGCATTGTTCCCGCCGGGAACCTTCGCACCCGATCCGCGGCCAAACACCGTGCCCCAGATGCTTGCGGCTCAGTACGGCCTGGAGCTCAAGCTGCTGCTCCGCAACGGCGAACAACTCCTGCTCACGATGTTCATTCCGATAACGCTGTTGGTCGGACTCACCCTGCTGCCGCTCGGCTCTTTCGGGCCGAACCGGGTCGACGTGTTCGTCCCCGCGATCATGGCCCTGGCCGTGATTTCGACCGCATTCACCGGCCAGGCAATCGCCGTCGCGTTCGATCGTCGCTACGGGGCGCTGAAACGGTTGGGCGCCACAGCATTACCGGTGTGGGGAATCATCGCGGGCAAATCGATGGCCGTGGTGACGGTGGTGTTCCTGCAGGCAATTCTGTTCGGTGGGATCGGCCTCGCCCTTGGGTGGCGGCCCCACGCGGCGGGTCTGGCTCTCGGCGGGCTCATCATCGCGCTGGGCACCACGACCTTCGCGGCGATGGGCCTGTTGCTGGGCGGGACACTACGCGCCGAGATCGTCCTGGCCATCGCGAACCTGCTGTGGTTCGTGTTCGCCGGACTCGCCGCGCTGACCGTCGGTACGGCCGCGGTGCCCGGTGCCGCGATCTGGGTTGCCCGGCTGACCCCGTCGGGTGCCCTGAGCGAGGCCCTTACCCAGGCGATGTCCCTGTCCGTGGACTGGTTCGGCGTGGTGGTGCTGGCGGCGTGGGGTGCAATCTGCGCGGTGGCCGCATTGCGCTGGTTCCGCTTCAGCTGAGTCCGCGCCAGCGCCCTACTACGGCGTGTAGTTCGCCGTCCTCTACGATCGGGCGGTGCCCGTCGGACGGTCTTTCCTGCGGATTGTGGACCTGCTACCGCTCCCCAGTCTGGGTGTGCAGCGCGCCATAGCCTTCGCGGTCATCCTCACCCAGGGTGGAATCGCCGTCACCGGTGCGATCGTGCGTGTCACCGCGTCCGGCCTCGGGTGCCCCACCTGGCCGCAGTGCTTTCCCGGGAGCTACGTACCGGTTCCCCACGCGGAAGTCCCCCGGATCCACCAGGCGGTCGAATTCGGGAACCGCCTGGTTTCCATCGCCGTCGTCATCACCGCGATCCTGGCCGTGCTGGCAGTGACACGGGCACGACGGCGCCGAGAAGTTCTGGTCTATGCCTGGCTGATGCCCGCGTCGACCGTTGTGCAGGCGGTCATCGGCGGCATCACTGTCCGCACCGGCCTGCTGTGGTGGACGGTTGCGGTGCACCTGTTGGTTTCGATGGCCATGGTGTGGCTCGCCACGCTGCTTTTCGTGAAGGTCGGCGAGCCCGATGCCGGCGTTCGGCAAGAACCGACGCCCAAACCATTGCGGCAGTTGGCGGTCCTCTCCGCCTTGACCCTGACAGGGGCCCTGGTGACCGGAACACTGGTCACGGCCGCGGGGCCACACGCCGGCGACAAAAACCCCCAACGGGTGGTGCCGCGGCTCGAAATCGAGATCTTGACCCTGGTGCACATGCACTCGTCGCTGGTCATCGCGTACTTGTCGCTGCTTGTGGGCCTCGGCGCCGGGCTTCTGGCCGTTCGCGCCGCTCAACCGATCATGCTGCGCCTGGTGGTCCTGATCGGATTGGTGGTGGCTCAGGGCGTCGTGGGATCGGTGCAATTCTTCACCGGTGTGCCCGCGGGTCTGGTGGCCCTGCACGTGGCCGGAGCGGCGGCGTGTACGGCGGCCACGGCCGCGCTATGGGCGTCGATGCGATCGCGGGCCGAGCCCGAGCCGCTCCAGAGCTGACTCGACGCAGACCGCGAAATTCCGCTCACGTTCGCTGCGGGCCTCGGCGGCGAGCTGACGCCAGCCGAGTGACGGTTCGACCATCTCCAGTTCGAGTAACAGCGGATTATCGGGTCCGCCGATCAGATCGACCCGTGCGTACAGCAGGTCGGCCGTCGGGATCTCCAGATGCAGGCAGGCGGCCTTCAGCGCCGCATACCCGACGTCCCACATCTCGAAGTCCGGATCCGCGGGTGTCAGGTCTTCTTCCGCATAGGTGCCGGAACCATCGAACTGAGGTAGTTGGCCCTGCGGTGGAAGAATCGGTCCCTTCGTGAACGCATGCGACTGCTCGCCGCCGATGAAGACCAGCGCCGTCTCACCGCTCTCGACCCGCTCGTCATACGGCTGTACGAGAACCGCTCGACCCGACTCGTGCAGGGCTGCCGCGTGTTCCTCCGCGGCCGTCGCGTCGTGGAAACGCATGGTGTCGAGCGAGCCGGCCCCGATCGCGGGCTTCACCACCAACTCCCCCTCCGGTTCCCCCTCGGGCAATCGGAACATTTCGCCCGGATCGAAAAAATACGAGGGCAGTGTCGGGACACCGGCGGCGGCCAGGTCCAGCAGATAGTGCTTGTCACTGTTCCAGGCCACGACGGCCGGCGGGTTCAGTAGATTCTTCACCCGCGTAGTCCAGGCCAGGAACTCGTCACGGCGTTCGGTGTAATCCCACGCCGCACGCAGGATCACCAGGTCCGCTTTCTCCGCCTCTGGATCGTCCCAGGAAAGCCAGCGGGCGTGTAGGCCGCGTTGGCGGAGCGCGGCGACCAAGTTCGCGTCGTCTCCATCACCCTCGACCATCTGGCGGCAACCGGCCAAGACGATTTTGGGGTGAAAGACATCGGGCCGGGCAAGCTTCATGCGGACCTCACACCGGGGATGATAGTGACATGCATGCGATAGAGGTTGCCGAGACGGGCGGACCCGAAGTTCTGGCTTATGTCGAGAAGCCCCGCCCTGAACCCGGTGTCGGCGAGGTCCTGATCCGGGCGGACGCTATCGGCGTCAACTACATCGACACCTACTTCAGATCCGGCACGTACGCGCGTGAGCTCCCCTTCGTAGTCGGCAGCGAAGTATGTGGGACCGTGGCGGCGGTCGGCCAGGACGTCGTCGCCATCAACGTCGGCGACCGGGTGGTCACTGCCACAGCCATCGGCGCGTACGCCGAATACTGCACGGCGCCGGCGGATTTCGTGGCCTACGTCCCCGAAGCCGTGCCCTCGGACGCAGTAGCGTCCGCACTTTTGAAGGGTATGACGGCCCACTATCTGATCAAATCTGTGTACCAGGTCCAGCCTCGCGACTTCCTCCTCGTGCACGCGGGAGCGGGCGGCGTCGGACTGATTCTCACTCAGTGGGCGACCAGTATCGGCGCTCGAGTCATCACCACGGCATCAACCCCCGAAAAGGCCGAGCTCTCCAGGCAGGCCGGCGCGGTCGAGGTCCTCGACTACCCGACCGATGCGGCCGAATTCGGAGCCACGATCCGTGAACTCACCGAAGGCGGCGGTGTTGCCGCCGTCTACGACGGCGTCGGGAAGTCCACGTTCGACGCCAGTCTGGCGAGTGTGGCCGTCCGTGGCACCGTGGCGCTGTTCGGAGCGTCCAGCGGGCCCGTACCCCCGGTCGACCCACAGCGCCTCAACGCGGCAGGCTCGGTGAATCTGACGCGACCGTCGCTGGTGCACTTCACGCGGACAGCCGATGAATTCGCGTGGCGCGCCGGTGAAGTGCTGGATGCGATCGCCGACGGCTCGATCACCATCACCGTGGGCGGTCACTACCCCCTGGCCGACGCCGCGAAGGCTCACACCGATCTGCAGGGCCGCAAGACAGTGGGCTCAATCGTCCTGCTGCCCTGAGCCTTCTGGGCCGAACCCTTCTTGGCCGAACCCTTCTTGGCCGAACCCTTCTTGGCCGAACCCTTCTGGGGCCGAGCAGACCGGGTCTAGGCGAACAAAGTGGGCAACCCGATCGCGGAATCCACCGCGAGGGCGCAGAACACCGCGGCCAGATAGTTGTTGGACTGCAGGAACAGCCGCAGCGGCTTCACCTCATCGCCCCGGCGAACCGAGGCATCGAGTTGGTGGGCCATCGCCAGGAACCAGATTCCGGCCAGGCCGGCCACCGACGCATACAGCCAGCCGGCGGCCGGGATCAGCGCCAACGTGGCGAACACCGTGAGCCACGTGTAGATCACGATCTGCCGGGTGACCTGGCGAGGTGTGGCGACTACCGGCAGCATCGGAACACCGGCGGCCTCGTAATCTTCCTTGTAGCGCATTGCCAGAGCCCACGTGTGCGGGGGCGTCCAGAAGAAGATGATCGCGAACATGGCCAGCGCCTGCCACCCGACAGTGCCGGTGACCGCGGACCAGCCGATCATCACCGGCATACACCCGGCGGCGCCGCCCCAGACGACGTTCTGCGAAGTGCGGCGCTTGAGGAGCAGCGTGTAGATGAACACATAGAACGCGATGGTGGCCGCGGCCAGGTGCGCAGATAACAGGTTCGTGGTCCACCACAGCCAGAAGAAAGAGGCGACCGACAGCACCAGGCCGAACACCAGGGCGTGGCTACGCGGAACAGCCGCGCGGGCCAGCGGCCGGCCGGAGGTGCGTTTCATCACCTTGTCGATGTCGGCGTCGGCGACACAGTTCAACGTGTTGGCCCCGGCGGCCGCGAGCAGCCCGCCGAACAACGTATTGAGGATCAGCAAGGGGTCGACGCTGCCCCGATGGGCAAGCAACATCGCCGGAATGGTCGTGACCAGGAGCAGTTCGATGACGCGCGGCTTGGTCAGCGCCAGATATCCGAGCAGACGCGTCCGGATCTGGCTGGGCCCACCATCAACGAGGTGTTCGTCGCGAACCGTCACGCTGTTAACTCCTCACAACCGATAGCAACGCTCGCGCGTCTACTACACAAGATGGTAGACCGCGTCACACCAAAGTCTGTACCGAAGGGGCAAATCGCGGCGATTCCGCCGCGGCGCAGGCCCCGTCACGGAATGCTTCACCGTGCAGCCACTCCTGCGGCCGAAACATGCGCGGCCTAGGGTGAAAGTGGACAGCTTGCGAGTCGATGTGATGGAGCCAGGAGAGCTTGTGACCACAGCCGAACAGATTTCCGAACTGACCCAGCCGCACCACCCCGACGACTGGACCGACACCGATTCCCGGGCGGTCGATACGGCTCGGGTGCTGGCGGCGGATGCCGTGCAGAAGGTCGGCAATGGGCATCCGGGTACGGCTATGAGTTTGGCGCCGCTGGCCTACACGCTGTTCCAGCGGGTGATGCGGCATGATCCGAGCGATGTGCACTGGCTGGGCCGCGACCGGTTCGTCCTGTCCTGCGGGCATTCCAGCCTGACCCTGTATCTGCAGCTCTATCTGGGCGGTTTCGGGTTGGAGCTCTCCGACATCGAGTCGCTGCGCACGTGGGGTTCGAAGACGCCGGGCCACCCGGAGTTCCGGCACACCAAGGGCGTGGAGATCACCACCGGTCCGCTCGGTCAGGGCCTGGCCTCCGCGGTCGGCATGGCGATGGCCGCGCGCTACGAGCGTGGACTGTTCGATCCGGATGCCCCCGAGGGCACCAGCCCGTTCGATCACCACATCTATGTGATCGCGTCCGACGGAGACATCGAAGAGGGCGTCACCAGCGAGGCCTCATCCCTGGCGGGCACCCAGCAGCTCGGCAATCTGATCGTGTTCTGGGACAACAACGAGATCTCGATCGAGCACAACACCAACATCGCGCTCACCGAAAACACCCCTGCGCGCTACGAGGCATACGGGTGGCACGTTCAGATCGTCGAGGGTGGCGAGAACGTCGCCGGAATCGAAAAGGCGATCGAAGAGGCCAAGAAGGTCACCGACAAGCCGTCGTTCATCGCGGTCAGGACGATCATCGGCTACCCCGCCCCGACCAAGATGAACACCGGCGGTGTCCACGGTTCGGCCCTGGGCGACGACGAGGTTGCGGCCACCAAGCGTGTCCTCGGATTCGACCCGGACAAGACTTTCGAGGTATCCGACGAGGTCATCGAACACACCCGCAAGCTCGTCGACCGGGGCCGCGAAGCCCACGAGAAGTGGCAGGGCGAATTCGACGCCTGGGCGCAGCGCGAACCCGAGCGCAAAGCGCTTCTCGACCGGCTCATCGCCAACGAACTGCCCGATGGATGGGATGCAGATCTCCCTTACTGGGAGCCGGGATCCAAGGCGGTGGCCACCCGCGCGGCGTCCGGTGCGGTGCTGGCGGCGGTCGGGCCCAAGCTGCCAGAGCTCTGGGGCGGCTCGGCCGACCTGGCGGGCAGCAACAACACAACGATCAAGGGCGCGAATTCGTTTGGCCCGCCGTCGATTTCGACGGAGGACTGGAACGCCACCTGGTACGGGCGTACCTTGCACTTCGGTATTCGCGAGCATGCGATGGGCTCGATCCTGTCCGGCATCGTGCTGCACGGCCCCACCCGCGCCTACGGCGGAACCTTCCTGCAGTTCTCCGATTACATGCGGCCCGCGGTGCGCCTGGCGGCACTCATGGACATCGACACCATCTACGTCTGGACTCACGATTCCATCGGTCTCGGCGAGGACGGGCCCACCCATCAACCGATCGAACATCTCGCGGCGTTACGGGCCATCCCGAAACTCTCCGTGGTCCGCCCCGGCGATCCGAATGAGACCGCCTACGCGTGGAAGACCATCCTCGAGCGGGGTGCCTCCAGCGGACCGGTCGGATTGATCCTGACCAGGCAGGGCATCCCGGTGCTTGAGGGGACGTCCAGCGAAGGGGTGTCACGTGGCGGCTATGTGCTGGGCGGTGGCAATCCCTCCGACGACGCCGACGTCATCATCATCGCCACCGGCTCGGAACTGCAGCTGGCGGTCGAGGCGAAGAAGCTGCTGGCGGACAAAGACATCGTCGCCTACGTGGTGTCGATGCCGTGTGTCGAGTGGTTCGAGTCCCAGCCCCAGGAATATCGGGACAGTGTTCTGCCTCCGGATGTTTCGGCCCGCGTCGCGGTCGAGGCAGCGGTGGCTCAGAGTTGGTACAAGTTCGTGGGCGACACCGGCGAGATCATCTCGATCGAGCACTACGGCGAATCGGCCGACGACAAGACGTTGTTCCGCGAGTTCGGCTTCACACCCGAGGCCGTCGCCGCCGCGGCGGAACGCGCGATCGAAAATTAAATCGACCCAGAACTGAGGGAAGACATGGCACAGAATTCCAACCTTGCGCAATTGTCGGCAGCCGGCGTTTCAGTCTGGCTCGACGACTTGTCGCGGGACCGCCTGCGATCGGGCAATCTTCAGGAACTGATCGACACCAAGAGCATCGTCGGCGTCACGACGAACCCGTCGATCTTCCAGGCCGCCCTGTCCAAGGGAACGGCCTACGACGCACAGGTGGCCGAGCTCGCCGAACGCGGAGCAGACGTCGACGCCACCATTCGCACCGTCACCACTGACGACGTCCGCGAGGCCTGCGATGTGCTTCGCCCGCAATGGGAGTCGTCCGACGGCGTCGACGGACGGGTGTCGATCGAGGTCGACCCGCGGCTGGCACACGACACCGACAAGACCATCCTGCAGGCCATCGAACTGTGGAAGATCGTCGACCGCCCGAATCTGCTGATCAAGATTCCCGCCACGAAGGCGGGTCTGCCCGCCATCACAGCTGTTCTGGCCGAAGGCATTTCGGTCAACGTGACGCTCATCTTCTCCGTCGAGCGGCATCGCGCTGTGATGGACGCCTACCTCGCCGGGCTGGAAGCGGCACGCGAAGCCGGCCATGACATCTCCAGGATCCATTCGGTCGCATCGTTTTTCGTGTCCCGGGTGGACACGGAGATCGACCAACGGCTGGAAGCGATTGGCTCCGACGAGGCTCTTGGGCTTCGCGGCCAGGCCGGTGTCGCCAACGCGCGACTGGCCTACGCAGCCTACGAAGAGGTGTTCGGGGGCAGCCGCTTCGGTGCGCTCGCCGAGGCGGGCGCTCGGGTCCAGCGTCCGCTCTGGGCGTCGACCGGTGTGAAGAATCCCGAGTATTCCGACACGCTTTACGTCACAGAACTGGTGGCGGCCAACACGGTCAACACCATGCCGGAGAAGACACTCGATGCGGTGGCCGACCACGGCCAGATCACTGGCGACACCATCAGCGGCAACTCCGGCGCGGCACAGGAGGTCTTCGACAAACTTGCCGCAATCGGCATCGATCTGCCGGACGTCTTCATCGTGCTCGAGGACGAAGGTGTCGACAAGTTCGAAAAGTCGTGGCAGGAACTTCTGGACGCAACCCAGGTTCAGCTGGACTCAGCCAAGAAATGACCGTGACGAACGAGCCTGTCCCGGGTGTGTCCGCGCCGGTCCCCGCCGGCTGGCGCAACCCGCTTGTCGACAAGCGCGACAAGCGAATGCCGCGGATCGCCGGCCCGTGCGGCATGGTGATCTTCGGCGTTACGGGCGATTTGGCCCGTAAGAAGCTCATGCCGGCGATCTACGATCTCGCCAACCGCGGATTGCTACCCCCGTCGTTCTCGTTGGTCGGGTTCGCCCGGCGCGATTGGGCCGACGAGGATTTCGGCCAGATCGTTCACGACGCCGTCCGCGAGCATGCCCGGACTCCCTTCCGTCAGGAGGTTTGGGACAGGCTGTCCGAAGGATTCCGTTTCGTACAAGGCACTTTCGACGACGACGCCGCTTTCGCGACGTTGGCGCAGACACTCCAGGATCTGGACATCCAGCGGGGTACCGGCGGTAATCACGCGTTCTATCTGTCGATTCCGCCCAAGGCGTTTCCGGTGGTGTGTGAGCAGCTGAAGAAGTCCGGCCTGGCGCGACAGCAGCAAGGTCGCTGGAGTCGGGTGGTGATCGAAAAGCCCTTCGGTCACGACCTGCAGAGCGCCATCGATTTGAACAAGGTCGTCAATAGCGTCTTTCCTGAGGAATCGGTGTTCCGCATCGACCATTACCTCGGTAAGGAGACGGTGCAGAACATCTTGGCGCTGCGCTTCGCGAACGAGATGTTCGAGCCGATCTGGAACAACCACTATGTCGACCATGTGCAGATCACCATGGCTGAGGACATCGGATTGGGTGGCCGCGCAGGCTATTACGACGGCATCGGAGCCGCTCGCGACGTCATTCAGAACCACTTGATACAGCTGCTGGCATTGACGGCGCTCGAAGAGCCGGTCAGCTTCCACCCGCACGAGGTCACCGCCGAGAAGATCAAGGTGCTGTCGGCGACGTCTGTGGCTGAACCTCTCGACCTCACCACGTCACGCGGCCAATATGCGGCGGGCTGGCAGGGCGGCGAGAAGGTTCTCGGGCTCCTCGACGAGGACGGATTCTCCAAGGAGTCCACCACCGAGACGTTTGCGGCGATCACGCTCGAGGTGGACACTCGGCGCTGGGCCGGTGTGCCGTTCTACCTGCGTACCGGAAAACGACTGGGCCGCAGGGTCACCGAGATCGCACTCGTGTTCAAGCGGGCACCCCACCTTCCGTTCGACGCGACGATGACCGAGGAACTCGGCAAGAACGCACTGGTGATACGTGTGCAGCCCGACGAGGGCATCACTTTGCGGTTCGGCTCGAAGGTTCCTGGCAGCGCGATGGAAGTCCGCGATGTCAACATGGACTTCTCCTACGGTTCGGCGTTCGCCGAAGATTCTCCAGAAGCCTACGAACGGCTGATCCTCGACGTGCTGCTCGGTGAGCCGTCGCTGTTCCCGGTCAATGCCGAGGTCGAACTGTCGTGGAAGATCCTCGACCCTGTTCTCGACTTCTGGGCGCAGAACGGCAAGCCCGAACCGTACGAATCCGGCACCTGGGGGCCCGATTCCGCGTCCGAGATGTTGGGGCGCACGGGCCGGGAATGGCGACGCCCATGACCCTCTCGAGCGAAGAGCGGAGACAGCAGAAGTGATCGTCGATCTGCCCGACACCACGACCAACGACATCAACAAGAAGATCACCGCGCTCCGTGAAGAGGGTGGGGCCATCACACTGGGCCGGGTGCTGACGCTGGTGATCGCGCCGGACACCGAGGATCTGGTCGAGAGCTCCATCGAGGCGGCGACATCCGCGAGCCGGGAGCACCCCTGCCGGATCATCGTCGTGGTACCGGGCGATCGGCTCGCCGCCGAGCCCAGGTTGGACGGCCAAATCCGGGTGGGTTCCGACGCTGGTGCGGGCGAGGTTGTGGTGCTTCGCATCTCGGGACCGCTGTCCGTGCACGCCCACAGTGTCGTGCTGCCGTTTCTGCTGCCGGACACACCGGTGGTCGCATGGTGGCCCGGCGCGTCCCCTGCTGTGCCGGCCGACGATCCGCTGGGCCGGTTGGCCGTGCGACGAATCACCGACGCCACAGCCTCGGAGGACCCGCTTGCTGCCCTCAGGAGCCGGCTCGACGGCTACACCGATGGCGATACCGATCTTGCCTGGAGCCGAATCACGTATTGGCGGGCTTTGCTGGCCTCCGCGGTCGACCAGCCGCCCTACGAACCGATCACGTCCGCCGTGGTTTCCGGCCTGAAAGACGAACCTGCACTTGACATCCTGGCCGGGTGGTTGGCATGCCGGATCGACGGCCCGGTGCAGCGAGCGGTAGGCGAACTCAAGGTCGAATTGAATCGTCCGTCAGAGACGGTGGTGCTGAGCCGCCCGCAGGACGGGGTCACCGCGACCCTGAGCCGCACATCACGGCCGAAGGCCTTGGTTCCGTTGCAGCGTAGGGAGACTCGGGACTGCCTAGCCGAAGATATGCGCCGGCTGGATCCCGACGAGATCTATCACGAGGCGCTCGCGGGCATTGCGCAGGTGCGGTACGAGTGACCGTAGCGATCGAAACCTACGCTGACGCAACCGCACTGGTGATCGCGGCGGGTGACCGCCTGGTCGGGGCCATCACCGATGCTATCGCGGCCCGAGACCGGGCCCTGATCGTGCTGACCGGTGGGGGCACCGGAATTGGACTTCTCAAGCATGTCGCCGAGAACAGCGACGGCGTGGACTGGACCAAGGTTCACCTGTTCTGGGGCGACGAGCGCTTCGTTCCAGGCGACGACGACGAGCGCAACGAGAAGCAGGCGCGCGAGGCCCTGCTGGACCACGTCGACATTCCCCCCGGCAACATCCACCCGATGGCCCCGAGCGACGGCGATTTCGGAGACAACCTGGCGGCCGCCGTGCAGGCCTACCGAGGAGTCCTCACCGCGAACGCCGAACCCGGATGCACAGCGCCCGTTTTCGACGTCCACCTACTCGGCATGGGCGGTGAAGGCCACATCAATTCGCTGTTCCCATACTCCCCCGCGGTACGAGAGACCGAACGTCTTGTGGTGGGTGTCGAAGACTCGCCCAAGCCGCCCCCGCAGCGGATCACCTTGACCCTGCCCGCCATTCAGCTCGCCCGTGAGGTGTGGCTGATCGTCTCGGGTGATGCCAAAGCGGAGGCGGTGGCTGCGGCGATCGGCGGTGCGTCGCCCGACGACATTCCGGCCGCGGGTGCGGTCGGCCGGGAGGCCACGGTCTGGCTGCTGGACGTCGCGGCGGCGAGCGCGCTACCCGGCTCAGCCGCCTGACTACCACCAGCCGTCGTCCGGATCGGCGACCGTCCAGTCCGCGAGAACCGGCGGAGCCACGAGAGGCAACGGTCCGATGATGTCTGCGGTGTTCTCCATCGACACGTGATATTCAGCTTGGTCCACACCGGTATAGACGCAAGGCCACGGCCATCGGTTCCCTACCCGCTATTGCGTAACGCCGAGGCCAGTCCGTTCATGGTCAACAGGATGCCTCGCTGCACCAGCTCATCGTTCTCCCCGGACCGATATCGCCGCAGGAGCTCAACCTGCAAGTGATTGAGCGGCTCCAGGTAGGGAAACCGGTTGAAAACGGATCGGGCCAGCGACGGATTGTCGGCCAGCAGATCATCCTGACCACTGATCAGCTTGTGCATCGCGACGGTCCGATCGTGCTCCTCGACGATCTTTCCGAAAACACGTGCACGCAGGGATTCGTCGGCGACCAGATCGGCATAGCGCGCGGCCAATCCCATGTCCGCCTTGGCGATCACCTGGGCCATGTTCGACAGCACGGTACGGAAGAACGGCCACTTCTGATAGAGATCCTGGAGCGTCTTGAGTCGCGCCCCATCACCCCGCGCCCCATCCCCCCGGGCCCCATCCCCCTGGGCCCCATCCCCCTGGGTGATGAATTCTTCGAAGGCCGTTCCCGTGCCGTACCAGCCCGGCAACATCACGCGCGACTGGCTCCAGGCCAGCACCCACGGAATGGCCCGCAGGTCCGAGATGGATTCCGTCGGCTTGCGTGACGCCGGCCGGCTGCCGATGTTCAAAGCGCCGATCTCGCTGACCGGCGTCGACTCCTTGAAATATTCGACGAATCCCGGTGTCTCATGGACCAATTCGGCGTAAGCCCGGTGGGCGAGGGCAGCCAGTTCGTCGAGCGTCGCATAGGCCGATTCAGCGGCGGCGCCAAGGCCCTCGACGTCGAGCAGTGACGCCTCGAGCGTCGCGGCCAGCAGCGTTTCCAGGTTTCGGTAGGCGATTCGCGGCTCGGCGTATTTCGCAGCGATCACCTCACCCTGCTCCGTGAGACGAAGCGAACCCCGCACCGCGCCGGGTGGTTGCGCGAGTATCGCGTCATAGCTGGGACCTCCGCCGCGGCCGACCGTCCCACCGCGGCCATGAAATAGGCGCAACCGTATACCCGTCTTCTCAGCCGATTGCACCAAGTCCAGCTCCGCCCGGTACAGCGCCCAGTTGGCGGCCAGATACCCGCCGTCCTTGTTCGAATCCGAGTAGCCGAGCATGACCTCTTGGCTCTCTCCCCGGGCGTGCACCATCGCGCGGTAGAGCGGCAGCGCCAACGCGGCCTCCAATATCGATGAGCCACGCCGGAGATCGTCAATCGTCTCGAACAACGGCACGATGCCGACGGGAGCGAAAGCCTCGGCTGCCGAAACATCAAGCAGTCCGGCCTCTTTCAAAAGGATGGCCGCCTCGAGCATGTCCGAGACGGTCCGGCACATCGAAATGATGTAGCTGGGCACAGCCTCGGGTCCGAATACCCGAACCGCACGTGCGGCGGCCAAAACGATGTCGAGTTCCTTGCGTGCCAACTCCGACAACTCGGCGCCGGCGCGAATCAGAGGCCGTTTCGTGGCAAGTTCGGTGATCAGCAGATCAACACGCTCATCCTCCGACAGCGAACGGTAGTCGTGGTGCACCCCAGCCCAAGACAGGAGTTCAGCAATCACCTCCTCGTGGACATCGGAATTCTGCCGCATGTCGAGGCCACAGAGATGAAATCCGAAGACGTCCACCGCTTCTCGCAGGCGAGCGAGCCGGTCGTCGGCCAGCAGCGCACTGCCGTTGGCACGCAGCGAGGCATCGATGGTGTCCAGGTCGGCGAGCAGCTCATCCGGATCGCCGTAGGGCTCGAGTCCCAGATCGAGCAGGTGTTCAGGCCGGCGGTCGAGGACCGCGAGAGCGGTCGCGCTCAGCCGCCCGTGGACGACTTGTTGAGCTCGGCGATAGGGCTCGTCGGCACGGGCAGGGTCATCGCAACCCTCCGCGAGCGTGCGCAACTCGACACTGGTCGTGACCAGTCGGGCGGACATAGATAGTTCCTGGCCCAACTTGGTGATCTCGGCGAGGTAGTGCGCCAGTGCCGTGTAGGCGGCGCTGGCCGTCGCCAGCCGGACGACGTCGGCGGTGACGTTGGGATTGCCGTCCCGGTCGCCGCCTATCCACGACCCGGGCCGCAGAATCGGCTCGGCCAGAATGTCCGATTCCGGCCAGCGTGCCTGCAGGGCATGCCGCACCTCCGCATTCACCTTGGGAATCACGTCGAAGAAGGCCGCCGGGTAGTACCGCAGCCCACCATCGATCTCGTCCTGAATCTTCAACCGGGACAATCGGATCAACGCGGTCTGCCAGAGCGTCAGGATCTGGCGCCGCAATTCCACTTCCACCGGGCGTCCATCGGGAGTCTCCGAGAATCCGTTCATCCGGAGGCGCATCAGCTCGGTGATGCGGTGTTGGGCATCGAATACCGTGCGACGGCGCGTCTCGGTGGGGTGGGCGGTGATGACCGGGGCGACAAGCGCCCCGCGGAGCGCTTCGGCCACCTCAGCGGCGTCCAGGGCGGCATCGTCGAGTTTGAGGTAGGTGGCGGCCAGGGTGCTGCCCTGGGCCGGCTTTCCGGCGGCGACGTGGACCGCCCGACGGCGTTCGCGATGGATGTCCTCGGCGACGTTGGCGAGCAGGGCGAAATGGGTAAAGGCTCGGATCACCGGCAATGCATCGCGAATCTCGATACCGTCGAACATCCGCGCCACGTCGGTCCGTTCGATCTCCGAGCGGCGCACCCGGAACGATTCCACCCGGGCCCGTTCGACCAATTCGAAAACATGCTCACCGTTCTGTTCACGAACGGTTTCACCCAGAATCGCTCCGAGCAACCGAATGTCCTCACGCATCGGTTCGGTTGCCTCACGTCCGAGTTGGGTACGGCCGACCGAGCCGATGGGGTCCAGCAGGGAATCCGAGACGTCGACCATGATCCCAGTATCTGTGCCCGATCGATCCTCCGCAGAACGAGGACGTATTGCGCAAACCATGATCTCGGGTTGCGCATTAGCTCATTCCGCGTGCTCTCGACGCCGTACCCTTTGCTGCATGCCCTCACGGGACCTCGAGTCACAAATCGTCGAGATCCAGAGCGCGTTGCTGAATCGAAGCGACGAACTGGCCGCCATCGTCGCTGACACGGTATGGCGCGAAGTCGACTACTACGCGGATACCGGCCAGGTCAGCCGTGAAGAACTCATCGAGAACTGCATCGAGAGCCTCCGCATGGTTTTCGGGGTGCTCGATGCGACGGCGGCGTTCGACACCGCGTTGGCGGCCCGGACCGGAACCGCGCGGGCCCGAGCAGGAATCCCGTTGCCGGCGATCATGGACGCCTACCGCGTTGGCTGCAGGCTGATCTGGGAGGAAATCGTCGATCTCGCCGCCGGCCGGCCGCACATCAGCCGCGAAGCACTGATACGGGCCACCGCACGGGTCTGGCTGGCCCAGGACGTCTATACCCATGCGATGGCCAACTCCTATCGCGAGACGATGACCAACCGTGTGCTCACCCAGGCGTCCGAACGGGCGGCGCTGGTCGAGGCTCTCATCGACGGCAGAATCGTCGAGCAGGCCAGCCTCTGGGAAATCGCGACGATGTTGAGGTTGCCGGCGCGGGGTCCCTACGTGGTGGTCGCCGCCGAATGCGCGGCCCTGGGCAAATCGGCCCTGCCGGGCGTTGAGGCCAAGCTGGGCAGTGTCGACATCTCGTCTGCGTGGCGACTGCTGCCCGATGTCCAGCTGGGCTTGGTTCATGTGCGCAGCCAGGCGAAGTTCGACGCGCTGATACAGACACTCACCCGTCTGACCGCCACCCGCATCGGTGTCAGTTCGAGGTTCGAAGATCTGCGCCAGACCCCCGAAGGTGTCACCTATGCGCGCATCGCGCTGTCCGCCGAACGGCCCGACGGTTCGCTGGTGAGCGTGTTCGAAGCGGAGCCTTTGACGATCGCGGCGGTCAGCGCCCCCCGCGTGATGAAACAGATCGCCGCGTCGGTGTTCGCCGGCTTCGCCGAACTCGACGATCGTGACCGCGAGATGCTCTTCACCACGTTCCGGGAATGGGCGGCCGCCGACGGGTCCATCACGGCGGCCGCGGAACGCCTCTACTGCCATCCGAATACGGTGCGGCACAGGCTGCGCCGGATCGAAGAGCGGACCGGTAAGTCACTGAGCCGCCCGCGTGACCTCGCGGAGCTGTGCCTCGCCTTTGAGATCGAGCTCCGGTTGAACTGACTGTTGCGTTCGACAGCCGACCACGTCGACCTCTGTCATCGGCGACATTGACCAGGTCCCGCGCACGCGCGATTCTTGGGCGGCAACCGAGCTGCAAGGAGTTCCGATGGCAAACCTGGCCAACAATCTGTGTGCCGCCGCCGCGAAAGCACCAGATCGGCTAGCCCTGAAGTGCGAGGAAATCGAATACACGTACGCGCAATTCAACTGCGCTGCAGCACGATTCGCGACTCTTATGCAGAGCTACGGAGTGCAGCCCGGCGACCGGGTCGGATTGATGCTGCCCAACACCCCGGCCTTCGCGATCGCCTTCTACGGACTCATGCGATGCGGCGCGGTCGCAGTCCCGATGAATCCCCTCCTGAAATCTCGGGAGGTCGAGTATTACCTGACCAACACGACGGCCGTGATGTTGTTGGCAGCGCCCTTGTGCGCCGGCGAAGCACAATCCGGTGCGGTGTCAGCGGATGTCCGGTGCGTCATCGTCGACGACGAATCGCTGACGGAAAATCTGACCGGTGTGGCAGCTCAGCAGAACCCTGTCGCGTGCGCGTACGACGACACGGCGGTGATACTGCACACCTCAGGCACCACGGGAAAGCCCAAGGGCGCGCAGCTGACTCACGGCGGACTGCGCCGCAATGCTGAAATCGCGGTGCACAACCTCACTTATATGGACAGAACCGACGTCATCATGGGCTGCCTGCCGTTGTTCCATGTGTTCGGTCTGACCTTCGGACTCAATTCGGTGGTCATCGCTCACGCGACGCTGACGCTGTTGCCCCGATTCGATGCGCGCAAAGTGCTGAACATCATCGCGCGCGACGGCGTGACGATCTTCGGCGGCGTGCCCACCATGTATTCGGCGCTGCTGTCGGTCGCCCACCGGGACTCCGACGCGACGTCGTTGCGGCTGTGCGTATCCGGCGGCGCAGCGCTGCCGGTCCAGGTGTTACACGACTTCGAGCAATCATTCGGGACGACAGTGCTTGAGGGATACGGACTTTCGGAAACCTCCCCGATCGCTTGCTTCAGCCACCCCCACCTGCCCCGCAAGGCGGGCACCATCGGCACCCCGGTCGAGGGAGTCGAGATGCGGATCGTCGACGAAGCAGGATCCCCTGTCCCCCAGGGCCAAACCGGCGAGATCCAGGTCCGGGGGCATAACGTCATGAAGGGATATTGGAACCTACCGGAGGAGACCGAAGCCGTCATCTCGCCCGAAGGATGGTTTTCCACCGGAGACATCGGCCTCGTCGACGCCGAGGGATATTTCACCATCGTCGATCGGAAGAAGGAGATGATCATCCGCGGCGGCCTGAACATCTACCCGCGCGAAATCGAAGAGGTGCTCTACGAACACCCCGCCATCGCCGCAGCGGCGGTGATCGGTATCCCCGACAAACTCCTCGGCGAAGAGGTGGGCGCCGCAATCGAATTCAAGCCCGGCATGACTGCGACCACCGGTGAGGTCCGCACGTTCGTCAAGGAACGGGTGGCCGGCTACAAGTATCCGAGAAGGATCTGGGTTCTCGACGCCCTACCCAAGAACGCGACAGGCAAACTCCAAAAGCGCGACATCGTCATTCCGGAGGAATTCCAGAGGTAACGCCGGAAGTCGGTATCAGCCCCGGATGTCGGTATCAGCCCCAGCCGAATGACGTGTGCCGGCGTCCATCCCCCGGGGGTCGGCTACCCCGGAGGCGGACGCCGGCACACGGGCTCATACGTACTGCTGGCGCAGCTTCTTGCGGTCTGGCTTGCCGATCGGGGTGAGCGGCAGCTCATCGACGAAGATGACCTGCTGCGGCACCTTGTACCCCGAGAGGTGCTCCTTGCAGAAGTCGCGAACCTCGGCCTCGGTCAGTTCCTCGCCCGGCTTCAGCACCAGCGCGAGTTTGAGGCTCTCTCCGCGCTTCGGGTCGGGAACACCAAATGAGCAGGCGTTCAACACCTTCGGGTGACTGTACATGAGTTCGTCGATTTCACGCGGGTACACGTTGAAGCCGCTCGACAGGACCATGTCCTTCTTGCGGTCGACGATGAAGATGTGCCCGTCGTCGTCCATGTAACCGATGTCGCCGGTCAGCAGCCACCCGTCGCTCATGGTCTTCGCCGTCTCAGCAGGATTATTCCAGTATTCCCGCATGATGGTCGGGCCCTTGGCGATGATCTCACCGGACTCGTTCAGCGGCATGTCCTTGGTACCGGTCTCCAGGTCGACGATGCGAATATCGTTGCCCGGGAAGGGCAATCCGACGCCGCCCGGCTTCCGCACAGTCTGGAGCGGATTCGCGGTCAGGATGTTCGAGGTCTCGGACAGCCCGTAGCCCTCGGTGATCACAGCACCCGACAGTGCTTCGAATGTCTTCATCGCCTCGACAGGCAGCGGCGCCGACCCACAGATGACGCCCCTGATCGACTTGATCTTCGAGGTGCCGATGTCCGGGTGCTGATTGAGGCCGATGAGCATCGTGGGCACGGCGGGGAACAGATTGGGTTCGTGCTTGTTGATCGCTTCGAGGATGTTGGCGGTGGTCGGCTGCGGGACCATGATCACTGCACCACCGAACACGTGGTTGATGTTCACGTTCATGTTGAAGCCGTAGATGTGGTACATCGGTGCCGCTGCCAGACAACGGAGTTCCTCGCCGAACGAGATCAGCGGCGACATCCAGTAGCTCTCCTGATAGGCGATCGCCACCATGTTGAAATTGGTGAGCACACACCCCTTGGACAAGCCGGTTGTGCCGCCGGTGTACTGGAGCATGAGGACATCAGAGGGCTTGATGTCGACGCTCGGCTCCGAATCGTCTCCGGCCGCGGCGAACTCGTTGAAATCGTGGATGCCCGGACCGCTCTCGATCTCAATGGGATTCGACGGGATCTGAGCCACGATCACGTTCTTCAGCGGCGTGTCGTTCGCCTTGAGGACTTCGATGGGGGCCTTGGCGAAAGCTGCGACCACGATGACAGCTTCAGCCCCGCTGTCCTTGATGTAGTGGTGCACCTCGGTGACAGCCGCCAGCGGGTTGATGGGGACCACAATCGCACCGAGCTTGGCGCAGGCTTCGAATGAGATGACGTACTGGGGAACATTGGGCGCCATGATGGCAACCCGGTCGCCCTTCTTGATACCAAGATCGCGCAGGCTGTTGGCGAGCTTGCGCGCCGCCAGGTTCACCATCCCGTACGACAGCTTGGTGTCGTTGATGATCAGGTAATCGCGCTCGGGATTCTCTTCCGCGCAATGATTGAAGAGCTGTTTGACCGAGACCGGCGGAGTGATGACCGAGAGCGGAACTCCCTTGTCGTACAACGCGAACCAGGGCCGGTTTCTATCGATCATGTGTTTTCCTCCTTGTGGTTCGAGGCCCCATCGGTCGGGGGCAGACCGATGGGGCCTCGACGACTGGTGAACGTTTCAGCTGATGCCTCGGCTCACTGTTACGGCATGTACGCCCGCACCGTATCAGCCAGACGGATCACTGCACGCTTCTTCCCGGGACGAGCCGCACCCAGCTTCGGCCACGGAGCGAAGACACTGGTCTGCAGGTCACCGATCGCGGGCTCCAACTCCGGATAGTGGCGCAACAGTACGTCTTTCATCGTGGTGTTGTAGACCCAGTCGTAGCCGACCTGGGTGTACACCTCGGGCCGCAGATCGTTGGTGAAGAAGCGGTCGCTCTTCAATCTGCGCGCTGCCATCAGCACGAAGATGCGTGTCGCGGTATCGGAAAAGCCGTTGCCCTTGACGGGCTGCTCTGCCTGCATGCCGATCTGCAGGTCGACGGCATCGACGTCGCCGTTGTAGACCTCGTTGATCTCCCGCGCCCATTCGGCGTTGGGGGTGATCTCCTCGATGGTCTTGCGGCGCGGCATCCGCAGCGCCTCCCGGAAGTCGTTGTACCGCGGGACGCCACGTTCGCGGTCCCGCACGATGTCCAGGGTTGCCAGGTCGGTGATCTGACCGTCGATGCGAGTCAGCTGACGCAGCGCGTTCGGGTAGTTGTGCAAGCACACCGCGCCGGCGCTGGCCAGACCGAACGAGTACCACATGTCCGCCATCTCCATGTTGTCCATGAAGTCGCGGGTGTAGCGGCCCTGCAGCTCGGTGAAGCTGCGGTTCAGCAGATGCTCGCCGCTCTCGAGCGAGAAGAAGTTCCAGTCGTCCGGGATCAGCGGGTGCATCCGGTAGACGGACACGAACTCTTCGGTCAGCGAGAACGGGCTGGAGTAGTGATCGGTCTGCGATCCCGCTGTGCCCGAAAGGGTTTCACTCGTGCCTACCCGGCCCATCTTGGACTGGAACTTCTCGCCGAGCAGGCCGTACCAAGTGGCCTTGAGTCCGACGACAAGGGCCGGATGACGCAGGATGTTCGGCGTCCACTCGACACCGTGGATCTTGGCGATCAGACCGGAGACCGTCAACACGGCCAGTTCGAAGAGCCGCTGATCGTCGAACTGCGGATAGGCCTTCTTCAACGCGTCACAGACGGCGTTGTGCTCGAGGGCGAACAGGGTGTGCAGCATTCCGACGCCCACCCACCAGTTCTCGTTCATGCCGGTGAGGTCGACACCGGGGATGTCGCTATGGGGCAACCGGCCGTTGTCGTCGACCTTGATCTTTCCGTCGACGAACGTACGGACCTGGGACTGGCGTTCCTTGTCGCTGCCGTAGAGCTGCGACGCATCCCACCAATGGGTTTCGGAGTTCCGGAACACCGGCGCCGGACAGCCGTCCTTGATCTCGCCGTGCAGTGGAATCGTTTCACGAATCCGCATCGGGTTCTCCGGGAACTTGTCACCGGGACAAAGCGGAATGTCGATCGTCTTCTCCGGGACACCGTCGCCGTGGAAGAACCAGTTGTGGTTCTCGAACTGAATCCAGGCGGCGGAGATGGCGCTCAGAATCCCCGCGGGTTTGAAGGTGTCGCGCGCCATCAGCCGCCGACTGATGGTCCGAGGATCCGGCTTGAGCAGACGCTTGCGGTCGGTGATGGTCATCGAAAGAGGCACATTGCGACCGAAACCGGTGCCCTTTGCACCAAGCCACGGTTCCGAGAGGTCGTTCCACGTTCCGTCCGGTGTCCGCGCCCGCTTGACTTCCTCGGTGGCGTCACCGAGATCCTCCGTGGGCCGCAGACCTTCGGCCTCGTAAAGATTCTTGGCGCGCAAGTCCTCTCGGATCTTGATAAGCGCCTTTTCCTGCAGAGCCAGCGAGGGCTCTTCGTTCCATTCGCGAGTCACTGATAACTGCCTTTCGTGAAAAGTCTTGAGTGGGTAAATATTTTCGGGTTCGTAAACTCAGCCCTGCGTGCGCAGCGCGAAGTAACCGATCTTGTTGTATTTGCCAGAACCGCTGTGATACAGGATCTTTCCGAGGAAGACGGAATCAACGATCTCGACCAATTCGTCGCGGATGCTGCGAATCAGCAGTCGCGGATTCGATTCGATGTCGGCGTAGTCGATCACCAAGACCTGCCGGTCCGGATCGTCCTTGCCAGCCTCGACATAGGTCTTGAAATCGAACGCCAACTTGCCTTCCGCAGCATCCCGCATGGAGTAGAGCGGCCACAGCAACTTGGAAACAACGGTGCTGTTGCGCGCCATGCGATTCTCTCCGCTGGCATCCTCGTTGTGAAAACGCTTGCCCTGCCACGGCATCCACAATCCTGCAACCGCGCGCACCGCTGCATCAAGTGCAGGATTGGTCGTCGTCATCACCAACAGGCCATCGGTCGGACCGTCAAGGGTCGTAGGCGGTACGCCCAAACGAAAGAGTTCGTTGCACTCGGCATCGGCGGATGCAGCGTCCCTTTTCGAACGCTTGGCGAGTTCGGCGATCCACGCCCAGGCGGCTTCGGCCGTCGCTACGGGCTTCGTCTCGGCGGCGTCGCGCAATCGCTGCAACCGTCCTTCCACCCCACCGATTGCAATCCCCGCATCGCCACTCATCGCTTGCCTCCAGCCGTCAATTGCCCGCGGCGGTTATCGCCGCGTGTGATGCCATTACTAGGCGAGCCCCAACGAAACAACAAGCAGCGCAGTGACGTACGGAACAGTAATGTCAAACGGCACATAACCGAAGAACCACCGGCGATCCGATTGGAATCGCAAACAACCGGCGGTCCGATGAGTTGTCGGATTGACGTTCCTGACAATTCGCCCACACAGCCCGGAATTCGCCGCTCCACAAGCGACAATCATGGGCGTGCCAGCGGAAGCAACGACAGTTTTCATCGCCCGCAAGGTGATCACGATGGACCCGGACATCCCGGATGCGTCCGCGGTAGCCGTGCACGGCGGCCGCATCGTCGCAGTCGGTGATGCCGCCGAATTGGGGCGCATCGGAGCCGTCGACGAGACATTCGCCGATTCGATCGTCTGCGCCGGCCTGATCGATCAGCACTTGCATCCGATTCTTGGCGCGACCACCCTCACTACCGAGGTCATCGCCGTCGAAGACTGGATACTTCCGCACAAGACCTATCCGGGCGCGCTCTCCGCCGAGGAATATCTTCGGCGGTTATGTGCCGCGGAGCACGAACTCTCCGATCCCGGCGAGTGGCTCTTCTCCTGGGGATATCACCGCCTTTGGCACGGCCCCCTCGACCGGACACTGCTCGACAGCGTCAGCATCACCCGGCCGATCGTCGTCTGGCAGCGGTCCTGCCACGAGTGGTTCCTCAACTCGGCCGCCATCGCAGCGCTGGGGCTCACCGCGACCGAGCCGGCCGATCAAGGGGCCGCAAGCTCGATGGTGGATCTCGTGGCCGGGCATTGGTGGGAGTCCGGGATGAACCTGCTTCTGCCCAAGCTGTCGCCGGTGTTCATGACCCGGGATCGCTTGGAGACCGGCCTGCGCCGATTGGTCGGCTACCTCCACGGCAACGGTGTGACCGCGATCAATGAGCCCGGCATCATGTGGGACTTCGAACCGTGGGATCTGTACCAGGAGGTGCTCGGGTCCACCGATACGCCGTTCGGTTCGACATTCCTGGTTGACGCCCGCAGTCAAGCCGATGCCGGGATGTCTCCCGCGCACGCCGTCGCCGACGCGCAGGCTCAGGTCGTGCGGGCTTCGTCAGGCAAAGTGCGGCTATTGCCCAAGCAGGTGAAGCTGTTCGCCGACGGCGCGATCATCAGCCAGCTCATGCAGATGCGCGAACCCTATCTCGACGACGAGGGGCACCCGGATCTGTGTCATCACGGTGAGTGGATGATGCAACCCGACGTCTTCAAATCCTTCGCGTCCGCGTATTGGGAGGCCGGCTGGCAACTGCATATCCATGTCAACGGCGACGCGGCGCTGGATCTGGTGCTGGACACCATCGAGCAGTGCATCGCCGACCGGCCGCGGGACGACCACCGGACGGTCATCGTCCACTTCGCCAACTCCACCGAAGATCAGATCGACCGGATCGCCGCCCTGGGTTGCGTCGTGTCGGCGAATTCCTACTATCCCGTCGGCTTCGCCGACCGATACCGGGACCATGGCCTCGGCCCCCAACGCGCCGACAGCATGGTGCGTGCGGCATCGGTGTTGAGTCGCGGAATCCCGTTGTCATTCCATTCGGACTTGCCGATGGGGCCGGCCTCGCCACTGACGCTCGCCTGGTGCGGCGTGAATCGCCGGACACCCGCCGGCAGGACGGTGGCACCCGAGCAACGGATCTCCGTACATGACGCGTTGCGTGCCGTGACGATCGAGGCCGCCTATTCGTGGCGGATGGAAGACGAGATCGGAAGCATCACGCCAGGAAAACTGGCGAATTTCACGATCCTCGCCGACGATCCCTACGAGGTCGATCCGCTGACTTTGAAGGATGTCGAAGTCCTCGGCACCGTCTACGAGGGACGATGGTTTCCGATCCGCGACGAGTGAAGGTCAGCTGTACTTGATCTGCAGGGCCATACCGATGATGGAGACCACCCAGATACCGACCACGAAGTAGGTCAAACGGTCGAGGTTCTTCTCGACCACGGTGGACCCGGACAGACTGGACTGCACGCCGCCACCGAACAAGGTGGACAGACCACCGCCCTTGGCACGGTGCAGGAGCACCAGCAGCACCACCAAAATGCTGGTGATCACCAGAATGATCTGCAGGGCCAAAATCATGGCAGCCAGCCTACCCGTCGATGCACAGCCGTACGCCCCGCCCCTACGGCAGCGGCCCACCGGCGGCGATGGCCGAGAGGGTGGCGAATTGCTCGCCGTCCAGCGAAGCCCCACCCACCAGCGCACCGTCGACGTCATCCTGCGCGACGATCTCGCCGACGTTCTTGGCGTTCACCGAGCCGCCATAGAGCACCCGAATTCCGTCGGCGGCCTGCTGCGACGTGAGCGAAACCAGCTCGGCACGAATCGCCGCGCAGACTTCCTGGGCGTCAGCCGCGCTGGCCACCCGGCCGGTGCCGATCGCCCACACCGGCTCGTAGGCGATGACCGCCTGGGCGATCTGATCCTTGCTCAGTCCCTCCAGTGAGCCGCGCAGCTGATCGACGTTGTGCTGGACATGATTGCCTGCCTCGCGGACGTCGAGGTGCTCGCCGATGCACACGATGGGTGTCAATCCGTGCCGGAACGCCGCGGCGGCTTTGGCGGCAACCGTAGCGTCATCCTCGTTGTGATAAGTCCGCCGCTCGGAGTGGCCCACGACGACGAAGGTGCACCCCAGCTTGGCGAGGAACGCGCCGCTGATCTCCCCGGTGTAGGCGCCGGAATCGTGGGCGGACAGGTCCTGCGCGCCATACGTCAGCAGCAGTTTGTCGCCGTCGACCAGTGTCTGGACGCTCCGCAGGTCGGTGAACGGCGGAATCACCGTGACATCGACCTTGTCGAAATATTTGCTGGGCAACGAAAACGCGATCTTCTGAACAAGCGCGATGCCCTCGTAGTGATTGAGGTTCATCTTCCAGTTACCCGCGATCAGCGGCTTACGAGACACAGGACTCCCGTCATTCGAGGACTTGCAGGCCCGGCAAGGTCTTGCCCTCAAGGTATTCCAGAGAGGCGCCCCCGCCGGTGGAAATGTGCGAGAAACCGTCATCGGGCAAGCTCGACTTCCGTACCGCCGCGGCCGAGTCTCCCCCGCCGACGACGCTGAACGCCCCCTTGGCCGTCGCCGAGATGATCGCCTCGGCGACGCCTTTGGTGCCCGCCGCGAAGGCTGGGAACTCGAAGACACCCATCGGGCCGTTCCAAAAGATAGTGCGCGCGTTGGACAACAGGGTGGCGAACCGGCGCACGGATTCGGGCCCGATGTCCAGACCCATCCGGCCCTCGGGAATGCTCTGCGCCGCAACGGTTTCGGACGACGCGTCGGCGGAGAACCGATCGGCGACGACGACGTCCACCGGAAGGTGCAGCACGTCGCCGTGGGTTTCCAGCAATTCGCGACAGGTGTCGATCATCTCATCCTGCAGCAGCGAGGTACCGACCGAAAAACCCTGCGCCGCAAGGAAAGTGAAACACATTCCGCCACCGATGATGACGCTGTCGGCCTTCCCGGCCAGATTCTCGATGACCGCCAGCTTGTCGGACACCTTCGACCCGCCGAGGACTACGGCATAGGGCCGATCGTCCGCTTTGGTGAGCTGTTCGAGAACCTTGACCTCGGCAGCCACCAACTCACCCGCGTACGAGGGCACCAGGGTGGCCACGTCGTACACCGACGCCTGTTTGCGGTGCACAACCCCGAAGCCGTCGGAGACGAATGCGCCGTCGTCGCCGATGAGCTCCACCAGTTCCCTGGCAAGCTTCAGCCGCTCGGCATCGTCCTTGCTGGTTTCCCGCGCGTCGAACCGGATGTTCTCGAGAAGCAGGATGTCGCCGTCGGTCAACCCCTCCGCTCGCGCCAACGCATCCGTCCCGACGACATCGCCGGCCAACTGCACATGCCGGCCGAGCTGCTCCGCCAGCGCGGCAGCCACCGGAGCCAACGACAGCTTGGGGTCCGGGCCGTCCTTGGGCCGGCCCAGGTGAGCCATCACCACGACCTTCGCCCCGGCGTCCGAGAGCGCCTTCAGTGTCGGCAGCGATGCCGTGATCCGCCCCAGGTCGGTGATGCCTGCCGAGTTGTCGAGCGGCACATTGAGGTCGGATCGGACGAGGATTCCCCGGCCCTCGACGCCCTCGGCCAAGAGGTCGGCGAGGATCTTGACCGTCATTACAGGGATTTGCCGACGAGGCCGACCAGGTCGACGAGCCGGTTTGAGTAACCCCATTCGTTGTCGTACCAGGAGACGACCTTCGCCTGGTTGTCGATGACCTTGGTCAGACCCGAATCGAAGATCGAGCTGTGTGGGTCGGTGACGATGTCGCTGGAGACGATCGGCGCGTCGTAGTACTTCAGGATTCCCTTGAGCTTGCCCTCGGCCGCGGCCTTCATCGCCGCGTTGATGTCGGCGGCGGTCGCCGACTTGGCCAGTTCGACCGTGAGGTCGGTGACCGAACCGGTGGGGATGGGTACCCGCAGCGCGTAGCCGTCGAGCTTGCCCTTCAGTTCGGGCAGCACCAGACCGATGGCCTTGGCGGCGCCGGTGGAGGTCGGGACGATGTTGAGGGCGGCGGCACGCGCACGGCGCAGATCCGAGTGCGGGCCGTCCTGCAGATTTTGGTCCTGGGTGTAGGCGTGAATGGTGGTCATCAGGCCACGGACGATGCCGAACTCGTCATTGACCACCTTGGCGAGCGGGCCGAGGCAGTTCGTGGTGCACGACGCGTTCGAGATGATGTTCTGGCTGCCGTCGTATTTGTCGTCATTCACGCCGATCACGATGGTGATGTCTTCATCGGTGGCAGGCGCCGAGATGATGACCTTTTTGGCGCCCGCATCCAGGTGACCTTTGGCCTTGGCGGCGTTGGTGAAGATGCCCGTCGACTCCACGACGACATCGACGCCCAGATCACCCCAGGGCAGGGCCGCGGGACCCTCCTTGACCGAGAGCGCCTTGATCCTGGCTCCGCCGATGACGATGGTGTCTTCGCCGTCGAGGCTGACGTCCTCGGGCAATCGTCCGAGGATGGAATCGAATTTGAGCAGATGAGCCAGGGTGGCGTTGTCCGTCAGGTCGTTGACGGCCACGATTTCCAGATCCTTGGCGTTACCCAGGGCTTGCTGGGCCGCCAGGGCACGGTAGAAGTTGCGTCCGATTCGGCCGAAGCCGTTCACGCCTACCCGGATTGTCACGTGCATCTCCCTTGTCGCTGCGTCGTCCACCTCAGCCTAACGGCGGGCGAATCGGCCTGCGCGCCCGGTGGGAAACCTCCGGCGGGTCCAGGCCGAATCGCTTCTGCCGACCCCACTGCCGTCCGCCCCCAAGGAACGCGAACCAACCCAGCAGGGCTCCCAAGTGCAGGAGCAGCGTGAAGGTCAACGGTTCGACGACCAGCACAAGCGCCGCACTCCGCAAGCTCGCGCGCCCGCTGTCGCCGACCCAGCGACGGTAGCGCCGCAGCGCCCACACCTGAAAAGCCATGTCGACGACCAGCCTGCCCACCAGCACGATGAGGATGGGCCCGAGCACACCGAACTGACGCGTGGCCCCGAAATACAGCAGCAGACCAACCGCAGCAAGTCCGTACAGCGGCGCGACCGTGTCGGCGGCTTTGACCGGCAGCATGACGGTGCCCAGCCCGCCGAATCGCGAGTCGCCGACCATCGCCCGATACCACCAGTGGGTCTGGAGGAAGCCGCCGAACCATCGCCGCCGCTGCCTCAGAAAGGCCGGGACAGACCCCGGCGCCTCGGTGCGCGCCTGCGCGGTACCGAGCACTCGGAATCGCCAATCCAATCCGTGCTCACCAGCGTGGCGGCGCATTCGCGCCACCAATTCGTAGTCCTCGACGAAACAGGCGTCGTCGAAACCACCCACCTCGACCACCGGTGTTCGGCGAAAACCCGCGAAAGCCCCGGACAGCAACTGCAGGCAGCCCACCTGCATCCAGGCGTATCTGGCCAGGAAGTTGCGGATGTATTCGTAAGTCTGAAACCACTCCATGGCACGCCCGACCACAGTGCGGCGGCATTTAGGAGTAATGACCCCGGTGCAGGCCACCAGCGCCGGCTCGGCCGTAAACGCCCCCTTCAGAGCGTCGATCGCGGTGCGATCCGGGACGGTGTCCGCATCGACGGTGACGATGACGTCCGCGGACGTGCTGAGAACCCCCGCATTCAGGGCACCCGACTTTCCTCGGTGCGACAACCTCAGCCACCGCACTTTCGTCGACCCCACCCGCACCAGCGCCGCATCGGAATCGACTGTGGGGCATTCGAATCCGAATTCGGCACACAGCATTTCCACTGTGCCGTCAGACGATCCGTCGTCGGCGATCACGATTTCCTCGGGAGCGACGGTCTGATCGAGCAGGGCGTGCAGCGTTCGAGGGAGCGCTACCAGTTCGTTGTGAGCCGCCACGATGACGGCAACCCTCAACCCGGCGACCCTCAACCCGGCGACCCTCAACCCGGCGTCCCTCCCGGCGGTCGGCGCGGCATCTGAGCCGGGACAGTCGATCCCCGGACGGTCGATGTGCCTCAGCTGCCATCCGGTGAAGACCAGCAGCGCGGTGTCATACGCCAGATACGCGTAGCCGACCGCCCAGGCAAGCCCGCCCGGCCAACCGAAGGCATCACCCCAGCCGAAAGCCAGTGAGAACAACAGCAACCACGCCCCCACCACAAGACAGTGGATCGCGATGCTGGCGAGAGGCGTCGGTGGCCGCGTGAGCCGAGAGGACGCACGCGTCAACGCGTTCGAAAGTGGTCCGGTCAACGATTCAATGATAGGGAGGCGGGCGAGACGCTCGCCGTGCTCAGGCGTCCTCGAGAAGGTCCGGCGTGACCGCTGATTCGGTGTCCGGAATTCCGTCCTGCTTCGCCTTACGATCCGCCATGGACAGCAATCTCCGAATCCGGCCTGCCACGGCGTCCTTCGTCATCACCGGATCGGCCAGCCGGCCGAGTTCCTCCAACGATGCCTGCCGATGCTCGACACGCAGCCGCCCGGCATTGGCCAGATGATCCGGGACCGTATCGCCGAGGATCTCCAGAGCACGTTCCACCCTCGCCGCGGCCGCGACCGCGGCCCGCGCCGAACGCCGCAGATTCGCGTCGTCGAAGTTTGCCAACCGGTTGGCGGTCGCCCGCACCTCGCGGCGCATCCGCCGCTCCTCCCAGGTCAGCCTGGTGTCCTGGGCGCCCATGCGAGTCAGCAGCGCACCGATGGCCTCACCATCGCGCACCACGACACGGTCGGTGCCTCGCACCTCGCGAGCCTTGGCACTGATACCGAGCCGCCGCGCGGCACCGACAAGAGCCAGCGCGGCTTCCGGACCCGGACAGCTGACTTCCAAGGCCGACGAACGGCCCGGCTCGGTCAATGAACCGTGGGCCAGGAACGCACCACGCCAGGCGGCCTCGGCATCGCCGACGCTACCGCCGACGACCTGGGCGGGCAGACCGCGCACCGGCCGGCCCCTCAAATCCAGCAGGCCGGTCTGCCTCGCCAGCGCCTCCCCGTCCTTGGCCACTCGGACCAGGTATCGGGTGCTCTTCCGGATGCCACTGGCCGACAACACATGCACGACGGCGCTGTAACCGTAGAGATCGTGAATGTCCTTACGCAGCCGTCGGGCGATGATCCCGAGGTCGACCTCGGCCTCCACAACCACCCGCCCCGACACGATGTGCAAACCCCCGGCAAACCGCAACAGAGCGGCCACCTCGGCTCGGCGGGCGCTGACCGAGTTGACCACGAGCCGACTGAGCTCGTCTTTCACCTCGGCAGTCATCGCCACGGCTCCTCACCTTCCGCTTTGTCGCCACTCGCGTGCGGGTTACCCCGCAAATACACACCTTCCAACGCCGCGGCCAGCTTCGCCGGGTCATGTAAAGGTGTACCAGGTCGGGAAACGTCAGCGAACTGAACCGATGCTTCCAGGCACACGGCCGCCCCTCGAAGCTGGTCCCGTTCGCGTTCCGAGGAAGCCTGTGCGGTGTCGACGATGATGTCGTGCACGGTGAAACCCGGTGCGTGCTCGGCCAGCACCTCCACGTGGTGTTCGGCCGAGAACCCCGCGGTCTCGCCCGCTGCGGCCAGATTCAGCACCAGTGCGCGCCGGGCATTGGTGGCCTTCAGGGCCTCGGCGAGATCGGGCACCAGCAGGTGTGGGATCACGCTGGTGAACCAAGACCCCGGGCCCAGGACCACCAAGTCGGCGGCCATGATCGCGTCGACCGCCTGCGGAGTGGCCGGCGGGTCGCCGGGAACAAGGCGCACCCGCTGGACCTTGCCCGGGGTCGTGGCCACGGCGACCTGTCCGCGGATGACTCGGCTCGTGCTCGGATCGCTGTCCAAGCCCAGGACATCGGCCTCGATACCGAGACCGATGGGGCACATCGGCAAGACGCGCCCGCGAACTCCCAGGATCCGGCCCAGTTCGTCGAGCGCGGCGACCGGATCGGCGAGGACTTCGCTCAGGCCCGCGAGAATCAGATTCCCGATCGGATGACCCGCCAGCGCGCCGCTGCCACCGAAACGATGCTGAATTATCGTCGTCCACAGTCGGCCGTGCGGGCTGTCGGATGCCAACGCCGCCAGCGCCATCCGCAGGTCGCCCGGGGGAACGATCGGCAGCTCCGCACGCAGACGCCCCGACGAACCGCCGTCATCGGCGACCGTCACGATCGCCGTGACATGGGGGGTGATCCTGCGGGCGGCTGACAGCGTCCCGTAGAGCCCGTGCCCGCCGCCAAGCGCGACGATGCGCTCCGTCATTCGCGGCCCAAATCGCGGTGCAGGGCGCGCACCGAAAGATTGCGGTCGCTTTCCAGCGCTGTCACCAGGGCCTCGGCGATCGCGACGCTGCGATGCTTGCCGCCGGTACATCCGATCGCGAGGGTCATGTAGCGCTTGCCCTCACGGCTATATCCCTCGACGACGAGGCGGAGCAGCCGATGGTAGGTCTCGAGAAAGTCGGTCGCGCCGGGTTGGCCCAGCACATACTCGCGGACGGCGAGATCCCGACCCGTCTGGGGCCGAAGCTCGTCAACCCAGTGCGGATTCGGCAGGAAACGAACGTCCATCACCATGTCCGCGTCCATGGGCAGTCCGTATTTGAATCCGAACGATTCCACAGTGATGTTGATGGGCGCGACACCCTCGCCTCCGAACGCCTGCTCCATGATCTCCCGCAGCGCCCGCGCCGAGAGGGTCGAGGTGTCGATGACGAGGTCGGCCGACTCCCGGACCGGGGTCAGCATGGCCCGCTCCGCGGCCATCCCCTCCGTCAGGGTCTGATTCCCCTGAAGCGGATGCGCGCGGCGGTTGTTCTCGTAACGGCGGACGATGACGTCGTCCGAAGCCTCCATGAACAGCACGCGCGGACGGATATTACGTTCGGCCAACGCGCTGCGCACATATTCGAGGTCGCCGGTGAATCCGCGTGAGCGGACATCCATGACCACAGCGAGCTGGGTGATCTGCGAACCCGCGGCAAGACCCAGATCGACCATCTGGGCGATCAGTTCGGGAGGCAGGTTGTCTGCCACATACCAGCCGAGGTCCTCGAGAACCTTGGCTGCCGTGCCACGGCCGGCACCCGACAAGCCGGTGACCAGAACCACGTCGATGGTCGGCTCGGCAGCTGCGGCCGAATTGTTGCGCACGTCGGAATCGCCCCCGTCAGGGCCGTGCAGATCGTCGATTGGTTTGTGATTTGTCATCGCGTTACCTGTCCAGCAGTCCGTTCCTGGCCGATCGGTTCGGTTGGCGTGGCGCCGCCCGGCCGGGCCGGCTCCACGTTTAGAGCTTCGAGTACTGCGGTCGCCGTGGCTGACCCGATACCCGGTACTGCGGTGATCTCCTCGATACTGGCATGACGCAGCCGGGCGACAGACCCGAAATGAGTGACCAGTGCTTTGCGCCGGGTTTCACCGAGACCCGGTATGGCATCCAGCGCCGAGGCCGTCATCCGCTTGGACCGCTTGTTGCGGTGGTAGGCGATGGCAAATCGGTGAGCTTCGTCGCGGACCCGCTGAAGCAGGTAAAGGCCTTCGCTGTTGCGGGGCATGATCAGCGGATCAGGCTCCGCCGCGACCCAGATTTCCTCAAGCCGCTTCGCGAGCCCAATCACCGCGACGTCGGTCACGCCGAGTTCATCGAGCACCGCCTGAGCCGCGTTTACCTGGGGTGCGCCACCGTCGACAACATACAGATTGGGCGGATACGCGAACCGGCGTGGCTTGAGCTCCTCGGTGAGCTGCTGGTGTTCGGCCTCGTGGAGGTGGCGCAGGAACCGCCGACGGGTCACTTCCGCGATCGATGCGACATCGTCGGAGCGGCCCTCGCCGGCGGCCTCACGAATTGCGAAGTGCCGGTAGTCGGACTTCCGGGGCAATCCGTCCTCGAACACCACCAGGGACGCCACCACGTCGGTGCCCTGGACGTGGCTGATGTCGACACATTCGATTCGCAGCGGCGCATCGGCAAGACCGAGCGATTCCTGAATGTTCTGCAAGGCGGCGGATCTGGCGGTGAAGTCCCCCGCCCGTTTCAGCTTGTGCTGCTGCAGAGCTTCTTGCGCGTTTCGCTGCACCGTCTCCGCGAGCACCCGCTTGTCACCGCGCTGCGGTACCCGCAGCGCTACCTTGGACCCACGCAGCGCAGACAGCCAGGTAACCAATTCCTCGGCGTTGTCCGGCAGACAGGGCACCAGGACCTCGCGGGGCACGGGATTGCTGGATTCATCTGCCCCGCCGTCCAATTGCGCCTGATCACCGTAGAACTGGGTGAGGAATTGCTCCACCAGCTGCCCCTGCGCCGACTCCCCCGGTTCGCCCGGCTTCTCCACAACCCAGCCCCGTTGGCCGCGGACCCGCCCTCCGCGAACATGGAAGACCTGCACTGCGGCCTCCAAGTCGTCGTCGGCAAATGCCACCACATCCGCGTCGGTACCGTCGCCGAGGACGACGGCTTGCTTTTCCAGAGCCCGCTTGAGCGCGGCGATGTCATCGCGCAGCCGGGCGGCACGTTCGAAGTCGAGCTCGGCCGACGCCGCGTTCATCTGCTGCTCGAGTTCGCGGGCGAGCCGATCGGTCTTTCCCGATAGGAAATCGCAGAAATCGAGAACGATCTTGCGGTGTTGCTCCGCAGTCACCCTGCCGATGCAGGGCGCCGAACACTTGTCGATATAGCCGAGCAGACACGGCCGTTGAATCTGACTGTGCCGCTTGAACACTCCTGCGGAGCAAGTGCGCGCCGGAAAGACCCTGTTGAGCAGGTCGAGGGTTTCCCGGATGGCCCAAGCATGCGAATAGGGCCCGAAATACCGCACACCTTTGCGCCGCGGGCCGCGGTAAACGAACAACCGCGGGTATTCCTCGTTGAGCGTGACGGCGAGGACCGGATACGACTTATCGTCTCGATAGCGCACGTTGAATCGCGGATCGAATTCCTTGATCCAGTTGTATTCGAGCTGCAGCGCCTCGACTTCGGTGTTCACCACGGTCCACTCGACCTTCGCCGCGGTGGTGACCATCTGACGGGTGCGCGGATGCAGGCCGGCGATGTCGGCGAAATACGAATTCAGCCGGCTTCGGAGGCTCTTCGCCTTACCGACGTAGATAACCCGCCCGTGGACATCCGTGAACCGGTAGACACCCGGTTCGAGGGGTATCGACCCCGGCGCCGGGCGATAGGTGGCGGGATCGGGCACGCCCCAAGGTTAGTACCGCGCCGGGACAGCCCGATCCGACCGCTATCGACGAGCGCTGTACCTGGCGATCGCAGCGCGGACGGTCCCCATGGCACGCACCGCACGTTCCTTGTCGATCGATTGGATGGCCAGCACGGGCACATATTCGTCGTCGGCGATGTCCACACGTGCCCACCGCTTCCCCGCGGGAAATGACACGTCGACGACGTCGACCCACGGAATCAGCCGTTCGGTCAATAGATTACGAACCTCCAAGCCCTTCGGGCCCAGCCGCAGCCTCGGCCTTGCGAGCAACAGGATCGCCGCGGCGATGACCAGCCCAACGCCTGCCAGGCCGAATTGATCACTGGTCCGAAACACCACGCCCGTTGCTTTGATCCGCATGAACACACCGGCCAAGACTGCCGTCAGCGCAACCACCGCCGCCGCTATGTACGCGAACAGCGGCATGATGCGGGGGCGCAGAACGACCTCCCACGTGCCGGATTCGTCGGTCATGCCCGCCGAAGTTCCCTGAGCGTGAGCGCCGTGGACAGCGCGGCGGCCGCGGCCTGCGCACCCTTGTCTTCAGCCGAGCCCGGCAGGCCGGCGCGGTCCAAAGCCTGCGCCTCCGTGTCGGTGGTCAATACGCCGTTGGCAACCGGTGTGGCCTCATCCAGCGACACGCGAGTCAACCCCTGAGTGACCGCATCGCACACATAGTCGAAATGCGGTGTCTGACCACGGATCACCACACCGAGCGCGACGACCGCGTCGTGTGTGCGGGCAAGTTCCTGCGCAACAACCGGTATCTCGATCGCCCCGAGCACCCGAACCACCGTCGGATTCGGGATTCCGGCGGTCTCGGCGACCCTGCGGGATCCGGTGAGCAACGCATCGCAGATGGTGCCGTGCCAGGTGCTGGCCACGATTGCGAGCGATAGCCCAGAAGCATCGACATCGGGCAGGTCGGGCACTCCGGCGCCGCCACTCATTCGTGTGATCCTCCCGCTGGAACGTCTCCCGTAGCGGCGCCGAAGTCGTCGAGCTCGCCGAGCTCGTGCCCCATCCGGTCCCGCTTCGTCATCAGGTACCTGATGTTCTCGGAGTTTGCCCGCACGGGCAGCGGCACGCGCTCGATGATGTGCAGCCCATACCCGTCCAGACCCACTCGCTTGGCAGGGTTGTTGGTGAGCAGGCGCATCGACCGCACGCCGAGATCGGCGAGGATCTGGGCCCCGATGCCGTAGTCACGCGCGTCGGCGGGCAGCCCGAGCTTGAGATTGGCGTCCACGGTGTCGGCACCGGCATCCTGCAATTGGTATGCCTGCAGCTTGTGCATCAAACCGATGCCCCGGCCCTCGTGGCCTCGCATGTACAGCACCACACCCCTGCCTTCGGCCGCCACGATCGCCATCGCCGCATCCAACTGCGGACCGCAATCACAGCGTTGCGAGCCGAATACGTCGCCCGTCAGACACTCGGAGTGCACCCGCACCAACACGTCCTGACCGTCGCCGGCGGGTCCGGCAACATCGCCACGGACCAGCGCGACATGCTCGACCTCGTCATAGACACTGGTGTATCCCACCGCGCGGAATTCGCCGTGACGGGTCGGGATGCGAGCCTCGGCGATCCGCTCGACGTGCTTTTCGTGGCGGCGGCGCCACTCGATGAGGTCGGCTATGGAGATCAGCGCCAGATCGTGTTCGTCGGCGAACACCCGCAACTCGTCGGTCTGAGCCATCTCGCCTTCGTCCTTTTGGCTGACGATCTCGCAGATGGCGCCGGCGGGCTGCAGACCCGCCATCCTGGCCAGGTCAACCGCGGCTTCGGTGTGCCCGGGACGGCGCAGCACTCCCCCGTCCTTTGCGCGCAGCGGAACCACATGACCGGGTTTGGTGAAGTCTTCCGCCAAACTTTGCGGATCAGCCAGCAGCCGCATCGTGGTGGCCCGGTCGGAAGCCGAAATACCGGTTCCCACACCATTTTTGGCGTCAACCGTGACGGTGTAGGCGGTTCCGTGCTTGTCCTGGTTCACCGCGTACATGGGCAGCAGCCCCAGCCTGTCGCAGATGGATCCATCGAGCGGCACACAGAGGTAACCCGACGTGTAGCGGACCATGAAGGCCACCAGCTCCGGGGTCGCCTTCTCCGCCGCGAAGATCAGGTCGCCTTCGTTCTCGCGGTCCTCGTCGTCGATGACGACCACCGCCCGACCAGCTGCGATATCGGCGACCGCCCTCTCGACGGTGTCCAGCCTCGTCATCCTTGCCGCCTGCCATTCATTGGACTGCCGCACCAGGATTTCCCGTGTGCCAGTGTCACCTAACTATCTGCACACAGTATGAACCAAGCACACCCACCGACTGTTGGCCCGTTACTGGAGGCGCCGCCGAGCGTGGGACCTATGCACGGAAAATTGGCAGATTTCGTGCATGTGGCCCACAGTCGAGGCGGAAAGAATTTCGGTAGCGGGCGGCGGCCCGTATCGCTTGCCCGTGCTGTCCCGGGGCCGCCGCCCATCTCCGATCCGCGAAGTCTTAGAAGGGGGGAAAGTCCTTCGCGGATCACCCCTCGAAGGGGGACACCATCAATAGTGCGCTTCCCACCAGCGAAAAACCATCGATCTTGCGTTGGAATTTCCCTAGATCAATTCTAATCCGAATGCAATAAATGAAGCCTGCGGTACCCAGGCCCGAAGCGGCTACTCGGAACGATTGACCTGCGGATTTCCGAGGGACAGCAGTCGTTCGACATACTTCGCGATCACGTCCACTTCAAGATTGACCATCGAACCTGCGGCGGCGCTCCCCAATGTGGTGAGCGCAAGGGTCGTCGGAATTAAAGAAACCTCGAACCAATCCTCCCCCAGCGCCGACACCGTCAACGACACCCCGTCCACGGTGATCGAGCCCTTCGACACGACGTAGCGGGCCAACGGCGCAGGTAGGGCTATCCGCACCACCTCCCAGTTCTCCGACGGCGCGCGCGAGACGACCGTTCCCGTCCCGTCGACATGGCCCTGAACGATGTGCCCGCCAAGCCGGCTGTTCACAGCGGCGGCCCTCTCGAGATTCACCCGGCTCCCGGCCGCCAGCGCTGCCAGGCTCGACCGATCGAGGGTCTCGGCCATGACATCGGTGCTGAACTGCCCATCGGAAAGAACCTCGACCACCGTCAGACACACCCCGTTGACGGCGATCGAGTCGCCGTGGCGGGCGTCGGCGGTGACCACCGGGCCCCTGATGACAAGTCGCGCGGAATCGCTGAGGTCTTCCTTGCCGACGACCTCACCCAATTCCTCGACGATTCCGGTGAACACGCACACAAATCTAACCCTCACGCGTGGCAGGTACCGGCGCTGCGACATGGTCGACTCCGAACGACCATCTACGATTGCGGTCATGCTGACGCGCCACCGACTGTCTGCCGTCCCCGCTGCACTGATCGCCACCGCCAGCCTGTTCCTGGCAAGTTGCTCGTCCTCGAAGCCCTCGGAACCGCTTCCGGAAGCGCCCGGACTGGTCCAGCAATCCGCGCAGACCACCAAGGCCCTCAAGAGCGCGCACCTCGACATCACCGTCAACGGCAAGATCGATGGCCTGCCGGTCAAGAAGCTCACCGGCGACCTGACGAACCAGCCGAGTGTCGCAGTCCAGGGCAACGCCACCATCTCGATGGGCGGCTCCGACGTCGACATCCAGCTCGTCGTGATCGACGGCACCCTCTACGCGGCACTGACGCCCAACAACTGGCTCGATATGGGGCCCGCCAGCGATGTCTACGACCCGTCGGTGATTCTGAATCCCGACAATGGCCTGGCCAACATGCTGGTCAGCCTCTCGGAGACCAAGTCCGAGGCGAGCGAAACCATCAACGGGGTCGACACGATTCGAGTCGGCGGCAAGGTCAGCGCCGACGCCGTCAACAAGCTGGTGCCCCAGCTGAAGGCCACAGATTCACTTCCAGCAACGGTGTGGATCGGCAAGAACGATCCACACCAACTGGTTCAGGCACGGATCGACCAGAGTGGAAGCAACAACATCGCACTGACGTTGTCGAACTGGGACAAGCCCGTCACAGTCGCAAAACCCGCGGTGTGATTGCCCGTGACTTCTAGCGTGAAGGCCGCCGGCCGCGGCAGGCGTACCGCCATCAGCGCCGGCGGCCTCGCCGTGCTTCTGGGCGCCCTCGACACCTATGTCGTGGTGACGATCATGACCGACATCATGGCCACCGTCGGTATCCCGATCAACAAGATCCAGCAGGTCACACCCATCATCACCTGCTATCTGCTGGGCTACATCGCCGCGATGCCGCTACTCGGCCGACTATCCGACCGATTCGGGCGAAAGCTGATCCTGCAACTCAGCCTCGCGGTGTTCGCCGCCGGATCCGTGGTGACCGCCATGTCCACGGATCTCACGATGCTGGTGGTCGGTCGGCTGATCCAGGGCATCGCCAGTGGCGCGCTGCTGCCCGTGACCCTCGCATTGGCAGCCGATCTGTGGGCCGCGCGCAGCCGCGCCGCCGTCCTCGGCGGGATCGGTGCCGCCCAGGAGCTGGGCAGCGTACTCGGCCCGCTCTACGGCATCGGGGTGGTTCTGGCCCTCTCCAAGTGGCAGGACGTCTTCTGGATCAACGTGCCGCTGACGGCTGTCGCCATGGTGATGATCCACTTCAGTCTGCCCTCCCACGACCGCAGCGAACACCCCGAACGGGTCGACGTCGTCGGGGGCGTGCTCCTCGCGATTGCCCTTGGCCTCGCCGTCGTCGGCCTTTACAACCCGGCCCCGGACGGCAAGCAGGTGCTGCCGAGTTACGGCGTACCGCTGGTGGCCGGTGCGATCGTCGCCGCCATCGCGTTCGCGGTGTGGGAGAGGTTTGCCCGCACCCGGCTCATCGAACCGGCCGGCGTGCGGTTCGTCCCGTTCCTGACCTCGCTCGGCACGTCGGTGTGCGCCGGTGCCGCACTCATGGTGACCCTGGTCAATGTGGAGCTGTTCGGGCAGGGTGTGCTCGGCAAAGATCAGACAGACGCCGCGTTCCTGCTGCTTCATTTCCTCGTCGCACTGCCCATCGGGGCATTGATCGGCGGCTGGGTCGCCACGAAGGCCGGCGACCGGGCGGTGGCGGCCGTCGGCATGCTGATCGCCGGCGCCGCCTACTGGCTGGTGTCGGATTGGAATGTCGACGTGTTGTCATCCCAACACCACCTCGGGCCCGTTTCCCTGCCCGTTCTGGGCACCGATCTGGCGCTCGCAGGTATCGGGCTCGGCCTGGTGATCGGTCCGCTGACCTCGGCGGCATTGCGGGTGGTGCCGTCGGCCCAACACGGCATCGCGTCGTCGCTTGTGGTGGTCGCCCGGATGACGGGCATGCTGGTCGGTGTCGCGGCGCTCAGCGCGTGGGGCCTGTACCGGTTCAACCAGATCATGGCCACGCTGCCCAAGCCGACCGCCACCAACGTTCTGGAGATTGCGACCAAGGTCGCCGAGAACGGTCGCACCGCCTACACCATGCAGTTCGGCGAGATCTTCTTCATCACCTTCATCGTCTGTGTGGCGGGCGCCGTGTTCGCGTTGTTCATCGGCGGCAAAGATGCGCACGCCGACGAGTCCGAAGACGATTCGTCGCTAGCCTTCACCCGGTAGGACGTCGCGGGCCAGCAGGTCCGCCCAGGTATCGCGCCGCACCACCAATCGGGCGTCGCCACCGGATACGAACACCACGGGAATGCGCCGGGCGCCGTTGTACTGATTCGACATCGTGTAGCAGTAGGCCCCGGTGACCGGAACCGCGAGCAGATCGCCGACGACCGGGTTGTTCAGCTCGATGCCGTCGATCAGCTGGTCACCCGATTCGCAATGCCGGCCGACGACGGTGACCAGTTCGACCCCATCGTCGCCCGCGTCGAACTTGTCGATCCCGTCGGCCTTGTCAACCAGGGCAGCTTCGAAGCGTTGCCCGTAGAGCGATACCTCCAGGTTGTCACCCATTCCCCCGTCGACCGCGACATGCGTTACGGCGGCGCCCCGCTTGACCGTCGTAACCCGGTAGAGAGTGCACGCCGACCGGGCCGTCATGGATCGCCCCGGTTCCACGATGATGCGCGCCTGAGCCGGGATGAGGCGGCGAGCCTGATCGATCAGGGCCGTCGCATAGCTCTCGATGGTCGGTGGTTGGTCGCCGAAGCTGTAGCGGACGCCGAGTCCGCCGCCGAAGTCGTACACGTCGAAGCTGCCGAGTTCGGCCACCGGCTCGACTGCCGCCGCCAGTTGGTCGGCGTCCATGATCTGCGAACCGACGTGGGTGTGGACACCGTCGCATCGCAAAACCCGGCTGCCCCTGACACGCGCGATCGCCGCACGGGCGTCGGCGGGCGGCAGGCCGAATTTCGAACCCTCGTGCCCGGTCGCGACGGCGGCGTGGGTATCTGCCTGCACTCCCGGGATCACCCGCACCAGACACGGCTGGCGGCTGCCCGACGGCACGATGCGTTCCAATCGATCGATGTCGTCGAAATTGTCGATGACGATCAATCCGATCCCGCTTGCCACCGCGAGTTCCAGCTCTTCATCGGTTTTGGCATTGCCGTGCAACAGCATCCGCGCGGGATCCGCACCCGCGGACAGGGCGCTCACGATCTCACCGCCCCCGGCTACGTCCAGAAACAGGCCTTCCTCGGCCATCACTCGCTGAACGGCGGTGCACGGGAACGCTTTCGACGCGAAAGCGACATCGGTGTCGGACCAGAGCGTTCGAAAGCCCGTCTGATAGTCGCGTGCCCGGCTTCGAAGGGAGTCCTCGTCGACGATCATCACCGGCGTCCCGAATTCGGCCGCGATGCGGTCGAGCCTGCAGCCGCCGACCGTCAGAACACCGCCGTCGAAACCCGAACCTGGCGGGAACAAGCCGAGTGTCGTGTTATCGCCCACAATCACATCCTCGCACCGATTTGCCGGAAGCCTCCGCCTGATCGCGACTCGGGTCGGTACCCTCGCTGCATGCCGGGGACGACGATGCCGGGGACACCGACGTGCTGATCGCCGCGCTGCGCGACCTCCAGTGGCGCAAGCGCCGATTCGTCATTGCCATCGTCGGCACCGGACTCGTCTTCGCAATGACGCTCGTTCTCACCGGTCTGGCCAACGGTTTTCGGGTCGAAGCCACCAGAACGGTTGATTCACTCGGCCTCGACAACTACTTGACTAAAGCCGGTGCAGCAGGCCCATTCCTGGGATCGTCGCCGTTCTCCGCGGCCGAGATCGGGCAGGTGTCCCAACTCCGGGGCGTCGACACCGCGGTGACATTGGTCTACGGCAGCTCGACGATGCCCCGCAACGGAACAACAGGCAACGTCAATGTGTTCGGGGCACCCGAGTCCGGCCCGGGTATGCCGACGATGTCCAGTGGCCGCGCGCCGTCGTCCCCCGATGAGATCGCGGTGTCGAGCACCATGGACAAATCGCTGGACCAGGACATCGAAATCGGTTCTCGGACACTGAAAATTGTTGGCATCGTCCATGATTCGACGGCGCTCGCAGGTCAACCCAACGTATTCCTGACCGTCACCGGTGCCCAGCGACTGTTGTACTCCGGCCAGCAGTTGATCTCATCGATCGGGTTGCGCGGGACACCCGAGCACGTACCGGACGGTTTCAATCTGGTCCACAAGTCCGGCGCGATGGACGACCTGCTGCGCGCCCTGAGCGGCGCCCGCAAGGCCATTGCTCTGATGGCCGAACTGCTCTGGGTTGTTGCGGCATTGATCGTCGGCTCGATGATCTACGTGTCCGCACTCGAACGAACGCGGGACTTCGCGGTGTTCAAGGCCGTTGGTGTGCCGACGCGCTCGATTCTGGCGGGGCTCATCCTTCAGGCGGTGATCGTCGCCATCCTTGCAGCAGCACTGGGCGCCGGCCTGTCGCTTCTTCTGGGGCCACTGTTCCCGATGCGGTGCGACATTCCGCAGGCGGCCTTCGTCGCACTGCCGATCGTCGCGGTCCTGATCGGATTGCTGGCAAGTGTCGCCGGGTTGCGCCGGGCCGTGACAGTCGATCCGGCGATGGCATTCGGGGGGCCGTAGCGATGCCCGATCTTCGTATCAAGGACCTCGTCGTCGAGTACTCGCGCGGCGAATACGCTGTCCGGCCGATCGACGGACTGAGCCTCGACGTCAACGAGGGATCGCTGGCGATCCTGCTCGGCCCCAGCGGATGCGGGAAGACCACACTGCTGTCCTGCCTCGGTGGAATCCTCAGTCCCCAGGCAGGCACCATCGAGTTCGGCGAAGCCGACCCGACCAAACTGGGCCAGCGTGAATTGACCGAATATCGGCGCAACACAGTAGGAATCGTCTTCCAAGCCTTCAACCTGGTGTCCAGCCTCACCGCCCTGGAAAACGTCATGGTGCCGATGCGGGCGGCCGGCATGTCCAAGAAGCATTCCCGGCAGCGGGCCGAAGAACTCCTGCAGCGCGTCGGACTCGCCGACCGGATGCGGCACCGGCCCGGCGATATGAGCGGCGGACAGCAGCAGCGTGTGGCGGTCGCACGGGCGATCGCACTGGATCCCCCGCTGATACTGGCCGACGAACCCACCGCGCACCTCGACTACATCCAGGTCGAAGAAGTCCTGACGCTGATCCGCGAACTCGCCTCGGGTGAACGGGTTGTCGTCGTGGCCACCCACGACACCAGGATGCTGCCCCTGGCGGACACCGTCGTGGAACTGACACCCCAGATCACCTACACCGAACACGAACCGGAGGAATTGACGCTCGCCGCCGGCGAGACCGTGTTCGAGCAGGGCAGCATGGGCGATTCGATCTACGTGGTGGCGGAGGGTGAAGTCGTCATCGTGCGCGAATTGGCCAGCGGCGGTGAAGAAACGATCTCAACCGTCCGGCCCGGCGACTATTTCGGCGAGATGGGTCCGATCTTCGGCCTTCCCCGATCGGCGACCGTCCGGGCTACCGTCCCGTCTAAAGTGATCGGATATTCGGTGCAGGCGTTCCGGGAACGGATGGGTGCCGCGGGTTCAGCCGAAGTCGTGGACCAGAAGATCCTGCGACACGAATAGGTCCCCGACATAACCTTCTTGGGGTTACGGAACCAGGCTGAGCAGTAAGTCGTTCCCAATGGGTTCCACGCCGTCATAGCGCCACCGCAACGCCCGCGCAATGCTCGGTACGCCGACATCATCGACGGCAGTTATCGGACCCCCCAACAGAATTGGCGCGATGTAGGCCAGAATTCGGTCGATCAGCCCCGCCCGCAGGAAGGCGCCCGCCAGTTTGGGTCCCCCTTCGAGGAGAACGTCGGTGTGATCCTCCAGTGCCCTCATCACCTCATGCGGATCACGGGTCCGGAGCACCATGGTGCGCGAATCACCGTTCAGCACATTGGCTTCCGGTGAAATCTCACGCGTACCGACAACGACGCGCAGCGGTTGGCGCCCGGCCAAGACACCACCGGGACGGGCCGTCAAGGTGGGATCGTCGAATAGCACTGTGCCGGTACCCACAACGATGGCGTCCGCGACCGCGCGCCGCCGATGCACGTCGGCGCGGGCCGGATCGCTGGTGATCCACTGCGACGACCCGTCGGCGGCCGCGCTCCTGCCGTCGACACTGGTCGCGAATTTCCAGGTGACGTGCGGGCGGCCGGTTCGCTGCCGATGCAACCACTCTCGCAGTGGTCCACCCGTCACCTGTTCGGCCGCGATCCCCTCGGTCACATCGACGCCGGCGGCCCGCAATCGCTCGGCACCGCCGGACGCAATCGGGTTCGGGTCAGGCACCGCGTAGACGACGGATACGACGCCGGCCTCCAGCAGCGCATCCACACACGGCGGCGTGCGGCCGTGATGATTGCAGGGCTCCAGGGTGACAACCGCGGTGCCCCCTCGGGCACGCTCTCCCGACACACGCAACGCGACCACCTCGGCGTGCCGCCCGCCCGCCGGCTCGGTTTGGCCGACGCCCACGACTTCACCGTGCGGATCCAGAATCACCGCGCCCACCGGCGGATTCGGGTATGTGGCTCCCTTGACCCGTTGCGATGCCTCGATGGCGAGGACCATGGCCGCGTCGACACGGCCTGCGAGCGTCACAGGTGCAGGTGCGACGAACTGCCGGCCGCGCTGCGCCGCAGCGCTTCGACGGCTGCACCCGGGTCTTGCGCTCCATATACCGCCGAGCCGGCGACGAAGCAATCCACGCCGGCTTCGGCCGCCGCTTCGATGGTGTCGGCGTTGATGCCGCCGTCGATCTCGACGACGATGGTCAGCTCCCCCGCATCGACAAGTCGGCGCGCAGTCCTGACCTTTGCCAGCACCTCGGGAATGAAGCTTTGACCGCCGAATCCAGGCTCCACCGACATGACGAGCAGAGTGTCGAAGGCGCGCAGGATCTCGAGGTAGGGCTCCAGCGGGGTGCCGGGTTTCACCGAAAGTCCGGCGTGGGCGCCCGCCGCACGGATGTCGCGCGCAACTGCCACCGGATTGTCGGTGGCTTCGGCATGGAAAGTGACGTTGTATGCGCCCGCCTCGGCGTAGCCGGGCGCCCACCGGTCCGGGTCCTCGATCATGAGGTGGCAGTCCATCGGGATGTCGGTGACCTTCAGCAGGCTCTCCACCACCGGTAGTCCCAGAGTCAGATTCGGCACGAAGTGCGCATCCATGACGTCGACGTGGAGCCAGTCGGCACCCTCGACCGCGGCGACTTCGTCTGCAAGGCGGGCGAAGTCGGCGGACAGGATCGACGGCGCAATGAGGGGTCGCGACGGGGTCACCATGGCTGCAACCTTAGAGGGGGCCTGGTGCGCGGGACCTTTGCGGTGGCTATTCGGCGGCAAGCTTCTGGAACGCCGCGGCGAACATCGCGTCGGTACCGTGTCGATGCGGCCACAGCTGCACGTGGGGACCATCGCCGAGTCCATCCGCAGGAGCGAACAGCGGCCGGGTGTCGAGCACCCGCACCGGATGGCGACGGAGGGCGTCGGAGACAACCCCGAGCGTCTCCGCCACATGGGGCGAACACGTCGCGTACACGATGACTCCGCCGGGTCGTGTCAGCGAAATCGCCGACGCGAGTAGTTCGCGCTGCAACTTGGCGAGCGCCGGCACATCGCCCGGACTGCGCCGCCAGCGCGCCTCCGGCCGGCGCCGCAACGCACCCAGCCCGGTGCACGGTGCGTCCACCAGAACTCGGTCGAAAGTCCCCGCCGCCAATCCGGACTCGCGGCCATCGACCCGCAGAATCTCGACCGGCAATCCACGTGTGTTCTGTTCCACCAGCTCGGCCCGGTGCGCGGCCGACTCGATCGCGGTGACGTGTGCGCCCTGTTGAGCCGCGATCGCGGCGATCAGTGCCGTCTTTCCGCCCGGGCCGGAGCAGAGATCGAGCCACCTGCCGGCGTCCTCTCCCTCCAGCGGCGCGAGAGTCAGCGCACGTGCGACCAGCTGGCTGCCCTCGTCCTGAACGAGCGCTTTACCGTCCCGGACCGCGGCAAGCAGTCCCGGGTCACCGCCGCCGAGATGGACGGCGTGCGGCGAATACCGGCCGACGGTGCCCTGCACGGCCTCGGCCAATTCCGCCGCAGTCAGCACGCCGGGACGCGCCGCCAGATGCACACCGGGCCGGGCGTTGTCCGCGGCGAGCGCCGAATTCAACTCTCCCGCATGGGTGCCCAGCGCATCGGTGAACGCCTGAGCAATCCACCTGGGATGTGCGTGGGTGAACGCGAGATGCCCCACCGGGTCGGTGTCGATCGGCGGGGCCAGTTCGGAGATCCACGCCTGCTCGTCACGCTGGGTGACGGCTCGCAACACACCGTTGACGAAACCGGCTCGCGCCGTATCGAATTCGATACCCGCCTGCTCGACCGTCGTGGATACCGCTGCGTGCGCGGCCACGTTGGTGCGCAACAGTTGGTAGGTGCCGAGGCGCAGCAGGTCGAGCAGGACCGGATCGATCTGGTCCGCCGGCCGGCCTGCGGCCGAGGCGATGACGGCATCGAGCAGCCCGCGGTTCCGGCAGGTGCCGTATGTCAGCTCGGTCGCAAAAGCCGCATCCAGCCCGCTGATCCCCCGCTCCGCCAAGAGTGCCGGCAGGGCCAGATTCGCGTAGGCGTCGCGCTCGGACACCGCCCTCAGCACGTCGAACGCGGCGCGGCGGGCAGGATCGAGCTGCGCGCGGCTGGGCCGACGGGCCGGGCGCTGATGCTGTGGTTTGTCGCTCCGAGGACTTCCGCCGGGCTTCATGGTGCGGCGGAACCCCTGCTTTCCCTTGCCGCCCTGTCGATCTCGCGGCCATCCCCGGCCGCGATCGGCAGGCCTCCCGCCGCCGTCACGTGGCCCCGTCATATGAGCGTCACCCCTTCACCCAGACGCGCGCCCCGCGCCCAATCCGCGGCATTCATCGGCTTCTTGCCGGGCGGCTGGAGCAAACCGAGACGAACCGGATCGGATCCGGTACCGACCCATACCCCGGTGCGGTCGACGGCCAGCACGCCCGCCGGGAGAGATTCGTGTCCGTCGATGGTGACCGCGCCGAGTTTGAGCCGCATGTCACCCATCATCGTCCACGCACCGGGATTGGGAGTCACGGCGCGAATCCGCCGCTCGATCACGTGAGCGGGAAGATCCCAGCGCACCCGCGCCTGCTCGACGGTGATCTTGGGCGCCAACGAGATTCCTTCCGCCGGCTGGGGTATCGCGGTCACTGCACCGTTGGCGATGCCGTCCAGTGTGGCCTCTAGAAGCTCGGCACCAGAACCGGCCAACCGGTCCAGGAGGTCGCCGGCGGTGTCCTCCGGGCGAATCGACTCGGTGATCACGCCATAGACCGGCCCCGAATCCAGGCTCAGCTCGATCTGGAACGTCGTTGCGCCCGTTACCGTGTCACCCGCCGCGATGGCCGCCTGCACGGGGGCCGCGCCGCGCCAAGCGGGCAGTAGAGAGAAGTGCAAATTGACCCAACCGTATGCGGGCAACGCCAGCAAGTCCTTGCCCAGCAACGCACCGTAGGCGACCACCGCGCAACAATCCGGAGCGAACCCAGCCAATTCCGCCGCGAATTCAGCCGAATTGGGCCGTTCCGGACGCAGGACGGGGATTCCGGAATCGAGTGCCAGCTTTGCGATGGGCGACGGGGACGGCTTTCCCCTGCGCCCGGCCGCGGCATCCGGACGCGTGATCACAGCCACCACGTCGTGGCGTTGGGAGTCGATCAAACGCTTCAGCGAGGGCACTGCCGGTTCCGGTGTACCGGCGAACACAATGCGCATGTCGGCTACTTAGGCACTTGGTAGAAGTCGCGCTGGGACACCCCGGCGATGGGCGCGACGAACATCCACGGGATGGTGGTGATGAGTCGATTCACGGTCGCGACCGCGTCGTTGTAGTACTGCCGCGCGAAGGCCAACTTGTCTTCGGTGTCCGCGAGATTCTGTTGCAGGTTCAGGAAATTGCTCGACGAGTTCAGCTGCGGATAGGTCTGCCCCAGCGCGAGCACCTGCCCCACGGCGGTGTCGAATTCCTTTTCGGCCGAGCTACGCTGCGCCACCGACTTCCCCGATGTCGCGGCCGCCAGCGCCGTCTGCGCGTCGGCGACATGATCGAGGATCGCTTTCTCGTGAGCGGCGAAAGTCTGCACGGTGTTCACCAGACCCGGAATGAGCGACGCCCTGCGAGTCAGCTGAACGTCGATACCGCCCAGCGCCTCGTCCACCCGCACGTCAGCGCCACGAATCTTGTTGTAGCCCAGTACGAATACGAGCAGCACCGCCACCGCGATCGCCAGCGTCAGCACCAGCAGGAAACTCACCATGAACCGCCTCCTCCCCCGCCACCACCGCCGCCGCCACCACCGCCGCTGCTCGAGCTGCCTCCGCTACTCGAGGAGGACGAGGACTGCGACGCGGTGTAGGCGCTGATCGACGACGACAATGCCGACTCGAAGCTGTCGAAACTAGCACCCCCAGAAGAGGTTGCGCCCCAACTTGTGCCATGCGACGTCTGGTACCAGTCCGGCTCCGGCGGAACGTCACCCGTGGCCGCCTTGTACTTGGCCGCCCAGAGTGCGGCGACTCCGCCTGCCACGGCGAACGGAATGTATGCGGTGTACAGATCCTTGCGCGCAGCGAAGTCGAACCGCGCCTCGGCGGAATCCGTTGTCAGCATGCGATAGAAGCCACCCACCTGCGACCACAGCTCTCTGCCCGCAGGCGTCCGGCGGGTTCCGACGCCACTTCCCCAAACCCGGGCCGACAGCAAGAAGAAGATCGCGAACGGCAATCCCCACAGCGTTGAGGAGAACCCCCATCCGACGAAGCCGCACACGGCCAGGACCAACGACACGAAATTGGCAAAGGGAAGCCACAACTCCTTGCCGCGCTTGACCATCAGGCCCTCATCGAAAGCCCACTGGCTTACTTCCGCCGCCATATCGGTCTTCGCCTTGGCGAGCTTTCCTCCCGATGAGGCGGTGCCGTTCGCGACGAACTTGTCCCCCGGCCAGGTGACCTTGAGAACGGTGCCGACCTGCCTGCTGACGGAATCGACGTCGGCCCAGTCGTCCTCATTGACCTTCCCGGTGACGGTCCACTTCTTGGGGCCGCTCTGATTCAGCGAAATCAGACCGCGATCGGCGAGGTAGAACAACGTCGCCGTAAGAGCATGCGCGGGAACCTTTTCCGTCCGGATGTAATCGCATTGCACCGGGCCGAGTCCTTTAGGCGGGGCGTACTGCAGCGGGAAACCCGGCGGTGTCTCGACGGTGGCGCGCCACCAAAGCCAGGAGCCCAGACCGGTCGCGAGGGTGAGCCCGAGAATCCAGAGCGCTCTGGGCACGGACCGACCCAGCACCCTGTCCCAGCGATAAGACCATGGCAGTTCGGTACGAGGCGGCGTCGGTGCATCCACCGCGGCTCGAACGGTGACGGGTGTGCGCGGGGCGAGATTCGACGCCGTCACGTGGATGGTGTCACCGGTGGCGGCCAGCTCGCCGCACTCCTGCCCGACACCCGCCCCGACCGAGCAACCCACTCCGTTTACCTTGCCCGGCAGGGTGATTGAGATGTCTGCCTGTTCGATCTGGTTGTTCCACGCCGGGGCGATGACGTTCCAGTAGAAGGCCGACGGCCCCTTCGCATCGCCCACCGACGACGCGAACTGCTTGTTGACGCCCGTGGCGCCCGGGTCCAGAACACCGTCCACCGTGTAGCGGATCCGGAAAACGTGCGTTCCGTAGTCGAGATAGCGGTCCGGATCGCCGATCTTGGCCACCCGGAATCGCTGACGCTCCTCCCACATCATCTGATAAGGCGCGGGTTCGCCGTCGAGCAGCACCTCGGTGACCTCAGGGACATTGCGGACCCCGGAATCGTTGGGGTTGGCGACGTCCCAGTACCGGAAGATGCCGTGGCGAGCTCCGGGGAAGTCGCCGGTGATGGTTTCCGTCGCTTCCATCCGGCCGTCGCGATCGACGACGAATTCGGCCCGCAAGTTGGTGATCACCACCGGATCGTCGGGTGGGCTGCTGCTCTGCGATGAGACCGGTACCATCACCGGCCAGGCGAATCCGACCACGGTGAGTAGGACCGCGATCGCCAACATCACATATCGCTTCAACTCGCCTCCCGCCTGCCTCGTATCGCCGGATCGCCCCCGTCGGGATCGCCCCCCGTCGGGATCACCCCCCGTCGGGATCACCCTATGTGCAGCGGGTCGATCTGTACCCGAACCGCCTCGTGGTCGTGGCGGGCGCTGGCTATGGCGGTCGCGTGACGCAGTGACGCCGACAACGCCAGACCCTCGTCGCGCGCGACACGGATCAACATCCGGACCGCGGGCTCGTCGGGCGCGGTCGTGGGCGGCCGGCGAACCCCCGGCGGCAGGTCGACGGGTCCCATCAAGGTGGCTTCCTCCGGCAGCTCCGCCAAACCGATCAGGGCCGCGACGGCGGCAGACCCACCGTCGACGGCAGCCATATGGACGCTGGGGGGAAGACCGACTTCCGCACGGGCGTCGAGCTCGCTCTCCGCGTGACCCACGGGATCCCACTTGATCAGTGCCTGAACGGTCGGGAGGGTCGACTCGGCGACCACGGCGACAACACCACCGTCGCCCCGGCAGTGCACCTGCGCCGCGACGGCCATCCAGCGGCGCAGGGCGTCTTCCGCCGCGCGCAGGTCCTGGCGGCCCAGCAAAGACCAACCGTCGAGCAGAAGTGCCGCGCCGTAACCCTGCGGCGCCCGCGGTTCTGCCCCCGGCGTCGCAACCACCAACGCCGGTCCCGACTCGATCTCGCGCCGTACCTCGTCGCCCGCCGACGTGATCACCGTCGTGCCGGGGAAGGCCCGTCCCAGCTCCTCGGCGGTGCGGCGGGCACCCACCACCACGGCCCGGATCGAGTCCGCACCGCACTTCCTGCAGCGCAGCGCCACATCCAGCCGGCCGCACCATCGACACGTTGCGCCGCCGGCATTGCGCTCGGTCAGCGACAACGGGCCCATGCAGTGCCTGCACCGTGCGATGGTTCGGCAACGCGCGCACGCCACCGAAGGCACGTAGCCGCGGCGCGGAACCTGAACCAGCACGGGGGTGCCGCGCTCCAGCGCTCCCCGGGCCGCCCGCATCGCGATCGACGGCAACCGCGCGCTACGTGCGGCGGGATCACGCTCGTCGGCGAAGCCGCTGTCCTCGAGCGCAACCACCCGTGGCGCGCTCGCGCGCACCATCGGGCGGGCTGCCACCAGGTCGTGAGCCCAACCACTGCGGACCAGCGCCTGCGCCTCGGCCGTGCGGGCATACCCCCCGATCATTGCCGCACAACGCAATTGGTGAGCGCGCAGCATCGCGACCTCCCGCGCGTGCGGGTACGGGGCGCGCGGTTCGGCCAGGCTCTCGTCGCCGTCCTCCCACACCGCCACCAGGCCGAGTCGGTCCACCGGCGCGAACACCGCACTGCGGGTCCCGATCACCACGCGGGCCTGGCCTCTGAGCACCGCCAACCAGCGGCGATAACGGGCGGAAGGACCCAGGCCCGCAGACAGCGCGGCAACGACCGACTCGTCGACCCGGGTGACAACCGCCGCCGAGAGCGCCGCGATGTCCTGCTGATCCGGGACGATCACCAGCACCCCGTGCCCGCCCGCCACAGTCGCCGCGGCGGCCTCGGCGATCCGGGCGCACCAGTCCTCGCCCGGCAGCGCCTGCCACACGGCGCGGGCGGCACGGCCTTCGCCCAGCGCCGTCAGGAACTGGTCCCCGCGGGCGTACCGGGACCAGGCAGCCGAATCGACATCCTCGAATTGCAATGGCTGCGTCGGCTGAGGCTGGGTCGCCTCCGCGCGCGCGTGGCGGGGCGGAATGGCCAGGCGCAACACGTCTGCGCGGGTGCCCGCGTATCGCGACGCCACGGCGTCGGCCAATCGGCGAATTTCGGGCGTCAGAACCGGTTCGGCCGAGACCACCCGGTCCAGCCAGCCGAGTTGGCCGACATGATCGGTGTCGAAACGACGCTCCAGGACGAACGCATCGACAAGGCGCCCATGGAACCGAACCCGCACCCGGACACCGGGTTGAGCGTCGTCTGATTGGTCGGCGGACACCAGATAGTCGAACTCGCGGTCAAGGTGCGGCACCGACAGCATCGGCAACACCCGCGCGATCGGCTCGTGATCGGCTTGCCGGCGAACCGCGGTCACCGGCTCCCGTCAATCACGCTGCTTTGCGGTGGTGCGTACCGTGTGGTCATGCCGGGCTCACCAGACAAACCACCCATCGATGCCATCTTGAAGAAGGTACTGGACGCGGTGCCGTTTCAGTTGTCGGCCGAGGGCGGCGTGGAGGTGGCACGGCGCGTGCTTCGCGACCTTCCCCGGCGGCCCGTTCACCCCGAACTCCGGGTGGAGAACCATCACATCGACGGGCCGGCCGGGCCAATCCCCGTCCGCGTGTATTGGCCCGGCATCCAGGCCGGCACGTGCCCCGTGACCATGTACTTTCACGGCGGTGGTTTTGCCTTGGGCGACCTGGACACCCATGACGGCACGGCACGCCTGCACGCCGTCCAAGCCCAAACCGTGGTGGTGTCGGTGGACTACCGTCTCGCACCCGAAAACCCCTATCCGGCGGCAGTCGACGACGCCTGGGCGGCGACCTGCTGGGTGGCCGATAACGCGGACCGATTCGACGCCGACGGTTCGAAGCTCGCGGTTGCGGGTGATTCGGCCGGCGGGACGCTGGCCGCGGTCGTCGCGCAGATGGCCCGGGACAACTGCGGCCCGGCGTTGGCATTTCAGCTGCTCTGGTACCCGTCGGTGATGTGGGACAGCGCACTGCCGTCGTTCGCCGAAAATGCCCAGGCGCCGGTGCTCGACACCGCGGCCATCGAGGCGTTCTCACGCTGGTACGCCGGCGAAGCCAGCCTGGCCGACCCGCCTGCCGGCATGGCACCGGGCCGTGCCACGAACCTGACCGGGCTGCCTCCCGCGTATATCGCTGTCGCGGGGCACGACCCACTGCGAGACGACGGGATCCGCTACGCGGAGATGCTCGCTGCCGCCGGCAACGATGTCGAACTGCACAACGCGGAAACACTGGTACACGGCTATCTGGGCTACGCAGGAGTGGTTCCCGCGGCTACCGAGACGACCGGGCTTGGGCTTGCGGCGTTACACAATGCGCTCCATCGGCGATAACCAGTCGGAACCTTCGGTTCCTTGGTTTTGGCGTGCCCGAGGTCGGCGCGTCAGAATGGCAACACTTGTGACATCCAGGGAGGAAGCAATGAGATCTGGTGAATTCAGCGCGGGCCGCCGGGCGGCGGGTATCCGCCTCGGCGGACTCGTAGCGGCCACCATCGGGGGAATCGCCCTCACCGGCATCGTGGCGCCGAGTGCACTGGCAGGCCCGGACTGCAGTCCGGGCGGTGTTCAGAGCACAACGGACTCAGTGACCACGGCCGCGCAGCAGTATCTGGCCAACCATCCCGATGCGCAGCGGGTGATGATGACAGCCGCCTTGCAGCCCCGGGATCAGGCCGAGGCCACAGTGCGCAACTACACCGGCGCGCATCCGCAGGAGACCTCCGAGTTCAAGCAGATTCTGAATCCGCTGTACCAAACTCAGCAGGTTTGCAATGTGTCTGTGCTGCCCGCGAACGTCTCGTGGGCATTCAACCTGTTCATGAGCAGCTAGCTGACGAACTAGACCGAGTTCTTCAGATCGTCGACTTTGTCCAGCTGCTCCCACGGCAGTTCGACGTCGGTACGACCGAAGTGGCCGTACGCGGCGGTCTGCGCATAGATCGGTCGCTTGAGGTCGAGGTCGCGAACGATCGCGCCAGGGCGCAGGTCGAACACCGCGGTGATGGCTTTCTGAATGCGGGCCGGATCGACGGTCTCGGTGCCGAAGGTCTCCACGAACAAGCCGACCGGGGCCGCCTTGCCGATGGCGTAGGCCACCTGGACCTCCACACGCTCTGCCAGCCCGGCCGCGACGACGTTCTTGGCCACCCAGCGCATCGCGTACGCGGCCGATCGGTCAACCTTGGACGGATCCTTGCCCGAGAAGGCGCCGCCCCCGTGTCGAGCCCAGCCGCCGTAGGTGTCGACGATGATCTTCCGGCCGGTCAGGCCAGCGTCGCCCATGGGGCCACCCAGCACGAACTTACCCGTCGGGTTGACCAGCAGCCGGTAGTCCGACGTGTCCAGAGTCTCGTGCCCGAGTTCCGCGAGCACCGAGTTGACGACCTTCTCGCGGATATCCGGCGCCAGCGTGCCGTCGAGGTCGATGCCCTCCGCGTGCTGAGTGGACAACACCACTGTGTCGAGCCGCACCGGCGTATTGCCCTGGTACTGGACCGTAACCTGTGTCTTGCCGTCCGGCCGCAGGTAGTCCAGCACGCCGCTCTTGCGGACCTCGGTAAGCCTGCGTGACAGTCGGTGCGCCAGCGCGATGGGCAATGGCATCAGTTCGGGGGTGTCGGTGATCGCGTAGCCGAACATCAGGCCCTGATCTCCGGCGCCCTGAGAATCGAGCGGGTCGGCAGCACCCTCGACGCGCTTCTCGATCGCGGTGTCGACGCCCTGCGCGATGTCGGGCGACTGCGCGCCGATCGCGATGTTCACGCCGCAGGAGGCGCCGTCGAAACCCTTGGTGGAGGAGTCGTAGCCGATCTCGAGGATGCGCTCCCGAACGATCTTTGGAATGTCGGCGTAGGCCGATGTGGTGACCTCACCCGCGACATGGACCTGCCCGGTCGTGACCAGCGTCTCGACCGCGACCCGCGAATTCGGGTCCTGCTCCAGGAGTGCATCGAGCACCGAGTCGCTGATGGCGTCGCAGATCTTGTCGGGGTGTCCCTCGGTCACCGACTCACTGGTAAACAGCCGACCCTTATCGCTCACGCTTGTATTCCTTCCAATGCCTGTTCGGTCCCGTGCAGGAACGCGGTGATCGAGTCCACGATACGGCTCGCCACCGACGTCTTCGACCCGTGCTCCAACGCAACCTCGGAACCGTCTGCTCCAAGTAACCAGCCGTCGTTGTTGTCGACTTCGAACGCGCGGCCGTCGCCGACGGCGTTCACCACCAGCAGATCACACGCCTTGCGGCGCAGTTTCGCCCGGGCGTGGAAGAGCACATCGCCGTTCTGGTCGCCGGTTTCGGCGGCGAAACCAACGATGGCCCGCATGTTCGGCAGCAGTCCGTCGGCGCGCTGGCGGACAGCGCTGGCGAGCACGTCGTCGGTGCGCACAAGCTCGATCGTCGGGTTCTGATGCGCGTCCGCAGTCTTTTTGATCTTGCTGGTCGCCACTTCGGCCGGGCGGAAGTCGGCGACGGCCGCGGCCATCACCAGGACGTGCGCGTCAGGGCTGTGTTTGGAGACCGCGTCATGCAGTTGCGCTGCGGAGGTCACGTTCACCACGTGGACACCCGCCGGGCCGGCGAGGCCTGCGGTATTGCCGGCGATGAGCGTGACATCGGCGCCACGCTGTGCCGCGACGCGCGCCAATGCGTAGCCCTGCTTACCGGAACTCCGGTTACCGATGAAGCGCACCGGGTCGATCGCTTCACGCGTACCGCCGGCGCTCACCAGCATCTTGATGCCGGCCAGGTCGTAGGGAAGGGCATCGGGGCGGGCCAGCAACAATTCGGCGAAAGTGGTGATCTCTTCCGGTTCGGGAAGGCGCCCGGCCCCGCTGTCCGAGCCCGTCAGCCGGCCCGACGCAGGTTCCAGGACGACCGCCCCACGGCGACGCAGGGTGGTCACGTTGTCGACGGTGGCCGGATGCATCCACATTTCGGTGTGCATGGCCGGGGCGAAAAGCACCGGACAGCGTGCCGTCAGCAGGGTGGCCGTCAAGAGATCGTCGGCACGGCCTCCGACGGCGCGGGCAAGTAGATCGGCGGTGGCGGGAGCGACGACCACCAGGTCGGCTTCCTGCCCCAGACGAACGTGCGGGACCTCCGAGACCTCTTCGAAAACGCCGGTCCGCACGGGGTGCCCCGACAACGCCTCGAATGTCGCGGCGCCGACGAAACGCAGGGCCGATTCGGTGGGGACGACACGCACCTCGTGGCCGGCCTCGCTGAGCTGCCGGACAATCGAGCAGGCCTTGTATGCGGCGATACCGCCCGCAACTCCGACGATGATCCGCTTACGGTTCATCAACGCGCCCGGGCGTCGGCCAGTCCCGATCGCCCGCGGTTACCCGTAGTCATCACCCGGCGCCCTATCACCCGGCGCCCTATCACCCGGCGTCCCATTGCTCGCGCACTATTGCTCGCGTCCTATTGCTCGCCTTCGGCGTGCTCGAGCAGGTCGCCGTGGATCTCGCGCAGCGCGATCGACAGCGGCTTCTCCTGCAGACCCGGCTCGACCAGGGGGCCGACGTATTCGAGGATGCCGTCGCCGAGTTGGTTGTAGTAGTCGTTGATCTGACGAGCGCGCTTGGCTGCGTAGATGACCAGCGCGTATTTGCTGGACACGCGATCCAGCAGCTCGTCGATGGGAGGGTTGGTGATGCCCAGCGGTGTGTCGTAGGCCGTCGCGGCGCCGGGAGCCGGATCGTAATGGTCCGCAGTGGCTTGCGAGGTGGTCACGTGGGGTTCTCCTGGCGTTCGTGTCCTGGGTTGGGCAATCGAGTCCGATGTGTCGCGCCTAAGCCGGCGCGTTGCCTACCAGCAAGGATAACAATTCAGCGCAGGCCGACTCCAATCGGCTGTTCACGACGACGACGTCGAACTCATCCTGAGCTGCAAGTTCGGCCCGCGCAGTCGTCAGGCGACGGGCTATCGCTTCCGGCGTTTCGGTGCCGCGGCCGACGAGCCGCTGTTCCAGCGCCTCCCAGCTGGGTGGAGCAAGAAACACGGTCAGCGATTCCGGCATAGCCTTCTTGACTGCCTTGGCACCGGCCAGATCGACCTCGATCAGGACGGGCCGCCCGGCTGCGGCGGCCTCGCTCACCGGGCGCGCCGGTGTTCCCGAACGCTGAAGTCCGCCGTGGATCTCAGCCCACTCGAGCAACTCGCCCTTGTCGATGAGGCGCTGGAACTCCTCGGCGCTCACGAAGTGGTAGTCGACGCCGTCGATTTCGCCTGGGCGGGGCGGGCGCGTGGTTGCCGAAACACTGAAATGAAGGTCGGGCATCTCGTCGCGCAGCCGGCGCACCACCGACGACTTCCCGACCGCAGACGGGCCGGACAGCACAACCACGCGGCCTACGGCCCCGCTGCGGCTGTCCGGCCCTCCGCCGGCGTTCATCGACCTCCCTAGGAGAAGTCGAACTTTTCCAACAGCGCCTTGCGCTGACGATCGCCGAGGCCGCGCAGACGACGCGTGGGGGCGATCTCCAGCTCGGTCATGATCTCCTGCGCCTTGACCTTGCCGACCTTCGGCAGCGCCTCCAACAAGGCGGAGACCTTCATCTTGCCGAGGACCTCGTCGGTTTCAGCGTCGGTGAGCACCTGCTTGAGGTTGGTCCCACCGCGCTTGAGGCGATCCTTGAGCTCCGCACGTGCTCGACGTGCGGCAGCAGCTTTTTCCAAAGCGGCCGCGCGCTGCTCGTCGGTCAACTGGGGAAGAGCCACGGTTCCTCCGTCTCTCATCAATTACTAGGTTTTGCCTGGGCTGATGCTCCAGCCAACGACGACGACCGTACCCACGCCGCCTGACGAAATCTAACCCCACCCCCCGTTTCAGCCTGCCAACGCGCAGGACGCGCTCGCCGAAATTGACGCTTCCGACATCGAACGGCGTTGCCGAATTAAGGACAAAAATACTCATCTACAAGCAGATATGCGTGAACCGAATACGTGTTCGACGGCCCCTTTGGGTGACAACTCGCCACGAGAGCCAAATCTCACCCGGCCGGAGCGCGACGGCGTGTCGCGCGTGTCGCCCGAGGCGCTCGAACGGGCCTCGTCAGGCCTGGGGTCACGCCGTCAGATAGGCGAGCCGATCACGCATACGCTCACCCGCTGAACGCAGGTCAGCCACGCCGGGACCAGCCTTGAGAATCTCCCGGGACACCGCTGGCAGCAGATGCTCCGGACCCGCTCCCCCAAGGCCCGCGAGCGCATCCGGACGCCCCCCCTGGGCGCCGATCCCGGGAATCAGCACCGGTCCGCTCAGGGCGCTCAGATCCGGAACCACGGCCAGCGTGGCGCCGACGACCACACCCACCGATCCGACCGGCTCAGCCCGGTTGACCGCGGCTGCGGCATCGACGACCGACTGCGCGACGGTTCTGCCATCGGCCAGGGCTCGCTGCACGGACGCACCCTCCGGATTGGAGGTCGCGGCAAGGATGAAAACACCGCGACCGTTGACGGCGGCAACATCCAGCAGCGGCTGCAGCGAGCCGAATCCGAGATAGGGAGAGGCAGTGACCGCGTCGGCGGACAAGGGCCCGTCCCCCGCCCAGGCCTGTGCGTAGGCGGCCATGGTGGAGCCGATGTCGCCGCGCTTGGCGTCCGCGATGACCAGGACGCCCGACGCCTGTAGTTCGGCGATGGTTCGCTCGAGCACGGCAAACCCTGCTGACCCGTAAGCCTCGAAAAATGCGACCTGAGGCTTCACCGCGGCAAACCCGGCGTAGGCCCGAATACAGATGTCGCTGAATCGGGCCAACCCGTCCGCGGAGACGGGCAGGTCCCAGGCGCGCAAAAGGTCCGGATGCGGATCTATCCCGACGCACAGCGGGCCACGTTCAACCCTGGCTGAAGCGAGGCGAACTCCGAAGCTCATCATCGGTCACTCATCGCCGGCTTCTCATTGCCCAGCATGGCGTGTAACTCCTGGAGCGACCGCACGTCGATCTCGCCGCGGATACCCGCCTCGATACCCTGAACGGCCGCTGATGCGCCCTGCACGGTGGTGATGCACGGGATGCTCATCGACACCGCCGCCGCACGGATCTCGTAGCCGTCGATACGCGGCCCGGAATTGCCGTACGGGGTGTTGATCACCATCTGGACTTCACCCGAGAGGATCGCCTCCAATGCCGTCGTCGGCGGGCGGCCTTCGCCGGGCTCCTGAAAATGCTTGCGGACCACGTTGCATGGAATACCGTTGCGCCGCAACATCTCCGCGGTGCCTTCGGTGGCCAGAACCTGAAAACCCAGATCCGCCAGCCGCTTCACCGGAAACACCAGGGACCGCTTGTCGCGGTTCGCCACCGAGACGAATACCGTTCCTTGCGCGGGAAGCGAGCCGTATGCGGCGGTCTGGCTCTTGGCGAATGCGCTGCCGAAGTCATGATCGATGCCCATCACTTCGCCGGTGGACTTCATCTCGGGGCCGAGTAGCGAATCGATTCCCGAACCGTCGGAACGACGGAACCTGTGGAAGGGCAACACCGCTTCCTTCACGGCGATCGGCGCGTTTGGCGCCGGACTCGCCCCGTCACCCGTCCTGGCCAGCATGCCTTCCTCGCGCAACTGGGCGATACTGGCGCCCAGCATGACTCGGGCGCAAGCCTTCGCCAGCGGGATCGCGGTGGCTTTGGAAACGAACGGGACGGTGCGACTGGCCCGCGGATTCGCCTCCAAGACATACAGAACGTCGTCCTTGAGGGCGTACTGGACATTGAGCAGGCCCACCACGCCGACACCATGCGCAATGGCCTCGGTGGCGCGGCGCACCGATTCAATGTCGCTGCGGCCCAACGTGACCGGCGGCAGTGCGCAGGCGGAGTCACCGGAATGGATCCCGGCCTCCTCGATGTGCTCCATCACGCCACCGATGTACACCTCGGTGCCGTCGCACAGGGCGTCGACGTCGATTTCGATCGCGTCCTCGAGGAATCGGTCGACCAGCACGGGATGCGCGGGTGAGAGCTGGGTCGCGCGGGTGATGTAGCCGTGCAATGTCTTCTCGTCGTAGACGATCTCCATCCCGCGGCCACCCAACACATAGGAAGGGCGTACCAGAACGGGATACCCGATGCGGGCGGCGATCTCGCGGGCCTGCTCAAAGCTGGTGGCGGTGCCGAACTTAGGCGCCGGCAGACCCGCGTCGGTCAGCACCTGACCGAACCGGCCCCGGTCTTCGGCGAGGTCGATCGCCTCAGGCCGGGTGCCCACGATGGGAACTCCGGCGTCGGCCAGCCGCTGCGCGAGGCCCAGCGGTGTCTGGCCCCCGAGCTGGACGATCACCCCGACAACACCGGGGCCGTCCTGTCCGGACGCGGCTTCGGCGCGATAGATCTCAAGCACGTCTTCGAAGGTCAACGGTTCGAAGTAGAGACGGTCGGCGGTGTCGTAGTCGGTCGAGACGGTCTCCGGATTGCAGTTGACCATGACCGTCTCGAAGCCGACCTCGCTGAGCGTGGTCGCGGCATGCACACAGCTGTAGTCGAATTCGATGCCCTGCCCGATCCGGTTCGGCCCCGACCCCAGAATGAGGACCTTCGGCTTCTCGGACTGGGGAGCCACCTCGGTCTCGGCGGCGGGATCGAGCTCGTAACTGGAGTAGTGGTAGGGCGTGCGGGCCTCGAATTCGGCCGCGCAGGTGTCGACGGTCTTGAAAACCGGATGGATTCCCAACCGATGCCTCAACGTCCGCACACCCCCCTCACCGGCCAGTTCGGGTCGCAGCGCGGCGATCTGACGGTCGGACAGGCCACTGTGCTTCGACCGGCGCAGCAGGTCGGCGTCGAGAACCGGCGCATCGAGCAGTTGTTTTCGCAGCACCGTGAGTCCGTTGATCTGCTCGACGAACCACGGATCAACCCCCGAAGCCTGCGCCACCTCCTCGACGCGGGCGCCCAACCGCAACGCCAATTCGATGTCGTAGAGGCGCCCATCGGTGGGGGTTCGGAGCCGGTCGAGCACTTCGTCCACCGCAACGTCCGTTTCGGTGTCGTCGGGCACCGTCCAGAACCCGGCTTTCGTGGTCTCCAGCGACCTCATCACCTTGCCGAGCGCCTCGATGAAGTTGCGCCCCAACGACATCGCCTCACCGACCGACTTCATGGTGGTGGTCAGTGTCGGATCCGCCCCGGGGAACTTCTCGAACGCGAAACGCGGCGCCTTGACGACGACGTAGTCCAGGGTGGGTTCGAAGCAGGCCGGTGTTTCCTTGGTGATGTCGTTGACGATCTCGTCGAGGGTGTAGCCGATGGCCAGCTTGGCGGCGATCTTCGCGATCGGGAATCCGGTTGCCTTGGACGCCAACGCACTCGATCGGGACACCCGCGGGTTCATCTCGATGACGATCAGGCGCCCGTCCTTCGGGTCGACGGCGAATTGGATGTTGCAGCCGCCGGTGTCGACCCCGACCTCGCGCAGGATCGCGATCCCGAGATCCCGCATCTCTTGATATTCGCGGTCGGTCAGCGTCATGGCCGGCGCCACCGTCACGGAATCACCGGTGTGCACACCCATCGGGTCGACATTCTCGATGGAGCAGACGACGACGACGTTGTCGCGGCTGTCGCGCATCAATTCGAGTTCGTATTCCTTCCATCCGTAGATGGACTCCTCGATCAGGACGTTCGCCGACGGAGATGCCGCGAGTCCGTCGCCGGCCATCCGCTCCACGTCGTCCAGTGTGTGGGCCATGCCCGAACCAAGCCCGCCCATCGTGAACGATGGGCGGACCACCACGGGGAGGCCGAGCTCGGCAACCGTCTCACGAACCTCGTGCATGCTGAAACACACTCGGCTGCGGGCGGATTCGCCGCCGACCTTGGCCACGATGTCCTTGAACTTCTGACGATCCTCACCGCGTTGGATGGCTTCGAAGTCGGCTCCGATGAGTTCGACACCGTAGCGTTCGAGCGTCCCGTTCTCATGCAGGGCCACCGCGGTGTTGAGCGCCGTCTGGCCGCCAAGAGTGGCCAGCAGTGCGTCAATCCGGTTGCCGCGCTTCTCCTGCTGCGCGATCACCTTTTCGACGAAGGCGGGTGTGATCGGCTCGACGTAAGTGAAGTCGGCGTATTCCGGGTCGGTCATGATGGTCGCCGGATTCGAGTTGACCAGGCTGACCGTCAGCCCCTCGGAACGCAGCACTCGGCACGCCTGGGTGCCCGAATAGTCGAATTCGCAGGCCTGACCGATGACGATCGGTCCGGAGCCGATCACCAGAACATGTTTCAGATCGGTACGGCGTGGCATTACTTGGTCCTTTCCATCAGCTCGACGAACTGATCGAACAGGTAGTTCGCATCATGTGGTCCCGCAGCAGCCTCGGGGTGGTACTGCACCGAGAACGCCCGGCCGTCCAGCAGCCGAATACCTTCCACCACACCGTCATTCGCACAGGTGTGGCTCACGACGGCGGGCCCGAAGTCGGTGTCGAACTGCTCGCCGGCTTCCCCTTCGAGCGCGAATCCGTGGTTCTGCGCGGTGATCGCGACACGTCCGGTGGCATGGTCGATGACCGGCACATTGATGCCGCGATGCCCGAAGGTCATCTTGTAGGTGGACCGGCCCAGCGCGCGGCCGAGGATCTGATTTCCGAAACAGATTCCGAACAAGGGGATCCCGGCCCCCAGGGCGTCACGCGTGACCGCCACCGTGTGATCCGCCGTGGCCGGGTCGCCGGGACCGTTGGACAGGAAGAACCCATCGGGGTTGAGCGCCTGGATCTGCTCGAACGTCGCCGACGACGGCAGCACGTGCGTCCGGATACCCCGCTGAGCGAAATTTCTCGGGGTGTTCGTCTTGATTCCCAGATCGAGTGCGACGACCGTGAACCGCTGCTCACCTTCGGGTTCCACGACATAACCGTGGTCGGTACTCACCTCTCCGGCGAGGTCGGCACCGAGCATCGCCGGCTGACTGCGCACCCGCCGGACCAGTTCGTCGTCGCCGGCGAGCGCCGGCCCCGAGAACACACCTGCCTTCATCGAGCCGGTGGTGCGCAGGTGCCGTACCACCGCGCGAGTGTCGATACCCGCGATGCCGACGACGTTCTGGCGGATCAGTTCGTCCTCGAGAGAACCGTTGGCGCGCCAATTGGACACTCGCGGCGACGGATCGCGAACGGCGTATCCGGCCACCCAGATCTTGTCAGCGCGGCTTTCCCCGTCCTCGAGATTCCAGCCGGTGTTACCGATCTGAGGAGCGGTGGCAACCACGATCTGGCGGTGGTAGCTCGGATCGGTCAGGGTCTCCTGATATCCGGACATCCCGGTCGAGAACACCGCTTCACCGAGAGTCTCCCCCACCGCTCCGAACTCGGTGCCGGTGTAGATCCGGCCGTCCTCCAGCACCAACCGTGCTGTCCCGGTCATGCTTGTTCTCCTGTCCATCGGGAATGGTCACGACGGTCGTCGCCGCGAAAGCCTGTGTCGATCTCGGTGCCCGACGGCAGGCGCCAGCGGATCGCCAGTACGCCTTGCGCCCGATCGTCTTTGCCTCTGCCTGGAATCGCTTTGCCCGCGACGAAACGCTCCGTGCGAACCTCGGTGATCGACTCGCTCGGCATCCAGATCGGTCCCGCGCCCGACCGCTGAAGCAGAATCCCCTGCGGATAGCGGGTCAATATCGCCTTTGCCCGGTAGCCGAAGTCGCCCGCCACGATGCGCTCCAACCGGTTCGACGCCAGCGTGCTGCCGACGTAGAGACCATGCGTCGGCGCGATGGTTGCCGCCCCCAAAGTGTCCGGCAGCGCCGGCAATCGACTGATCAACTGTTCCTGGCGCGCACCGCGGCGCCGCCAACCCACCACCATCCGCCGAATAGCCACGCCGATCACGAGGGCCACGAACGCCGCGAAGATGTACGACGCGATCGCAGTCTGATCGTTCACTCAGGACACTTCCCGCCACGGGCGGTCACCTTGCCGCGCAACAGAGTTGCCGTCACCTTCGCCGGCAACGTCATCGCCTGATACGGCGTGTTCGCCGACCGGCTCGCCAGCGCACCACCGTCGACAACCCATTCGATATCGGGGTCGACGACAACCAGATTGGCCGGTTCACCCACCTCGAGCGGCCGGCCCTGGTCATCGAGACCGACGATGCGAGCCGGGTTCTCGCTCATCACCCGTGCCACTCCACGCCAATCCAGCAGACCCGGCGCAACCATCGTTGCGACGACGACGGACAGCGCCGTCTCCAATCCGAGCATCCCCGGGCGTGCCGACGCGAATTCACAGCACTTTTCGTGTTCGGCATGTGGTGCGTGGTCGGTGGCCACACACTCGATCACGCCTTCGGCCAGCGCGTGACGCAGCGCCGCGGCATCGGTGGCCTCGCGCAGAGGCGGATTCACCCGATTCAGACCGTCATAGCCGGCCAACCGGCTGTCATCGAGCATCAGATGGTGCGGTGTCACCTCGGCGGTGATCGAAATGCCTTGTTGTTTAGCCCATTTCAGAATCTCGACGGTGCCGGCCGTGGATGCGTGGCAGATGTGAACACGGGCTCCGGCATCGCGGGCGAGGATCGCGTCGCGGGCGACGATGGACTCTTCGGCGGCACGTGGCCAGCCCGCCAGTCCAAGCCGGGCGGCGTTGGGACCTTCATGAGCCACCGCCCCCTCCGTCAGCCTGGGCTCCTCCGCGTGCTGCGCGATCAGCACACCCAGCCCGGTGGCGTACTCCAGCGCCCTGCGCATCACCAGCGGGTCATGAACGCAGCGCCCGTCGTCGGAGAACATCTTGACCTGAGCCACACCCGCGGCCATCAAACCCATCTCGGTGAGCTGCTTCCCGCCGAGACCGACGGTCACGGCACCCACCGGATGAACGTCGACCAGGCCGACCTGCTGACCGCGGCCCCACACATGATCGGTCACCACCGGACTGTCGGCGACCGGGTCGGTGTTGGCCATCGCGAACACCGCCGTATAGCCGCCCAAAGCCGCGGCAGCTGAACCTGTTTCGATGTCCTCGGCATACTCTCGGCCCGGCTCGCGCAGGTGGGTGTGCAGATCGACCAAGCCCGGCAGAAGCACATGACCGGGCGCGTCGATCACCTCGGCGTCGTCGGGTGCCGAAACGCCGATCCCGATCTCGGCGATCTGACCGTCGGCGACCAGCACGTCCATCCGGTCGCCTTCACCGTAGAGCCGCACGCCCCTGATCAGGACACTCATATGCTCACCCGCTCGTCCGTGCCGACCAAGAGGTGGAACAGCACCGCCATTCGAACATGGACACCGTTTGAAACCTGTTGCAGCACAGCGGACTGCGGGGAGTCGGCCACCGCGAAAGCAATCTCCATACCCCGGAGCATCGGACCGGGATGCAACACCACGGCATGGTCCGGAAGCAGAGCCTGACGACGGTCCGAGAGACCGTACAGCACCGAATATTCCCGGGTCGACGGGAAGAACCCGCCGTTCATGCGCTCTGCCTGCACCCGCAGCATCAGCACCGCATCAGCGGCCGGCAGTTCGGCGTCGAGATCGTGTGACACCGTGACCGGCCAGTCGGCGACGCCCGAGGGGAGCAGGGTCGGCGGCGAAACGAGGACCACTTCCGCGCCGAGCGTGTTTAGCAGCGCGACATTGGACCTGGCCACCCGACTGTGCAGGACGTCGCCGACGATCACCACCCGGCGACCCTCGATCCCGCCCAAACGCTGCCGAATGGTGAGCGCGTCGAGCAGCGCCTGGGTGGGGTGTTCGTGCGTGCCGTCACCCGCATTGATGACGCTGGGCCCCCCAGCCGACGACCCGATGCCGCCCTCCTCGGCCGTCCACTCGGCCAGCTGCTGTGCGGCCCCGGAGGCCGGATGCCGGATGATCAGGGCATCCGCGCCGGCGGCCCGCAACGTCAGCGCGGTGTCGCGAAGCGACTCCCCCTTCGACACCGACGAGCCCGACGCGCTGACGTTGATCACGTCGGCACTCATCCATTTGCCCGCCACTTCGAACGACACCCTTGTCCGGGTCGAGTTCTCGTAGAACATCGTGATGATGGTGCGTCCCCGCAACGTCGGCAGCTTCTTGACCTCGCGGCCCAGCAGCGCCTGCCGGAACCGGTCGGCGTCGTCGAGGACCGCAGTTGCCTGGTCGCGGGTGAGGTCCCCTGCGGAGAGCAGATGGCGCAAGGTCATCGTGCGGGACCTCCCTGCGGTGCGATCCAGATGCCTTCGACGTTGTCCGTTTCGACCAGCCTGACCTTCACGTTCTCGCTACGGGACGTGGGCACGTTCTTGCCGACGTAGTCGGCGCGGATCGGAAGCTCACGGTGGCCACGGTCGACCAGAACCGCCAGCTGCACCACCTTCGGCCGGCCGATGTCGCGCAATGCGTCGAAGGCGCAGCGGACGGACCGCCCCGTGTACAGGACGTCGTCCACGAGAATCACCAGCGCGCCGTCGATGCCGCCCGCCGGGATCGACGTGTCCTCCAGCGCCCGGGGCGGCTTGAAGTCGAGGTCGTCGCGATAGAGCGTGATGTCGAGAGATCCGCGCGCCACGTCGATGCCGGCGAATTCGTTGATCTTCTCCGCCAGCCGCTTCGCCAGGGTGACGCCCCTGGTCGGGATACCGAGCAGAATTACACGGGGAGCATCGGAACCGTCCAGAGCGGTCTTCTCGATGATCTGATGGGCCATCCGGGAGATGGTTCGTCCGACGTCCGTATCGGACATCAATTCCCGGTCGGTGGTAGCCAAAAACCCGGACCTCCTTCTCCGCCTCTCTGGACGGATCGTTAAAGGGGGTTCGCAGAACGTTGCCGCCCTACTTCCTGCGCATGAGGCTATCAGGGCGTCGACGGCCCGCCGACGGGAAAGGCCGGGTCGGGTTACTCAGCAGCGACCGTGCGCCCTCAGCGAAGTCTTCCCGGTTACCGTTCCGCACGTGGTGGTTCTGGACACGGAGAGCGCAACGGCACGGCCTTGCCTCGCCGACGCGGCATGGTGGCTGCCGTCGGTGACTGGAACCCCACTCACGAATCTCACAAACGAGCCGGGGAGGTCTTCCTCATCGGGAAGCCCTCCGAGACCGGATACCTGTGCGCGGTCGTACATATCCCTGAGCGTGACATTCGAGTTCAGGACTCCGTTGAAGGTTCCGTTGGAACCGTGGGTTGGCACCTCATAGTTAGGGCCGCCGAACACATCGTGGTAAGCGACGCCGAGTGCCGAGTCGTCCCATCTCTTATTGAATGCAGTGCTCTGGTTGAAGACCTTGTCTCCCAACGCCTGAACCAGTCGCATCACCGGGGCGGGGTTATTCAACCCGGGCCTCCCCACGGCGTCGCCAGAGGCTGTGCTGTAACCGTGTGCGAAGGCATTTCCCGCGCAAGGTGTGGCCACGGCCAGCACCGCAGCGGAAGCCGTGGCGCCCGCGATCGCTAGCAGGCTGGGGCGGGTCGTGCTGGTCATCAGTGTGTTCTCCTCATATTTGCTGAACGCGATCTTTGTTGAACGCGACGTTTGTTGGACGCGACGTTTGGTGAACGCGCAGTGTGCAACTAGCCGCGTCTACCGGCGCACGGCACGGCTCTGCCGGACTCGTCAGGGCACATCGAATTGGGCCCGTCGGAGCTGTTGGGCGAGCGTGAGCCACCTTCGCTGTTGCCGGCGGCGCTTTTGCCCGCATTGCCTTTCGCGCCACCACTCTTTGTGCCGCCGCCACCCGAATCCGAGCCACCGTGGTCATGCCCGGGATGGGCCCAACCGACTGCCGTTGAGCTGACAACCGACAAGTTGCCGATCATCAACGCCACGCCTACAAGCACTCCGGCGATCCGAAGCCGTCTACTGCCGAGCATGTGGTTCTCCTGAATCAATCGGACTCCGGCGGTGCGCCCGGGAGGACTCACAGCAAGTGCCCATGAAATGCACAGGAAATTAGTCGCCGATAGGCGTCAAAAGTTCCCACGCCGGTCGAATCGTCGAAACCGGGATAAGTCCCCGCTCATCCGAAGCCAGCACGTGTGTCGGATCCGCAGTGGCGGCACGCCAGTAGACTTCCGCCGATGCGTCTCGAAGAGAACCGGACCTCCATCGAGCAAGCCGTGGCGGACGGGCTCCTCTCCGGCGCTCTCACGCTGGTTTGGCAGCACGGGAATGTGCTGCAGGTCAACGAAATCGGCCATCGCGATATCGAGGCCAATCTCCCGATGCAGCGCGACACCATCTTTCGCATCGCCTCGATGAGCAAGCCGGTCACGGTGGCTGCCGCGATGGCGCTCGTCGACGAGGGCAAGTTGGCGCTCTCGGATCCGGTGAGCACCTGGCTACCCGAGCTGGAGCAGATGCGGGTGTTGAAAGATCCTGCCGGCCCCCTGGATGAGACCGTCCCGGCCGCGCGGCCGATCACCGTCGATGACCTCATGACGCATCGAAGCGGACTGGCTTACTCGTTCTCGGTGACGGGTCCGTTGAGCCACGCCTACGGCCGGGTGTCGCTGCGGCAAGACCAGGATCACTGGCTCGCCGAAGTCGCCGAGCTCCCGCTGGTGCATCAACCCGGCGACCGACTGACCTACAGCCATGCCACCGACGTCCTGGGAATCGTGCTGTCGCGGATCGAGGGCAAATCCCTGCAGACCGTGCTGACAGACCGGATCTTCGAGCCGCTGGGAATGACCGACACCGGTTTCTACATCTCCACCGAACAGCGCCGCCGGGCGGCGACGATGTACCGGCTCGACCCGGACGGGGGCCCGGGTCGAGCCGGGTTGGATCACACGGCGATGGGGCCCGTTCCAGTCCGCGAACCCCGCTTCAGCCAGGGCGGCGCAGCACTGCTGTCGACCGCCGACGACTACCTGAAATTCGTCCGGATGCTGCTGGGCTGCGGCGAAGTCGATGGAGTCCGCGTGCTGTCGGAGGCGTCGGCCACGGCGATGCGCACGAATCAGCTGACCGACGCCCAGATGCAGATCCCGTTTCTGGGCATGCCGTTCTGGATCGGCCGCGGCTTCGGGCTCAACCTGTCCGTGGTCACCGATCCGGCCAGGTCGGCGCAGCTGTTCGGGCCGGGTGGTGCGGGTTCGTTCAGCTGGCCCGGCGCGTTCGGCACCTGGTGGCAGGCCGACCCGACGAACGACCTGATCCTGATCTACCTCATCCAGAACTACCCGAACCTGTCGCCGACCGCGGCGGCGGCCGTCGCGGGAAACACGTCGTTGGCGAAACTCCAGTCAGTGCAACCGAGGTTCGTCCGCCGCACGTATCAGGCCCTGGATCTGTAAGAGTGGGGTTGTGGCTCAGTCCGAATGCCGGTCTTGAGCCATCCTGGCGACGGCATCCTCGGTGAACACGGACAAGCCCAAATCGGGGTTGTATCCGTGGATTTCCTTCACATCGAGCTCGGCCAGGAAGTACAGGATCTCCTTCGACACCACCTGACCCGGAACCAACACCGGGAAGCCGGGCGGATACGGGACGACGAAAGTGGTTGACACCAAGGTCTTTCCGGCTGCCAGCCGCCGGCCGGCCGCACCGAGCAGGACGTGTTCGCGGTCCGACTCCTCGTAACCGGCGTAGAAGGCCGCGCGCATGTCGCCGTACGTGGTGGCGCCCGGCGGCTTGAACGAATGATCGAACTCGCTGAAGTCGGGCAGTGCGGGCAGGTCTGCGGTGATCTCCTCGACCTTGCGCTGATGCACAGCGCGGTCGTCCTTTCCGCGGGTACGGTCCTCGCGATCGAAGTCGATTGCGATGCGCCGCAACACATCCAGCAGGTAATGCACGCTCGACCATGTCACGCCGATGGTGAAGATCAGCAACACGCTGTTGATCGACGTCTTGTTGATCTGAATTCCGTAGCGTTCCATCAGGATCTTCTCGCGGAAGTCGTAGCCGTTCATCCCGGTCTTTCCGATGAACAACGTGACACGTGTCGGATCGAGCACGAACTGATCCGACTTCCAGGCCTCGTTCCACTCCGCCAGGGCGCCCTGGCGGACCTGGCGATACGAGCTGACCCCCTCGGATCGGAAATCGTCCGGCACCAGGTCGGATTCGTCGAGGATGCGGAACCACTTGTTGATCAACCGGTCCTTGCGCACCCGGTGACGGAACACCAGGGCCATGTTGTAGACGTTGCGCACCAGGTCGAAACCTTCGATGTCAACCTGTCGGCGCGCGAGGTCGAGAGAGGCCAGCAGCTGCTGATTCGGTGAGGTCGACGTGTGCGTCAGGAATGCCTCATTGAACGCATCGCAGGTCAGCGCTTTGAAGTCCTGATCGCGCACGTGCACCATCGACGCCTGACGCAGCGCCGACAGCGATTTGTGGGTCGAATGCGTCGAATACACCCGGACCCTCGCCTGTGCGGGGTCCGGATACAGGCGACGGTCCACCCATTCGGCACGGTCGACACCGGACATCGACTCCCACCACTGCCGGTACTCCTCGGCGTATTCGGGCGAATCCAGCTGGGCCTCGAGCCGCTCGGCGGAGATCATGGCGGTGCGCTGCCGTGCCCACGGTACGGCGGTGGCGAATGCGAACCAGGCTTCGTCCCACAGGAAGCAGATGTCCGGCTTGATTGCCAGCACCTCTTCCATCACCCGCCGGGGGTTGTAGACGACCCCGTCAAAGGTGCAGTTGGTCAACAGAAGCATCCGCACGCGATGCAGCTGCCCCGCCGCCTCAAGGTCGAGCAGCGTCTGTTTGATGGTGCGCAGCGGCACCGCCCCGTAGATCGCGTACTCCGGCAGCGGATAGGCGTCCAGGTACAGCGGGTACGCCCCGGCCAGCACCAGGCCGTAGTGGTGCGACTTGTGGCAGTTGCGGTCGATGAGCACGATGTCGCCCGGCCGCACCAGTGCCTGGACCACGATCTTGTTGGCCGTCGATGTCCCGTTGGTCACGAAGTAGGTGTGATTGGAACGCCAGGTGTGAGCGGCCTTGTCCATGGCCGACTTGATGTTGCCGTGCGGATCCAGCAGCGAATCCAGTCCGCCCGACGTCGACGATGTCTCCGCCATGAAGATGTTGCGACCGTAGAACTCGCCCATGTCCTGCAACGACTTCGAGTTGAAGATGCTGGCACCGCGCGCCACCGGAAGCGCGTGGAACTGGCCCACGGGTGCAGCGGCATAGGCACGCAGCGCATCGAAAAACGGTGTCTCATAACGATTCCGAATTCCAGCGAGCACCGTGCTGTACAAGTCGGTCGCGTCGTTGAGCCGGTAGAACGTGCGGTTGTACAGATCCGGATCGTCACCCGTCTCGGCCGCGATGGACTCGTCGGTCAGCAGATAGAGATCGATGTGCGGCCGCAACTCCCGGATCGCCTCGCCGCATTCGATCCAGTCGTGGGTGCGATCCACCGCCACCGGATCGTCGTTCGCGCCCAGCAGCGTCGTCATCACCGGCACCCGGTCATCGGATCGCAGTGGCAGGTCATCCCGGATGATCGCCGCCTGGATCTCACCGTTCAGGGCGATCGCGGTGACCGCGTCCTCGAAGCTCGACACGATGAGCAGTTCGATCTGGACGTCGTCGGACGGGTCGCGTAGCGCCCGGAGACTCGTGGCAAGACTTTCGGGCGCGCTCTCCGGGAAGTCGTCGGCCAGCAACACCGTGTAGAACTGCTGCCGCTTGGCCCGCGCTACCAGTTCCTGCTCCGCGATCGGCGCCGAAGGATCGAATAGCACTGTGCGGTCGCCGTATTCGGACAGCAGCCGAACCGCCAGCGCCACTTCGTCGGCCAACCGACCCGTTTCACCGCTGGCGAGCCGCTCCTGGAACGTGGCCAACAACTTTGCGCCCGGGAAGAGCCAGTACCTCTCGTAGGCGCCGAGGCGGCCGAGCAGCCGCTTCACCTGCGCGACCGCGTGCGCGGTGTCCAGGCATGCGCGCGCGACCTCATCCAACTCGCGGCAGGCGTCGTCGAGCTGATTCCAGGTGTCGATTCGCGTGTAGGAGGGGTTCGCCACCGCCGCCAACGCGGAAACATTGAGCCGGCGGCGGTGAAGATCGTCTTGGTGCATGTCCGTATAGTCTCCGGATTTCTCTCAGCGCGTATCGATTTCGTCGCCGCACGCTGGTGCCGCGATCAGCCCGTTGCGTCCGCCGAATCCTGATTTCGTACGGCCGCCGACGCCGCCCGGATCTGGGGTGTGACCAACATTATCTGACCGAGAACGCCGTTGAGGAAGCCCGGCGAATCATCGGTCGAAAGTTCCTTGGCCAATTCGACCGCCTCGTCGACCGCAACCGGCTCGGGAACGTCCTCCGCGTGCAACAACTCCCAGACCGCGACCCGAAGGATCGCGCGGTCGACCGCCGGCAGCCGGTTCAGCGTCCAACCCTGCAAGTGCGACGCGATCAGCTCGTCGATGTGTTCGTGATGTTCGCTCACGCCACGCGCGACGGACACCGTATACGGATTCAGCGACGACACATCGGCATCGGCGTCGGCCAAGGCCGTGCGCCCCTCGGCGACCTCGGCCGCGGTCAAGCCGCGGGCCTCCGCCTCGAAGAGCAGATCGACGGCGCGCTTGCGTGCCTGATGCCGGCCCTTGTCAGCTTTGCGGTCCGGCATGGTCAGGCGTTCACACGACCCAGGTAGTTACCGTCCCGGGAATCGACCTTCAGCTTGTCGCCGGTGTTGATGAACAGGGGCACCTGAATTTCGGCACCCGTCTCCAACGTGGCCGGCTTGGTGCCGGCGTTGGAACGATCGCCCTGGAGTCCAGGCTCGGTGTGAGTGACGATGATCTCCACCGTGACCGGCAGTTCGAGGTACAGCGGGCTGCCGTTGTGGAAGGCGACCTGTACGGGCATACCTTCCAGCAGGAAGCGGGCGTCGTCGCCGACCAGCGACTCGGGCAGCATGTGCTGTTCGAAGTCCTCGCCGTCCATGAAGACGAAGTCCGAACCGTCGCGATAGAGATACGTCGTGTCGCGCCGGTCGACGGTGGCGGTTTCGACCTTGACGCCGGCGTTGAATGTCTTGTCGACCACCTTGCCCGACAGCACATTCTTCAGCTTCGTACGTACGAAGGCGGGACCCTTACCTGGCTTGACGTGCTGGAACTCGGTGATGGTCCACAGGTTGCCCTCGAGGTTCAGAACGAGGCCGTTCTTGAAATCGGCAGTAGTCGCCACGGTAGGTCAATCTCCTAGAGCTTGGGAATTCGGTCCGCGGCAAGGCCATACGTGGACCCCTAATAGCGCGGCGGTGGATCAATGGTACCGACGCCGAAGGGTGCCGCTGCCGCCCTGGGTGTTCGGCTACGTCAAAGCCGCCAGTTCCCTGGGGTACCGGGTCAGCGGCTCAGACCCGTCCTCGCCGACGACCAGGGTGTCCTCGATTCGCACCCCGCCCCGCTCGGGCAGGTAAACCCCCGGCTCCACCGTGACCACACTGCCGGCCAAGAGAGTTCCGGTGGCGGCCGCTCCGATCCCCGGCGCCTCGTGAATCTGCAGCCCAACCCCGTGGCCCAGACCATGGCTGAACGTCTCGCCGTAACCCGCGTCGACGATGACGGTCCGGGCCGCCGCGTCGACGTCATTGAGGGCGGCCCCTGGCTCGAGTGCATTCCGCCCGGCCCGCTGGGCGTCGGCCACCAGTCCGTAGATCTCGCGCTGCCAATCCGCGGCCGCCCCAAGAACGAAAGTGCGGGTCATGTCGGAGTGGTACCCGCCCACACGTGCCCCGAAGTCGATCTTGACGAAGTCGCCGGTACGCAGCACCGCATCGGTCGGCCGGTGATGCGGAATCGCCGAATTGGGGCCGGCCGCGACGATCGTCTCGAAGGCGTTGCCGTCCGCGCCGTGATCGAGCATCAGGGCCTCCAACTCCCGGCCGACGGCCCGCTCGGTACGGCCAGGGCGCAGCCCTCCCCCCGCCACCAGTTCGCTCAGAGCGGCGTCGGCCGCCCCGCAAGCCAGCCGCAGCAGGGCGATCTCACCTGCGTCCTTGACTTCTCTCAACCGCTCGACGATCCCCGCGGCCCTCACCAACTCCGCGCCCACCACTCCGTCGAGCCGGCGACTCAGCGCGTGGAAACCGTCGACGGTGAGAACGTGGGATTCGAATCCGACCCGGCGCGCGCCCGCGGCAAAGGCCTGTTTCACCAGGTGGTCACCGCAAGCACGCTCGATGTCGACCTCGACGTCGGGCGCCTGATGGGCCGCCTGCGTACGGTAACGGCCGTCCGTTGCCAGCCGCGTCGGCGTGTCGTCCGCGAAGACCAGAAGGGCCCCGTTCGACCCCGTGAATCCAGACAGATAACGCACGTTGACCAGGTCACTGACCAGAATCGCGTCCAAACCGTGCTCGGCCAACTTTGCTGCCAACCGGTCCCTACGCAGGGAATGTGTCACGATCGGTGACGGTACTCGCTACGCTGATGCCCCATGACGTCGTGGATGCTGCGCGGACTCGTGTTCGCGGGTGGAATGGTGCTGGTCCGGCTGGTGCAGGGCGCACTGATCAATACCTACGAGAACAAGGCGAGCATGATCAGCCTCACGCTCGTGGCCCTGTTCGGAATCGCGCCGATCGTCTGGGGCTTTCTGGACGGCCGCTCCGACGCCAAGGACAACTGGGATCCCGACCGTCGCCGCGATCTGGCGATGCGCTGGCTGAACGCCGGACTGTTCGCCGGCGTGGTCAGCGGCGCCGTCGCCTGGATCATCTCCCTGTTCTACGAGAACATCTACGCCGACGACCTGCTCAACGAGCTCACCACCTTCGCGGCGTTCACAGCTCTGCTGGTGTTCATCCCCGCTGTCATCGCGGTGGCCATCGGCCGGCTGTCCATCGACCGGGGCCGCCCCGAGATGCCCCGCCGTCGCGTCACCGATGAGGGCGCAGAAGACATCGACGTATTCGAGGCCGCCCGCGACAACGGAGCGACAGCCGCCGCCGAGTAGTGGTTGATCCCGACCAATCATGTAGCTCCGACCAGTGGAGCGTCGTCACCTCCGCATCGTCGATCTCGCAGCTCGCGGGTGTGCTCGGCGGATTCCTGATCACCGCGATCGCGTTGGTGTTCGACCGCAACAGCCGCGAAAGCGTCCACACCATCGCGCTGTTCTCCTCGGCAGTCCTGATCCTCATGCTGGACAGCTTTCTGTACTCCCTGATCAGCGGCACGGCCACGCCCGACGACGGTGATCGCCGCGGCATCTGCGTCATCGCTTGGACTCAGGGAATCGTCTCCACCGGCATGCTGGCCGCAGGGACGACCGCCCTCTTCGGCGGGCTCGGATGGATGCTGGCCAGCCACGCGGTCAACAAGGTCACCGAGGAGGACCCCGACGATCTGCGTGCGTTCGGCTTTCTGGCCAGCCTCGGCGGATGGCTTACGTTCGCCTCCGCGATGGCTATGACGCTGATCATCAGCGAGACGTCGATCGACTATCTGCATTTCCTCTACGGCCAACATCCTGCGCCGTGGGTGGCAGGGATCATCACCGCGTCGGCCGCGCTGATCATCCTGCTGGACTTCGTGGTGGTCTACCGACGTACGCGTGTGCTGCACAGCTCGCTGCTGGATGCCGCACAGCCAACGCTGCTCACCCTTCGTTCCATCAAGGTGGCGATCATCAGCATGCTCATCCTGGCTATGGCCGGTTCATGGCTGGCGATGAGCCTTGCCAGGGCACCCAAAGACTGGCTGACCCAGCCGCACTTCCTGACGGCGGCTTTCGTGTTGCTGATCGCGGCCGTGGCGCCGTCGGTGGTGTCCACCGCGGTGTGCTACTCGGTGGCCAGCGTCAAGCCCGGCCGCCATCGCTCACCGTCAGTCGCCGGCTAGGTACCGCAGCGCCAGCAGATAGCCCCGCACCCCAAGACCGACGATCACGCCGGTAGCCACCGCACTGAGGTACGAGTGGTGCCGAAACTCTTCCCGCGCATGCACATTCGAGATGTGCACCTCTATCAACGGGCTGCTGAGTTCGGCGCAGGCATCGCGCAGCGCAATCGACGTGTGGGTCAGAGCGCCGGCGTTGAGGATCACGGGGTCACCCGCATCGACAGCGGCATGAACCCAGGAGATCAGCTGCGCCTCGCTGTCGCTCTGGCGCACCACGGCCTCAAGGCCCAAGTCCTTCGCCTCCGACTCGATGAGAGCGACCAAATCCTCGTAGGTGGTGCTTCCGTAGACATCCGGCTCGCGCCGGCCCAGCCTGCCCAGATTCGGGCCGTTCAGAACCAGAACCGTCTTCACTTCACCACCTCCGCGTAGGCCGCCGCGAGAAGCGACGGATCCGGGCCCTCCAGACGTCCCGGTTTCGCCAGACCGTCGAGCACGACGAATCGCAGCACACCCGAACGAGTCTTCTTGTCCCCGGCCATGATCTCGATCAGTTCGGGCAGTGCATCGGCGTCGTAGGTGACCGGCAGCCCCAACGAGGTCAACACAGCGCGGTGACGATCGGCGGTCGCGTCATCGAGACGCCCCGCGAGGCGGCCCAATTCGGCCGCGAACACCAGACCGACCGACACTGCCGCACCGTGGCGCCACCGGTAGCGCTCACGCCGCTCGATGGCGTGGGCAAGGGTGTGACCGTAGTTGAGGATCTCCCGCAACTCCGACTCGCGCTCATCGGCACCAACCACGTCGGCCTTCACCTTGACCGACCGGAAAATCAACTCGGGCAACACATTTCCGGACGGGTCCACGGCGGCGTCCGGATCTGCTTCGATGAGCTCCAGAATCCGGGGATCGCCGATGAATCCCGCCTTCACCACCTCGGCCATTCCGGCGACGAGTTCGTTGCGCGGCAGCGTCTCCAGCAACGCCAGATCGTCAAGCACCGCTATGGGCTGATGAAAGGCACCGACCAGATTCTTCCCGGCATCGGTGTTGATGCCCGTCTTGCCGCCGACCGCCGCGTCGACCATGCCGAGCAACGTACTCGGGATGTGAACGATGTCGATGCCGCGCAGCCAAGTCGCCGCGGCGAATCCCGCCACATCGGTGGCGGCGCCGCCGCCGAGGCTCACCACGGCATCCTTGCGACCGATGCCGATGCGCCCCAAGACTTCCCAGATGAAACCCAGAACGGGGAGGTCCTTTCCGGCTTCGGCGTCTGGGATTTCGATACGGTGCGCGTCAACCCCCTTGTCCACCAACGTGTTTCTGACCGCCTCTGCGGTCTGCGCGAGCACCGGCTGATGCAGGATGGCCACCCTGTGACGGCCGGCCAACAGCTGCTCCAACTCCCCCAGTAATCCTGTCCCGATGACGATGGGATAGGACGGATCCAAAGCCACCTCGACGGTGGACACGTCGCTCATGTGCTGTTCCTTCATTTACGAATTCCGTTGCGGCGGGCCGCCACGGTGGCCGGTGACGGGTGTGGGGGCTGGAGGGGCGATGGAGGCGTGGCCGGCACAGCCGCCGACTCGGCCTTCTTGGTCGCCGCCGCAATGCGTTTCGCCACGGTGGCCGACGTCCTGCGCCACGGCGGCCTGCGACGCCGCTGAGGCTGCGGATTCTCAAGACGCGCAACAATATGCCGGACGACAGCGCCGGGGTTACGGCGGTTCGTGTTCACCCGGATGGTCGCAACCCTGCGGTACAGCGGGATCCGGTCGTTCATCAGCTTGCGATATTTCTCGGCATGATCGGCGCCCGCCAGCAACGGACGAACCGTACTGCCACTGGTCCTGCGCACCCCCTCCGAGGCGCTGATCTCCAGGAATACAACCGTGTGCCCCGCCAGCGCCTCCCGGACCCCCGGTGACGTGACCGCGCCGCCCCCCAGCGAAAGGATCCCGTCGTGGGTGTCCAGCGCCTCCCGGATCACCTCTTCTTCGATCCGGCGGAACTCCTCTTCACCGTCCTCGGCGAAGATCTCGGCGATCACCCGGCCGGTCTTCGCCTCGATCGCACTGTCCGTGTCGAGCAGGGTCAAATCCATCGCCCGCGCGAGCCGACGTCCGATGGTGGATTTCCCGCAGCCCGGCAATCCGACCAGCACGGCTCTCGGAGCCATCGCTGTTACCCCGAGACCGGCATCGGATCGGAGACCGAAGCGCGCTCCGAGATGGCATGCAGGTATCCGTCGATGTTGCGACGAGTCTCGGCGAGAGAATCGCCGCCGAACTTCTCCAGCACCGCCCGCGCCACCACCAGTGCCACCATCGCTTCGGCAACCACACCCGCCGCCGGTACCGCGCACACATCGGAGCGCTGATGGATGGCCACCGCTTCCTCACCGGTCGCCATATCGATGGTGGCCAGTGCCCGAGGCACCGTCGAAATCGGCTTCATAGCCGCCCTGACCCGTAGCGGCTGACCGTTCGTCATGCCGCCCTCGAGCCCACCGGCCCTGTTCGTAGAGCGGACGACGCCGTCGGGCCCCGGATAGATCTCGTCATGGGCAACGGTGCCCCGACGGCGCGCCGTCTCGAAACCGTCACCGATCTCGACGCCCTTGATCGCGTGAATACCCATCAGCGCCGCGGCAAGCTGCCCGTCGAGGCGATTGTCGCCACTGGTGAACGAACCAAGGCCGACGGGAAGGCCGTAGACCACCACTTCAACCACACCGCCAAGCGTGTCGCCGTCCTTTTTCGCAGCCTCGATCTCGGTGATCATGCTGGCCTCGGCGGCCTCGTCGCAGGCCCGCACCGGGCTGGCGTCGATTCTCTCGAGATCTGCGGCGGCCGGCGGGGGTCCCGCGTAGGGCTCCGAGGCGCCTATCGAGATCACATGGGACAGCACCTCCGCGCCCAGGGCCTGCCTCAGAAACTCTCTGGCCACGGTTCCGGCCGCCACACGGGCCGCCGTCTCCCGCGCCGACGCGCGCTCCAACACCGGACGCGCGTCATCGAAGCCGTACTTCAGCATGCCCGCGTAGTCGGCATGGCCCGGCCGCGGCCTTGTCAAGGGGGCGTTACGGGCGATCGAGAGCTCAGCCTCATCGACCGGGTCGGCCGCCATCACCGATTCCCACTTGGGCCACTCGCTGTTGCCGATTTCGATGGCAATGGGGCCACCAAGAGTGCTGCCGTGACGCACACCACCGAGCACCGTGACCTGGTCCTGCTCGAACTTCATCCGCGCCCCGCGGCCGTACCCAAGCCTCCTGCGGGCCAACTGCTCGGCGATGTCCGACGAGGTCACACCGACACCCGCGACCATCCCTTCGACCACAGTCACCAGCGCGCGGCCGTGAGATTCACCGGCAGTCATCCATCGCAACACGCGTCCCATACTCCCATGTGGGCTACGCCCGGCCCAACCTGCGTCATCGCTGCCGCCGCCAGGCTCGCGGCGAACATCGAGGGGCCATGCGGGAGCGACTTCGTGCGCCCGAGGATTCCGGCGATCGCGGTCAGCAGCGGGGCGCCCAACGCGGCCAGCGCCCAGACCTCGCTTCCAAGCGCCCCGGTCAGCCCTCCCAACCCGATGGCCAGCTTCACGTCACCCGCCCCCATCGCGTGCGGGGCGAGCAGGTGTATCAACAGGTAGATGCCCGCAAGTGCCAACCCTCCCTGGACGGCTTCAACGCCTCTTCCACACGCGGCGGCCGTCGCCAGCGTTATCGCCGCGCCCGGCAGCGTGAGCGCGTTCGGAAGGCGGCGTTCGCGGATGTCGAATCTCGTGAGCACGGCCGCCCACACCAGCACGACGGCACCGATCAGCGCTTGCACTCCCGCAGGCTAGGACAAGGCTGCCGACATCTGCTCGCGTGGAGCGGGCCGGCCTGTGAATTGTTCGACCTGACTGAAAGCCTGATGCAGCAGCATGTCGAGGCCGCCGATGACTTGACCGCCGGTGGTCTGCACGGCCTCGGCCAGAGGCGTGGGCCAGGGGTCATAAATCGCGTCCAGCAGGACCGGGATCGCCGCGAACATCGCGGCGTAGTTCACCGCCGCGTCCGCGGGAATGGTGCTCACCAGAACGTCGGCACCGGCCGCCGTGGCGCCGAGATCCGGGTCGGTCAGATCGCGGAAATCGGAAGCCATACCTACCGCCCGGCTCAGCGCGACAAGCCGCTCCGCTTTCTCCGGGCTCCGGGCGACGATGGTGGTCTCGAGAACGCCGAGTTCCGCAAGCCCCACCACCGCCGCGGGCGCTGTGCCGCCCGAACCCAAGACGATCGCGCGACGGATGTGCCGTACGTGGCCCAAAGCGCCGGCAACACCGTCTATGTCGGTGTTGTCGGCGCGCCACCCCTTTCGAGTACGCACCAGGGTGTTCGCCGAACCGACGAGTTCGGCGCGTTCGGTGCGCTCGTCGGCGCACTGCAACGCCGCGAACTTGCCCGGCATAGTCACCGACAGGCCCACCCACTCAGGGCCCAAACCGCGCACCAATCCGGGCAATTCCTCCGCCGCGCACTCGATGCGGTCATACGTCCAGTCGGACAGACCCAGAGCGTGGTACGCGGCCAGATGCAGCAGCGGCGACTTCGAGTGCGATACGGGCAAGCCCAGGACCGCTGCTTTTCGTGCAGTCATTGCTGTGGCCCAGTTCCCTTGCGCGAGCAGACGCTGAGGTCCCCGACACGCCGTGCGTTCGGGGACCTCAGCGTCTGCTCGCGGGGAAACCGAGTCATCGGGCGGAGTCGAGCACACCATTGCGGCGTGCCAGTTCGATGTTGGCCAGATGCTCCTGATACTCGTGCGTGAACAGGGTGGTGCCGTCCAGGTCCACAGTCACGAAGTACAGCCAGTTCCCGGGCTCGGGGTGTTCGGCAGCAGCCAGCGCGTCGTCGCCGGGCGAACAGATCGGTGTCGCCGGCAGCCCATCGGCCGCATACGTGTTCCACGGTGTCACCTGCGCACGATCCGCGTCGGTGGTCGCGACTTCCTGTCGGTCCAGTGGATAGTTCACCGTGGAGTCGAACTCCAGCCGCTGCGGCTCGGCCAGCCTGTTGTAGATGACGCGGGCCACCTTTGCGAAGTCGTGGGGTTTGGCCTCACGCTGCACCAGCGAACCGACCACGAGAACCTCGTACGGAGACAGGTTCATCGCCTTGGCCGTGTCGAGGATTCCACCGTTGACGTAGTGCGTGACGCTCTCGGCAATCAATGCCGACAGGATTTCCGGCCCCGATCCGGCCGGATTGACGTTCCACGTCCCCGGCGCAATCAACCCTTCGATGCGCCGATGGTTGTTGCCCTGTGCGGCGACGGCCTCGACGGCCCACTCGGGCACGTTCAGGGCGGCCGCCGTCTCCAGCTCGGCGGCTCGCCGAAGATCCGCTACCGCAACACATTTCCGCTGGCCGTTGAGATCCACGCAACTGGCGTCGGAAACCAGTGTGAAGATCCCCTGGGTGACGGCGCCGGTACCGACAGCCTCGACGTCGTCGAGTTGACGCCCCTCCGGAATAACCACCTTGCCGACCCGGCTACCCGGATCGGCCAAGCGCGCCACAGCCGAAGCCGCCGGAACCTCCGTGCGAACCTTGTAGAAGCCAGGCTGGATGGCCGAAATCGCGCCGTTGCTGCGTGCGGCGTCGACGAACCCCTTGACCGTCGCGATGACCTTGTTGTCCACCAACGTCTGACCGATGGCGGTGGTCGAATCCCCGTCGTGGACCTGAATGACGATGTCCGCCTTGCCATCTCCAGCGAATTCGTCAGATCCACCGAAGAACCTGCCCCCGACGAACACCGCAACGATCGCGGCAATCAGGGCAACCACGACGCCCACACCAATCGCGTTGCGGCGGTTACGCTTCCGCCTGTCCCGCATGCGCTGCTCACGTTCCGCGCGCCGTTCAGCCCGCGCCTGCGCACGTCGATCCGAGCGCGAATCCTCAGGCCGGGAACCCTCAGGCATCGCCCGCCTCCGGCGTCGACAGGATGTTCCGCCGTTGATCGAGCCAGCCCTGCAGAATCGACACCGCCGCGGCCTGATCGATGACCCCGCGCTGCTGCTTCGCGCGAACGCCCGCCTCCCGCAGCGAGCGCTGCGCGCTGACGGTGGTCAACCGCTCGTCGGCCAGGCGCACCGGCACCGGAGCGATCTTGGCGGCCAACGCATCAGCGAGATCGGCCGCGTCCCGCGCCGAGGAACCGGCCCGATCGGCCAACGTGCGCGGCAATCCGACAACGACCTCGACCACTTCGGATTCCGCAACAAGCGCCACGAGCCGACGGAGATGTTTCCCCGAACCATCCCGGCGAACCGTTTCGACCGGCGTCGCCAGAATCCCGTCCGGATCGCTCACCGCAACCCCGATCCGGACAGTGCCGACATCGATTCCCAGCCGACGGCCCCGTCCAGGGTCGTCAGAGCCGGGACGATCGGCCACACGGTCGGTCACTGCCGGCACGCCGTCAGCTCCGGGCCATCTCTGCGCGCACCGAAGTCAGTGCCGCATCGATACCACCCGGTTCGCTGCCCGACCCCTGCGCCAGATCCGCCTTTCCACCCCCACGACCACCCACCGCCGTCGCGATCTGCCTCACCAGATCATCGGCTCGCACGCCGACGTCCTGCGCGGCAGGGTTAACCGCCACGACGAACGGCACGGAACCATCGGCTTCGGCGATGAGCACCACGACGCCGGGCTCAACTCCCAGCTTTCCGCGGATGTCACCGGCAAGAGAACGCAGGTCGCCCGCGCTCATACCGGCCGCCATCCGCTGTGCCACGAGTCGGACCTTACCGACCTGTTCAGCGCCCGCGGCGGCATTGGCGCCCGCAGCCTTGGCCGAAGCCAGCCGCATCCGCTCGACTTCCTTCTCGGCCACCTTGAGCCGCTCCACCAGATTCGCCACCCGGGCGGGCACCTCGTCCGACGGAACCTTCAGCGACGAAGCCAGCCCGGCCATCAACGCGCGTTCCTTCGAGAGATGACGGAACGAATCCAATCCCACATAAGCCTCGACGCGACGAACGCCCGAGCCGACCGACGACTCACCCAACAACGTCACAGGGCCGATCTGCGCCGAATTGCGGACATGGGTGCCGCCGCACAACTCCAGTGAGAACGGCCCGCCGATCTCGACCACCCGAACCTTGTCGGGGTACTGCTCGCCGAACAACGCCATCGCACCCATGGCCTTGGCCTTGTCGAGTTCGGTGGTGAAGGTGTGCACCTCGTGATCGGCCTGGACCGCCTCGTTGGCGATCTCCTCGATGTCCATCCGCTGCTGCTCGCTGAGCGGGCCCTGCCAATTGAAATCGAAACGAAGATAGCCGGGCCTGTTGAGCGAGCCCGCCTGGACGGCGTTGGGCCCCAACACCTGTCGCAACGCACCGTGCACCATGTGGGTGCCGGAATGCCCCTGGGTGGATCCATGCCGCCAGTCCGGATCGACAGCGGCCTCGACGACGTCGCCCTCGACGAATTCGCCCGACTCGACATTGACGCGGTGCACCCACAGCGTCTTCGCGATCTTCTGCACGTCGGTGACGGCCGCCTTGGCCGTCGCGCTGCCACCGGTGCCGGTGATCGAACCCGCATCGGCGATCTGCCCGCCCGACTCCGCATACAACGGCGTGCGGTCAAGCACGATCTCCACGCGCTCCGGCGGCGGGGCCTCCGAATGCACCCGCGGATTGTGGGCCACCACCGGAACCCGCCTGCCGTCGACAAAGATCCCGAGAATCCTTGCCTGCGAAGTCAATTCGTCAAATCCGGTGAACTCGGTGGGTCCGGCGTCCACTAGCTCCCGGAATGCCGACAGGTCCGCGTGCGCGTGTTTGCGGGCGGCGGCGTCGGCCTTGGCGCGGCGACGCTGCTCGGCCATCAGCTCGCGGAATCCCAACTCGTCGACCGAAAGCCCCGTCTCAGCGGCCATCTCCAGAGTCAGTTCGATCGGGAATCCGTACGTGTCGTGCAGGGCGAAAGCCTCCGAACCGCCCAGCACCGTCTTACCCGCCGCCTTGGTGGCCGCCGCGGCATCCTCGAAAAGTCTCGAACCCGACGTCAAGGTGCGATTGAACGCCGTCTCCTCGGCCACCGCGATCCGGTTGATCCGGTCGAAGTCGGTGACCAACTCCGGATACGACGGCCCCATCGCGTCGCGGACCGTCTCCATCAGATCGGCCATGACGGGCTGCTCGACACCCAGCAGCTTGGCCGCACGGATGATCCGGCGCAGCAGCCGCCGCAGCACGTAACCGCGGCCCTCGTTGCCCGGCGTCACGCCGTCCCCGATGATGATCGCGGCTGTCCGGGTGTGATCGGCGATGATGCGATAGCGCACGTCGTCCGCGTGATTTCCGGCGCCGTATCCGCGCGGCGCGTAGCGCGCCACCGTGTCGATCACCGGACGGACCAAGTCCGTCTCGTAGACGTTGTCGACACCCTGCAGCAGGCAGGCGATCCGCTCCACCCCCATGCCGGTGTCGATGTTCTGACGCGGCAGCGGGCCGAGGATCTCGAAATCCTCCTTGGACGTGCCCTGGCCGCGCTCGTTCTGCATGAAAACGAGATTCCAGATTTCGATATAGCGGTCCTCGTTGGCCTCGGGACCGCCCTCGACACCGTATTCGGGTCCCCGGTCGAAATAGATCTCAGAGCAGGGTCCACACGGCCCCGGAATGCCCATCGACCAATAGTTGTCGGCCATGCCGCGGCGTTGGATGCGCTCCGACGGCAGACCGGCGATCTCCTGCCAGAGGCCTACCGCCTCGTCGTCGTCGTAAAAGACCGTCGCCCACAGCCGTTCCGGATCGAATCCGTAGCCGCCGTCGTCAACCGACTTGGTGAGCAGACTCCAGGCGAGCCTGATGGCGTCGCGCTTGAAATAGTCGCCGAACGAAAAGTTGCCCGCCATCTGGAAGAACGTGTTGTGGCGGGTCGTGACACCGACCTCGTCGATATCGGGGGTGCGGATGCACTTCTGGACACTCGTCGCGGTCGCGTACGGCGCAGTGCGCTGCCCCAGGAAATAAGGCACGAACTGGACCATGCCGGCATTGACGAACAGCAGATTCGGGTCATCGAGAATCACCGATGCGCTGGGAACCTCGGTGTGTCCGGCTGATACGAAGTGATCCAGGAAACGCTTCCTGATCTCGTGTGTCTGCACGCTGGCTTCCTCGGGTTGGGGGGCGCCGCTCGACACGCGGCTCGACCGTCACTTCGACCGCCCTACCCTACCGGTCGGCAGATTCCCCTCGATGAGGCGCGCGTTCGGGCGACTTCGACGGCGGACTCTCAGTCCGAGAAGGGCTGCAACGGGACGTCGAAGGCGCGGCGGTCGCCGCCGATCTCCAAGACCCCGCGCCGGCTCGGGTGCAGAGTCACCCTCGAGCCGCCCCGGTTGACCACGAGGGAGATATCGGCGACGGAACAGTTGACGACCTCGTGACGGTGGCCGCCAGGGTCGGCGTACTCCCAGCCGACCGTCCGTGCGGGCGAGACCTCGGCGCGGACGCTGACCGACACCCCCGGACCGGTAAGTCCGATGTCGGCCGCTCTTTCGGAAACGACGACGGACGTGCCCCGGGTCAGCAACCCGCCAAGGTTGTGGCGGGTGCCGTCGAACTCAAGCGCACCGAAGGCGGTCCACGGCGCCAGCACCGGGCCCATCCGGACGCGACCGAGCACGGCATCGAGCCAGCCGGAACCGCCGTCACCAAGGCCGCACGCCCGCAGCCAAATCCACCGCGCCGCATGTTCGGTGCCCCAGTTGTGGCCCAGCATCCCGGTCCACCCGGTCAAATCGACGGGCTTGTCATCGACGACCAAGGTTCCGCCGACGCCGAGATCGGGGACTGGCGACGTCGCCTTCGTGCGTGGGAGCGGGGCGCGGTAGAGGATCTGCGACCGAAGGTGTTCGAGACTCCTCACCAGAGGAGTGAAAGTGAGATCCCACTGCGCCGACAGACCCTCGGATTCGACGGACCCACGGCTGCCCGCCGGCCCTTGCGACGCAGGCCCACAGTCGATGCCGAGTCCGCCCGGACTCACCGGGAGGTCGTCGACCTTGGTGGCGCGTACACCCGCCGGGCTGAACCAGGTGACCCACAGCGCCCCTGTCGGCTCGTGCCCGGGGCGCTTCTTGACGGTGGTGCGGATCCACAGCGCCTCGGGCTCGGCGGGATGGACCAGAGCGCAATACACGCTCTCGTAGTGCGGCTGCGCAATGGCGACGTCGGGGAACCGCAGTTGCATATCGCGTCCCCGCTAACGCCGGTGCCGGATGATCGCCCGGAGCTTGTCGAGCCGGGACTGCATGTCACGCTCCCGGCCATGAGTCGTCGGCCGGTAGTAATCGGTACTCACGAGATCGTCGGGCGGATACTGTTGCGCCACAACACCATCCGGGTCATCGTGCGGATACCGATAGCCCTTGGCATGGCCCAGCCGCGCGGCGCCCGAATAGTGTCCGTCGCGCAGCGCAACCGGCACCGTCCCGGCCTTGCCCGCACGAATGTCGCTCATCGCCGAGGCCAGCGCCGTTGTCACCGCGTTCGACTTGGGAGCCGTCGCCAGGTACGTGGTCGCATGCGCAAGCGTCAACTGTGCTTCGGGCATGCCGATCAACTGGACGGTCTGCGCCGCGGCGACCGCCACCGATAGCGCCGACGAATCGGCCATACCGATGTCTTCGCTCGCCAGGATCATCAACCGCCGCGCCACGAACCGCGGGTCCTCCCCCGCCACCAACATCCTGGCCAGGTAGTGCAGCGCCGCGTCGACATCGGAGCCGCGGATCGACTTGATGAACGCACTGACAACGTCATAGTGCTGGTCCCCGTCGCGGTCATAGCGGACCGCGGCCCGGTCCAGCGACTGTTCGATGACGTCTACGGTGATTCCGCCGTCGGCCTCCGCGGCCACCTCCAAAGCGGTCAGCGCCCGCCGCGCATCGCCTGCCGACAGCTGCACCAACAGCGCGACCGCATCGTCGTCAATGGTGGTCTTGCCGTTCAGACCGCGCGGGTCCACGACGGCACGCTGCACGAGAGTGCGGATGTCGTCCGCCGCCAGCGGCTGCAGCTGCAGGATCAACGACCTCGAAAGCAGTGGCGCGACAACCGAAAACGACGGATTCTCGGTAGTTGCCGCGACCAGCAGAACGACCCGATTCTCGACGGCCGCCAGCAGCGCGTCCTGCTGGGTCTTCGAAAAACGGTGCACCTCGTCGATGAACAGGACCGTCTGCTCACCGACCAGCAGCGCCTTACGCGCGACATCCAGCACCGCCCGGACTTCCTTCACCCCGGCCGACAGCGCCGACAGCGCTTCGAACCGGCGGCCGGTGGCCTGGGAGATCAACGACGCCAAAGTCGTCTTGCCGGTGCCGGGCGGCCCGTACAGGATCACCGACGCGGCACCGGAACCCTCGACCAGTCTCCGTAACGGCGAACCCGGGCGCAGCAGGTGTTCCTGACCGACAACCTCGTCAAGGCTTGCGGGACGCATCCGGACCGCGAGCGGCGCCGATGCAGGCGGACTCGGCTGCCTGTCGGCCGGCGCATCGAACAGGCTCTCGGACACACCTCAGGCTAACCGCGCTTGGTCGTGGGCGGTGTTCGTAGGGTGAGGCGGTGAGCCTGCGCGGATGGATGCTGTTCGCAGCCATGGGCGTGATCTGGGGAATTCCCTACCTGCTGATCAAAGTCGCGGTCGACGAGGTTTCAGTGCCAGTCCTGGTATTCGCGCGGTCGGCGATAGGAGCCGTTCTCCTGCTGCCGCTGGCTCTGTCCCGAGAGGCTCGCACGACGATCGTCCGACATTGGAAGCCCGTGGTGGCATTCGCAGTGGTGGAACTGGTTGCGGCCTGGCTGCTGTTGGCCGACGCCGAGCGACACCTGACGAGTTCGCTAACCGGTCTGCTCATCGCGGCGACGCCGATCATCGCCGCGATTCTGGACCGGGTCACCGGTGGCGAGCACCGCTTGGACGCAGTTCAGGTAATCGGTCTTGCTGTCGGCCTGGCCGGTGTCGCCGCGCTTGCCGCACCCGGGATCAGTGGCGGCAGCGCGTGGCCCGTCACCGAAGTGCTACTCGTCGCGGCCTGCTACGCGACAGGCCCCTTGATTGCGGCGCGGTACCTGGCGGACGTGCCGGGTCCCGGTTTGACCGCCGCCACGCTGGGGCTCGCGGCTTTGTTGTGTCTACCGCTGGCGGTTCCGGCCTGGCCGCGGGAGGTTCCCTCCGGCCACGCGCTTGCGGCGATCATTGCGCTTGCCGTCGTCTGCACTGCGCTGGCCTTCATCGTGTTCTTCGCGCTGATTCGAGAGGTCGGACCCACCAAAGCGCCGATCATCACCTACGTCAACCCCGCCGTCGCGTTGGCCGCAGGCGTGGTGGTCCTGCGCGAACCAGTGACGTGGTGGAATCTGCTCGGGCTGGGACTGATCCTCGCCGGGTCGGTGTGGGCAACGCGAAAATCATCCGCCTCGTCGGCGGCACCGCCCGAACTGCCTGACCGCGAAGCACTGTGTTCATCGTCTCGTCGAGACGATGAACACAGTGCTTCGCGTTACTACGGGGGATCAGGCTGGCCGTTGAGGCCTGTCACCCCAGGGGTACCACCGATGCCCGGCTGACCGCCCACACCACCGGTGCCGCCGGTAGGTGCCGAGCGGGCGGCCGCGTCACCACCGTGGCCGCCGTTACCGCCGTTGGAAAGGCCCACAACCCCCGCGCCGCCGGTACCGCCCTCACCGCCCAAGGCAACTCCACCAGTGCCACCGGCATCTGCGTTGCCACCGGTACCGCCGACACCGCCGAACCCAAAGGGGATGCTGGTGGTTCCGCCCACGCCACCGGTACCGGCCACGGCTGTGCCGGTGTCAGTAGTCGCATTGCCACCGGCTCCACCGTTGCCACCGTCGACAGAGATTCCCGCACCACCGGTTCCGCCGGTGCCGCCGAAGGCGTCTCCGTCAACGACCGTGGCGTTACCGCCCGAGCCACCGATACCCGCGACACCATCATCGGTCAAGCCGCCCTCGCCGCCCCGGCCGCCGTAAGCATCGGTCTGCTCCACAGTCGCATCTCCGCCAGTGCCGCCATTACCGGCCTGACCGTGTGTAGAACGACCACCCTTACCGCCGTCACCACCGGTCGCGTTGCCCGGCGCGGTGGCGTCGCCGCCGCGGCCGCCGTTGCCACCGTTGCCAGCACCGTCCGCAGCGCCGCCGTTCCCACCATTGCCGTTGCCGTCATTGACTCCCCAGGTGACGGTCGCCCCGCCGTTGCCGCCGTCACCACCGTTGCCAGCACCGTAGGCGTGGCCGCCATTGCCCCCGTCACCGCTTTCGGCGCCGTAGTCATCGGCATCGATACCGTTCGCAGCGCCACCGTTTCCGCCCGTGCCGCCGTTGCCGGCACCGTAAGCGGCACCGCCGTTGCCGCCCGCGTATGCCAGGGCATAACCGCCAGTCGCATCGCCGCCGTCGCCGCCCCGGCCGCCGTTCCCGTCGCCAAAGGCTGTGCCGCCGTCACCACCGGTGTAGCTGTAGGCGCCACCACCAATCGAATAGCTGGCCGAGAAAGCGTCACCGCCCTTGCCGCCGTCACCACCGTTGCCCGAGCCGTAGGCATCGCCACCGCGACCACCCCCGTAGGACTCGGCGTAGCCACCGCCCTCGGCCCTGGAAGTGCCGGCATTGCCGCCATTGCCGCCGTTGCCGGCTCCGTAGGCATCGCCACCTCGCCCACCGTCGCCCGAGAACGCGCTGTCGTCCGGTGATGTCGCGTTGCCGCCGTTGCCGCCGTTACCTCCATTACCGCCGGTCCCTGGCGCGTCTCCGCCTCGACCACCTCCACCGCCATTGGCATAAGACTCACCAAGTCCGTACCCGTCTCCGCCGGTGCCGCCGGTACCGCCATTGCCCGCGATCGCACCGCCGTTGCCGCCGTTGCCGCCCTTGCCGCCTCGGGCGTCAAAGCTGGCCGTCGAGCCGAAGTTCGTCGAATCGCCGCCCTTGCCGCCTTGGCCGCCGTTGCCGTAGTTGCCGGCGTTGCCGCCGTTGCCGCCGGTGCCACCATAGGTCGCAGCTCCGTCACCGCTGACGCTGTAGCCGTTGCCGCCGTTGCCGCCGTGGCTGGTTCCGGTGGATCCGTTGCCGGTGTTGCCGGGGTTGGATCCGGTGCCGGGTTGGCCGCCGGTGCCGCCGTTGGCGCCGTTGCCGCCGGTGGAGCCGTCGGGGTGGGCTTCGGTGCCGGTGGCGCCGTTACCGCCGCGGGCGCCGGGGTCTCCGCCGTTGCCGCCGTTGCCGCCGTTGCCGGCGTTGCCGCCGGTGCCGTCGTTGCTCAGGCCGGAGGGGGCTTGGCCGCCGGTGCCGCCGTTACCGGCGTTGCCGCCCTGGCCGCCGGTGCCGCCGTTACCGGCGTCGCCGCCGTTGATCGCGGGATCGAGGGAGTCGCCGCCCTGGCCGCCGGTGCCGCCGGTGCCGCCGGCACCGCCGTTGCCGCCCTGGCCGCCGTTGCCGCCGTCACCGAGTCCGGAGCCGCCGAGGCCGCCGTTACCGCCCTGGCCGCCGTTACCGCCGGTGCCGCCGGTGCCGCCCGGCATCGGCGGTCAGGCCGGCGTCTCCGGTGTCGGCGGCGGAACCGCGGGCTCCGGCACCGCCGGTGCCGCCGTTACCGCCCTGGCCGCCGTCGCCGTAGAGTCCGGCGTTCCCGCCGGCGCCGCCCTTGCCGCCGGTGGATCCGGTGGTGCCGACACCGCCGTTACCGCCGTTACCGGCGTCCCCGATCAGGCCGGCGTTCCCGCCGGTCCCGCCGGTGGATCCGGGGGCGCCGGTGCCGCCGTTACCGCCGTCGCCGTAGAGCCAGCCGCCGTCACCACCGGCTGTGCCGGTGGTTCCGGTGGAGCCGTTACCGATGACCAGGACATCGCCGTCGTAGAGGGTGGACTGGTTGGAGCCGCCGTTAGCGCCGGTCGTGCCGTTCGCGCCGGTCGCGCCGGAGGTTCCGGTCACCCCGTTGGAGGCGCCGGCACCGGTGAACCCGGCTTTACCGTTGGCCGCGGTTCCCGCGGTGCCGCCACTGCCGGCGACCCCGCCGGCTCCACCGACTCCACCGGTACCGCCCTTACCCGCTTTGCCGCCACTGCCGCCGACCGCGCCGTCGTAGCCGGTACCGCCGGCGCCGCCGTCACCACCGGCACCACCGCTGGAGCCTTTACCGCCCTGGCCGCCGGCCCCGGCCGCGCCGCCGTTACCGCCGTTACCGGATTGAGAACCGCCGTTACCGCCGGCGCCGCCGTTACCGCCGGCCCCGCCGGCCTTACCCGACACTCCGGCGCCGCCGTCACCGCCATCGCCGCCGTCACCGGCTTGTCCTTCGGGGCCGGCCGCCAGGCCACCGGCGCCGCCGTCACCACCGGCCCCGCCGGTACCGCCCTTGCCGCCGTCACCACCGGTCCCGCCGTAGGCCTGCCCGGTCCACGACGCCCCGACCCCGCCGGCACCACCGTCACCACCAGCCCCACCGGCACCACCATCGGCGCCGTCACCACCGTCACCACCGGCGGCCAACTCACCCGAGAGCGCCCATTGGCCGTCACCACCGTCACCGCCGGACTGGTTGGCCCCACCGGTGACGCCGTCACCACCGTCACCGCCATCGGCGAACGCCGGATCGGTCGCCGAGTCCCCGGCATCACCGGGGGTCGCCCCGGTGTAGGACGGGGCGCCCGTGGCGCCCTGCCCGGACGGGGTGGGATTGACCCCATCAGCGCCCAGGCCACCCACCCCGCCGGCACCACCGTTACCGCCGTTGCCCGCCAGACCCGCCGACCCGCCGGCACCGCCGTCACCACCGGCACCACCAGCGGTCAGGGTGGTCGCCGCCGACCCCGCCCCACCCGCACCACCATTGCCGCCGTTACCCGAGGCGGTGCCCCCGGCACCACCGGAACCACCGACACCACCAGCACCGCCAGAAGGCCCGCCGACCCCACCAGCACCACCGTTACCGCCGTTACCGACCGCGCCGCCATCACCACCAGCACCACCGGCACCGCCGGTCCCGCCCGCAGCCGTGGACCCCCACCCGGCGCCACCGTTACCGCCGTTACCGGCCGGGCCGATGATCGACACCCCGCCATCACCAGAGACCCCGTCATGCCCGCCGACACCACCGGTACCCGCGATACCACCGACACCACCGTCACCGGCGGCACCCGGATCGCCGCCGTTACCGCCCCGACCACCGGCCGGGGTCGTGGCGTCTCCGTCACGGCCCGACCCGCCATCACCGGGACGCCCGGCGTTACCGCCCTGACCGCCCGCGCCGCCGGAACCGTTGGCCCCGTTGCTGGTGATCACGAACAACAAGCGGCCCTCGCCGGCGTTACCGCCATCACCACCATTACCGGCATCACCGCCGTCACCGCCCGAGCCGCCGGTCGTGCCGTCATCACCGGGATTGGCGCCGTCATCACCATTGGCGCCGTCACCGCCACCACCACCGGACCCACCGTTACCCCCGGCACCCCCGGCACCCCCGCCACCGATCACGAAACTGCCCGCACCACCATTGCCGCCTTTACCGCCATCACCACCACCGACACCATCACCACCGGAGACACCCGAACCGTCCCCATCGGCGCCCTGATCCCCGTCAGCACCATCACCACCGGCACCACCAGCGCCGCCGTCACCCCACACCGACAACACCCCGGTCGAGCCGCCATCACCGCCATCACCGCCATCGGTGCCCGATCCGATGCCGTCTCCACCGGCACCACCGGCACCACCATCACCGGCCACCAGACCGGAATCACCACCGTTACCGCCGCGACCACCCTGACCGCCACCGGCGCCACCGGCACCACCGGCGCCACCAGCACCGCCGATCGCCAGGGTCGAGATCAACCCCGCGCTGCCGCCATCACCACCAGCCCCGCCGGTGCCCTCATCCCCACCAATACCGCCGGCGCCACCATTACCGCCCTGACCCCACGAAATCAGACCGGTATCACCCCCGGCACCGCCATCACCACCATCACCACCATCAGAACTCGCGTTACCGCCCGCGCCGCCGTCACCACCATTACCGACGAACAACCCGCCCACACCACCAGCACCACCCGAACCGCCCACCACACCAGCAACACCAGCACCACCATCACCACCCGAGCCGTACCAGCCCGCCCCACCACCATCGCCGCCGTTACCACCCACCCCATCAGCGCTCAACCCACCCGCACCACCAGCCCCACCAGCCCCACCATCACCGATCACGATCCCGCCATGACCACCCTGACCACCCTGACCACCTACCGTGCCGCCCCCACCACCATCGCCGCCCTGCCCGCCATGACCGATCGAGGACAACACCCCGGTCGAACCACCATCACCACCATCACCACCCGCACCAGCAGCCCCACCGGAACCACCCACACCACCAGCACCGCCCACACCCCACCCCAAAAACCCGGTATCCCCACCAGCACCACCCACACCACCCACACCAGCAACATTGCTCGCCGCCCCACCAGCACCACCATTACCGCCATTACCCAGGAACAACCCACCCGTACCACCAGAACCACCCGCACCACCATTAGACCCAGCAACACCAGCCCCACCATCACCACCATTACCGAACCACCCCGCCGACCCACCATTACCCCCGTTAAACCCATCCCCACCCGACCCGAACAACCCCCCATTACCACCCGTGCACGCCACCCCACCCGTGCACGTCTGCGCCGTCCACGAATACCCATTCCCAATCAAAATCCCACCATTGGGATGCTCAGCAGTCCCATCCCCAAAAAAGAAACTCCACACATCCCCAACACCAGCACCCACACCCACACCCTGCGCCGAAGCAGTCAAGCCCTCAGCATCCGAAGTCTCCGGATCACCGACCACCCGCGCCGATTTCACCCCCGCACCCTTCACCCCATCACGACGCACAAACCCCAACGCCGCCCACGCCAACCCACCCGCACCATCAGACCCCGAACCCCCACCAACCCCATCACCCAACCACGACAACAACCCCCCACCCACACCCGAAACCCCACCCCGCACCGCCGCCGCCCGCGGCGCCGACACCGCCACCGGCACGTTCTCCACCACATCCGACCCCGACACCACATCCGGCCCCGACACCACCACCGCAGACGCACCATCGTCATCACCAACCGGGCCCAACTCACCCACGCCCGACACCACCGGCGTCACCGACACAGCAGCCACCGGCGCCGAACCCGCCTCCGCCACACCACGATCCGACGACGAACCCCCACGGCCCACCACCGGACGCGACACCCCACCCGACACCCCAGCCGAACCACCCGTCGACTCCCCACCCAACCCAGCCCCAGACCCAACCTCAGACCCAGACCCAGCCCCGCCCGGCCGCACCCCCGACCGAGACCGCGAACCCCCATGCCCACGCGAACCACCAACAGACCCACCCGACCCAGCCGAGCCCGAATCCGCCCCCGCAGCACCACCAGACCCCGCCGTATCCGCAAACGCCACCCCCGGCAACGCCACCACCGCAGCACCAACACCCAACGCCACCGCCAACGCACCCACCCGACCCACCGGAACCGACCCCAACAACGGCAACACACCCCGACGACCAACCGCGATCGGCCGAGCACGCCGAACCCCATCTACAGAACGACGGTTGCCCGCAGCAGCCTCAAACGAACGGTTGGTGCTCATCAAGTTCCCCCATTTTCGCCGTTGACTCCCACATCAAGATCAGGCAATTATGGGGGCAGGCCTCACAATCGAGGGCGCAATTGCCCGAATCAACCAGCGTGACCACGCAAAACGCCCAAATACGAACCGACTGACGGCACCCTCAATTCGGTTGCGTCACAAAGTCGATCAGCTCTTCGACGCGACCGATCAACTCTGGCTCGAGATCCTTCCAATCCCTCACCGAACCCCGGATCCTCTGCCATGCCGCCGCGATGTCGGCCTGACCCCGGTGCGGCCAACCCAGGGCGGCACAAACACCGTGCTTCCACTCAATCGAGCGAGGCACCTCCGGCCACGCCGCCAACCCCACGCGTTCCGGTTTGACGGCTTGCCAGATGTCCACATACGGGTGTCCCACCACGAGCGTGTTGTCTCCACCCGGTCCGCGGCGAACCGCTTCCGCGATCCGCGCTTCCTTGGAACCCGTGACCAGATGGTCGACCAACACCCCGAGACGCCGCCCCGGGCCTGGCTTGAATTCGGCGACTATGTCGACGAGGTCGTCGACACCGCCCAACGGCTCGACGACGACGCCTTCGACCCGAAGGTCGTGGCCCCACACCTGCTCGACCAGTTCCGCGTCGTGCCGGCCTTCGACATAGATGCGGCTGGCCAGCGCGACTTGAGCGCGGACGCCCGCCACTTTCACCGATCCCGACGCGCTCCGCGTCACTGCGGCCGCCCGGACAGGCGCCGTCAAGATGACCGGCTTCCCTTCGAACCAGAAGCCAGGGCCCAACGGGAACACGCGTACACGTCCCGACCGGTCTTCGAGTTCGACGCGCCCACCTTCGACACGAACGACGGCGCCGACGAATCCGGACTGCGGATCTTCGACGACGGCGCCGATTTCAGCCGCCATTTCCGTTGACCGAGGCTTGCGGGACCGGTGCGGATCGTCGGACAGAATGTCCATGCCGTAGCGGTCAGCCATGCGCAGTCGCCTCATCGATCACGTGGTGAATGAATCGCATCTTCTCCAGAACCGGCACCGGCAATACGAACGGGTACAGGTCGGCCTTTCCCATCGAACGATTGACCATGTTCAGCGACCAGCTCAACGGCAGCCACATTTGAATCATCGTGTCGAATCCACTGGGGCCCAGCACTCGCTGCTGATAGCCGGCGTTGGCGGGCGCAAAGCCGAAAGCTGCTGCGGTATCGAGCGTGTCGCGGATGTGGAGATAGTGCGCGAACGTTTCCGCCCAGTCCTCGGCCGGGTGCATGGTGGCGTAAGACGAGACGAAATGCTGATCCCAGCCCGACGGCGCACCCTGGCTGTAATGGCGGTCCAGCGCCTCCTGGTAGTCGGCGTCCGGATCGCCGAACAGCTCGCGAGATCGTGCGAGCAGTTCCGGCGAAGATCCGATGAGCCGATAAAAATAGTAATGGCCGATCTCGTGTCGAAAGTGCCCGAGCAGAGTGCGGTAGGGCTCGTCCATTGCGACCCGCAACTGCTCGCGGTGCACGTCGTCACCTTCGGCGAGGTCCAGGGTGATGATGCCATTGTCGTGGCCGGTGAACACCTTCTCGCAGGCACTGGACAGCAGATCGAACGCCAGGCCGTATCGGGAGTCCTCGTCGCGGCCCACGATGGGTAGACCCAGTTCCTTGAGCTCGACGATCAGCCGCCGTTTGGCGCGCTCGGCGTTAGCGAAGGCCGTCATCGCGGATGTGTCGGTGTCGCGGGGCCGTGTGCGCGTCAATCGGCATGATGCACACAATGCGCGAACCGGCTCGACCTTCACCAACCAATTACATTCGGCCACATGACGATTCGCACACAGCTGGTATTCCGAAGCTTCGACGGCGCCCGCATGGTCGCTGTCGGGCCCGGAGGCGATCACCAACAACGCGGAATCCCGCAACGAGAAGCCGACGGCACTGCCACACGCCAGACACAGAGAATTCTCGAACGCCAGATGCTGACCACAATTCGGGCATAGGAAATCACGCATGCACAACCCCACCTGAGAACGGCGAAACATCAACGGAGACATCGATTACGCTGTGCTCGGCGTCGGTGAAGATGATGCCACGCAGGGGTGGGACGTCCGCGTAGTCGCGTCCCCAACCGACGATGACATAGCGTTCGTCCACCAGCTGGTCGTTCGTCGGATCCATTCCCAGCCAGAGGTTTTGCGGCGTCCACACCGCCGCCCAGGCGTGAGTGGCGTCATAGCCGAACAGATGTTCTTTGCCGGGAGGCGGGTCGGTCGCGAGGTAGCCCGACACGTAGCTTGCCGCGAGTCCGTTGACCCTGAGGCACGCGATGGCTAACCGGGCGAAATCCTGGCAGACACCCTCCCCCGCCCTAAGCACATCGTCGACCTTGGTCGACACCGTCGTCGACCCGGAACGGTAGGTGAAGTCGCGAAAGATCCGGGCGTTGAGGTCGCGAACGACGTCGATAAGCGGCCGGTAGCGTTCAAAGCTGGGAGCGGCGTATTCCCTTACCGCGTCGGTTATCTCGGGAGGCGATAGGTCCAGCGTGAATTCGGTTGCCAACACCGCCTCGCGGCCCACCGGCCGCGCGGCCTCCCACGGCGCCAGTGCGGCACCCGCGTCGTACACGTCGGGGCCGGGCGGATCGACCTCGACAACGGAGTTGCTCACCACCGTCAACGCTCGATGACGTTCTGTGACGTGGAAATACGAGCTGATGTTGCCGTAGACGTCTCGGCTGGTCGACCGGTCGGACGGATTGGGTTCGATACCGAGTTCGTATCCAATACACCTCTGCCGCAGGGTGTCCCGCGGCGTGAGATGCCCGCGGCCGTAGGAACTCGTCACAATGTCCGAGTAGCGGTATTCGGTCCGATGGGTCACTCGATAGCAGCGACTGCCCGGCGACGGCGTGGGGCCGTCGGGGAACGCCGTGTCGGTCACGATTCCCGCCCTTCCAGCGGCTGCATTCCACCAGGCAGCGAAAGCTGAGTGTTGGTGATGGTTTCGGACAGTTCGCGCAACGCTCGTTCCAATCCGTCGAGCAGACTGGCCAGTTCGGTCCGGAAGCCGTCGGTGTCGACGGTTTCGAGGTCGGTCGGGTCGAGACGGCGCAGCCTGGCGCTGACCTCGTCGACCAACCGCTGCGGCCGCGACGAACCCGTCGCACCCGGCAGTGCGCGCAAATCGAGTCTGATCCGTTCCAGTTGGTAGACAAGCGATCTCGGATTCTCGCCGTCGAACAGCACGAGTTCGGCCACCGTCGCGACAGTCACCTTGCCCAGATTGCGACGGCGATAGACGACCGATGACTCGCAGGCGATCAGGGCCGATTCGGTGATGGTCTGCTCCGCGCCCGGACTGCGTTGCACGCTCAGCGCCGCGCGCAGCAGGGCCGTCAGCGATAACCCGCGCTCGATCCGCTTGCCGATGTCCATCATCGTCCAACCGGCGTCGTGCACCATCGATTCGGCCGCGACGCCGGACAAGGCAAGCATGCCCGCCAGAGTCTGGTGATGCGCCGCGGCGAGCTGCGCGTCGTCGGCAACCCGGGGACCCCGATTGGGGTCGGGTGGGGATTCCGGCTGTTCGGCAAGCGCACGCTCCACAGCCCCCAGCACCATCCAGGTGTCGTTGGACATCTGGTCACGAACCGACCTCGTCGACAGGCCGAGCCCCTCGATGGACTGGGCCAGCGACCCGGGCCGGTGCCGGTCGACGGTCAGCGACCACAGTGTGCGTTCCGCCCCGTCCATGACATCGGCGAACGCCCCCTCGCTGCCCGCGTCCGTACCGGTCAGCTTGCCCAGCGCGTCCAGTAGGACCGGCACGCATTCGCTGCCTTCCATGTCTTCGCGGTAGCGGTATTCGTGGTAGCGCTCGCGGGTCACGATCAACAACCGTGCGGTGTTCTCCGCACGCTCCGCATAGCGGCCCATCCAGAACAGGTCGGAGAGAACGCGCGGTGATGTCATCGAGCGTGCGCCACTGGGCAGCTCGATAGACGGGACTGTCAGCGTCTCCGTCTTGGCCCGGGCGTGCGATCGAACCCAGATATCTTTCGCTGCAGCGGTTTTGAGACGAGCTCCACGACTCCCGGATGCCAGCACGTACCCCAGGCCGCCGACCATCGCCGAATACCCGCCGCTCTGCGCCACCGTGAACAGACGGCTGCCCACCCTCGCCCGCGACAGGCCCGCCGCGTCGTGGTCGGCGGGGGCGACCGAGAATGGCGGCAGATCCTGACCAACCCAGTGCCACGGCGTCGCCTTGATGCGGTCTGCCAGCGATTCGCGCTCCGAAGCCGAAAGGTCTGCGCCGACAACGGTGTCCTCACCGACGGCGGACTTGATCAACAGCGAGGGGAGGTTCGCCAGGATGTGCGACAACTCCTTGTCGATCCCGCCCCAATAGAGTTCGGGTGTCGTCAACAGGGGCTTCTCGCCGAACAGCCGCTCGGCGATCTGCGGCAGAAATCGTTGTAAGCCAGGGCTTTCCAGAATTCCGCTGCCGAAGGTGTTGACAACGCTCACCGCACCGCGGCGTTGCGCCTCGACCAACCCCACCACTCCGAGCCGGGAATCGGGGCGCAGGTCAAGTGGATCGGCATACTCGGCGTCGACCCGCCGGAACACCACATCCACCCTTTTGAGGGTGCCCAACGACCGCATCCACAGCTTGCCGTCGCGAACCACCAGATCTGCGCTCTCCACCAGCGGAAAGCCGAGGACCGACGCCAGATAGGCTTGGTCGAAAGCTGTTTCGGAGTGGATTCCCGGGCTCAAGACCACCACTACCGGGTCCTCGGATGTTTCGGGCGCCGCATCGATCAGGGCGAGGCGCAACGCCTGGGCGAACGGTGAGATGGGCCGGGGCCCCACCCGCTCGTAGACGTCGGGTAGCGCGTTGGCGACAATCCGCCGGTCTGCCAGCGCATAGCCGGCCCCTGACGGCGCCTGGGTCCAATCGGCGTTGACCAGGAAGGTGCCGTCGGCCGCGCGGCTGACATCGCAGCCATGCATGAAGAGCTGGTGACGGCCCGGGTTCTCGATCCCCTGCGCCGCCCTGATGTATCCGGGGTGCCCGAACAGCAGCTGGGGCGGAAGGATCGAACTGGTCAACGCGCGGCGCGGCCCGTACAGATCCCTGAGCACCAAGTCCAGCAGCCGCGAACGCTGCTCTACTCCGGCCTCCAGCTTGTCCCAGTCATCGGCATCCACGACCAACGGCAAGCCGTCGAGGTGCCACTGCCCGGGCAGGACGAGACCCGCCTCGTCGCAGGCATCGTCATCGGGGCGATCGACTTCCGTGTAGGTGATGCCGTCGTGGTCGACAAGCCCTCGAACAACGGCGCGCAACCGGTCCAGCCCAACCCGGCCTTCTTCGCCGACCAGGTCGGCGATTTCCCGCCAGTGGACACGAACGGCACCGGAGCCGTCCAGGAATTCGTCACGCGCCGCCCCGGCTGCGGCGGCGCGATAGGCCGTCAGCAGGTCGGGGTCGTGGGGGGTGGAACTGAGATCGGAGCCGACTGTTGACAGCGACAACGACCCCACCTCCCGAATTCTAGAAGCCCGATTACCAACCTACGGTTTCCCCGAGTCGCCCACAGGCATCCTGGTTGACGAGTCCGTCAGCTCAGCACCGTACGCACCCGCCTCAGATCGAGAATGCCAGGCGCGCCTACGTCGGTGGACTGACGGGCCTGCTTCTCCCGAATGTCGGCGACGTCGATCCTGCCGGGCGTGAAGCCAGTCGCCTCGAATCGCCGGCCCCGCCGTGATTCGGCCTCGACCGCATTGACGGGCGGAGTGTCGTAGGCCCGGCCGCCGGGATGCGACACGTGGTACGTACAGCCGCCTCGTGAGGTGCCGGTGGCGAGGTCCAGGATTTCGAACCGCAGCGGGGTGTCGACGGTGATGGTGGGATGCAGCGCGCTCGGGGGTTGCCAGGCCCGGTAGCGGACTCCCCCGACCAGGACGTCGGGATTGTCGGTGGCCAGCATCGGCACGGGGTGTCCGTTGCAGACGATGACGTGACGCTGCCGGTCGGCGCCGATCGTGCGGATCTGCAGTCGTTCCACCGAAGAGTCCACGTAGCGCGCCGTACCTGATCCGGTCGATTCCTCACCGAGGGTGTTCCACGGCTCGATCGCCCCGCGCAGTTCCAGCTCGACGTTGTCGAACACCGCGGTGCCCAGGCGCGGGAAGCGAAATTCGGTGAAGGGATCGAACCAGCTGGTGTCGAAGTCGATGCCGTTGGCCCTCAGGTCTGCCGCCACGTCGGCGATGTCATGGATGATGAAGTGCGGCAACAGATATCGGCCGTGGAGGTTCTGACCGTGGCGGATGAGCGGCGCGCGCAGCGGCTCATCCCAGAACCAGGCCACCAGTGAGCGCACGAGAAGCGACTGAACCATCGCCATTTGATGGTGCGGCGGCATCTCGAAGCCTCGCAACTCCAGCAATCCGAGCCGCCCACGCGCACTGTCGGGGCTGTAGAGCTTGTCGATGCAGAATTCGGCGCGGTGGGTGTTGCCGGTTATGTCGGTGAGAAGGTGGCGCAACGCCCGGTCGGTGACCCACGGATGCGATTCGCTGACCCCGCTGGACGATGTGGTGAGCCGGGCGATTTCGGCGAACGCAATTTCCAGTTCGTACAGTGCGTCGGCACGTCCTTCGTCGACTCGCGGAGCCTGCGACGTGGTACCGATGAAGCGGCCTGAGAACAGGTACGACAGCGCGGGGTGCCGCTGCCAGTAGGTCAGCAGCGACACGAGCAGATCGGCGCGCCGCAGCATCGGTGAATCGGCGGGGGTGATTCCGCCGAGCGTGATGTGGTTTCCGCCGCCCGTTCCGCTATGGGTGCCGTCGAAATCGAACGATTCGGTCGACAGCCGTGCGATCCGTGCCTGCGCGTACAGCGTTTCGAGTTGATTGCGTTGTTCGGCGAAGCTGGCGCTCGGCGCCACGTTGACTTCGATCACGCCCGGGTCCGGGGTGATGGTCATCGATTCGAGACGGGCATCCGAGGGCGGCCCATACCCTTCGATGACGACGGCACAGCCGGTCTTGGCGGCGGCGGCTTCCAGCCTGCCGATCAGGTCCACGAAGTGTTCGAGCGCATCGGTGGGCGGCATGAAGATGTACAGCACACCCTCACGGACTTGCGCGACCATCGCGGTGGTGGGCACCCAGTCGGCTGATTCGACCTCCGCATCGGCCCGCTCCGAATCGACATCGAGGTCCTCCGCCGCCGTGGCCAGCGGATCGGTGCTGAACGACGGCGGAGGGGGCTCCCAGCTGATGGAGTCCAGCGGCAGCCGCAGTCCGGCCGGGGAGTCGCCGTCCAGCAGCACGATTCGGCCACGGCGCATGCGCCAGTCAGCGCTCGCCCAGGCCAGGTCGTCCTCGGAGCGGTGCAGCGGCAGCACGTACGCACTCGGCTGCGTCACCGATTCGTCAAGCCGCGCAAGCAGATCCGCGCGAGCGGCGGCCGAGTCGAACTCCAGATCGTCACCCGGCTCCACACCCGGACCTGCGGGCATCCGAACGCTTTTCGCGAGTCGGCCCAGCGCGTCTTCGTAGGCGGGCCGCACCTGCGTGACCGGGAGGCCCAGTCCTTCGGCGATGACCGACAAAACCTGCTGGGCAGAGTCGGGGTCGACGTCCGGCCGGGTCGCATCGGTCGCCCACGGATCGGCCAGCAACGTCTCGTCGCTCCACAGCGGCAGCCCGTCGCGACGCCAGTGCAACCCGATCTGCCACCGCGGCAGGTCTTCGCCGGGATACCACTTCCCCAAATTGCGTTGAACCAGACCCTGCGGTGCCCACACCGACTTCAAGCCGGCGGCAAGCACGGATGCCCGCTCGCGCTTGTGCGGTCCGTCGGCGGCGACCCGCCATTCAGGGTCGACCAGGTTGTCCGCCGACACGAAGGTCGGCTCGCCGCCGACCGTCAGCCGGACGTCGGCGTCGACGAGTCGCTGATCGATGCGTGCGCCGAGGTCGTTGATGGCGGCCCAGGCGTTGTCGGTGTAAGGCAACGTGACGCGCGGGTCCTCGTGGACGCGGGTGACCGTGTTGGCGAATTCAAGGGTCGCCTCCGCAACTCCTGTCGAACCGGTGATCGGGGCAGCGCCCGACGGATGCGGTGTGGCCGCCAGGGGAATGTGGCCCTCACCGGCGAACAGGCCCGACGTCGCGTCCATCCCGATCCAGCCCGCCCCGGGTACGTACACCTCCGCCCAGGCGTGCAGATCGGTGAAATCGGCTCCGGTTCCCGATGGACCGTCGAGCGCCTCGATGTCGGAGGTCAGCTGTACCAGGTAGCCCGACACGAACCGGGCGGCGAAACCCATCTGCCGAAGAATCGACACCATCAGCCAGGCCGAGTCGCGGCATGAACCGATTCCGGTTCCCAGTGTCACTTCGGGTGTCTGCACACCGGGTTCGAGCCGCAGACTGTATCCGATGTCCGCGTTGACCGCATGGTTGAGCGCGACGAGGAAGTCGATGGTGCGAGTCCCCGGCGCAACGACGAAATTGCGCACCCAGGACTGGACGAGTTCCCCTGGGCCGGAACCCTCTTCGCCGTCGTCGACCGGTCGGAGATAGACGTCGAGGTCGTCCCGGACCTCCTTCGGGTAGGCGAAGGGAACGGTCTCGGCGTAGTCCTCGATGAAGAAGTCGAAGGGATTGATCACCTTCATGTCGGCGATCAGTCCGACGGTGATCGAAAGCTCACGGGTGCGGTTGGGGAACACCAGCCGGGCCAGGAAGTTGCCGAATGCATCCTGCTGCCAGTTCACGAAATGATCGGCCGGCTCGACCGTCAGCGTGTACGCCTCGACCGGTGTGCGGCAGTGTGGCGCCGGCCGCAGCCTGATGACGTGCGGATGTATGTCCACCAACCGGTCGAAGGTGTAGGTGGTGCGGTGCTCCAGCGCCACTTTGATTCCCATAGGCGGCAATCCCATCACAAGAGCAGGCGCGGCGCAGTGCGCGCGTGTGATCGGTCAGGAACCCGTGTCGGCGGGAACCTTCGGCGCGGCCCCAGGCGCGGGCGGCCACCGCTGCGGCACCGGTCGCGGTCGCACCCGCTGCGGCCACCAGAACCACCGGCCGAGCAGCGCGGCGATCGACGGCGTCATGAACGACCGGATGATCAGCGTGTCGAACATGAGGCCGAGCCCGATGGTGGTGCCGACCTGCGCCAGAATGCGCAACTCGCTGAAGGCCATCGACGCCATGGTGAGCGCGAACACCAGCCCCGCCGAGGTCACCACGGAGCCGCTGCCTCCCATTGCCCTGATGATGCCGGTGTTCAGGCCGGCGTGGATTTCCTCTTTGAAGCGGGCGACGAGCAGCAGGTTGTAGTCGGATCCGACGGCCAACAGGATGATCACCGACATGGCGAGCACCATCCAGTGCAGTGGCTGGCCGATGAGGTCTTGCCAGATGAGCACCGAAAGCCCGAACGAGGTCCCCAGTGAGAGAACCACGGTTCCGACGATGACCGCCGCCGCCACGACGGCGCGGGTGATGACCAGCATGATGATGAAGATCAGGCACAGTGCCGCGATGCCTGCGATCATGAGGTCGTAGTTGGCTCCCTGCTGCATGTCCTTGAACACCGCCGCGGTACCTGCGAGGTAGATCTTCGAACCTTCCAGGGGTGTGCCCTTGATGGCTTCGAAGGCCGCGTTGCGGATGGTGTCGATGTCTTTGAGTCCCTGCGGCGACATCGGGTCGCCTTCGTGGGAGATGATGAATCGCACGGCATGGCCGTCGGGTGACAGGAACATCTTCATGCCGCGTTTGAAGTCGGGGTTGTCGAAGGCTTCGGGCGGCAGGTAGAACGAGTCGTCGTTCTTCGACTGGTCGAAGGCCTTCCCCATGGCGCTCTGGTCGGACTGCAGCGCATCCATCTGGTCGTACATGCCCTTCTGGGTGCTCTGCATCGTGAGCTGCAGAGTCTTCATCGACTCCATGCTCTCGATCATCGGCGGCATCAGTGTGCGCAACTGGGCCGTGAGAACATCCAGCTTGTCGAGTTCGGGCATGAGGTTCGTGATGTCGTCGGACATGGTGTCGATGCCGTCGAGGCTGTCGAACACGGACCGGACCGCCCAGCACACGGGGATGTCGAAGCAGTGCGGTTCCCAGTAGAAGTAGTTGCGCAGCGGTCGGAAGAAGTCGTCGAAGTCGGCGATGTGATCGCGCAGGTTCTGAACGTCGGAGACCGTCACGTGCATCTTGCCGACCATGCTGTGGGTAGTGGCGTTGAGCTCACCCATGAGGTCGTACATCTGCCGCATGTTGTCGATGCTGGCCTGCATGTCGTCGCCCATTTTGAGCATGTCGTCCATGCGGTTCTGCAGGTAGGACTGGTTCATCGTCTGGGTGGTGCCCTGCATGCCGAGCATGTACGGGATCGTGGTGTGCTCGATCGGAGTGCCCTGCGGGCGCGTGATCGTCTGCACCCGGCCGATTCCGGGCTCGTGGAAGATTGCTTTGGCCACCCGGTCGATGACGAGGAAGTCGGCCGAGTTCCGCAGGTCGTGATCGCTCTGGATCATCAGGACCTCGGGGCTGAGCCGGGCGGCCGGGAAGTGCCGTTCGGCCGCCGCGAAACCTTCCGAGGCGGGGATGTCCGGCGGTAGGTAGTGGCGGTCGTTGTAGTCGGTCCGGTAGCCGGGAAGCGCCAGCAGCCCGACGAGACATAGCCCGATCGTCGCGATCAGAATCGGGCCGGGCCACCGGACCACGGCAGCGGCGATGCGACGCCAGAACCGTTCCCGGACGGCACGCTTGGGTTCCAGTCTGCCGAAGTGACTGGCCACCACCACAATCGCGGGGCCGAGCGTCAAGGCCGCCCCCACCACAACCACCATGCCGACGGCCAGCGGGATTCCCATCGACTGGAACATCGGCAATCGGGTGAAGTGCAGGCAGAACATGGCGCCGGCGATGGTCAGGCCGGAACCCAGGATCACGTGGGATGTTCCGTGGAACATCTCGTAGTAGGCGTCTTCGGAATCCCGGCCCTTGCTGCGGGCTTCCTGGTAGCGGCCGAAGAGGAAGATGACGTAGTCGGTGGCCGCCGCGATCGCCACCATGGTCAGCAGGTTCACGGCGAAGGTGGACAGGCCGTACAACTGCATGTGGCCGAAGAACGCCACGGTGCCGCGCGCTATGGCCAGTTCGAGGAAGACCATGAACATCGCCAGCAGCACGGTGACGATCGAGCGATAGACGAAGAGCAGCATCACCGTGATGACGCCGAATGTCAGCCCGGTGATCAGCTTCAGGCTTCGGTCGCCGGCGATGTGGGTGTCAGCGATGAGGGCCGACGGCCCGGTCACATACGTTTTTATTCCAGGCGGCGCGGGGATGCTTTCGACGATCTTCTTGGTGACGTCGACGGATTCGTTCGCCAGCCCTTCGCCCATGTTTCCGGCGAGGTAGACCTGAACGTAGGCGGCCTTCCCGTCACCGCTTTGGGATCCTGCCGCGGTCAGCGGGTCGCTCCAGAAGTCTTCGACGTGCTCGACGTACTTTTTGTCGGCGTTGAGTTTCCGAACGATTTCGTCGTAATACTTGTGGGCCGCGTCGCCCAGTGGCTGCTCGCCTTCCAGGACGATCATCACCACGGTGTTCGAGTGGAACTCCTGAAATACGCTGCCGACCTTGTTCATCGCGATGGTGGACGGCGCGTCGCTGGCCGCCATCGGTACGGACTGCTCCTGCCCGACTACCTCGAGTTGCGGCACAAGGGTGTTCGTGATGGCGGCCAGCGCGAGCCAGGCGAGAATGATCGGCACCGCGAGCCTGCGAATCCAGCGTGAGAACGGTGATCTCACCGTGTGCGTGCCGGAGTGCCCACCCGCCGGTCGCTGCTCCACGGTTAGCACCGCTACATAGTAGGGCCAGCGCCGTGCGGGAATGCACCGGCCGCGACGAACTCAGACGCGAGTGAGTTCGAACAGCGGAATGACCCGGCTGGTCTGGGATTGGTAACCGGCGAACACCGGAGATGCGGCGGTGATCTTGTCGAACAGCGGGTCGCGTTCGTCGCGCGGCAGTTCCCGTGCGATAACGTCGTAGGACTCTGTTCCCAGCTCGATGTGCGCTGTCGGGTTGGCCCGCAGGTTGTGAACCCAATGCGGATCGGTGGGCGCGCCGGCCTTCGAACCGATGATGAGCATCTTGCCGTCGATGACGAGGTAGGCCAGCGGGTTGAGCCGCGGCTGACCGGACTTGGCTCCGGTGGTGGTGAGCAGGAGAAGGGTCGCACCCTCGAACGGGCCACCGACCTTGCCTGCGTTGGCGCGGAATTCGTCGACGATGTTGTTGTTGAACGCGTCCAGGGTGGCTTTGTCGGTGAAATCGGTCATGCCTGCTGTAGCTCCTTCGCTTGCGGATGTATTCCTGGCCGGTACCGGTTATTCGGCTTTCGCTTCGATACCGAACTCGGCCAGCACTCCGTCGAGCCTCTCCATGAGCTCCTCGCGGGTGAACGATGGGTCGGGTGTCGCGTAGTTGACGTGGACGAACACTTTTCCGCCGAGCCGGCCAGAGACGACGGGGAACAAAAAGCCGCCGGGCAGGGCCAGTGGATTGGTGCGGCAGTTGAGCCGGGCCCATATTCCGCGGACGGAGAAGAAGACTGCGTCGGTGCCGTCCAGACGGTTGACGACGGGATCGATGTTGCCCAGATTCGAGCAGTTGATCGCCATGTTCTTCACGGCGATGCGCTCGGTCTGGCGAGCCAGCGCCTTGGGGACGAAGGGTGTGATGGCCAGCGGTCCGCCGAGGGCGTTGGGATCGTCGGCCAATCCTGACAGCGCCGCCTTCAATCCCGCGCGGACGGGCGTGAGATCGGTGCTGACCTTGGCGGGGTCGACTGCCAGGGTTACTCCGCTGAGCGCATTGCCGGCGTGGTCGCCCTCGGCTCGGTCGGCGACCGGGATGGCGAAGTTCACGAGCCCTTCGGCGTTGACCATTCCGAATGCCTCACCCAGCTTGGCGGCCACCGCGAGAAAGAGGGTGTTGCTCGTTCCGCTCAGGCTTGCCGCGCGCTCGTCCCATCGGTCGATGTCGATCCGGGCGATCGCGGAATGCAGCGTGACGGTCTTATCGCCGCCCTTGGCCACCGCGACGGCCTGCGGCGTCGGGGCCTTCCGCGCCGCCTGCTTCCACCGGGGAATGTCCTTTGCCGCCGACGGTATCGACGCCAACGCCGCGGCGACGTCTCTCATGGAGCGGGCGGTGACACGAAGGTCGTGGAGCAGTGCGCGGCCCCTGCTGCGCGAGTGGGGTGGCGGGTAACCGAGATCGTGGGTCACACCCTTCAAGGCATCGGCGATCGCCATCACGCCCAGACTCCCGTCGGCGACGGTATGCGAGATCACCAAGGTGATCACCGCACCGCCCCCGGTCAGGGGCTGGACCGCCATCCGCCAGGACGGTCCGTGCTCGGGATCCACCCAGATCTGGGCCTGTTCGTCGAGCCACGTCCTGATCTCGCTGGCGGGCATCCGCTTCGGACTGATCTCGATGTCGTACGGTCCAGGCCAGGAGATCCAGGAATGCCTGCCGAACGGGAGGGTGGAGCGCTCGACTCGACGGCCCAACAATCCCCGCCCCAGGTTGGTGTGGAAACGCCGGAGCGCCTCCAGGTCGACGTCGTGGTCGTAAATCCAAACCCATTGGCCGATCGGCCCCTGCCCGAGGGCGCGCAGGCTCAGAAAGAACGTCTGGTCGAAGTACGCGAGGGTGTTGTCCGGCCTGTTGGTCATGGCACCACACTACGAACCGGCCCCGAACTATGAAGTGTTCCCGCCACCATCTCCGTCTTGCTTGCCGGGCCGCGCATCCATGCCCGACTCCTTTCGCTGCTGCGCGGTGATCGGCGTGGGAGCGTCGGTGAGCGGATCGACGCCGCCACCCGACTTCGGGAAGGCAATCACCTCGCGGATCGAATCCGCGCCGAAGAGCAGCGCGACGATCCTGTCCCAGCCGAACGCGATGCCGCCGTGCGGCGGTGCGCCAAAGGTGAAGGCGTCCAAGAGGAATCCGAATTTCTCGGCGGCCTCGGGGCCGGCGATGCCCATGACGTCGAACACCTGTTCCTGGATGTCGCGCTGGTGGATGCGGATGGATCCACCGCCGATTTCGTGTCCGTTGCAGACGATGTCGTAGGCGTCGGCCAGCACCGTCCCCGGATCGCTACCGATCGCCCCGGCGAATTCCGGTTTGGGCGCGGTGAAGGCGTGGTGCACGGCTGTCCAGGCACCCGATCCCACGGCGACGTCTCCGGCGGCGGTGGCATCGTCGGCGGGCTCGAACAGCGGCGGATCGACGATCCAGGTGAAGGCCCACGCATTCGGGTCGATCAGATCCAGGCGTCTGGCGATCTCACCGCGGGCCGCACCCAGGAGGGCCCGTGAGCTTCGAGCTGAGCCGGCAGAGAAGAATATGCAGTCCCCGGGTTTGGCGCCGACATGGGCGGCGAGCCCGTCGCGCTCGGCATCGGACAGGTTCTTGGCGACGGGCCCGCTCAGCGTGCCGTCCTCCCCTATCAGCACGTAGGCGAGACCCCGGTGGCCACGCTGCTTCGCCCATTCCTGCCAGCCGTCCAGGGTACGGCGGGGCTGTGACGCGCCGCCGGGCATCACGACAGCTCCGACGTAGGCCGACTGGAACACCCTGAACGGGGTGTCCTTGAAGTAGTCGGCGCATTCCACGAGTTCGAGGCCGAACCGCAGGTCGGGTTTGTCCGATCCGAACCTCCGCATGGCGTCGGCGTAGGTCATCCGGGGGATCGGACGTGGTAGCTCGTAGCCGATGAGGGCCCACAGTGCGGCCAGAATTTCCTCGGCGACGGCGATGACGTCGTCGGAGTCGACGAAGCTCAGCTCCATATCGAGCTGCGTGAATTCCGGCTGGCGGTCCGCACGGAAGTCCTCGTCGCGGTAGCACCGGGCGATCTGGTAGTAGCGCTCCATGCCTGCGACCATCAGCAGCTGCTTGAACAGCTGCGGACTCTGCGGGAGCGCGTAGAACGATCCCGGCTGCAGCCGGGCGGGCACCAGGAAGTCGCGGGCGCCCTCCGGGGTCGACCTGGTCAGGGTGGGTGTTTCGATTTCGACGAAGTCATGTTGCGCCAGCACCGAGCGCGCGGCGGCGTTGACCTTCGAGCGCAACCTGATCGCCGCACCCGGGCCGCCCTCGCGGCGCATGTCGAGGTAGCGGTACCGCAGCCGCGCTTCTTCGCCGGCGGCCTCGTCCAACTGGAACGGCAGCGGCGCGCTCTCCCCCAGCACTGTCAGCGATGTCGCGTTGACCTCGATCTCACCCGTCGCGATCTCGGCGTTGGCGTTGCCCTCGGGCCGAACCTCGACCACCCCGTCAACCGCGACACAGAATTCGGCGCGCAGCCGGTGCGCCTGGGCCAGCACATCCGCCTCGCGGAACACCACCTGCGAGACGCCGGACGAGTCCCGCAGATCGATGAAGATCACGCCGCCGTGGTCTCGCCGCCTCGCCACCCAGCCGGCGAGGGTGACCTTCTGCCCGGCGTCGGTGGCGCGCAATGAACCTGCGGAATGACTGCGCAGCACAAGAACTCCCTGGGAACGGCGAGGAATGGGCAAACGAAAGGACCAGTGTAAAGGGACGCCGAATCGAGCCCGTTTCGCTGACGGTCAATTGTGGAACCCCGATCCGGGGGTCGGTCCGGATCGTAAAGTGGCATCCGAGTCGGGTGTCGATCACAAGGAGCGCGGATGACCTTCAACGAAGGCATGCAGATCGACACCAGCAGGGCCACGACAAGTGGCGGCTCGGGCCGCGGAATCGCGATCGGCGGCGGTGTCGGCGGCCTGGTGATCGTGCTGCTGGCGCTGTTTCTCGGAGTCGACCCAGGCCAGGTGATCCCGCAACAGGCGCCGGGCCCGGCCCAGACCCAGCCCGGCTATGACCTGGCGAAGTGCAAAACCGGCGCGGACGCCAACAAATACGTCGAATGCCGCGTGGTCGCCACCGGCAATTCGGTCGACGGGGTATGGGAAAACCTGCTGAAGGGCTACACCCGGCCCACCATGCGGCTGTTCAAGGGGCAGGTCAACACGGGCTGCGGACCGGCGACCAGCGATGTGGGGCCGTTCTACTGTCCGGTCGACAAGACGGCCTACTTCGACACCGACTTTTTCCAGGTGCTGGTCGACCAATTCGGTTCCAGCGGTGGACCGTTGGCCCAGGAGTATGTCGTGGCGCACGAATACGGGCACCACGTGCAGAACCTGCTGGGGGTGTTGGGCCGCGCGCAGCAGGGCGCGCAGGGCGCGACCGGAAACGGTGTTCGGACCGAGTTGCAGGCCGATTGTTATGCAGGAATCTGGGCGCACTACGCCGCGATCACCAAGCAGCCCGGAACCGACGTCACCTATCTGGAACCGCTGAGCGACAAGGATATTGCCGACGCACTGTCCGCCGCCGCGTCGGTGGGCGATGACCGAATCCAGAAACAGGCGACCGGCCGGGTCAACCCCGAACAGTGGACGCACGGTTCCTCGGCCGAACGTCAGAAGTGGTTCACGATCGGTTACCAGACCGGCGAGCCGGGCAAATGCGACACGTTCAATGCATCGAGCTTGGGCTGACTCGTCAGAAGAGTGTGGGCTGCGCCTCGACGGCGGAAACAGATTGCAACTGAGCGGGTTTCGGTGCGTCGATCCGACTGACGAGACCATGGGCAGCCAGTAACGGAGCCACCCGACGGCGCAGCTCGTCCCGGTATGTCTTGGGCAGGTACGCGCCACTGCCGTACAGCTGCCGGTAGGCCGGCACCAACTCGGGGAACTCCCGGGCGAGCCATGACAGGTACCAGCCACGGGTTTTCCCACGCAGATGCAAACCGAACACGGTGGCGCCGGTGGCCCCCGCTTCGGCTATCCGACCCAGGAGAGAATCGAGGTGCTCGACGGAATCAGTCAGGTATGGCAGCACCGGAGCGACCATCACGTGCGGACTCAGACCCGCTTCGTAGATCGACGCGATCAGCGCCAGTCGGGCCGATACCGATGGAACACCCGGTTCGATGCGGTGGCGCAGATCCTCGTCGCCGACGGCCAAAGAAACCGAAACATTGACCGGAACCAGTTGCGCCACACCACTTATCAGCGGTAAGTCCCGACGCAGAAGGGTGCCCTTAGTCAGAATCGACATCGGGGTTTGCGACGCTGCGAGCGCCCCGATGATCCCGGGCATCAGTTCGTAGCGTCCCTCGGCGCGCTGATACGGATCGGTGTTGGTACCCAGTGCGACGGTGTCCCGTCGCCACGAGCGTCTGCCCAACTCACGCCGAAGCACGTCGACGATGTTGGTCTTCACAACAATCTGGGAATCGAAGTCGGAGCCCGCATCGAATTCGAGGTACTCGTGCGTGGGACGCGCGAAGCAATACCGGCACGCGTGAGAACACCCACGGTAGGCGTTGACCGTGAACCGGAACGGCAGCAGGGCGCTGTCCGGGACCTTGTTCAGCGCCGACTTGCACAGCACCTCGTGAAAGGTGACCCCGTCGAATTGTGGTGCCCGCACACTGCGAACCAGCCCGGCGAGTTGCAGGCCGGGCAGTGCCCCGTCGTCGACGCTTACCGCTTGACTCGCCCACCGCACCCAGTCATTCGAACATTTGTTCTACGACTAGTCAAGATGGTGTAGCATCGAACACATGTTCGAACAACTGTTGGCTTGCCGCCCCGAACTCGGGGAGTCGGTCGACGAGTCGGCGTTGATCGACGGTATCGCGTGGCTGGAAGCCATCAAGGCGGCGGCTGCGGCGCAGCAGGCGCGGCTGACTGTCGCTCTGGACGCGGCGCGTCGTGAGGCCGAAGCAGCTGCCGGTGTTCCCGCGGCGAGGCGAGGCCGTGGAATCGGCGCGGAGGTGGCACTGGCCCGCCGGGACTCCCCGGCCCGTGGTGGACGGCATCTGGGGTTCGCCACAGCGTTGGTCCACGAGATGCCGCACACCCTGGCAGCGTTGGATTGCGGCGCCCTCTCCGAATGGCGGGCCACCCTGCTGGTCCGCGAATCGGCGTGCCTGGATGTTGAGGACCGGGCCCGCCTGGATGCCGAGATGTGCACCGACCCCCATGCACTGGACGGACTTGGCGACGCCGCACTAGGGCGTGTCAAGTTTTTTGTGTAGGTCGTCCTGCGATGGTTGTCGGTTATTGGTCGTTATAGGTACGGCTCGATGCGGTCTGGGTAGACCAGAGCGAGTTGTTCGAGGGCTTTCTTCCAGTTGGTGACTACTTGTCCTTCCACGAGTCGTCCGGCGGTTCGGCCGCCTTGCTTGCCGCGTTCCTTGGCTCGGTCGGCGGCGTGTTTGTCTTCGATGTTGCAGATCGCCAGCCAGAGCAGCTTGACGACGGCAGCGTCGTTGGGGAATTGGCCGCGGTTCTTGATGATCTTGCGCATCTGGTAGTTCAGAGACTCGATCGAGTTCGTCGTGTAAATGACTCTGCGCAACTCGGGAGGGAACGCCAGGAACGGGATGAATTGCTCCCATACACGATCGAAAACCTCTGTGAAACTGAGGTTTTTCCTGCCCAGCTCGGAGGCGGCGAACGCATCCAGTTCCGCGCGGGCCTCCTTGGCGTTCGGCGCGGTGTAGATCGGCTTGATCGCGGCGGCGACGGCTTTGCGGTCGCTGTAGGACACAAACCGCAGCGCGTTGCGGATCAGGCGCACCACGCAGACTCCCTCTGTCAACCTTCGACGGAGGGCGTGTTCGATCGCCGCGACTGACTCGGTTTGCTCAGCGCGGTGTAGGTGAATGGTTGGATTACGCCACGGTCGCTCGATGGTGGATTGTTCGGGTCGTAGATGGTGCGGTCTTGCCAGCAACGCCACGGAATGCGGACCCAGCGGGCACCGAGGCCGCGCAGTGCTCGGTGATGGGGTTGGCCGGCTGCGCGGGCCTGTTGGTAGGTGTCAGCCGACCAGGGGTCTTCACGGACGGCGACGAACATCCACCAGTCGATGGCGTGTCTCATCCGGCGGTTGGCGGCGCAGCGGAACCGCACCTGGCGGGTACGCCCGGATGCCTTGGTGACCGGTGCCAGTCCAGTCTCGGCGAGTAAAGCCGACGCTGAGGCGAAGCGTTCTCGCGTTTCACCCATCCCGGAAATCAGCACTGCAGCGATGACAGGTCCGATACCGGGGAAACTGGTGAAGATCGGGGTGTCGGGGTGCGCGTCGAGCAGCTCACGCATTCGCTTGTCGTGGGCCCGCAGATGGGTGTTGAGCAACCCGAGTTGTTCGGTGAATGCTTTGGCCGCCAACGATTTACCAGCGACAGTGCCCTCGCTGGCCGTCAGAAGGTGCGGCTGACCTGTGTGGTCTCGGGACATAGGCGACGCATTGTTGTCGGGACATGGTTACCGTTGTTGGTGGCGAGTGGCGTTGAAGTTTCGGATGGGTTTGGTCGAGGTGCGGGCGTGCAGTGAGAGTTCTGTGATGCCGTCGAGCACTCTGAAGTGGTGATCTTCGACCACGACGGTGACGATGGTCCCGGCATGGGTGCGTCCGACTCGTAATCGCTGTCCGGCGACCATCACGACACCATCCTTGGGGACCCGCCGCTGCACACATTGCGGTCCCGCGGGCGGGACTTGACCCCATGTGTTGGACACGCTCAATCCCGGGATGTTCCTGGGGGAAGCGAGATGATCCAACGCGATGGCAAGGAAAAACTATCCAGACGAGTTCAAGCGTGACGCGGTCGCGCTGTACCGGGACACCGAGGGTGCGACGATCACGGTGATCGCCGCCGAGCTCGGTGTCAGCGAGGCGACCCTGTCGGCGTGGTGCAAGGCCGCCGGGGTGCCGATCCGGCATGGTCGGCCCGCTTCGACGGCCGCGGCGAGCCCGGGTTCAGAGACTCCGGAGCAGGAGCTGGCCCGGCTGCGGGCCGAGAACACGGCGTTACGCGCCACGCAGGCCCGGTTGTCCACCGAGCGGGACATTCTGCGGTCGGCGGCGAAGTATTTCGCCGGGGAGACGAACTGGTGAGCCGCTTCCAGTTCGTTGCCGACCACTTGCACGCCTTCGAGGTGAAGTGGCTGTGTGCGGTCGTGGAGGTCGCACGGTCGTCGTTCTATGCGTGGTTGGCCGGCGCTGAGGGCCGAGCCGCCCGCCAGGCCGCTGACCAGGTCTTGGCCGAGCGGATCCGGGTGGTGCACGACGAGGACAACACCTACGGGGCGCCGCGGATCACCGCCGAGCTCAACGACGGTGTGCCCGACGGTGAGCGGGTCAACCACAAGCGGGTGGCGCGGGTGATGCGCACGCACGGGATCGCCGGTTACCGGCGCCGCCGGCGGGTGAAGACCACGGTGGCTGATCCGGCCGACCAGAAGGTCCCCGACCTGCTCAAGCGGGATTTCACCGCCACGCGGATCAATACCCGCTATGTCGGCGACATCACCTACCTGCCGCTGGCCAGCGGAGGCAACCTGTACTTGGCCACGGTGATCGACTGCTGCTCACGGCGGGTGGCGGGGTGGGCGATCGCTGAGCACATGCGCACCGAACTCGTCGCCGACGCCCTCAACGCCGCTGCCGCGTTGCGGGGAAGCCTGGCCGGTGCGGTGTTCCACGCCGATCACGGAAGCCAATACACCTCAAGGGATTTCGCGCAACTCTGCCAAGCTCTTGGAGTTACCCAGTCGATGGGTGGCGTGGGGTCGAGTGCCGACAACGCCCTGGCGGAATCGTTCAACGCCACCCTCAAACGCGAGGTCCTGCAAGACCGGTCCTGCTGGCCCGACGCGGCGAGCTGCCGCCGCGAGGTGTTCCGCTGGCTGGCCCGCTACAACACCAAACGACGGCACTCCCGATGCCGCCATTCCAGCCCCGCGACCTACGAAAAGAGACTGACGACCGCTACGCTGCCCGAAGCCGCCTAACCACAAATCCCGTGTCCACTACATGGGGGCAAGACCCAACGCGCTCGGCCGTGGGTGTTGCAGGCGCGGAACGCGTATCCCATGTAGATCGGGATCTCCGCGGCCTCCTTGCTGCCGTAGAACTTCTCGAGCTGCGCGGCGGGCATGTTCGCGATGGCGACTATGCCCTCGGCGATCTTCTTCTCCGCGGACGGCTTGATGCACCACAGTGACGTGTCCCAGTTGCCGGCGTAGTAACGCATACCGGGCAGGAAGGAAACCTTGCGCGGAAACAGATTCCCGATCACGACGGTGCCGGCCAGCACGCAGAACAGAACCACCGGCATGGGGTTGGTCATGTCGGCCAGACCGAGGTGGGCGTGCGCGCCGAAGAGCGTGAGGACGCTGAAGAGCATGAAGACATTCCATTCCAGCGGCACCCCCATCGGGATGCCGGACAGGATACCGAGATGGAAGCAGACCATCGCCGTGACGAGAATGGTGGTCGGCAAGCCTCCGTGGGAGAAGAACAGAGCTATCGGAACACCCATCTCGACGGCTGTGCTGACATGGGCGAACACTCGGGAGGGCCATCCGGGCCGAAGATCGTCCGGAAAGTTCTTGAAGAACGCGCGTTTGAGAGCGCGGGGCCGCACCACCGGGCTGTTCGACATCATCGTGGACACGACGAACGGAAAATGCCGGGTCAGCTTCGACGTCGCGGCGCCCATCCAGATCATCAGACACACCAATTTCGCGGCGATGATCACGTTCACACCGCCGAAAAGAAACGCCACGGTGAGCGATGCATAGACCTCGCCGCGCGCCGCCAGGAAGATCACCTTGTCGCGAAGGCTGATCAACGCCAGCAGCGCAAGGATCACGACGATCTGCCAGTCCGGCAACAGCCCGATCGAGGTACCGAGCTCCGGAACCGGACCCGTACCGTCGGACAACAGAGCTACCACGAGGATCACCAGCAGGGCGGCATAGAGCGCCACATCGACCGGCTCACGCGTCGTCCCTTTGGTCAGCGGAATCCAAGGCCACGGCGGAAGCCGAATCGTCCTGGGACGCAGCCAGTACAGGGCAGAACCCATCGGCGGATAGAAGCGGTTGTTCAACGGCCCGAAGCCGCAACCGAATCCGACCACCTCGAACAACATGGTGTACAGCACGACCTTCTGGAACACGATCGGTTCCGACCACCACGACCCGATATTGCCCAGTCCGTCGATTCCGTCGGTCGCCAACGCCAACAGAGCGCCGGCGAAGGCGTACGCCAGGATCTTCAGAACGTAGAACAGGTGAAGTGCCACCGGGGTACCGAATCCCACTTCGGCCCAGTGCCGGGCCATCGGGCGGATGCGCTCGGCGCGAGTGCCTTTACTCCACTGCGCGAAGTCGATGACGGGTACTTCTTGTTTCAGAAACCCCATGGGTTTCACATTAGAGCCGCGCGAAGGCGGTCGATGTACTCATCGATGTCGAGATTGCCCGGATCCGCGTTGACGCTGACTGCGATGCGGTCCCCGATACCGTGCACGCCGTGCGTCAGGCTCATCATCGGCGACAGTCCGGGAAAGCCCGCGGTGAACACCACCGGGACGCCGCCGAACGTCAGATCGGCCGGCCCGCGGTTGACGCTTGAGACCACGGTGTTGCCCGTCAATGTAGGTCCCCGCAGACTGGGATCGAACTGGCGTACGCCCCACCGCAGCAGCGGAGCCGGGACCGCCGCGAATGCCGCTGAGGCCGCCTCGACGGCTGGATGCCGACCCCGCCGGCGGTGCCGGCCGAGTTCGGTCACAATGCGAGCCGCACGTACGGCGGGCTCCGCGCCCGGATGAAGTCCGACACCAACGTTTCGGAAGTTGTTGTTAGCCAGCGATTTGCGGCTCGCCAACGGAACCTCGGCGCCGAGATCGGTCACCGAATCTCCGCGTGCGGTGCAATAGCCGGCGATGGCTCCGGCAATCCCGACCATGGCGGCAACCGTCACGGTGGGGCCTTCCAGCCGATCACGACGCACCACCACTGTTCTGAATCTTCCCTCACCACAACGGAGTTGATTGATGCTGAGCAGTGGACGCTGCCGTCCGGGCCCGGGAAGCAGTCCGGCGGCCAGGTCCTCGCTCAGCCGCCGATGCTCGGCCGATGCCACGACAGCCCGCGCCGCCAGACTCGCGCGCGGGCGAGACGCGGGGCCCGACACCGGCACAGCTCGCCGCCCGAGCAGCACGCCCGCGAGCGCCGCTGACCGCGTTCCGTCCCCCAGTGCATGGGCCATCTGAACCACCACTACCGTCCCCAAGCCACCGGATTCGGGAACATCGGTCACTTCGGGGAACACATGCGCCCGCCAGGACATCCGGTGCGGGTCGAGTTGGCGACCTACCAGCTCTGCCACGGAGTCCAGACAGGCTTGCCAGGTTCTGCCGCCGCCGTGCACGACGAATTGCGATCGGTCCACCGAACCCGGAACCCACAGCGGATAGCGGGCCGCGCAGTCGTCGACGACACGCATTCGCAACTCGTCGCAAGCGCCTGCCCGCAACCGCATCTGGTCGATCGCGGCGTCGACTTCACGAGGCGACCCGTCGAAGGCGTACAGCAGAAATTGGTCGTTGGGGATCTTCGCCGACATCCACAACATCTGGGCGTCAACGGCCGTCATCCGCCGACTTGCATCCATGACCGCGATTGTCCGGCTCGGCTTGCCGCCTCCGCGCCCGGGATGCCATTCGGGCCAGCCATGTCACACCCAGCCACCTCGAACGCGCCGCACCCGGGGCTCAAGAAGCGCTGACGAAGCGTCCGATCAACTCGGCGATCATGTCCGGCTGCTCCAATTGGAGGAAATGTCCCGCATCATCGACGACGGCGACGTCACTGCCTTCGGGCAGAACACTGCCGATCCATCGGGCGAATTCCGCTGACATACAGCCGTCTTCGCGACCGTGGAGATACAACGTGGGTATCCGCGGGCGCTCCGTCCACATGCGGTGAAGATTCGCGTAGCGTGCCGGCGGCCGGGTGTTGCGAATCGTCGTGCGGTACGGCCCTAACGCGGCACGCCAGCGATCAGGTGCTCCGATGGCGGCGTCCACATGGCGGAGGTCTTCGGCGAGGCCGATGGAGTTGTAACCGGGCGACCATTGCCGCCAGAGGAACGGCACGATCCATGACGACGAGCGTTCCGGTAGCGCGGGCAGTTGGAAGTAGCTGACGTACCAGCTGCGAAGAAGTTGAGCCGGGACGAGCCGCAGCAACTCCAACCGCCCCGGCGCGGCCGCGGCATCCTGTGCGGCGCGCAAGGCTGCCGGTGGCGGCACCGACATGACGACAGCCTTGGTGAACGGACTGTCCGGCATCGCCGCCAGCCCGGTCGCGGTGAGGGCACCCCAGTCGTGACCTATGACGATGTCACGATCGGTGGGCTCGCACGCGTCGCGAACTCGCAGAGCGTCGTCCATCAGTGCGCCGATGTGATAGCTGCGATCCACGGGGACGGACGAGGGGACGTAGCCGCGCATGAAGGGTGCGACGACCCGCCAGCCACGGGAGACCAGAAGGGGCGCCAACTTCCGGAAGCCATAGGCGGTATCGGGAAAACCGTGCAGGCACAGCGCAATCGGCGCAGCGACCCCGCCGTCGGGTTCCCATGTCAATGCCCGTAGTCGCACTGCCGGAGTTTCGACATCAACCCAGCGCGGCCCGCTCATCGTCCCCCCTGCACCGTGGATCTTCCAGATTAGACGGGATCGAACCCTGAGATCAGCCAGCGATCGCCCACCTTGTCCAAGGTCACCCTGACGCTTGAGGCTGTCGTGGTCGGCTTTTGAGCCGCAACGGTTGTCGTCTGGTTCACCATGACCAAGACGACCGCGTGGCCCGGTTCGGCCAAGACAGACGCCGCGCCGAGCACATCGGCCGAGGCCGACATGTTCTCCCTCTTCGCCTCGGGGATCACAACACCGTTGATCAGTTGCGTGTAGGCGTCGAGAAATGCACCGGTCAGCCGGTCTCGGGCGGCACCGAGGTCCTGCTCCGCCGTGGCCGCCTTGTAGGTCAGCAGGGCGACGGTGGATTCCCTTGCGGCGCTGACAGATTCGATTTGGGCACGCTGAGCGTCGCGGCGAGACGAATCCTCCCATTTGAGGAATCCGGCGGCGACGGCGAGCAGCAGGGCGATCGCGGGAAGGATGACGCTGGCCAGCAATCGGGTCGTTCGCGAATTCACTGGATCGGCTCCACTCGCGAAACCTTCGCTTCGTCTCCCACTTTTTTCACGGTGACCCTCAAGCGCCAGGCTTTCAGCGGCTGATCCGCGCCGCGGTTTGAACTCTTGATGGTCATCGCAATCAGCACTCGTCCCTCGCCCCCGCCGACCGATTCCAGACCGGCTTCGCTGACAGTGCCAACCGACTTGGCCTGCGTCTGCTTGACGAAGTCCGCAAAGGGCTTGGCGCGCTTGGCGAAGTCATCGTAAAAGTCGCCGGTTGCCGAGTCGAGGATGCGCTGGACGTCGGCGTCCGCACGCTCGTAGTCGATGGTGGTCAGGTTGACCGCGCCTTGCCGCCCGGCCGCGACCAGCAGTTGTTGCAAATGTTCGGCCTGCGTGGCCTGGTAGGCACGGAATCCGAGCCATCCGGTCAGCCCGGCCAGAGCCACGACCACCGTCACGCCGACCGCCAGAGCGAGATTCACCGGCGAGCCGTTGAGCCAATCGCGCGCATCCCGCAACTTCCCGGCGACAGGTCCCGCGACAGCCGCGCCCGCATCTTCGTCCAGGACAGCCGGCTGTCGGATCACCACATCGTCTTCGGCCATATTCGCCTCCTCGTGGCCGCACGCTACCGGTCCGCGCCGGGCCCACCGGTCAACGACGCTCGGCGGGCTCTGGTGCGACCGGTGCGCCTGCTCGGTAACGTCGATGATTGGCCCGGCCGGAGAGGATGCCTGTGAGCAGCACACCAAGCGACCGCGAAACCGTCGAATTCCACGGCGAGAACGGGTTGTCGTTGATCGCCGACGAGTGGAATCGCGGGAGCTCCCGATCAGCGGACCGGCCGACGATCCTGATGCTGCACGGCGGCGGCCAGAATCGGTTTTCCTGGAAACACACCGGCCAGATCCTCGCCGACCACGGTTTCCACGTGATCGCCTTGGACGCCCGCGGCCACGGCGACAGCGACCGGTCACCAGGCGCCGAATACACCGTTGACGCGTTCTCCACCGACGTCACGCGCGTTCTCGACCAGATCGCACGCCCGGTCGCGATCGTCGGCGCCAGCATGGGAGGGTTGACCGGCATCCAGGTCGCCCACCAGGCAGGTCCCGCGCAGGTGTCCGCGCTGGTTCTTGTGGACGTCGTCCCTCGTTTCGAGAAGGACGGCAGCGCCCGGATCCGCGACTTCATGTTCAAGCACGTCCACGGATTCGACACACTGGACGAAGCGGCTGACGCCATCGCGGCGTACCTGCCGCACCGCAGGCGGCCCGGCAATCTGGACGGGCTCAAGAAGAATCTGCGTCAGCGCAACGGCCGCTGGTTCTGGCACTGGGATCCGGCGTTCCTCACGGTCCCGACCGATGACGCGTTCGTTCGGGTGGAACGGATCGAGCAGGCCGCGATCGACCTGACCATCCCGATCCTGTTGATCCGCGGCCAGCTGTCCGACGTGGTGAGTGTGGAAGGCGTCGAGGACTTCCTCGCCAAGGTTCCCGGTGCCGAATTCGTCGAATTGTCCGATGCCGGGCACACCGCCGCCGGGGACGACAACGACGCCTTCAGCGAATCCGTGGTGGACTTTCTTACGCGCTGTCTCACGCCCTGACGCGTCAGGCAGGTTCTTTGGAGTCTCCGTCGGCGTCGGCGAGACGCTGATGAAGCTTGCTCCGGATCTCGTCGGGCGTGTAGGCGCGGCGACGTTGTTGATCCCTGGCCACCAGTACACCGCCGGCGACCACGCCCGCGGCACCGGCAAGTCCGAACCATTTCCAGATGCAGCGCATGGCGTTCAGGTTATGCGCTTGTCTTCTAAGCTGCCGTGATGATTGCGAACACCGTGTCCCTGACCCGCGCGCTGGCAGAGACCCGGACGGGTGACGTTTGGCTGTTCCGGGGTGGTTCCCGGCCCGACCGAGCAATCCAGACGTTGACCAACAGCCCGGTGAACCACGTCGGCATGACCGTGGCCATCGATGACTTGCCGCCCCTGATGTGGCACGCCGAGTTGGGCAGCAAGCTTCTCGACCTGTGGACGAACACCAATCATCGTGGCGTGCAACTGAACGACGCCCGCGCCGCCGTCGAGCAATGGCTGCACCACTACGGGCAGCGGTGCTGGCTACGCCAGCTCACTCCGCAGCCGACCCGCGAGCAGGAGGAGCGCCTGCTGACTGTGATCGCACGGATGAACGGGACGCCGTTCCCCACCACGGCCCGCCTGACCGGCCGGTGGCTCCGCGGCCGGATACCCACGGTCAGCGACTGGACCCGGGGGCTTCCCTTGGTACACAAGAAGGTTCGCGAAAGGGCCGAGCAGCGCAAGGCCACCAAACGTGAACTCGGCCTGCAGACGGCCTACTGCGCCGAGACCGTCGCCATCACCTATGAGGAGATGGGGCTAATCACCACCGAGAAGAACGAAAACTGGTTCGACCCGGGCCGATTCTGGAGCGGCGACACGCTTCCACTCGAGTCTGGCTACACGCTGGGCGACGAAATCGAGGTCCTCCCAGACTGATCAAACGTTGAATCTGAACTCGACCACGTCCCCGTCGGCCATGACGTAGTCCTTACCTTCCATCCGGACCTTGCCGGCAGATTTGGCGGCGGCCATTGAGCCCGCATCGACGAGATCGTTGAATGACACCACCTCGGCCTTGATGAACCCCTTTTCGAAATCGGTGTGAATGACGCCCGCCGCCTTCGGCGCGGTGTCGCCCTGGCGGATCACCCACGCGCGGGCCTCCTTCGGACCGGCGGTCAGATACGTCTGAAGCTTCAGCGTGTGGAATCCCGCGCGCGCCAAGGCATCCAGACCGCGCTCGTCCTGGCCGATGGACTCCAGCAGTTCGGCGGCCGACTCCTCATCGAGTTCCGCGAGCTCGGATTCGATCTTCGCGTCGAGGAACACGGCATCCGCCGGCGCCACGACGTTTCGGAGCGCCTGCACCCGGTCGGCATCGGTCAAGATCGACTCGTCGCAGTTGAAGGCGTACAGAAATGGCTTGGTGGTCAACAGATTCAGTTCCCGGATCTCTGACCAATCGCGCTTGGACCCGAACAGTGTCTTGCCCTCGTCGAGGATCTGCTGGGCGGCCAGGGCGGCCTCGTGAACCGGCTTGCGATCCTTGTTGTTGCGCGCTTCTTTCTCCAACCGGGGCAGAGCCTTTTCGAGCGTCTGCATATCGGCGAGGATGAGCTCGGTCTCGATGACCGCGATGTCGGATTCCGGATCCACCTTGCCGTCGACGTGAACGACGTCGTCGTCGGCGAACACACGCACCACCTGACAGATGGCATCGCATTCGCGAATGTTCGCCAGGAACTTGTTTCCCAGTCCGGCCCCCTCGGAGGCGCCCTTGACGATCCCGGCGATGTCGACGAACGTCACCGGCGCCGGGACGATGCGTTCCGATCCGAATATCTCGGCGAGCTTCGTCAGACGCGGATCGGGCAGCGCGACAACACCCTCGTTGGGCTCAATGGTCGCGAAGGGGTAATTGGCCGCGAGCACGTCGTTACGTGTCAACGCGTTGAACAAGGTCGATTTCCCCACGTTCGGCAGACCGACAATTCCCAGGTTCAGGCTCACGGACTCCAGAGTCTAGGAGGGCATCGACAGAGGCGGGCACGCCAGTGCTCGCTGGCGGCTGGGAGGCACCCGACCCGGTACGGTCTAGGGGTGTCAGATCAGCGGACTTCGACGACGGTTCCCGTCGATCGTCGTTCCGCCTATCCGAGCCTTCCGGGCGTGCCGTGGTGGGGCGCCGTCCTGGTCGCCGTGGGCATCACGGCAATCGGGGTCGCGCTCGACTCCGGCGACAATGAACTCGGCGGCGTCTTCGGCTCGCTGTATGCACTCGGCTGCGTGCTGGCTGTCCTGGCGGTACGGCAATCCGGCATCTTCACGGCGATCATTCAGCCACCCATGATCCTCTTCGCGACGGTGCCCGGCGCCTACTTCCTGTTCCACGGAGCCCAGTTCACCGACCTCAAAGACACGCTCATCAATTGCGCCTACCCGCTGGTCGAACGTTTCCCGCTGATGCTCTTCACCGCCGCAGGTGTCCTGCTGATCGGGATGACCAGGTGGTACTTCGCCTCGGCCGTCAAGCCGCATCCATCCGAACCGGCCGCCGACTCCGACTCATCGGCCGCGGTCGGATTTGCGGGCATCGCAAGCGGATTCGCGTCAGCCGTGAAATCGGCGTTCGGATCGAAGGTCCACGACGACGCTTCCGGTCAGACCCCCGAGGAGCGGCCTCGACGCCAGCGCGCAACCCACTCCCGGTCGGCCGAGGGTCGACCACGTTCCGACAGGGGCAGGCGAACGTCCACGCGTTCACGCCACGCCCGGCCACCGGTCGATGAGGACCAACCCCCACGGCGCGCGCGACGACCGCGTGACGAGCAGCCCCGTTCGCGGACTTCGCGCCGCGAACCGTCCAGCCGCGATGACCACGGGCGCCCGTCCCGCGCCCGGCGGCCCGAGACCGAAGAGCCAAGGGGTTACGAAGCCCGCGAGCCGCATCCGCCCTATTCCCCGCGTGAGAGGTACCAGCCGTACGAGCCGCCACCAAGGCGTCGGCCGGCGCCCGGCGATAGCCGCTATGGCGCGGATTACCCCAGAGCCCCACACGGCGGGACAGCCGGCCGCCATCCGGTTTCGCGGGTTCGCTATCGGGGAGAACGCGATGGCGAGCCGCGCGGCGGTCGGGGCGACCGCGACAGCTGGAGATAACTCCCGGCTTCAGGTGCGGGCCGGGCGAATCTCCCGCGGCAGGGCGAATACCAGAGTCTCATTCGCGGTGGTCACCGGCTGAACCGAACTGAAGCCGCATTCGGCCAATCGGTCGAGTACACCTCGCACCAGGATTTCCGGCACCGAGGCACCGGAGGTCACACCGATGGTCGTGACACCGTCAAGCCACTCGACGTCGATGTCTTCGGCACAGTCGACCAGATGCGCTGCGTCAGCACCCGCGCCCAGCGCCACCTCCACCAGGCGGACCGAGTTGGAGGAATTCCGAGAGCCGACGACAACCACAAGTTCGCATTCGGGCGCCATCGCCTTGACCGCGACCTGGCGATTCTGCGTGGCGTAGCAGATGTCATCGCTGGGCGGATCCTGCAGGTTGACGAATCGCTCGCGAAGCCGCGCGACGGTCTCCATCGTCTCGTCGACCGACAGCGTCGTCTGCGAAAGCCAGATGACCTTGTTCTCGTCGCGGACCGTCACCTTGTCGACCGCGTCCGGTCCGTCGACCAGCTGAACGTGGTCGGGCGCCTCGCCGGCTGTGCCGATCACTTCCTCATGGCCCTCGTGGCCGATCAGCAGGATGTCGTAGTCGTCGCGGGCGAACCGCTTGGCCTCGTTGTGCACCTTGGTCACCAACGGGCACGTGGCATCGATGACCTGGAGGTTTCGATCCGCCGCGGCCGTGTGGACCGTAGGCGCGACGCCGTGAGCTGAGAACACCACGATGGCGCCCTCCGGCACCTGGTCGGTCTCGTCGACGAACACCGCGCCCGCCTTGGCGAGGGTCTCGACCACATGGCGGTTGTGAACGATCTCGTGGCGCACGTAGACGGGGGCGCCGTGTTTCTCCAGTGCCCGTTCAACCGTTTCGACTGCGCGATCGACGCCGGCGCAATATCCGCGGGGTTCGGCAAGCAAAACTCGCTTGCCGCCACTGTGCGACCTGTTGGAGGCGCCAGGCATCCCCATGTTGATTGTCGAGGGCATCGTTTAAGGGTACGTTCCCGCAGTCGTCGCAGGCCACCCGTACTCTGGGACCATGCCAACAGCTCCGTACGGTATTCGACTGCTCATCGGCGCCGCTGTGACCGCCCTCGAGGAAACCAAGAGGTTGCCGCAAACGATCCTGATGTATCCGATGACCCTCGCCAGCACCGTGGCACAACTCGTCATGAAGATGCAGCAGGACCTCGCTGATCTGGCCATCAAAGGCGACGCCGCACTGGACACCCTGTTCCCTCCCAAGCTGGAGCAGCCCGAGTGGGCCACGTTCGACGAGGATCAGGCAGACGAGTCGGGCCAGCACCGGGCCGACGACAAGACCGCCTCGCCGAACGGGAACGGCTCGCGCCGAACCGAGGGCAGGTTCGCCCTGTACTCCGTCGACCGGGCCGACACGCCCGTCGGCTCCGCCAACGACGACGTCGCGAAGACACCGGCCAAGGCGGAGCGGCCCGGCATCGCCGAAGAGCTGGACTACGAATCCCTGACCCTCGCGCAGCTGCGTGCCCGCCTACAGTCACTCAACGTCGCCGAACTGGAAGCCCTGCTCGGCTACGAAGAGGCGTCCAGGGCGCGCGCGCCGTTCCAAACTCTGCTGGCCAACAGGATCACCCGCGCGAACGCCAAGTAATCCACCCGACATGACCAACCCGCAGGGCGGGTCCGCGGAGAACCCGTACCCGGTGCGAGCGGTGGCCATCCGAGTGGCCGGGTGGATCGACAGGCTCGGCGCCGTGTGGGTCGAGGGCCAGCTGACCCAGATCAACATCCGGCCGAACACGAAGACCGTGTTCATGGTTCTGCGCGACCCGGCGGCCGACATGTCGCTGAGCGTCACGTGCCCCCGCGATCTGGTGCTGGCCGCGCCCGTGAAGCTCACCGAAGGCACGCAGGTGGTGGTATGCGGCAAGCCCAGCTTCTTCACCGGCCGCGGAACGTTTTCATTGCGGCTCAGCGAGATCCGTGCCGTAGGGGTCGGCGAGCTACTGGCCAGGATCGAACGGCTGCGCCGGTTGCTGGCGGCCGAGGGTCTGTTCGATGCCCGCCTCAAACGTCCGCTGCCCTTCCTCCCGAGCATGGTCGGTCTCATCACAGGGCGGGCGAGTGCGGCCGAGCATGACGTGACGACGGTTGCGGCGACTCGCTGGCCCGAGGTTCGCTTTGCGATCCGCAATACCGCTGTGCAGGGGCCTACCGCCGTGGCTCAAATCGTCGATGCCCTGCAGTGTCTCGACGCCGACCCGGCCGTCGACGTGATCATCATCGCGAGAGGTGGGGGCAGCGTCGAAGATCTTCTTCCGTTCTCCGACGAGACACTGTGTCGGGCCATCTCCGCGTGCAGGACGCCGGTGGTGAGCGCCGTCGGTCACGAACCGGACAATCCGCTGTCCGATCTGGTCGCCGACGTTCGAGCGGCCACACCAACCGATGCCGCCAAGAAGGTCGTCCCCGACACCGCGGCCGAACTGGCACTGGTGACCGAATTGAGGAACCGCAGCGCCCAGGCACTGCGAAATTGGGTGGCTCGGGAGCAACGTGGGCTCGAGCACCTCCGGAATCGTCCGGTTCTCGCCAGCCCGCTACGCGCCATCACCGATCGCGGCGATGAGGTCAAGCGCTGCCGTGCGGCCGTCCGCCGCGATATCGCCCGACTGGTGGCCGCCGAATCCGACCGCGTCGGGCACCTGTTCGCGCGACTCGCCACCTTGGGTCCCGCCGCCACCCTGGCGCGCGGATACGCGGTGGTGCAGGCGGTGGACGCCGGGGGTGGTGCCGTACTGCGATCGGTGTCCAACGCTCCGGCCGGCACCCGATTGCGAATCAGGGTCGCCGACGGCGCTCTCAACGCGATCAGTTCAGGCCCGACCGAGGGGGAGATATGAGCGAGAATACGACGCCCATTAGTGACCTGGGCTACGAGGAATGCCGAGACGAATTGGTCGAAGTCGTTCGGATTCTCGAGCACGGTGGACTGGATCTCGATGCGTCGCTGAAACTGTGGGAACGGGGCGAGAGTCTGGCAAGACGGTGTGAACAACACTTAGCCGGAGCACGCAAGCGCATCGAGGAGAAGCTGGCCGAGAACGACGCCGAAGACGACTGACCCGCATCCGCACCCTGAAATCAGGAACAGAACTGTAACGCGTTTCAGTTATAGTGGTCGGCATGGGTGACGCAACCTTGACGACCGCACTTGGACACGTTCTCGTCACCGGCGGTGCGGGCTTTGTCGGCGCCAATCTGGTCAACGATTTGCTCGAGAGGGGATATCGGGTTCGGGCGTTCGACCGCGCCGCCTCTCGCCTGTCGGCCCACGATCGGCTCGAGGTGATCCAGGGTGATATCTGCGACAAGGCCACCGTTGCGACAGCCGTCGCGGGCATCGACACGATCTTCCACACCGCAGCGATCATCGACTTGATGGGAGGCTCCTCGGCTACGGAGGAATACCGGCAGCGCAGCTTCGCCGTGAACGTCGGCGGTACCGAGAACCTGGTACACGCCGCACAGGCGGCAGGCGTCAAGCGGTTCGTGTACACAGCATCCAACAGCGTGGTGATGGGCGGTCAGCAGATCAGCGGCGGCGACGAAACCATGCCGTACACAACACGTTTCAACGACCTCTACACCGAAACCAAAGTAATCGCCGAGAAATTCGTCCTGGGCGAGAACGGTGTGGCCGGAATGCTGACATGTTCGATCCGCCCCAGCGGCATTTGGGGCCGCGGCGATCAGACCATGTTCCGCAAGATGTTCGAGAACGTCATCGCGGGCAACGTGAAAGTGCTCATCGGCAACAAGAGCATCAAGCTCGACAACTCCTACGTGCACAACCTCGTTCACGGTTTCATCCTGGCCGCCGAGCACCTGGTGGAAGGCGGCACCGCCCCCGGCCAGGCCTACTTCATCAATGACGGCGAACCGATCAACATGTTCGAATTCGCACGGCCCATCGTGCTGGCCTGCGGCGCGAAGTGGCCCAATGTCTGGGTTCCGGGTCAGGTGGTGCACCGCGCGATGCTCGGCTGGCAGTGGTTGCACTTCAAGTTCGGCCTTCCCCAGCCCCCACTGGAGCCCCTCGCCGTGGAACGGCTCTATCTCGACAACTACTTCTCCATCGGAAAGGCGAAGCGGGACTTGGGGTATGAGCCGCTCTTCAACACCGAGCAGGCCACCCGCGACTGCATGCCCTACTACACCGACCTCTTCGACCAGATGCAGAAGGCGGCCGGCAAGGATTCATCGAAACCGACACCAGTCGCCTGACGTGTCAGTACGCGGGCGGTAGCTGCCAGGGGCCCTCGCTGCCGGGCAGTTCGGGCGCACCGTCGCGCGGCGGCAACTCGGCCGGATAGCCTGCCGCCAGTGGCGGCTGCTGCACGGCCTGGCCGTACCAACCGGCGGGCGCCGCCTGGACCCATCCCTGCTGCGGAACGGGCCCCGCGACGATCGGCGGCTCGGGCAGGAAGCCGGCATCCGGATATGGCGCTTCAGCCTCCTCGACGATGGTCCGGCGGGTGCGCTTCAAGGTGAGCCCGATCTCCTCGACCTCCTCGAATACCTGCCGCGCCGTTCGCAGTGGATGTGTCGTGGCGTCGATGGCATTCGCGACGATCGGCGGAACGAAGGGGCGGACCCAACGTGCCGCCGCTCCCGCGACGTCCGGGATCGATCCCCATCCGCCCTGCTCCACCTTCTCGGGAAGGTTCTCGGGCGTCTGCACCACGGGCGCGTTCACAGATGCCACTGGGGCGGGCAGCGCCGCGGAGCGACTCGCGGCGGCCGCTTCAGCTTCGATCGGCAGCAGGTCGTCTCCGCCCGCACCGGCCGCTCCCGCGCCCGCGTTTCCTGCGGCGATGGCTCCGACACCGACCGGTTCAGCGGTGACGAACCGCGACGCCGGTCCGCCTACAGCGTCAAGGGCCTCGAAAACTCGACGGCGCTGCTGGGCGCGTTCGATCTCCGTTTCCGCGGCCACGGCCAGCCGCGCGCTTTCCAGTTCCCTCTCGACCCAGAGCGTCTCCGACGCCGCCCGAATCTCCGCCCGCTTCACAGCGACAGCGGTATCAGCGTCGAGTTCGGCTTTCTCCCTCTCCGCTTTTGCGGCGGCACGGCGATCCTGAGCTGTCTCGCCCCGCCACACCTTGAGAATCAAGGGCAGCGCGGTCAGCAGCACGAAGAACGCCACGGTGATCAGTCGCAGCACCATCGCGGCAAAGCTGGACGTCGTGTAGTGATTCATGGCGACCCAGCGCGCGCCGAGACCGTTGTCGGCCGACGCGATGACGCCGGCCCGGGACTGCGCCAGCGCATTCTCGCCGGCCACGATCTGCGCATCCAGCACAGGAACCCGCGCGTCACGCTCAGCCGAAGCCCTGTCGAGTTCTTGCTGACTGTCGGCCAGAATGTCGTTGGCTGTTTGAGTCTCGGGTCCCTCGCCCGGGTCACCGGTGATCTGAGTCTGCGGGCAGCCCGGTCTGGGGTTGTATTCGCAGCGCGCAACCACCAGCGCATTGTCACGATTCGCACGGGCGTCGTCGACCGCCTCGGCCAAGGTGGCGCGCGTCTGACGATCCTGGTCGAGCTGCTTCGCCGCTTGCACAACGGCGGGCGAGGCGTCCGCCTGGCGGGCGGCCTGATCGTCGAGCACACGCTGCGTACCCGAGGCAAACACCACGAGGGTCGCCAATTCGCCCAGGACGACGCCGACCACAACGGCAACGGCGGCTCGGCCCCCGATACTGCGCCAACCCCGCACCGGACCGGTGACGACAGCCCGACCGACAACGCCGACCAGCAGTCCTACGGCCAGCCCGGCGGTCATCATCACCGCCGTCGACCAGTGCGTCGATTTGGCGAGGGCCAGGCACGTCACAACACCGGCCAGGACTGCGGTTAACGCCGTCGCGACGCCCACGGTGTGGGCGGATCCGCTATTCGTCTTGTCGAAAATATTCTGGGCACGCATCGGTACTCCAACGTCGTCAGGCTTCCTCCGGCGCGAGACGCTGGCCGCTAGCCACGTGGGCCGGCCTCGCAAATGGATGTCTTCGCGCCAGTGCGATTAGCTACATACTCTCACAGCAGAGGCCAAACAACCGCTTCCGAGACGAGCCAGCAAACTAAAATCGCTGAATGGCGGCCATGTTCGAAGCGGCCCGCCCACCGGATCATCCCAGGCCAGAACGTTGCTGGACGGTCGTCGGCGGTAGTTTCCCGGGATGGAGCGCAATGTCGGACGTAGCTCTCATCACGGGGCTTTCGTAATTGTCGGCACCCATTGCGCCCCGCGTCGCCGCTCCCGCGTGTATACCTCAAGCGCAAGGTCCCACGTCCGGTCAGGAGATCACCAACCCCTGGGAATCGGCGCGATCCATGTGGGGCGGCCCTCAATCGGACGGGAGAACCTCATGAGCACCGGTAGCAGGTCCCGCGGCCTCCGCACCGATCCGGTCCGGCTGACGGAACGACCGCTCGAGGACACGCAGTGATAGACCAGTTCACACCGGCTCAGCAGCGGGCCCTCGCGGTGATCACAGTCATCGCACTGGCATTCGGCGCCTACTTCCTGCGGCACTACTTCATCCTGATCGTGATCGCGGCCATCGTGGCCTACCTGTTCACCCCGCTATACAAGCGCTGCCGACGAAAGCTCAACACGGGGTTGTCGGCGACAGTAACTGTGCTAGCCGCCATGGCCACCGTCATCATCCCACTAGGGTTTGTGATTTTCCTTGCGGGACTTCAGATTTCGCACATCGTGGTGCATGTCGCCGAGTGGGCGCAGAACGGCGACGTCCGAAACCTCGGCACCCAGGTGGTCGACTTCGTGAACAACATGCTGGCCAAACTGCCTTTCGGGCATGTGACAGTCACCGAAGAAGGACTGCGCCACGGCCTCGTCTCGGCCGCGCAGAACGTCGGGAAATGGCTGCTGCACTCCGCCCAGGGTGCGGCCGGCGGCCTGATCGGCGGGATCACATCGGCGATCGTTTTTCTCTACGTCCTTATCTCGCTGCTGGTGAACCAGCACGAGGTGCTCAACCTGATCCGGCGCCTGAATCCGCTCGGCGAGGATGTCACCGACCTCTACTTCACCAAGATGGGGGCGATGGTTCGCGGAACCGTCAAGGGCCAGTTCATCATTGCGGTGGTCCAGGGCGTGCTGGGCGCCGCATCCATCTACATCGGCGGCTTCCACAGCGGGTTCTTTCTGATCTGCATCTTCCTCACCGCGCTATCCGTGATCCCACTGGGAAGCGGGATCGTCACGATCCCGTTCGGCATCGGCATGATGTTCTTCGGAAATGTCGCCGGCGGCTTGTTCGTGGTCCTGTTCCACGTCATCGGCGTGACCAACATCGACAACTTCCTCCGGCCCATCCTGGTTCCGCGCGAAGCGAAGCTTGACCCTGCCCTCATGCTGCTCGCGGTGTTCTCCGGGCTCGCGATGTTCGGATTCTGGGGCATCGTGCTCGGACCCGTGGTGATGATCATGATCGTGACCACCGTTTCGGTGTACCTGGCCGTCTACCACGACGTCGAGATGACGGTGGCCGAGCCGGCCCCCAAGCGTCGCTTCACGTTCCGGCGACCGAAGCCGATAGCGGCGCCTGTTGCGGAGCCGGCGGACGACGCGCCTAGTTCAGGCGCTCCCTGAGGAACTCGACGACACGCTTGCGCGCCTCGTAGGCGGGTTGCCCCTCGACCTCGCGGACCTCGCGGGTGAGAACCGAATGCGCCAGCGGACCGAAGCCGTGCGGGTTGCCCCTCGACGAATCGATCTCGATCACCTCGAAGGCATCGCCAAGCCGGTCCTTCAGAGTCTTGAACCGCTCGCCGGGGGCCATCGGGTCGCCGCTGAACCGCAGCGCCAGCGCACACAGGCCCTCATCGGTGGCGCGCTTCTCGATGACCTTGAGTTCGGCCTCCGACAATCCCGGGTCGCTGCGATGTTTGGCGGTCAGCGCAACTGGAAGCGACGGCTGACTCAGCACCGGCGCCAACACGCTGTCGTCGACCGCGGCCGCCAGAGCGAAACCGCCCGACCAGCACTGGCCGATGACGCCGACACCCTTGCCGGGCGTCTTTTCATTCAAATCCCGCGCGAGTGCACGCAAGTAGCGGGTGATCGGACGGTCCTTGTCGATGGCGAATGCCGCGAACTCCTTGGCGACGCACCCACGCACCATGACCGGCAGCATTCCCGGACGCATCGCGGCCGCGCCCGGCGTGCCGTACAACGAAGGTATGACAACAGTGAAACCGTTGTCCACCAAGTGATTTCCCAATGCGAGAACGCCGGGATGGACACCGGGCATCTCCGGTATGAGCACGACACCGGCGCCTTCACCCTTGCGGTAGACGTCATAGGTGAAGCCTTCAGCAGTGAACGACTCCTTGATCCAGCCGGTCAGATCGGCTTCAGGTCCACTCATGAATCTCTCCTCAACGCTCCGGCACCAGGGGTGGCTGTGTCTGGGTTGCGACCGCCAGCGCCCGGAAGTCCTCCTCGCTACCGGCGCCGGTCACCGCAACCTGGGCGGGACCGGCCGGGCTGTCGAGCCGTGTCGTCCACACCGGTTCGATTCCGTCACCGCCCTCATAGACGATCCATTTCACGCCGCTGACGTCCTGGGTTCCCGTCGGATACATCGACGTATGGATCGAGTCGACGAGCTTGTCCTCGTCGGCGTTGCTCTGCGTCAGGCTGAGATACATCTGCGACGGTGCCACATAGCCGACGGTGGTTGTCACCGCACGCGCCTTCGCGCCGGTCTTCGGATCCGTGCGTCCCACCTCGATACCGCCGCGGCGGCCCGAATTGGGCTGCCAGCCCTCGGGCAGCCTAGGCAACCGGACTGGGAAGCCGAGAGCGTCTGCGTCAGCCTGAAGCGCGTCGGGTGCGTCGTAGACCGGCACTGCCCCCTCCTGCGGCCCATCTGGCCGGAACGAACACATCCCGACCAGTCCAGCCAGCAGGATGCAGGCGAACACGAGCGGGGCCAGCGACCAGAACATGTCGCGGCCGTCCTGCAACAGTCGCGGTTTGGGTGGCCTCGTCGGCGGGGTCGTCACGACAGCGAGTATCCCAGGTCCGGACCGCCGACCCGGCTCTGGGACAATCGCACCCATGCCTGAAGCCCGCCGCCGGGAAGCGCCCGATCGTAATCTCGCCCTCGAGCTGGTCAGGGTGACCGAGGCGGGCGCGATGGCCGCCGGCCGATGGGTGGGTCGTGGCGACAAGGAGGGCGGCGACGGAGCGGCCGTCGACGCCATGCGGGAACTGGTCAACTCCGTGTCGATGCGCGGGGTTGTCGTCATCGGCGAGGGCGAAAAAGACAACGCCCCGATGCTCTACAACGGCGAGGAAGTCGGCAACGGCGACGGCCCCGAATGCGACTTCGCGGTCGACCCCGTCGACGGCACCACCCTGATGAGCAAGGGCATGCCGAATGCCATCTCGGTGCTGGCGGTAGCGGAGCGTGGCGCAATGTTCGATCCGTCGGCCGTTTTCTACATGAACAAAATCGCCGTCGGACCCGATGCCGTCGGCGTCGTCGACATCACCGCCCCCATCGGCGACAACGTCCGCAAAGTGGCCAAAGCCAAGAATTCAAGCGTCGCGGACCTCACCGTTTGCATCCTGGACCGTCCGCGGCACGAGCAACTGATCGCCGACGTCCGCGCGGCGGGAGCCCGAATCCGGCTGATCTCCGACGGCGACGTCGCGGGCGCGATCTCGGCCAGCCGCCCGGATTCCGGCACCGACATGCTGGTCGGTATCGGCGGCACCCCCGAGGGCATCATCGCGGCCGCGGCGATCCGCTGCATGGGCGGTGAGATCCAGGCGCAGCTCGCGCCCACCGACGACGCGGAACGGCAGAAAGCGGTCGACCGCGGTCACGACCTCAGCCGAGTGCTCTCCACCGAAGACCTGGTCTCGGGCGAGAACGTGTTCTTCTGCGCCACCGGCGTCACCGACGGCGATCTGCTGAAGGGCGTGCGTTTCTTCGGCGGCGGCTGCACCACCCAGTCCATCGTGATGCGATCGAAATCCGGCACCGTCCGCATGATCGAGGCCTACCACCGGCTTTCCAAGCTCAACGAATACTCCGCGGTGGACTTCACCGGGGATCTGTCTGCCGCATATCCACTTCCGTAGTCAGCAACTTCCGCAGTCGAGAAGAAAAGGGAACACATGAGCACCGACGGTCTTGTCGAGGGCGAATACCGAATCGAACACGACACCATGGGCGAAGTCCGGGTGCCGGTAAAGGCTTTGTGGCGGGCCCAGACCCAGCGCGCGGTCGAGAACTTCCCGATCTCCTTCCGCGGCCTGGAGCGCACCCAGATTCGTGCGCTGGGCCTGCTGAAAGCGGCCTGCGCGCAGGTGAACAAGGATCTCGGCAAGCTCCCCGCCGAGAAAGCTGACGCGATCATCGCCGCGGCCGGCGAAATCGCCGACGGCCTGCACGATGACCAGTTCCCCATCGACGTGTTCCAAACCGGTTCCGGCACAAGCTCGAACATGAATGCCAACGAAGTCATCGCTTCGATCTGTGCACGCAACGGGGTCACCGTCCACCCCAACGACGACGTGAACATGTCCCAGTCCTCCAACGACACCTTCCCGACGGCCACCCATATCGCCGCCACGGAAGCGGCTGTGCGCCAGCTGATCCCGGCCCTCGAGGAACTGCACGCATCGCTGGCCGCCAAGGCCAAGCAGTGGCGGACCGTGGTCAAGAGCGGACGCACGCACCTCATGGATGCCGTGCCCGTGACTCTGGGTCAGGAATTCGGCGGGTACGCCCGTCAGGTCGAAGCTGGTATCGAGCGCGTGCGCGCCTGCCTCCCCCGCCTGGGCGAACTAGCGATCGGCGGCACCGCCGTCGGCACCGGCCTGAATGCGCCGGACGGGTTCGGGGCGAAGGTCGTCGCGGTACTCGTTTCGCAGACCGGGCTGACCGAATTGCGCACCGCGAAGAACTCTTTCGAAGCCCAGGCCGCCCGCGACGGACTGGTTGAGGCATCGGGTGAGCTGAAGACAATCGCGGTGTCCCTGACCAAGATCGCCAACGACATCCGGTGGATGGGCTCAGGTCCGCTGACCGGCCTCGGCGAACTGCATCTTCCCGACCTACAGCCGGGCAGCTCGATCATGCCGGGCAAGGTGAATCCAGTCATCCCGGAAGCCGTCACACAGGTCGGCGCCCAGGTGATCGGCAACGACGCGGCTGTCACGTGGGGTGGCGGCAACGGCGCCTTCGAGTTGAACGTCTACATCCCGATGATGGCGCGCAACGTCCTCGAATCATTCACCTTGCTGGCGAACGTCTCTCGCTTGTTCGCGCATCGCTGCATCGACGGCCTGGTCGCCGACGAACCGCGGCTGCGCACCCTGGCCGAGTCGTCGCCGTCCATCGTGACTCCGCTGAACTCGGCGATCGGCTACGAGGAAGCCGCCGCCGTAGCGAAGCAAGCCCTCAAGGAGCACAAGACGATTCGACAGACCGTCATCGACCGGGGCCTGATCGGCGACAAGCTGTCCGAGGAAGAGCTCGACAAGCGTCTCGATGTGCTGGCGATGGCCAAGGTGCAAGACGACGGGTAAAAGCGAAGGCTAGCGCCTAGGCGCCGTTGTTGGGGCCGCCGGAGTTCGCACCGGGAATGTCGGTTATCGGATAGTTCGGCATCGGCGCGGGTGACGGCGTGTCCGGCAGTGATGGGATTTCCGCCGGCGGGATGTCATGGAGGTCGTTGACCGGTGGACCGTTGTCACGGCCACCGTAGACGCTGCCGGGCGCCCGCGGTCCCAGCATCTGGCTAACGGTGACCAGGTGGTAGCCGTTTGCCTTCAGCACCGGGATGAACTGCTCCACAAGGTCGACCGTGCTCGAGTAAGTGTCATGGAACAGCACCACCGAGCCCGGCTTGATCTGCGTCATCAGCATGTAACGGGTTGCGGCCGTGTTGGAGTCGTTCATCCAGTCGAACGGGATGACGTCCCAGAGGATCGCTGCCAGTCCGTATTGAGCGGCGACCTTGTTGACCGCGTCGTCGGTCAGTCCGCCGGCAGGCCGCCACAGGACGGGCGTCCGGCCCGTCGCCGCATGAATCGCGTCGTTGGCCTTGCTGAACTGTGCCGGGACGTCTGCGGCGGGGATCGTGGTCATATTGGGGTGTTCCCACGTGTGACTGCCGATTTCCATACCGGCGTCGGCGACGCGTTTCGCCCCACCGGGGTTGTCGGCAACCTTGTTGCCGATCATGAAGAAGGTCGCCTCGGCGTCCGCGTTCTTGAGAATGCCGAGCAGTCGATCGGTGAACGGGCCCGGCCCGTCGTCAAAGGTGAGTGCGACACACTTGACCGCCGCGCAGTCGACGGCCTGAGCCTTCGCCTCCTTGGCGTGGCCACCGCATCCGACAGACAGAACCAGCACCGATGCAGTGAATACCCGAACGAGCCTGCGCACTCGGGCGAGTGTACCGACGCTGGCCGAGTCTGCGTTGAGACCGCCGGTTCGCACGATTACGCGATCTCAGCGCAGACTCGACGTGTCAGAAGCGCAGGATCATCACGGCAGGGCGCCGGGGCTGATCTCCTCCAGCATCTCGGTGACCAGGGCGGCGATGGGCGACCGTTCGCTGCGCATCAGAGTGACGTGCGCGAACAACGGGTGTCCCTTCAGCTTTTCGATCACCGCGGCGACGCCGTCGTGGCGCCCGACGCGCAGGTTGTCACGCTGGGCGACATCGTGCGTGAGCACCACCCGTGAGCCCGCGCCGAGTCGCGAAAGGACCGTCAGCAGAACGTTGCGTTCCAGGGACTGCGCCTCGTCGACGATCACGAAGGAGTCATGCAGCGACCGCCCACGGATGTGGGTCAGCGGCAGGACTTCGAGCATCCCGCGGGACAGCACCTCTTCCAGAACAGCGGGCGAGGCGAGACCTTCAAGGGTGTCGAAGACGGCTTGCGCCCAGGGCCCCATCTTGTCGCTCTCGCTGCCCGGAAGGTAGCCGAGGTCTTGTCCCCCAACGGCATACAGCGGCCGAAACACCACCACCTTGCGCTGCGTGCGCCGCTCCAGAACGGCTTCGAGTCCGGCGCACAATGCCAGCGCCGACTTGCCCGTGCCGGCCTTACCGCCCAGCGAAACGATGCCGACGGATTCGTCGAGCAACAGATCCAGGGCCACCCGCTGTTCAGCAGAACGCCCCCGCAGCCCGAATACCTCGCGGTCACCGCGAACCACTTGCACCTTCTTGTCGGCGTTGACCCGACCAAGCGCGTGCGAGGTGCCACCCAGAAGCCGAACACCGGTGTGACAGGGCAGGTTTCGCGCTTCCTCGAGGTCGATCTCACCCTCGGCGAACAGCACATCGACATCGCCGGACGCGACGTCGAGTTCGGACATCCCCGTCCACCCCGAGGTGATGACGTCCTGTGCGTGATACTCGTCGGCCGCTAGGCCGACGGCACCGGCTTTGACCCGCAACGGGATGTCCTTGCTCACCAATGTGACGAGCTTGCCTTCAGCCGCGAGGTTTGCGGCGCAGGTCAGAATCCTGGAATCGTTTGTGTCCGTGCGGAATCCGGCAGGCAGGATCGTCGGGTCGCTGTGATTCAGTTCGACATGCAGCGTTCCGCCTTCCGTCCCGACCGGGATCGGTTCGTCGAGGCGGCCGTGTTCCAGTCGCAGGTCGTCGAACAACCGCAGCGCCTGACGGGCGAACCAGCCCAGCTCGTGATGGTGGCGCTTCGCCTCCAGCTCACTGATCACCACAAGTGGCACGACGACCTGGTGTTCGGCGAACCGAGTGCATGCCCATGGATCGGACAGCAGAACCGATGTGTCGAGAACGTAAGTGCGGACGCCGGGTGTGGATGCCGAGCGTTGAGACGACACTGACTGGGATTTTGTCACGAGGCGCTCCTTGAGCTGGTGGCCGACCCTTCAGCCGACCGAAGCCCGCGCGGCGCCCGCACGAACCTCTCGGTGGACGCCGCGGCACCGGAACCGGGGCCGGCCCCGTCGAACTCGAAACGATCGGTGCCGCCCGGATAGCAGAGCATGTCGCAAGCCATCGATTGGGACGCTACTCCGCGTCCCTGTGCACGCCGGGCAACGGCGCGCCGGGCCGAATAGCTCTTACGCCAGAACGAATTTCTTCAGCCGAACCTCGTCGGCCAGACCCCAGGCCGCAATGCGGTCGGAAACTACCTTCCGGGTGTCGCTTTCATCGAAGATGCCCGACTCGGCGATCAGTTCAAGCTTGTCCCGGTACTCCAGGATGTCGCCGCCGACCAGCCCCAGCTCGCCTGCACGACGGGCCACCGCGCCGATGACCTCGTCGCGGTGCTCGTCGAGGCAGGCCTCGACGAGGGCGTGGAAGAACTCTTCGTGGCGTTCCTCGTCGCGAGCGATACGACCGACCAAGCCCTTCAGTACCGGCTCGTCGATCTTCGCCTCGAGGTTGCGTAGGAACACGGCGTGGGCCCGCTCGTAGAGCGCCATGAACGCAAGCGTTTCGATCTGGGTGTAGGTGTCCGCCCGATAGCCGCGCATCACGTGGGTGACGCGGACGTCCTCGTTGGCCGTCGGGTCGAAGTTTCGGGTCACCACGAGGTATTCGCGCAATGCGATGGCGTGGAGGTTTTCCTCGGCGGTCCAGCGGCCGATCCAGCGACCCCATTTGTTTTCCAGAATGAAGTGCTCAACGAACTCGCGGTGATAGCCGGCGAGGTTGTCCTTTGTGATCAACATGACTTCGAGCGCCGCGACGACGTCCGCCGGCAGCGTCACCTGCGACGGATCCCAATCCTTGCCGCCCAAGAACGCGAAGTTCTCACCCTGGTCGAATGGGACGTAATCGTGCGCGTACCACTCGTCGGCGGTTTCCAGGAAACGGTTGAGACTGTTCGCGACGACAGGCTCGAGTTCGAGGGTCAGCGCATTCGGAACAGGTTTCTGTGCCATGCGGTTACTGTAACTCAGATTAACGGTTGTCGCGAAATCCGACAGCGTCGTGTCTTAGGTCAGTGTCAGGCCCGGATACAGCGGATTCGCGGCCAGCATTTCGGCGGACGCGGCATGCACGCGGTCCGCGACCCCGTCGGCCAACGTGTACTTGGCCTTCGACGGGCCGGAAGTCGCGGCGACGGCTTCTGTGTTGGACAGCACGTCCACCACCAGCTCTGCGACCCGGTCGAATTCCGCGGGCCCAAACCCCCGAGTGGTCAGCGCGGGTGTGCCGAACCGGATGCCGCTGGTGTACCAGGCGCCATTGGGATCCGACGGAATGGCGTTCCGGTTGGTCACCACTCCGGAATCCAGCAGCGCCGATTCGGCCTGGCGTCCGGTCAGGCCGAACGACGTCA
>JAXLRY010000005.1:0-316059 GCA_046330895.1 Mycobacterium sp. | reverse complement strand
CACCGCCGGGGCGTCGCAGCCCGGCCAGCGACACGTCAGATCCCGCCAGCCGATGAAGCCCGCCAACGCCGCCGACGGCCGATACCCGCCCTGGGCGTCATCGGAGGGCACGATCAGCGGTCTGATCCGAGCGGCGGCGACCAACGCCCGCACCGACTCGGCCGGCTGCACACCGAACTTCGGCAGAAAGCCTGGCGTGTCACTCGTGCCGTCGACGGTGGCCTGCTCTGCCAGCACATGCACCACCACCGCCGACGGTGCGGGAGCGGCAATTGCGGGGCAGTGCCCGGTGCCGCACCGGCACATCAACTTCTGCGCCCCCGCCGCCAACGCCCCCACCGCATCGGCGCGGCGCTGCGCGACGGTCCGCGGATCCTCCGCGCAGACCGTGGCCGCCAGCGCATCGAGACGCTGATCGAACGCCGCCGCGTCCACGGCACCTCGATCAGATCCGGGAGACCAGCGGATTCGAACATGTTTTCGATAGTACCGGCGCGGTGTGACACGTGACACGTTTCGGAATGTCCGCGTGCGGGAGCATCCCGTCGCAACAGGCTTAGGACGCCTGGCAGATCTTCCACTGGTTGTCGCGGAATTGCAGATCGAAGCTGCGTGTCGATCGGGTCGCGGGATCGAATGCCATGAAGGAGGTGACGTTCGCCTCGGCGTGATCGCCGTTGACGACAACCTGGTCGACGCTGGCAACCACCGGGTATTGCTTGGCTGCGGACACCCGGGCATGGGTTTCGGTCCAGGTGCGGTCGTCATAGGCGACGTAGCTGTCGCGAGTCTGGCCGCAGGTGATGCTGCGCAACTTTGCTAGGTCACCGGTCTGGACGGCATTGTCGAAACTCTGAATCGTGTTGCGCACCAAGTCTTCTTGGGACACATTGGGTGTCGTGTCGCGGGTCAGCAGGATTGTTCCGACCACCGCGGCGATGACGAGCGCAAGCACTGTCAGAACGATGGTGACGAACAGCTTCCGTCGGCGTGGCGGGGCAGCGGGTGCCGGCGATCCGTCGCGCGGAAGGATCTCCTGGGGGGCGGTCCTGGTCGGCTGATCCTGCGCGGACAGCGAATCGGTCGGGGTCGGGATGATCTCCGTCTCGGGGTCCGGTGCGCGATCGATGATCTGGGTGGACCCGGCGTCGAAGCCCGGCGCTGTGTACCGGCGTTCCGGCGATTCGATCGACGTCAATGTTGGTTCGTCGTCGGTGTGGTCCGCGACGTGCGGTTCAGGAACACCGGGTTCACGTTCAGGGACGTCGGGGCCTGAAAGGCCGTCGACGTTATCGTCGTGGTCGGTCCCGGAAGGGTTCGACATGGGTTGAGCAGGTCCTCCTGAGAGCTGGTTTCTATGACCCTAACCCTTGGGTGCGACGCCCGGCTTCTTGCGGCACCGGCACAATGGGCGCATGACGTCCTTTGGGGATCTGATGGGACCACCGCCGACCCTGCTGCCGGGTGACCCGGAGGCGGAGGCCGCGCTCCAAGCGGGGGAGAACCCCGCGGTGGTCGCGGCGGCGCATCCGTCGGCGTCGGTGGCCTGGGCCGCGTTGGCCGAAGACGCTCTGAGCGCCGACCACGTGATCACCGCGTACGCCTACGCGCGCACCGGGTATCACCGTGGTCTGGACCAGCTGCGGCGCAACGGCTGGAAGGGGTTCGGTCCGGTTCCCTACGGCCATGAACCCAACCGCGGCTTCCTGCGCTGTGTCGCGGTGCTGGCTCGTGCGGCCGATCTCATCGGTGAGACGGACGAGTTCGTCCGTTGCGGTGATCTCTTGGACGACTGCGACCCCGCGGCACGCGGCCAGCTCGGCCTGGCCTGAAGATTCGCCCGCCTTCCAGCGACAATTGCAGGCAGCGAATGGGACCGGCGGTGCGAGTTTCCAGAATTGTCGCGCAGAGCCGGGCAATTCCTTCATGCTGCCCGTGCGTCTGCAGACAGCTGCCAGGCGCCACGCGCCCGCCCCGGCAATCCGCGTCAACCGTCGACGGACGAGCGCAGCACGACGATCTCGTCGGCCAGAAACGGCGGAGCCTCGTAGTCGACGGGTAACGCCGTTTCGCCACGTACGGCCGCCGCGAGCGCGTGCAGGTCGCGAACGTAGGTACTGACGGATCCGCTGCCGAACAAGGTGCGAGAGAAGGAGACGGCGTCGGGCTGGTGCTCCATAGTCCAGCATGCGGCGATCGTCCGGTAGGCGAGTTGCTCGGTCGCAATCACCGCGGGCGACAACACTTCGGCGAAGGCACGCTGGCCCGGCGAACCCACGCGAGCGGCCTCGTCGGACTCGGCCAGCGCGATGGCGGCCACCTGCAGCGTGCGGCGAGCGTCGCGGGCGGCAAGGGCGGCGGGGTCACCCGCCGCGATGTGTGGGAAGACATCGGCCACCGCTTCCAGGGTGTGCGCGAGTGCCCCGGTCAGGCGGTCCGATTCCTGGCGGCGCGCCGCGATCAGATACACCAGAACGCCGACGGCGCAGCCGACCAGGACATCGGATCCACGGGACGCCAACAGCCAGCCGATGTCGACGGGATGTGCGCCCGACGCCACCGTCAACGCCGTCGCCGTGATGAAGATGGCAGCCAGCGCGTAGCTGCGCGGCGCAGCCAGTGCGATGCAGAGCTGAAGAACGCCGAGCAGTAGCGCCAACCACAGGCCGTGCGGATGCGTCAACATGATCGCCCCGGCCAGGCCCAGGCCTGCCCAGGTACCCAACAGGAGCTCACCACCGCGGCGCAGTGTTCGGGTCCGGTCGGCGCCTTCGTGGAGCACCAGCACCGCCGCGGCCATCGCCCAATACGAATGACCGATCGACAGCAGCATCGCCAGCGACCCCGCCAACGGCACCCCGATGGCGACGCGCGCCATGACATTCCGGATGTGCGATCCAGGGCTGACGGCACGTGCCAGCACAGTCCACGCCGGCGGGTTCATGAGCGGGACTCGACTGGTGTCGCGTGCTGCGACGGCCGCTCCGGACAGCTCCATAGTGCCGAGCCGCAACGCGCGCTCGGCCGCATCGGGAGCAGGCGCGACACCCCGCGACATGCCCGCCACGGTGGAAGTGAACAGCATGTGCAGCGCATGGTTTGCGTCGCGCAGCGTGTGGACCACGCTGGATGCGGCAACGGGCACCGGCTGGTAGGCCACCAGCACCGTCCACGACCGGTGCAGGGACGAGCCTGCCCGCTGTCGCGCGGCGCGCTCCTGCGGTGAGCCACAGGCGCCGATGTAGGCGGCAACCGCCTGGCTCGCGGCGAGCACGGCGCGTCGTTCGGGGCGGCGGAACCCCGTCACAGCGCCCGCCATCTGAACCAGCCAGCCCACCGCGCCGCCGGCCAACACCAGCAGGCCCAGAACCCAGGGCGGCAGATGGGTGCTCGACGTACCGACGCCGGCCGCACACCCCACCACGAACACGTATGCGCCCGGCGGCCCGACAGCCAGCGAGTTGCACAGCCACACCGCCGCAACCGCAACCAAAGACACCATCGCGATCCCCGCCCACGGCCACTGGGCGGCCCAGGAACCGAGCGTCACAGCGGAAGCCAGGGCGAACGCCAGCACCAGGAGTTCGCCGCCGCGGTTGAGGTAAGGCCGGTCGCCGCCGAAGCGGGCCGTGAACGCCCCCAGACTCGCGATCAGTCCTGCCCCGATGTCGCCCGCAGCCCAACCCACCGCCACCGGCACGGCCATCGCGACCGCCGCTCGAAGGCCCTGCTGCCAGCGGTTAGTGCCGGTCGGACTGCGCGCAGTCATCGTCGCATCCGGGGGGCTCCACCTGAACCGTGGCGTGGTGCAAGCCCCGGGCCGCCAGGATCGCGCGGGCGTCAGTGAGAACCCGGGTGGGGTCGCCGTCGCTGGTCAGGTGCGCGGTGGCCATGTCCTTGCCGGGCACCAGCGTCCACACGTGAAGGTCGTGGACCTCGGTCACCCCGTCGACCCCCGCGAGCGCAGACCGCAGTTCCTCGACGTCGATGTGCTGCGGCGAAGATTCGGACAGGATCCGCAGCGCCGCCCGCGCCAGCGCGATCGCGCGCGGCAGCACCCACAGCGCCACCAGAACCGCGACGACGACGTCGGCATAGGGCCAGTGCGTCGTGACGGTCACGATCCCGGCGATCAGCACCCCGATGCTGCCGACGGTGTCGGCGACCACCTCCATATAGGCGCCCTTGACGGCCAGGCTGCCCTCGGCGTGTGAACGCAACAGCATCACGACGGCACCGTTGGCAAGCAACCCGGCCAGCGCCACGACGATCATCGGAACGCCGGGGACGTCGGGCGCGTCACCGAGACGTTCGAACGCTTCGTACAGGATGAATCCCGCCACGCCGATCAGGAGCACCGCGTTGGCGACGGCGGTGAACACTTCGGCGCGATGCCAGCCGTAGGTCCGGGATGCCGACGCCGGACCCCGGCTGGCCAGCAGGACGGCGGTCAGTCCCATGAACATCGCTACGAGATCGGTCAGCATGTGTCCGGCGTCGGCCAGCAGCGCGATCGAACCGATCACCAGAGCCGTCGTCAACTCGATCGCGAAGAACACGCTCAGCACGCCGGATGCGATCACCATCCGGCCGGCGGGAGTCTCGGCGTTCCCGTGGTCGTGTCCGGCACCCATGGCTAGAACCTAACCCCTTCAGAACCTAACGAACCCTGAGCCATCCGGTGGTGTGGCGGTAGAACGTCGAGCGTTTCACTTCGCGCGGGCCGGCCACACCGTCTCGCAGGACGCGAACCCCGGTGGTGCCGAGCTGGACTGCCCGGCCGCTGATCCATCTGCGGCGGCGCAGCGGGCCGGCCACTATCGCGGCGCGCAATCCGGGCGGGCCGGACGTCGGTTCGATTCGGATGCCGGCGACGTCGCCGTTGAACAGCGTCGAGTCGTCGACGACCGCTTCCCCGTGGATCGTCGAGGCGCCTGCGGGCGGTAGCCAGCGCGCGGAACCGACGACGACGGTGCCGGTTTCGTCGCGGATCAGCGGAACCCGTTGCGCCGCAGCGGTTCGCGCGCGCACAGCACCCCGCCGGCCGGGCAGGTGGGCGACTTCGATGTCGAGGCGGTCGGTGCGCATCAATCTGGTCAGGACCGCCGCGAGGTCTGAATCGGTGCCGATCACCAGCACTCGGTCGGCGCCCTGCACCGCGGCGTCGATGTCGGCGGGACCGTCGATGGTGTGAGACGGCAGAGCCGCCACGGATCGGGGTGGCCGGCGTTTGCCGAAGAGCAGGACGTTGATCTGGGGGTTTGCCACTAGGCTCCCTAGGATGCCACAGCCGATCGACCGCACGTCAGCCGCGGAACTGTCTCCGCGACTGGACGAGGCGTTGGAGATCGTCCGCAACGAATTTCGGGGTCTCGATCCGCATCAGCAGTACCGGAATTCCTTTGCCAGGGTGCTGAAGGCGGATCCGCTCGGACGCGTGGCGATGATGGGCACCGATCAGCGTGATCTGTTCGTTCCATCGCTACGGACGGCCATCGAGACGTATGTGCCGCCGGGTGGGCACATCTTCGACTTCGGTGCGGGCGACGGACAGACGTTCGCGCGGGTTGCCGATGCGGTTCCCCACGGGACGACGGTGTCGCTCGAAGAGCCCAATCCGCATTACGTCGAGGACTACGTCGCCTTTCTCGAGCGCCAGCCCCATCTGCAGCCGGGTGTCGCGTTGGCTGTCGGGCTCGACGACCTGGTGGCAGGGGCGCGAGACGGGGCACTTGGTTTGCCGGATGCCGTCGATCTCGCCCTGGGCATGCACATGCTCTATTTCACGGCCGACCTGCTGGGCAGCCTTGAGGTGATCCTGCGGCTGGTGAAGCCCGGCGGGGTGTTCTTTGCCGTGGTGACCGACGAATCGGCGTCGTTCACCGGATGTGTGCACCGGGAGTTCGTGGAGGCCGGTGGTGGACCCGATACCGATGGCAGATTTCTTCTGGACATCGACGAACGGCGACGGCACATGGCACCGGAAGCCGAAGGCGGAGGGGCGTTGGCCGACGCTCTCGCAGATCGCGGAATCACGGTCGACGTCCACTCGGTGCGCCAGCCGAGCCGCATGTACGGCCACAGCCTCGCCGATTTGCTCGCCATTTCGAATATCGGAGGGCTGGTGACTGTGGAAGGCTCGTCCAAGTTTGACGCTGCGGCTACGGTTCTGCGGGACCGCAGCGAAGAAGTTGATCTTCGAATCGAGACCGAAGGGCCTCGGACGGGAATGTGGAGCGTGTCGCAGCCACAGTGGGTGACGACTGTGCGACGGGTCAGGTAGGAGTACAGCCATGCCGGCAATCGTGCTCATCGGCGCCCAATGGGGTGACGAGGGCAAAGGAAAGGCCACCGACTTGCTCGGTGGCCGTGTGCAGTGGGTGGTGCGCTATCAAGGCGGCAACAACGCCGGCCACACCGTGGTCCTCCCCAACGGGGACAACTTCGCGTTGCATCTCATCCCGTCGGGAATCCTCACACCCGGGGTGACCAACGTGATCGGCAACGGTGTCGTCGTCGACCCCGGGGTGTTGCTCGGCGAACTCGAGGGCCTCGAGGATCGCGGTGTCGACACCTCGAAGCTGCTGATCTCCGCCGACGCCCATCTTCTGATGCCCTATCACGTGGCGATCGACAAGGTCACCGAGCGGTACATGGGCAGCAAGAAGATCGGCACCACCGGCCGCGGCATCGGACCCTGCTATCAGGACAAGATCGCCCGCATCGGGATTCGGGTGGCCGATGTTCTGGACCCGCAATCGTTGACCGCCAAGATCGAGGCCGCGCTGGATTTCAAGAACCAGGTGCTGGTGAAGATCTACAACCGCAAGGCGCTGTCGCCGCACGAGGTGGTCGACACCCTGCTGGCTCAGGCCGAGGGCTTCAAACACCGGATCGCCGACGCCCGACTGCTGCTCGGCGCCGCATTGGATGCGGGCGAGACGGTTCTCCTCGAAGGATCGCAGGGCACTCTGCTCGACGTCGATCACGGGACCTATCCGTACGTCACGTCGTCGAATCCCACGGCCGGCGGCGCCGCCGTCGGGTCGGGCATCGGACCCACCCGGATCACCACGGTCCTGGGAATCCTGAAGGCGTACACGACACGCGTGGGATCCGGGCCGTTCCCCACCGAACTGTTCGACGCTCACGGTGAATACCTCGCCAAGACCGGCGGGGAGATCGGCGTGACGACGGGGCGCCGCCGGCGCTGCGGGTGGTTCGACTCCGTCATCGCCCGCTACGCGACCCGGGTCAACGGCATCACCGATTACTTCCTCACCAAACTGGACGTGCTGTCGAGCCTCGAAACCGTGCCCGTCTGCGTCGGCTACACCATCGACGGCAAGCGCACCGACGAGATGCCGATGACCCAGGGCGACATCGCGCGTGCCGAGCCGATTTACGAGGAACTACCCGGGTGGTGGGAAGACATTTCCGCAGCCCGCGAGTTCGACGACCTGCCCGCCAAGGCGCGTGACTATGTGATGCGGCTGGAAGAGCTTGCCGGAGCGCATGTTTCATGCATCGGTGTGGGGCCGGGCCGGGATCAGACGATCGTGCGCCGGGACATCCTCGCCTAGCGGCGCGCTCACCTCGCCGCGGGCTGGGGCCACCAGATCCGCGGGCCGATCAATGTGAACAATGCCGGGATGACGACGGTGCGAACCACGAACGTATCCAACAGGATCCCGAGGCCGACGATGATCCCCAGCTGGGTCAGAACGATCAGTGGCAGCACGCCCAAGACGCAGAACACCGCTGCCAGAACGACGCCCGCACTGGTGATCACCGCACCCGTTGCCGATACGGCCCGGACGATCCCCATCCGGGTGCCGTGTTCGGGTGTCTCCTCCCGGGCGCGAGTGACCAGGAAGATCGTGTAGTCCACCCCCAGTGCCACCAAGAACAGGAAGGCGAGCAGGGGCGTGGTGATGTCCAGCGCGGGAAAGCCCAGCAGGTGCACGCTCACCCAGCCGCCGAGACCCAGTGCGGCCATTGCCGACAGCACCGTCGCGCCGACCAGGATCAGCGGTGCGAGTGCCGCGCGCAGCAGGACGTACAGCACGGCGAGAACGACCGCGAGGATGGCCGGGATCAGCACCTCCCGGTCGCGGACGGCGGCTGTCTTCGCGTCCAGGGCTTGCGCGTCCGAACCGCCGACCAAACCAGCGGGGTCGGCCTTGTGCACCGAATCCCGAAGGGCCGCAACGGTGTCGAACGACCTCTGCGACGCGGGCGGCGCATCCGTGATGACCTGCCACGCGGTGAGGCCGCTGGCCGACTGTCCCATCGGGATGACCGAAGACACGCCCGACGTCGCCGGGATCGCCTGTGCCACGGCGTCGGCCCGGTCGGTGTGGGCGATCACCAGGGTGGGATCGGTTTGGCCGCTCGGAAAGTGTTGCGACAGTGTCTGATAGCCGGTCACGGAGTCGGAACGAACCCGGAACTGGTCGATCTGCGACAAGCCGACCGGTGTGGCGATCAGGCCGGCCGCCAGAACACCCAGCAGCAGGATGCTTGCGGTGGCCACCATGCCCCCTCTGGCGGACACCCAGTCGGCCGTCCGAAACCAGATTCCCTGCTTCTCGGTGGTGCCTGGTTGTGGGACGAAAGGCCAGAACAACTTCGGGCCGAACCCCGCGAGCAGTGGCGGCAGTACCAGCAAGACGAAGACGGCGGCCACCACCAATCCCGATGCCGCCTGAACCCCGAGACTTCTGGTGCTCGGTGAGGAGGCCAACAGCAGGGTGAGCAGTGCCAGCACCACGGTGGCGTTGCTGGCGATGATCGCGGGACCCGCTTGCCGCACGGCCACTGCCAGAGCATCCCGGTGGGAGGTTGTGCGGCGCAATTCCTCTCGGTAGCGGGAGATCAACAACAGCGCGTAGTTGGTGCCCGCGCCGAACACCAGGACGCTGGTGATCCCGGCCGTCGACCCGTCCGCCACCATGCCGGTCGCCTTGGCGATGTCGGCCCCGAGAACCGCCGCGACCCGGTCGGCGAAGCCGATCACCAGCAGTGGAACCAGCCACAGCACCGGCGAGCGGTAGGTCAGGATCAGCAGTATCGCCACCACGGTGCCGGTGACCGCCAAAAGAATGAAGTTCGCTCCGGAGAAGGCGTTGGCGATGTCGGCACCGAACGCCGGGCCGCCGGTCACGTTGGCCGTCAAGCTGTTCGGCAGCCGCTCGCGGGCATCGGCGCGCAAATCCTTGACCGCATCGCTGAGCGCGAACCCGGTCAAATCTGCGTTCATCGGTATCGGAACCAGGACGGCCTCACCTTCTTGCGAGGGGATCGGCCCGCCCAGCCCCAGGCCCGCGACCGCGGCGAGGTCGTCGGGTGACAATGCGCTGCCGTCACGGCGGGTCACCACCAGGATGGCCGGCGCTTTGTCGCCACCCGGAAACTCTGCCCGCAGCGCTGCCGCCCGTGCCGACTCGGCACTCGGCGGCAGCGGGACGGGCGATCTGCTCGCCGACTCGTCCTCGCCGGCTAATCCGATCAGCGCGCCGCCGATGAGCGCGACGGCCAGCGCCAAGATCCATGACCACGGCGTTGCCTGGCGAGCGGAACTGGTGACACGGTGCATGTGACGGAGCCTAGATCGCGGCTAGGGTCGGATCGTGCTGGAGACGGTCGCGGTGGAGAACTACCGCTCGCTGCGGCATCTGATCGTTCCGCTCGCGCGCTGCAACGTGGTGACCGGACCCAACGGTAGCGGCAAGTCGAGCCTCTACCGGGCGCTGCGGCTGGTGGCCGACTCGGCCCGCAACGGCGCCGTCAATGCGCTGGCCCGTGAGGGTGGCCTGCCGTCGACGATGTGGGCGGGGCCGGGCAAGAAGGGGCCGGTGAGCCTCAAACTGGGCTTCGGCGGCGACGACTTCGGTTACGCGATGGATCTGGGCATCCCCAAACCCGGAATCTCGAAGTTCGCGTTCGACCCGGAGATCAAGACCGAGTCGATCTGGATGGGTCCGTCGCTGCGGCCGTCGTGCCTGATCGCCGATAGGTCCGGCCCGGCGGTCCGCATTCGGAATATCGAGGGCGAATGGCGGACGGCGTCGACGGAACTCCGGCCGTTCGACAGCATGCTCAGCGAACTCGCCGATCCGCAGGCCGCTCCGGAATTGTTGGCCCTGCGGGACCGTATGCGGTCGTGGCGCTTCTACGACCATGTCCGCACCGACGCGGGAGCTCCGGCCCGGCAGTCCCAGATCGGCACTCGCACGACGGTGTTGAGCCACGATGGAGCGGACCTGGCGGCGGCGTTGCAGACGGTCGACGAGATTGGTGACTCGGATGCGCTGGCCGGCGCGATCGAAAGCGCGTTTCCGGGTAGCCGGCTTGAGATCCATTGCCGGGATGCCCGGTTTGAGGTTGCGCTGCGTCAACCGGGGATGATGCGTGCGCTGACCGCCACCGAGCTGTCCGACGGGACCCTGCGCTACCTGTTCTGGGCGGCTGCGCTACTCACGCCGCGGCCTGCGGAGCTGACGGTGCTCAACGAGCCGGAGTCCAGCCTGCACCCGGATCTGCTGCTCGCGCTTGCGGGCCTGATCGCCAGGGCCTCGGAGTCGTCCCAGCTGATAGTGGTGACGCACTCCGCGGCGTTGGTGGCCCACTTGGAGCGGTGCCGAACGGAGCTTCACGGTCACCTGAACACCATCGCTCTGACGAAAGCCGACGGCCAAACGGCCATCGTGGGGCAGGGGATGCTGGATCAGCCGCCCTGGCACTGGCCTGCTCGCGGATAAGGGGGCCTGCTCGCGGCCTATCCTTGTCGACCATGCGGGTGATGCTGCTGGGCTCCGGTGAGCTCGGACGCGAGTTGACACTGTCATTTCAGCGCCTCGGCGTCGAGGTGACCGCCGTCGACCGGTACGCCGGTGCTCCCGCGCACGGGGTCGCCGACGAGGCGCTCGTCGTCAAAATGACCGATCCCGACGAGCTGAGCGCCGTGATAGCGCGCGTGCGGCCGGCCTATGTCGTGGCCAACACGACGGCGGTGGCCGTCGATGCACTGCGGGCAGCGGCGGACGGCGGTGCCACCGAGGTGGTCCCGGGGCTGTTGGCCGCTCAGTTGAGCCTGGATCGGGAAGGCATGCGGCGCCTCGCCGCCGACGAACTCGGCCTACCGACCGCGCCGTTCTGGTTCGCCGGGTCCGAAGCTGAACTGGAAGCGATCGCAACTCATGCCGGCTTCCCGCTCGTAGTGAAACCGGTGACCGGGGCTCCTGGGCAGGGACAGTCGGTGCTGCTGCGGCATGACGACGTCACGCCGGCCTGGCAGCGCGCCATCGCGGCCGGTGGGCGGGTGGCGCACAACCGGGTGCTGGCCGAGACGGTCGTCGAGATCGACTTCGCGGTCACTCTGCTCACCGCGCGAACCTACGGTCCCGACGGTGCCGCGCTGCACTTCTGCGAGCCCATCGGGCATCGTCAGGTTGGCGGCGAACTCGAGGCGTGGCAGCCACAGCCGATGACGGAGGCCGCCCTCGGTGCCGCCAAATCGGTTGCGGCGCGGATCGTCACCGCGCTCGACGGCAGGGGTGTTTTCGGCGTCGAGCTGCTGATACGTGGTGACGAGGTGTATTTCGCCGACGTGACTGCACACCCCTGCGACAGCGGCTTGGTGACCCTGCGATCGCAGCGGCTGTCACAGTTCGATCTGCATGCCCGGGCAATCCTGGGTCTTCCCGTGGACACCATCATGATTTCGCCGGGCGCTGCTGAAGTCTGGTATTCGGGGGCCGTCGTGAATGGTGATCTGCTGCTTGCCAGCGCATTGGCGGTTCCCGAAAGCGATGTGCGGCTGTTCGGGCGCCACGAGGATTCGTCTCGGATCCGGCTCGGCATGGTGCTGGCCACCGCGCCTGATGTGACCACTGCCCGCGACCGGGTGCGGACCGCGTCGAACGCCCTTGAGAGACTTCGGCAGTCATGACTGAACAGCATCTGCCACCTGACCGTGAAGACCGCCCCAGCGCGCTGCCGATTTCGATAGCGATAGGGGTCGGTGTGGTCGTCCTCGCAATCGTCGGGATCACCAAGCTTCGGGGCGGTGACGACCTGACCCCTGACCAGCTGGTCGCCCGCGCGGCCGTCGGCCAGAACGACGCGCTGCAGCGCGAGAACTACGGAGATTTCGCCGGATACACCTGCGCCGCCCAGCAGGGCGACGAGGCGGAAGTGCTTGCAGCGCAAAAGAAATCGGTGGCAGGCAAAGGCGGCCGCTACGTCGATGAGGTGACGGGGATTTCCGTGAACGGCGACACCGCCACGGCGACGGTGGTCTACCACTTCGAACATGCGGCCGACGACAAGTTGAAGACGCCCATGACATTCGTTCAGCAGGACGGTGACTGGAAGGTTTGTTCGCCGGGGCCTCACTGAGTGGCTGCTGCGGATTTCAGGCGCATAAGTAAATGCCCGGCTCCGAGCGACAGATTGCGCAGCCACTGCGCGAGCGGTCGCCGAGCGTAACGCCATGGCGACGCCTCAGCTTGAATTCAACCCTGGCGTTACTGTCGGCGCTGAGGTTGCTGCTGGCCCCGGCGTTGCTGCCGGCGAACTCTGCAGCGGCAGTCGCCCATCCACGCTAGTCACCCATCCACGCTAGTCGCCCACCCGCGTCAGTCGCCCACCCGTGTTAGTCGCTAGGAGCCGGGCAATTGCCTATGTGTCCGGAATTCGCCGACCGCCCTCAGGGATGCGCAAACTCGTACAACACCCCGAAACCCACGGCCAGCACCGCGACGACCATGAAGATCGTGGTCCCCGGCACCAGGAACCGCGACAGGGGCGTCTGCGCCGTCGTCACCGTCCGCAGCACCCGCTGATAGCGCTGCCGCACCAGGAACAGCGTGGTGATCCCGCCGCACATGGCCAGCACCACACCGGGCCACAGCGGAAAGTTCTCAGTGACACACCACCGCAACACCAGAGCACCCACGGCGATGGTGCCGATCCCGGTTCGCTGCCAGGCCAGCGCAGTCCGTTCGGCCTGCGCACCGACATCGAACAATTCGGGCACCTATCGGCCCGTCTCGGCGAGGAAGATCAGTGCCGCGCCGGCGGAGATCACAATCGCGACACCAAGGACAAGAAGGCGCGGTAGCGGATCCGTGGGCAGTTGGCGCTGCTCGCGCAGGGCCCGCTCGATTCCGTCCCACCTGACATACGCGCCCACGGTGATCGTCAGCGAGAGAACCAGCAGCAGGATCGTCATCCCGACCCGAATCGGCCGTGGCCCGAAGTCGTGCACCAGGCTCGCAAGGGCTATCGCACCCGCCAGCAGGCCCAGACCGGTGCGGACCCACGCCAGGAACGTGCGCTCGTTGGCCAGGGTGAATCGGTAGTCCGGATCGGTTCCGATCGACTTCAATGGTGGCTTGCGGCCGAACATGCCTCTGCTCTCTGCTGTGTGCGAGACTCACGCGCGTGAGCTATGCAGGAGATATCACGCCGGAAGCCAGTTGGAAGCTGCTCAGCGAAAACCCGGACGCGGTTCTTGTGGACTGCCGAACCGAAGCCGAATGGCGCTGGGTCGGCGCCCCCGATCTGTCCAGCCTGGGCAGGGAGATCGTCTCGGTCGAGTGGAGCCGGTCGAACGGGCAGCGCAACGACGATTTCGTCGCCGAACTGATCGCCGCCGGCGTGACGCCCGGCGAGCGGCCAGTGGTGTTCCTGTGCCGCTCCGGCAACAGGTCCATTCCGGCCGCCGAAGCGGCGACAGCAGCCGGCATCGCGCCGTCCTACAACATGCTCGACGGCTTCGAAGGCCAACTCGATGAGCAGGGCCACCGGGGTGGCACCGGATGGCGCGCGGCGGGCCTGCCGTGGAGGCAGTCGTGAGCTCCCAACAAGACCCCGGCGTCCCCTCGGTGCGAATCCCGGAGCCTCTGCCGCCCGGTGTGAGCCAGGAGACCATCGGTGTGCGCGGCGGTCTGTTGCGGTCGGAATTCGAGGAGACCGCCGAAGGGATGTTCCTGACCTCCGGGTACGTCTACAAGTCGGCGGCCGAGGCCGAGATGGCGTTCACCGGCGAGGTCGACCGCTACGTCTACTCGCGCTACGGCAATCCGACTGTCCAGATGTTCGAGGAGCGCCTGCGCCTGATCGAGGGTGCGCCGGCAGCGTTCGGAACGGCATCCGGCATGGCGGCGGTGTTCACCGCGCTGGGTGCCCTGCTGGGCAACGGCGACCGACTTGTCGCCGCCCGCAGCCTTTTCGGCTCCTGCTTCGTGGTGTGCAATGAGATCCTGCCGCGCTGGGGCGTCGAGACGGTGTTCGTCGACGGCGACGACCTGAGCCAGTGGGAAGAGGCACTGAGCGTGCCGACTCAGGCGGTGTTCTTCGAAACACCGTCGAACCCCATGCAGTCACTGGTGGACATCGCCGCGGTGTGTGAGCTCGCGCATGCGGCCGGCGCGAAAGTGGTGCTGGACAACGTCTTTGCAACCCCGCTGCTTCAGCGGGGCATGCCGCTGGGTGCGGATGTCGTGGTGTATTCGGGCACCAAACACATCGACGGTCAGGGACGCGTTCTCGGTGGCGCGATCCTCGGCGACCAGGAATACATCGACGGCCCGGTTCAGAAACTGATGCGTCACACCGGGCCCGCCCTGAGCGCCTTCAACGCCTGGGTGTTGCTGAAAGGCCTTGAGACGATGTCGGTCCGGGTGAACTACAGCAACGCCTCAGCCCTGCGGATCGCGGAGTTCCTGGACGCGCACCCCGCCGTGCGCTGGGTCCGCTACCCGTTCCTGCCGTCGCATCCACAGCACGAGCTGGCCAAGCGGCAGATGCAGGGCGGCGGCACGGTGGTGACGTTCGAACTGGACGCTCCCGAAAGCAAAGCCAAAGAGCGGGCATTCGAGGTCCTGGATGGGTTGTCGGTGATCGACATCTCCAACAACCTGGGTGACGCCAAGTCTCTGATCACCCACCCCGCCACCACGACCCATCGTGCCATGGGTCCCGAGGGGCGCGCGTCGATCGGCCTGGGCGACGGTGTGATCCGGATTTCCGTAGGCCTCGAGGGAACCGACGACCTGCTGGCCGATCTCGACCGGGCACTGGGATAGGGGAGACATGTCACGGAATTCGGATGCCAAGAAGGCCCGTCGCAAAAAGCGCCAGACAGTTCGCAATTCGCGCGGCGTACCCGAAGGGCAACTGCAGGAGCAGCACGATCCGGCCCTCATCGAGGCGGTGTCCACCTTCGAAGACTGGATCACCGAGCGCGGCTGGACATTTGATCTCGACTTCTCGGCCAAGGGCCTGGCGAGTTGGTACTACGAGCCGTCTGCCGCGGAATCGGACGACGAAGCCCACGAGGTGGTGACCAGGGTCTGGTTCACCGTTGGCGAGAACCGTGAACAGGATTTCCCGAACCGGGTGAACGCGGTGCTCGTGGGCAGCGGCGGCCCGGATGGTGATGTCACCGGTGCCGTCTACGCCGTCACCCCGGATCAGCTGATCGATCAGATCGAGGCTATTGAGAACTACCGGCCGGGGGATTCGGTTCCCGTCCTGAGCTGACGAGCCCGGTCGCAGATTGGGCGCGTTGCTCATAGGCGGCGCGAGCCGACGCGTCGTAGTCGAGGAAGATGCGGTCGGTTCCAGCCTTCCGGCCCAGCCAGCGGCGTCCTCGAGGCGACAGCATCGCCGTCATCGCGGCGACGAATCTCAGCGGATACGGCACCGTCACAGTGGTTTTCGGCTTCTCGATGGTCTTGACGATCGCCGCGGCGATATCCTCGGGCTGAACCGGTTTCGTGGCGCCCGCGGCCGCGGTCCCGGAGATCAGTTCGGTATTGGTGAATGTCGGCAGTACGCAGCTGATTTCGACGCCCTGCGGCGCGAACTCGTCGGACAGCGCAGTGGTAAGCCCGACGATCGCGAACTTCGTCGCCGAGTACAAAGCCTGGCCCGGCACCGCAACCACGCCCGCCACCGAGGCGATGTTGATGATCTGCCCGCGCCGCCGTTCGACCATCTCGGGCAGCACCAGACGGCAGCCGGTGAGCACCCCGTAAAGATTGACTTCGACGGCTGATCGGACCGCGGCCTCGGAGTGGTCGAGAAACGGGCCGACGGGCATGACGCCGGCATTGTTGATCAGGACGTCGATCGCACCGCCGCCGTCCGCGCGTGCCTGGCCGATGAAGGCGGCGAACGAATCCGGGTCGGTCACGTCCAGAGGGTGGCCGGTCACTCGACCGAACCGGTTCAACTCGGCGACAGCAGCTTCGGCGAGCATGACGTCCCGATCGCCGATCACCACCCGGGCGCCCTTCTGCAGGAGGGCTTTGGCGGTGGCGAAACCGATGCCGCGTGCGGCACCGGTGATGACGACGGTTTTACCTGCGATGTTCACGCTTCACCCGTGATCGAGGACTCTCCCAGGTGGCGACCGCCCAGATGACGACGATGTCCAGGGCGATGGTCACGATCGACCACACCGGTGCGTGCGGCATCCACATGAACATGCTGACGATCGACAGCGCCGCCATGATGATCGCGGCCGCACGCGCCCACGTGGCACTCCAGAAGAGCCCGAAAGCGACTGCGGTGAACAGCAATCCGATCACGACGTGGACCGCGCCCCACACCGTCGTGTTGAACTCGTAGACGTAGTCCGGTGTGACCACCACGAGTTTGTCGTCGACGAGCGCTGAAATGCCTTGCAGGATGGTCAATGCCGCCGTAACCAGCAGCACGGCCGCGGCCGCATAGGTGGTAACCCCGGCAACCACATGCCGGGTTTGGGCTTCGTCGTGGATCTGGCTCACTGGTGTCCCTTCTGTGAATCTGCTGGACCTTACCCCAGCCGCCGTAACCGGGGTGCCAGGTCTTTCTCGAACAGTTCGAGGAAGCGGCGCTGGTCGTGGCCGGGCGCGTGGAACACGAGGTGGTTGAGGCCCCAGTCCACGTACTGGGCGACCTTTTCGACGGCTTCGTCGGGGTCTGAGGCGACGATCCAGCGTTTGGCGATCTGCTCGATCGGCAGAGCGTCGGCCGCTCGTTCCATCTCGATCGGGTCGTCGATGCTGTGCTTCTGCTCAGCCGTCAATGAAAGCGGCGCCCAGAATCTCGTATTGTTGAGCGCCAGTTCGGGATTCGGGTCGTAGGAGATTTTGATCTCGATCATCTTGTCGATGTCGTCGACGGACCGTCCTGCTGCCGCGGCGCCTTCGCGGACCGCCGGGATCAGCTGGTCGGCGTAGAGTTCGGCGCCTTTGCCTGAGGTGCAGATGAATCCGTCGCCCACCCGCCCGGCGTATTTCGCGACGACGGGGCCGCCGGCCGCGATGTAAACGGGTACTCCGCCGTCCGGGACGTCGTAGATCGACGCCCCGCGAAGCTTGTAGTAGTCGCCGTCGAAGTCGACGCGGTCGCCGCGCCACAGTTCGCGCATCAGGCGCACCGACTCCCGGAGCCGTGCGAAACGTTCCTTGAAGTCGGGCCAGGTGCCGATGTAGCCGGTGGCGATTTCGTTGAGTGCCTCGCCGGTGCCGACCCCGAGGAACACCCGGCCGGGGTAGAGGCATCCCATGGTGGCGAATGCTTGCGCGATGACTGCCGGGTTGTAGCGGAAGGTCGGGGTCAGGACGGAGGTTCCGAGAACGATCCGCTGGGTGCGTTCACCGACGGCCGTCATCCAGGACAGTGAGAACGGAGCGTGGCCGCCGTCGTGCCGCCACGGCTGGAAATGGTCGCTGACGGTCGCGCTGTCCATCCCGTGGGCCTCGGCCAGCACGGCGAGCTCCACCAATTCACGCGGAGCAAACTGCTCCGCCGACGCCTTGTACCCCAGTTTCAGTTCGGCCACGCCTTCGTTTCTACACTCGACAGGTGTCCCCGGTGCTGACGGCCGTCACCGAACGCGTCCACATGGTTCAGACGCCGCTGGTGAACTGGACGGTGGTCGTCGATGACACCGGCCCGATTCTCATCGACGCCGGCTATCCCGGGAACCGCGACGACGTCATCACGTCGCTGAAAGACTTGGGCTTCGCGCCGCACGAGTTGCGGGCGATTCTGTTGACCCACGCGCACATCGACCATTTGGGCTCGGCCATCTGGTTCGCGAAAACCCATGGCACACCGGTGTATTGCCACGCCGATGAGGTCGGGCACGCCAAGCGGGAGTATCTGGAGCAGGTGGCGCCGATCGATCTGATCACCCACGCCTGGCCGCCGCGCAGGATCAAATGGGCGATCGACATCCTCGGCATGGGCGCGTTGACCAGAACCGGCATCCGAACGACCGAGGCATTCGGTCCGGAGATCGGTGAGACGCTGCCCGGCCGGCCGATCGCCGTTCCGACCCCGGGCCATACCGGCGGGCACTGCTCCTACATCGTGGACGGCGTGCTGGTCAGTGGTGACGCGCTGATCACCGGTCATCCGGCGCTGAGCCGCAGCGGACCGCAGCTGCTACCGGGTTTGTTCAATCACAACCAGGACGACTGTGTGCGAAGCCTGGCCGCTCTGGCGCTGGTCGAAACCGACGTTCTGGTCCCCGGCCACGGCGACCTCTGGATCGGTCCGATCCGCAAAGCCGCCGAAATGGCGGGCAAGCTCAGTCCTTGACGAAGTTGTACATGCGGTAGGCGATCCCGCCGTCCTGCATCGAGCGGTACATCAACGAACCGGGCAGGCAGTAGAACTCCTTGGAGATGCCGCGGAGGAGTGCCGGCACCTTTTTGTTGATGAGCTCGACGCTGGCCACCGAACTGCCGTCCATGCCGAGGCAGATCTCCTTGTGGATGTCTCGCCAGGATTCGACGCGCAGCGGGAACGCCTTGAGCGCCTCGTCCCATTCGGGGACGTCGCGGCGGGCCCGGCAGTCGGCGTAGAGGAAATGTCCGCCCGGTTTGAGAACGCGGTTCACCTCGGACAGGAATGCGCGGAAGTCGTGATACAGGTGGCCGGCCTCGACGTTGATGACGGCGTCGTAGGTTTCGCTCTGCAGCGGCAATTCCTGGGCGTTGCCGCAGACGAAGTCGAGGTTCGGCTGCCGTCGGGTCTTGCGGCAGAATTCGACGCCCGGCGCGTTGATGTCGAGGCCGGTGTAGGCCGCGGGCTTCATGGTGGTGGCGAGGTATTCGGCGCCGCCGCCGTGGCCGCAGCTGACCTCCAGCACCTTCTTCCCGGCGATATCCCACTGGCTCGCCGTCGCGTGGTACAGCTGAATGCCGTAGCGATTGGGTTCTTCCGCGGCGGGCAGCGGAATGCCCATCTTCGGATCCTCTTCGTAGCCCCAGTCGATGAAGGGCATGTCGTCGCCCCCGAGGAACCGGGTCTGCATCGCATACCCGTACTTGCCGAGGTATCGGGCGACGAAGGGACTGAACACCAGGCCGTAGGCCAGAGCCCCCGCGGGTTTGGTGAAGAGAGCGCGATTACCGGCACGTTCGAGGATCGTCGACACCCGGCAAGTATGCCACCGGCAAACATGCCGGGAAAAATTCCCGGTGGATCCGCCTGGGGGATCAGAACGTGCTGGTCGGCCTGACCTTGTTGGCCATGTCCACCAGTGCGTAGCGGTGTGCCTGCGTGGTGGCGACCCGCCCCAGGCTGCGCAGTGCCGCCTCCACACCGAGTTGCAGGCCGTGTGCCGTGCACGGGAAGCCGAGGATGTGGTGGCTGCTGGCGTCGTTGGTCTCGATCCAGTCCATCGCCGTGCCGAGCACCATGGCGCGGATCTGTAGAACGCGGGGTTCGGTGTCGGGAAGGGCCTCCACCCGTCGGGCCGCCTCGCGGATTTCGTCTTCGTTGAGCTCGTCGGCCTCCCGGCCGGACAGCAGTGTCATGGCGCTGGTCAGCCGCGAGGTCGTGTAGTACCTCGACGTGGTCGGCACTTCGTCGAGGGTTTGGACCGCGCCGGCGCGGTCACCTTCCTCTGCCTGCGTCCTGGCGAGACCGAAGCCGGCGGCGATCATGTTGTTGTCGGTGCGCCAGATGGTCTCGTAGAACCGTGCCTCGTCGGGCGTTCCCGCAAGTTCGGCCGTGGCGGCCAGCGCCAGTTTGGGTGCGAGCTCGCCGGGAAAGGTGTCCAGCACTTCGGTGAAATGCTTTGTCGCCGAGGCGTAGTCGCCGGTGAGGAGATCCGAGACAGCGCGATACCAGATCAGCCGCCAGCGCCAGCCCACCCGTTCGGCCAGGTCTTCGAGTTTCCGGTTGGCTTTGGCGACGTCGCCGAGGTCCAGCAGTGCGCGCACCTCCATCAGCGGGAGTTCCACCGACTCGGACAGGTCGACGCCTTCGGAGTCGAGCCCCCCGTGCCGCGCTGCGCGCAGCGATTCGAGGGTCTGCACGGGTTGCGACAGCACCGTCGCGGACAGCACCGTGGAGGCCACGTCGGTGGGGTCGACCAGGGGCACCGGGAGGGCGGTGACGATCTCCGGGGCGGTCAGCTTCTCCGCGTGCACCAGGCCGTCGAGGTACACGTCGGTGTGTGCCACCGCCATCTCCACACCGAAGGTGGACCGGGTGCGGGTGAACACGGTGGACAGGCCGGGCCGCGGTATGCGGCTGTCCTTGGCCACCACTTCGCGCAGGACGCCGAGCAACTGCGACGACATCTCCTCGGCGCTGTTGAACCGGCGTTTGGGATCAGGGTCGATCGCGCGCCGCAGCAGCCTGCCGAACGAGTCGTAGGTCTTGAGGACCGGGTCGTCGTCGGGCAGTCCGTCGACGTAGCGGCCTTTGCGGGTGCGCAGGTTGAGCGTGAGTGCGGCGAGCGTGCGTCCCACCGTGTAGATGTCGCTGGCGACGGTGGGGCCGGTGCGGACGATCTCGGGTGCCTGGTAACCCGGTGTGCCGTAAAGGAATCCGAAGGATTCGATCCGGGAGACCGCACCGAGGTCGATCAGCTTGAGCTGCTCTTCGGTCGCCATGATGTTCTCGGGCTTGAGGTCGTTGTAGCACAGGCCGACCGAGTGCAGGTAGCCGAGTGCCGGCAGGATCTCGAGCATGTATCCGATGGCCTCGCTGACCGGAAGCCGTTTTCCCGCAATCGGTTTCAACGACTTTCCGCCGACGTACTCCATCACGATGTAGCCGACGGGTTCGCCGTTCTTGTCGGGGTGTTCGACGAAGTTGAAGATCTTCACGATCGACGGGTGAACCACTTCGGCCAGGAACTGGCGTTCTGCCATGGCGATCGCCTGCGCCTCGGCATCACCGGAATGGACCAGGCCTTTGAGCACGACGGGCCGTTCGTTGACGTTGTGGTCGACGGCCAGGTAGACCCAGCCGAGTCCGCCGTGGGCAATGCAGCCTTTGATCTCGTACTGGTCGGCCACCATGTCGCCGGGGCACAGTTGGGGCAGGAAGGAGTAGTCGCTGTCGCAATACGGGCAGGATCCTTCGGATAGGCCTTCGTGCTCGTCGGTGGAGCGCCCGACGGGCCGGCCGCAGTTCCAGCAGAATCGTTTCGATTCGGCCACAACGGGATTGGTCATCAGTGCCGCGAGCGGGTCGATCTCGCGGACACGCCGGATCTCGACCAGCCCGCCGCCGAGCCGCCGGGTGGGCGACGGTATCCGGGCCACGGTGGGGTGGTGGAGGTCCTGGGGTTCGGTTCCGATGCTGATGACGGAATCGTCGTCGTCGTCATCGAATTGCGGCCGGAAGATGGCCCGGGTGGACATGGGCCGCATGGTCGACATCGAGTCCATGGCGAGCTCGTCCGGACTCGCCGGCTGGGTGCCGACGGTCTCTTCCTTCGTATCCTGCTGTTGGTTCATCAATCGACGTACCTCGCGACGGGCGGCACGGGTGCGGGTCCAAGTACAGTCAACCACTTGCGGTACAGGGTGTTCCAGGTGCCGTCGCGACGGATTCGCTCGAGTGTTCCGTTGACGAATCGGACGAGCGGAGTGTTGTCCAGATTCGTTCCGATGGCGTACGGGTTCTGCGCCATGCTCGGTCCGACGATGTGCAGGTAGGGGTCCTGGGCCATCAGGCCGGCGAGGATGGCGTCGTCGGTGCTGATCGCGTCGACTTCACGTTGTTGCAGTGCGACAAGGCAATCCGCCCAGGTCACCACCGAGACGATGACCGGCTGCGGGGTGATCTGCTGGACTCGCTCCAACGAGGTGGTTCCCCGCGCCACGCACACTCGCTTACCCGATAGGTCGGATGCCTGGTAGATATCCGACTCGCGGGGCGCGAGGATGCGCTGGTAGCCATTGAAATAGACCGTCGAGAAGTTGACCAGTTCGCGCCGTTCGCAGGTGACCGTCATGGTCTTGACGACGATGTCGACGGTGTTCGTCTGCAGGGCGGTGATGCGATCCGCTGAGGCCAGGATGCGGTACTCGACCTTCGACGGTGTCCCGAAGATGTCACGGGCCACTTCCCCGGCGATGTCGACGTCGAACCCGGTGATGTCTCCGGTGATCGGATCGCGGAACGACAGCAGGTTGCTGCCGATGTCGAGGCCGACGATGAGGCGGCCTCGGGCCCGGATTCGCGCGACGGCGAGATCGGACTCGACCTTGTTGGTGAACGGGCGCAGACTCGCGGTGGGGTCGCAGTCGTTTGCGCTGGGATCCGGGGTACTTGGGGGCGCCGGGGGGAGTTCCTCCATGCCGGCCGGGCTCGGCGGGGCGAGTGTCGGCACCTGCGGCGGTATCAGGTATTCGGTGGAGCCGCAGGCGCTCAGGATTGCCGTCAGTGCCGTGGTGGCAACGATTCTGGCCAGCCGGGCGCTCATCGGTACTCGCTCAGCCGTGGCCAGAGGCCCAATGCCACCGCGAGCGCCGCTCCCATGGATAGGACCACTCCGCCGACCGTCGTCCCGGACAGCACCCGCTGCGCGCTGAAGATGTCGTTGCGCAACTGATTTCGGCTCTCCCGGATGCCCTCCGACAGCGCGGAGTCCAATTTGTCGAATGCCGGAGTGGAGTCGTCGTCTCTGGTACCCAGAGCGACCGCCGTCGCGGCGCGGTAGTCGCCGACGGCGGTGTAGGCGTTGATCCGCTGGTCGGCTTTGAGCCAGTTCGTGAGCAACTGATCGGCATCGGCCAGGTCGTTCTTGGCGATGGCGTCCTTGCGCTCCAGGTAGTGGGCCAGTTGTTCGCGCATGACCTGGACGCGCTGTTCGAAGGACTGCTTGCGGATGTCCTCGTCGCCGCGGCGAATCAGCGACAGGGTTTCGTCGGCACGGGCCTGCTGTGCGGTGATCGCGAGATTGGTGACCGACCGCAGCGAGGCCGCCGCGGTGTTCTTCGCCGACCGACTTCCCGCCGTCGAGATGGTCAGGGCGGTGCCGACCCAGAAGATCATCAGCAGAATGGCCAGCCCGCCGGCGATCAGGCCGATGTTGATTCGCCTTCTGGTGTGCCGCGCCAGCCACCGGTGCGCGAAGGCGCCGAAGCAGACGGTGGCGGTCAGCACGATGATCACGGGCGCGGGGATCCGGGTTGCCGTCGAGGTTTCGGCGTCCACCCGCGCGGAGGTTTCCTCGTAGAGCAGCTGGGCGTCGGGCAGGATCGAACGCTGCATCAACGACGAAGCCTCGGACAGATACGACGAACCGACCGGGTTGCCCATCCGGTTGTTGGTGCGGGCCGTCTCCACCAATCCGGTGTAGACGGCGAGCTGAGCGTTGATCCGCCCGAGCAGGCTGACGAGAGGTTCGTCGGTGAGGCCGCTGGCCGCGCGGGTCACCGCTGCGGCGGCGTCGGTGATCGCCTGCTCATAGCGCTGCCGGACGGCACGTGGTTCGGATCCCGCGATGAACGCTGTCGCTGCGGCGGCATCGGCGATCGACAGCGTGGTGTAGAGCTCACCCGCGGCGAACGCGAGCGGCTCGGTGTGGTTGAGGACGGTGGCCAGCTGGGTTTGGCGGTTGTTGATCGTCGTCGATGTGGCGAAGGCGGTGAGCCCGCCGAGGATCGCCAGAACGATGCCCATCGTGAGGATGCGGCCGGGTGTGGTGGTGAAGAACCACCAGCGGGGGTGGGCGGGCTCGATCGGCGATCCAGCCGCCTGCGGCTCGATCGACGGATGCGCCAGCTCAACGTTCACGCCGGACGGACCCCGTTTCTTTGATCGGTGGTTCCTTTGCTCGGTCTTGAGCGAATTCTAAGAGCTTGGTGTGATTGACGGGACTGTATCGAATTCGACAGTGGCGTGGCGCGCCTATTCTGGACTCGTGCGAGGTGACGGCGACGGATGGGTGATATCCGTCGCCGGCGCTGCCTACTGGGGCCGGCACGGAGCGGCGGGACTTTTGCTGCGTGCACCACTTCCGGATGGTAGTCCTGCCGTGTTGTTGCAGCATCGAGCGCCGTGGAGCCATCAGGGGGGTACCTGGGGACTGCCCGGCGGGGCACGTGACAGCCACGAATCAGCCGAGCAAGCGGCCGTCCGCGAAGCCCATGAAGAGGCCGGACTGCCGGTCGAGCGGGTGTATGTCCGGACCACTGTCGTCACGTCCGAAGTCCTCGGGCACGGCGGCGTGTCGTGGACCTACACGACTGTGGTGGCCGACGCCGCCGAGCCGTTGGCCACCGTCCCCAACGGTGAAAGCGCGGAGTTGCGCTGGGTGGATGTCGACGAGGTGGCGGCGCTGCCGCTGCATCCTGGTTTCGCCGCCAGCTGGGCGGGCTTGCGGACGGTCATCGCGAGGATCCCCCTGCAAATGAATGACGACGACGGGTGAGGGACGACGGGTGAGGGACGACGGGTGAGGGACGACGGGCGAGGGATGGGGGCATGAGGTATGTCGCGCTGGGCAGCTCGATGGCGGCGGGCCCGGGGATCGCGCCCCGTGTCAAGGGATCCCCGTTCCTCGCCGGACGGTCCGCTCGGAACTACGCACATCTGGCGGCGGAACGTTTGGGCGCCGATCTCGTCGACGTCACCTTCTCCGGGGCCACCACGGCGCACATCCTGCGCGATTCGCAGCGTGGAGCCCCACCGCAGGCCGACGCATTGGACGGGTCCGAGGATCTGGTCACCGTCACCATCGGCGGCAATGACGTCGGATACGTGCCGCTGCTGTTCGCGGGGAGCCTTCCGGCGTGGGTGCGACGCCTTCCCCGTATCGGCACCGCCGCACGGAACCTGCTCGACGCCGCCGCCCGGGATGCCGCTTTGGAGAGGGTGGCGCCGGAACTGAACGCGGTCGGTTCTGTGATTCGCCGCAGGTCGCCGCGCGCCCGGATCTTCTTCGTCGACTACCTGACGCTGTTACCGCCAGCCGGGGTCGCCGCCCCGCCGCTCCCCACCGAGGTGGCCGAGCTGGGACGGCACGTGGCTGCTCGGCTGGCTGAACTGACGGCGGCCGCGGCACGGGACACCGGCTGTGAGCTGGTGGCCGCGGGGGAGGCGAGCCGTGCCAACCATGCCTGGTCGGACGCCCCGTGGACCGTCGGCGCCGGGTGGCCCATGCCCGGCCGGCCGCAGCCGTTCCACCCCGCCGCCGCAGGGATGCGGGCCGTCGCCGAGTTGATCGTCGGCGCGACTAGCCTGGGCGCGTGAAACAAGCGGCTTGGCGGGCACCGGTCTTGGCACTGATCACCGTCGTCGGGATCGCCCTGACCGGGATCACTCTGACCGGCTGCGCCCGTCCAGCCGACACCGTGCAGTCCACCGAGCCGACGACGGGCGCCAGCCCGGCCGCCCTGCAATTCGCCGGCTGGATTCGGGAGCGCGTGACCACCGACAATCTGTATGCGCATCTGACGCAGCTGCAGAACATCGCCAAGGCCAACAAGGGCACCCGGGCGGTGGGTACCCCGGGCTTCGAGGCCAGCATCGACTACGTGGTGGGCGTTCTGCGCAGCCGCGGCTTCGAAGTTCAGATATCGCCGTTTCTGGCCCGGCTGTTCAAGGATGGCCCGGTGGCGCTCACCGTCGCCGGGGCGGCGGTCACGGCGAAGGCGTTGGAGTACTCCATCGCCACCCGTGGTGTCAGCGGCCCGCTGGTAGCGGCCCCCGTCGACGACAGCCCCGGCTGTTCGGTGTCCGACTACGACCGCCTGCCGGTAGCAGGCGCGGTGGTGGTGGTCGACCGCGGAGTGTGCCCGTTCGCGGTGAAGGAAGCGATGGCCGCGCAGCGTGGTGCGGTGGGACTGATCGTCGCCGACAATGTCGACGAACCGCGCATGGCCGCAACTCTGGGGCAGGACAGCGACGTCAAGATCCCGGTCGTCGGAGTTTCCAAAGCAGACGGGGCGAAGCTGCGGTCCAAGCCCGGTCGCGTCACCCTGAAGGTCGACGCGAGCACCGAGATCTCTAAAGCGCGCAACGTCGTTGCGCAAACCAAAACCGGGTCGGTCAACAACGTGGTGATGTTGGGTGCCCATCTCGACAGCGTCGTCGACGGCCCGGGCCTCAACGACAACGGGTCGGGTGTCGCGGCCGTGCTGGAGACGGCGGTACAGCTCGGTAGCCGGCCGAACATTCGCAACGCGGTGCGGTTCGCTTTCTGGGGGGCCGAAGAACTCGGCACGGTGGGGTCTAAGAACTATGTGGCGTCGCTCAACGTCGATCAGCTCAAAGACATTGCGCTGTACCTGAACTTCGACATGCTCGGCTCGCCCAATCCCGGATACTTCACCTACGACGGCGACCAGTCGATCGCGCCCCGCAAGGACGAGACGCAGGCCAGGGTCAACGAGGGATCGGCAGGCATAGAGCGGACGTTGGTCACCTATCTGGGCGATTCGGGCAAGATCGCGCAGGACACTGCATTCGACGGCCGTTCCGACTACGAGGCGTTCACCGAGGCCGGGGTTCCCTCGGGTGGATTGTTCTCCGGCGCCGAGGAAAACAAGACCCCTGACCAGGTAAAACTTTGGGGCGGAACGCCGGATGCCCCGTTCGATCCGAACTACCACAAACCCACCGACACCCTCGACCACATCGATCGGACGGCCCTGGGCATCAATGGCGGCGGCGCGGCGTACGCGGCCGCCCTCTACGCGCAGGACATCACCGGACGCAACGGCATCCCGCAGCGCGAAGACCGAGTGCGTCACGTACTCACGCTTCAGTGAAACCACGGTCCGACATTTTGTAGCCGGGTACACGGGCCGCGAGGGCTCGTTGTGGAGGCGCACAGCGATGCCGCCGCTGCCCGCAGAGTCGTCGCATTCCGCCCTCAGGCGAGCCTTCACTGCCTACGCTCGCGTGATGGACATCACCTTTCGGACCGCCGGATTGGCGGCAGCGGCAGGAGCCGGATTAGCGCTCGCGATCGGCTGTGGAATCGCACATGCCGAGGCGGATTCGCCGGGCCAGGCGAGCTCGTCCACCGCGACCCATGCCCAATCCAAGCGGGTGGCGGCCGGCCCGAAAGCGATGTCCAGCCGAGCACAGGCGGCGGACCGGGCGGACCGGGCGCCCCGGGTGCGTGGGGGCGTACCGATGACGTCGCGCCTGCGGACGGCCGCGTTACAGTCCCCCGCTCCTGACGCCGGTGCTCCTGAAGCTCCAGATCCCTTCGTGCCGCTACCGGCGCACACCGATGTCGGCGATATTCCCAGCCCCGACGACATGACGCCGACGGCCTACGGCGACATCGGCAACTGGATGCTGCAGCCGAACGGTCAGATCGCGGACTGGATCGGCCATTCCTACGAGGGCAAGACTCTCTTGGAGGGCATCAACGTCATCATCGTCGACCCGGCACAGGTGCCGCTCGACATGGCGGTGCGCCGACTGAACCGCGCCATGGTGATGGCGGGCTTCCCGGCGGTGATCCACCACAGCGGCGGGTATCAGGGCCTGATCAACGGCGTCACGTTCCAGCAGCAGCCGAAGGGCGATCAGCTCGCGTTTTCCGACGCCTTCTTCCTGCTTCCCAACAACCACGGCCGGATCATGGGTCCGTTCCCGCCCGCCGACGGCAATGGATACATCTGGATCGCATCACTGAGCCGTGAGGAACTGGGCAAGTACGAAGGGGAGCTCACCCACGTGTTCGTGTCGTTCAACGAGGCGCGCGACGCGCTGGCCGAGGGCCTTGTCGAGCGCGCCGGAGCAACCAACCTGGGCCCCGTCTTCCTCGACAACGCCTACGACACCGACCTGTACACCACGGGCGACGCCGACGGATACGCCGTCGTCATCCAGTTGCCGGTCTGACGTCCGTTTCCCCGTGAGCAGACGCTGAGGTCCCCGAATCCTCGGCGTTTCCGGGGCCTCTGAGTCTGCTCGCGAGGGCAAAGAACTGGTACACCAACAGCGCGGCGATGGAACCGAGTGCGATCCCGGTGAACTCCAAACCGCCCACGGTCCAGTTGAAGTCGGCGATTCCGATGATCAACGCGACGGCCGCGGTCGCCTGATTGATCGGCCGGCCGAAGTCCACGTCGTTCGTCAGCCAAATCCGCACGCCGAGGATGCCCACCAATCCGTACAGGACAACCGTCGCGCCGCCCAGTACGCCAGGCGGGATCGATGAGATGACGGCACCGACTTTGGGGCACAACGCCAACAGGATCGCCACCGTCCCGGCCACCCAGTAGGCCGCGGTCGAATACACCCGCGTCGCCGCCATCACACCGATGTTCTCGGCGTAGGTCGTCGTACCCGAGCCGCCGCCCAGCCCGGCCAGCACCGTCGCCACCCCGTCGGCGGCCAGCGCGCGCCCGGTCAGCGGGTCGGTGTTGACGCCGGTCATCTGCCCGACCGATTTCACGTGGCCGATGTTCTCCGCGACCAGCGCGATCACCGCCGGCAGAAACATCGGGAGCAGCGCGGGAACGAACGTCGGGGTCTGAAAGTGCGGCAGCCCGATCCAATCGGCGGCGCCGATGGCGGATGTGTCGACCTCGCCGAGCCCGAGCGCCAGCAGATAGCCCGCCGCCACGGCGACGAAGATCGCCAGCCGGCCGATGAGCCCCCGAAAGCATGCCAGCGTGACGACCAGCAGGACCAGCGTGACCGCAGCGAGCACCGGCTCCTTCACGAAATTGTTCTTGGCGGCCGGCGCCAGGTTGAACCCGATGAGCGCGACGATGGCGCCCGTCACCACCGGCGGCATCGCCGCTTCGATCCATCGTGTTCCGGCCAGATGTACGCAGACCCCGATGGCGATCAGCAGCGCACCGACCGCCACCAGACCACCCAGTGCGCCGCCGGCTCCGTGCGAGGCCATCGCCGCGATCACCGGCGCCACCACCGAGAAGCTCGAACCGAGGTAGCTCGGCAGCCGATTCCCGGTGATCAGCAGAAACAGCAGCGTGCCGACACCGGAGAACAGCAGTGTGGTGGCCGGCGGAAAGCCGGTCAGCACGGGCACCAGGAACGTGGCGCCGAACATCGCCACGACATGCTGGGCGCCGATCACGAAAGTCCGCGGCCAGCTCAACCGCTCGCCGGGGCCCACCACGAAATCGCCGGCGCGGGAATCCACTCGCGCCCATGTCATCGGGATCACGGTCAGCAGAGTCTATGCAGCGCCTCCGCGCTGGTGTCTATGCAGCGCGTATGCCCCCGCTCCCAGCGCGAGCACGGACACACCGGCGACGATCGATGCGATGGGGAGTGCCGCTGCCAGCATCGCGCAGCCGGCCAGACCCGCGACAGGGATCAGTCGTCGTCCCAGGGTGATCGCCGAGGCGTTGGCCACCGCGTAGTACACCAGGACCGCGAACGAGGAGAAGCCGATGACTCCACGAACGTCTGCAAACGCGGCCAGGACCGCCACCACCAAGCCCACGGCGAGCTCGGCGCGGTGCGGAACCCCGAATCGGGGATGCACCGCGGCCAGGGCACCGGGCAGATGGCCGCCTCGCGCCATCGCCAGCGTCGTTCGCGACACCCCCAGAATCAGCGACAACAGCGAGCCCAGCGCGGCCACCGCGGCACCGACGCGTACGACGGGTTCGAAGCCGGGGACGCTCGCGACCACATCGGCCAGCGGGGCGGCTGAGTGAGCCAGCACCGTGGCGCCGAGCACGGTCACGGCGACCACCGCGACCACCGTGTAGATCGCCAGTGCGAGGCCGAACGAGATTGCGATGGCGCGGGGGATCGTGCGGGCCGGATCGCGTACCTCTTCGCCGAGGGTGGCGATGCGGGCGTAGCCCGCGAAAGCGAAGAACAGCAGGGCGGCCGCCTGCAACAACCCGTCGACGCTGTGCCCCGAACCCAGCTCCAACCGCCCGGGATCAGCGTTTCCGGACGAGATGCCGATGATGACGACGCAGGTCAGAACGGCAAGGACAATCGCGACGATGATGCGGTTCAACGTCGCCGACTTCTCGATTCCGCAGTAGTTGACGGCGGTCAATGTGACCACGGCGGCAACGGCCACGGCGTGCGGGTGCGCGGGCCAGATGTACACGCCGACGGTCAATGCCATTGCGGCGCAGGACGCGACCTTGCCCACCACGAAACTCCAGCCAGCCAGATGGCCCCAGAAGTCGCCGAGCCGCTCGCGGCCGTAGAGGTAGGCGCCGCCCGAGTGCGGGTACCGCGCGGCCAACCGCGCGGATGATGTCGCGTTGCAGTACGCCACGACCGCCGCGACGGCCAGTCCGACCAGAAGCCAGGAGCCTGCCGCGGCTGCGGCGGGACCCAACGCCACGAAGATTCCCGCGCCGATCATGGATCCCAGGCCGATGGTCACGGCATCGACCACCCCGAGTCGACGGCGCAGTCCCGGCAGATCTTGAGGCGACACCGGGCAGGTCAGGCGATGTGGTAGTCGCTCAACGGGAACTCAGAGGCCTCCCGTATCGCCTTGCGCGCCGACATCGGCCGCAGCAGTGTCGCTTCGCCCGACGGGTTGAAGTAGTACGAGCGGGCCGATGAACAGTTGCCCAACGTGAACAGCGAGTCGCCCAGCAGTGCCGTCATCCGGTCCAGGTAGCGCGAATTGGCGTCTTCGGTGACTTCGAATGTGCTTGCGCCGCGGCGCTTAACCTCACCGAACAGTCGATCCATGTGACGCATCTGGTATTCCATGTTGTTGAAGAAGTTCAGCCCCAGGAATCCGTATGGCCCCGCGAGGCTGATCAGGTTCGGGAAGTACGGCACGGTGACGCCCTGATACGCCTGGAATCGGGTTGAGCGCCACCACTTTCCGAGATCGCGGCCCTCACGGCCGATGATCTCGATGGCCGGGAAGTTGGACTCCCAGAGGTCGTAACCCGTTGCCAGCACGAGGGTGTCGATCGATGTCTTGACCCCCTTGCGGTCGACGACACCGTCCGTCTCGATGCGGTCGATGCCGTCGGTCTCGAGATGCACATTCGGCTTGGTGAAAGTCTGGTAGTAACTGGTCGAGAATGTCGGCCGCTTACAACCGAAGTCGTAGTCGGGTGTCAGTTTGTCGCGCAGTTCCTTGTCGCGGATCGTGGCGAAGCGGTACATCTTGGCAAGGTCGCCCGCGGCGATGTTCAGCCGGCGGAAGTAACGGTGGTGCACGATGCCCACGTAGATCATGAATTCGTAGATCGCGTCGGTCACCGCGCGGATTGCGCGCTGCGTCAAGGGAATTCGTTTGAACAGCCGTTTGGCGCGCGCCGAGAACCGGATATCGATCTTCGGCACGACCCAGATCGGGGTGCGCTGGAAAACGGTGAGATCGGCGGCGTGCTCGGCGAGTTCAGGGATCAACTGCACGGCGGTGGCGCCGGTGCCGATGACGCCGATTCGGCGGCCCGCGGCGCTGTAGGAATCGTCCCAGGCGGCCGTGTGGATGACGGTCCCGGCGAAGCTCTCGATGCCCGGAATCGACGGCGTGTGTGGCTGGGACAGGAAGCCCGTCGCGGTGATCAGGTAGCGGGCGGTCAGCGTCTCGCCGCCGGCGAGGGCGACGTGCCACACCGCGGCGTCCTCATCCCAGCGCGCACCCTCGACCACGGTGTTGAATCGCATGTGCCGCCGGACGTCGTACTTGTCGGCGACATCAGCGGCGTACTGCTTGATTTCGGCGCCGGTGGAGAACAGCCGCGACCAATTCGGATTCGGCTCGAAGAAGTACGAATACGTGGTGGTGGGAACGTCGACCGCCAGTCCGGGGTAGTGGTTGACGTGCCAGGTTCCGCCCAGGTCGTCCTCGCGGTCGAGGAGGACGAAGTTCTGGAAGCCAAGTCGCTTGAGCTGGATTGCGGCGCCGATTCCACCGAACCCGGCGCCGACGATGATCACGTCGTACTGGTCGGTCATCAACCGAACGTACTCCGCAAAGCCGCGTCGACCGCAATGACAGGCACGTCGAGTGTCTTGGAGTTCAAGTCGTGCCGGGCGCCGGTCACCTCGACGATCTCGGTGTCCGCAGGGATGAGTTCGACGGCTAGCCGCAGCTCGTCGAGGGTGCCGAAGGGGTCGGCCGTTCCGTGGGTGAACACCGCACTGACCTGTATGGAGCCGAAATGCTCGGTCCGCAGGTTCTCGGGCTTTCCCGGCGGATGCAGGGGATAAGAGAACAACGTCAGCCCGTTAACCAGGCCCGGATTTTCGGCCGCAACCATCGAGGTCTGCCTGCCGCCGTAGGAATGGCCGCCGGCCAGGACCGGGCCGTCGACCAGACCCCGGGCGACCAGTTCCCGGGCCAGGGTGATCGCTTCGACGATGCCGTCGCGGTCGCCTGCCGCTGATCCCGACGGGGGCCCCTTGGGCCGACGACGTCGGTACGGCAGGTTGTATCTGATGGCCACCCAGCCGCGCGCGGCCCATTCGTCGCAGATGCGGATCAGCAGCGGCGACTCTCGGCTGCCGCCGGCCCCGTGCGTGAGCACCACCACGCCCCTGGACTTGACCCCGTTGGGCTGATCCTCCGGTCGGTGGGCGATCCCGGCGATGGCGTCGAGGTCGGTCATTCACCAAGCCTGAACATCGCCGACACCGGCCCATGCCCGCTGCCGAGCGGATAGGCGGCGCGCAGACACTCGGTGACCCAGGCCTTGCCGAAGGCGACCGCGTTGGGCATCGGCTGGCCGTGTGCCAGGGCACAGGCGATGGCGGCGCTCAGCGTGTCTCCGGCGCCGTGGTCGTGGGTGGTGCCGACGCGTGGCGCGTCGAATTCGTAGAAGTCGGTGCCGTCGTACAGGACGTCCTGGCTGTCCGGGGCCGACCGCAGGTGGCCGCCCTTCACGAGGGTCCATTTCGGGCCCAGCGCGTGGAGTGCGCGGGCCGCGTTGCGTTGGGTCTTGCCGTCGACGACGTCTACTCCGACGAGCAGTCGCACCTCGTCGAGATTGGGCGTGACCAGGGTCGCCAGTGGGAACAGCGATGTGCGGAACGCCTCGAGGGCTGACGGATGCAGCAGTGGATCGCCGTGCATGGATGCGCACACCGGGTCGACGACGAACGGCGTCTCGGCGCCCCGGCCGGATTGCCCGAGCCCCCGCCAGGTGTCGGCGACAGCCTCGATGATCTCGGACGACGCCAGCATGCCGGTCTTGGCGGCCTGGAAACCGATGTCGGTGGCGACCGCCTCGATCTGCCCGGCGACGGTCCCGGCGGGAATCTTGTGAAAATCCTTGACACCCAACGAGTTCTGAACGGTCACGGTGGTGACCGCAACCAATGGATGCACGCCCAGCATGGTGAAGGTCCGCAGGTCCGACTGGATGCCGGCGCCGCCACCGGAATCCGATCCCGCGATCGTCAGCACCCGCAGTGGCGTCCGGGTGGGCGGCGCCAGTGGGAGGAATTTCACAGCATCGACGCTAGCAGGGCGGGGAATTACGGATCGGGAATAACTGTTGGAGCCAGCGATTTAAATAGCTAATATAAGTTTCTCTCTTGGACTGCATACGAAACGAGATAGGCCGTGACCGCCAAGAATCCGCACTACAAATGGATTGCCTTGTCCAACACAACGTTGGGCACATTGCTCGCCACCATCAACGCCTCGATCGTCCTGATCTCCCTGCCCGCCATCTTCCGCGGCATCGGGCTTGAGCCGCTGGCCCCGGGGAATGTCGGATACCTGCTGTGGATGTTGATGGGCTACCTGGTGGTGACGGCCGTCCTGGTGGTGCCGTTCGGCCGGCTCGGCGACATATACGGCCGCGTGCGTATATACAACCTCGGATTCGTCATCTTCACGCTGGCGGCGATCGCGCTGTCATTCGATCCCTATCAATTCGATTCCGGGGCAATCTGGTTGATCGCCTGGCGGGTGATTCAGGGTGTCGGCGGCGCGATGCTGATGACCTCGTCGTCAGCCATTCTGACCGACGCGTTTCCGGCCAATCAGCGCGGAATGGCATTGGGCGTCAACATGGTCGCGGCGGTGGCCGGCTCGTTCCTCGGGTTGCTGATCGGTGGTGTGCTCTCAGAAGTGCACTGGCAGGCCATCTTCTGGGTGGGTGTTCCCATCGGCATCCTCGGCACGATCTGGAGCCTGCGCTCTCTGAAGGAAATCGGTACCCGCAGTCCGGGACGAATGGACTGGCCGGGAACCATGGGTCTTGCCCCCATGTAGTGGACACGGGATTTGTGGTTAGGCGGCTTCGGGCAGCGTAGCGGTCGTCAGTCTCTTTTCGTAGGTCGCGGGGCTGGAATGGCGGCATCGGGAGTGCCGTCGTTTGGTGTTGTAGCGGGCCAGCCAGCGGAACACCTCGCGGCGGCAGCTCGCCGCGTCGGGCCAGCAGGACCGGTCTTGCAGGACCTCGCGTTTGAGGGTGGCGTTGAACGATTCCGCCAGGGCGTTGTCGGCACTCGACCCCACGCCACCCATCGACTGGGTAACTCCAAGAGCTTGGCAGAGTTGCGCGAAATCCCTTGAGGTGTATTGGCTTCCGTGATCGGCGTGGAACACCGCACCGGCCAGGCTTCCCCGCAACGCGGCAGCGGCGTTGAGGGCGTCGGCGACGAGTTCGGTGCGCATGTGCTCAGCGATCGCCCACCCCGCCACCCGCCGTGAGCAGCAGTCGATCACCGTGGCCAAGTACAGGTTGCCTCCGCTGGCCAGCGGCAGGTAGGTGATGTCGCCGACATAGCGGGTATTGATCCGCGTGGCGGTGAAATCCCGCTTGAGCAGGTCGGGGACCTTCTGGTCGGCCGGATCAGCCACCGTGGTCTTCACCCGCCGGCGGCGCCGGTAACCGGCGATCCCGTGCGTGCGCATCACCCGCGCCACCCGCTTGTGGTTGACCCGCTCACCGTCGGGCACACCGTCGTTGAGCTCGGCGGTGATCCGCGGCGCCCCGTAGGTGTTGTCCTCGTCGTGCACCACCCGGATCCGCTCGGCCAAGACCTGGTCAGCGGCCTGGCGGGCGGCTCGGCCCTCAGCGCCGGCCAACCACGCATAGAACGACGACCGTGCGACCTCCACGACCGCACACAGCCACTTCACCTCGAAGGCGTGCAAGTGGTCGGCAACGAACTGGAAGCGGCTCACCAGTTCGTCTCCCCGGCGAAATACTTCGCCGCCGACCGCAGAATGTCCCGCTCGGTGGACAACCGGGCCTGCGTGGCGCGTAACGCCGTGTTCTCGGCCCGCAGCCGGGCCAGCTCCTGCTCCGGAGTCTCTGAACCCGGGCTCGCCGCGGCCGTCGAAGCGGGCCGACCATGCCGGATCGGCACCCCGGCGGCCTTGCACCACGCCGACAGGGTCGCCTCGCTGACACCGAGCTCGGCGGCGATCACCGTGATCGTCGCACCCTCGGTGTCCCGGTACAGCGCGACCGCGTCACGCTTGAACTCGTCTGGATAGTTTTTCCTTGCCATCGCGTTGGATCATCTCGCTTCCCCCAGGAACATCCCGGGATTGAGCGTGTCCAACACATGGGGTCAAGTCCCCATCGCCTTCGGAGTTGGGCTGACGGTCCTTCTGATCGGCATCACCTACGGGATCCAGCCCTACGGTGGGTCGACCACCGGATGGCTGAATCCGTTGGTGCTCTTCGTGATCGGTCTCGGTTTGGTGCTGTTGGCGGTGTTCTGCGTCGTCGAACTCCGGGTGGCCGAACCGATGGTGGACATCCGGCTCTTCCGGTCGACGGCCTTCGGGATGGGCAACATCGCAGGTCTGATGTCCTCGGTGGGCAGGGGTGGACTGCAGTTCATGCTCATCATCTGGTTGCAGGGAATTTGGCTTCCATTGCACGGCTACAGCTTCGAATCGACACCGCTGTGGGCGGGCATCTACATGCTGCCGATGACGGTCGGCTTCCTGGTCGCAGGCCCGGTCGCCGGGGTGCTCGCCGACCGGTACGGCGCCCGCCCCTTCACCATGGGTGGCATGGTTGTGATGGCTGCTACCTTCATCGCACTGGTGCTCATCCCGGTGAACTTCAACTATTGGGTGTTCGCGGTGCTGGTGTTTCTCAACGGTTTTGGCGGCGGAATCTTCACCGCACCCAATAGCGCCGCCATCATGTCGAGTGTTCCCGCGGACCAGCGGGGCGCGGCATCGGGTGTGCGTGCGACGTTCTTCAACGCGGGTTCATCGCTGTCGATCGGGATCTTCTTCTCCCTGATGATCGTCGGACTTGCTCAGACGCTTCCCGCGACGTTGAGCGCAGGACTTCAGCAGCAGGGGGTTTCGGCGTCGGTCGCACACCAGGTGGCCGATCTGCCGCCAGTGGGCAGTCTGTTCGCCGCGTTCCTGGGCTATAACCCGATCGCCGAAATACTCGGTCCGTACCGCGCGCTGTCCCAGCCAGGAGTCAACGCAGATGTGTTGACAGGCAAGACATTCTTTCCCGAGCTGATCACCGGACCGTTCCATGCGGGTTTGGTGGTGGTGTTCAGTGCCGCGGCCGTCATGATGATGATCGGCGCCATCGCCTCGATGTTCAACCCGGGCCGCTATTCGGCCGCCGACGCCGGGCCCGGCGCAGAATCCGAATCGAGGTTGACGTCTACCAGCACCGGCGCGTGATCGCTCGGCGCACCGATCCGGTTCTTCCCTGTCTTGCGCTCGTCACGGGCGATCTCGGCGTGAACCACGTTGTCGGCCAATCCCGGTGAGGCGAGGATGAAATCGATCCGCATGCCCTCCCTGCGCGGGAAGCGAAGCTGGGTGTAGTCCCAGTACGTGTACACACCCGGGCCGGGGGTGAAGGGCCGCACGACGTCGGTGAATCTGGCCTCGCCCATTGCGGCGAACGCTGTGCGCTCCGGCTCCGAGACGTGGGTGCTGTCCTGGAACGCCGCCATGTCCCAGACGTCCTCGTCCGTCGGCGCGATGTTCCAGTCGCCGGTCAGCGCGATCTTCGCGGTCGGGTCGTCGACGATCCAGGAATGGGCCGTATCGCGCAGTGCGGCAAGCCAATCCAGCTTGTATTGATAGTGCGGATCGGTCAGCGTGCGCCCGTTGGGTACATACAGACTCCACACCTGCACCCCGGCGCAGGTGGCGCCCAGCGCGCGTGCCTCCACCGACGCCGACTCGCCCTTGGTCCATGACGGCTGTCCGTCGAATCCGATCCGGACGTTTTCGAGACCAACCCTCGACGCGATGGCCACGCCGTTCCACTGGTTCACACCGGCGTGCGCCACCTCGTAGCCCGCGCCGAGGAACGGCATCGCCGGGAACTGGTCGTCGGCGCATTTGGTTTCCTGCATGGCCAGGACATCCACATCGGCGCGTTGCATCCAGTCGACAACACGATCCACCCGCGTGCGAATGGAATTCACGTTCCAGGTCGCGATGCGCATGCGCTACAGACTACGGCCGGCCAGCGCGCGAGCGTCGACATAGCGGAGATGATGATGCAGCCGGTATCCCAGCGACTCGTAAAGCGCTATGGCCGCGGCATTCTCGACGAGCACCTGAACGTAGCTGCGGGTTGCCCCGCGTGTGGTGCCCCAGTTCTGCAATGCCACGCACACGTCGCGGGCCAGGCCACGCCGGCGCCGGCCGGGGACGACGTGGAGCGCGGAAATCCCGAGCCATCGGGTGCCGTCCGGGCTGGGGGTCACGGCGCCCCGCCCCACCGCCGAGCCTGACAGCTCGGCGAAAACAACCTCCCCGTCGACCACCGCACCCAGCACGTCAGAAGGGACATCGCGTTCGTAGATAGTCAGCCAGTCATCGTTCGGGCGGGGCTCGAGTCGCACCGATTCCATGGAACCCGGCGCAAGGTCCGCGACCATCACCCGGGTCTGCTTGACTCCCACGCCGACGCCGATCTCGCGCACGGATGACAATCTTTCCGGCAGGGCCAGCCATGCGGGCAGTCCGCGTTCGGCGTACCAGTCGATGATCTCGGGGAGGGCCGCAATCCCCGACGAAAACTCCAACGGTACAGCGGAATTCGCCCTAGCGGTGTAGCCGCCGCCGGCGCGGAGCAGCCACCCTCGATGCCAGTGCTGTTCGGTTCCGGGCCAGGCCAGCGCCGCCGCGTGTTCCAGCGCGCGAATCTCGGAGGCCCGCACCGGGACTGCGCTGAGCTCTCGCATGGACACGACGTCGGCGGGCGGGATGCGCACCACCCCACCTGCCTTCGGCCGCACCGACACCTCGGGCGCGAGTACCTCCAGGATGCCGATCACGTCGGTCAAGACGCTGCCGATTCGATACCGGACGCTGACCCGGCTGCCCGGAGAAGGCCGGTCACCCATCAGTGGCCGAACGGATCCGGCTCCTCGCCGGGCATCCACGACAGGCCCGGAACACCCCAGCCGTTGGACTTCCACGCCCGCTTGGCCGCCCTGGCATGCCGGCCGATGAGCTTGTCGACGTAGAGGAACCCGTCCAGATGTCCGGTCTCGTGCTGCAGCATCCGAGCGAACAGCCCGTTGCCCTCGAGGGTGACCGGATTGCCGTCGGCGTCGAGACCGGTGACCCGCGCCCACTTGGCCCGGCCGCACGGAAACGATTTGCCGGGAACCGACAGGCAACCCTCGTCGTCGTTGTCGGGGTCGGGCATGGTCTCGGGAATGTCGGAGGTCTCCAACACCGGATTGATGACGACGCCGCGACGCCGCGTGCTCTCGCCACGGTCGTCGGCGCAGTCGTAGACGAACAACCGCAAACCGACGCCGACCTGATTCGCGGCCAAGCCGACTCCGTTGGCGGCGTCCATCGTCTCGTACATGTCGGTGATCAGCTCAGGCAAATCCGCGGGTAGCGAACCATCCGGACCGATGGGCACCGGCGCGGTCGGTTTGTGCAGAACGGGATCTCCCAGGATCACGATCGGTCTGACTGCCATGAAAGGCAGCTTAAGTCAGCCGACGCGCGGGTTCTGCTGCCGTCCCAATTGCCGTCGGCATGATTCAATATTCCCGAATTCTTCGGGGAGAAAGAAGGGGCCCGCAAATCGTATGGACGCCATTGCACGGGCCGAGCAGTCGAACGATATCGACCTTCCGGCAGGTCTGAGCCGCCGCGAATTCGACGTTCTGGCCTTCGAACGCCAGTGGTGGAAGCACGCGGGGGCCAAAGAAGACGCGATCAAAGAATTGTTCTCGATGTCGGCGACGCGCTACTACCAGGTGCTCAACGCCCTGGTCGACCGCCCCGAAGCGCTGGCGGCCGATCCGATGCTGGTCAAGCGCCTGCGGAGGCTGCGTGCCACCCGTCAGAAGGCGCGCGCGGCCCGGCGTCTGGGCTTTGATTTTCCCTGATTCGGCGTTCTGACTGCTACGGTCGGGCCCAATGAACGAGCGCGTTCCCGATTCTTCCGGATTGCCCCTAAGGGCCATGGTTATGGTTCTGCTGTTTTTGGGTGTGATCTTCCTTCTGGTCGGTTTTCAGGCGATGAGTTCCGGCGGCGACGACAGCGACGACTCGTCCGTCGGCACCGTCGCCACCACGACGACCACCACCACGACGACGACGCCGGCGGTGAAAGCCGACGTCCGGGTGTTCAACATCAGCGGCGACGAGGGCGCCGCGGCCCGGGTAGGTGACCGCCTGCGTGAAGCCGGCTGGAACGTCACCGAGACCGGCAATCTCACCGCTGCCGAGGTGCCCGCGACGACGGTGTATTTCGGGACCACAGCAGGCGAGGAGGAGGCCGCCGCGGCGGTCGGCAGAATTCTCGACGCCCCAGTGCAACCCCGGGTTCCGGAAATCGCCGAGCAGCCGCCCGGCGTGATTGTGCTCGTCACCGGATAGCCCTCGGATAGGCTGCGGGGCATGCTGAAGCCCGCGTTGCGATCGATTCCGTTCAGAAGTGCCGCAATCGTCCTGTTGGCCGCTCCGGTCGCAGTGCTGAGCGCCTGTGCGCCGAACGAACCGATCTCCACCCAACCGGGGACTGACCCGCCCATCTGGACGGGTTCTCCGGCGCCGTCAGCTCCCGCGGGGCACGGTGAGTCGTCGTCGCAGTCGTCGTCGGGCGACACACTCTCCGCTCAATTGAAGGACGCCAGCGGCAATCAGGTCGCCGCGGCCACCATCGAATTCAACGGTGGCTTCGCCACCGTCACAGTGCAGACCACCGGCACCGGAAAGCTGACGCCGGGATTCCACGGCCTGCACATCCACACCGTCGGCAAGTGCGAGCCGAATTCCATGGCACCGGCCGGCGGCGCGCCCGGCGACTTCCTTTCTGCCGGAGGCCATTTCCAGACCTCTGGGCATACGGGTCATCCGGACAGCGGTGATCTCGCGTCTCTGCAGGTCCGCGAGGATGGCTCGGCCATGCTGGTGACCACCACGAACGCGTTCACCGAGGACGATCTGCTGGCAGGCGACGGCACCGCGATCATCATCCACGCAGACTCGGACAACTTCGCCAACATCCCGCCGGAGCGCTACCAACAGGTGGCGGGTGGCGCTGCAGGTCCGGACGACATGACCCTTGCCACCGGCGATGCCGGTAAGCGGGTGGCCTGCGGTGTCATCGGCACCAGCTAACCCACAGCCAGTTCGGCGGGTCGTCGAACGCATCGACTTCAAGGGGTCGGCGCGTCCAACTCTGGGCGTCGAGTGGGAGTTCGCTCTCGTCGACGCCGAAACCCGCGACCTGAGCAACCGCGCAGGCGATGTCATCGCGCATCTCAGTGAAAACCCGCATGTACACAAGGAATTGCTGCGTAACACCATCGAGATCGTCACCGGAATCTGCGACGACGTCCCGGAGGCGATGGCCGACCTTCGGTCCACGCTGACATCCACTCGGGAGGTCGTCCGCGCCCAGGGCATGGACCTGTTCTGCGCCGGAACCCATCCGTTCGCCAAATGGTCATCGGCCAAGCTGACCGACGCGCCTCGCTACGCGGAGCTGATAAAACGCACGCAGTGGTGGGGTCGGCAGATGCTGATCTGGGGCGTGCACGTCCACGTCGGTGTGTCGTCGGCGCACAAGGTCATGCCGATCATCTCCTCGCTGCTCAATCACTACCCGCATCTGTTGGCGCTGTCGTCGTCGTCGCCGTATTGGGAGGGTGACGACACCGGCTATGCCAGCAACCGGGCGATGATGTTCCAGCAACTCCCGACGGCCGGGTTGCCGTTCCAATTCCAGACCTGGCGCGAGTTCGAGCGATTCGTTCACGACCAGAAAAAGACCGGAATCATCGACCACATCAACGAAGTCCGTTGGGACATAAGGCCTTCCCCGCACCTGGGAACGGTGGAGGTCCGCATCTGCGACGGGGTGTCGAACCTGCGGGAGCTTTCGGCGCTGGTGGCACTGACGCACTGCCTGATCGTCGATCTGGACCGCCGTCTCGAAGCCGGCGAGGATTTGCCGGTCATGCCGCCGTGGCATGTTCAGGAAAACAAGTGGCGTGCAGCGCGATACGGACTCGACGCGATCGTCATTCTCGACGCCGACAGCAACGAACGCCTGGTCACCGAAGACCTCGACGACCTGCTCACCCGGCTACAGCCGGTAGCCGAATCATTGCACTGCGCAGAGGAATTGGCCGTCGTGGCCGAAATTCCCAAACACGGGGCGTCCTATCAGCGTCAGCGCAGGGCTGCGAAGGAACACGGATCCGACCTTCGGGCAGTTGTCGATTCGATGATCGGCGAGTTGGACATCTAGCCATGCGGATCGTAATCACTGCACTCACGGCAATCGCGGTACTGCTGGTGGGTTCCGGCTGCAGCAGGGAGATCGTGGGCACTCCGGTCGCCGCTCCGGGCCAGACCGGTTTGGACACATCAGAATTGGTCGAGACCACCTGTCGCGAATACCTTGAGATGGATGTGTCCGGTCAGCGGGACGTGATCAAGGCGATCGGCGAGAACGGAAACAAGCTGGTCGCGATGAACCCTGAGATCTGGGTTCAGGTTGCGGCCGGACTGTGTGGCTTCGTCGATCCGAGTGCCCCGGTCAAGGACATCGTCATGGGGCAAGGAGGCAGGTAAACCGGTGATTCCGATGTTTCCGTTGGAATCATCGCCGCTCCCCGGCGAAGTGTTGCCGCTGAGAATCTTCGAACCACGCTATTCCCAATTGGTTTCGGATTGTTTGACCATGCCTGATCCGTCCTTCGGGGTGGTGCTGATCACCCAGGGCCGGGAAGTCGGAGGCGGTGATACGCGCAGTTCCGTGGGGGCACTGGCCCACATCACGGAGTGCGTCGACGAGGGCGACGGTCGCTATAGTCTGCGGGCGGTCATCGGTGGGCGAATTCGGGTGCGCGACTGGCTTCCCGACGACCCGTATCCCCGTGCGTCCATCGACGTATGGCCCGACGAGCCGGGACCTGAGGTGGGTGCCGAGAAGATCGGACACGTGGTCGATCTGATTCTTGCTCTGTACCAACGGGTTGCGGACGCGCAGGGACGCCGGCTCCGTTCCGACGCACTCGCGGTGGATGCCGCGGTGGCCGAGGATCCGGCACTGCATCTTTACGCGCTGGCGGCCCGGGTGCCGCTCGGTCAGGCCGATCGGCACGCGGTGCTGGCGGCACCGACGCTGTCCGAGCGGGTCGACGTCCTCATCGACGCCATCGAAACCGTCGCGGCGATGGTGGAATTCCAGCTCTCCGAGGACTAGTCAGCCGGGCGTAGTCCGTGTCACGTCCGCGCGCACGTCAAGTGTCGTCGGGCTTTTCCGCGAAGAACCGTTCCGGGTGATGAAAATCGTTGGTGGTGCTGGGGAGTGGGAGCTGGGGTGGTGGGATCCATTGGGTTCGGCCGTTGGTGAGTTTGGTTGTCCGCCAGCCTTTGCCGAGCAGTTTGTGGTGCGGTGCGCAGGCGAAGGTCAGGTTGTCGATGTCGGTGGGTCCGCCTTGGGCCCAGTCGTCGACGTGGTGGACTTCGCAGAGGTAGCCGGGCATATCGCACCCGGGGTGTGTGCAGCCGCGGTCTTTGGCGTGGAGCACGATTCGCTGGTCGGGTGAGGCGATGCGTTTGGTGCGGCCCAGCCACAGGGCGCGGCCGGTGACGCCGTCGAAGATGCTCAGGTAGTGATACGCCGGGGCGGCCATGCGAATCAGGTCCCGGATGGGCAGGTGGGTGCCCGCGGCGGTGACGGCATGGCCGGCCTTAGCGTGCAGATCCTGAATGGTGGCCGTGGCGATCACGGTCACCGGGAGTCCGTTGTGCTGGCCGAGTTTGGGGTCGCCGAGTGCGGCGCGGAAGATCGCGGCCAGGGCGTCGTGTTGGCGTTGGGCGTGGCTGCGGGTGTCGCGTTCGGCGGCCTCCGGCGAGGCTTCGCCGTCGGTGAGTGGGGTTTGGTCTGAGGGGTTGCACATGCCGGGGGCGGCAAATTTCGCCAGCAGTGCGTCGATCATCGCCCGCATTTCCGGTGTCGCGATTAGCGTGCCGGTGCTCATGCCGTCGGGATGGTGATTACGTGACCAGGTGAAGCCCCGTTGACGGGCTCGGTCCTCGTCGGAGAACTTCCCGTCGGGGTTGACCCGCATCGCCAACTGCACGGCGAGCTTCTCCAACTGATCCGGGCGCAACTGAGCGGCGTGGAACGCCAGAAACGCCTCGCTGTCGGCCACCACATTCGGGGCGATGTCGGCGGGCAGCTCGCGCAGGAACTTCTGGATCACCCGAACGTGTTCGCCGTCCAGGGTGCCCGCGTGCCAGGCCTCGGCGGTCGCCGGCAGCACGGCCGCCAGCGGTTCGCCGGTCAGTGTCGATCGCGGTGCGAGTTGTTCGGCGTCTCGTAGGCGCCGGCGGACCTCAGCCGGGGTGACCCGGATCGCGTCGGCGATCGCTTTGGCCATGACTGTCGAGGCATCTGATTTCGCGGCCGCGAGCGCCACGGTGTGGCTGACCGCTGTCAACCGGCGCCGTGCGGTCTCCAGCACGTCGAGCAACCGCACCTGCTCGGCGATCCCCAACCCGGACGGGTCAATGTCCGTGAGCGCGTCGACACCCTGGGTGAGGGTGGCGACGGCGGCGGCGAACATGACCGAATTGTATTGCGCCCCAACGACAAAAATAGTTTCAAGAAGGCGCAGCTGTGGACAACCGTGCGTCTGTGGATAACCTCCGCAATGATTCTCCGCGCGAATGTCGTTCTGGGGCAGGTCCGTTGCTGCAAACCTCGCCAGGTGTTGCTGAGGGGCCATCCTTCGGCGGCTCGCCCTTGTTCGGCTTGACAATCGTGATGCGAATTCCTTGTTGGAACAACCGGTTCCGCTGTCCACGAAACGGTGAGAATGTACTTTTGAGCAACAACTTTGATCCTTCGCTTAGAAGGGTGCGCCCACGCGCCGGAAGGCCCAATAGTCGCCTGGTTCGTGCTGCATTGATTTGCTGATTGGGGTGCCCGGTGGAAAGACGTCGTCTTTGGAAGATCAGCTATGGGTCCGGGCGCATGACTGATCGCATGTTGCGGCCGGTTTCGGCGGCTATCGTGGCGCAGTTGCGGCCTGGGGTATCGGCATCCAGATATGTGGGTCGGATCGGTGTCTTGGCGGCGGTGTTGGGTATCGGCGGCGTGATCGCCGGATTGTCCGGGGTTGCATCGGCTGATACGTCAGGATCGGCTGGTTCTTCACGCGTGGGTGGGGCGAAGTCGCCAACGGAGCATTCACGATCCGCGCAAACGGACTCGTATCCCAGGTCATCACGCGGGCCGGATTCCGGAGTCGCGGGTGCCCCCGGCCGGGGAGCGTCGAAGTCGGCAACGAGGTCGGGCACCGGTTCGGGGCAGAGCTCTGCGTCGGCTTCGATATCTGCCGCTAATTCAGGGGCGCTCACAGCAGCTCGCAGGGACGCATTTGTGGATCCGCCCGGCGAGTCATCCGTCGAGGCCGGTTCGGTTGTGGCCGCGGCGACGCCGGCCTCAGCGCTGCAGAGGTCCGGGGAGCGGTTGGTCGACGGCGCAGACGGTTTAGGTGCCTCGGGAACGCTGATGTGGGCAGCGTTGGGGTTCGCGCGCCGCGACGGAATCAGGGGCGCGGTCGCCGGGCCGTCAGCGTCCGCAGATTCGTCGAGTGGTTTTGGTACACAGAGGATTTGGCTGTTCGGGAATGGGACGGCCGAACATCCCGATGGCGGAATTCTGATTGGCAACGGCTATTCGTGGACGGCGGAGTCATGCTCGAGTGGCCAGGTCTGCACGGGTGGCGACGGCGGCATATTCGGTGACGGCGGTAACGGCTACAACGGTGGCAATGGCGGTTCAGCGGGATGGTTCGGGAACGGTGGCAGCGGTGGCGCGGCAACCGCGGGGGTTGACGGTGGCGCTGGTGGCGCGGGCGGGTTGTTTGTCGGCAATGGGGGTAACGGCGGTGCCGGTGGCGCAGCGTCGGACTTGAGTGGGCTGGGCGGTGCCGGCGGCGATGGTGGTAACACCGGGTTGTTGTCGTTGCGCGGCAACGGTGGTGCGGGCGGGGCCGGTGGTGCCGGGGGTCACGGAACTGCGGGCCAGTCCGGACCGACGGCCGGGGCTTCCGGGACTGATGGCGTCGCCGGCGGAGCTGGCGGGCGCGGGGGTAACGGCGGTGCCGGCAGTTGGGTGTTCGGCGTAGGCGGTGCCGGCGGCCTCGGTGGCCGGGGCGGCACTGGCGGCGACGGTGGGGACGGTGGGGACGGAGCGAATGCCGTCATCCCCGGTGGGACCGGTGGCTACGGCGGCAATGGCGGTTCCGGCGGTGCGGGCGGCGCTGGTGGTGCGGGGGGCGATGCGGGTAGCGGCAGGGTGTTGGTCCTGTTCGACTCGAATGGAGCCAATGGGACGGGTGGCGTCGGCGGCAATGGCGGTAAGGCGGGGACTCCAGGTGACGGCGGCGACGGTGGTGCGGGCGATGCCGACCATGTGGACGGCGGACGTGGTGGTGATGGTGGCGATCCGGGGACAGCTGGTCCGGGTGGAGCGGGTGGCGCGGTTGGTAGTGGCGGAGGTGGCGGCCAGGCGGGGGCGGCCGGAGTGTCCGGCGCTTCAGTGGTGGGGTCTGCCGGTGGCGGCGGTAATGGTGGCGCGGGCTTGGGGGCCATCGCAGCTGGCCTAGCGGGCGGTGCCGGTGGTGCGGGCGGTGCCGGCGGCGCTGTCGGTGACGGAGGCAATGGTGGCGCCGGTGGCGGTGGCGGTACGGCCGGGGGGAGTGGTGGCACCGGTGGTGCCGGCGGGTCCGGCGGGGTGCTTAGAGGTGACGGAGGCAATGGTGGTGCCGGCGGTGCCGGCGCGGCGTCGACCGAGTTGGTCGGCAGTGGTGACGGCGGTCAGGGCGGGCAAGGTGGGGATGCTGGGCTGGCGGGTAACGGTGGCGCCGGTGGTGCCGGGGGTGCCGGCGGTGCCGGTGTTTCGGGTGCGGCAGGGCAGGTGCCGGGTGTTCGGGGGGCCTCGGGCACCGACGGTGGTGCCGGTGGTGCCGGCGGCGCCGGTGGAGCCGGTGGAACGCTGACCGGTAGTGGCGGCGCGGGCGGTGCCGGTGGCGCCGGGGGCAATGGCGGCGCAGGTGGCCGGGGTTCGAGCGGTGGCGTTGGGCAGTCCGGTGGTTCTGGCGGTGATGCGGGTTCGGGCGGATCCGGTGGTGCGGGAGGTGCGGCGGGTGCGGCGAAGGGCGCCGGGGTGGCCGGGACTAACGGCAACGGTGGCCGAGGTGGTATCGGCGGCCGGGGTGGTTCGGGTGGTGATGGGGGTGGACACACCGGCAGCGGAGTCGGGTTCGCCGGCGGCGCTGGCGGAGCTGGTGGTGATGCGGGATCGGCAGGTGCGGCGGGAGTCGGTGGTCCGGGTGGCGCGACCGGGGCCGCCGGTGCTGCCGGCGCGGGTGGCGATGGCGGGAATGGCGGCAGCGGAGCTGTCGGCGCGACCGTGAGCGCGGGCGTTGACGGTGAAGCCGGTGGTGCTGGCGGTGCCGGCGGTAACGGTGGTGCCGGCGGGGACGGTCTCAGCGGAATTGCTGGCGCGGGCGGCAGGGGTGGGCGAGGAGGCGCGGGCGGGGATGGCAGCGACGGCGGGGATGCCACCGATCCCGAAGGTGATGGCCGCGCGGGCGGCGCCGGTGGGGTCGGCGGTACAGGCGGTATCGGGGGTTCCGGGGGCACCGGCTCTCAAGCCGGCACCTCAGGTGCTGCAGGCGACGGTGGTGTCGGAGGGGCCGGCGGCGCTGGCGGTAAGGGCGGTACGGGAACCTACGGCGCCACCGCCGGTGAAGCGGGTGGTGTCGGCGGACGCGGTGGCACCGGTGGCATCGGGGGCACCGGCGGCGCTCCGGGAGGTCCGGGGGCCAGCCAGGGTGTGGGTGGTCGTGGTGGTGATGGCGGTGTCGGTGGTGTAGGTGGCACGGGTGGTGTGGGTTCCGATGGCAGTGGTACGACGGATGTTGGTGGTGCGGGTGGTGTAGGTGGGACCGGCGGTGTGGGCGGTGCTGCCGGTGCCGGTGGTACAGGGTTGAGTCGGGGCGCTTCGGGTGCGGCCGGTGATGGTGGCGCTGGTGGTACCGGTGGTGCGGGCGGTGTGGGTGGCGGTGGTACGGCGGGTTCGTCGGGTGGTGTTGGTTCGGTGGGTGCTGTAGGTGGCGTGGGCGGTACCGGTGGCGCGGGTGGTGCGGCGGGGGCGGGTGGCGGTGGTTCGCAGGGTGTGGGTGGCGCTGGTGGTGATGGTGGTACCGGGGGTGTGGGCGGCGCGGGCGACACCGGTACCGCTGGTGGTCAGGGTGTGACCGGTGGTGCGGGGGCGATGGGTGGCACCGGTGGTACGGGTGGTGCTGCAGGTGCCGGTGGTACCGGGTCGAGCCTGGGCGCCTCGGGTAGTGCCGGTGATGGTGGTGCGGGAGGCCGGGGCGGTACTGGCGGTATGGGTGGTTCGGGTGCTGATGAGGGCGGCGCTTCGGGTGGCACGGGTATCACGGGCGCAGCGGGTGGTGCCGGTGGCACGGGTGGCGCCGGTGGCGCGGCCGGCGCAGGGAGTGGCGGGTCTCAGGGGGTTGGCGGGACCGGCGGTGACGGTGGCACCGGGGGCACGGGTGGTGCAGGTGGCAGGGGTGTCGATCACAGCGGTGACACCGGCGTCGTTGGTGGTGCCGGTGGTGCGGGTGGCGCGGGTGGTGCCGGTGGTGCTGCGGGGGGCGGCGGTACGGGATTGAGCTCGGGCGCTGCGGGTGGGGGCGGTAATGGTGGTGCTGGGGGCGTGGGCGGTACGGGTGGTGCCGGTGGTGGTGGTACGGCGGGTTCGGGTGGCGGTGCGGGTTTGGTGGGCGCCTCTGGCGGTGCTGGCGGTACGGGTGGCGCCGGTGGTGCGGCGGGGGCGGGCAGCGGTGGTTTCCAGGGTGCGGGCGGTAGCGGTGGTGATGGCGGAACCGGGGGCGTGGGTGGCACGGGTGACGTGGGCAGCAGCGGCGGCGAGGACACAGACGGCGATGCCGGTGGGGCCGGTGGCACCGGCGGTGCCGGCGGGGCCGCCGGTATCGGTGGAACAGGGTCGGTGAACGGTGGCCTCGGGAATGGTGGCAACGGCGGAACCGGTGGTGTCGGAGGTACCGGCGGGAGCGGCGGTTGGGGAAGCGCGGCGGCTCAGTTCGTCAACGCAGGCACCGGTAGCCGGGGCGCGGCAGGCGGTGCAGGGGGGATTGGAGGGATGGGCGGCGATGCGGGCGGCACCGGCGGTAAGAACGGGTCTGGTGGTGCGGGCGGCGCAGGTGGTACCGGCGGGAACGGCGGGACGGGAAGCGTGGCGTTCGCCGCATCGGGTACCGGCGGTGCCGGTGGCGTCGGAGGCACCGGTGGTGTTGGCGGCACCGGCGGTGTGGGCGGTGGTACAGGGGTCGATCAAGGCGCTGGCGGGTCGGGTGGTAAGGCCGGAACAGGAGGCCGGGGCGGACTAGGAGCCGGCGGACGGACTTCCGGGGATGTCGCCGTCCCCGGCGGCGTCGGTGGCGTCGGCGGCACCGGGGGCGGAGGCGGCACCGGGGGTGCGGGGGGCGGTTCCGGGGCGAGTCAGGGCCAGGGTGGCGGTGGCGGTGCTGCAGGAGACGGAGGCACGGGTGGAGTCGGCGGCGCCGGGAGGGTTGCCGGCGACCCAGCGCTGAGCAGTGGTAGCGGCGGAACCGGGGGCGCGGGTGGTGCCGGCGGAACCGGGGGGGTCGGCGGAACCGGAGCGAGCGCCGGTGCGTCCGGGGGCGACGGCAATGGCGGCGACGGCGGCCGGGGCGGCACGGGAGGGACGGGTCAGTATGGGCAAGCCAACCATCACTCCGGAGGCACGGCTGGCGATGGGGGCAGGGGCGGCGCTGGTGGAGCCGGGGTTGTCGGAGGTTCCGGTGGCTCTGGCGGCCGAGGCGGACCGGCCAATGCCGGTCTTCAGTACTACGCGGGTGACGGTGGTTCGGGTGGCCAGGGCGGTGCTGGTGGTGTTGGCGGCAGCGGCGTCTATCGAGGCGGGACAGGTGGTGCCGGAGGCGACGGCGGCAGAGCCGGCGATGGCAGCTTCAGCTTGGCAATGATCGTCAATGGCGGGGTTGGTGGTGACGGTGGGATTGGCGGGTCCGGTGGCGCCGGAGGCGCCGGAGGCACCGGAGGTGTCATCGGCGGCGAAGCGGGTGCGGGAGGTGTTGGCGGAGCCGGAGGGAACGGCGCCTACGGGATTGTCGGTGGTGGTGACGGTGCGAGGGGCGGTCAGGGTGGCGCCGGTGGTGTCGGCGGTGCCGGCGGCAGCACGGGCGGCGCGGCGGGCAGCGGCGGCCGCGGCGGTGCCGGCGGCGTGGGCGGTTACGGCTTGACCCAGGCCGGGAACGGCGCTGCCGGTGGAGTCGGTGGCGCCGGCGGCACCGGAGGCGATGGCAGCAGTCAGGGCGGAGCGGGTGGCAGCGGCGGTGCCGGTGGGACCGGCAGCGCGGGAACCACCGGCGCTGTCGGTGAAATCGGCGGACACGGTGCTGACGGCGGCACCGGCGGCACAGGTGGGGCGGGAGGCACCGGTGCCATCCTCGGGGCGGGCGGCACGGGTGGTGCCGGCGGTGCCGGTGGGCAAGGCGGTACCGGCGGCTCCGACGGCGGAACCGGAGGGACCGGGGGCGACGGTGGCGCTGGAGGGTCGGGCGGTAGCAACGGCGCAGGACCCATCGGAGTAGGCCTGCCGTCAGGGGCCGCGGGCGGAGGTGGAGTCGGCGGCACTGGAGGCGCGGGAGGCGACGGAGGCTCTAGCACCGGGGGCAGTGGTGGCGATGGGGGTCAGGCGGGAACGGGCGGCACCGGTGGCGAGGGCGGTGACGGGTCATCCCCCCATTACCTGGGCGGCACGGGGGGAACCGGTGGCGCGGGCGGCAGTGGGGGTGCCGGGGGAACGGGCTACGGCGGCCCGGGCGACACAGGCACCGCCGGATCGACGGGATCCAGCGGGGCGACGGCCGCTTCCCAGAGCGGGGGGGCAGGTGGTATCGGCGGGACTGGCGGCACCGGGGCCGCGGGCGGCACCGGCGCGCCACCGCCGCCGCCCGGAACTGTGTGGACTAGCCAGACCTCACCCAACAATCAGTGGACTTCGGTGGCGTGGGGTGGCCCTGCGGGCCAGGAGAAATTCGTGGCGGTGGCCATCAACGGATCAGGCAACCGGGTGATGACGTCGCCGGACGGTGTCACGTGGACCGCCCAAGCCTCCGCCGCCGACAACGCCTGGATGACTGTGGCGTGGGGCGGTCCTGCTGGGCAGGAGAAATTTGTGGCGGTTGCCTCCAACGGAGTAGGCAACCGGGTGATGACGTCGCCGGACGGTGTCACGTGGACCGCCCAAGCCTCCGCCGCCGACAACGACTGGACCTCTGTGGCGTGGGGTGGTCCTGCTGGGCAGGAGAAATTTGTGGCGGTTGCCTCCACTGGGCCTGGTGACCGGGTGATGACTTCGCCCGATGGCGTCACATGGACCGCTCAAGTCGCGGCAGTCGACAATCAATGGAATTTGGTGACGTGGGGCGGTCCTGCTGGGCAGGAGAAATTTGTTGCGGTGGCCTCAACCGGTTCGGGTAATCGGGTGATGACGTCGCCTGATGGCGTCACGTGGACCGCTCAAGCTTCGGCGGCCGACAACGACTGGGCTTCGGTGACGTGGGGAGGTCCCCCCGGCGGGGAATTGTTTGTGGCGGTAGCCGCAAGCGGTTCGGGTAATCGGGTGATGACGTCGCCTGATGGCGTCACGTGGACCGCTCAAGCTTCGGCGGCCGACAACGGCTGGACTTCGGTGACGTCGGGTGGACCTCCCGGCGAGGAAACATTTGTGGCGGTAGCGTTCAGCGGCTCGGGTAATCGGGTGATGACTTCGCCTGATGGCGTCGCTTGGACCACGCAAGCCTCGGCCGCCGACGACTCCTGGTACTCGGTGACCTGGGGCGGACCAACGGGCCAGGAGAAGTTCGTGGCAATCGCCATTGCCGGAACGGGTCGGGTCATGACCTCACCATGACCTGAAACATCCGAGCCCTTCTCGGTCGGCCAGGAGTACGAAGGAACCGTGAACCGAAACGCAACACTCACAGGCCTCGCCGCCGTCCAGGCGGTCGATGCCGCCATCTGTGTGAAACCCATTCCGCATGTGGCGAAGTGCCTGGACGATATCAACTACCCGCGGGAAGGCCGGTGGATCTTCCCGGTCGTCAAAGCGGCCGCGGCGTTGGGCCTTCTCGTGGGAACCCGTATCCCCCGGGTGGCCGAACTCACCCTGACCATGTTGACGATCTACTTCTCACTCGCGGTCGGATATCACCTGAGGGCCAGGGACATTGGTCTCAACGCGGCGTCGGCCTCGTCGCTTCTGGCGGTGTGCGGGGCGTTGACGGTCACGGAGCTTCGTCGCGGGTCTCTCTGTCGGACAACAGGTTGTCAGACAACAGGTTGTCACTGACGCTCTGTTCTCGGTAGGCAAGCTGCCCGACTCGATGCGCGACCACCGGTGCCGTGATGATGGTGAAGATCCCCGTCAGAATGATCATCCCGACGTCGACGTGGTCGCGCAGTTGGATCGCGGCCCCGCCCAGCACCAGGAGTAGCCCGAGCACCTGTGGCTTGGTCGCCGCGTGCATGCGGGTGAGTGTGTCCGGAAACCGGACCACACCGATCGCCGCGGTCAGGGCCAAGAAAGAGCCCGTCAAAACCAGGACCGCCGTAAGGACGTCGAGGGCGTTCACGATGCCCCGTCCTGAGTGCCGTCGAGGTCCGGCACGCGGAACCGGGCGATACTCACCGAGCCGACAAAACTGATCAGGGCCAGCGCCGCCAGGCTGTAGGTGACCGTGGTGTCGCGGCTGTACGCCGCCCAGGTTCCGACGCCGCACATGGTCACCGCCACAAGGGTGTCGGTCGCGACGAGCCTGTCGAGTGTGCTGGGGCCGGCGAGCAGGCGGGCCATCGTCACGATCGCCGCGGCGACCAGCATGGCGCCGGCGATCGCCCATACGAGAGTCACGAGGCCTCCTCGGATCCCGTTGTCGCCGGGTGCCATTCACTGTCGCGCTCGAATGTCGTGACCAGCATGTGTTGCAGTCGGGCCGTCTGACGGTAGAACCGGTCGACGGAGCGCTGGGTGCTGACATCGAGCACATGAACGTAGAGCAGTCGGCGCGCCTGATCGATCTCCAGCACGATCGTGCCTGGAGTGAGGTTCATGATGTTGACCGCCAGTGCCAGTACGAAATCGGATTTCAGGTCAAGCTTCGCGCGCAGAACCGCGGCCGCCGGCGGCGCTTCGGGCCGGATCGCCAGCCAGACCACCTGCATGGAGGACTTCACCAGCCACCACATCACGCACACCGCAAGCCACAGCAGTCCGGGCAGGTGAACCCGACCCTGCACCGGCACGCTGGGCAGTGGCAGCAGCACCGTGATCAGCAACGCCAACGTCAGGCCGGACAGCACGTTCGCCAAAGAGGCGTTGCCCCACAACAGCAGCCACACCAACACCAGCCACAGCACCACCCATATCCGCAGCAGCCAGTGTCTGATCAGCGGGGACTTCACGGGTGGACTCCGAGCACGGCCGACAGGTAGTGCGACGTATCCAAGACCTCTGCGGCTGCCCGGTCGGTGTAGCCGAAGATGGGCCCGGCGGCGACTGTCAGTGCAAGGCCGACGGCAATGAGACAGAAGGTCGGAATCAGCATTCCGGCGGGCATCCGGCCGACGTCGTCGCGGTCGTCGAACGAGATGTCGTCGGAATGCTCCGTCTCGTCCAGCAGGGCCGACGGAGTCGCATCGGACAGGGCTCCTTCTGGCGCGTCGACCCGGGCCCGCCAGAACGCACGTGTCCACACTCGGGCCACCACATACAGGGTCAGCAGACTGGTCACCACTGAACCGCCGACCAGCAGCCACGCCAGCACAGAGGCGTCCTGCGCCCCGGCCTCGAGAAGCGCCACCTTGCCGATGAAGCCCGAAAAAGGTGGAATTCCACCGAGATTCAACGCAGGAACGATGAACACGAAGGCGAGTACCGGACTCGCCGCGGCAAGTCCGCCGAGGCGTCGCAGCGTCGACGCGCCGGCCTGCCTTTCGATGAGACCGACCACCAGGAACAGCGTGGTCTGCACGACGATGTGATGTGCCACATAGAAGATCGCCCCGCTCATGCCGAGTCGGCTGGACAGCGCGACACCGAAGACCATGTATCCGATGTGGCTCACCAATGTGAAGGACAGCAGCCGCTTGATGTCGTTCTGTGCGATGGCGCCCAGAATGCCGACGAGCATCGTCAAGAGCGCCGCCACCAACAGCACCGCGTCCAGGCCGCCGCTGGGGAACAACAGCGAATGGGCCCGGATGATGGCGTAGACGCCGACTTTCGTGAGCAATCCGGCGAACACCGCGGTCACCGGCGCGGGTGCGGTGGGGTAGGAGTCGGGCAACCACGTCGAGAGTGGAAACACCGCGGCCTTGATCCCGAACGCCACCAACAGCACCGCGAACAGTGCGCTGCGCGTGCCCTCACTGACGTCCATCAGGCGCACGGAAAGCTCGGCCATGTTGAGCGTTCCCGCTGCCGCGTAGATGAGGGCCAGGCCGATCAGGAAGATCAGCGACGACACCATCGACACCATCACGTACGAAATTCCCGCCCGCACCCGCTCCTTGCTCGCACCGATCGTCAGCAACACGAAACTCGCGGACAGCAGAACCTCGAACCCGACGTACAGGTTGAACAAATCGCCGGCGAGGAACGCGATGCACACGCCCGCCGACAGCACCAGATAGGTGGGCAGAAAGATGGACACCGGCTGCCGGTCGTCACCGTCGCGGATACCCTGCCCGATGGCGTAGAAGACGACGGCCAACAGCACTATCGCCGAGACCACCAGCATCAGCGCCGAAAGCCGATCCACCACAAGCGTTATGCCCAGCGGACCGAGCCCCTCGGAAGTGGGACCCCAGCCACCGACTTGCAACGCCAGTGTTCCCTGGCGGTCGGTCAGATAGATCAGTGCGGCCGACACGATGAGCACGGCGGTCAGGGCCACCAGGGCGATGGCCCGCTGCAGTCGCGGCTTGCGTCCCGCCGCAAGGGTCAACGCGGCACCGATCAGCGGGACCAGAGCTGGAAGTGGCATGAGGACCGCGGCCGCGCTCATCGTTTCGGCTTCCGGGTCTCGGGAAGTGCGTCGAGTTCGTCGGGACCGTCGGGGTTACCACCAGCGGGGTCACCACTGCCGGGGCTCACACCGCTATCGCCCACACCGCCGTCGCCCACACGGTCGTCGGCCGGCCGGTCTTCGACGACGGATGAGGCCGCGTCGTCGGGCAGTCTCGATACCCGGGTGTCCTCGGCGTCGTCGGGAACCTCTTCTTCGCCCGCCAACCGGAAGGACCGGTAGATCAGGGCCAGCACGAACGCGGCGATCCCCATGGTGATGACGATGGCGGTCAGAATCATGCCCTGCGCCAAAGGATCCGCGGTGGTCGTCTCGGATCCGCTGGTGCGGCCCCGGACCGGGGGATTGCCCGACGGCCCGCCGACGGTCATGATCAACAGGTTGACCGCGTTTCCGACGAGCAACAGGCCCAACAACATTCGGGTGAGATTGCGTGACAGCAGGAGATACACACCGCTGCTGGTCAGACCGCCGATGATGACGAGCGGCACAAGATAGGTATTCACCGGCTGTTCACCGCATCCGCCATTTCGGTGTCGATCCGCGCGCCGAGGCTGCGCAGCACATCGAGCACCAGACCCACCACGATCAAGTAGACGCCCAGGTCGAAGAATAAGGCGGTGACAAACTTGACCGAACCCAGCAACGGCAGGTTCACCGAGATCACCGCCGACGACAGCACAGGCGCGCCGAGTAGGAGTGACCCCAGCGCAGTCCCACTGGACAAGGCCAAGCCGGCACCGAGGATCTTCCCGGCATCGAACGGCAGGGTCTCGCCCAGTTCGTACCTGCCGCCCGCGAGGTAGCGCAGCACCAACGCCAGCCCGGCCGTCAGCCCACCCGCAAAACCACCGCCGGGCGTGTTGTGGCCCGTGAAGAAGAAGTATGCCGACAGCACCATGATCAGCGGGAAGATCATCCGCGTCGCGACCTCCAGAACCAGAGACCGATTGCGGGGATCGCGCATCTCACTGCCGCGCAACCAAGTGGTGTCTCCGGCTGCGGGGCTGTAGGCGACCGCCGGGGTGACGGGCATCCGGGGGTGGCTCGCCAGCGAATCGAGCGGTGCCCGCGGAGCAGCCCCGAAGCGGCGATGCCGGAACACCAGGGACGCGACACCGGTGGCCGCGACAACCAGAACCGACACCTCGCCGAGGGTGTCCCAGGCGCGGATGTCGACCAGCAGCACGTTGACGGTGTTCGCACCGTGCCCGCGGAAGTAGGCGGCATCGGGCAGCAGTTCCGCCAACGGTGTGCCGGTGCGCGCGGCCATCGCGTAGACGGCCAGTGTCGTGACGGCCATGCCGACGCCGGCCGCCAGCGCTGCACGAGGTAACCGAAAGCGTCGGGCGGTCGGCTCCTCTGCCTCCGCCGGAAGCGTTCGAAGTACCAGCACGAAGATGGCGAGGGTCAGGGTCTCCACCAGAAACTGAGTCAGGGCAAGGTCGGGCGCTCCGTGGAAGGCGAAGATCGCACCGCAGCCGTAGCCGGTGATGCCCACCAGCAAGACCGCCGCCAACCGGTTGCGCATGACCGTCGCGCTCAGAGCGGCCGCCACAATCAGCAGGCCGACAACGGGCTGGATCACCGAATCCCATAGCAGGAAGTGGGGTTCGGGCTTCGTCCCCAACGTCAGCACCGCCAACGGAAACAGGACCAGCGTGGACAGGATCACCGCCTGGGTGACCGGGATGGAGCCCCTTTGAGTGAAGCCGGTGAGTCGCAACGACAGCAGGTCGGCCCCGCGAAGGATCGCATCGTAGATGCGGTCCGCATTGCCCAGTGGGGGGCCCGGCGTTACGCCCAAGCGGCGCAATCGATCCCGGCTGAAGAATGCCACGGTGCCAAGCGTCAGCACCACCGCCGACAACAGGATGGGCAGGCCGAACCCGTGCCACAGCTCCAGCGTGTAGCCGCCGTCCGTGGGGCCGGCGGCGGGGACGGTGTCGACATAGCCGTCGAGCATCCAGTTCAGTAGCCCCGGCGCAAGGCCGAATGTCAGGCCCGCCGCAGCCAGGATCGACGGCGAGACCAGGAACACCATCGGGACATGGTGCAGCCGCGCAACCAGTTTGCTCGGCTCCGGAAAGCCCTTGCGCGCGAACGCCCCCCACAAGAATCGGAGGCTGTACATGGTGGTGAACACCGACCCGGCTGCCGCGCCGGCGAGCACCGCGGGAGCCCATCCGCCCAGTGCCGCACTGTGCGCGATGGTCTCGAAATCGGCTTCCTTCGCCACGAATCCGAGGAATGGCGGTAGCGCAGCCATACTCGCGGTGGCGCCGGCCGCGATGACGAACAACGCCGGCTGACCGGCCCCCAGCCAGGCGAGTTTGCGAATGTCCCGGGTGCCCGTCGAGTGATCGATCACACCGACGACCATGAACAGGGCTGCCTTGAACAAGGCGTGTGCGCACAGCATCGCGAGCCCGGCCAGCATCAGGTCCCGACCGCCGCCGCCCACCATGACGGTGATGAAGCCCAATTGGCTGACTGTGCCGAACGCCAGGATCAGCTTGAGGTCGTACTCGCGCACCGCGCGCCACCCGGCCATCAGCATGGTGAGCAGACCCAGCCCGATGACGGTCGGCCGCCACCCGGCGGAGTCGGCGAACCCCGGTGCCAGCCGCGCGATCAGGTACACACCCGCCTTGACCATCGCCGCGGCGTGCAGATACGCGCTCACCGGGGTGGGGGCGGCCATGGCCCCGGGCAACCAGAAATGGAAGGGCACGATCGCCGATTTGGACAGCGCCCCGACGAGGATCAGCACCACGCTCACGCCCACCGCGAGCCCGTGCGGCGGCGCGGCCACCAGCTCCGACAGCAGGTAGGTTCCGGCGGCGTTGCCCACGACCACGATGCCGACGAGCATCGCCAGGCCGCCGAAGGTCGTCACCAGCAGGGCTTGCATAGCGGCCCGCCGACTGGTGGCCCGCTCCGCGTAGTGGCCGACCAGCAGGAAGCTCAGCACCGACGTCAGCTCCCAGAAGAGATAGAGCAGCAGCATGTTGTCGGAGGTGACCAGTCCGAACATCGCACCCGAGAACGCCACGAGTTCCGCGGCGAAACTCGGCAGCCGCCTTTCGGTGTGCCCGTCACGGTGGTGGAAGTAAGGCGCGCAGTAGAGCAGCACCAACGCCCCGATACCCAGCACCAGCACGCTCATGATCGCGGCGAGGGAATCGAATCGCAGCGTGATGTTCATCGACAGCTCGGGCACCCAGGGGATGTCCATAGCCGGTACCCGCCCGCCATGCGGCCAATTCAGCACCACCCACGCAACAGACGTCGCCGGGACCAGCGCCAGGGGATAGAACGCCAGCCGCCCCCACCGCGACACCAGAACGGGCGCGACGGCGGCGGCGATCCCATGCGCGATCAGGATGCCGAGCACGCGGCTAGCGCCCCTGATCGGCGAAGGCGCGCAACGACTCCACCTGAATGGGATCCAGCGACGGCCGCACGGTCTTGCGGGCCGCCTCGACGTCGGCGGCGGTGACATCGGCGGCGTCGATGGACCGCCGCATCGCCGTCAGTGCGGCCTCGCGCAGCAGGGCGACGCAGTCGGCGGCGCTATAACCGTCCAGCTCACGCGCCAGCATCTCCAGGTCGACGTCTGAGCTCAGCGGCACCGACTTTCCTGCGGTGCGCAGGATGTCGCGACGCGCCTCGGCATCCGGCGGTTCGACGAACACCAGCTTCTCCAGGCGGCCGGGCCGCAGCAGCGCGGGGTCGATAAGCTCCGGCCGGTTCGTGGCGCCGAGGACGACGACGTCGCGCAGCGGCTCGATGCCGTCCAGTTCGGTCAGCATGGCCGCCACGACCCGGTCGGTGACACCTGAGTCGAAGCTCTGGCCACGTCTCGGTGCGAGCGCGTCGATTTCGTCCAGAAATATCAGCGACGGCGCGGAATCCCTTGCCCGGCGGAACAATTCGCGGACGGCCTTCTCCGATGAGCCGACCCACTTGTCCATCAGTTCGGCGCCCTTGACCGCGTGCACGCTGAGCCTGCCTGAACTGGCCAGAGCCCGCACGACAAACGTCTTCCCGCATCCGGGAGGCCCGTACAGCAGAACCCCCTTCGGCGGTTCGACTCCAAGCCGGGCAAAGGTGTCGGGGTGCTGCAGCGGCCACAGAACCGCCTCGGTGAGAGCTTGTTTGGTGGCCACCATGTCGCCCACATCGTCGAGGGTCACCGAGCCGACCGACACTTCCTCGGTGGCGGACCGGGACAGCGGCCGGATAACCGTGAGCGCCCCGGTGAAGTCGTCCTGGACCAGGGCGGGTGCTTCGCCGTCCTCGCTGGCGCGTGCCGCCGCGCGCAGTGCCGCCTCGCGAACCAGTGCGGCCAGGTCGGCGCGCACGAAACCCGGTGTCCGGTCGGCGATGTCGCCGAGTCGAACATCGCGGGTCGGGACGTCGCGCAACAGGATCTCGAGCAGTTCACGACGGGTTCCGGCATCCGGGAGGCTCAGACCCAATTCGCGGTCACATAGATCCGGTGCGCGCAGTCGGGGATCGAGCGAATCCGGCTGCTGGGACGTCGCGATGAACGCCACGCCCGGCGCGGCGACGGCGTGCCGCAACTCGGTCAGGATCAGTGTGGCGACCGGCTCGGCCGGGGTCGGCAGCAGCGCGTCGATGTCGGTGACCAACAGAACGCCGCCACCGTCGACGACGGCGGACACCGCATCGGCCACGGCGCGATGCCGGTCTTGCGCGGCGAGGGCCCCGACGTCCGGTCCGTCAACCTCCACCAGGCGCCGTCCCGCACACACGGCACGCACCAGTAACGCCTTGCCCACTCCGGCCGGGCCGGTGATCAGAACTCCGAGATGTGGCTTGGCGCCCAGCTTTTCGAGCAATGCAGGTTCGTCGAGCGCGAGTTTCAGCCACTCGGTCAACCTGCCGGCCTGCACGTGCTGGCCCTTGAGGTCGTTGACGGACACCGGTGGCGGTTCGGGCCACCGGGTGGGAGCACTGACCTCCGCGGGCCGCGTGCCGGTCGCCACCACCCCGATCGCCGCCGGACCGTCTCCCCAACTCACCGCCGAATTCGGCTGCACGCTCACCGGGCCGGCCGGATCCGTTCCGGTGACGGTCAACAGTTCCGAGGTCCAGGTGATCCCGACCGAAGATGTCAGCGCGGCACTCGCTGCCGACGTCGAGGTCCCCGGGCCGAGATCGCGCGGCAGCAGCGACACGGTGTCGCCGACCGTCATCACCTTGCCCAACAATGCTTGCCGCAGCGTCGTGGAGGACACCGACCGGGTGGCCAAGGCCGAACCCCGTAACGTCACCGTCCGCGCGCCGTACACCGTCACCGCCGAAACCAGCACGGCCGAGTTCTCCCGCAGCCCGGCGTTGGAGAGCGTCACGTCGTCGAGCAGCGCGGTGCCCGCCGGGACGTCGGGCGACGCCACACCCGCGACGGCGGCGGTGGTCCGGGATCCGGTCAGCGACACCGCGTCCCACTCCCTGATCCCCAGCGCCGCGATGGCCTCCGGGTGCAGCCGGATCACGCCGCGACGCGAGTCGAGAGCAGTGGTGTTCAGGCGCGCGGTGAGGGAAAGACTCGACACGGCCGCTGTCAGCCGCCCGGCTTACGAAGACCGAGCCGGGCCACCGACCGGCGATTCGGATGTGCGGCGCGACGGCTCTCGCGCCGCGCGGCGCGGCGCTGGCGGGGCTTGTCGTCCCATGCTTCGGGTCGTGCGGCCACCCAGCGTTGGCTGCGAATGGTGAACGGGATGGTGCACAGGTAGCCGGCGATGATCAGCAGCACCAGAACATAGGGGAACAGCAGCAGTCCGGCGGCTGCCCCGGCGATCAGGATCAACAGGATCGGGGCCGCGTTCGGGGGCACTGAGATCGCTTTCAGTGCCAGTGTGGGCACGCGGCTGACCAGCAGCGCCGAATTGGCCGCCAACCAGAAGCAGACGAACCAGGTCGACGTCCACCAGCCCGTTCCGAACTGCATCATCGCGACGAGTGGGCCGATGGATCCAACGGCGCCGCACGGGGCGGGCATGCCCGTGAAGAACTCGCGGGTGTAGGCCGGCCGGGTGTCGTCGTCGATCAGGGCATTGAACCGTGCCAGCCGAAGCACGATGCACACGACGTAGAGCAGTACGAAGATCCAACCGACCGGGGAATGGGGTAGCAGCGTCACATAGACCACCAGTGCGGGTGCGACGCCGAAATTCACCGCATCGGCCAGCGAGTCGATCTCGGCGCCCATCGCCGACTGGGCGTCCAGCGCACGGGCGATGCCGCCGTCGATACCGTCGAGGACCGCGGCAGCACCGATCAGCGCCAGTGCGATGTGGGGGCGGCCTTCGAGGGCGAACCTGATCGACGTCAGGCCCGCGCAGATCGCCAGCACCGTCGTCGCGCTGGGCAACAACCGTAGGCTGATGTTCCTGCGGGGCCGGGGTTTGATCACGGCAACCGCGCCAGGACGGTCTCGCCGGCAAGCGCGCGTTGTCCCGGTTCGATCAGGATTTCCGACCCGGAGGGCAGGTAGGTGTCCAACCGGGAGCCGAAGCGGATCAGGCCGTAGGTGTCCCCGATCTCGACCCGATCTCCGGGCTGGAGATCGCAGATGATCCGGCGAGCAATCAGCCCGGCGATCTGAACGACCACCACGTCATGTCCTTCCGCCGTGCGGATCAACACACTGTTGCGCTCATTGTCCTCACTGGCAGCCGCCAAGTCGGCCGAATGGAATGTGCCGGGCCGATGCTCCACGGCCAGAACCTCGCCACCGACGGGTGTGCGCTGAACATGGGCATCCAACAGGGACAGGAAAATGCTGATCCGCGGCACGGCCAGCGCGCCCAATCCCAGTTCGGCCGGGGGGACCGCCGTCTCGATGAGGCACACGAGGCCGTCGGCCGGCGACACCACCACACCGGGCCGGGTGGGGGGATGGCGGTCGGGGTGGCGGAAAAACCCGGCATTGGCCCCGGCCGCAGCGAGGCCGGCGCGCCGCAGCCAGCGATGGCGGCGGCCCAGCGCAGCCACCGCCAGACCTGCGGCGATGAAGGGAAATCCGGCGGGGTGAACGGGGGGAACCGCGGAACGCACCAGTGTCAGCAGCCGCTCGGGGCCGGACTTCAGGTTGTCATCCTCAGTGCGGGGGCGTCTGGCCATCGGCGTGAGTCTACTTCTCGCCGCCGCGCAGGTCCCACACCTGGACATGTTGCCCAGCGGTCAATTCGGTGGTGTCCTCGTCGACCTCCAGCAGGCAGTTGGCCGAGGCGAGCCAGCGGAGGTGGTGCGACGCGGGCGGACCGTAGGTGGTGACGGTTCCGATTTCGTCTCGGATGCCGGGGGAGTAGACGCCCCGTCGGAATTGCCGCTTGCCGCCCGGGGAGGTCAGATCCTCGGTGAGGACGGCAGTGCGTCGTGGCCGATCCGGAAACGGCATCGACATCGCTCTGCGCAGCGCCGGACGGATGAAGACTTCGAACGACACCAGCGAACTCACCGGGTTTCCCGGCAGCGTGACGATCGGGACGCCGCGGACACGGCCGGCGCCCTGCGGCATGCCCGGCTGCATGGCGACCTTCGCGAACTGCACGCCCGTTACCCCGTCGCCCCCACTGTCACCGAAGGCGTCCTTCACCACCTCGTAGGCGCCGGCGCTGACCCCGCCGGAAGTGATGATCAAGTCGGTTTCGTCGAGGTGTGGCTCCAGAGCGGCACGGAATGCGGCGACGTCGTCGTCCGACGTCGGCGTCGCCACCACTTCGCCCCCGGCCTCGCGGACGGCGGCGGCCAGCATCACCGCGTTGGATTCGTAAATCTGGCCCGGCAGCAGTGCACTGCCGGGCTTGATCAATTCCGAACCCGTCGACACCACCAGGACGCGCAGTCGTGGAACGACGCGGAGCTCGCCGAAGCCGAGCGCGGCGGCAAGTCCCACCACGGCGGGGCTGATCACCTGTCCCGCGCGCAGCACCGTCGTGCCGGCCGTGACATCTTCCCCCGCCCGCCTGATGTGCTGTCCCGGTTCGGCCGCGCGGCGGATCTCGACGACGTCGACCCCGGCGTCGGTCACCTCGACCGGCACCACCGCGGTGGCTCCCTCCGGGAGCGGAGCCCCGGTCATGATCCGGTGCGCGGTACCCGGAGCGAGCGTCAGCCGGTCGGTTCGGCCCGCCGGAATATCGTGTGCCACCGGCAATCTCACGGGCTGCTCAAGGCCGGTACCGGACGGGACGTCGGAGGCGAGGACCGCGTAGCCGTCCATCGCCGAGTTGTCGAACATTGGCAACGACAGCGGCGCGACGACGTCGTCGGCCAACACCAGACCCTCTGCCTCCGCAAGCCTTACGGACCGGGCCGGGCGGGCGATCACAAGATCGGCGACGATCCGCCGATGCTCCTCGACTGAACGCATCAGGCTCCCATCAGACCGGATAGGTCACGCCGGTCAACTCTTCGGACACCGCCCACAGCCGGCGCTGCAGATCAGGGTCGTGCGACCGCGGGCTGGAATGGACGAGCTTCGGGTTGCCGCGCTGTTCCCCGATTCCGTCCGGCCCGTAGTAGTCAGCACCGGACGCGGTCGGATCGGTTGCGGCCCGAAGGGTCGGCAGCGCGCCCATCGCGGCATTCTGAAAGATCAACGGACCAACGATGCGGTACGCGGGGTGCAGCACAGTCGGGACGTTACGGGCGAGTTCCGTGTACGAGCCGCCCGGATGGGCCGCCACCGCGATGGTCGGCTCCGAATCGGCGGCGAGCCGCCGTTGCAACTCGTAGGTGAACAACAGGTTGGCAAGCTTCGACTGGCCGTAAGCACCGATACGGCTGTACCGGTGCTCCCACTGCAGGTCGTCGAAATGAATGTCGGCCATCATCCGGTGAGCCAGGCTTGCGACCGTGACGACCCTGGACCCGGGCACCGTCAGCAACTGGTCCAGCAGCAACCCCGTGAACGCGAAATGCCCCAGGTGGTTCGTACCGAACTGCAACTCGAACCCATCCCGGGTGACTTCCTTGGGCGTCCACATCACCCCGGCGTTGTTGATCAGCAGATCGACGCGGGGAAACCCGGTCTTCAGCGCCGCGGCGGCAGCCCGCACCGAGTCGAGCGAAGTGAGATCCAGTTCCTGGACGGTGACTTCGGCATTCGGGCTCGCCGCGAGAATGCGTTCGCGCGCCTCGCCGCCCTTCTCGGGGTTGCGCACCGCGAGCACCACATGCGCTCCACGTGCGGCCAGCACCGAGGCGGCCTCGAAACCGATGCCCGAATTAGCGCCGGTCACCACTGCGATTCGGCCCCGCTGGTCCGGTACATCGGCCGCTGTCCATGCGCTGGGACTCATTGGTCCGACTGTACGGGCCGTCGAGTTGCGCCCCGCCGAACGGCGTTTACTGTCAGGTCATGGCCGTCGGAGGAGTGTTGTTCGACATCGACGGCGTCCTCGTGACCTCGTGGCAAGCCATCCCCGGCGCGGCCGAAGCACTTCGCACCCTCGCGGATCACGACGTCCCGCGGTGCTATCTGACGAACACCACCACCCGCACCCGCGCACAGATCGCGTCGACGCTCAGCGAAGCGGGCATGGAAGTCCGACCCGACGAGGTGACAACCGCCGCGGTGCTCACGGCCGACTACGTCCGAACCAAATACCCCGGGGCCCGCTGCGTTCTGGTGAACAACGGTCAGATCGCCGACGACATGCGCGGTATCGACATCGTCGACCCCGCCGCAATGGATTCGTTCGGTTCGCAAACGCCTGACGTGATCCTGCTCGGCGGCGCCGGACCGGAATACAGCCATCTGACACTCAGCCGCGTCTACGAATGGATGTCCGCCGGTGTGCCGGTGGTCGCCATGCATCGCAGCGCCGCCTGGAACACCGCCGAAGGACTTCGGGTCGACACCGGGATGTACCTCATCGGCCTCGAAGGAATCTCCGGCCGCAAGGCAACCGCCGTCGGCAAGCCGGCGCCCACCGGATTTCTGACGGCCGCCGCGCGCCTCGGCGTGGAACCCGACGAGATGTACATGGTGGGCGACGACCTCAACAACGACGTCCTGGCCGCTCAAGTGGTCGGCATGACCGGCGTGCTCGTGCGGACCGGCAAATTTCAGCAGAGTGTCCTGGATCGCTGGGCCACAGACGAATTCGCCATGCAGCCCAATCACGTCATCGACTCGGTGGCCGACCTGCCCGAGCTGCTGGGCCTGGTGTGAGCGTGGGGTTGCCGGCAGGCATCACGCCGCGTCGGCGTCGGACTGCCCCGGAGCCGCCGACTTCTTGGTGACGACCGTCATGCGGTAATCACTGGTCTGCCAGCCGTTGAGGAATGCGCCGAGCGGAACTTCCATGTTCTGCCCGTAGGACACCGCACTGTCGTTCAGGTACACCTTCAGCTTTTTCATGTCCACCGACACCACCGTTGCGTCATGACCGCTCTCGGTGAAGTTGGGGGTCGCCGGCAAGTTGTAGTTCCCGGCGGCCGACCAGACGATGTTCGTGTTGATGCTGACGGTGACTGCGCTGCCGGCCGCCAACGCCGCCTGAAGATCGCCCAGAGCGAGTTGGCCGTCCTGCGCCGTCGGCCCCGAGATGCGTGTTCCGGCCTCGTCGTACGTCCCGTAACGCGTGCTGACGGCGGTGACGTCGAAATACCGCTCCATCAGCACCACGGCATCCTTGTCCCAGACGCCGTAGTTGACGAACTCGTCGAGATACATCTTTCGACCCGGATCGACCACACTCTGATTCGTCTTCGCCAGTTCGATCATGGTCTCGGGCGACGGCATGTCCCCGGTCACCATGCCGATCGCCATCGCCGACGACAGCAACACACAGTTCGCCGGGTAGTCCTGCTTCTGGTAATACATCGCGTTCGCGGGGTCACCGTAGAGTCCGGTACCCGGAACTGTCAGGGTGACGACCCTCTCGGTGACGTCAGGCTGTGAGATGCCGATTCGAATGGCGAAGGCGTGCAGGGCTTGCTGCACCATGCCGAGCACACCGGTGAGCTGAGCCTTGGTTCCGTTGTTGACCGCGATGGTGAAACTGTCGGTGATACCGGGGACTCGCAACGTCGCTTCCGGCTTGTAGAAGTAGTCGCCAGTCTCCTGATCGATAGTGACGGTCCCATACCGCGGGTCGACGCTGACGCTATACGTCAAGCCAAATGCGTTGTTGGACTTGGCATTAGAGGTGACTCGCATCTGTCTCTCGATGCCGACCGGCTGGTACCACTCCCACGACACGCTGGGTGCGCGGTTGAAGAAGATGTAGTTGATCTGATTGATGATCTGTGTCCACAGCGAAGGCTCGGTGGCCGCCGGGACCGCTGCCGCGGCCACCAACGCCGAACTGCCCGCCGACTCCGCCGCCACGGCAGTGTCGGTCTGCACCGCCTCGGAACGATCGCCCACCGCCCCCGACGCACCGGATGGTGCCGCACTGGCTGGGGCCGCACCGGTTGGGGCCCCGCCTACCGCTGACGCGGCGGCTGACGCCGACTCGCCCGCACCGGGTGCACCCTTGCTGCCGTTCGAGCCGTCGGAGCCGTCGTCGCCGTTGGTGCCGCCGCTGCCCACGCCGCCCCAGCCGCGGGAACCGGCCGATCCGCCCCCGCCACCGACCCCACCGTTGGCCCCGCCGTCGCCGCCGTCTCCACCGTTGCCCCCGGTGGCTCCATCACCACCGGTCCCGGCTCTGCCGCCCGACCCCGCATTGCCGCCCCGGCCGCCCCAACCACCGTCTCCCGGCGGCTGGGCCGTCGGGTCGGGTCCGGCTGCACCACCGGTACCGCCCTTGCCGCCGTGACCACCGTCGCCGGCCTGACCGCCGGTGCCGTTCACGCCGCCCTGACCACCATTGCCGCCCAGCGCGCCCGCACCGCCGGCACCGCCGTTCGCGCCAAGACCTCCGGCACCGCCGTTGCCTCCGCTACCGCCCTTGCCGGCGTCGCCGCCGTTCCCGTTGGGATCGGTGGTGTTGCCTCCGTAGTTGCCCCAGCCGCCGTTACCCCCTCGGCCACCGGCTCCGCTGACCCCGTTCAGGCCGTTCGACGGGAACAAGAACAGGATTCGTCCTTGACCGCCCTGCCCTCCGGTCGCGCCGCCGTTGCCGCCGTTGCCGCCGTTGCCGCCGTTGCCGCCGTCGAGGCCGTCGCCCTCGGTGACATTTCCCGGATATCGGCCGTTACCGCCCGCACCGCCGGGACCGCCGGGACCGCCGTTACCGCCCGCGCCCCCGTTGCCGACGGCCCAACTGCCCCGGCCGCCGTTGCCACCCGATCCGCCAGGTCCGCCGGGACCCCCATCACCGGCGTTCACATCCTGCGGCGATCCGTTCGGCCCCGTCAGGCCCGGCTGGCCTGTGCCCCCGTTGCCTCCATCGCCGCCCTTGCCGAACAGCGACAGCAGTCCGGTGTCGCCGCCGCCGCCGCCGTCTCCGCCGCCGAAGGCGCCGCCGCCGCCGTTGCCCCCGTTGCCGGCCCAGAGTCCGCCATGGCCGCCGGAGCCGCCGTCACCGCCATGATCGGTCAGGCCCTGGACGGGGCTGGCCCCGCCTGCCCCGCCGGAGCCGCCGTTGGCGAATACCGAGAACAATCCTCCGCTGCCGCCGTCGCCGCCCTGGCCGCCGAAGCTGGCGCGACCACCGGCTCCACCGTTGCCGGCTGTTCCCCATATCGAAAGCAGGCCGGTGGCACCGCCCAGGCCGCCGGTGCCTCCGGTGCCTCCGCCGGGAATCGAATTGCCGCCGGCGCCGCCATTGCCGCCGTTGCCGTACCACAGCCCGCCCGTGCCGCCGCGGCCGCCGGTGCCCCCGGTTGCATCTGCTTCTTGTTCTTCCGGGTTCACATCGGCTACGCCACCGGCGCCGCCTTTCCCGCCGTTACCGAACAAGCCGGCCGAGCCACCGTTGCCGCCATTGGCGGCAGTGTTGATGCCACTCCCGCCCGCGCCGCCCATACCGCCATCGCCGGATATCCGGCCGCCGGCGCCACCGTTTCCGCCGTTTCCGTCGGCGACACCGGTGCCACCGTTTCCGCCGTTCCCGAACCAGCCGGCCGAGCCGCCGTTTCCGCCGTTGTAGCCATCGCCGCCGTTGCCGAAGATTCCTCCGTTGCCACCCTTGCAAGCCGTTGCGCCAGAGCAGGTTTCGGCCGTCCAGGAATAGCCGTTGCCGATGATGAGGCCGCCGTTGGGATGGTCCTCGGTGCCGTCCCCGAAGAAGATGCTCAGGAACGGTCCGCCGGTGTCCGCGCCCGCTGTGCTCGCTGCCGCCGGGTGGACCGGTGCGACTCGAGTCGCAGGATCGCGGCGCCCCAGCGCCGCCGCGGCCCATTCCAGCGGTGCTGCGCCAGGAGCGCCGGGACCGCTCGGCGCAGCACCCGAGTCGGCCGCCGGGGTGTTGTCAGTTGCGGTGTTGTCAATTGCGGTGTTGTCAATTGCGGTGTCGCCGACGGCTGAGATGGCCGCTGGACGATCGGTTGCGCGCACCGCCGAGCGTGACCGGGCGGACGACTTCGCCTCGCCGTCGGGCGAACGCGCGACACCCGAGGCGCGCGACCGCGGACCCGACACGTGTGTCGCCGACCCGGCATCGCTTCCCCGGGTCGAGGAGGACGACGAACTAGCTCCCGGGGAGCCCGTGTCCGCCGCCGCCAGCGCCGGCATCGCCCACACCGCGGCGCCCACGCCGAGCGCTACGGCCAAACCGCCGACTCGGCCGACATGAGCCGCAGACCGGCCGGTTGTCGGCGCACCCCGTCGCCCGGTACGGATGATCGGCGGTTGAAAGATCGGCGTTTGAACGCGCGCAATCGTCGTCGAATTCATCTGAGACCCCCCCTCAGTGCATGCAGCCCAGAGCATGCAGCCCGTACATGCGGCCCCGCATCGCGGCGGCGTCACACGACAACCTGGCTCGCCGCCAGCAGCCTAGGGCCCATTGGTTCTCGCGTCTAGGTTTAACCCTGCAGCACCCGGACCGCCTCGATGCGGGCGGCCAATTGTTCGGAGTTGGCCGCCGCCACCACCGGTCCGCCGCAGATCCGCCGCAGCTCGTTATGGATCCAGCCGTGCGGCTTGCCTGTCCGGTGATGCGCGATGGTCACCAGCGCGTTGAGCTCTCGACGAAGTTCGCGCAGCTGGCCGTGCGTGGTCGCCGGCGCGGGCGGACCGCCGTCTGCCGACGCCTTGGTGCGGCGGTCCATCTGTTCTTCTTGCTTGCGCCGCAACAGATCTCGCACCTGGGTGGAGTCCAGCAGGCCCGGGATTCCGAGATAGTCGGCCTCCTCGTCGCTGCCTGCCGGAGTCGCCGTGCCCCACGATGCGCCGTCGAAGATCACCTGGTCCAATTCGGCGTCCGCGCCCAGCATCTCGTAGCCGTTGTCCAGATCGCTCGACTCGTCCTTGGTCTTGTTCGCGTCCTCGACCAGATCGTCATCCCACTCGTCGCCCAGGGATTCGCGATGCGGCTTGCCGAGGACGTGGTTGCGTTGCGCCTCGAGTTCGCTGGCCAACTGCAGGAGGTTCGGCACCGATGGCAGGAAGACGCTGGCCGTCTCACCCGGGCGGCGGGAGCGAACGAACCGGCCTATCGCCTGGGCGAAGAACAACGGCGTCGAGGCACTGGTGGCGTAGACGCCCACCGTCAGGCGGGGCACGTCGACACCCTCGGACACCATGCGCACCGCCACCAGCCAGCGACTGGTGCCCTCGGAGAATTGGCTGATCCGGTCCGAGGAACCCGGGTCGTCGGACAGCACCACCGTCGGCGCCTCGCCGGTGATCGTCGTCAACAACTTCGCATATGCGCGGGCGGCGGTCTGATCCGAGGCGATGATCATGCCGCCCGCGTCAGGCACATGCTGACGCTTTTGTTGCAGGCGTTTGTCGGCGGCAGCGATGACCGCGGGCATCCACTCACCGGCTGGATTGAGCGCCGTCTTCCAGGCGCGGGCCGTCTGCTCGGCATTGAGGGGCTCGCCCAGGCGCGCCGCATGTTCTTCGCCCGCGCTGTCGCGCCAGCGCGCCTCGCCGGAGTAGGCGAGGAACACCACCGGGCGCACCACGTTGTCGGCAAGGGCATCGGAGTAGCCGTAGACGTGATCGGCCCGCGAGCGCTTCAACCCGTCCGGACCGAGTTCGTAGTCGACGAACGGGATGGGGCTGTCGTCGCTTCGGAACGGCGTACCCGTGAGCGCGAGGCGGCGCGTGGCGTCGTCGAACGCCTCCCGGATCGCTTCGCCCCACGTCTTGGCGTCGCCACCATGGTGGATCTCGTCGAAGATGACCAGTGTCTTCCGGTTCTCGGTTCTGACCCGGTGCCGCGTCGGATGGCTCGCCACCTGTGCGTACGTGACGACCACCCCGTGGTACTCGTCGGAGTTCTGCGCGCTGGAGTTGGAGAACTTCGGGTCGAGCGACAGCCCGACCCTGGCGGCTGCCGCCGCCCACTGCGTCTTCAGGTGCTCGGTGGGCACCACCACGGTGATCCGTTCGACGGTGTCGTCGGCCAACAGTTCCGCAGCGATGCGCAGAGCGAACGTCGTCTTTCCCGCGCCGGGGGTGGCCACCAGCAGGTAATCGCGCGGCCGGGCGGCCAGATACTTCACCAACGCCCGTCGCTGCCAGCCCCGCAGATTCTGGGTGCTGGGCGCTTCGATTGCCCGCACCCCGGGACTCCTCTCTGGAATGGAAGCGACTCTAGGCCAAGGGGATCCGCCGACGCATGCGACCGCGGCGTGGCGCTGGTCGGCGCGTCGGGATGTGTTGTGGAAATCGCTGATCAGGCCCGGCGGCCGGCGCGTTCGGCCCTCGGCGCCAGTCCAACTCCATTTCAACGTTCAAGTGAAGTTCGAGAATGCCGCTGACTTTGGCTGCCGTCGACTTTGCGCTGGGCGAACAATCTTGCACTCGACATGGGTGAGTGCTAATAATGGCTTTGGCACTCCCGACCGGCGAGTGCTAGGTCGGAACGGTGAGACCAAGCCCCACACAGCTCAGGTCGTCCGTCGCGGGCACTGAGTCCGGCCACAAGAACGTGTAAATCCCAACCGGAGGATTCACCTCGCAATGTCCAAGATTATTGCGTATGACGAAGAGGCACGCCGCGGCCTCGAGCGGGGCCTTAACGCCCTCGCTGACGCGGTCAAGGTGACGCTCGGCCCCAAGGGCCGCAACGTCGTGTTGGAGAAGAAGTGGGGCGCCCCCACGATCACCAACGATGGTGTTTCCATCGCCAAGGAGATCGAGCTGGAGGATCCTTACGAGAAGATCGGCGCAGAGCTGGTCAAGGAAGTTGCCAAGAAGACCGACGACGTCGCTGGTGACGGCACCACGACCGCCACGGTTCTCGCCCAGGCACTGGTTCGCGAAGGTCTGCGCAACGTCGCGGCCGGCGCCAACCCCCTCGGCCTGAAGCGCGGTATCGAGAAGGCCGTGCAGGCGATCACCGAGTCGCTGCTGAAGTCGGCCAAGGCCATCGAGACCAAGGATCAGATCGCTGCCACCGCCGGCATCTCCGCCGGTGACCAGACCATCGGCGACCTGATCGCCGAAGCCATGGACAAGGTCGGCAACGAAGGCGTCATCACCGTCGAGGAGTCCAACACCTTCGGCCTGCAGCTGGAGCTCACCGAAGGCATGCGCTTCGACAAGGGCTACATCTCGGGCTACTTCGTGACCGACGCCGAGCGTCAGGAAGCCGTCCTGGAGGATCCCTACATCCTGCTGGTCAGCTCGAAGATCTCGACCGTCAAGGACCTGCTGCCGCTGCTGGAGAAGGTCATCCAGTCCGGCAAGCCGCTGCTGATCATCGCCGAGGACGTCGAGGGCGAGGCCCTGTCGACCCTGGTGGTCAACAAGATCCGCGGCACCTTCAAGTCCGTCGCCGTCAAGGCCCCGGGCTTCGGTGACCGTCGCAAGGCGATGCTGCAGGACATGGCCATCCTCACCGGTGGTCAGGTCATCAGCGAGGAGGTGGGCCTCTCCCTGGAGACCGCCGACGTCTCCCTGCTGGGCCAGGCCCGCAAGGTCGTCGTCACCAAGGACGAGACCACCATCGTCGAGGGCGCCGGTGACTCGGAGGCCATCGCCGGCCGGGTCGCCCAGATCCGCAGCGAGATCGAGAACAGCGATTCGGACTACGACCGCGAGAAGCTGCAGGAGCGCCTGGCCAAGCTGGCCGGCGGTGTTGCGGTGATCAAGGCCGGTGCTGCCACCGAGGTGGAGCTCAAGGAGCGCAAGCACCGCATCGAGGATGCCGTGCGCAACGCCAAGGCTGCCGTCGAAGAGGGCATCGTCGCCGGTGGCGGCGTGGCTCTGCTGCAGTCGGCCCCGGCGCTCGACGAGCTGAAGCTCGAGGGTGACGAGGCCACCGGTGCCAACATCGTGCGCGTCGCGCTGTCGGCTCCGCTGAAGCAGATCGCCTTCAACGCGGGCCTCGAGCCCGGCGTCGTCGCCGAGAAGGTCACCAACTCCGCTTCCGGGACCGGCCTGAACGCCGCCACCGGTGAGTACGAGGACCTGCTCAAGGCCGGCGTTGCCGACCCGGTCAAGGTCACCCGCTCGGCGCTGCAGAACGCGGCGTCCATCGCGGCGCTGTTCCTGACGACCGAGGCCGTCGTCGCCGACAAGCCGGAGAAGGCCGCAGCACCTGCTGGCGACCCGACCGGTGGTATGGGTGGCATGGACTTCTAAGTCCTGTTTACGGAGAGTGCCCGGTCCCTTTTCGGGGGCCGGGCACTTTTCGCTATCCCCAGTGCGGGGGTTGTGCACAGTTTCGGGCGAAATGACGTGCGTGGCACCCACACTCGCCGGGCCATGCCTCAGCCTGGCCCGCATGCAACCCTTTCTTGGCAGCGCAGCGGTGCGCGGTGGCCTTCTCACTCGGCGTCAGCTTGCCCGGAGTCACCGAGCGCTCTACCGCGACGTGTATGTGCACCGGGATGTCGAACTGACCGCCACGCTGCGCGCCCGCGCTGCCCACCTGGCCACCGGCGCGACATTGTGCGGGCTTTCCGCAGCCGCGGTGCTCGGGACGAAGTGGCTGGACGCCGCGGCGCCGGCTGAGATAGTTCGCCCTGATCGGCACACCCAGCCCGGGATCGTCGTTCGCACCTGGACCGTTGCGTCAGACGAAGTATGTCTGGTGGCCAGCATCCGTTGCACCACGCCTGCCCGCACCGCCTTCGACATCGGGCGCACTCGCCCAGCCGAACAAGCAGTTCCGGTTCTTGACGCGCTGCTCAACGCCACAGGAGTTCCGCCCGCTTGGGTGGCTGCGCTCGCGCAGAGGTATCCGGGGGCCCGGGGAGCAGCCCGATTGCGGGCGATTCTCGAGCTGGTCGACGGTGGGGCCGAGTCGCCGCAGGAAAGCCGCTTGCGTTTGGTATTGGTTCGTGCCGGCCTCCCCAAACCCGAGACGCAAATCCGGTTTCGTCACCTTCGCATTCGCGTCGACTTGGGCTGGCGTCAGTGGAAAGTGGCCGTCGAATACGACGGTATCCAGCACTGGGCCGATCGGCGGCAGCGGGCCTGGGACATCGAACGCATCGCACTACTCGAAGCGGCCGGGTGGGCGGTAGTCCGCGTCGACGCGGAGTCGCTGTCGCGTCCTGAGCAGGTAGTCGAACGAGTGCGAGCCAAGCTGCGTGTCGCGGGTTGCCCCGTCTGACCTTGCGACTGTGGGCCTTGTGTACGGATTACGGCAGAATTTCGTGCATGACACCCACACTCGCCGACGGCAGCGACGCCGACGCCGCACGGGAACTTTTGAGGGACGCGTTCACCCGCCTCATCGAGCACGTCGAGAACATCACCGAACACCTCACCGACGAACTTGCGGCATACCGGCCAACCGGCACCGCGAACAGCATCGCGTGGCTGCTCTGGCACAGTGCCCGCATTCAGGATGCGCAACTCGCGCAGATCGCGGGCATCGACCAGGTGTGGTTCACCGGGGGTTGGGTAGATCGCTTCAGCCTGGACCTGCCCAGGGATTCGCACGGCTACGGCCACACCGCAGACGAAGTCGGCAGAGTGAAGGCCCCGGCCGACCTGCTGGCCGGCTACTACCGCGCGGTTCACAAGATGACCCTTGAGTACATCGCAGGGATCACCACCGAAGAACTCGCCCGAATCGTCGACACCAACTGGAATCCGCCGGTCACCGCCAGCGCGCGGTTGGTGAGCGTCATCGACGACGCCGCCCAGCATCTCGGCCAGGCGGCCTACATCAAGGGTATGAAGCTCTGAGGGCACCCGAGCGCTGGTGGCCGCTCGTCGGGCTGTCCCTGATGGTGCTGCTCGGCTGGGCGGTCGGGCCTGGATCCACCCCGCTTGACGACTGGTTTCAGCGGGGACGCGACACCGGTCTCGGATGGTTGCTGTTCTTCACCGACCCGCGAACGGTCCTTGCCATTCTGGCCGCTGCGGTGGGGGTGGCGCTGTACCGGCGGCGGTGGGTGCTGGCATTGGGTGTGCTGATGACACCGTATGCGGCCGGGTGGATCACCTGGTGGTGCAAGCTGCTCTTCGGCCGGCATAAAGACGTGGCGCTGGCTTACCCCAGTGGGCACACCACTTTGATGGTGGTGGTGCTGGGCATGGTGATGCTCGTATTCGGCGCGCACCGCTGGCTCGTGGCTGTGGCGATTGTGTTCGCATCACTGGGAATGCTGGGTCAGGCTGTTACTTATCACTATTTCACCGACACGGTGGGTGGGCTGTTGCTCGGAACCTCACTGACTTGCCTGACCGCGCTTTTGACAGGTGTCAAGCGTAGCCCACCGCGGGTTACGATGGCCGCATGACCACGATCGACGTTGATCTTCCCGACACCGGGACCATTCGCAATCCGGCCACCGGCGCCGTCGCGGGCCGAGTCCAATGGACCGATCCGGCCGATGTCGCGGCCATCGCCGCGTCTCTGCGGAAGGCCCAGCGGGAATGGGAAGCGCGGGGTGCCAAGGGGCGGGCCAAGACGCTGGCGCGCTTCGCGGTCTGGATGGCCGATCATCGCGACGAGATCGAGAGCCTGCTGGTCAAGGAGACCGGTAAATCGGCTGCCGACGCCGCGCAGGAGGTTCCACTCCTGCTGATGATCCTGTCGTACTACATCAAGATCATGGACAAGGCGCTGGCGCCGGAAACCCGGCCCGCCTCCCTGCCGCTGCTGGCCATGAAGAAGGTCACCGTCCACTTCCGGCCCCGTGGTCTGACCGGCATCATCGCGCCGTGGAACTACCCGGTGGCCAATGCACTGATGGATGCCATCAGTGCGCTTGCGGCAGGGTGCGCCGTGCTGCTCAAGCCGTCCGAGCGCACCCCGCTGACCGCCGAGCTGATCAAGCGCGGCTGGCTGGACTCCGGTGGGCCGGCCGTCTTCGACATAGCCCAAGGCATGCGCGAAGTGTCCGAGGCAGTCATCGACGTCTCTGACTTCGTGCAGTTCACCGGCTCCAGCGCGACGGGCGTGAAGGTCATGGAGCGGGCGGCGCGACGCCTCACACCGGTCAGCCTGGAATTGGGCGGCAAGGACCCCATGATCGTGCTGGAGGACGCCGACATCGACCTGGCGGCACACGCGGCCGTGTGGGGAGCGATGTTCAACGCCGGCCAAACCTGCGTTTCGGTGGAACGCGTATACGTGTTGGACAAGGTGTACGACCAGTTCGTCCAGGCCGTAGTCCGTGATGTCGAGGCGCTGCGAGTGGGCGCCGGTGCGGGCAATCACTTCGGAGCGCTCATCGACGAACAGCAGCGCGCCGTCACCGAGCGTCATGTCGCCGACGCGCTGGCAAAGGGCGCGCGGGCGCTCACCGGCGGCAAGCCGATCCCCGGCCCGGGCAGCTTTTACGAGCCGACCGTGCTGGTCGACGTCGACCACTCGATGCTCTGCATGACGGAGGAGACGTTCGGCCCCACCCTGCCGATCATGAAGGTGGCGTCCGTCGCCGAGGCGGTCAGGCTGGCCAACGACAGCGAGTACGGGTTGAGTGCCTCGGTGTTCTCCGCCGACGTCGACCGGGCTCAAGACATCGCCGTGCAGTTGGAGTGCGGAGCCGTCAACATCAACGACGTGATCACCAACCTGATGTGCACCACCGCGCCGATGGGCGGATGGAAGACCTCGGGTATAGGCGCACGGTTCGGCGGCGTCGAGGGCATCCGGAAGTTCTGCCGCCAAGAGACTGTTGTCGTGCCGCGCACCAATGTCGGCGCCGGCGGCAACTACTATCACAATTCGCTGAAGGCGCTCGGCCGGATGAATCGGATCATGACCAAGATGGCTTTGGCGCGGCCGCGCCGCACCTCGCGGTAGCCGCCATCGCGGGGAGGTGAGCGCGTGCGGTTCATGGCGACGGTGCTGATGTGGCTCGTCACCGCCGCACTCCTGGCCGTCGCATTGCCGGCGGCATGGGCCCAATTCAATCTGGTCGACAACGACGGATATGCGTCGCTTGCGCAACGGGCGGCAGCTGATCCCGCGCTGCAGTCCGCGATGGCCGCGGAATTGACGACGCAGATCTCCACTCTCAGTTCCACCGTCGATCCGCTTGTGGTGAGCCAGATCGCCCGCGGCTATGTTGCGGGCCCGGCCTTCCCCGGTCAGTTCGCGCAGGCCAACAGGTACGCGCACAATTGGTTGTTCACCGACTCGATTCGGTCGAGTGTCGACCCCCAGGGTCGCTGGGTCATCGACTTCGCACCTATGCTCGCCGACGGTTCGTTCCAGCCGACGCTGACTTCGTATCGCGTCTCGCTGCCTTCGGCGATGCCGATTCCGTTGTCCGAGAGGGCTTCGACGGCTTTGCGTCCCGGGGTTCTGAAGCCGATCGCCGATTGGGGTCCCTGGCTCGCGATCGTGGTGTCGTTGCTTGCCGCCGCTTCGGCGGTGTTGACATTGATCATCGCGGCGAGGAAAGGCAAAGCGCTTGCGGCCCTGGGGGTTTGCGCTCTGCTCGTGGGCGGTGCGGGCTGGGGGGCGATTGAACTCGTCCGGGACCGAGCCAACGAGATGCTGAACACCATGTCGGGGAATGTTCGCGAGGTGGCCGCGGTGATGGTCAGCACCGCGGAGCGCAGTATGCATCAGTGGCTCAATGTCACGCTTATCGTTGGAGTCGGCCTCGTGGTCATCGGCGTCGTCGTCACACTGCTCGCCGGCCTGGCCAAATCCAATACGGCGCCGGCCCCCCAGCTATAGATCGCTCAGGTGTAGATCGCTCAGGGATAGATGATGTGTGAGGGATCCGGGCGAAGTTCGGGCGGTGCCTGGCTGTAGTCACCCCAGGCCCCGTCGCGCTGCTCGATGGCGGCACGCACACCGTTGGTCTCCGCGGTGTCGATGAACGCCAGCGCATCCGGTGTATTACGCATCAAACCGTCGAGGATGCCACCCAACAGTTGAGTGCTGGCCAATCCCATGTTCTCGTACGCCTGATTCACGATCAGCTTCTGGGCGCGCAACTGCGACAACGGGATTCGGGTGAGCTCGTTGGCGATCTCAGCCACCCTGGCCTCGAGGCGATCGAAAGGCACCGCCTCGTTGATCAACTCGATCTGCGCGGCCTGCGTCCCGGATAGCGGCCGACCGGTCAGCGAGTGCCATTTCGCCTTGCTGAAGCTCAGCCGATACATCCACATCCCGGACAGGTACGCACCCCACATCCGGCTGTACGGGGTACCGATCACGGCGTCCTCGCTGGCGATCACCAGGTCGGCGCACAGCGCGTAATCGCTTGCGCCACCGACACACCAGCCGTGGACCTGGGCGATAACGGGCTTGGAGGACCGCCAGATCGCCATGAATTTCTGGGTTGGCGCGGTCTCGCGGGCGCTCACCATCGCGAAATCCTTGCCCGGATCCCATCGCCCGTCGGTCATCATCGACTCGCCCCAGTGCTGGAAGCCGCCGCCGAAGTCGTATCCGGCACAGAATGCGCGGCCGGCGCCCCGCAGGATGATCACCTTGATGTCCGGATCGCGTTCGGCGAGCCCGATGGCCGCCTCGATCTCGTCGGGCATCGGCGGGACGATGGTGTTGAGTTGCTCCGGGCGATTGAGAGTCACGGTCGCGACGGCTCCCGCCGTGGTGTAAAGCAGAGTCTCGAATTCACGCATAGTGTTCACCCATAGAGCCGAAAATTACCAGGACCGCCCGCCCGCGGCGGTGACCTGCGCCGGGTCGAGCAGGCTACCGATGCCGCCGCCCAACCGCTCGCCGATTCCGCTGCCGACGAGATCTCCGACGATGGCGACTGCTCCCGCGGTCCAGGGGCCGGCCACCGAGGCGGCAAGTGTTCCGGCCGCCCACGCCCCCGCCGCCCCGCCCGCGATCGCCCCCGCCGACCCGCCGAGGTCTTCGTTGGTGCCGCCCGACGACCAGTCGTTGATCGCCATCCCGAACTCGACCAGATCGGCGACCTTCCCGACCCGGTTGGCAACCTTCGCGAACGCCTTCGCGTCCGACGCTGACAGCGTCTTCTCCGCGCCGGCCAGAGCGGGTCCGCCGTAGGACGTCAACCGCTTGACCACATCGCCCGCACCAACGGTCGATAGCCCATGCGATACAAGTCCATCCAGTACGCGGCGAGTCGCCAACACCCGACCGAAGCGCTCGCCGTCGTCAAGAGTCTGGGTGGCTTGGTCTGGAGTCATGGCGGGCAGTTCGTAGGCGCCCTGCTCGAGTCGGCGCTGGATCTGCAAGCGACCGCGCGCTCGGGAACGGGCATCGCCGCCCAGAACGGGATCTGTTGTCAGTGGTCCGACGAAGGAGGCCATCCGGAAGTCGTCGAGGCGTTCGTCGGCCAGCCGCCGGGCCTCCGGAGTGGCGGCGGGATCCGTGGCGATCGCATAGTCGCGCAGTCGCGCGGCGGCAGCCGGATCGTGTGCGTCGACGACATCATCCGCCGCGAGCTGAACGGCGCGGTAGGTCTCGATGGCCGCGTGCGGTCCGGTTTCGGGGATTGAGATGTCGTATCCGTAGCGGAAACGCAGCTCCGTCATCGCCGACGAGAGTGTGGCCGCGTAGTCCTCGCGCAGCGCCTCGACCCGCCGCAAGGTTCCGGACGTGATTGTGACAGCGCCGGTCTCAAGGTCTTCGGTATCACGATCATTCGTCAGGGCTTGTCCGACGAGCGCATCGATGTACTGCAGCTGCGCGTTCAGCGTGCCGATCGAGGAGTTGGAAAAGCGTTGTGCCTCGGCAAGATCTGCCCCGATTGACGCCAGCGCTGCTCCGATGGCCGGAAGATGCTCGCGCTGCACCATCAAGTTCGAGGTGGCGCGTTGGACCTCCACGCTGTCATTGATCGGATGTTCGCCGTCCCGATGGACCCACGATGCGCGAAAGCGGGCCTGGGCCTTCTCGAAGTCCGTATAGGTCTCGGCCGTGCACGCTCCCGCGGCGATGAACGCCCGGCTCAAATCCGAGACCGCGCCGGGATCGCCGCACTGCAGGCTGTGGTCAACCTGCCAAGGGTTCCCGCCCGCCGCACCGACCAACGCCACCACATCGATATGGGTCAACCGGGGATAGCCGGTCACAGCGCGGAATGCAGCGCCTGTGCGTTTCGCCGCTCCATGTTCACGAAGGCGATTGCGGCCGTATGCGCCTTGTCGCCAACGGAATTCAGCTGCGATTCGTGGCTCCGCAACAGGCCGACCTGAGCGCGATGCGCGCGCTGCAGAGTCGCGCCGAAGTGCCGTGCTGCGGGGAACGCCCCGAACAACCCGGCAGCCACGGTCGACCGGGACAGTACCGACGCAGCTTCGTCGGCCAGCCATGCCGCCCCGTAGGACAGGCTTGCCCCGCACCGCATCTCTTCGACGTCGACTTGCATTCGCCCAAGGCTAGTCCGGAGCAGTGGGCGGTCAATTCACCCCGAGGGTCCGGCGCAGAAACGAGAACACCAGGGCGCACTTGAACGCGGTCTGCGCGTTGTCGGCCGCGCCGGCATGCCCGCCTTCGATGTTCTCGTAGTACCAGACCGGCTTCTGCAATTCCTCGAGAGCGGCGACCATCTTCCGCGCGTGACCCGGATGAACCCGATCGTCTCGGGTCGACGTGGTGATCAGCACCGGCGGATAGGCGCGGTCAGCCGAAATATTCTGGTACGGAGAATATTTCGACAAGAACTCCCACTCGGCGGGATCCTCCGGGTTGCCGTATTCGGCAATCCAGGAGGCGCCCGCCAGCAACAGGTGGTAGCGCTTCATATCCAGGAGGGGTACCTGGCACACCAGTGCGCCGAACAGTTCGGGATAACGGGTCAGCATCACCCCCATGAGCAGGCCACCATTGCTGCCGCCCCGCGCACCCAGCTTGGCCTCGGTGGTGATGCCGCGAGCTACCAGGTCGCGGGCAACGGCGGCGAAGTCTTCGAAGCATTTGTGGCGCCCCGCACGCTGCGACTGGGTATGCCAGCCGGGCCCGTACTCGCCACCACCGCGGATATTCGCCATGACATAGGTGCCGCCGCGGGACAGCCAGAGCCGTCCCAGGATGCCGTCGTAGGCGGGTGTGCTGGAGACCTGGAATCCGCCGTAGCCGCCCAGCAGCGTTGGAGCGGGGCCTTCCACGTCACCGTTTCGGACCACGAAGTACGGCACCGCCGTTCCGTCGTCCGACTTTGCGAAATGCTGAACCACGGTCAGCCCGTCCGCGTCGAAGAACGATGGCGCACTCTTGATTTCGCTGAGTGGGCCGCCGGCGGCGCCATGGAGAAGTCGCGACGGGCTGTCGAAACCGCTGTAGTCCAAAAAGATTTCATCGCCGAAGGGGTCCGCTGCGGCGATCACCGCGTTGGTGTTCGCGGGGATCTCGGGTACCGGTTGGCGCTCCCATGTTCCCGGAGTGACGATTTCGACGCGACTCGCGACGTCCACGAGGGTGATGATGACCAGCTTGTCCCGAGTCCACGCGAATTGATGCAGGCAGGTGTGTGCATCGGGTTCGAAGACGACTGTCAGGTCCGTGTTCAGATCGCAGGTACCGTCGATGAAGTCGGCGTACCTGGCCGCCAGTAGCGAACCGGCCGCGTACGTCCTGGCCCCGGTGAACCAGTCCGTGCGCAGTTCGATGAGCAGCCACTCGCGATGCGCCAGAAGCGAAGCGTCCATGGGGGTGTCGAGACGGATCAGTTCGTCGCCGCGAAGCTGGTAGATCTCTTTGTCGTAGAAGTCGATGTGCCGGGCGATGAACGTCCGCTCATATCCGGGCTCCCGGCTCACAGACATCGACACGACCACATCGTCGGGTGCGCCGGTGAACACCGTGGCGGCCTCCGCCAGAGGCTGACCGCGCCGCCAGCGCTTCACCATCCGTGGGTAGCCCGAGGCGGTCAGCGAATCCGGGCCGAAGTCGGTTCCCACCAGTAGTGTGTCGTCATTTTCCCAGGCCAACCGGATCTTCGCCTCGGGCAGCTGGAATCCGTCATCGACGAATGTCCTTGTCGTCATGTCGAATTCACGCACGGTGACAGCATCGGATCCGCCGGGGGAAAGCACTATCAAAGCTCTCGACAGGTCGGGTTCGATGACGTCGGCGCCACCCCACACCCAGCTCTGGCCGTCGGCCTTCGCCAGCTCGTCGACATCGATGATGACGTCCCACTCTGGATTCGCGGTGCGATAACTCTCCAACGTGGTGCGCCGCCACAACCCACGCGGATTCGCGGCATCGCGCCAGAAGTTGTAAAGATGACCGCCGCGTCGCCGCACGTAGGGTATTCGGGCGTCGGTGTCGAGGATTGCCAAAGACTCCGTGCGCATCTGCTCGAACATGTCATCGCGGAAGTCGGCCAGCGACGTCTCGTTGTGGGCCTCCGCCCATTCGAGAGCCTCTGTTCCGGTCACTTCCTCAAGCCACAACCGCGGATCCTCTGCCATGACTGCCATTGTGGTGCCGACGGTAATGTGATCTGGGTTACACCAGACAGGAGTCGTCGATGGCCGTCTTTTCCCGCCCAGGATCTACCGATGCGTTGATGTCCTTCCAAACTCGATACGAGAACTTCATCGGCGGCCAGTGGACCCCACCGGTGAGCGGCCAGTACTTCGAGAATCCGACCCCGGTGACCGGCGAAGCGTTCTGCGAGGTGGCGCGGTCCACCGAAGCCGACGTCGAACTGGCCCTCGACGCGGCGCACGCAGCCGCGCCGGGCTGGGGCAAGACATCGGCCGCCGGGCGCGCACTGGTGCTCAACCGCATCGCCGATCGGATCGAGGCCAACCTCGAATCGATAGCGCTGGCCGAGACGTGGGACAACGGCAAGCCGATCCGCGAGACACTCAACGCCGACATCCCATTGGCGGTCGACCACTTCCGTTACTTCGCCGCCTCCATCCGCGCGCAGGAAGGGGCACTCAGCGAGATCGACGACGACACCGTCGCCTACCACTTCCACGAACCCCTCGGGGTCGTCGGCCAGATCATCCCGTGGAACTTCCCGATCCTGATGGCCGTCTGGAAACTGGCGCCCGCACTGGCGGCCGGCAATGCCGTCGTCCTCAAACCGGCCGAACAGACCCCCGCATCGGTGATGTACCTGATGTCGCTGATCGCAGACCTGCTGCCCCCCGGAGTGGTCAACGTCGTCAACGGATTCGGCGTCGAGGCCGGCAAACCGCTGGCGTCGAGCAACCGGATAGCCAAGATCGCGTTCACCGGCGAAACCACCACCGGCCGGCTGATCATGCAGTACGCCAGCCAGAACCTGATCCCCGTGACTCTGGAACTGGGCGGCAAGAGCCCCAACATCTTCTTCTCCGACGTGATGGCCGCCGCGGACGACTTCCAGGACAAGGCGCTCGAAGGATTCACGATGTTCGCGCTCAACCAAGGCGAGGTGTGCACATGCCCGTCGCGCAGCCTCGTCCAGGCCGACATCTACGACGAATTCCTGGCGTTGGCCGCCATCCGCACCAAGGCGGTCCGGCAGGGCAACCCGCTGGACACCGACACGATGATCGGCGCCCAAGCCTCCAATGACCAGCTCGAAAAAATCCTGTCCTACATCGACATCGGAAAGAGCGAGGGCGCAACCCTGCTCACCGGAGGCGAACGAGCAGAACTGGGTGGCGACCTCGCCGGCGGATACTACGTAGCGCCGACGATCTTCACCGGTGACAACTCGATGCGCATCTTTCAAGAAGAGATCTTCGGGCCCGTCGTCTCGGTGACGTCGTTCACCGACTACAACGACGCGATCCGAATCGCCAACGACACCCTCTACGGGCTGGGCGCCGGGGTCTGGAGCCGGGACGGCAACACCGCCTACCGCGCCGGACGTGACATCAAAGCCGGCCGGGTCTGGACCAACTGCTATCACCAGTACCCCGCACACGCCGCATTCGGCGGATACAAGCAATCCGGCATTGGCCGCGAGAACCACAAAATGATGCTCGATCACTATCAGCAGACCAAGAACCTGCTCGTGTCGTACTCGAACAAAGCGCAGGGATTCTTCTGACCGGGCATGCCCCGCCGCGTGTCCTGATCACCGAAGCCGCCGCCGAACTGCTCCGCCGGTTGCGGGAGCGTCACGGCCCGGTGATGTTCCATCAGTCCGGCGGCTGCTGCGACGGGTCATCGCCGATGTGCTACCCGGACGGCGAATTCATCGTGGGGGACCGAGACGTATTGCTCGGTGTCCTCGACGGTGCTCCGGTGTGGATTTCCGGTCCCCAGTTCGACCTGTGGAAGCACACGCAACTGTTGATCGACGTCGTCCCTGGAAGAGGTGGCGGCTTCAGTCTGGAAGCGCCGGAAGGCGTGCGATTCCTGACGCGAGGACGGGCCTTCACCGACGCCGAGAACGAGTTGCTGATCGGTTCCCCTCCGATCACCGGCGCCGACTATGAGCGCGGGATGCGGCCACCAGGTCACAGATAGGAAACGGCAGGTCGGCACGCCGAAGCGGTTCAGGCCCGGTTTCTCGGCCCAGTCGTATGGTCGGACGGTGATTCCGCTGCCAAAGGCATGGCTGCTCACAAGTGCGTTGCTGGTCGGCTGCGCGGCCGGTCAGATCGCGGCCATCCTCACCACCCTGCTTCACGTGTCCGTCCGGCCCGATGTCGCCGTCGGATTGGTGATCGCCATACCGAGCATCGCCGGGCTACTCCTCATGCTCATCGCCGCGCGCCGGTGGGCAACCGCTGCCGGCGCGTTCATCCTGGCGATGGCACCAGGCTGGCTGAGTGTGCTGGTCCTGACCCAGTTGGTGTCCCATGGCTGAACAGATGTCGTTCCCGTTGACCGAGCCGCACGCGGCCCCGATCTTCGACACCGGACCGCACCCCGGCCCGTTGATGCCGCTCGGGTGTGGTGACGCCGGGTTTGGGGACGCCGGGTTTGGGGACGTTCAGGAGTTCCCCACCGATGTGACGATCCCGCCGCTCGCCGGTGCGTTCCCCATCGGCCCGATGGTCGTGCGGCCGCTCCAGAGCACGGTTCCCGGGCTCGACCACGCACTGAAGCGATGGCAGTTGGCGCTGATCGTCGGCTCGGTCTGGTTGTTGGCCGCGCCGGCAGGCCTCGGCTTCTACTACTGGTGGTACACCTCGATGAACAAGACAGCCGCGACCTTCGGTGTGCTGATGTATCTGATGCTGTGTGTGATGGGAAGCCTGCTTACGTCGCTCGTGCCCAATAAGCCGCAGGTAGCAGCCTTGGCTGTCGGATTGATGTCGGCACCGCTGGCCTCGGTCGCCGCGGCCGCGGTACTCCACGGTTCCTATTACTTCGAATGGATCGCCCGCCCAACAGTCGGGTAGCCCGGCCTATTTACTTGGCTCCTTCTCAGACCGTCCCGGTCTGCATCGTCGCCAAGCTCGGACCTATTTACTTGGCTCCTTCTCAGACCGTCCCGGTCTGCATCGTCGCCAAGCTAGGGTGAGTCACGTGACTCACTTCGACGTCGTCGTTATCGGAGCAGGCCCCGGCGGATACGTTGCGGCAATTCGCTCGGCCCAACTCGGGCTGAAAACCGCCATCATCGAACCCAAGTACTGGGGTGGCGTTTGCCTCAACGTCGGCTGCATCCCCTCGAAAGCATTGCTTCGCAACGCAGAACTGGCGCATATCTTCCACAAGGAAGCCGCGACGTTCGGCATCAGCGGTTCCGCGTCGTTCGACTTCGGTGCTGCGTTCGACCGCAGTCGCAAGGTGGCGGAGGGGCGCGTCGCCGGCGTGCACTACCTGATGAAGAAGAACGGCATCACCGAGATCCACGGGTACGGAACCTTCGTCGATGCCAACTCACTGTCGGTGGCCCTCAATGACGGCGGCACCGAGACCGTCACATTCGACAATGCGATCATCGCCACCGGAAGCAGCACCCGTCTCGTACCGGGCACCTCGCTCTCGAAGAACGTGGTGACCTACGAAGAACAAATCCTCTCCCGCGACCTGCCCGGGTCGATCGTCATCGCAGGCGCAGGCGCGATCGGTATGGAATTCGCCTACGTTCTGAAGAACTACGGCGTCGACGTCACCATCGTCGAATTCCTCCCGCGCGCACTCCCCAACGAGGACGCCGAGGTCTCCAAAGAGATTGAACGGCAATACAAAAAACTCGGCGTCTCGATCCGAACCGGGACCAAGGTCGAATCGATCACCGACGACGGTTCGTCCGTCACCGTGGTCATCAGCAAGGACGGCAAGACCGAAGAACTCAAGACCGATAAAGTGTTGCAGGCCATCGGTTTCGCCCCCAATGTCGACGGCTACGGGCTGGAAGCCGCGGGCGTCGCACTAACCGATCGCCGGGCGATCGGCATCGATGACAATATGCGCACCAGCGTGCCGCACATCTATGCCATCGGTGATGTCACCGGCAAGCTGCAACTCGCCCACGTCGCCGAGGCGATGGCCGTGGTCGCCGCCGAAACCATCGCCGGCGCAGAGACATTGACGCTGGGTGACTACCGGATGATGCCGCGGGCGACGTTCTGCCAACCCCAGGTGGCCAGCTTCGGACTCACCGAGGAGCAGGCCCGCGACGAAGGCTATGACGTCACCGTCGCAAAGTTCCCCTTCTCCGCCAACGGAAAGGCGCACGGGCTGGCCGATCCCACCGGATTCGTCAAACTCATCGCCGACAAGAAATACGGCGAACTTCTCGGCGGGCACCTCATCGGCCCCGACGTCTCCGAACTCCTGCCCGAGCTGACGCTGGCGCAGAAATGGGACCTGACGGTCAACGAATTGGCCCGCAACGTCCACACCCACCCGACACTGTCGGAGGCGCTTCAGGAATGCTTCCACGGGCTGGCCGGCCACATGATCAACTTTTGAGACCCACACTCGTCGCCGGCATCGGCGGCTTGATCATCGGCCACATTCTGTGGCTGATCGGCATCACCGCTGCTATGTCGGCGCCCACGGTCAGCTTCTGGGTGCTGATCCTGTCGGCGGTCATCGTGGTGCTCGCGGTGGGAATCAGCTATCTCGCGCGGCGGATGTACGAGCGGAAAAAGATGGTGTGGGCTGCGTTTCTGGCGTGCCTGCCGATTTCGCCGGTCATCTTCACGGTGATCGAACTCGGGGTCACCTATCTCTGATTCGCTTGCGGATTAGGGCATTTCACACTTGGCGCTCTGGTCTAGCCCAGGCTTGTAGTCTGCGGTCATCGACTGGGATGCATTCGCTCTAATCGTGCGCACGTGCGCGACATTCTCAATCGAGATGCCCGCCAGCGAAGGGACGGCACTGGCCAACAGATTCGTCAGCACATGCCCCGGCAGCACCTCGACGGCACACGTGATGCCCAGTTCCGGGATCAAACGGATCGCGTCGACATCGTCGGCGACCAGTGTGTCGGCCAGTCCGGTTGCGTGGTGCTGCTCGCCACCGTCGATCGCCCAGATCAATGCGCGGTCACTGGCATCGGATTCGGCTGTGTCACCTTCTTGTTCGATCACCTCGGGGCCGTTGAGGCCGATCCGGGCTTCCTGCAGGCGGACTCCGCCGGTTTCGAAGAGAATCACCGCGGCTGCGACAGCCCCGTTGCGAGTCTCCGCGGCAGCGTGCAGTAGGGTCTGGGAGATCTTCGCTCCGGATACTTCTCCGGTGCCGCCGCCGAGGAAGCGCTGTTCGATCGAGGCAATGACAACGGGTTGGCCGTCGATACGTGCGCGCGCGATCACCGTGCCGTCGTCGGCCTGCGGAGTCACACCCTGAGGTTCGAGCCACGGGGATTCCATCCGATCGAACGGACCGCACAGCACGCGCACTGATCCCTTGTCGGCCAGTGCCGTTGCCCGTCCGAGTGCGTCGAGTTCGATGAAACTTGTTCGGGCCAGCAATGTCTGCCAGGTATGACCGGGCGTCAATGGGCCTGGGGTCGTCATGAGCCCGCTACTCCCGCGGCCTCAGCCGCTTGCTGCAGCCGGAGCAACACCACACCGGGCGTTGCGCCGAAATCATTGAGTTCCCAGCTGCCAACAGCGGATTTCGTCGTCTGATTCCTGTCGGTGGGGCATGGCACTATCGGGCTCGTGCCCCAATCTTGTTCTGATTCCGATCATCTTGGATGAGATGCGTGGTGGGCAGTGCCGTGAGCGGGTGGCGGTCGCGACGCGGTTGGTGGCGGCGGGGCGGTTGTGTCAGCGACGGCTGGCCGACGCGGGTGATGAACGTACGCAGTGGTGTATCGACAATTGGGATGCGTTGACCGCTGAGGTGGGCGCGGAGTTGGGGATTAGTCGGGGACGGGCTTCCTCGCAGATGCATCACGGCCTGGATTTAGTGGAGCACTTCCCCGCATTGACGGCGGTGTTCCTGTCGGGGGCGGTGGACTATCGGGTGATTTCGATGATCCTGTTCCGCACCGGGTTGATCACCGATCCCGAACTACAGGCCGAGATCGATGAGCGGTTGGCGGCATCGTGCCCGAGCTGGAATGGGTTGTCGCACAACAAGCTGATCGAGGTCATCGATTGGGTGGTGCGTGACGTCAATCCCGCTGCGGTGCGGGTGGCCCGACAGGCCGACGAGGGCCGTCATGTCGAGATGGCTTCCACGGGTGACGGTATGGCCGATTTGTGGGGCAAGTTGCGGGCCACCGACGCGGCCGTATTGGATCGCCGTCTGGATGCGTTGGTGGGCAGTGTGTGTCGTGATGATCCGCGAACTCTGCGGCAGCGTCGCGCGGACGCGGTGGGTGCGTTGGCTGCTGGTGCGCAAGCGCTGGTGTGTGGGTGTGGTAACTCCGAGTGCCCCAATGCCGCCAATCCCGCCGGCCCGGCCGCGGTGGTGATCCACGTGGTCGCGACGGCCGAGACGCTAGCGGCCCAGTCTGAGATTCCGGCGGTGCTGCCCGGCTACGGCGCGATCCCGGCGGAGACGGTGCGCGACCTCGCGGCAAGCGCCTGCGCGCGGGTGCGTTCGGTGATCGACCCGACCAAGCTGGGCGCCGAGCCCGGGTACCGACCCTCGGCGGCGTTAGCGGAGTTCGTTCGGTGTCGGGATCTGACGTGTCGTTTCCCGAATTGTGATCGCCCTGCGGAGGTGTGCGATCTGGATCATGCGGTGCCGTTCCCGTGTGGTCCGACGCATCCGTCGAATTTGCGTCTGCTGTGTCGTCACCATCATCTTTTGAAGACGTTCTGGTCGGGCCCGGCGGGATGGAGTGATCGCCAGTTCGCCGACGGCACGATCGAATGGACCTCCCCGACAGGCCGGACCTACACCACCAAGCCCGGTGGGCTGTTGTTCTTCCCGCAGATGGTCACGACCACCGACGAGATCGTGGTTCCCAGCGGCCCGGCACCCGAACAGGGGCGTGGGTTCATGATGCCGACGCGTCAACACACCCGAAAAGCCGACCACGCCAACCGGATACGCCAAGAACGCGCCATCAACGAAGCCCAACTCGGCATCGACCCGGCACATCCGCCGCCGAGAACACCGCCCTTCTAGTCGGGCACCGCGCAGATGAAGTCTTCGAACTTGCCGCCGGGGCCGCGGGGAATGTGGTCGACGTAGGAGAAAGTGAACTCCGTGCCTGCCTCAAAGAGCGGGCCGAGGTGTGCCCGCATGTCCTGTTCCTCGTCGTCGCTAACGGCGCGCTCGACGACGAGGCGAACGTCGACGCGGTCTAGAGCGGTCTGCACCAATTGAAGCTGGATGAGCGGTGCGACCTCCATGAGTCGCTTCGTGCTCAAGAAGACCCATCGTCGGGTTCCGTCCGGAGTCAGCAGCAAGTTGCGGGTACGTCCGAAAACCCGCTCGATGACGGGGTAGGGCAGGGGCCCCGGCTTGCCGACGAGCGCCAAATCACCTACCGCGTAGCGGAATAGCGGCATGCAGAAGTTGTGCAGGGGAGTGACGACGACACGCCCGATTTCTCCAGGTGCACAGGGGCTTCCGGCATCGTCGAGGATCTCCACTACGTGGGTGTCTGCCATGACGTACAGGCCAGGGCCGTCGGGACGCTGGAGTGCGATGTATCCGACCTCCTGGGTGGAGTATTGGTCGACGATGTCGACGCCCAGGATATTGCGACAGCGAGCGCGAAGTTCATCGGTTACAGGCTCGCTGACGGTACGGATCGCACGAAGTGCGGGCAGGCCGCTGCCTCGTTGCTCGCAGAGGCGGAGAAGCTCCGCCAGATTGGACGGAAAGGTCACGAGATAGGCGACGTCGCCCTGCTCGTCGAGCCAATCGAGCTGCCGCTGCGGAGGTGTGTCGATACTCAGGATGCAGCTGGGCCCGGTGCCGCCCAGCATTTCGGCGGGCCCGCCCCATGTCTTGTCGTGGAGCCCCGGATACGGCGCCCACGGCGCTGCCCGAATCGCACCGAGCTTCAGTGCGAGGTCGCGCCGGTGCCAGACGTGGTCGCGCGCGGTCACCGACTGCCACAAGCTGCCAATCAGAAAGCTTTTCAGCACTCGAACCGGCGTTCCCGTGGATCCGGATGTCACGACCTCGTGGGCTGTTCCGTGCTGGGCCGGCCACCGCGCAGCATGCAGTTCTTGCTCGTGCGACTGAACGAACGCGCGGTCCAGCACCGGCAGGGCCCGAAACGATTCCCAGGTGAGTTCTTCGGGAAGATGCCGACGCCCCCACGCGGTCTGCGCCCGGGCATGCGCGGCCAGCGATCGAAGCTGATTGAGCTGCCCAGTCTTGATCTCGGTTCGCGTGAGTGTTTCGGTGGCCCGCAACGTGGCGAGCATGTCGCCGACATGTCCATTCAGGGGTGGCCAGACGATCCCCGGAATCGGATCGGACATTCTTGCTTCAGCTCCGATCCAGCGGCTGGAACACCTGCAACGCGCGGTAGTGCGCTTTGAACGTCGCCCGATCCCGTGGAGTGCCGACCTCGCCGTCGTGCGCGATGGGAGTGGGGCCGTCCAGTGCCTCGAACGCGAATTCGGGTACCTGCAGCTCGTGGTACAACGGGCTGCGCTCCAGTCGTCCGAGAAGGAGTGCGCCGAGGATCCGCAATCGGCTGAATCGCTTGCCGGTCTCCAGAATCCGGACATCGATCAGACCGTCGTCCATGCGCATTCTGCGGGAAGGCGCAAATCCCGACGGCAGGTAGACGCAGTTGCCGAGAAAGAACAGTGAAGTCTGTAAAACCTTGTTGTCGTAGCGGATTCGCACGGGCTTGCCGCGGCGCAGGGTTTGAACCATGGCGTAGAGACCTGCCAGGGGCTTTCCGATCTTGCGTTCAAGCCTTTCGCGCCGGCGCACGAAGTCCGGGTACGCACCGATGCTCGCGGTGTTGAGGAGCGTGTCCTCCTCGTTGAGCGTGATGACGTCGACGCAGGCAACGCTGCCGGTCTTGATGGCGTCCACTGTCGCGTCGACGGTGGGGCAGCCGATGTCCTTGGCGAAATGGTTGAATGTGCCGGCGGGGAACACCGCGAGTGGAAGGCCTGCCTCGATCGCGACTGCCGCGGCGCACGAGACGGTGCCGTCGCCGCCGCCGACGGCCAAGACATCGGCCCGACGTGCCGCATCGCGCAGAAGTGCTTCTGGGTCATCGTCTTTCGAGATTTCGACGACCTCGGCGTCGGGGAGCTTCGCCCTTACTTCGTCGATCACACGGGTGCCTGTGCCGCTGCCGGACGCCGGATTGACGACCAGCACTACGCCCGACCCCTCGGGGCGTTCCGCAGTGGGGACCCGCAGCGGTTCCCAGGGCGCGCGCCTGGGAGGAACGATCGGCGGAACCCACCGGCCACCGAGTACCGCGATCCCCGCGCCGATGCCGAAGCCTGCCAACACATCTCCGGGGTAGTGAGCACCGGTGGCCACCCGGGACAGTCCGACCAGGCCGGCGAGAAGGGCGAGTCCCAGGCCCAGGGGCGGATTCTCCAGGCCCACCCCGACGGCGAACGCCGCCGCGCTGGCGGAATGCCCGGACGGCAGAGAGTTCGACGTGGGCATGCGTCGTGCGCGTCGGGCGAAGGGCACCAGCGATCGATCCGGCCTGCTGCGCTTCCAGATTCGTTTGGCCAGTTGGTTGGTCGCGAGACTGGTGACCGCCAGGCTGATGACTCCGCGTCCCGCGCCGCGGCGCGCGGACGGTGATCCGCTGGCCCACAGAATGGCTGCGATGCCGAACCACAACTTCGAATGGTCCGCCGCGCGGGTGAGTACCGGCATGGTCTTGTCGAGGAGGGGGCTCGGTGAGTCCGCGACCGCCTCGAAGATGTCCCGATCCAGGGCAACCAGGCTGCGCAGTGTGGTTCGGGTTGTCGTCACTCGGGAAAGTCCATCGGTACCCGCAACGTTGCCGCGATCGCCGCTATGGCGTCGTAATGTCCGGTCAGCGCGCAGAATTCGATGATCTGTTCCTTGGTGAGGTGGTCGGCCAGCGCGGCAAACGTGTCATCGGACAGGTTGCGGTCGGCGACGAATTCGTCGACGGCGACCAGCAGGACGCATTGGCGCGTGGTGAGCCCCGCGGCGGTGGGCCCGGTGAAGATCTTGTCCTGCAACGTCGTATCGACACCGCGGGACCGTGCCAGTCGGCGGTGCTGCTGCAGTTCGTATTCCGAGCCGCGGAGGTGCCCCACCCGCAGAATCACCAATTCTTTGTCGGCCTTGGGCAACTTGCCCCAGTTGAGAAGCACGCCGGAGTAGGGGAGGAACGACAGGAACAGCAGACGGTGCCGACCCAGTGTGGTGAACAGATGCATTTCCGGCGCCCGGATCGCCCTGGCCGCGACTTTGGAGATCACCCAGTTGAGGAGACCCAACTCCTGCCGCCCGGCAGGGGGAACGCGGGTCATGACTGCTTCACCAGGTAGGGCGACACGGTGCTCCGATGCTCGTCGAGGTCGAGCGCCCGCCCCAGGGCGGGGAAGGCGCGTTGTGGGCAATTGTCTCGCTCGCAGACACGGCAGCCCACCCCGATCGGGGTGGCGTTGCCCGCGGACAGGTCAAGTCCGGTCGAGTAGATCAGCCGGCTGGCGTGCCGGATCTCGCAGCCCAGCCCGATCGCGAACGTCTTGCCGGGCTGGCCGTACCGTGCCGCCCGGCGTTCGACGGTCCGGGCCACCCACAGATAGTTTCGTCCGTCGGGCATCTGAGCCATCTGCACCAGGATCTTTCCCGGACTGGCGAAGGTCTCGTACACGTTCCACAGTGGGCAGGTGCCGCCTGACGACGAGAAGTGAAATCCCGTGGCGGACTGACGTTTCGACATGTTCCCGGCCCGGTCGACTCGAACGAACGAGAATGGGACGCCGCGCATCGATGGCCGTTGCAGGGTTGAGAGCCGGTGGCAGATCGTCTCGTAGCTGGTCTGGTAGAACGCGGAGAGCCGTTCGACGTCGTATCGGAAGTTCTCGGCCACGTCATGGAACTGGCGATACGGCAATATGGTCGCCGCGGCAAAGTAATTGGCGAATCCCAGGCGGGCCAGGCGATGGGACTCGGTGCTGGTGAACTTGCCCTCGGCGGCCATGTTCTCGATGAGGTCGCCGAACTCCAGGTAGGCCAGTTCGGCTGCCATCCTGAATGCCCGCTGCCCTCTCGAGAGGTGCCCGCTGATGTCCAGGGTCTTGGTTCGGGGGTCGTAGCGGTGCAGCACGGTGTCGCCGAGGTCGATTCGTTTGACGATGTGAACGCCGTGTCGTTCGTTCAGCCGCCGGGACAGTTCGCGGATGAGATCGCCCCGGTGCATGCGCATCTGGACCGTCAAATCCTCTGCGGCGGTGTCGAGTTCGTGCAGGTAATTCTGTCGTTGGTAGAAGTAGTCCCGCACCTCCTCGTGCGGCATCGAGATCGATCCCGTGCCGCTGCCCGCGGTATTGATGTTGAATCGTTCTTCGGTGGCTGCGGCCAGTTGAGCGGTGGTGATGCGGTAGCGCCGATGCAGATTGACCATTGCGCGCGCCATGGCTGGATGCGCGCCGACGAGTTCGGCGATTTCGGTCAGGTCGACGTTGAGCCCTAGGTCGCGGTCGAGTGTGACCTCGCGGAGTTCAGCGGCGAGGCGGGTGTCGTCCTGGGAGGCGAAGAATGTGGCGTCGACGCCGAACACTTCGGTGATCCTCAGCAGAACTGCGACAGTGAGGGGCCTGACGTCGTGTTCGATCTGGTTGAGATAGCTCGGTGAGATCTCCAGCATCTGCGCGAGTGCGGCCTGACTGAAGCCGCGCTCGCTTCGCAGCTGACGCAGACGGGAGCCGACGAACGTCTTGGTCACATAACTATGATCACGCACGTGGCAAGCGACATTGGACTCGCCAAGACGATGATGCCCGTTCCCGATCCCCATCCCGATGTGTTCGACACGCAGTGGCCGTTGCGGGTGGGTGACATCGACAGCAATGGCCGGCTCCGGATGGATGCCGCCTGCCGGCACATTTAAGACGTCGGGCAGGACCATCTGCGCGAGCTCGGATTCGAAGAGACCCACCCGCTGTGGATCGTGCGGCGCACCATGGTCGACCTGATCCGGCCGATCGAATTCCAGGACATGCTGCGGCTGCGGCGGTGGTGTTCGGGTACGTCCAACCGGTGGTGCGAGATGCGCGTCCGCATTGATGGGAAGCGCGGTCGCGGCCTCATCGAATCCGAAGCCTTCTGGATCAACATCAATCGGGAAACGCAGGGTCCGGCCCGCATCGCCGACGACTTCCTGCAGGGGTTGCAGAAGACCACGAACGTGGACCGGTTGCGCTGGAAGGGGTACCTGAGCGCGGGTTCCCGGGACGACGCCGACGAGATCCGGCATTTTCCGATTCGCTTCACCGACATCGACCTGTTCGACCACGTCAACAACTCGGTGTACTGGAGCGTTGTCGAGGACTATCTGGCCTCGTTTCCAGAGCTTCTGGCCGAGCCGCTGCGGGTGACTCTCGAACACGACGCGCCGGTGGCGCTGGGCGACAAGTTGGAAATACTCGTACACGTACACGGGCCGGGCTCGACCGAGAAGTTCGGATCCGATTTGGCGGACCGCACTGTTAGAACGCTCACATACGTCGTCGGAGACGAGACCAAAGCGCTTGCGTCGATCTTTCCCCTATGAGTGCAGCGCGGGTCCGCGACGTGCGTACTGACCTGGGATTTTGTGTTACCAACAAGTAACATAGGCGGCAGCAAAGCTGGCGAAAGCTTCGCAAACTTCGCAAATTGGCGCGAAGACGTTGCCGAAATTTGCAATTGCACCGGGTGGACCAGCGGATATGTGGTGTGCCATGGTCGGGGGCAGTACTTGCGCGAAGACGTACACGCGTTAACACTCAATGAAGGAGCCATATGTCTGAGGTTGGCAAGCCCAAGAGCGCAGCCGAGATCAAGAAGGACTGGGACAGCAACCCCCGGTGGAAGGGCATCACCCGCACCTACACCGCCGAGGACGTGGTGGCCTTGCAGGGCACCGTCGTCGAGGAGCACACCCTGGCCCGCCGTGGCGCCGAGGTGCTGTGGAAGCAGCTGCACGAGATGGAGTTCGTCAACTCTCTCGGTGCGCTCACCGGCAACATGGCCGTGCAGCAGGTCCGCGCGGGTCTCAAGGCCATCTACCTGTCGGGCTGGCAGGTTGCCGGCGACGCGAACCTTTCCGGCCACACCTACCCGGATCAGAGCCTCTACCCGGCCAACTCGGTGCCGCAGATCGTCCGCCGGATCAACAACGCCCTGCTGCGTGCCGACGAGATCGCCGCGATCGAGGGTGACAAGTCCGTCGAGAACTGGCTGGCCCCGATCGTTGCCGACGGTGAAGCCGGCTTCGGCGGCGCGCTGAACGTTTACGAGCTGCAGAAGGCCATGATCGCGGCCGGTGTCGCCGGATCGCACTGGGAGGATCAGCTGGCTTCGGAGAAGAAGTGCGGCCACCTGGGTGGCAAGGTGCTCATCCCGACCCAGCAGCACATCCGCACCCTGACTTCGGCTCGCCTGGCGGCGGACGTCGCGAATGTCCCGACGGTCGTCATCGCACGCACCGACGCCGAGGCGGCGACGCTCATCACCTCCGATGTCGACGACCGTGACAAGCCGTTCGTCACCGGTGAGCGCACCGCTGAGGGCTTCTATCACGTCAAGAACGGCCTGGAGCCCTGCATCGCGCGCGCCAAGGCCTACGCGCCGTACTCGGATCTGATCTGGATGGAGACCGGTACCCCGGATCTCGAGCTGGCGGCGAAGTTCGCCGAGGGCGTCAAGAGCGAATTCCCGGACCAGATGCTGGCCTACAACTGCTCGCCGTCGTTCAACTGGAAGCAGCACCTGGACGACGCGACGATCGCGAAGTTCCAGAAGGAACTCGGCGCGATGGGTTTCAAGTTCCAGTTCATCACCCTGGCCGGCTTCCACGCCCTCAACTACTCGATGTTCGATCTGGCCTACGGCTACGCCCGCAACCAGATGAGTGCGTACGTGGAGTTGCAGGAGCGCGAGTTCGCCGCCGAGGCGCGGGGCTACACCGCCACGAAGCATCAGCGCGAGGTCGGTGCCGGCTACTTCGACCGGATCGCCACCACGGTGGACCCGACGTCGTCCACCACGGCGCTGGCCGGCTCGACCGAAGAGGGTCAGTTCCACTGACGATGCGCGGGCGTAGCCCGCGAGGAGGAAGTGGAACAGATGGCGTGAGTCACTGACGATGCGCGGGCGTAGCCCGCGAGGAGGAAGTGGAACAGATGGCGTGAGCCACTGACCTTCCTCGCGCGAGTAGACGCTGAGGCCCCGGTTCGCCCGGCGTGTCGGGGACCTTTGCGTCTGCTCGCGGGGAAGAACTGACCCAAATACCTGCTTTCCCTGCGCGGGCCCTGCCTGCCCGCGCAGGGAAGGTAATTTTTAGGAGCTGAAGTTGAGTAATGCCATCGAGCGAGTCGGCGTCATCGGCGCCGGGCAGATGGGTGCCGGAATCGCAGAGGTTTCGGCGCGCGCAGGTGTTGACGTCACTGTCTTCGAGACGACCGAGGCCCTGACGACGGCGGGTCGGAACCGTATCGTCAAATCCCTCGAACGCGGTGTGAGCGCGGGCAAGATCACGGAGCGCGAGCGCGATCAGGCGCTGGGCCGGCTTCGCTTCACCACCGATCTCACCGACCTCGCCGACCGCCAGTTGGTGATCGAGGCCATCATCGAGGACGAAAGCATCAAGGCCGGCGTTTTCGCCAGACTCGACGAGATCATCACCGATCCCGACGCGGTGCTGGCCTCCAACACCTCCAGCATCCCGATCATGAAGCTGGCCGCGGCGACCAAACAGCCCCGGCGCGTGCTCGGCCTGCACTTCTTCAACCCGGTTCCCGTGCTGCCGCTGGTCGAACTCGTGACCACACTGGTGACCAGCGATCAGGCCGCCGCCCGCACCGAGCAGTTCGCGGCCACGGTCCTGGGCAAGCAGGTCGTCAGGTGCGCGGACCGCTCCGGGTTCGTCGTGAATTTCCTGCTGGTTCCCTATCTGCTGTCGGCGATTCGAATGGTGGAGGCCGGCATCGCGACGGTGGCGGATGTCGACAAGGCTGTTGTGGCCGGTTTGTCGCATCCGATGGGGCCGTTGCGCCTGTCCGACCTGGTTGGACTGGACACGCTGAAGCTCATCGCCGACAAGTTGTACGAAGAATTCAAGGAACCGCATTACGGGCCCCCTCCGCTGCTGCTCCGGATGGTGGAAGCCGGAATGCTCGGCAAGAAGTCGGGCCGCGGCTTCTACGAGTACTGAGACCCGCGACATTCCAGAGGCATTTAGAATCTGGGGCCTTGATTGGTTAGGCTGCCAGCCGGTAGACCCGGTTCTTGACGGGTCCGTAGTTTTTGAAGGGCTAAGACATTGATGGCCGACGTTGAATCGGAATTGACTCCCTACTATGAGGAGTCACAGTCGATCTACGACGTGTCGAACGACTTCTTCGCGTTGTTCCTCGGGCCGACGATGGGTTACACGTGCGGCTACTACGAGCGCGACGACATGAACCTGGAGGAGTCGCAGAACGCGAAGTTCGACCTCGCGCTCGGCAAACTCAACCTCGAGCCCGGTATGACGCTGCTCGACATCGGGTGCGGCTGGGGCGGTGCGATGGAGCTCGCCGTGCAGAAGTATGACGTGAACGTCATCGGTATCACGCTCAGCAAGAATCAGTCGGAGTATGCCCGCGAGCGGCTGGCGAAGCTCGACACGAACCGGTCGATCGAGGTGCGGCTGCAGGGCTGGGAAGAGTTCGACCAGCCGGTTGACCGGATCGTCAGCATCGGGGCGTTCGAGGCTTTCAAGGCCGAGCGGTATCCGTTGTTCTTCGAACGCGCCTACAACATCCTGCCTTCGGACGGCCGCATGTTGCTGCACACGATCCTGGCGCACACCCAGAAGTTCTTCCGCGAGAACAACATCAAGCTGACGATCAGCGACTTGAAGTTCATGCGTTTCATCGGCAGTGAAATCTTCCCCGGCGGTCAGCTGCCCGCGGTCGAGGACATCGAGCAGCTCGCGGAGGGCTCGGGTTTCACCCTGGAGCGTACGCATCTGTTGCAGCAGCACTACGCGCGCACGCTGGACATGTGGGCCGAGAACCTGGTGGCGACCAAGGACGAGGCGATCGCCATCACGTCGCAAGAGGTCTACGACCGGTACATGAAGTATCTGGTGGGTTGTGCCGACTTCTTCCGTCGCGGCATCACCAACATCGGTCAGTTCACTCTGGTCAAGGGTTAAGAGTCGGCTAGCTTCTTCTGCTCGGCCTGCACGTCGAAATCGGCTGGTGGCCAAGTCATTTCGAGACCCTTCAGGGCCCAGATGAGTAGTTCGGTGACGGCCAGTCGGTTGTACCACTTCTTGTCGCACGGGACGACGAACCACGGCGCGTAGTCGGTGGAGGTCCGGTCGAGCACGGCTTGGTAGGCCTCCTGATAGGCGGGCCACAGCTTGCGCTCGTCGACATCGCCCGGGTTGTATTTCCAGTACTTGTCGGGTCGCTCCAACCGTTCGGCCAACCGGCGTTTCTGTTCGTCGAGTGACACGAACATGGCCACCTTCACGACGGTCGTGCCGGCATCGACCAATTCGCGTTCGAAGGCGTTGATCTCGTCATATCGCTGTTCCCAGACGTCGGGCGGCACCAGGTTGTGCACCCGGACCACTAGGACCTCCTCGTAGTGCGATCGGTCGAACACGCCGATGTGTCCGCCCGGCGGCAGCGCTTTGCGGATTCGCCAGAGGTAGTGATGTGAGCGTTCCTCTTCGGTGGGGACGCCGAAGCCCGTATAGCGGAGGCCCATCGGATTGCCTGCGCCCACAACATGTTTGACGATTCCGCCTTTGCCGGCGGTGTCCATGCCCTGTAGGACGAGAAGCACCGATCGCTGGTCCCGGCCGGATTTGCCGTTGGCGTACAGCATCTCTTGTAGTTCGGCGTAGCGTTCGGTGCGCTCGGCAAGCACTGTTTCGGCGTCGGCGCGGTCTCCCGAGAAGCCCGGGCTGGAGTCGGTGTCGATATCGGCCACCCGGTCGCCGGGGCGGAATTTCAGGGCCTTGTGCGGTTCGTGGCTCCAGGCGGCGGCCATCAGACCTCCTGCGTGGGGGGAACCGTGGGCGACGGATGGGGAAGCGCGTTGAACTTCTCACGCGAGCCGCCGACCTCGACGATGCCGCACAGCGCGTTCCAGCACATCATCTGCAGATAGTCGATGAGCTCCTCGGCGGTGATCCGCGGATTCGACATCCAGGAGTGCGTCGCCAGCTGAACGCCGCCGACTGTCAGATAGGACCAGGCCTCGACCCCGCCGGTATCCATACCGGCTTCCTTCATGCGCCGGCGCAGCATGACGGCGAGCATCCGGGCGATGATTGTTTCCGAATCTGCGACCACCTTGCTTTTGCTGGCTGAGCTGTTGGCCATCACGAATCGGTAGGGCTCGGGCTCGGATGCAACCGTTTCGACGTAGACCTGCAGAATCAGGCGTGTGAGCGCGAACCCGTTGAGGTTCGCGGATAGGGCGCCGGCCATATTCGGGATCAGCGTGGTTTGCGTGAACCGCATCATGACGGCCGTCGTGAGGTCGTTTTTGTCGACGAAGTATCGGTAGAGCACCGTCTTGGAGACACCGATTTCGGCGGCGATCTCATCCATGCTGATATCGCTGCCCCGCAGGCGAACGGCTTCGAGAGCACCATCGACCAACTCGGTGCGGCGTTCCACCTTGTGCTGGCGCCAACGGCGCTTGCGACCGTCGGTCTTCTGCTGTGCCACCTTCGCGGAGTCCGTTCCCTTCGTTGCGCCTGAGTTTACGGCGGACATTTGATTGCAGAGTCACATTAACTGGCCTCTGAGATGTCGCACGATGGATGGCGGATGATGGTGTAGTGGCCCCCAAACATGCCCAGGCGGCACGTGCGTCGTTAGCGGAGTCATTCGCCGGTGCCGATCCAGAGGCGGATGCGGAGCGTCGTCGTGGTCTCCGGCGGATGAAGGCGGTCGCGCTTGGCTTCCTGATCGGCGCGACGGTGATCTTCATCCTCTGCCGCTGGGCGCTGGCCGAGGGTGGCCCGGCATGGATCGGCTACGTGAGCGCGGCCGCGGAAGCCGGGATGGTGGGTGCCATGGCGGACTGGTTCGCGGTCACCGCGCTGTTTCGCCATCCGCTGGGTCTGAAGATCCCGCACACCGCGATCATCAAACGTAAGAAGGATCAACTCGGTGAGGGGCTCGGCAGTTTCGTGCGAGAGAACTTCCTTTCCGCACAGGTCGTCGAAACGAAGTTGCGCGACGCCGATGTCGCCGGACGCGTCGGGAAATGGCTTTCGGAGCCGGACCATGCGGCGCGCGTGGCGGCGGAGACGGCGACCATCATGCGCGTTGTCGTGGAACTGCTCAATGACGACGACATCCAGCACGCCATAGACCGCACCATCGTCAAGCGCGTCGCCGAACCGCAATGGGGCCCGCCGGCTGGGCGGTTGCTGGCCAGTTTGTTGGCCGAGAATCGGCAGGAAGCGCTCATTCAGCTGTTGTGCGACCGGGCGTTCGAGTGGTCGCTCAACGCCGGGGAGACCATCGAGAGGGTGGTTACCCGTGATTCACCGAGTTGGTCACCGCATTTCATCGATCTGCTCGTCGGCGACCGAATCCACCGCGAGCTCATGGATTTCACCGACAAGGTTCGTCGAAATCCCAATCATGAGCTCCGGTTGTCGGCCACCAGATTCTTATTCGAGTTCGCCGACGATCTGCAGAACGACACCGCGACCATCGCGCGAGCCGAGGCGGTCAAGGAGCAACTGATGGCCCGCGATGAGGTGACCCACGCCGCGGAGACGGCGTGGAGGACCTTGAAGCGATATGTCCTCGAGGGCGTCGACGACCCGTCGTCCGCGTTGCGGAACCGAATCGCGGATTCGGTTGTCCGGGTTGGTGAATCGCTGCGAGATGACGTCGAGCTGCGCGACAAGGTGGACAACTGGATCGTGCGCGGCGCACAACATCTGGTGGCTCAGTACGGTGCCGAGATCACCACGATCATCACTGACACGATCGAGCGGTGGGATGCCGAGGAAGCGAGTCGGCGAATCGAACTTCATGTGGGTAGAGACCTGCAATTCATCCGCATCAATGGCACCGTCGTTGGCTCCCTGGCCGGCCTGATTATCTACACAGTGGCGCAAATCATATTCTGACCAGCGCTAGCAAGTGCTTGCAAAAGTTAGCACCCCGGCGTACCGTGGTTTTCGTACCCGCCGGTAACAAAGCTTTTGCGAAGGAGGCACCATGCAGCAAGACGCAGATCTTGCGACTGTGATGACCACCGCCGCGCAGGACATCGGTAGCTTCATCCGCTCGCAGCGCGAGGCCGCGCAGGTCTCCGTAAGGCAGCTGGCCGAGAAGGCCGGCGTCAGCAATCCGTACCTCAGTCAAATCGAACGAGGCATGCGCAAGCCCTCCGCCGAGGTCCTCGGCCAGATCGCCAAGGCGCTGCGGATGTCTGCCGAAGTGCTCTATGTGCGGGCCGGAATCCTCGAACCATCGGAGGCGAGCCACGTGCGAGACGCCATCTTCGCCGATACATCCATCACCGAACGGCAAAAACAGGTCCTGCTGGACATCTATACGTCCTTCTGCCGGGAAAACCACGAGAACCTGGCCAAAGCAGATGCACGTGAGGAGCCCACACCCGCCTAACGACCGCTCACACCTCACAACTTCATACTCGACCGAATTCGTACTCGACCAAAAAGACTTTCGTCGAAACTGAAAGGAGCCATGACATGGCAGAACAAACGAACATCGAAGATCTCAAGGCACCGTTGCTTGCTGCGGTCGGCGCCGCAGACCTGGCTCTGGCCACGGTGAACGAAATCCTGCTCACGCTGCGCGAACGGGCTGAAGACGCCCGCAGCGAGGCAAGCACCCGGGTGGAAGAACGTCGTGCTCGTCTGACCAAGCTGCAGGAGAACCTGCCGGCGCGTGCCGAGGAAATCCGCGGCAAGCTCAACTCCGACGAACTGCGCAAGGCCGCGGAAGGCTACGTCGAGGCAGCGACCGCGACGTACAACAGCCTGGTCGAGCGGGGCGAGGCCGCTCTGGAGCGACTTCGCAGCCAGCCCGAGTTCAAAGAGGCCGCAGCGCGCGCCGAGGGTTACGTCGACCAGGCGGTCGAGCTGACTCAGGAAGCGCTGGGCAACGTCTCGTCGCAGACACGTGCTGTCGGTGAGCGTGCCGCCAAGCTGGTCGGCGTAGAGCTCCCCGCCGCGGCGAAGGCTCCGGCCGCCAAGAAGGCTCCGGCCGCCAAGAAGGCGCCCGCCAAGAAGGCCCCGGCCGCCAAGGCCGTCGCCAAGAAGGCTCCGGTTGCCAAGAAGGCGCCGGCCGTCAAGAAGGCACCGGCCAAGAAGGTCACCCAGAAGTAACAAGCACTTAGGGCCTGACCCCGACGGGCTGACCCCGAAGGATCAAACCTAGGTTCGACGAAAAAGACGACACCCGCCTACTCTTGTGGCTGTGATGCTGCAAGGACTGGCGGGTGTCGTTCTTGATGTGGTCTTCTGGGCCGTTATCGGGATGGCGGTGTATGCCTTCATTCATGCGGCGGTCCAACGGCCCGACGCGTACACCGCGGTCGACAAGCTGACGAAGCAGGTCTGGTTGCTGATTCTGGGAATCAGCATCGGGCTGGCTTTCGTGCTCAGCTTGATGGGCCCGGTGATCGCCGCCTGCGCCTCCGGCGTGTACCTGGTGGACGTGCGGCCCAAGCTGCTCGAAGTCCAGGGGAAGTCGCGCTGACCGTGCGGGCGTTTGCGGCTGCCGCGGTGTTGCCGTGGGCGCTGGCATTTGCGTCCCAGGCGGCGGCCGATCCTGGTCCCGATCTGACCCCGTCGCCACCGTTCATCGACTACACGCAGTGGGTCGGCGGCGACGGCCGGGCCAGCCTCCAGGTCTATCCGACTGCATCGGGCCGCTCGGCCGCCGGTCAGCTGGGCAAGACGCCGGCGCAGATCGACGAGGCCTGGAGCGAGGTTCTTGCGCTGGCCCCCGACGCCGACACCCCCGGGATGCGATCGCAGTTCGTCTGCCACTGGCGGCTGGCCGAATTCGCGGAGCCCGGAAAGGCGAGTTGGAACCTGGAGCCGTGGCGGCCCGTCGTCGACGACAACACCATGCTGCTCGACGGGTGCAACCCCGGCGGGGGCTCAGACTCCTGAGAAGCAGGGATCCTGCTGCCCTGTGGGAATGGTCGCGTTGCGGGTGATGAACTTCGCGGTGACGCCGTCGTCGGTGATCTGAACGCTGTCGGCGTGGATGCCCATCGGCAGGTTTCTGGTCAGCGTGCCGGTGAACGTGTCGAGTGCGGGTTGCACGGTCTCCTTCGGAAGGGTGAGGCCCAGTCCGCTCAGCTTGAGCACCTGAAGTTCTAGCCCGCCGTTGGTGACCTGCGGCTTGGCGATGACGCTGCCCAGCGAACCCTCCAGCTCGATGGTGCCGTCGGACGGGTTGGTGGTAACCCTGCTGACCAGCGATCCCAGAAATGGAATGGCGTCCCGGACGGTCTCTTTGATGCCATCGGTGGACCAGCTGATCACCGCGTCCAATGCGCCCATGGTTCCCTCGGAGTCCGCCGTCTTGTGCAGGCGGATGTCCTCCATGTGCAGATCAAGTTTCATGCCCTTGGCAGCGCGGATCTGGTTGCCCGCGGTCTCCACCGAGATGCTGCTGAATTCACTGGTGACGAGCTGGTACAGCAGTGGCCGCATGCCGAACGACACATCGGTCTTGTCCTGCACGATGCACTCCACGGCGCTGGCGACGACGGCGTCGGCCCGATGACGGGCATACAGTTCGCCACCGAGCAGGCCGGCAACCACCAATGAGACCACGATGACGAGCACGAGAATCATCGACAGCGGATCGCGGACGAACCCCAGTCGTGAGCGTTCCGGCTCCTCGACCGTGGTCGGTGGCTGGGGAATGACCTGCGTGGGCGGAATGGGCAGACCCGGGGCGGTCAGGTCGCCGGGGCCTATCGGTTGCATGGGTGGGACCGGTCCCCCAGGGGGCGGGCCCTGAGGGTTTGGGCCCTGAGGGTTTGGGCCCTGAGGCGGAGTCGTCACCCCGGCGATTCTGCCCTATCGAGCTGAGCGCCCCCGCCGATCTGGGTGAACGGCGCACGGTTGCGCAGCACGCCGACGGTCTCGCGTGCCTTGGTCACACGTTGCATGTCGAGGTCGGCGATGATCAGTTTGGGTTCCGCAAGGGCCCAGCCGACCACTTCGCCGAGCGGCGAGGAGATGGTGCTGCCGCCGATCCCGGTCGGGGCGTTCGTCGAGGATGACAGTTCGTCGCCCGGGTAGGCCTGCCCGACGGCGGCTATGAAGCATGACGAATCCAGCGCGCGGGCCTTGGTGAGCAGGGTCCACTGATCGAGTTTGCCCGGCCCGGCCCCCCACGAGGCGCTGACGGTGATGATCGACGCGCCCCGGTCGGCGAGTTCGGTGTAGAGCGCCGGGAAGCGGATGTCGTAGCACAGGGTCATCCCGACCCCCACCCCGTCGACCGTGATGACAACAGGCTCCCGGCCTGGGGCGATCGCGTCGGATTCTTTGAACCCGAAAGCGTCATACATGTGGATCTTGTCGTAATGGGCGTCGACACCGGGTCCGGTGGCCAGCATCGTATTGGTGACGCGGCCGTCTGGGGCCGGGGTGAACATGCCGGCCAGCACGGTGATGTCGTACCGCGCGGCGATGGCGCGCACCTCGTCGGCCCATGGTCCGTCGAGCGGTTCGGCGACCGGTGTCAGCGGAACCCCGAAGCGGCACATCGTGCCCTCCGGGAAGACCACCAGCTTCGAGCCGGCCTGGGCAGCGGCATAGGTGTACTGCTCGACGAGCTTCAGATTCTCCCGGGGGTCGGTGCCTGACATGATCTGGGCCAGTGCGATCCGCATGGGCTCAGCTTAGTTCTGGCTGTTCCGGCGCGACCGCCGCCCATGGAACGGTGAGAACGGCGTCGCGCGCGCTGCGCCGCGGTGTGGGTATCGGAATTCCGTCGGCGTGCAGGGCTTCCAGCATGGCGTGCCAGCGAGCCTTGGGGCCGAATACGGAGTGGGCGGCGGCAGCGGCCCAGGCCTGGTCGGCCGATCTCAGCAACTCGTGGATGGGCTGACCCGGAACATTGTGGTGGATAAGCACTTTCGGTAATCTCTCGGCGAGATCCGCCGGACGTTCGATGCGCCGTGGATCGCAGGCGAGGGTCAGGCTGACAGGTCCGTCGCGATCGAGCAGGACCCAACACCCCAGGCGGCCCAGTTCGTCGCAGGTGCCGTCCACGATCAGTCCGTCGGGAGCCAGTCGGGAACGCATCAGCGCCCAGGCGTCGGCGACGGCGTCCTCGGGGTACTGGCGCAGGACATTGAAGGCCCGCACCAGGATTGGGGCGAGGCCGGCCAGTTCGAAGCCGCCGAGTCGGAATTCGACGCTCGGCTGATCACGTGTGGGCTGGTCACGTGAGGAGCGTGCCGCTTCGACTCGCTCCGGGTCGATCTCGAGCCCGATCACCCGTATATCCGCTCGCACGGCTGCCAGCCGCTGTGCAAACTCGAGCGTGGTCACCGGTACGCGGCCGTAGCCGAGATCGATCACCACCGGATCCTTGGCTGTCGCAATGGCATTGCGCACCCGGGGGGAATTGACCAGCCAGCGGTCCGCTCGCCGCAACCGATTGTTACCCGTCGTTCCTCGCGTCGGAATGCCAACCGGCCGTTGGGCTTTAGCGATGGTCGCCGATCCATTCGTTGATGAAGTCCCGTTCGGCGTCGAACAGGGTGCGAAGCCCGTTGAGGAGCATCTCTTCGATCTTGCGGCCGACCAGTGGCACGCTCACCTTGCAGACGGTGATCAGTGTGACCTCGCTGCCTGATGCGGCAGCACCCATGACCAGGCTTCCGCCGAGCTTGAGGGGCAGCCCCGGAACCGCGACGTTGTAGCTGCCGGTGGCGGAATCGGTGTCCGCGTCAAAGGGGCCGAAGTGCTGCTCGCGGTCGATGGAGAACTTGTTGATCGGCACCACTGCGGCGGCGATGGACGGCAGGTCGCTGCGCGACATCGAGTGGCTGAACACGACATCGGTTCCCGCGTGGCCCGAATCGAAGCGTGTCAGGTCCGTCGGCGCGTTTTCCTTGTGAACTTTTTCCAGCGCTTCCCAGTACTCCCGGCTGGTGAAGCACTCGTGCACCCGCACCACCGGTTCGTCGATGGCGATGACGTACTCCATCTGGCTGGCCATGAGGGCAACGGTACCGTTAGCCGCCGTGGGGACCGGTTGGCAGGAGCGCAGCGACCCGGGAATCAGGACCGCCGAGTTCGGCGGTGCCGCAGTGGCTGTTGACGTGCCACTGGCGGCCATGACCACCCTGCGGGTGGGGCCGATCGCCCGCAGGGTGATCACATGCGGCACGACCGATCAGCTGGTGACGACTTTGCGGGCTCTCGATCGTGTCCCCGGCGGGCCGGTTCTGCTCCTCGCGGGCGGGTCGAATGTCGTGATCTCCGACGACATGACCGATCTCACGGTTGTCCGGGTCGCGGCCGGCGGGGTGAACATCGAGGGATCGACGCTTCGCGCCGAAGCCGGTGCGGTCTGGGATGACGTGGTCGCGCATGCTGTGTCTGCGAATCTTGGTGGACTGGAGTGTCTTTCGGGTATTCCGGGATCCGCGGGGGCCACTCCCGTGCAGAACGTGGGCGCTTATGGAGTGGAGGTGGCGGACACCATGACCCGGGTCCGGTTGCTCGACCGCCGTAACGGCGATGTGCGCTGGGCTCCGGTATCCGAATTGGGCTTCGGCTATCGGCACAGCGTTCTGAAGAACACATTCGACCGTGTGGTGCTGGAAGTCGAGTTCGCACTCGACGGCGGTGGCCGCTCCGCACCGATCCGATACGCCGAACTCGGCACCGCACTGGGAGTGTCGGTCGGGGAGACTGCCGATCCCGCCGAGGTCCGCGCGACGGTGCTGGCACTGCGTTCGAAGAAGGCGATGGTGCTCGACAGCCGCGATCACGACACTTGGAGTGTCGGATCGTTCTTCACGAACCCGGTCGTCAGTGCTGAACGTTTTGAACGTCTGCGTGCCGACTCCGACGGCCCGGTGCCGCATTTCCCGGCCCCCGGCGGTGTGAAGCTGGCGGCCGGATGGCTGGTTGAAAGGGCAGGCTTCGGCAAGGGTTACCCGGGTTCGGGCGCGCCCTGCCGGCTCTCGACGAAACATGCCTTGGCGCTGACCAATCGGGGCGGTGCCACCAGTAGCGACGTCCTCGAGTTGGCCCGGACGGTGCGTGCCGGTGTGCACCGTGTGTTCGGGGTCACGCTGGTGCCCGAGCCTGTTCTGGTCGGCTGCGTTTTGTAACGAACTGGCCTATCTTGGATCGACGTGGGCGCCGCTAATCCTCCTCCTCCGCATGTCAGCCGTCGTAAGGCGCTGGCGGCGCTGACTCTCGGGGTGGCCGCGCCCACGGCGCTCGCCGCATGTTCGGGTGGTTCGGGAAAGCCGGGTGCTGGTTCGTCGCCGCCCGCCAAGGCGACAGTGACACTGACGCCGGACAACGCGGCTGCCGAAGTGATTCCGACCGTTCCGGTCAGCGTCCGAGTCAGTAATGGCTGGATTCAACGGGTAGCCCTGGTCAACGCCGACGGCAGGGCTGTCGCGGGTGCTCTGAACCGGGACCGCACCGAGTTCGCCACTTCGGAGCCGCTCGGCTACGGGGCGGTCTACACGTGGAGCGGCTCCGTGGTCGGGCGCGACGGCCAGCCAGTGGGGATCGCCGGGTCGTTCACCACCGTGGAGCCAAGCAAACAGGTCAATGGGCAATTCCAGCTCTCTGACGGACAGACCGTCGGCATCGCCGCGCCCGTCATCCTCCAGTTCGATGCGCCGATCAGCGACAAAGCGACGGTCGAGAAGGCGCTGAAAGTCACGACCGATCCGCCGACCGAGGGCAGCTGGGCCTGGCTCCCCGACGAAGTCGGTGGATCACGAGCGCACTGGCGGACCAAGGACTATTACGCGCCCGGCACCAAGGTTCACGTCGACGCCAAGTTGTACGGTGTCGCGTTCGGCGACGATGCCTACGGCGCCACCGACTCCACCCTCGACTTCGACATCGGGCGCCGGCAGGTCGTAAAGGCCGACGCAACGTCGCATCGGATCCAGGTCATCACCGACGACGGCGTGACCATGGATTTTCCGTGCAGCTACGGGGAGGGCGACATGCCCCGCAACGTCACGCGCAGCGGCGTTCACGTGGTCACCGAGAAATACGCGGACTTCTACATGTCGAACCCGGCCGCCGGCTACAGCAACGTTCATGAGCGGTGGGCCGTCCGGATCTCCAACAACGGCGAATTCATCCATGCGAACCCCGCCAGCTCCGGGGCGCAGGGGAACACCAACGTCACCAACGGCTGCATCAACCTCTCGACCAGCGACGCCGAGCAGTACTTCAACACCGCCATCTACGGCGACCCGGTGGAAGTCACCGGGACGTCGATTCAGCTGTCCTACGCCGACGGGGACATCTGGGACTGGGCCGTCGACTGGGACGAGTGGAAATCCATGTCGGCCGTCAACTCGGCACCGTCGCCGGCGAACATCCCCAGCACGGCTCCGGCCACGCCCACGGACGCACCCACCCTGTCGGGCACACCGACCCCGACGCCCATACCCACTCCGGCGACACCCGGGGCTACACCCGGCGGCTGAACCGGCTGGCGCTGGCCTGGTCCCTGGGCCGGATCATGATCCGGTCCAGGTTGACGTGCGCCGGACGGGATGCGACGAACCCGATGACCTCGGCCACGTCGTCCGCCGACAGCGGAGTGATCCCGGAATAGACCTTCTCGGCGCGCTGCGCGTCGCCGCCGAACCGGACCAGTGAGAACTCGGTTTCCACGGCCCCCGGCGCGATCTCCGTCAGGCGGACCGGTTGGCCCAGAAGTTCGCCGCGCAAGGTGCGGTGCAGAGCGCCCTGCGCGTGCTTGGCCGCCGTATATCCGGCGCCGCCGTCGTACACCTCCAGCGCGGCGATCGACGTGACGGTCACGATCAGACCGTCGCCCGACTCGATGAGTTTGGGAAGCAGGGCCTTCGTGACCCGCAGCGTGCCCATCACGTTGGTCTCCCACATCCATCGCCAGTCGTCGAGGTCGGCGTCGGCAACCGGGGCCAGCCCCTTCGCGCCGCCGGCATTGTTGACGAGGACATCGACTCGGGTCAGCTGTGAGGCGAGTTCTTGGATCGCTGCGTCGTCGGTGACATCCGCGACGACGGCGGTGCCGTCGATCTGGTCGGCCAGACGCCGGAGGCGGTCAGCCCGGCGTGCCACCACGACGACGTGGAAGCCCTGCGCGGCAAGGGTTCTGGCGGTGGCTTCACCGATGCCAGAGCTCGCACCGGTGACGACTGCAACACGGGAATGGGCGTCGGGGGATCTCACCGGGCCCACTCTAGTGAGGCGATCGCGGGACTCAGTCGGCGATCTTCTTGAGGAGGCCGATGATCTGCGCCTGTCCGGCAGCGGCCGCGTCGAACTTGCCACGCATCTCTGCGAAACCTCGATCGACGTGGTCGCGAAGGTCGACGAAATCTTGGCGCAGCGCATTGAGGCCGGCCGTGGTGGCTCTGCGGAAATCTCGGATCTCACCGCGAATCTCACCGACATCTCGGTCAGCGCCACCGGCGAGTATGCGGGCGGCCGCCGCGTTCTGATCACTTGCGCGGACGCGATCGTTCAGGTCGCTGACCTGCTGCTCAAGTGATGAGACGCGAGATTCCAAGTCGTCGGGATCCACCAGGCAATCGTATCGGTGACGAACTGAGGACGGCACTTCAGATTTTCGCCAACGATGAGTGCGTGTAAACATGAGGGCGTGCAGGTCGCGCCCAAGCGAGTCGCCGTGTTGTCGGTGCACACCTCGCCGCTGGCCCAGCCGGGTACCGGCGATGCGGGTGGGATGAACGTCTACGTGTTGCAAACCGCGCTGCATCTGGCACGGCGCGGGGTCGAGGTCGAGATCTTCACCCGCGCCACCTCGTCGTCAGAGTCGCCGATTGTGCAGGTGGCCCCCGGGGTGCGGGTGCGCAACGTGGTGGCCGGGCCGTTCGAAGGGCTCGAGAAGCACGACCTACCGACGCAGCTGTGCGCATTCACCGCCCATGTCCTGCGAGCCGAGGCCGCCCACGAACGTGGGTACTACGACATCGTGCATTCGCACTACTGGCTGTCCGGGCAGGTGGGTTGGCTGGCCCGCGACCGCTGGGCGGTGCCACTGGTGCACACCGCCCACACGCTGGCCGCGATCAAGAACGCGGCCCTCGCCGACGGCGACGCCCCGGAACCGCCCCTGCGCGCAGTCGGTGAGCAGCAGGTGGTCGACGAAGCCGACCGGCTGATCGTCAATACCGAAGATGAAGCGCACCAACTGGTTTCGGTGCATCACGCCGACCCGGCGCGCATCGACGTCGCGCATCCGGGTGTCGACCTCAAGGCTTTCACGCCAGGCCCTCGTGCCGCCGCCAGGCAGCGACTGGGCATTGCCGACAACGAACAGGTGATCGCCTTCGTCGGTCGAATTCAGCCGCTGAAAGCCCCCGACGTCCTGCTGCACGCGGCGGCGCGACTGCCCGGCGTTCGGGTGGTGGTGGCGGGCGGTCCGTCCGGCAGTGGCCTTGCGACTCCGGACGCGCTGGCGGGTCTCGCCGGAGAGCTGGGCATCGCCGATCGGGTGACTTTCCTGCCACCGCAGAGCCGCGACGAATTGGTCGATCTCTACCGCGCGGCGGACCTGGTTGCGGTGCCGAGTTATTCGGAGTCCTTCGGTTTGGTTGCGGTGGAAGCGCAGGCCTGCGGGACCCCGGTGGTTGCCGCTGCGGTCGGGGGACTCCCCGTCGCGATCCACGACGGCCGCAGTGGCGTCCTGGTCGACGGACACGATCCAGAGAAGTGGGCGGACGCGATCTCGACGGTGCTCGCGGGCGACCGGGCGTCGATGAGCCGTAACGCGTTGGCCCATGCACAGCGGTTCTCCTGGGACAGCACGGTCGACGCGTTGCTCGCCAGCTACGGCCGAGCCATCGGCGACTACGGAAACGTCACACGCGAGTCCGACGTTCTGATCCGGCGAAACGGCCGCCGCTGGGCGATGCGGCGGGGTGTGCGCGCGTGAGGGTTCAGGCCACCATCGAGGCGGCGCTGAACGAACACGGCCTGGTCTACACCCGCCATGACGGTGCGCACGGTGGCCTGCCGGGACTCATCGTCGAACTCCCGGGTGAGCGCAAGCTCAAGACCAACACGATCCTCAGCATCGGTGAGCACTCCGTGCGAGTCGAGGCGTTCGTATGCCGCCGGCCCGACGAGAACCACGAGGGCGTCTACCGGTTCCTCCTGAAACGCAACCGGCGGCTCTACGGGGTCGCCTACACCCTCGACAACGTCGGCGACATCTACCTCGTCGGCAGGATGGCACTCGAGGCCGTCACCGCCGACGAAATCGACAGGATCCTCGGCCAGGTCCTCGAGTCGGTCGACAACGACTTCAACACCCTGCTGGAACTCGGCTTCAAATCGTCGATCCGAAAAGAGTGGGCATGGCGGGTCTCTCGGGGAGAGTCGCTCAAGAACCTCGAGGCTTTCGAGCATCTGATCGACGACCACTGACGCGAGCCGACGTGAGAGACTCGGCACCATGGGCCAATCAACGACGGGCGAATCAACGGCGAGTGACGCAACCCTGATCCTGCTTCGGCACGGCGAGAGTCAATGGAATGCGCTGAACCTCTTCACCGGTTGGGTCGACGTCGACCTGACCGATAAGGGCCGCGCGGAGGCCGTCCGGTCGGGAGAACTGATCGGCGCCCTGGATCGCCTGCCCGACGTGGTGTTCACCTCGCTTTTGCGCCGCGCGATCACCACGGCGCACCTGGCTCTGGATGCCGCCGATCGGCTGTGGATCCCGGTCCAGCGCGACTGGCGCCTGAACGAGCGGCACTACGGCGCGCTACAGGGGCTGGACAAAGCCGAAACCAAGGCCAAATACGGCGACGACCAGTTCATGAAATGGCGCCGCAGCTACGACACCCCGCCCCCACCCATCGAGCCGGGCAGCAAGTACAGCCAGGACACCGACCCCCGCTATGCCGGAATCGGCGGCGGGCCGTTGACGGAATGCCTGGCCGACGTGGTCGCCCGGTTCGTGCCGTATTACGAGGACACCATCGTCCCGGAGCTGCGCGCGGGCAAGACGGTGCTTGTCGTCGCGCACGGCAATTCGCTGCGGGCACTCGTGAAGTACCTGGACGGCATGTCGGACGAGGATGTCGTCGGTCTCAACATCCCGACCGGGATCCCGCTGCGTTACGACCTGAACGCCGACCTGAGGCCGACGATTCCCGGTGGCACGTACCTGGACCCCGAGGCCGCCGCCGCCGGTGCGGCCGCGGTGGCCAACCAGGGCGGCAAGTAGCAAACAGCGGGTTAACGCAGGCCGAACACCTGCCCGAGAAGATGTGACCTGTCCCGAATCGGCCGCACGCTGCTGGGTTGACGTCCATCTGATGCGTACGCTTTTCGCGTGAGTGTTGTTTCGGTGGCAGTGCCTGTCGCCGTCGCCGCGCTGATCGCGCTCGCCATCGGGTTCGTGATCGGCGTCCTACTCACCCCCCGAATCCTCGAGCGCCGGCGGCGCCGCGCGATCACCGAGGCCGGGATCACCGTGTCGCAGATGTTGCAGCACGTGGTGTCTCTGGCACCGATCGGGATGGTCGTCGTCGATCGCATGCGTGACGTGGTCTTCATCAACGACCGGGCAACCGAGCTTGGCCTGGTGCGCGGCCGTCTGCTCGACGAGCGGGCGTGGAAGGTCGCCCAACACACGCTCGACACCGGCGAAGACACCGAGGTCGATCTGTCACCGCTGCGACGTGCCAGCACCGGCCGGTCCGGAGTCTCGGTGCGTGGGCACGTTCGATTATTGACCACCGATGACCCCCGATTCGCCGTCATCTATCTCGACGACCAGTCGGAGCTTGCTCGGATGGAGGCCAGCCGGCGCGATTTCGTCGCCAACGTCAGTCACGAGTTGAAGACGCCCGTCGGGGCGATGGGACTGCTGGCTGAGGCACTGCTGGAGTCCACGGACGATCCGGAGACCGTGCACCGGTTCGGAGAGAAGATGCTCACCGAATCTCATCGGCTGGCCAACATGGTCGGTGAGCTGATCGAGCTGTCCCGTTTGCAGGGCGCGGCACGACTTCCGGATCTGAACGAAGTGGAAGTGGATGCTGTTGTGAGCGAAGCGATTTCGCGGCACAAGGTGCCCGCGGACAACGCCGACATCGTGGTCACCACCGATGCCCCGACCGGATTCTGCGTTCTGGGCGACCAGGGCCTGCTGGTCACCGCGTTGGCGAACCTCATCTCCAATGCGATTGCATACTCTCCCAACGGATCAGCGGTCTCGATCAGCCGTCGCCGGTGGGGCGACACGATCGAGATCTCGGTCACCGACCGCGGCATCGGTATCGCGCGCGCAGATCAGGAACGAGTGTTCGAGCGCTTCTTCCGTGTCGACAAAGCGCGGTCACGGGCCACCGGTGGTACAGGCCTCGGGCTGGCCATCGTCAAACATGTTGCCGCCAACCACAACGGGAGTATTCGCTTGTGGAGCCAGCCTGGCACGGGCTCGACGTTCACGCTCTGCGTTCCCGCATACCCCGATACCAACACAGACGACCCTGCCGATCGATCGGCTCGCGAAGAGGAAGTTGTACGCCAATGACAAGTGTTTTGATCGTCGAGGACGAGGAATCGTTGGCCGACCCGCTGGCATTTCTGTTGCGCAAGGAGGGGTTCGAGGCCACCGTCGTCGGTGACGGACCCGCCGCGCTGGCAGAGTTCGACCGGTCTGGAGCGGACATCGTCCTGCTCGACCTGATGCTGCCCGGCATGACCGGGACCGACGTGTGCAAGCAGTTGCGTGCCCGCTCGAGTGTCCCCGTGATCATGGTGACTGCGCGGGACAGCGAAATCGACAAGGTGGTCGGCCTGGAGCTCGGCGCCGACGACTATGTCACCAAGCCGTATTCCGCCCGCGAACTGATCGCGCGGATCCGGGCCGTTCTCCGGCGCGGTGCGGAGAACGAGGACCCGGGGGTGAGCGACGGCGTACTGGAGGCCGGGCCCGTTCGGATGGACGTGGAACGGCACATCGTCACGGTGAACGGCCAGCCGATCACGTTGCCGCTCAAGGAATTCGACCTCCTCGAGTATCTGATGCGCAACAGCGGGCGGGTGCTCACCCGCGGGCAGTTGATCGATCGGGTCTGGGGAGCCGATTATGTCGGCGACACCAAGACGCTGGACGTCCACGTCAAGCGACTGCGGTCCAAGATCGAAGCCGATCCCGCCAATCCTGTGCACCTGGTCACGGTGCGTGGGCTGGGCTACAAGCTCGAGGGCTAGGCGCCCGGATGAGAAGTCAGTAGGCGCCGTCTCCGCGGAGCACCGTTTTCACGGTGCGGGCGATGATCGCCAGATCCTGGACCGGCGACCAGTTCTCGACGTAGCTCAGATCCAGACGGACGGCTTCCTCGACGTGCAGGTCCGAGCGCCCACTGACCTGCCACAGTCCGGTCAAGCCGGGTTTGACGCTGAGGCGCCGGCGGAACAGGTCGTCGTAGCAGTCGACTTCCCTACGCGCCTGCGGACGAGGGCCGACCACGCTCATATCACCGCGCAAGACGTTGAAGAACTGCGGCAGTTCGTCGACGCTGAACTTCCGGAGGATCCGTCCGATCGGGGTGACTCGCGGATCGTCTTTGACCTTGAAGAAGATAGCCGTGCCCTGGTGTTCGTCGACCATCTGCGCGTGCTGGCGGTCGGCATCGCGGAACATGCTGCGGAACTTGATCATCTTGAATGTGCCGCCGTCCCGGCCGATTCGTTCGGAGGTGTAAAACACCGGTCCGGGGCTGGACAGTTTCACCGCGACGGCGGCCGCGATCATCACGGGAGCGGCGACTGCGAGTGCGGCGATGGTGAACAGCACGTCAAACGCCCGTTTTGCCAGCGAATTGGCCCGACTGTACTGCGGTTTGGCCACCTCGAGCATGGCCATTCCGGCCACCGCGCGGCTGTGCAGGCGTTCATCGGCGACGTCGATCAGGCCGGGCGAGACCATCAGGTCGACCCCAAGGGCTTCCAACTCCCACATGAGCCGGCGAATCTCCGCCGGCTTCAGATGATCGGTTGCCGCCATCGCCACAGTGTGAACCCCGGTCTCGCGCACCGCGCCCACGATCGCCTCGTCGATTCCGACGATCGGAATATCCAGTCCCTCGACGCGAATCGATGTGGCACCGCGCACCGGCCCGGCCGGCGTGCAGATGCCCGCCACGCGGTACCCCGACTCGGGGTCGCGAGCAAACATCCTCGCGATATTGCGGGCGACCTGCTCGGTGCCGACGACGAGCACCGACGCCGGGTCGACGGTGCGGCGTCTGGCCGCCGCGGCGTGACGCCAATAGCTGCGTGTGCAGATCAATCCGGCGACACCGAGCGGCAGAGCGATGGCCAGATAGCCGCGCGACAGGCTGAGCCCGAACAGCTGCGCAGAGATCGCCGCGAGCCCGAAGAGTTGAAGGGTGGCGAGCACGATCGCGGCGTATTCGCCGAAGCCTGAGCCGAGCACCCGCCTCGACCGGCTACCGCTGATGCCCAGGAACACCATCCACAGAATGCCCAGGATGGCTGCGGTCACACCGGCCACCGCCGGGTGACCCGCTAGCCGGAACACGTCCCCACTGACCACCGCACCGCAAACAACAAGGCCATCGGTGAGGTAGAGCCGCCGACGGTCTTCCGCATGCTGGATCTCGCTGCGTGATCGGGTCAGGCCGGGTTCGGGCGGGAAGAACGCTTCCTCGTCGCGGGCGTCGAATTGCTGTCCGGCACGGCCCTGCAAGCCGCTGCCGCGTCCCTCGCCATCACTTGGCCGCCGCCCAGATTCGTGCTGTTCAGACGTGATTTCAACCGTCACTGAGAACCGTCTTCTGTGTCGGCGGCGGGCCGTCGTCAGCCCTCTGCCAGTAGGTAAAGGCTAGAGAGGTTCGATAACTTGGCGGTAACTACATGCCGACAACTCGGCTACGGCCACAGGTCGCGGTCAGTGCCGCGGACAAATACGGTCGACATCGTTTCCGGCAAACACAATGAGGCCATTCAGGCGCCGAAAGCGGTGTCGTACGTGCTGAACACCGCCTCGCGGGCGTAGGTGGCGGCGAAGTGCGCCGAGGCGTCCGCCGACACCGTCGCGTTGTAATTCACGTCGGTCAACGAGCACATCAGCTCGGCGATAGCCGCCGGCTCCTGCGCGACGAGGACGCCCGTCCCAGGGCCGTGTCCGATTCCTTCGGCACCGACGGGTGTGGAAACCACGGGCACCCCGCGCCCGAGTGCCTCGATCACCTTGAGCTTGACACCCGACCCGAACCGCAGGGGGTTGAGCATCGCGGCCGATCGGCCCAGCGCGTCGCTGAGATCCTCGACATAACCTTCCACGGACACCGTGTCCGACAGCCCCGCGGCGAGCGCCTGCAGGTCGGGACGGATATCGCGGCCGATGATCCGCAGCCGCGCATCGGGACGGCGAGACAGCACAGTCGGCCACACCGCGCGGAGGAACCACTGGATGCCGTCGTCGTTGTGGGGGAGCGATAAGAGACCCAGGAATACGAAATCAGGTGTGCCCGCAAATGTGCGCCGCGATGACGTCGGAGCTTTGAGCAGCGGTGGCACGCATCTCACCCGGCCGGGGGCGACCCCTGCGCGTCTGGTGAGGTCCGCCGCCTCCTCGTCGTTGACCAGCAGGCAGCGCCGGAAGGTGCGGGCCACGCGATCTTCGCTGCGCCGGACCAGTGCCCGCTCGATACGCAACAGCGCGTTCTGGCCGATCCGATTGGTGGCCAGCGGCTGCAGCTTGGCGGGGATGTGCTCGGCGAAATTGCCCAGTGGGCTGATCTCGACGTCGTCGAATTGCTCCGCCGCCTTCAGCATGCGGTCATAGCGTTCGGAGAACAGGTCGTCGAGGTAGCAGACCTGCTCGGCCCGGACGTCGGCCCCCGCATACTGGGCCATCCGCACGGTGTCGTACACCTGCAGCTGCGGTCCGATCTCACCGATGATCCGGCGGATCTCGGCCGCTGTCTTCGGTGAACCCAGAAAGGCCTCTTGCAGACTGGCCCTGCCGGTGCTGACCTTGGTCGCTATGTTGCGCATCACGGTGGCGCGGCTAGGTGCCGGAACCACGTGCAACCGCACCGGGAATTCGTGGTCGGGTGCCGCGCCCACCTTGATGTAGTGGACATTCCCGGGTCCGTACCGCTCGGCGAAATAGGAGACGAATCCGGCGAGGACCACCTTTTTTCCGGCATCGGTGGGGTACGGATCGACGGCACTGATCAGTGCGACTGACACTCGGGCGATGTTAGACAGCTGCCTGTAGCCTGTCACCGCATCGCCGTTTCTGATGCTGGATGGCAACAGGAACGTCCGGATAGGGTCTCGAAACTCGACAGGTCACTCGACAATGTCGCCGCAGACAGCGAAAGTAGGACCATGACCAAGCGCCGCCTCATCATCTGCTCATTCGCGCTGATGGGCGCGCTTGTGGGTGGGGTGCTGGGGGTGATGGTGGCTCCCGGCGGCACCCGCTACAAAATATCCACCAACGTCGCACTGGTGCCCCCGCCCAACCTGTCGACGTCAGAGTCGTCAGGTCTTTGGGAGGTGCTGACCGGCGGACAGATCAATCGGAACGCGGCAATCGTGTACTCGGATCCTCGCTGGTTGCCGTCGGCCGCCAACGCGGCCAAGGTTCCCCAAGGTGACCTGGTGCTCACAGCGGCGGCTTTGCCGGAAACCACCCTGCTGGTCATCACAGCCACCGCGAGTTCGGCGGCGGGCGCGGAGGCGGCGCTCAATGACATCCTCACCACGGCAACGCCCGAGGTGGCGTCGCTGGCGGCGCCGTACTTCGTGAAGGTGATCTGGCCGCCGAAGGGCAGTGCAGTCGCCCTCCCGTCATCCGACCCGACACAAATGGGCGGGGCAGGGGCGCTCGGCGGATTGCTACTCGGTGGTGGGGTCGCTGTACTGGGCCTGCGGTGGCGTCGCGGTCCGGCTGATCTTGGAGGGTTCCCAGCCAAGGGAATCGGCGAAGCGGTCCTCCACAGGTGATCATCCGTTCCGGCCGGGTCATCGATCTGGCTGGTGAACTCCCGGGGATGCTCCTGGCTGCCGGTGCAGCCACTATCGCCGCTCTCACGGTCCTCGGAATCCGCAATCCCGTTCTGCTCTTGGGTGCGATGATCGGCGGGGCGGGCCTGATGTTCGCGGCACGTCGACCGCTGCTGGCGTTGTGCACCATGGTGGTCATCGAGATCACCAATGTTTCCGGGGTGTTGTCGCCGCAGGGCGGAATCCCGTTTTTCCAGGCTTCAATGCTTCTGGGTGTTCTCGCAGTCGGGTTCGCGTTGCGTGACCCGGAAGCCCGGGCCCGGCTCAATGCGTGGACAGTCGTCTGTGCAGGACTTCTCGCGATCTATCTGGCGACACAGGCCGTGGCGACTGTCGGGAGCGTCGACAGGGCGGCCTCGTTCGAAGGAATGCACCGGTTCTTCCTCGACTGCGTTTTCGTCATGATCCTTCTGGTGCTGGTCCAGATGACGGGACGCCCGTGGACGGTGGCTGCTGTTATCGTGCTCCCGCTGGCCGTGCTGTCGGTACTGACCGTCATCAACGAGCTCGTCTACGGCGGCACCGTATCTTTCGGCGGGTTCTCCACGGTGACGATCGCGTCGGGAGAGATGGTCACCACGCTCAGGTACGGCGGGCCCTTGCCGGACTCGAACTTTTGGGGCCGCCATCTTGTCATGGGCCTCCCGTTTTCGAGCGCGTTGCTGACCCGCGCCATGCGGGCTCGCCGGCGGGCGGACACCATCGTGTGGGCGGGGATCTTGTTGATGGTGTTCGCCGGCGTCTACCTGACCCAATCGCGAGGCACGTTCCTGGCCGCCGGGGCAGCGGTCGGGGTGTGGTTTATCGCATCGGACCGGTCGATCCGGCGGCGCGGTTTGCTGTACAGCCCGCTCCTACTGCTGGTCTTCGCGGTTCCCGGAATAGGCAACCGACTGATAGTGGCATTTCAAGATGTGATGACGGCTGATGAGAATGCCAATGTGGACCCGTCGGTGCTGGGCAGGCTGGGCGCTCAGGAAGCGGCGTGGATGATGTTCAAAGAGCGGCCTGCGTTCGGGTACGGCCCGTCGACTTTCCCCGACCTCGTGATCTCCTACGCCGGCCGCGTTCCCACCGCGGTTCTGAAGCCGGCCCTTGCGCCGCACAACCTCTACGCCGAGTTCGCGGCCACATCGGGGGTGAACGGGCTGCTCGGGTGGGCGGTGGTGATTTTCGGGTTCATGGGCATCGCCGTCCTGGGCATCGTCGCGCATCCCACGTCGCGAGACCGGATATTCGCGGCCGCCGTGCTCGGCGCAATCGTCGCCTGGTCGGCGGCGAGCGTCGGACTGCACCTGTCGTATTTTCGGACGTTCGGGTTGGTGCTGGCGCTCGTCCCCGCTGTGGCACCGGAGTGGCCGATTCCGAAGACCGCGATCCGGACACTGCTGCGGGCAATCGTGATTCGGTCCGCAGCAGTCCTTGCGGGCGTCTTCGTCACGTGGCTTGCATTGAGCGCTACCAGCGTGACAGCTCACACCGCGAGCCAACGGGTGACTCTGATGCCGGTGGGTGACCTCGATGGCTGGTATGCGTACGCACTCGATATCCGTTCCAGACCGGAGCTACTCTCGACCTTTGCCGAGTTGCTCCAAGATCCCTCGTCGAAGACGAGCATCGTCGCCGACCCGGTTCGGGGCATTCTGACCTTCAGCGCGGATGAGGACACGGCCGAGCATGCGCGCGATGAAGTGCAACGTGCCGTCGGTTACGCGGACAGCATGCTGCACAACTCCATCGGCTACCAGCAATACGCGCTTCAGACGGTCGGCAGCATGGACATCGTTCCCGCCAATGATCGGTCGCCCTTGGCTACATTGAGTGCGGCCGCAATGGGCGCCCTCGCGGCGGTTCTGGTGGGCGTGATGACGCCGCGGATCCTGGCGCGGCGACGCCGTGACCGCCCGCTCAACCCAACGTCGACGCAGGAGCTGACTCCCGTATGAGTGGAAAACGTTGTATCGCAACGTCTGTTGCTGCGATTGCGGCCCTTGTGGTGTCGACCGGCATCGCCGGTTGCCGTTCAACTCCGCAGCCCGACGCGTTCGATAACCCCTTTGCCTCCTCCAGTCCTTGGCGGCAGGTCATCGGCCCCAACCCGTCGGTCGACCCCGGGAGCGCCGAGATGATCGCCTACGTTCAAGCCAAGCCCGGAGTGTTCGCCAACCTGGTGGAGTTCGGCGTTCCCATCTATCGCGCCGGGTCGAACACACCTGACTACACAGTGGAGTGCACCGAACGGAATTTCGGCCTGTGCCCGTTCGCCGGCTGGCCTGTGCCGATTCCCGACAACGCCCGAGCCAATACGGGCACCGACGGGGTCTTGGTGACAGTCGACGAATCCAGCGGGAACGTCTTTGAGTTCTGGCAGGCCGCCAAACACGGCGAGAAATGGACGACTGCCTTCGGCGCCGTGAACAGCATCAGAGGCTCGGGATGGGGGGGCGCGGCCACCGGCGCTGGCGCCTCCCGTCTGGCGGGGGTCATTCGGATTTCAGAGATCGAGAAGGGCGAGATTCCACATGCCCTCGCGCTGCAGACCGGTAACGCCTGCCCCACATTTCGGGCACCCGCGCAGAAGAGCGATGGGACATCCGAACGTGCCGATTGCATTCCGGAAGGGGCACTGCTGCAACTGGATCCGTCGCTGGACCTGAGCACGCTGGGCCTCGAAAAAGGTGCGTTGGCGGTGGCGACGGCGATGCAGCGCTATGGCGGCTACGTGATGGACGTCGCCGGCACAACCATGAGTGTCAGCTTCGAACTCGACACCGGGGCTGCGCCCGGATCCCTCGGAAAGGTATACCAGGACGCCGGCTTCCGCTGGGACTACGACGCCATGGAGCAGGTCCCCTGGCAGAAGCTCAGGGTGCTCAACTGAACTGGGCAGCCTCGGCGGCCCTCGTCGCCGGATGTACGGCGATCAACGGGAATCCGCCGCGCCGTCTGCATAGCGCGGCCAGTTCCGCGTAGGCGTTTTCGCCCAACAGTTCAGTCAGTTCACTGGCGTAGGACTGCCATACCGGTCTGCTCCCGATATGGGCCGCTGGGTCGCCGGTGCAGTACCAGTGCAGATCTTCGCCCCCCGAACCCCAGCCCCGACGGTCGAATTCGGTGACGGTGGTCTTGAGTATCTGACTGTCGTCGGGACGGGTGATCCATTCCTGACTTCGCCGGATCGGCAATTGCCAGCAGACTTCCGGTTTCATGGTCAGCGGGTCGACGTTCAGCTGGAGCGCTTTGGTGTGCAGGGCGCACCCGGCACCCGCGGCGAATCCGGGCCGGTTGAGAAAAATGCAGGCGCCCTTGTGCTTTCGGGTTCGGAGGGCGGGTTCATCGTCGTGGCTGTCCTCTTCCAGGTAACCCTTCGGTCCGAGGCCCTTGTCCCGGAACTGCCAATCAGTCGCGGTCAACTGGCCGACGGCCGCGTCAAGGCGTGCCCGATCGTCGTCGTCGCTGAGGAAGGCGCCGTGCGAACAGCAGCCATCGTCGGGACGGCCCTCAACCGTGCCACGGCAGGCCGGTGTGCCGAACACGCACGTCCATCGCGAGAGCAGCCAGGTGAGGTCTGCGGCGATCAGATGTTCGGAATTGTCCGGGTCATAGAACTCGACCCATTCGCGTGGAAAGTCCAGCTCGACTTCGCCGGGATGTCTGTCAGCCACGGTGCATAACGGTAAACCACACTTCGCGACTCAACCTTGCCCCGCATGTTCGGTGGGAACGCGGTCGGATCCAGCCCGCAGGCGGATCAGTAGAACGAGCCCTGTGAACGCCATTCCGGCAGCGGCGGTGATCGTCAGATTGCCAACGGTCTCTACCCAGTGCAGTAAGGCATATGCGAGGGCGCAACCCGCGAGGAGTGCGACTGAGCGCATCGTCATCCGGTGCCGGACCCATTCGCCGGGCACCGACCGAACGAGCGCCGCGAACAGGAACACCGTGCTGGTTACCGTGCCGGCAAGAAAAGCCAGGGATGCCCCGGTTGCTCCATAGGCGCGGCTCAGCGGAATCATGGGAGCAAGTGTCGCGACCAGTCCGATCACCAAACCCACTGAGGTCAACGACGGGCGGTTCAAGGCCGTGAGGGCCTCGCCGAAGATCATGGTGGCCGTCGAGATGCCGGTGGCGATCAGCAGGATGGCCAGTGAGTCGGCAGCGCTCAGAAAGTCCGCGCCGAACAGCGAGATGATCGTGTGGCTGGCCCCCGCGGCCCCGCAGAGGACGAGCAGCAGTGGGACGAACGTACGCCCCAGCGACGTCACCACGTCGGCGACGAAAGACTTTCCGCCGTCGTCGATATGAGCACGGCGAACCAGCGAGGGATAGATCACCGCGGCCAGCCGGTAATTCAGGTCGCCGATCTTGACGGTGATGCTCTGTGCCCGGCTGAAAGCTCCGACGGCGGCCACCGGCACGGTGGCGCCCAGTACCCAGAGCGCGGATTGGATCGTCATCCCCTGGGAGAACGAACCCGGGAGTACCCGCAGTCCGAATCGCACCATGCCGGGGAGTTCCCGTAGTCCGGCCCGGTAAGCGTCGCGCGGAACTCGCCAGCGCAGGTAAGGGCGGACCGCCCACAATCGGAAGGTGAGTGCGACGGCCGACGAGATCAGCGAAGCGATGGTGAGTGACCACAGAGACTTGTCGAGAAGCGCGAGGACGATCGCCGCCGTAGCCAGGATGCTGGAATTCAGTAGGTTCGCGATCGCCAGCCGGCCGGCCGCGCGATAGGCCGAAAGTACGCCGTCGAGGTTCCAGGACAGCTTGTCCATGAACACGAACCCGAAAACCAAACACACCATCGGCGCAACGGCCTCCGGTAGGTGAGCGGCGTGCGTCAGGTAGTAAGCGGTCCCGCCGGCGACCACCGGCCCGGCGAGCAGAGTCAAACCGTAGGACAGCGTCATCGTCGCCAATACCAGGCCGGACCCACGTTCGCCCCGCTCCGGTTCCACAGCCAACAGGCGTACCAGTGCGGGCTGTTCACACAGCGATGTGGCCTGTGCCAGCAGTGCCACGACGATGTAGGTCAATGCGTATGCGCCAAGGATCGTGGCCCCGTACACCCGCGAGATGACGAGGGCGCTGACCACACCGATGGCCATGTTGGCCACCGAGCCGATCGCAGCCACGTTCAAAGCGCGGTGCAACTTGCGTGAGTCCCCCGGCTCAGTCGCCGTCATCAGTCACGGATTCTTGGTGCGGCTGAGCGAAATTTCATCTGAGCGATCAGGGCCGCAAGTTGAAATTTGCTGCGGCGACGCGGACTTCGGATCAGGAACCGCGCCAGCATCGACACCACCCGGCGTTCGAGCGGGCGCTGGCGAACCATCGCAGAACGGGAAGCCACCCACAACATCGGCATCCACGCGTCAGGGTTGTCGAGTACCTCTTCCACCAGCTCTGGGTTGCGTGCGAGGTCGGCGCCGACGAGAAACGGCAACGTGGCGGCGATGTGCCCCAGCCCCAAATTCGTCCGTGTAGTCATCGACGCTTCGGCGACTCGAACGAAGAAGGTCGCATCGGGAGTGGCGTGCACAGGTCCCAGCAGAGAAACAGCGAGCCAGAATCCGAAGTCTTCAGCCGTCGGGAGCGAGATCGGGAAGCCGCCGGCAGCGAGGAATCGTTGTCGATCGATGATTTGCGCGCCGCAAGAGATGGGATTCCCCAGGTAGAAATGGCGGTGTTCGATGATCCATGGCGCGTCGGCCAGACGGCTGACTTGGGCGGTCCGAATGTCGGCTGGATCCGGGATCAGCTGGGGCGGCACTGAGACGGCGCGCGACGGTCCGGGCGCGTCTATCGGTGGCGCAGTCAGTGCGTTGACGAGGGGTTCGGTCGAAAATCGGACGGTTCCGGCAGACAGCACACGGGCCTCTGGGATGGCGAACGAGTGGTCCACCAGAAGCTTGAGATGCTCCGGATGCCACAGATCGTCGGCGTCCAGAAAGCACAACCAGTCGGTCGTCAGGTGGGCTGCTCCCACGTTCCTGGCGACGGGAAGTCCGCTCGGCGGAATCGAGACGACGCGAATCTCGGGCCATTTTGCGCGCACCAGTTCGGCGACACCGTCGGTGGACCCGTCGTCCACCACAACGATCGAAACGGATCCCTGGTAGGTCTGCCAGCGGATGGACTCGACGGTCTCGGGGATGAGATGTGCGCCGTTTCGCACCGGGATCACCACACCGATGCTCGGCAGCGACGATGTATTGCTCATGTCGCGCCGCTCCCTTCCAGCCTCGGGCAGCGCAGCTTAACATGTGTGACCCGTCACATCCGGGCGTGTGCGAGTGCGGTGAGATCGCCTCGACGCGGTTCCGGCTGGATTGGGTACTGCGGCGCGGTTGACCGCTACTTTGTATGCGTGCGACTGGGCGTACTGGATGTGGGAAGTAACACCGTTCATCTACTGGTGGTGGATGCGCATCGGGGTGGTCACCCGACGCCGATGAGTTCCACCAAGTCAGCGCTGCGGCTGGCCGAAGCGATCGACGAGTCGGGCAAGCTGACCCGGCGCGGGGCCGACAAGCTGATCGAGACGGTGGACGAATTCTCCAAGATCGCCTCGAGTTCGGGGTGCGCCGACTTGATGGCCTTCGCCACCTCGGCGGTGCGCGACGCGACCAACTCCGAGGACGTGCTCGCCCGGGTGCAGGCCGAAACCGGTGTGGCTCTGCAGGTGCTCTCGGGCAGCAACGAGTCCCGGTTGACGTTCCTGGCGGTGCGGCGCTGGTACGGCTGGAGCGCGGGCCGCATCATCAACCTGGACATCGGCGGCGGATCGCTGGAGTTGTCGAATGGCGTCGACGAGGCACCCGACGTCGCGCTGTCACTCCCGCTTGGAGCCGGCCGCCTTACCCGCGAATGGCTTCCCGACGATCCGCCGAGTCGCCGTCGCATCGCGATGCTGCGCGATTGGCTCGACACCGAGATGGCGGACTCCAAAGCCGCCCTGCTGGCCGCGGGGCCACCCGACCTCGCGGTGGCGAGTTCCAAGACCTTCCGATCTCTGGCCAGGCTGACCGGCGCCGCACCCTCCGGCGCGGGACCGCGGGTGAAGCGGACACTCACGGCCAACAGCCTCAGGCAACTCATCGCGTTCATCTCTAGGATGACCACGGCTGACCGTGCCGAGCTGGAAGGAGTCAGCGCCGAGAGGGCGCCGCAGATCGTGGCAGGCGCCCTGGTTGCCGAAGCGAGTATGCGCGCATTGTCATTGGAGTCCGTCGACATCTGCCCCTGGGCTTTGCGCGAGGGCATCATCCTGCGCCGCCTCGACAGCGAGGCTGACGGAACCGCACTGGTGGAGACGTCCGTTGGGGAAGTCGGGGCCGGGGATTCCGGCCTATCGAAAGGCAGACGATGACCGACGACGAGAGCACTCGGCCGATTTCGGTTGCCGAGTTGCTGGCCAAGAACGGAACATCCGCGGCGCCGCCGGCCGGCGGGCATCGACGTCGTCGTCGTGGGAACAGCGACGAGGTGTCGGTCGCCGAACTGACCGGCGAGATCCCGGTGATCAGAACCGGTGAGATCCCGGTCGTCCCGGAGGAATCCACCGCTGATGCGGGGGATGCCGAAGCCAAGCCCGAAGCCAAGCCCGACCTGCTCGAAGTCGAGGAATCCGACGCCGAACAGATGGCACCCGACCCTGTTGACGAATCGGCGGTGCTGCTGAAGATCGCGGGTTCTCAGAACGAGCCGGACACCCACGACGACGAGGATCTGCAGTCCTACCTCACAGCGTCGGCCGGGACGCTGTTCAGCGGCGGTACCGTTGCCGACGACCTGGCTCGGGCCGGCGGCGGGCCGGCGGGATCGGCGGACGAAGCTGCCGACGGCCATGCCCCCGCCCCAGGAAAGCTGGCAGCACTGTGGCGTGCCTGCCTGGCCGTTCTGCAGTCCCTCTTCGCGGTGGCCTTCGGCGCCGGGCTGTTCATCGCCTTCGACCAACTGTGGCGATGGAACAACATCGTGGCGCTGGTGCTTTCGGTCCTGGTGATCCTCGGGTTGGTTGTGGCGGTACGGGTGGTGCGTAAGACCGAGGACATCGTCAGCACGCTGATCGCCGTGGCGGTCGGCGCGCTCGTCACATTGGGTCCACTGGCCTTGCTTCAGTCGATCTGACGCGCGTGCGCCCAGCCATCAAGGTCGGCCTGTCGACGGCCTCGGTCTATCCCCTACGGACCGAGGCCGCGTTCGAGTATGCGGCGAACCTCGGCTACGACGGCGTAGAGCTCATGGTCTGGGCTGAAACGGTTAGCCAGGACATCGGCGCGATCGCTCGGCTGTCCAAGCGGTACAACATGCCGGTCCTGTCTGTTCATGCGCCGTGTTTGCTTATCTCACAACGGGTTTGGGGTGCGAACCCGATACCGAAACTGACTCGCAGCGTGCACGCGGCGGAGCGACTGGGGGCGCAGACGGTCGTCGTTCATCCGCCGTTTCGCTGGCAACGCCGCTACGCCCAGGGGTTCGCGGAGCAGGTGGCCGAACTGGAGTCCCGCAGCGACGTGATGGTCGCAGTGGAGAACATGTTCCCGTTTCGCGCCGATCGGTTCTTCGGTTCCGGTCAGCCGTCGATCGAGCGCATGCGCAAGCGCGGAGGGCGGCCCGGTGTCGGAGTGTCGGCGTTCGCGCCGTCCTATGACCCACTGGACGGCAACCACGCGCATTACACCCTGGATCTGTCCCATGCGGCGACGGCGGGTACCGATGCCCTCGACATGGCCCGCCGGATGGGGGCCGGGATGGTGCACCTTCACCTGTGTGATGGCACCGGGGCTTCGACGGACGAGCATCTGATCCCCGGCCGTGGCAATCAGCCGACTGCCGAGATCTGCCAGATGCTGGCCGCCGGCGATTTCGGGGGACACGTGATCCTGGAGGTCACCACATCGTCGGCACGCAACAGGGCGGAACGCGAGGCGCTGTTGTCCGAGGCACTGCATTTCGCCCGCACGCACTTGCTGCGATAGCCGGCTCGCCATCGAGTCTGCGTGCAGATCGTCGATTTGGCCCGAAACGTGATCTGTACGCAGGCTCGGCGGAAATAGCCGACTAGTCTTCTGCGCCATGGCCAGAATCGCGATCATCGGCGGCGGCAGCATGGGCGAAGCGATCCTCGCAGGTCTGCTACGCGCTGGACGGCAAGTCAAGGACCTTGTGGTGGCCGAACGGGTGCCCGAGCGTGTCGAGTATCTGAGCTCCACGTACTCGGTCCGCGTGACGTCGGTGTCGAACGCCGTCGAGAACGCGGCATTCGTCATAGTGGCGGTCAAACCCACGGACACACCGGCAATCGTCGCCGAGATCGCCCAGGCTGCCGCGCAGGCCGACAACGACTCCGTGGAGCAGGTCCTGGTGACGGTGGCCGCCGGTGTCACCATCAATTTCTTCGAATCGCGCCTGCCTGCAGGTTCACCCGTCATCCGGGCGATGCCGAATGCTCCTGCGCTGGTGGGCGGGAGCATCACCGCACTGTCTCGAGGGCGCTTCGCGACTGCCGAGCAGCTCGCCGAGGTGGGCTCGGTTTTCGAATGCGTTGGCAGCGTGATCACCGTCCCGGAGGGGCAGTTGGACGCCGTGACGGCGATGTCAGGCTCCGGCCCGGCCTACTTCTTTCTGTTCGTCGAGTCGCTGGTGGATGCCGGGGTGGCGAACGGGCTCAGCAGGGCGACCGCAACAGAGCTGGCAGTCCAGACCATGGCGGGTTCGGCGGAAATGCTGCTGGATCGACTCGATGCTCAGCGAAAAGCCGGTGGCGACGAAGCCCTGGATACGACCCCGGCTCGGCTGCGGGCCGTCGTTACCTCCCCGGGGGGGACCACTGCCGCTGGCCTGCGAGAACTGGAACGGGGTGGTTTGCGGGCGGCGGTCACCGCTGCGGTCGATGCTGCAAAAACCCGCTCTGAGCAGCTAGGAATTACATCTGAGTAGTTCAATCAATTTCAGATTGATTAACCCACACCCGTCGCAATAACCCCATTGGCCACGTTATTCTCCTCGTGTATGCACGTGTGGGTGCCAGCGGTGGGGAAGCCGCTGGAACTGCGCGTGCCCGACGGATTGGGTTGCAATGACGTCTTCAAATGGGCCATCGGGTAAGGCCTCTATCGGGCCACAGTTTGTCACCGTCGCCGAAGTGGCCGCTCAGATGCGCGTCAGCAAGATGACGGTGTATCGAATGCTGCACAACGGGGAGTTGCCGGCGGTCCGCGTCGGACGTTCGTTCCGGGTGCCGAAGAAGGCATTCGACGAACTGCTCGCGTCACCTTTCGGCGAAACGGGCTAGGCGCCGCCGCTGCCGCGGAACCGAGCACAGTTTTCGTTCCGACTCGGCGCTTGGGTAAGGTGTCCCGGACACAGGATGCCTGCGCGAATCGCGCGGGACAGAGACTTAGGTAGCGGAGTTCATGGGTTCAGTCATCAAGAAGCGGCGTAAGCGCATGTCGAAGAAGAAGCACCGCAAGCTGCTGCGTCGTACTCGGGTCCAGCGCAGAAAACTCGGTAAGTAGTCCGCGCTGGCAGCCGATAGGCTGTCCAAATGGAATCGGGCGGTGGCGGCGCGGAAGCGCCGCACTATCCCAGGATCGTGCTTGTCACCGGTGCGTGCCGGTTTCTCGGCGGGTATCTGACGGCGCGGCTGGCGCAGAACCCGATGATCAACAAGGTCATCGCGGTCGACGCGATCGCCCCCAGCAAGGATCTGTTGCGCCGCATGGGTCGCGCCGAGTTCGTGCGTGCCGACATCCGCAACCCCTTCATCGCCAAGGTCATCCGCAACGGTGACGTCGACACGGTGGTGCACGCGGCGGCTGCGTCGTACGCGCCGCGGTCCGGTGGCCGCGCGACGCTGAAGGAACTCAATGTCATGGGGGCGATGCAGCTGTTCGCCGCCTGCCAGAAGGCACCGTCGGTTCGTCGTGTCATCCTCAAGTCCACCTCTGAGGTTTACGGGTCGCATCCGCACGACCCGGTGATGCACACCGAGGACAGCAGCAGTCGTCGCCCGCCCGCCGATGGGTTCGGTCGCGACAGCATGGACATCGAGGCCTACGCCCGTGGGCTCGCGCGCCGTCGGCCGGACATTGCGGTGACCATCCTGCGCCTGGCCAACATGATCGGCCCCGCGATGGACACCGCGCTGTCGCGCTATTTGGCCGGGCCGCTGGTCCCGATCGTTCTCGGCCGTGACGCGCGGTTGCAATTGCTGCATGAGCAGGACGCGTTGGGCGCGCTTGAGCGGGCGACGATGGCGGGTCGGGCGGGAACGTTCAACATCGGTGCCAGCGGCATCATCATGATGTCGCAGGCCATCCGCAGGTCCGGGCGAGTGACGGTGCCGGTGCCGCAATCAGCGTTGTGGGCTGTGGATTCGCTGAGAAAAGCGACACGTAATAGCGAGCTCAACCAGGACCAAATCGAATATATGAGCTACGGCCGCGTCATGGACACCACCCGAATGCGCAGTGAACTGGGCTTTGAGCCGAAGTGGACCACGTTGGAAGCCTTCGACGATTACGTGCGGGGCAGAGGGCTGACTCCGATTATTGATCCGAAGTGGGTACGCTCTCTAGAGAACCGCGCGATAGCTATAGCGCAGCGCTGGGGAAGCTGAATAGTTCGACCGTCACATGGACAACAGAAGGGAGGGAACTGACGTGGCTGGAGATTCGAAGGCGAAAGTTATTCCGCTGCACTCGAATTCGAGTCGTGCGGCAGCGGCGCGACGCGCCGCTCAACGCGCCGACGCGACACGTCGGCACCCCTCGCTGCTGTCGGACCCGGGTGCCCGTGCCACCGCGGAGGAACTTGCTGCGGTCGTCCGTGACATCGACAGAAGCCGGAGTTTCGCCGCGGGTGGCGCCGGTGTGGATGCGCCGAACGAACTCGCGCAGCGCATTTCGACTGTGGCCGATTTCCTTCGGAAACGGTTGACCGGCGACTACCGCGTTGACGAATTCGGCTTCGATCCGCAATTCAACAACGCAATCGTTCTTCCGTTGCTGCGCTTCTTTTTTCAGAACTGGTTCCGGGTTGAGGTCAGTGGGATCGAGAATCTGCCGGAATCAGGTGCGGGTCTCGTGGTTGCTAACCACGCGGGCACTTTGCCGTTCGACGGCATGATGCTGTCGGTCGCTGTGCACGACCACCATCCCGCGAATCGCGATCTTCGGCTATTGGCGGCCGACTTGGTCTTCGACATGCCGATGCTCGGCCCGATCGCGCGGAAGGCCGGCCACACCATGGCCTGTTCGACCGACGCGCACCGATTGCTCGCGGGCGGCGAACTGACCGCCGTGTTCCCCGAGGGATACAAGGGGCTGGGCAAGCAATTCCGGGATCGTTACAAGTTGCAGCGGTTCGGCCGCGGCGGTTTCGTGTCGTCGGCTCTGCGCACCAAGGCGCCGATCGTGCCGTGCTCGATCATCGGGTCGGAGGAGATCTACCCGATGCTCGCCGACGTCAAACTCCTGGCCCGCGTGTTGGGGCTGCCCTACTTCCCGATCACCCCGCTCTTCCCACTGGCCGGCCCGGCTGGGCTGATTCCGCTGCCGTCGAAGTGGCACATCGCGTTCGGAAAGCCCATCGAGACCGGCGAGTACGACGAAGCCGCCGCGGACGACCCGATGGTCACCTTCGAGATCACCGACCAGGTGCGCGAGACCATCCAGCAGACGCTGTACCAGCTGCTGAGCCAGCGTCGCAATACGTTCCTGGGCTAACCGCACGACGATGCGGGCCGGGACGGCCTGAGGAGGAGTGCCAGCCGCAGTCGGGCTTCAGCCGCCGCCCTATTTCGACATCGCGCGGGCGGCGATCGCTGCGATCTGCGCGTCGGTGTGTTCCGCGCCCTCGGCCTCGCCGATCATGGTGACGATGGCCGTCATGATCGGCTGACCATCGCCATCGGTGACCTCGGTGCGTAATTCGCTGATGATCGTGCCGAACGACTCCACGACGGAGTCCAGATGCGAGTCGAAGTACAGCTTGTCGCCGACGAATATGGGCCGGTGGAATTTGATCTTCTGGTCGCGATGGATGACTCGCGCCAGATTGATGCCGACGTCGAACTGCTTGAACAGTTCCAGCTGGACCTGACGTCCCGCGACCGCGATGAACGTCAGTGGTGCTACCAGATCGGGGTAGCCGGCCGCTCGCGCCGCGTCGTCATCGACAGACAGTGGGTCTTCTGATTGCACCGCCTTGGCGTATTCGCGTACCTTCTCCCGGCCCACCAGGAAGTAGTCCGGGAAGCGGTAGTGGGTCCCGATGATCTCGGCGGCAATTGACACCGGAGGAGCCTATCAGCGGCGCGAGCCACCGAAATCTCTCCGCGAAAGTGAAACCGTTGCGAGATCCGGCGCGATTTCTCGCGCTGGGTTCACGCTGGGGAGTCAGCGATGCTCGTGGCGCCTTGAAATGATCGTGGCCAGGGTACCGCCGACGGCGCCGAGCACCAGTGCCGACGGAACACCGATCTTGGCGGCCTTGCGTGCGGTACGGAAGTCACGGATCTCCCAGCCCCGCCGCCGCGCCACCTCACGCAGGTCGGCGTCGGGGTTGATGGCAACAGCGGTGCCGACCAGCGAAAGCATCGGCAAGTCGTTGTGGCTGTCCGAATAAGCCGTGCAGCGCTTGAGATTCAGGCCCTCGCGGATGGCGAGTGCGCGCACCGCGTGGGCTTTGCCGGCACCGTGCAGGATCTCGCCGACCAACCGTCCGGTGAAGACGCCGTCGACGGATTCTGCGATGGTGCCGAGCGCGCCCGTGAAGCCCAGTCGCTTGGCGATGGTCTCTGCCAGCTCGAACGGGGTCGCGGTGACCAGCCATACCTGCTGGCCTGCGTCGAGGTGCATCTGAGCCAGCGCTCGGGTGCCCGGCCAGATCTTGTCGACGATGATCTCGTCGTAGATCTCCTCGCCGAGACCCACCAGTTCCGCGGTGGATCGGCCCTCGATGAACGCCAGCGCCTTCCGCCGCCCTTCGGCCACGTCGTCGCTGTTTTCGCGCCCGGTCAACTGGAACTTGGCCTGGGCGAAGATGAATCGGCGCAGGTCCCCGTAGGTGAAGTACTTGCGCGCGGCTAGCCCGCGGCCGAAATGCACCAGCGATGAACCCTGGACCAGCGTGTTGTCGACGTCGAAGAATGCAGCCGCGGTGAGATCGGACGGCGGGCCGTCGTCGGACGGGCCCGCAGCTGTCTCATCCGCGGCGGAGGCGGCGTGCTCGGCCACTTCTGTCGCTGCTCGGTCGACATGGTCTTCGTCGACATGGTCTTCATCGGGGGAAGCCATGCGCCAACCCTATCCAGAAGTGTCAGACTTGGCCCCCTATGGATGCACCGACCGATTCGAGCCGACCCCGTGTCGAATTACTCACCCGCGGCATCTGCACGATCTGTCAGCGGGTTCACGAGCGGCTGGCCGTATTGGCCGCCGAATTGGACTTCGACCTGACGAGCACCGACGTCGACGTCGCCGCGGCTGCCGGAGACACCGCGTTGCGATCCGAGTTCGGCGACCGGTTGCCGGTGGTACTGCTCGACGGCCGGGAACACAGCTACTGGGACATCGATGAACCGCGGTTGCGCGCGGATTTGGCGCGCAGAACAACATGAGGTCACGAATTTGGAGAGCCTGCTGCGAACGACTTACCTTGGACGTAAGTTTCTCTACGGACAACACGCCGACAGGTGCCGGACACTGACAGGCGCCGGACAGTAAGGGAGCGGACCAGGTGATCACACCGTGAGTGTCCTGCTTTTTGGGGTGTCGCATCAGAGCGCGCCGGTATCGGTCCTCGAACAGCTGTCCACGGACGAGTCCGACCAGAACAAGATCATCAGCGAAGTGCTGCAGTCGCCGCTGGTAACCGAGGCGATGGTGCTCTCGACCTGCAATCGCGTCGAGGTCTACGCGGTGGTCGACGCGTTCCACGGTGGCTTGTCGGTGATCGGTCAGGTGCTGACCGATCACTCCGGGCTGTCGATGAGCGAGCTGACCAAGCACGCTTACGTCCGATACAGCGAGGCGGCCGTCGAGCACTTGTTCGCGGTGGCCAGCGGTCTTGACAGCGCGGTGATCGGCGAGCAGCAGGTGCTCGGGCAGGTTCGCCGTGCCTACGCCACTGCCGAGGCCAACCAGACCGTGGGCCGGGTCCTGCACGATCTGGCCCAGCGAGCGCTTTCGGTGGGCAAGCGGGTCCACGTCGAGACGGCCATCGACACCGCCGGGGCTTCGGTCGTGTCCGTGGCGCTGGACATCGCCGGGCGTCGCCTGGACGGGCTGGCCGGTCGCACCGCGGCAGTGGTGGGTGCCGGTTCGATGGGCGGCCTTTCCGTCGCCCATCTGGTCCGGGCGGGTATCGACCACATCGACGTCGTCAACCGATCGCTGCCGCGCGCGATGCGACTGGCGGAGAAGGTCCGCGACCACGGTGTCAGTGCTCACGCGTATCCGCTGGATCAGCTGAGCGCTGTGATGGCGGCCGCCGACGTGGTGGTCAGCTGCACGGGCGCTGTGCGGCCGGTGGTGTCGCTGGCCGACGTGCACCAGGCTCTGGCTCCTGCGCAGCGCGACGACGACAACCGGCCGCTGGTGCTGTGCGACCTCGGAATGCCTCGGGACATCGACCCGGCGGTGGCGGGGTTGCCCGGTGTCTCGGTCGTCGATATGGAACGAATCTTGCGGGAGCCGTCGGCCAAAGCAGCCGCGACCGACGCGGACGCGGCGCGGCAGATCGTCGCCGCCGAGGTCGCCGCCTACCTGGCCGGGCAGCGGATGGCAGAGGTCACACCGACTGTCACGGCCCTGCGTCAGCGCGCCGCCGACGTTGTCGAGAGCGAGCTGCTGAGGCTGGAAAATCGGCTGCACGGCCTCAACGACAGCCAGCGCAACGAAGTTGCGCGCACCGTTCGCCGGGTTGTCGACAAGCTGCTGCACGCCCCCACAGTCCGGATCAAACAGTTGGCCGGCGCACCCGGAGGCGACAGCTACGCCGAGGCGCTTCGCGAACTGTTCGAACTGGATCCGCAGGCCGTCGATGCTGTCGCGGCGGGTGAATTGCCTTTGTTGGCAACGGAATTCGACGCTCGGCGGATGGACGGTGACGGGTGAGGGTCGCTGAATAACGACGTGATCCGGATCGGAACCCGAGGCAGCCTGCTGGCAACCACCCAGGCCGGGACCATCCGGGACCAGATCATCGCGCTCGGCCGCCCGGCGGAATTGGTCATCATCAGCACCGAGGGCGATCGGTCGGCGAAGCCTGTCGCCGAGATCGGGGTCGGTGTTTTCACGGCCGCTCTGCGCGAGGCCATTGCCGACGCCCGCGTCGACATGGCTGTGCACTCCTACAAAGACCTGCCGACTGCACCGGATGCGCGGTTCGTCATCGCGGCGGTGCCTCCCCGCGAGGATCCCCGTGACGCATTGGTGGCGCGCGACGGCCTTGTGCTGGGCGAATTACCGGCCGGATCGGTGATCGGCACCTCGTCGGTGCGCAGGGCCGCGCAGCTTAGAGCACTGGGTCTCGGTTTGGAAATCCGCCCCCTAAGAGGCAACCTAGACACCAGGTTGAGCAGGGTGAGCAGCGGAGATCTCGACGCGATCGTGGTGGCCCGGGCGGGTTTGGCCCGTCTGGGACGACTGGGTGACGTCAGCGAGACGCTGGAGCCGGTACAGATGTTGCCGGCACCGGCACAGGGAGCGCTGGCGGTCGAGTGCCGAGCCGGCGATACGGCGCTCGCGACGTTGCTGGCGGAGTTGGACGACGCCGACAGTCGCGCAGCGGTCACCGCCGAGCGAGCCCTGCTGGCCGAACTGGAGGCCGGCTGTTCGGCGCCGGTGGGAGCGATCGCTGAGGTGGTCGAGTCCATCGATGACGACGGGCGGATCTTCGACGAGTTGTCGTTGCGCGCATGCGTGGCGGCGGCAGACGGATCCGATGTGATTCGGGTGTCCGGTATCGGAACGCCCGGCCAGGCCGCAGAGCTGGGGCTCTCGGTGGCCGCGGAGTTGTTCGAACTCGGTGCACGCGAGGTCATGTCGCACTAACTCCGCGATTGATGCGGTGGAGCGGGAGTGAGGGTGATGACAGGCGCCGGTAGCGGGCTTGTAAGCGGGCACAGCAGCGGACGGGGCCGCAAGGCCAAGCCGGGGCACGTCACGTTCGTCGGATCCGGCCCGGGCGATCCCGGTCTGTTGACGGCTCGGGCGCGTGCCGTCCTCGTCAACGCGGCACTGGTTTTCACCGATCCCGACGTGCCGCCAGCCGTTCTGAACCTTGTCGGCGCCGAATTGCCGCCGACCAACGGTCCGGCCCCCGCACCCGAGGGTGGGTCCGCGGGTGAGGCTGTGGTCGTTCCTGCCGCCGCCGACATCCGGCCCGCGCTGGGTGATCCCGCGGACGTCGCCAAGACGATGATCGCCGACGCGAGGGCCGGCTTCGACGTGGTGCGTCTGATCGCCGGCGACCCACTGTCGGTCGATTCGGTGATCGCCGAAGTCAACGCGGTGGCCCGCAGCCACATGGAATTCGAGATCGTGCCGGGGCTCCCCGCCACGAGCGCCGTCCCCACCTATGCGGGCCTGCCCCTGGGCTCTGCGCACACCGTCGCCGATGTTCGTGGCGAGGTCGACTGGGCGGCGCTGGCAGCGGCCCCGGGGCCGCTGATCCTCACCGCGACCGCGTCGCATCTGCCCGACGCCGCCCGCACCCTGATCGAGTACGGGCTCGCGGAAGGCACGCCGTGCGTGGTGACCTGCAACGGCACCACCTGCGCGCAGCGTTCGGTGGAGACCACTCTCCAGGGACTGACCGATCGTGCCACGCTGTCGGCCGGCGCGGCCGGGGCCGACCCCTCGGCGCTGTTGTCCGGCGCATTGGTGGTGACCATCGGGCGGACGGTCGCGAACCGGGCCAAATTGAATTGGTGGGAGAGCCGCGCGCTGTACGGCTGGAACGTTCTGGTGCCCCGTACGAAGGATCAGGCCGGCGAGATGTGTGACCGGTTGGTATCCCACGGGGCGCTGCCCATCGAGGTCCCCACCATCGCCGTGGAACCCCCGCGCAGCCCGGCCCAAATGGAAAGGGCCGTAAAGGGTCTCGTCGATGGCCGCTACCAGTGGGTGGTGTTCACCTCGACGAACGCGGTTCGCGCCGTGTGGGAGAAGTTCGGTGAATTCGGGCTCGATGCGCGTGCCTTCTCCGGTGTGAAGATCGCCTGCGTCGGTGAGGCGACGGCCGATCGCGTGCGTGCGTTCGGCGTCAATCCCGAGTTGGTGCCCGCCGGTGAGCAGTCGTCGCTCGGTCTGCTCGACGAGTTCCCGCCGCATGACTCGGTGTTCGATCCGGTCAACCGGGTGCTGCTGCCCCGGGCCGACATCGCCACCGAGACGCTTGCCGAGGGCCTGCGTGAAATGGGTTGGGAGATCGACGATGTCACCGCCTATCGCACGGTTCGCGCGGCTCCGCCGCCGGCGGAGACCCGCGAGATGATCAAGAGCGGTGGATTCGACGCGGTGTGCTTCACCTCGAGTTCCACCGTCCGCAACCTGGTCGGGATTGCGGGCAAACCGCATGCGCGCACGATCGTGGCGTGCATCGGGCCCAAGACGGCGGAGACGGCAGCCGAATTCGGTCTGCGGGTGGACGTGCAGCCGGAGACGGCCGCGGTCGGTCCGCTGGTGGATGCCCTCGCCGCGCACGCCGCACGGCTGCGCGCCGAAGGTGCGCTGCCGCCGCCGCGCAAGAAGAGCCGTCGCCGCTAGACACCCGGCGGCCACTCGGGTCCATGACACTCATTCACCGTCCGCGCCGGTTGCGCTCGACTTCGGCGATGCGCCGTTTGGTCGCCGAAACCTCGCTGGAGCCAAGGCATCTGGTTCTGCCGATGTTCGTGGCCGACGGGATCGACGCGCCGCGACCGATCGGCTCGATGCCGGGGGTTGTTCAGCACACCCGGGATTCGTTGCGCCGCAGCGCAGTCCAGGCTGTCGAGGCCGGCGTCGGCGGGCTGATGCTGTTCGGGGTGCCCAGGTCCGGGGACAAGGATGCGGCCGGCTCGGTGGGCCTCGATTCGGGCGGGATCCTCAATGTGGCGCTGCGTGATCTCGTCAAGGACGTCGGTGCGGACACCGTGCTGATGGCCGATACCTGCCTCGACGAATTCACCGACCACGGCCACTGCGGCCTGCTGGATTCGTCGGGACGGGTGGATAACGACGCGACCAACGCGCAATACGTGAAATTGGCTGTCGCGCAAGCTGAATCGGGTGCCCACGTGGTGTCGCCGAGCGGAATGATGGACGGACAGGTATCGGCGATCAGGGACGGTCTGGACGCCGCAGGTTTCGCGGACGTCGCAATCCTCGCCTATGCCGCGAAGTTCGCCTCGGCGTTCTACGGGCCGTTCCGCGAGGCTGTCGGTTCGAGTCTGCAGGGTGACCGCCGCACCTATCAGCAAGACCCGGGCAATGCCAGGGAAGCGATGCGGGAAGTCGTTCTGGACCTCGATGAGGGCGCCGACATCGTGATGGTGAAGCCCGCGATGTCCTACCTAGACATCGTGCGTGCCGCCGCCGAGATCGCCACTGTGCCGGTCGCCGCCTACCAGGTGTCCGGCGAGTACGCGATGATCACGGCCGCTGCTGCCAACGGTTGGGTGGATCGCCGGGCAGCGGCGCTGGAGTCGCTCGTCAGCATCAGGCGCGCGGGTGCCGACATCGTGCTCAGCTACTGGGCTGCCGAGGCTGCGGGGTGGCTCTCGTGACCCACGACGCGGATTCCGGGCAAGGAACGCCCGAGCGGCCGGCCGATGTCGTCACGGGTTTCTGGTTGTGGGTCGTGGCGCTGCCGTTGATGCTCACCGGATACGTCTGCGACGCGCTGGCGACGGGCGGCGACCAGTCGCCCGCGCTTGTCGGTGCCACCATCATGTTCGCGTTGGTGCTCGCCGCTTTGGTGGCAACTTTCCTGATGCTGATGCGGTCCGGGTACGGCTGGGCGCGCACCTTGTTGACCGGCGGCGGGGTGGCGACCATCTTCTACACGATGATGAGTGTGTTCAACGTCGAGCGGCCCATGGTCGCGGCCGTGGTGTTCGCGGTGACCGGGATCGTCGGGTCGGTGTTGATCGGCGGCGGGATGTATCTACTGCATCGCCGCGACTCGCAGGGATTCTTCACCCGATGACCACACAATCGCGGCCACCGGTGGTGACGGCGGCCTACTTGCTGTGGGCGTCGGCCGCCGTGCTGCTGATCGCCAACGGGTTGTTCTTCACCCTGGAATCGGGCATAGCGTTCTATCAGGCGGCCGGGGTGCTGTGGGTGCTCGCCGGTGTCGGGCTGGGTGTCCTCGCCGGCCGAACGCGCCTGGGCGACAGCCGGTACCGGCGCGCCGGTGTGGCGCTGTCACTGGCACTGGTGGTCGTCCTGGCGATCTTCACGGTGCTGAGTCACGCACTGGGCAGCCTGGTGATCATGATCCTGCTGATGATCGGATCCGTCTTGCTGATGCGTCGGTCGGCTCAGGAATGGTTCGAAGATGCCTGACGACAAGACGTCTGAGCCGCCCGAGATCCTGTTCGCCGAGTCCGGCGCGAGCTGGCTGTGGCTGCTGTCCGGTCCGGTGGCCGGGCTGACGATGCTGCTGCTGCAACTCAAGGGTGGCGGAGGATTTCAGCCGGCGCTGCCGCTGATGTTCCTGGTGCTCGTCACCGGATTCGTGGCGTTGCAGATCCACGCGGCGCGCATCCACACCTGTGTCGAACTGACGACGCAAACGTTGAAGCAGGGTGCCGAGATCACTCCGGTGCACTCGATCGTCGGCGTCTATCCGGAGAAGCGGCGTGGCCTGGAGCCCGGCAGTGCCGAGGCGCGGGCCCAGGACAAGTGGCTGGAATCCCGGCACATGGGTGAGCTGTCCCGTGTGCCGCGCGGCCGGACCGCCGTCGGCATCGGATTGGCGGGAGGCCGCACGGCCAGGGCGTGGGCTCGGCAGCACCGTGAACTTCGTGCGGCGCTGACCAAACTCGCCGGGGAAATGCCGGTGGCCGTCGAATCGTCCGACGACGACTCGTGATGACGCGTCGAATCCTCAAACCCGGCATCCAGCTGGCGCTTGCCGTTCTGGCGGCCATCGGGGCGGTAGCCAGCTGGTGGCAGGTGCGGACGGTGGTCGATGTGGCCCCGGTGGCGGCGGGTCAGCCGGGCACCACGTCGATCACGTACTACCCGCCGATGATGCTTCTGACGTTGGTACTTGCGACCGCGGCCGGAGTTTTCGCGGTGCTCGGAGCGGCCGGGTTGTGTCGCCTCAGGAGTGGGGTACGAACCCGTCTCGACGGCTAGATCCGCTGTTATGGTTCACAGAATGAGCCTCAAGCACACGGTCTTCCACCGGGTCAACCGTCCCTCGACACGCCGGCTTCTCGAACTCGCCGGGACGGCCGTGGCATCGGCGACGGGCGGCAAGGCCAAGATCACCTATGACCCGCAGTCGGGCGGGTGGCTGAAGCGAACTGAGGGCGGCGTCACGCTGAACCCGTATCCGTACGGGATGAGCATCGAGCAGTGCATGGAATTCTCCAAGGACGTGTTCTTCCGCGGCTACACCCCCCAACCCGGCGACATCGTTCTCGATGTCGGAGCCGGTACCGGCACCGAGGCGTTGCCGCTTTCACAGCTGGTGGGCGACAAGGGCAAGGTCGTCTCCATCGAAGCTCACCCCGCGACATTCGAGATCTTGGAGCGGGTGTGCAAGCTCAACAACCTGACGAATGTCGAGTGTGTCCACGCGGCGCTCATGGACACCTCCGGCGAGCCGATCATGATCTCGAATATGCGGGAAAGCTTCTGCCAGGAAAACCGGGTGGGCGGCACCGACGGAATTCCGGTGCCGACCATCACGATGACCGAGCTGGTCGCCAAGCTGAACCTCGATCGCATCGACTTCATCAAGATGAACATCGAAGGCGCCGAGTTGCCCGCATTGCGCGGGGCAGCCGACGTGCTGCCACTGGTCCGTCATGCCGCGATCGGCTGTCACGACTTCCTGGCCGACGAGACCGGCGATGACTCGTATCGGACCGAAAAGGAAGTCCGAAAGATCCTGACGGATGCCGGGTTCACGGTGAAAGGCACCCAGGACACCAGACCGTGGGCGGCCAGCTACCTGTTCGCTTCGCGGTAGATCAGCACGAACCGTGGACAGTGGCCCCCCGCGCCGGCGACGATGCGTCGCCGGCGGTAGAGGATGAGGACGTGGCTAGACCCATACGTGTGCTGATGGTGCTCGACTCCTTCAACTTCGGAGGAGCCGAAAATCTGATTGCGGAACTGGGCCGGTACAAGCCGGCCGGCCTGCAGGTGTCGGTGGCCAGCCTCGCTCCGGCCACCCAGGACCGCAATGCCCTGCTGGACAGGCTCACCGAGGCCGGACTCGATCCGCAGTTCCTGTCGGTGAACAAGCTTCTGGACCCGGCGGGGTTCCGCAGGTTGGTTCAGACGCTGCGGCGGTCCGACGTGGATGTGGTGCACGCCCACCTCGGGTATTCGGCGGCATTGGTGCCGCTGGCCGCCAAGCTCGCGGACAAGCCCTCGGTGGCCACACTGCATCTGAGCCCGCAGCGCAACCTGAGCCGCGGAGAGTTCTTGAAAGAGCGTTTGTATGTGCGGATTCCGGCCCGATTCGGTCGTCTGGTGCTGGTTTCGCAGCACGCATTCGATCAGTACGCGAAGGTGCACGGACCGGCTCGCGACACCTGGCGCATGATCCCCAACGGAGTCGATCTGGCGCGCTACACCGTCCGCACCGGACCGCGGTCGTCGGACAAGCCCGTCTGGGCGATGGTGGCAGCGCTTCGTCCGGACAAGAATCACGTCGACCTGATCCGGGCCTGGAAGCAGGTCGTGGCCGTTCATCCCGATGCCACCCTGCTCATCATCGGCGACGGCCCGAGCCGCGCCGACATCGAAAAGCTAGTCGCCGAAACGGGATTGGGGCAGTCGATCGAACTGCTCGGGCGTCGCGAGGACGTGCCAGATCTGCTGCGCACCGTCGACGGGGTGGTGTCGTCGTCTGTTGACGAAGCCCTGCCGACCGCCCTGATCGAAGCGGGCGCGTCGGGCCTCCCCGTCGTCGCCACCGACGCCGGTGGCACAAGGGAGATCGCCGTCGACGGTGTCACCGGCAGGCTGGTGCCACTCCGCGATGTGCCGGCGTTGGCAGCCGCACTCTTGGACACGATCGGCAACCCCGAACTGGCCGCCGCGTACGGCGCGGCGGGCCGAACACAGGCCGAGGAGAAATATTCGATGCCCAGATGGGTGGAAAGACTTGAACTGCTCTACAAGGAGGTGATCGGTGACCGCGCCTGACCCGGCGCCCGCCCTGACAGTGGCGCAGGTCATTCACTCGCTCGGATCCGGCGGAGCGGAGGCCATGCTGGTCGAACTGGCCGGCGTCGCCAAGTCGGCAGGTCTGCGGCTCGTCGTGATCGGGCTGTCCGACGCGCATTCGGCCGACGGCGTCGACAACCGCGTGGTGCCCAAGCTACGTGAGCTCGGTGCCACGGTGCATGAAATGCACACCGCCCGATACGATTTCAGCGCCGCATTCGGCTTGGCGAAGATACTCCGGGACGAACGCGTCGACATCGTTCACACACACCTCAAGCATGCGGACGTGGTCGGCGGTGCGGCCGCGCGGCTGGCGCACATTCCGTCGGTGTCCACCCTGCATGTCATCGACATTCCCACCACCCGCATGCACCATGCCCGAGTCAAATTCGGACTCTTCGCCCGGCAGCGGCTGTCCAGCAACGTGATCGCGCTATCCAGCGCGCAACGGAAGTGGTACGACGAATTGGGTGGCGATGACGCGTCGATCGTCGTGTTACCCAACGGGATCGGCGAACCCGCGGTCGCCGCCGACCGCGCAGCGGTCCGTGCTGAATTGGGGGTGCCCGAAGGCCACTTGCTGGCAGTGTGCGTCAGTCTCATGCGCCCGGAGAAGGGGCATGCCGACCTGGTCGAGGCGGTGCGGCTGCTGCCGGCCGACGTTCCGTTGGTCGTCGCAATGGCAGGCGACGGTCCGCTTCTGGACGGTATCCGGACCACAGTGGAATCGGATCCCGTTCTCCGGGAACGGATTCGGGTTCTCGGATTTCGCGGCGACGTCGCTGACCTCATCGATGCCGCGGACTTCATCGTCCATCCATCGCACGAGGACGCGTTGCCGACGGCCCTGATTTCGGCGCTGGCCGGCGCGAAACCGATTGTCGCGACCAACGTCGGCGGAATCCCCGACATCGTCGGGCCCGGCTGCGGAACGCTGGTCGAATCCGGTAATCCCGCCGCCCTCAGTTCCGGCATCGCGGAGATGGCGTCTGCGGCACTGCATGATTCCACCGCCTTCGCGGACATGCGGCAAGCGGCCAGAGACAGGTACGAGAGCAACTTCAGCGCCGATGTATGGGTGAAGAATCTGCGTGCCGTGTACCAGAATGCCATCGAAGCGCGACGGAGAGGATGATCTCGGATGGCGAAAAGCGTTGCTGCGCAGAAGAGAATCGTTCTGGTGGAGTTCGCCCCGTCGGGCGGGTTGTTCCAGTTCTCGGTGCAACTGGGCGAGGCGATTGCCCGGACCGGCGCCGATGTAGAGGTGATCACCGGTCCCAAACCGGAACTGTCCTCGCGCGAAGCCGGTTGCCGGGTGCGTGCCATCCTGCCGACCTGGCATCCCACCGCCGGAGCGGATGCCCCCGAATGGTGGCGCAAGGCCCGCCGCGGAGTCCGCGCGGGACAGCATGCGCTGGCGTGGCTCATTTTGCTGGCCGAACTCAAACGCACTCGCCCCGACGTGGTGATCTGGTCGGCCTGGCGATTCCCGATCGATGCCTGGGGGGTCAGGGCGGTACGCAGGGCACTGCCGCACGCGGTGCTCGGCCTGATCGCGCATGAACCCCGCGCGGTGGTCGAACAGCCGGGCCAGGAAGGCATGTACAAGACGTCGGGAACCGGTGCGCTGAGCAAGGCGTATGCGGATCTGGATGTTGCCTACGTGCTGGGCGATTCGGCGAAGAAGGTGCTGACCGAGGCGTGGCCGCTGAAGGCCGGCGTTCACGTCATTCCGCACGGCGACGAAGGCATCTTCGCGTCGATCCCGATCAGGGGTGCGGCGGACACCGGGCCGGTGGCACTGTCGTTCGGAACGATCACCGCGTACAAGGGAATCGACACATTGTGCGCCGCATGGCCCGCGGTGCGGACCGAAGTGCCCGATGCCCGGCTGGTGATCGCCGGTGCGCTGAGCGCCGACATGGACGAGGCGCAGTTGCGTTCGGTGGCTTCGGGTCTGGAGGGTGTCACGCTGACCACGGGCTACATTGCGGTCGCCGATGTGCCGTCATATTTCGATGGTGCGCGGTGCGTGGTGTTGCCGTATAAGCGCAGCAGTCAGTCGGGGGTGGCCCACCTCGCTCACACGCTGCGCCGGCCGGTCGTGGCATCCAGGGTCGGTGACATTCCGTCCGTCGTCCACGATGGTGAGTCGGGAATCCTTGTGCCGCCGGATGATCCGGCCGCGCTGGCCGACGCGCTGATCCGGCTGCTGACCGATCCGCAACTGGCGCAGGCAATGGGCGAGGCCGGTGCGGCCGGGCTGGCGCAGGCGGCTTCGTGGGACGAAGTCGCGGCGCGCCTGCTGGCGGGATTGCCCGGCTCGCGGCTGCCCTAGGGCAGCCGGTCTTGCGGAACCTAGGCGCTCTTGCGGAACTTAGGCGTTCTTGCGGAAGTAGTCGACGGTGCGCTGGATTCCTTCGGCGAGCGTCACTCGCGGCCGCCAGCCGAGAATCATCTCGGCCTTCCGGACGTCGAGGCAGGAGCGCTCGAGATCCCCTAGGCGGGCGGGGGCGAACTCAGGGTCGTCGGGGGCGCCCACCGCCGCAGCGACGGCGGTGTGCAATGCGCGGTCGCTGGTCTCGACGCCGGTGCCGACGTTGAAGCGCTGACCACCGCCTTTCGATCCGGAGGCTCGGACGAAGGCGTCGACCACATCCCCGACGAAGACGTAGTCGCGGGTGTTGGAGCCCGTGCCGAAAACCTTTGTGGGGGAGCCGGACAGCAATGCCTTGGAGAAGATCGCGACCACCCCGGCTTCACCATGGGGATCCTGACGAGGCCCGTACACATTGGCTGGGGCGATATGCGAGCAATCCAGGTTGTAGAGGTGGCGGAAGGTGTTCAGGTAGACCTCGCCGGCGACCTTTCCCGCTGCGTAGGGCGAGGCCGGATCGGTGGGTGTGGTCTCGTTGACGGGGAAGTTCGTCGGCGCACCGTAGATTGAGCCACCGGACGACGTGTGGACAACCTTTCGCACGCCTGCCTTGCGTGCGGCCTCGGCCAGTCGCACGGTGCCCACGACGTTGACGCTGGCGTCGAACTGGGGGTCCACGACAGACTTTCGTACGTCGATCTGGGCGGCGAGATGGAACACGACTTCCGGCTTGCTGTCCCCGATCAGCGTGTCGAGGTCACTGGTGACGATGTCGGCCTCGATGAATTCGAATTGGTCGCTTTCGCGGGCGGGGTCGAGGTTCACCAGCCGGCCGGTGGCCAGGTTGTCGATCCCCACCACACTGTGCCCGTCCGCCAGCAGGCGATCTACCAACGTCGATCCGATGAAGCCGGCAGCTCCGGTGACCAGTGTCCGCATGCGGGTCATCCTAGGCGAAGCGCCGATCGCCGTTCGCGGTTTATACCCCCCGGGGGTATGGTGGCGGTATGACGACAACTGATCTCCAGTTGAGCGGCATGAGTTGCTCATCCTGCGCGGCGCGGGTCGAACGTTGCCTCAACAACCTTGACGGCGTCCATGCGACGGTGAATTTCGCCGTTGAGCGGGCCCACGTCGAACACGATGCGGACGTCAGCATCAGTGATCTGATCGGCGCAGTCGAGTCCGCCGGCTATCGGGCTGCGGTGCTCGACCACTCGGTGCAGTCCAGCGACCACACCGATCACGATGTGCCGGCGGAGGCGTTGCGGCCGCGACTGATCGCATCGGTGCTGCTGGCGATACCCGTGGTGGTTCTCTCGATGGTCATGCCCTGGCAATTCGCCGGCTGGCAATGGATTGCGTTCGCGTTGACGACGCCCGTTGTCGCCTGGGGCGGTTACCCGTTCCATCGGGCGGCTCTCGCCCGGGCCAGGCATGGCTCGTCGTCGATGGACACCCTGGTTTCGCTGGGGACGCTGGCCGCCTATCTGTGGTCGGCGTTCGTCGTCCTCACCGGGTCCGGCGGGCATGTGTACTTCGAGGTCGCGGCCGTGGTGACGGGTTTCCTGCTGGCAGGGCGGTACGCCGAGGCGAAGGCTAAGCGGTCGGCGGGGGCGGCGTTACGTGCGTTGCTGTCGCTGGGCGCCAAGAGCGCCGTGGTCTTGCGCGGGGACCTGGAGGTGGGGGTTCCGGTCGAGGAGCTTCGGGTCGGCGATCTGGTTGTGGTGCGGCCAGGCGAGCGGGTCGCAACCGACGGTGTGGTTATCGAAGGGCGGTCGGATCTCGACATGTCGGCGATGACCGGAGAATCGGTGCCCGTCGACGTCGGACCCGGCGATGAGGTGCTGGGTGGTGCGGTCAACACGTTCGGCCGGATAATTCTGCGCGCCAACCGTGTTGGCGCAGACACGCAGCTGTCGCAAATGGCACGGATGGTCGCCGACGCCCAGAACGGCAAGGCGTCCGTACAGCGACTGGCGGACAGCGTGTCAGCGGTGTTCGTCCCTGCGGTGCTGGTCATCGCGGCGGTAACGGTGGGCGGGTGGCTGCTGGCCGGTCACTCGGCGGCGGATGCGTTCACCGCTGCTGTCGCTGTGCTGATCATCGCGTGTCCGTGCGCGCTGGGCCTGGCCACCCCGACGGCGATTTTGGTGGGCACCGGTCGCGGGGCGCAGCTGGGCGTGCTGATCAAGGAGCCGCAGGTGCTGGAAACGGTGAGGGGGATCGACACAGTCGTCTTCGACAAGACGGGCACCGTGACCAACGGGAAGATGAGCGTTGTCGAGGTGCGCGCGGAGCCAGGCGAGTCGGCGGACGTGGTGCTGGCCCGGGCGGCGGCGGTGGAATCGGCTTCCGAACACCCGATAGCGAATGCCCTTGTGGTGCATGCCCGTTCGCTCGGCGTCGAATGGCGCCAGGTCGAGGACTTCCGGAACGAACCCGGGGTCGGGGTTAGCGGAGATGTGGATGGTGTGACGGTGCGGGTGACTAAGGCGGAAGCCGAGAATACCGGCGTCGAGGTGAGTTGGGGCGACCGCCGTCGAGGATTGATCACACTCGCCGATATCGTCAAACCGACCAGTGCCGAGGCCGTCGCCGAACTCGAACGGATGGGCATCACCTCAATTCTGCTGACGGGCGACAACGCCTCGGTCGCGACCCGCGTCGCGGCCGAGGTCGGAATCGACGTCGCCAACGTGTACGCGGGCGTGCTGCCATCGGAGAAGGCGGACGTCGTTCGCCGCCTGCAAGCCGGCGGGCGGAAGGTGGCCATGGTGGGAGATGGTGTCAACGACTCCGCCGCACTCGCCACCGCCGACATCGGCATGGCGATGGGAACCGGCACCGACGCAGCGATCGAAGCCGGCGACATCACGCTGGTTCGTGGTGACCTGCGGACTGTGCCGGTGGCTTTGAGGTTGTCGTCGCGGACGCTGCGAGTGATCAAGCAAAACCTGTTCTGGGCCTTCGGATACAACGCCGCCGCGATCCCGTTGGCCGCGTTCGGCTTGCTCAATCCGATGATCGCGGGCGCGGCAATGGCCTTCTCGTCGGTGATTGTGGTGGCGAACAGCTTGCGGCTGAGGCGATTTCAGTAGCTTGCCTGCCGCACCGCGAGATTCACGGTGCTGTGGATGCGCGGAGTGCGCAGCCGTGAGGTCGGTTTCGCCGGCAAACGCTAGTCGAACTGGTTCAACAGCTGGGTGTACACCAGATCCCGATCCTGGTATTCGGCAAGGATTTCCGGCGAATAGTCCAGTTTGGCGAACACCGTGTCAGCGACACCGCCATTGAACGTGAGCTGGAGCTGACCGGTCACCGTATCGATCGACCCGCCGGTCGGCTTCACGACCCGGGCGGGCACGTACGCGATCGTGACCGTGCTGCCCTGGACCTGGAAGGTACCCAGCCATTCGTTGTTCGCGTTGTAGAGATTACCGCCGGTGACGGACCGGCTTGACGGCTCGAACGGCAGGGCCACCGACGACGAGCCGCCCCCGGCCACCTTGGCGGTTTCGACCGTCGGCGATGCGGGTGATCCCGTTTGGTAGGTCACGGCCAGCGTGGGGTTGTACGAGGCGGTGTTGTAGCTGGGCCGGTCGCGGCCAAGCGACCAAAACGACAGCAGCCCAACACCATTCTGCTGAGCCCAGGAGAGCACCGTCGGGCCGGGCCCCGTTCCCCCGACCTCGTCCGGGGTGATCGCCTCGACGGTGGCGGCATCCCCGGGCGAGAAGCCCGCAGGCGTGTCACCAGGCACGTAGACGGTGTCGTCCTGGCCGACCATGAGGGTGACGCCCAGCTTGTGGAACGCGTCTTGGCGATCGGTGGCGAGGCCGAAGTCGACGAGGTAGTCGACGGCGCCCTTGATGGGGAAGTTCGGGTCGACGGCAATGCCGGTGTCGGCTTCGCCGATGAGCATGTCGACCATGTCGGCGTCGTTCTGCAGCATGTAGCGGTACGTCTGTGGTCCGTAGTCGAAGGCCATCATGTTCCAGGTGGACACATCCAGGCCGGCTTGTCCGGCTGCCTGGATCAGACGTCCTGGATCTGTGACGGGGCTCCAGCCGGTGTTGGGCCCGATGGGCAGGACGAATGACAGCTTCATGCCGGGGAACGCGTTCTCGTCCTGGAGGGACTTGAACACCCGAATCCGTTGATTGTTGATGCCCCACTGGTCGATTGACAGTGCCGGGCCTTCGATGTCGAGGTCGAAGTGGCGAATCCCGAGGTCGTAGAAATATTGGATGGCGCTCTTGTACGCCTGCTTCATCTGGTCGAAGCCCTGCTGCAGGCCGTAGCTGACGGTCGTGCCGGCCTGGCCCTGATTGGCGTAAAGCGGGCTGTCGAGCTGAATGGTGATCGAGCTGCCGTCGGACGCCAGCGTGCCGCCAATGGCTGTGGGCACTTCGTAGGTCACCTGGTGGCTGAAGGTGAACTTGCCATCGGCATCCACCTGATACAGCTCGGTGACCGCGCCGTTGAGGGTGAACCTGCCTGCGATGCTTCCCACTTCCATGTTCGCGAAGTCGATGGGCTGCGGCAGGTTCAGGGTGACCGAGGTCTGCCCGGTGCCGGTCACGGGATCGCTTGTGACAGTGCTGGCTTGGCCGTTGAGCTGGCCGATTTCGACGCCGTTCTGGCACGCCGTGATGCCGCCGAACGACACGATCGTCTGCAACCCCTGGCCGAGCGCGGCCTGCACATCCCGCTTGATCGCCACACCGCTCACCGACTCGAAGGCAATGTTGGAGCTGGGTGAGGCGGCGCTGCCCCACACCAACGGTCCGCCCGCGGACTGTTGATTGACGAACGCCAAAGTCGCCGCAGTGATTCCGGTCTTGGTCATCGTGGCTACCAGGCTGGGTGTGCCGGCCACCGCAGGGTCAGTGCTGTCGTTCATGTACCAGGTCTGCTCGCGCTGCGCGATCGACCCCATGTCGATGTACGGCGCGAACACGCCCGCCGAGGGTGCGGTCACCGGAACCTCGGTGAGAACCGTTGTCGCAGTGGATGTATCGGGGGGCGGAGTCACGCCCAGGCGCGAGAGGAAGATCGCGAAAGCCGTCGCCAGACGATCCAGACCATGAAGATGCCAGGGGTTGGCCGGAGTGTCGTCGCTGGCGCTGACGATGAAGCTGTCAGTGCCACCGGTGATCGCGAAGCCGGGATCCGGTGTGTAGGTGTAGTTGCCGCTTGCGGACACGACGACGGTGCCGTACTGCGGTGCGCTGGTCACGCTGTAGCTGATGACGTCACCGTCGGAGTCGTGCCCACCGAGACTGCCGGTGATGACGCCCGTCGCAGGGTCCTCGGACTGTCCGGTGGGATGCACCGTGGGCCGGGAGTCGAAGAACACATGATGCAGACGACCTACGCTGGTCCAGAGCGCGCCGGCGAGGTCGGGTGCAGGGGAGGTAGGTGCGGGAGTCCTCGTGGACCGGGTCGAAGTGCGCCGTGGTGCGTCGGACTTGCCGACTTGGCGAACAGTGCCGGCATGTTGTCGCGCCGCGACCGAATTCGCATGCGACGACGGGGCATCGGCTCGTGCGGAGCCGGTATCGGCTGCGGCGACCCCCGATGCTCCGAACAGTGCGACGCCGACTCCCGCGGTCGCGGTGCCGAGGGCTAACCAAAGGCCCATCGCGCTAATCCGCGCTGGTGTCGAGGCAGACACATCCACGCTGCGACGGTTGGTGGCCACCCCAGTCTCGGGAACCGCAAGCGACGGCCCCAACACAAACGCCGCAGCCCCTATCTCCGGCAGGGACCAGCACTGCCTGCCCCGTGTCAGTCGAGTACGCCTGCGGATATGGGCCACGACCATCCTCCCGTGAATCGCCACGAGTATTGCACCGCCAGCCAGTGCGCATTCCGCGTTTGGGCAAATCGAAGCGGCGCGCTGATCGATAGGGGACACAGGCGGCGTGCGGATACTTGGCAAGACTCGCTAAGCGTCCGTATCGTGGCTGCATCTTAGGGTGGTGAACTGCGGTTAAAGGGGATTCGCGGGCTACATCCGCGCCGCACGATCAGCGGCCATGAAGACATGATCATGAACTGGATGCGGAACTGCGATTCGGCCACAGAGCAAATCACCATTGGCAGGGCGCAGGAACAATCCGAATCAGGGTGGGGCCAAATTCCTGACCCAACTGGAGCCGCCGGCGACGATGACCAGCCCGGTGGAGCCCGAGGACTACGAGACCTGCGGGGAGGGACTGACGTCGTGACCGTCGACGCCAAGCATATGGAACAAAGTGCAAAATCTGTAACACTGTTACTTATGACCGACGTGGTGAACCCCGAATCCGCCGTCGACGCCCTTCCCCTAGGGCCCGAATCGCTGGTCTGGCGGTACTTCGGCGACAACCGGATGTTCCTCATCGGACCCAGGCCGGCCGTCTTGCAGAACATGCTCGCCGAACTCGGGCAGGGCGTGCTGGACCACTCGGTGTGGTTCGCGGATACGGCGGCACGAATCAAGCGGTCTCTGCCGCCCATCTTCATGACCGTGTACGGCACCGAGACCGACAACGCCGGGCCGAGGGTTCGCGATTTCCATCACGGGATCAAGGGCGAGATGCCCGTGCCTGAAGGTCCCGCCGAAGGATCCAAAACACCCGCTCGGTATCACGCACTGGACCCCGACACCTACTACTGGGCGCACGCCACCTTCTTCGACCAGGCGCTCTACTTCGCCGACACCTTCGTCAAACGGTTGTCGCGGCAGGAAAAGGAACAGATGTATCTGGAGTCCAAGACCTGGTATCGCCGCTACGGCGTGAGCGATCGCCCGATGCCCGCCGACTACGCCGAGTTCGAGCTGTATTGGCAGCGCATGATCGACGAAGTGCTGGTGGCGCACCCGACCGCAATGTACGGAATAGGTTATGTCACAAAGGGATTCCCGAAGCCAAAGAGTGTGCACCCGATGGTGTGGCGCGTGGTGTCGCCGGTGTTCAACCCGATTGCCGCGTTCCTGACCACCGGTGGAATGCCGCCGCGCACCCGGGAGATTCTGGGGTTGCCTTGGAGTCCGCGGAAGGAACGCTTTTATCAACAATTCGCGGCGGTGTGCCGGTCGCGGCCGGTGAACTGGTTGTGGTCACGGTTGCCGATGAAGCTGCGCTACAACGGATATGCCCGCAAGGGATTTGCCAATGCCTGATTCGACGCGGGCGATTCTGGATGCGGCTCTGGTCGAGTTCGATCGGCATGGCATCCGTCGGGTGGCATTGGACGACGTGGCGCGGCGGGCGGGAGTGAGTCGGACGACGATCTACCGGCGGTTCGCGAACAAGGACGAACTGATCGCCGCCGTTATCGACCGGGAGAACGCGAAGCTCTTCGAGAATATCGCGCTTGAGTTGAAAAGTGCTCCGCCGCAGTCGAATTACTATGTCGAGGCGTTCACCTCGGCGATGCTGCTTGCCCGCGAGCATCGGGTCCTGCACCACATGTCCATCGACGAACCGGCGCTCAGCCTGGAGCTTGCCCGGCTGCACTATGACGCTGCGGTCACTCGGATCGAGACTGCGCTGCGGGTGATCTTCCCTCCTGGGTTCGCCGAGCGGCGGGGGCCCGAGGTGGTGAGAGAGCTCGCGGACAACATTTGGCGCTACGCGCTCATGATCCTGTTGCTGCCATCCGCCGACCCCATCGAAACGCCGGATGAGATCCGGGCATTCGCCACCAAGCACTTCCTGCCGAGCCTGCCGGAGTCTCTGCGGGCCGTGCCGGTCTAGTTCGCCGGGTGCGAGACGGTTCGCGGCATCGTCAGCCGCGGCGGAGCAGCACCGCGCTCTCGAAGGGCAGTCGCGGGAACACACGTCGGGCGGCCCCGATGACGTGGGCAGCGGCTTGCTCCTTGGTGACAACCCGGGGCTCGCTGACGGTGATCGTTCTACCGTGCCGCCGCATCGTCGCACTGCCGGCCGCGGTCAGGTTCTTCAACCAGTCGCGGTCCGGCCCGTAAGTCAGCATGATCGCGACGCCCTCGTCGGTGTTGAAGACGGTCAGCGGCGTCCGGTACTGCTTACCGGACTGGCGGCCGACGTGCTCGAGGATGCCGAAACTCGGAGCCCAGCCCGCCCACATCCGTTGGACCGGATTGGTGATCCGACGATTCGCGCGAGCCAGCCATTGCGGGAGTTGCATGACCGCCATCAAACTCTTCAGGCATGGCCTATCTCAAGCCCCCCTGGTTCGTGACCAACGTCTTCAACAAGATCGCCATGGCGACCGGCATCTCGGGATCCGAAGCGTTGACGCTCATCGGCAGGGGTAGCGGCGTGGAGCAGCAGATCCCCGTCATCAGCGTCGACGTCGACCTGGGCGACGGGATGGCAAAGTACCTGGTCTCGACCCGCGGTGAATCGCAGTGGGTCAAGAACCTGCGGGCCAACCCGGTCGTCACCCTCAAGACCCGGACCGTCACCGCGAGGTTCACCGCCGCCGAAATTCCGGTAGACCAGCGAGCTCCGGTCATCGCCGCCTACCGGACCAAGGCCGGAAAACAGGTCGACGGCTACTTCGCGAAGCTGCCCGACGCCGCTGATCACCCGGTGTTCAGACTCACCCCCGTATGAGAAATTACTAATGGTCAAGCGCTTGTCGGCCTGGACGAGGGGGAGTAGGATCGACAAACCGGCGTGCGAGGGAGGTCGCCCGCCAGCGGGGAGGAAATTCGCGTCATGGGGAAGCGCAAACCGTGCGGATAACGCACGCGGTCACCTTGTTACTTGCCTCCGGCTGTGTTGCCGGAGCGTGGCTCGCGATCCCGGGTGGCGGTCTCCCGCCGACGGTCCGCGGCGCCGACATACGGCTGGTGTCGAATGAGCGACCGCTGCCGTGGTGGATCACCGACGGTGGAGCTGATCGTTCGTCGAACACGAACAGCGCATCCCCGGCCGCGGTCGTCGCATCCGCAACATCGGAGGGCCGCCCGATGTTCGGTGACGGCGGATGGTTGTACGGCAATGGACGCGACGCACTGGTGCTCGACCCGAACTGCACGAGCATGTGCAGCGGAGAAGACGGCGGTCTCCTCGGCGGCAACGGTGGCAGCGGCGCATACGGCGGGGCGGGTGGTAACGCGTGGATATCCGGCAACGGAGGCGATGGCGGCAACGGTCGAGACGCTGTCTATGACTCGAGCACCGGCGCGCTGATCAGCGCGGCGATAGCCGGCGGCGTCGGGGGCAATGGTGGCCTGATGATCGGCAGCGGCGGGGACGGCGGCATCGGAGGCGCAGACCTCAACTACTGGACGGCCAAAGCAGGGGCGACGGCCGGTAACGGTGGTAACGGCGGTAGCAGCGGACTGTTCGGTGGCAACGCGGGCGGCGGAGCAGACGGGGGCAACGCCTATGCCGCCGTAGGCAGCGCGGTGGCCGGCAACGGCGGTGACAGCGGCTCGCGCATCTCGGACCTCAACTTCGCCGGCGACAGCGGAGGCGGCGGCAACGGCGGCACCGCTACCGCCGTCAACGGCGATGCGACCGGAGGCAATGGAGGGTTCGGCGGCCACGGCAAATGGCATGCCGCAGGAATCGGTGGTGACGGCGGCGACGCCACGGTCACCGGAACCGGAAACGCCCGCGGCGGCAACGGCGGTCAAGGCGGAGGTGTCTTTATGGGCACCGGAAACGACGGTGGCAGGGGCGGCAACGCCACCACCGCTCACGGCTCCGCCGCCGGCGGCAGGGGTGGCGACGGTGGAAACTCGGTCACCCAGGGCAACGCCGGGAGCGCGGGCAACGGCGGCTCCGCCACCGGCACCGAGACCGTCACCGGCGGGGACGGCGGCAACGGCGCCATCGGCGGCGGGATGCTGAGTGGCGACGGCGGCGACGGCGGCGATGGCGGCAACGCCACCGGGGGCACCACCTCCACCGGTGGAGCCGGTGGCGAGGGCGGCTACGGCGGCTTCATCGGCTTCGGCAAGGGTGGCAACGGCGGCAGAGGTGGTGACGCCATCGCTCATGCCGACCACGGAACGTCCACCGGCGGAAACGGCGGTAACGGCGGGCGGTCGGGATTCGCGGCCGGTGTCGGCGGCAACGGCGGCAACGGCGGTTCTGCCACCGGGAAGAGCGCTGCTCCAGGTCACGGAGGGGTCGGTGGGGCCGGTGGTCTCGGAGGTCGGCCCGGCGCTGACGGCGCCGACGGCGCCAGCTGAGACCGATCTACTCGCGACCCCGGTGTCGGGCACACTCCGGGGCTGGGAGACTGGTCGCCGTGAGCAGTAATGACCAGGTTGTCACCTCGCCTCCGGTTGCTTCGGCGCAGCTCTTCGCCGACGCCTGCGCGGTGATCCCGGGCGGGGTGAACTCGCCCGTGCGCGCCTTCAACGCGGTGGGCGGAACGCCCCGGTACATCACGTCGGCGCAGGGCTGCTGGCTGACCGATGCCGACGACAATCGCTATGTCGACCTGGTGTGCTCGTGGGGACCGATGATCCTGGGGCACGCGCACCCTGCCGTTGCCGACGCCGTCCAGCGTGCCGCCGCCAAGGGTCTGTCGTTCGGCGCTCCCACGCCTGCGGAGACGGAACTGGCAGCTGAGATTGTGGCGAGAGTCGAACCGGTGCAGCGGGTGCGTCTGGTGAACTCCGGGACCGAGGCGACCATGAGCGCGGTGCGGCTTGCGCGCGGGTTCACCGGCCGGGCCAAGGTGGTCAAGTTCTCCGGGTGCTATCACGGCCACGTCGACGCCCTGCTGGCCGACGCGGGCTCCGGGGTTGCGACCCTTGGTCTGCCGTCGTCGCCGGGGGTGACCGGCGCGACCGCCGCCGACACGATAGTGCTGCCGTACAACGATATTGATGCCGTTGAGGAGACGTTCGCGCGATTCGGGGCCACGATCGCGGCCGTCATCACCGAGGCCTGCCCGGGCAACATGGGCACTGTTGCCCCGCTGCCCGGATTCAACGCGGCGCTGCGCCGGATCACCGCCGACCACGGTGCCCTGCTCATCCTCGACGAGGTGATGACGGGCTTCCGGATCAGCCGATCCGGTTGGTACGGAATCGATCCCGTCGACGCGGACCTGTTCACCTTCGGCAAGGTGATGAGCGGGGGGCTGCCCGCCGCGGCATTCGGCGGCCGGGCGGATGTCATGGAGCGACTTGCCCCGCTCGGCCCGGTGTATCAGGCCGGCACGCTCTCGGGGAATCCGGTGGCTGTCGCGGCGGGGCTGGCCACATTGCGGCATGCCGACGACGCGGTCTATGCGACGCTGGATGCCAACGCCGACCGTCTGGCCGCGTTGATCTCATCGGCATTGACCGAAGCTTCTGTTGCACATCAGGTTCCGCGAGCCGGGAACTTCTTGTCGGTATTCTTCGGCGATTCGCCGGTGGTGGATTTCGCCTCGGCGCGGGCCACCGAGACGTGGCGTTTCCCAGCCTTCTTCCATGCGCTGCTGGATGCCGGCGTGTACGCGCCGCCCAGTGCCTTCGAAAACTGGTTCGTGTCAACCGCGTTGGATGATGGTGCGTTCGAACGCATTGCGGAAGCGCTCCCCGCAGCGGCCCGCGCGGCCGTCGAAGCGAGGCCCGCATGAGTGGAATCAGAACGACAGTGCACGTGATGCGCCACGGTGAGGTCCACAACCCCGAAGGGATCCTCTACGGGCGATTGCCCGACTACCACCTGTCCGAGCGGGGCCGGGCGCAGGCACAGAAGGTGGCCGAGGTGCTGGCCGACCGCGACATCGTCGCCGTCATCGCATCACCGCTCGATCGGGCGCAGGAGACGGCGACGCCGGTCGCCGCGCGGCACAACCTTGTCATCGACACCAACACCGATCTGATCGAATCGACGAATATCTTTGAGGGCAAGCGTGTTTCGCCGGGAGACGGCGCGCTGCGCGACCCGCGGAACTGGAAGTACCTGATCAATCCGATACGTCCGTCGTGGGGTGAGCCGTACAAGGAAGTCGCGACCCGGATGCGGCGGGCGCTCGACGCGGCTCGTGTGAAAGCCGCCGGGCATGAGGCCGTGTGCGTCAGTCACCAGCTACCGGTGGAGATCCTGCGCCGGTCGATGAACGACAAATGGCTGCCCCACGATCCGCGACGCCGGATGTGCAACCTGGCATCGCTGAACACCTTTGTGTTCGAAGGTGATCAGCTGGTCGACTGGCAGTACCTGGATCCACACGAGTCGTGAAGCGGCTCCTGATCGTCCTGATGTCAGCGGCGGCCCTGCTGGCCGGCTGCTCGACCGGCGACGACGCCGTCGCGCAGGGCGGCACATTCGAGTTTGTCGCGCCGGGCGGGAAGACCGACATCTTCTACGACCCGCCGTCCAGCCGCGGCACGCCCGGTCCGTTGTCCGGACCGGAGTTGATGGATCCGTCGCGGGTCATCGGGTTGAGCGACTTCCCCGGGCAGGTTGTCGTCATCAACGTCTGGGGACAGTGGTGCGGACCGTGCCGGTCCGAAATATCGCAACTGCAAAAGGTCTACGACGCCACCCGCACCCAGGGGGTGGCGTTCCTGGGGATCGACGTCCGCGACAACGAAGCGCAGTCCGCCAGGGACTTCATCGTCGACCGCAAAGTGACGTTCCCGTCCATCTACGACCCCTCGATGCGCACCATGATCGCCTTCGGCGGCAAATACCCGACCACAGTCATTCCGTCCACCGTGGTGCTCGACCGCGAGCACCGGGTGGCCGCGGTCTTTCTGCGCGAGCTGCTGGCCGAGGACCTGTTGCCCGTGGTGCAGCGACTGGCGGCAGAGCCGGAGCCTCCGTCGAAACCCGCCGGCTCATGACCGGTTTCACCGAGATCGCCGCCGCCGGACCGCTGCTCTTGGCGCTCGGTGCGTGCGTACTGGCCGGCCTGGTGTCATTCGCCTCGCCGTGCGTAGTGCCACTTGTACCCGGCTATCTGTCATATCTAGCGGCCATCGTCGGTGTGGACGAAGCCGGTGTGGACGAAGCCGGTGTGGAGGATGCCGGTGTTGAGGAAGCCGGTATCGAGACAGCCCGGGTGGGGAACGGCACGGAAGCCAAGGCGCGGCGGTGGCGCGTGGCCGGATCGGCGGGGCTGTTCGTCGCGGGCTTCACGGCCGTGTTCGTCCTCGGAACCGTCGCCATATTGGGGATGACCACGTCCCTGATCACGAATCAGCTACTGCTGCAACGGGTTGGCGGTGTTGTCACCATCATCATGGGCTTGGCTTTCATCGGGTTCATCCCCGCGCTGCAGCGGCAGGCGAAATTCAGCCCTCGACTGCTGGCAGGCACGGCGGGGGCGCCACTGCTGGGTGCGGTGTTCGCGCTGGGCTGGACACCCTGCCTCGGACCCACACTGACGGGGGTCGTCACGGTGGCATCGGCAACCGACGGGGCCAACGTGGCCCGCGGTGTGGTGCTGGTGATCGCCTACTGCGTGGGTCTGGGGATTCCGTTCGTGCTCCTGGCGCTGGGGTCCGATTGGGCTGTGGGCACATTCGGGTGGTTGCGTCTTCACAGCCGCGCCATCCAGGTATTCGGGGGAGTCCTGCTGATCGGAGTCGGGGTGGCACTTGTGACCGGTGGGTGGAATGAGTTCGTGTCGTGGCTGCGCGACGCGTTCGTCAGCGACGTGAGACTGCCGATCTGATGACGGCTCCCCCGCGAGTAGACGCAAAGGCCCCCGACACGCCGAGGAGGGCGGGGCCTTTGCGTCTGCTCGCGCAGAGAAGCCGCGCGCCGTGGCGGGCGCTGACCTCCATGGGAACCGCGCTGGTACTGCTGTTCCTGCTGGCACTGGGCGCCGTCCCAGGTGCGCTGCTGCCGCAGAGGTCACTCAACGAGAGCAAGGTCGACCAGTACATCGTCGAACATCGCATCATCGGGCCGTGGCTGGACCGCATGCAGTTCTTCGACGTGTTCTCCAGCTTCTGGTTCACCGCGATCTACGTGCTGCTGTTCGTCTCACTGGTCGGCTGCCTCACCCCACGGATGATCGAACACGCCCGGAGCCTGCGCGCCACACCCGTGCCCGCGCCGCGCAACTTCGCAAGGCTCCCCAAGCACGCCAACGCCCGCATGTCGGGTTCGCCCCAGGAAATCGCCACCGCCTCAGCCCAAAAACTCAAGGGCTGGCGGCGCGTCACGCGGGACAACGGCGACACGATCGAAATCTCCGCCGAAAAGGGCTACCTGCGCGAATTCGGCAACATCGTGTTCCACTTCTCGCTGCTCGGACTGCTGGTCGCTATCGCCGCCGGCAAGCTGTTCGGCTACGAGGGCAACGTCATCGTCATCGCCGACGGCGGGCCCGGCGTCTGCTCCGCGTCGCCCGCCGCGTTCGACTCCTTCCGCGCCGGCAACAGCGTCGACGGCACCTCCCTGTACCCGATGTGCCTTCGCGTCAAAGACTTCCAGGCCCGCTACCTACCCAACGGTCAGGCCATCTCGTTCGCGTCGAACATCGACTACCAAGCCGGAACCGACCTGGCCAGTGGAACCTGGAAGCCGTACCTGCTGGAGGTGAACCACCCACTGCGGATCGGTGGCGACCGCGTCTACCTCCAGGGACACGGTTACGCGCCGACATTCACCGTCACCTTCCCGGACGGACAGAAGCGCACCCAGACCATCCAATGGCGTCCCGACGATGCGCACACCCTGTTGTCATCGGGCGTCGTTCGCGTGGACCCACCGGGCGGCACCTACCCCAACGCGCTGGAACGCCGCAAACATCAGGTGGCGATCATGGGGTTACTCGCTCCCACCGCCCAATTCGACGGCACCCTGCTCTCGTCCAGCTACCCCGCACTCAAGGACCCGGCCGTCGCGATCGACATCTACCGCGGCGACACCGGCCTGGACACGGGGCGCCCGCAGTCGCTGTTCACACTCGACCACACCCTGATCGAGCAGAAGCGACTCACAAAGGTCAAGCGCACCAATCTCAAACTCGGGCAGGAAGTGCGGCTCGACGACGGCACGGTGGTCAAGTTCGACGCGGTCACCCCGTTCGTGAATCTGCAGGTGTCGCATGATCCCGGCCAGGTGTGGGTGCTGCTGTTCGCATTGACGATGATGGGCGGTCTCGTGGTGTCGCTGGCCATCCGCAGGCGCAGGGTGTGGGTGCGAATCGGAGCCGAGCAGGGCCAGGCCGGTACGGTGAACGTCGAGCTTGGCGGGTTGGCCCGCACCGATAACTCCGGATGGGGCAGCGAGTTCGAAAAGCTCACGGATCGGTTGCTGGGTCCGGCGAAGGAGAGGGTCTAGAAGCGTGAACACCGAGCACATCGACATCGGGCTGGCCCGGTACTCGGATTGGGCGTTCACGTCGGCGGTGCTGGTGTTGGTCGCGGCGCTGCTGCTGCTGGCCGTGGAACTGGCCTACAGCCGCGGCCGGAAGGCCGACCAGCGGGAGCTGGTCAACGCCGGCGGCGTGGCCGCCGACAGCGACCGGCCCGGAGTCATCGTCGCCGAGGCGCGCCGTTCCGCCGACGAACGCATCGGCCGCTCCGGCCTCGCACTGGTGTACGTCGGGATGGCTGCGCTAGCCGGCTGCATCGTGCTCCGGGGCCTCGCCACATCGCGCGTGCCGTGGGGCAACATGTACGAGTTCATCAACCTGACCTGCATGTCCGGGCTGATGGCCGCCGCAGTGGTACTCCGCAAGCCGCAATACCGCGCGCTATGGGTGTTCGTCCTGGTGCCGGTGCTCATCCTGTTGACGGTGTCGGGCCGCTGGCTCTACACCAACGCGGCCCCGGTGATGCCCGCGCTGCAGTCCTACTGGCTTCCGATCCACGTGTCGGTGGTCAGCCTGGGGTCGGGGGTATTCCTGGTCGGGGGTGTCGCCAGCATCCTGTTCCTGCTGAAGATGTCGAGGTTCGGCGAACCAGAACAGCAGGGCCGGCTGGCGCGCATGGTGCAGCGACTCCCCGACGCGCAGACGCTGGATCGAATCGCCTACCGCACCACGATCTTCGCCTTCCCGATCTTCGGTTTCGGGGTGATTTTCGGCGCCATCTGGGCCGAGGAGGCCTGGGGACGCTACTGGGGCTGGGATCCCAAGGAGACGGTCTCCTTCATCGCGTGGGTGGTCTACGCGGCCTACCTGCACGCACGGTCCACCGCAGGCTGGCGGGACAAGAAGGCCGCGTGGATCAACGTCGTCGGATTCGTCGCGATGGTGTTCAACCTGTTCTTCATCAACCTGGTGACAGTCGGTCTGCATTCGTACGCAGGGGTCAGCTGATCGGAACGGGAGAATTGTGACCGGCAATTCTTCGCGCCGAACGGAGACGTCCGGCGGAACCGAATCCGGCTCATTCCCGCGACGTATCGTCCAAAAGACAAATGCCATGGTGGAATTGGCCGCCGTCACCGCCGACGGCTTTCCCGCCGCGGACCGAACTGAACGGTTCGGCTAACGGGGATTGTTGTCGCCCCGGCCCAACCGAGACAGAAATTCCGGATCGTCATCAGGCCCGATCGCCCTGGTCTTCGGACGACTCGCTTGCGCGCGAACAGAGCGCCAGCCCACATACACGAGCGCCGCCAACGTCAGAAGGACCAGCAGGTAAAGCACGACAACCTCCCTGGTCCGAATATACGCCCGTCGGTAGGCTCGGCGCCGTGTCTGACAAAGAGGCGGTACATGGGGTGACCACAGGCGGGTTCGGCCGCGCGATGATGGATGTGGTGCTTTACACGGCCGCGAGATTGGTGCTCGTGGTCGGATTGACCGCAGTGATCTACTACGCGGCCCGGATCATCGGCGTCCACGATTTCCCCATAGTGGTGGCACTGCTCTTCGGGATTGTCCTGGCACTGCCCCTCGGCATCTGGGTGCTCGGTCCGCTGCGGAAACGGGCCACCGCGAGCATCGCGGTCGCAGACGAGCGACGCCGGAGCGATCGAGAGCGCCTTCAGGCTCGCTTGCGCGGCGATAGCACCGACGATTAGGAGATTTCATGTCCAAGCGTCTGCTGGTTCGACAAATCGTCGTCGGACTGGCGTTGGTTATCGCGCTGGCTGGATGCGCCCGCCAGGTCCAGGGCGTAGCTGTCGTCGGAGACACCCGCCCGCACGACATCTGGCAACTTGTCGACGACTTGATCCGTAGATCACCGGTGACTCCGGACGGGCTTTCGAAGCTGCTCGGAGTCGATCTCAAGTCGGCGGGCGGCGGAACCTATCGAGCCGGCCCGGTCAGCCTCGGGCCGGAGCTGACGGTTCCAGCGGTCAGGATGGTCGACCTGCCAGTGGTGGCGGCGATCCTGATCGCGATCAAGACCCCCGAGTGCGTGCGGCTCGCCGACCTCCAAAGCCACTACCCCGATCTCGCCAAGCGAGTGGCAATAATCCAGGGCGGAAAGGTGACCGAACAATGGGCCGCCACCCACCCCTGGGGTGCGGTGAGCTTTGCGATTCAGCAACCGCCGGGCTGCGTCCAGAGCCTCGAGATCACCTACCCCAAAATCAGGCGCTGATTGCCAAAGCAACCGCGACAGCCGCCGACCAAACCAACATGGCTAGCCCGGTGTCGCGCAGCACCGGGACGAGGTCGCGGCCGGTTTGCGCGTTGCGCACCGGCTTGATGGCACGCGCAGCCAACGGTGTGGCCAACAGCCCGGCAGCACTCCACGGTGTCGCCAGCATCAGCACCACAGTCAACACGCCCGCGACGGCGAGCAGACACTGGAACAGAATTCGGGTGCGGGCATCGCCGATCCGCACCGCGAGGGTCAATTTCCGAGCCACCCGATCCGTCGGGATATCACGCAAGTTGTTGGCTACAAGGACGGCAGACGAGAGCGCCCCCGTCGCGACCGCGAGTGCCACTCCCACCCAGTCGATGCGCAGCGCCTGGGTGTACTGAGTGCCGAGCACTGCGACGAGCCCGAAAAACACGAAGACTGCAACCTCGCCGAAGCCCGCGTAACCATAGGGTCGCGACCCACCCGTGTACAGCCACGCGCCGGCAATGCAACCAGCGCCGACCGCGATGAGCCACGGTGCGCTGACAAACGCCAGTGCGAGGCCCGCCACCGCTGCGATAGACAGGCTGACTACCGCAGCGCCCGCGACAGCGCGGGGTGTCGCCAGCTTCGACCCCACAAGGCGGAGTGGTCCGGCGCGGTCGTCGTCGGTGCCCCGGATCCCGTCGGAATAGTCGTTGGCGAAATTGACCCCGACGACGAGAGCCATCGCGACTACCAGCGCCAGCAGCGCCTTCCACCAGACGGCGGAGTGCAGCCAGGCCGCCGCCGCGGTGCCCGCAATCACGGGTGCGAGCGCATTCGGAAACGTTCGGGGCCTCGAGCCCTCAACCCACTGCGTCAGGGTCGCCATGCGGCAATCGTCCCATCCGTCAACTCGGCGACGTTGTCGGATCGTGATCCGGACGTTGCTGGAATAGCAGGTCCAATTTTCTTGTGCGTGAGCAAAAATCAGTCGGTCACTGGTAGTTGCTCAGTGCGGCGAGTCCTGCGGTGCGACTCTGCTTCTTTCCGGGGGATGCCGTCGGCGGCGCGCGCGGAATCGGTACCACGCCAGGTGCGACCGGAAGCCCCGGGACTGCGCGGTGCCGTATCGAGAACGAGGAGGTCCGGAATGATCGGGGTCATCGGCGGTAGCGGTTTCTACAGCCTGTTCGACACGGACGCCCGGAGCGAGCGCGTCACCACACCGTTCGGGGAACCGAGCGCACCCATCACCGTCGGCCAGGTGGGCAGGCATGAAGTGGCGTTCTTGCCCAGGCATGGCGTCGCCCACGAATACGCACCGCACACCGTCCCCTATCGAGCCAATATGTGGGCGCTGCGAGCACTCGGCGTTCGGCAGATATTCGGTCCCTGCGCGGTGGGGAGCCTCTCCACACAACTTCCGGCGGGGACGGTCGTCGTCCCCGATCAACTCGTCGACCGCACAAATGGTAGATCCGACACCTACTTCGATTCCGGTGCTGTCCACATCGGGTTTGCCGATCCCTACTGCCCAGATCTCCGCTCGGCTGCCAGCAGCCAAGGCGGGGTGGTTGACGGCGGGACGATGGTCGTCGTCCAAGGGCCGCGGTTCTCCACCCGCGCGGAGAGTCGGTGGTACGCGCAGCAAGGATTCACTCTCGTCAACATGACGGGATACCCCGAGGCGGCGTTGGCCCGTGAATTGGAAATGTGCTACGCGGCAATCGCTTTGGTGACTGATCTGGATGCCGGTGTCGAATCGGGCGGTGGTGTTCGCGCTCTCGATGTTTTCGCGGAGTTCGAACGCAATCTAGCGCAGTTCAAGCGACTGCTTCTCTCAACAATCGAGGCACTGCCCGTCGAACGCACATGCGCACACTGCCTCGCGCACGATGGAGTCGATATTCCCTTCGAATTGCCGTGACTTGATGACCTCGCGAGTCCGCTTCGAGACGGGGTTTCGTCGTCAACGAGGGGAATAACACCATCTCGATTTTCGCCACCGATACAATCACAGTGATCAGCATCATCCCGGTTGGTCCCAATCCGTACGGCGTGGCGGTCAGTGCCGACGGGGCCTACCTGTACGTGACCACTGACGACAATCGCGGCGGCGGCAGCCCCGGCAAGGTCTGGGTCATTAGATTGTGAGGCTATGAAGACCGCGCTCTGTGATCAGTTCGGCATCGACTTCCCACTGTTCGCGTTCAGTCATTGCCGCGATGTAGTCGCCGCGGTGACGAATGCCGGCGGCTTCGGTGTGCTGGGCGGCGTCGCGTTTCGGCCGGACCAACTCGAACGCGAGCTGTGTTGGATCGACGAGCAGGTCAAGGGCAAACCGTATGGCGTCGACATCATCGTGCCGGCCAAGTACGAGGGCAAGGGCGAGAACCTGTCCCGGGGTCAGCTGGCGGATCGGATTCCCGACGAATTTCGGGCTTTCATCCAGGAGCTGCTCAGCGCCCATGACATTGATCTCGACGAGGTTCGGATTGCCGGGTCGTCGCTCAGTGGCGATACCGGCGCCAGTCTGCTCGATGTCGCGCTGAATCACCCGATCAAGTTGATGGCCAACGCACTTGGCGTGCCACCGGATTACATGATCGACGCCGGAAAGGAACGCGGAATCCCTGTTGCAGCCCTGGTCGGGGCCAGAGAGCATGCCGTCAAACAGGTGCAGGCGGGCGTTGATCTGATCGTCGCCCAGGGCACCGAGGCCGGTGGCCATTGCGGCGAGGTGACCACTATGGTGCTGATTCCTGAAGTGCTGGAAGCGATTTCGACTATCCCCGGCGGCAAGGAGATTCCGGTTCTCGCGGCGGGCGGCATTGTGACCGGCCGGCAGATGGCAGCGGCCGTCGCGATGGGTGCGGCCGGTGCGTGGACGGGCTCGGTGTGGCTCACAACCGAGGAAGCCGAGACCGCTCCGCACACCGTGCAGAAGATGCTGAAGGCCACCTCGCGTGACACTGTCCGGTCGGCTGGCCGAACGGGAAAGCCGTCACGCCAACTGGTTTCGGACTGGACGAATGCCTGGGCGCCGAACAGCGGCGGCCGTCAGCCGTTGCCGCTGCCCCTGCAGTCGATGATCGCCGAGCCGGTGCTGCGCAGAATTGACAAGCTGGCCGAGAACGGCCATCCCGGCGCGCAGGCGCTGGCCACCTATTGGGTCGGTCAGGGAGTCGGCCTGATGAACAAGGTCAAGCCGGCCCGAGAGGTCGTGCTGGACTTCATCGACGACTATCTGGCAGCCGCAGAGCGGCTCAGTTCCTCACTCGGCGACTGAGTGCGGCGCGGTCCAGCTTGCCGATGCCGAGTCGCGGCAACTCGTCGACGATGTGAAGTTCCCGGGGCGTTGCCGTCGCATCCAGCGATAGCGCCACGAAGTCTTTGATGTCGTGGACGCTGGGAGCGGCAGCGCCCGGTGCTAGCACCACGGCTGCGACAACCCGCTGGCCGAGTCGCTCGTCCTCGACTCCGAACACCGCGCACTCCGCCACCGCGGGATGTCCGACCAGCGCGGCTTCCACCAGGGCGGGCATGACGGTCAGCCCACCGGTCTGAATGGCATCGTCGACGCGACCCAGAACTCGTAGCCGTCCGGAATCTTCAAGCACGCCAACATCATCGGTGCGAAACCAGCCCGGCTCGGCAAAGGGGTCGGGTTCGGGGGGATTGCGGTATCCCTTGGCCAGGGTCGGTCCGCCGATGTGGATACGCCCCGCGGCGGAACCGCCGCCGTGATCGAGGCGAATCAGAACGTCGTTCAGTGGTGCGCCGTCATACACGCATCCCCCGGCGGTTTCGCTCGAACCGTAGCTCTTCACCACGGTGATGTCCGCGGCCGCGGCACCTTCCAGTACGGATTGCGGTGCCGGGCCGCCGCCGAGTAGTACTGCGTCGAGCTCCGCAAGTGCGTGCATGGCGCGGCGGTCGGTCAGCGCCTTCGCGAGTTGGGGTGCCACCAGCGACGCATAGCGCCGCCCTCCGCCGAGTTGTGCCACCGCCGTGGGTAATTCGCCGACGTCGAAACCGGCTGAGATGTCGAGCTCCACCGGTACGGTCCCGGCCAGCGCCGAGCGAACCAGAACTTGCATTCCGGCGATGTGATAGCTCGGCAGGGCGAGCAGCCACGTGCCGGGTCCGCCGAGCCGGTCGTGGGACGCCGAGGCGCTCGCAATCAACGCGGCCGGCGTCAGCATTGCGCCCTTCGGTGTCCCGGTCGTTCCCGAGGTGGACATCACCAGAGCAACGTCGTCGTCGATTTCGTCGCCGACTCGCAGTGCCGCCGTCAACAGTTCACAGACCCGGGGATCGGCGGCCGGCATCGGGACCAGCGGAGCTTCGCGGCCGTCGAGGACTCCGTCGAGCACCGCCAGGAGCGACAACGCGCAACGCTGCGGTGGGATGGCGAGAGCGCGGAGAGTGGCTATTCGGCGTCCTCGGTGTCGCGGGGATCGTCGAGCGGCCAGCCGTAGGCCGCAAGTTTGGCCCGCACCCGCTCGACGTCGATGGGTGCCGGCAGCGCGTCGGTGATGGTCATGATGTGGGCGCCGATCTCGGCGTAGTCCAGGTCGATGCGATGCATGAGTTCGCGGGCGACGATGGCCACTTCGTCGGTGGCCAGGCGACGGCGCAGCAGCGCCAGAATCGGTAGATAGTCGTTCTGTGGAACACCCTCGGGGTAGCCGTTGCGCACCCACGTGACGATCCGGTTCAGGAATCGATTCACGCGTCACCTCCCCACACGAGGGCATCACAGGACACCGGGTGCACTGCCCAGATGGTAGTCGCCGCAGGCCCCTGACACCCAAATCCCGCGAGGACATCCCCGGCGCACGCTAACCCCGGGCAGACATTGTCTGAACACCAGGTGAACTCTCCTGCGCCGTTGGTAAATTGCCTGGTCCCGTGGCCCTGCGGAGGTTGGCGTTCATTAGTCAAACGAGCTTGCTTGGCCGCAGAATGAGCACCATGAGTGCGGAGATGGTCATCCTGGTGATGCTTATCGCTACGGCCTTGGCCTTCGATTTCACCAACGGCTTCCACGACACCGGAAATGCGATGGCGACGTCGATCGCGACGGGTGCGCTGAAGCCGAAGTCGGCGGTTCTGCTCGCGGGTGTTCTGAACCTGGTGGGGGCGTTCTTATCGGTGGAGGTGGCCGCAACCATCACCAAGGACGTCCTGAAGATCCAGGACACCAAGTCCGGTGCTTTGCTTCCCTCGATCAACCCGACGATGGGTCTGACGATCATCTTTGCCGGCCTGATCGGCGGCATCCTGTGGAATCTTCTGACGTGGTTGTTCGGCATCCCGTCGAGTTCGTCGCACGCCTTGTTCGGCGGCCTGATCGGCGCGGGGATGGCTGCCATCGGCATCGCCGGGGTCAACTGGGCGGGCATCACGGCGAAGGTGCTCATCCCGGCCGTCGCGGCGCCGGTGATCGCCGGAATCGTGGCCGCATGCGGCACCTGGCTGGTGTACCGCCTCACCCGCGGGGTGAACCGTCGCCGGCGCGAAGACGGTTTCCGGTGGGGCCAGATCGCCACGGCGTCGCTGGTGGCGCTCTCGCACGGAACCAATGATGCGCAGAAGACGATGGGTGTCATCGCCCTGGCGCTGATGACGACCGGTCATCTCACCGGCGACGTGGCCAATGACGGTCTGCCGCTGTGGATCGTCGCGAGCTGTGCGTTCGCCATCGGTCTCGGCACATATATCGGCGGCTGGCGTGTCATCCGGACGTTGGGCAAGGGTCTGGTGGAAATCGAATCGCCCCAGGGGCTGGCGGCCGAGGCATCCTCAGCGGCGATCATCCTCAGCTCCAGCGCCGCCGGCATGGCGCTCTCGACGACCCACGTGGCCACCGGCTCGATCCTGGGCAGCGGTGTGGGCAAGCCGGGCGCGGAGGTGCGTTGGGCTGTTGCCGGGCGGATGGCGGTGGCGTGGCTGGTCACCCTGCCGGCGGCCGGTCTGGTGGGTGGTCTCATGTTCTGGGTCGGTCACGGCATCGGAGCCGTCACCGCGCCGCTGGTCGGCAGCATCGTGATCTTCTCGATCCTGGTCGCGCTGTCCTTCTACATGTGGTGGCGCGCCCAGCAGCAGAAGGTCGATCACACCAACGTCAACGCGGACTGGGACGCCACCACCAACTCGGTGGTACCGGCGGATTCCCGCGGCACCGCAGCCAAGCCCAAGACCCCCGTCTAGCCGCGGACGACCCGAGGAGATCCGCAAGTGCACTATTTCGAAAGCATCGCCCGAGTCCTGGCCATCGGTCTGGTGTTGGGCGCCGGGCTGCCCGCCGTGTTCGCGATCGGATTGCGGCTGTATTCCGCCGGCGCCGGGGGCATCGGGGCCGACGGTACGGCGTATCGGGCGAATCCGGTGTTGCGGGCGCTGGGCGTTGCGCTGTTCGTGGTTGTTTCGGCGGTGATCGTGGTGGCAATCCTGTGGATTACCAGGGCAACGATCAATCACCATTTCGGTGTCGACCTTTTCCCGTTCGCTGCCAAGAAGTGAGTGTTTCGATGACAGATCAACAGCACGCAAACTTCATCGAGAGCGTCGTGGACTGGCTCCACACGGGCTACCCGGACGGTGTGCCGCCCAAGGACTACTATCCGCTGCTGGCTTTGCTGAAGAGGTCACTGTCGGAAGACGAGGTGGTTCGTGTGGCGTCCCGGCTGCTACGCGAAGGCAACTACGACAACCCGGTGACTGCCACACAGATCCACCAGGCGATCCGCGATGTCACGGCCAAGGAACCGAGCCGGGACGAGATGCATCAGGTGGCCGCACGGCTGGCCTCGGTGGGTTGGCCGCTCGCCGGTCCGACGGACTAGACGGTATGGCCGGTGCGCCGGACCAGCTTGTATGGCCGGTCCGGCGCCTGCTCGACTAGTCGATGGTGAAGATTCCGGTGATGGCGTTCGCGATGACCAAGAACTCGATCAGTACGGACGTGGTGACCAGTCCGACGCCGGCAGCCCAGGGAAGCCCGACGGCGTTGAGCAATCCGCTGATGATGTCACCGCTCAACACCTGCTGAACTCCATCGAGGAACAGGTCGATGCCATAGGCGGGCAGCATTGTCACGATGGCGTTCACGATGTCGGCGGTCGGAAGCAATGCGGCGTACAGCGAAGCGGCCGCGTTGGAGACGAACTGGGCGGTCTTGTTGACCATCTCCTGGATTACCGGAATGATCCCACCCGCTGCCAGCGCGTGTAGTGAGGCCACTCCTGCGTTCACACTTGCGCTCATGTGAGCGACATTGGCCGACAGTTCTTGCCACATGCTTCCACCGGGCTTGATGTCGTTCCAGAAATCCTGGACGCCCTGTACGACGCCGTCGACAAGAAGCTGGAAAGTCTCGCCCCAGTCCACATCAGGGATGAAACCGAACGGGGTTTCGACGTTGGCCGTTCCCTGCGACCAGCCGTACTTCGGGTCGCCGTAGCCGAGGTTGACCAGTACCCGCAATGCGGGTTCAAGCAGGTCGGCGATTGGATCGCCGATCAACGGAATCAGCCGGATCGGTTGGACCAGCGGCAGATTCTCGGTCGGGATCACATAGTACTTCTGCGTCTCCGTGCTGGTCGGCAACTCGATGGCCGCGTCGATCTGTTCCTGGGTGAGGTTCAGATACGTGCCATGAACGAAGGCAATGCCCAACGCGGCGTTCAGGTCTGCCAAGAAATTGATGGGGTACTGCGGGAAGTCGGCGAAGCCGTCGTATTCAAGCATGTAGTTCGCGACGGGGAACGAGTCTTCTGGTGTCCCGCCGTAGAAGGGGATGCCCAGGCTGGGCAGATTCAGGCCCGGGAACCGGGAGAGGAAGCCGCCGTTCGGATTCATCTCGTTACCGATCAGCACGAAGTTGATCGGGGTATCGGGGTCGATTCCGCAGGTGGGGGTGTTGACGCAGCCGGCGTTTTCCGGATCCATGACCAGCGACGAGATGATGGCGCTCTGCGAGTAGCCGAAAACGGTGAGGGTGTTGCCGGCCTCGATTTGCCGCAGGATCTCGTCGTAGAGGATCTGGTTGCCCTGGTCTACCGAGACGCTGAGCGGCAGAACCTTCACGTAGGGGTATGGAGTGATCGGATACAGGCCTTCGGGGGTGACCAGTTGTTGCGGGATGGTGCCTTCCGGGCTGTTTTGCTGAACGTACTTCAAGAACGCGTTCTGGATGTAGGTCTCGGACGGTATCGGAGTACCGCTGCCACCCATGATCAATGCGACGTTGCCCTCCCCGTCGTCCAGAATCACGGCTGACGCCGTCGAAGCCGCGACCGGCGTGGGAGCTGCGGAAACGCCTGTCGCCCGGCGGGCATAAGCCGCCAATACCGTTTGCACCAAGTCGGCCGGCGTGGTCGGCGAATCGCCGGAAGGGGCGGGCGCAGCCGCTGCTGACGGGGTGTCCGGTGACGCGGTCACGGGGTTGATCGCGTCTGCGGTGCGGGTTCGCTGTGCTCGCACGGCCGACGTGGGTCGGGCGGAGTCGGGCCTGCCGGACTGGGCTACCTTCGAACCGCCGCGGGCGGCCGACCGGGACGCAGTGGTGCCGGTGCGGTCGTGTGCGTCGGCTGAGCGGCTGGTGCTTGCGTGCCCCGATGAAGAGCCCGATGCCGGACTGTCTGCCCAGGCTACCGCCGCTCCGCTGGAGATCGCTGCGCCGACCCCCAGCGCAATCGCCAAACCTCCGACTCGACCTACGTACTTCGACGCGTTCATGCTGCTCCCCAATATGGCGTTGATCACAATTGACCCGGCCGAAGAATAGCGTGCCGTCTGTGGATTTCGTTGGAATTTTCTAATGACGCGCTGAAACTGATGCGTCAGGTGGGCTGTATGCGCTGGCGCATCATGGCCCGATTGAGGACGCCGGGCGCGACGACGTCGAGTGCCCGGGCGGTGATGGCGATGCGCGGCGCGATGCGGCCGGGGCGGCGCCGGGCGGCGTCGATCATCCAGCCGGCCGCCTCCTCCGGCGTGAGCGCGGGCAGGCCGTCGTAAGCCTTGGTGGGCGCGATCATCGGTGTGGCGACGAGCGGGTAGTACAGGGTGGTCGAGTGCACGCCGTGTGGCGTCCATTCGGTCTGGATGGTCCGGCTGACCGCGGCGAGTGCGGCCTTGGAGGCGTTGTACACACTGAACAGCGGTGATGCTTCGCCCATGACACCCCACGTCGCGACGTTGATGATGTGGCCGTCGCCGCGTTCGATCATGCCGGGGGCCAGGCCGCGGATCAGCCGCAGCGGCGAGTAGTAGTTGAGCACCATGGTGCGTTCGACGTCGTGCCAGCGGTCCAATGAGTCGGCGAGTGGCCTGCGAATCGAACGCCCGGCGTTGTTGATCAGGATGTCAACGGCGCCAACGCTTTCCGCAAGTTCGTCCACGGCACCCAGGTCGCTGAGGTCGCACGGGATGGCGGTCGCCCTTCCGCCGTCGGCGATGATTCGCTGCGCGATGCCGTCGAGCAGATCCGCGCGGCGGGCGACGATGACGACGTCGGATCCTTCGGCGGCGAACAGTTCGGCGGCGCTCTCGCCGATGCCCGACGACGCCCCGGTGATCAGCACCCTCTTGCCTCGGAGACTGATGCCGGTGGTGCCCGGCCGCATGGGGCGGGGTGGGCGCATGGCGGTGAGGGCGACGGCTCTGGTCACGCTTCGGGTCAGGTTTCGGCGCACGCCGCCAGTCTATGGGTCACCTTTGTTCGCGCGAGCAGACTCAAAGTGCCCCGACATGCCGAGATGTGCGGGACATTTGCGCGTGCTCGCGGTATTAGAAGTACCGCGGGAAGGGCGTCCAGTCGGGTGCGCGTTTCTCGAGGAACGCGTCACGTCCCTCGACGGCTTCGTCGGTCATGTAGGCGAGTCGGGTCGCCTCACCGGCGAACAGCTGCTGGCCCACCAGGCCGTCGTCGAGAAGGTTGAACGCGAACTTCAACATGCGTTGTGCCTGAGGGGATTTGGCGTTGATCTCGGCCGCCCACTCGATGCCGACGGACTCCAGGTGTGCGTGATCGACGACCTCGTTTACGGCTCCCATGCGATGCATTTGTTCGGCGCTGTACGCGCGGCCGAGGAAGAAGATCTCCCGGGCGAACTTCTGCCCCACCTGGCGGGCCAGATAGGCGCTGCCGTAGCCCCCGTCGAACGAGCCCACATCGGCGTCGGTCTGCTTGAAGCGGGCGTGCTCGCGGCTGGCCAGCGTCAGGTCGCACACTACGTGGAGGCTGTGCCCACCACCGGCGGCCCAGCCGTTGACCAGGCAGATCACGACTTTCGGCATGAACCGGATGAGTCGCTGAACCTCAAGGATGTGTAATCGTCCGGCGCGCGCGGGATCGACTGTGTCAGCTGTTTCTCCGGCGGCGTACTGATAGCCGCTACGGCCCCGGATGCGCTGGTCGCCGCCGGAACAGAACGCCCAGCCGCCGTCCTTCGCCGATGGGCCGTTCCCGGTCAGCAACACCACGCCGACGTCGGGGGACATGCGGGCGTGATCGAGGACGCGATACAACTCGTCGACGGTGTGTGGGCGGAATGCATTGCGCACGTCGGGGCGATCGAACGCGACCCGCACTGTGCCGTCTGAAACGTGGCGGTGGTAGGTGATGTCGGTGAGATCGTCGAAGCCGGAAACAACCTGCCACGCGGACGGATCAAAAGGGTTGTCGCTCAAGGTTGTCGAACTCCGTCCGCGCCGATGCTCTGCGAGCCGCAGGTGATGGTCATGGCAGCCGCGACTACCGGATCCTGCAGCGAGGTGCCGGGGATGCTGTCGGAGGGTCCGCGCAGGGCTGTCGTCCCCTCCATCCTGATCGCGGTGCGGTTGACGACGTATCCGCCACCGTCGGGCAGCGCCTGCAGTGCGACGAGATGCCGTCCGTCGCCCAGGTCCTGGCAACCGACTCCGGTTCCCCGGCCGCGCAGGCTCTGCAGGTCGAAGATGAACGGTTCGCCCTGGCTGTCGTAGGTTTCGGAGATCCAGCAGTGAATGAGGATGTAGAGGTGCGCACTTCGTCCGTCGCTGACGATCAGTTGCTGCTGCCCGTTGTTTTCGGCGTCGACGACGACGGCTTCGAGCGGTGTCGGCGCTGCTGTCGGTACCCGCAAGGTGCCTGTGCCGTCTGGGGTGGTGATACCGATCAGGCCGTCGTTGCTGATCCAGAGTATGCCGCCGTCGAATGGCCTGCTGGCGGCGCCGGCGGGCATCGGGTCTGAGGTGCACATCGGATTGGCTTGTGCGGGAGCGGCATTCAAAAGGCCGCTGGAAATCATGAGCGCTGCCGCGCCGAGTCTGTAACCCCTTGTTCGTGCCTTTGCGCCCACGGGAAGGCCAAGTGTCGGGATGGTCGTGAAGACCTTGTGCATCGGTTTGAGCCACCACGGTGGGCGGATGGAGTCGTCGGCCATGTCGCAAACGCTAGACGGTGATGCCGTTGTCTTGCAGCGCGTCGACCAGGCCGGTCGGTCGATGGTCGATGGGGATTGGGTCCACCAGGGCGAAGGCGCAACCCAATCCGTTTGCGGCGCCGTCGTTTTCGACGCTGTCACCCACCATCAGCGCTTCGCCGGGGGTCACCCCGCAGAGGTCGAGGGCGATGTGGAAGATCTGCGGATCCGGCTTTGCGACGCCGACCTCGTAGGACAGCACCACGTGATCGGGTTCCGCACCGGCGGCTGTCAGGGCCGGGCGCACGTCGTAGGCGATGTTGGACACCACCGCCGTATGGATGCCCTGCGCGCGCAGGCCCCGGAACACACGGGCGGTATCGGGGTAGGGCGACCAGGACCCGGGATCGATGACCCGCTGGTAGAGATGTTCGGCGTGCGGGTCGGATAGGCCGGCGGAGCGAAGGACGTGTAGGTAGGCCTCCCGGTGCAGCGATGGCACCAGGTCTCGGTTGAGCCAGGCGTGGTAGGCCTCGTCGGTCATCTGTACTTCGTGGTGGCTGGTGGGGTGGGTGAGCCTGGCCATGAGTTCGGCCTGGACGTGTTCGGCGAGGCCCATGTCGTCGAACCAGCTGTCGTCTTTCTCCAGGCGGAAGAGCGTGCCGGAAAAGTCGAACAGAACCGCTCGAACTGAAGTCACCTATCCATGCTGCCAGCCATCCCGGCGAGCAGACGCTGAGGTACCCGACACGCCGTGAAAACAGGGACCTCTGGGTCTGCTCGCGGAGGAAACTCAGCCCACCGCCCGCGCGGAGCCCTCCCAGAACCGGGCGCGTACGGCCTTCTTGTCGGGCTTGCCCAGGGCGGTCACCGGTACCGAGTCGACGACGATCACCTGTTTGGGCACCTGAACCGAGCCCTTGCGCTCCTTCACCGCGGCCTGGATCTCGGTGATCACCTGTTCGACGCCGGTGGACACGGAGTCGGTGGACACGGAGTCGGTGGACTCGACGCCGGTGGACACGGTGTCGGTCGCCCAGTCGGGCCGCAGCACGATCACCGCCGTCACCGCCTCGCCCCACTTTTCGTCGGGAGTCCCGATGACGCAGACCTGTGCGACGGCGGGATGTTCGGCGACGACATCCTCGACCTCGCGCGGGTACACGTTGAATCCGCCGGTGACGATCATGTCCTTGACCCTGTCGACGATGAACCAGTAGCCGTCGTCGTCCTCGCGGGCCATGTCGCCGGTGTGCAGCCAGCCGTCGCGGAACGTTTCGGCGGTCACCTCCGGCAGGTTCAGATACCCGCCGGACAGCAGGGGCCCGGACACGCAGATCTCGCCGACCTCACCGACCGGTACGGGCAGCCCGTCGGCGCCCAGCAAGGCTGTCCGCGCGAAGAGTGTGGGCCGCCCGCACGACGTCAGACGGGCGGGGTCGTGGTCTTTCTTGGCGAGGTAGCTGATCACCATCGGCGCCTCGGCCTGCCCGTAGTACTGCGCGAAGATGGGCCCGAACCGGTCGATCGCCTCGGCAAGGCGGACCGGGTTCATCGCGGATGCCCCGTAGTAGACGGTCTCCAACGACGACAGGTCCCGGGTCCTGGAGTCGGGGTGATCCAGCAGTGCGTAGATCATCGACGGCACCAGCATGGTGGCGGTGATGCGGCGTTCCTCGATGACCCGCAGCACTTCGGCCGGGTCGAATTTCGGCAGTACGACCATGGAGCCACCCTTGACGATCGTCGGCACGAAGAACGCCGCTCCGGCGTGGGAGAGCGGGGTGCACATGAGGAAGCGTGGGTTCTCCGGCCATTCCCATTCGGCCAGCTGAATCGTGGTCATCGCGGTGATGTTCCCGACGGTCCCCATGACGCCCTTGGGTTTACCGGTGGTCCCGCCGGTGTAGGCGAGCCCGCCGATGTGATCGGGCGGCAGATCGGCCGCACGGAGGGGCAAAGGCGTGTATTTGGCGGCCTCGGCCACCAGGTCGACGCCGACGGACTCCAACTCCGGCGGCACCGGCCCGATCGTGAGGATCTGCCGCAGCCCGTCCACCTTGTTCAGGAGTCCCAGCGCACGTTCGACGAACATCGGATTCGGGTCGATGATCAGCGACGACACGCCGGCGTCGGCGAGCACGTAGGCGTGGTCGTCCAGAGATCCGAGTGGGTGCAGCGCGGTGCGCCGATAGCCCTGGGTCTGGCCGGCGCCGATGATCATCAGGACTTCGGGCCGGTTGAGTGCAAGCAGTCCGACTGTCACTCCGGTGCCGGCTCCGAGTGCCTCGAACGCCTGGATGTAGCAGCTGATCCGCTCGGCCAGTTGGCCCCCGGTGAGTGTGGTGTCGCCGAGGAACAGGACGGGTTTGTCCCGGTTGCGTTTGAGGGCGCCGACGGTGAGATGTCCGGAATGGATGGGATGACGCAGCAGAGACATAACAACCACACTAGAACGTGTTACAGAATTGGTCTGCGCGGTTAGCATCGGGCACATGTCGCCAAAGCCGACGACGTCGTCGGAATCCCCCGCTGAACCGGGCAAACGTGAGGTGGCCGGGCTTGCGGCCATCATGACCGTGATCGCGATGGGCCTCGGCTACAGCATCACGTCCGGAGATCCGACGATCCTGTCGGCCAACATCTCCAAGGTTCGGCACGGGCTGGGGTTCGACCCGAGTAGCGCCAGCTTTCTGGCGAGTCTCGCCACTTTGACACTTGCCGCCGCTGTGCTGGGCGCCGGTGCACTGGGTGACCTCTACGGACTCAAACGCATGTACATGAGCGGGCTGATCGGCGCCATCTGTTTCGGGGTGCTGGCCGCGGCATCGCCGAACGTGGTCGTTCTGATGGTCGCCCGCGCCGGGTCGGGGGTGTCGTTCGCGTTCATGCTCGGCTTGTCCCTGGCGGTGATCAACGCGGTGTTCCCGCCGGGTCGACGGGCGGGTGCGATCTCGCTGTATCTGGCGGCGGGGTATGGCGCGCTCGTTGTGCAGCCGTTGATCGGCAGCGAACTGGCTCAGCATTTCGGCTGGCGGACGTGTTTTCTGGTGGCGCCGACGCTGTCGTTGATCGCGCTGGTGTTGACCTGGAAGTTCGTGCCGGAGACCGCCCGCTCCACCCGCCGCCTCGACGTCGTCGGACTGACTTTCGTGGCGGTGGCCCTGTTGGGCGTGATCTACGGGATCTCCCGGATGCAGACGGGGATCAGGGCGGCCTCGGTGGTTCCCCTGCTGGGGGGCCTGGTCGCCGCCGCGTGTTTCGTCTGGTGGGAACTGCGAACCGACGATCCGGCCCTCGACATGCGGATCTTCCGGTCGGCCCGGTTCAACGGAGCCGTCGCGGCGGGCGCGACGTTCAACTATCTGGAGGGTGGCGCCACGATCCTGTTCGCCTACTACCTGGTGACGGTCCGCGGGCAGTCACCGGCGGTGCTGGGGGCGTTGATCATTCCCGCCACTCTGCTGGCCGCCGCGGCGGCGACGGGTGCCGGGCGGGTGATGCCGCGGCTGGGTGAACGAACCGTGTTGGTCAGCGGCTTGGTGATCCTGTTGGTGGGCATGCTGATGTTCTCCGTGTTGGATCTCCACACGCCGATCGTCGTGTTGGGGATCGCTGTGGCTCTCAACGCGGTCGGGAGCGCCGTTGTGCAGACGCCGCAGGCCACGATCATGATGTCGACAGCACCGGCCGGTCTCGGTGGCGCGGTGGCTTCGGTGAAATCTGCTGTGGGACAGGCGAGTTACTCGCTCGGGCCGGCCATGTTCGCCTTGGTCGGGTTTTCGTTGTTCTATCACGACGGCGCGAAAAAGCTGGTCGGCACCGGCATCAGCAACGAACAGGCGCGTGAGGCGTTGCGGGTCGCGCAGGGTGCGGGCGGCCCGGCGAGTGGTTCGGTGCTCAGCCCGATGCAGGCGCAATGGGTGGTGTCGGAGGCCAAGCAGAGCATGATCGACGCCATTCACAGTCTCGGTCTGATCATGGCCGCGGTGCCGGCGTTGGCGATTGTGCTGGCAATGGTGCTGCTTCGGCAGAAGGGCCGTACCGCGACGGTGTGACGTGGCACGCTTGCCGGTATGGCGGATGCACCCGAACAGATCTTTTTGGACGACAGGCTTGCCTACTGGGCGGCCACCAAGCCCGACGTCGAGGCGATGAGTTACCTGGGCCGCAGCTTTACGTGGGCACAGTTCGACGATCGGGTGCGCCGTGCGGCGGGTGTGCTGTCGGCGGCTGGGATCGGTCGGGGAGATGTGGTCGCGTTCCTGGACAAGAACCACCCCGCGTGCATCGAGGTGACGATGGGCGCCGCGACTTTGGGCGCGGCTACCGCGATCATCAATTTTCGGCTCGCCGGCGACGAGATGGACTACGTCTTGAACGATTCGGGCGCCAAGCTCCTCGTCGTGGGCGCGGAGTTGATGCCGTCCATCGAGAAGATCCGCGACCGGCTGACGCACGTCGAGCGCATCATCACGGTGACCCCGGAGGGCGGCGACGGCGACGAGTACGAGGCCGCTCTGGCCGCGGCGTCGCCGGTGGGTCGCAGCGCGGAGACCGAGCCCGACGACGTGTGCGTGATCATGTATTCCTCCGGGACGACGGGTCATCCCAAGGGAGTGCGGCTCAGCCAGGCCAACCTGGTGGCCCACGTCCGGAACGCGGGCACGTTCACCTTCGATGACGACGACAAGAACCTGGTCGCCATGCCGCTGTTCCATGTGGGCGGTTCGTCGTACGTGCAGTTCGGCATCGCCGAGGGGGTCACCACCATCCTGACCCGGGACGCGGACGGGATGACGCTGGCGGCCGCCATCCTGGCGGGCGGCACGCGGACGTTCGTGGTGCCGGCGGTGCTCGGCAAGGTCATGGACGCGGGACCGGACTCGATCGAGCTGTTCAGCAAAATCCGCACGTTCGTGTACGGCGCGTCTCCGATGCCGCCCGCTCTGCTGCAGTCGGCGCTGAAGGCCTTCCCGGACAGCGATTTCGTTCAGGTGTACGGACTTACCGAGGTGTGTGGCGCGGTGACGGTGCTGTCACCGGAGGCGCACCGCGACGACGCCAACCCGGGGCGTCTGGTCAGTGCCGGTCAGGCGTGTGGCGAGGTCGAGGTGCGAGTGGTCGACCCGGACAAGCTTGAGGACGTCCCGGTGGGGGAGGCCGGCGAATTGTGGTTCCGCACGCCGCAGTTGATGCGCGGCTACCACAACAAGCCCGAGGCCACCGTCGACGCCATCACGTCCGACGGCTGGTTCCGCACCGGTGATATCGGCCGGATTGACGCCGACGGGTTCATCTTCGTCGAGGACCGCCTCAAGGACATGATCATCTCCGGGGGCGAGAACATCTACTCCGTCGAGGTGGAGCGTGCGCTGTCGGACCATCCGGCCGTGCTGGACGCCGCAGTGTTCGGCATTCCTGACGAGAAGTGGGGCGAGTCGGTCAAGGCCGTCGTCGAGTTATCCGCGAGTGCAAGCACTTCCGAAGATGAGTTGATCGAGTGGTGCCGCGGGCGGTTGGCGCGCTACAAGTGCCCGAAGAGCGTCGACATCGTCGAGGCGCTGCCCCGCAACCCCACCGGCAAGCTGCTCAAGCGCGACCTGCGCAAGCCCTACTGGGAGAACCGCGACCGCGCCATCTGATGGTCGAGATCGGCGATCTGCTCGATCGTCTGCATGTCGTCGCCCTGCCTATGCGGGTTCGGTTCCGGGGCATCACCGTACGTGAAGTCGCGCTTATCGACGGGCCCGCCGGGTGGGGTGAGTTCGGGGCGTTCCTCGAATACGAGCCGCCCGAGGCCGCTCACTGGTTGGCCTCGGGGATCGAATCCGCTTACGGGGCAAGACCTTCGGTGCTTCGAACGCGGATCCCGGTTAACGCGACGGTGCCCGCGGTGTCCGCGGACCGGGTGCCGGAGTTGTTGGCGCGCTTCCCCGGATCCAGTACCGCGAAGGTGAAGGTGGCCGAACCGGGGCAGACGTTGGACGACGACGTTGCCCGCGTCAATGCGGTCCGCGCCGTCGTTCCGGCGGTGCGAGTCGACGCCAACGGCGCCTGGACCGTCGAGGAGGCCGTCGCCGCCGCGCGCGCGCTGACCGTCGACGGGCCGCTGGAATACCTGGAGCAGCCGTGCCGAACGGTCGCGGAGTTGGCGGAGGTCCGCCGCCGCGTCGACGTGCCGGTGGCTGCCGACGAGAGCATCCGCAAGGCCGGCGACCCTATTGCTGTGGTGCGCGCGGGTGCCGCTGACGTCGCGGTGCTCAAGGTTGCGCCGCTCGGTGGTGTTGAGTCGGTTCTCGACATCGCCGCCCAGATCGACATCCCGGTGGTGATCTCGAGTGCGCTGGACTCGGCGGTGGGGATCTGCGCCGGTCTGGTCGCTGCGGGCGCACTGCCGCGGCTGGACCTTGCGTGCGGGCTGGGCACCGGCGGGCTGTTCGTCGATGACGTGGTCGAATCGCTCGACGTCGTCGAGGGTGCCCTCGATGTCGTCGGCATCGAACCCGACGCCGCCAGGCTGTCGGCCCTGGCCGCTCCCGGTCCCCGGCGGGACTGGTGGATCGCCCGCATTCGGGCCTGCCACCCGTACCTGTCGTCGCCGCGCCCAAACTAACGTTCAGGTGCAAAGGAGTCACCGAAGGGAACCCACATGACTCAGATCGGCATCGTGCTCTACCCGGGATTCACCGCGCTGGACTTCGTCGGCCCGTATGAGGTGCTGCGCTGGCTACCCGACGCCGAGATCCGATTTCTGTGGCACCAGCCCGGCCCGGTCACGGCCGACTCCGGTGCGCTGATCGTCGCCGCCACCCATTCGTTCGACGAAACACCAAGGCCCGACGTCATTCTCGTACCGGGCGGCATGACCACCATGGAGCACGCGCGCGACGAGAAGCTGTTGCGCTGGCTGACCGACGCCCATCCCACGGCGACGTGGACTGCGTCGGTGTGCTCGGGATCGGTCATCCTCGCCGCCGCCGGGCTGCTGAAGGGCAAGCGCGCCACCTCGCATTGGGCGGCGCTGACCGCGTTGAAGGCATTCGGGGTGACGGCGGTCGGAGACGAACGTGTGGTGCACGAGGGCGACATCGTCACCAGCGCCGGGGTTTCGGCGGGCATCGACCTCGGGCTGTGGCTCGCCGCCGAGATTGCAGGTGAAGAGCACGCCAAGGTCATTCAGCTGTCGATGGAATACGACCCTGAGCCGCCTTTCGATTCCGGGCACATGTCGAAGGCGTCGGCGTCGACAAAGGCGAAGGCCACCGCACTGATGGCCAAGGATTTGGCGAAGCCCGCCCAACTCAAAGCGACAGCGGCTCTGCTGTCGACGGCGTTGTGGAACACCGCGATAGACGCCGCCCGTTCCCGGCGTCGGCGAAGCCGTTAACCTCGGCCAGATGGGCACATCGGATGACGGGTTGGTCCATGACGACCTCGGATCGGGTGATCCGGTGCTCTTCATCGCCGGCACCGGCGGTGTGGGCCGGACCTGGCACATTCATCAGGTTCCGGCGTTCGTCGCCGCCGGCTACCGCTGTGTCACTTTCGACAATCGCGGGGTCGGGGCCACCGAGGACGCGTCGGGTTTCACCACCGAGCAGATGGTCGCCGACACCGCGGGGATCATCGAGAAGGTGATCGGGGGACCGACCCGTGTTGTGGCGGTGTCGATGGGTGCGTTCATCGCGCAGGAGTTGATGTTGTCGCGCCCGGACCTGGTCACCCAGGCCGTCTTGATGGGCACCCGCGCACGCGTCGACAAGACACGGCAGCTGTTCCGGACGGCGGAACGGGAACTGCTGGAAGCCGGCATCGAGCTACCTCCCTCCTACGCCGCGAAAGTCCGTGTGCTGGAGAACTTTTCGCCCAAGACGGTCAACGACGAGAAGGCCATCGGCGACTGGATCGACATGTTCACGGCGTTTCCCGTGAAACGAACCCCCGGCTGGTACGGCCAGCTCAACGTCTATCCGCGGGGCAATCGGCTGCCGGCCTACCGTGCGATCAAGTCCGAAGTCCTGGTGATGGGTTTCGCCGACGATCTGATCACACCGCCGGCGTTGGGGCGCGAGATCGCCGACGCCATTCCTCATGCGCGCTATGTGCAGATCGCGAACTCGGGCCACCTCGGCTTCATGGAGCGGCCCGCGCCGGTCAACTCGGCGATGCTGCAGTTCTTCGCCGGGACGCTCGTCTGACGTCTGTACACAGGTCGTGTGACACGCTGTAGCGGTGAATCCGTCGACGACCCAAGCGTGTGTCGTCGTCGATGAATTGATCCGCGGCGGTGTGCGCGACGTCGTGTTGTGTCCGGGCTCGCGTAACGCCCCGCTCGCCTTCGCGCTGTCCGACGCCGACCGTGCCGGCAGGCTCAGGCTGCACGTCAGAATCGATGAACGGACCGCGGGATTCCTGGCCATCGGCCTGGCAGTCGCCGCCGGGTCCCCTGTGTGTGTAGCCATGACGTCGGGAACCGCGGTGGCGAACATGGGTCCCGCCGTCGTCGAGGCCAACTACGCGCGGGTTCCGTTGATCGTGTTGAGCGCCAATCGCCCGTATGAATTGCTGGGCACCGGCGCGAATCAGACGATGGAACAGCTGGGTTACTTCGGCACCCAGGTGCGTGAGGCGATCAGCCTCGGATTGGCGGGGCGGGACGGCGATCTGGGTGCGCTCAACGCGCAGTGGCGGTCGGCGACGTGCCGCGTGCTGGCGGCCGCGACGGGCGCGCGCACCGGCAACGCGGGACCGGTGCAGTTCGACATCCCACTCGTGGAGCCTCTGGTGCCCGATCTCGATGATTCGGGTGCGACACCGCCGCCCGGTCGATCGCATGGACGTCCGTGGACCCAAACCGCGGCCGCCGTGTTCGATCAGCCCCTCGACATCGATCTGACGCCGGACACCGTGGTCATCGCCGGGCACGGCGCCCGCCCTCAGCCGAATCTCGCGATGCTGCCGACGGTGGCGGAACCCACGGCGCCGCATCCGGCGAACCCGCTGCATCCGTTGGCGCTGCCGTTGTTGGCGCCGAAACAGGTGATCATGGTCGGTCGGCCCACGTTGCATCGGCCGGTGTCGACGCTGCTGGCCGACCCGATGATCCCGGCGTACTCCCTGACCAGCGGCCCTCGGTGGCCCGATGTGTCGGGCAACACTCAGGCGACCGGGACGAGAGCGCAGACTCGGGGCACACCCGACCGGGAGTGGCTGCAGCGGTGCGCAGATCTCAACGACCGTGCGATGCGCGCCGTTCGGGATCAACTGGCGGCGCATCCGTCGACCACCGGCTTGCACGTCGCGGCGGCACTGGCGGATGCGGTGCGTCCGGGTGACCAGTTGGTGCTGGGCGCATCGAATCCGGTCCGCGACACCGCGCTGGTCGGGCTGAACACCAAGGGCGTGCTGGTCCGTTCCAATCGTGGCGTGGCAGGTATCGACGGGACGGTGTCCACCGCGATCGGTGCGGCGCTTGCGCACGATCGATCGGGGGGTCGCACGCTGGCCCTGATCGGTGATCTGACCTTTGTCCACGACAGTTCGGGACTGCTGATCGGTCCCACCGAACCGGCGCCGCACGACCTCACGATCGTCGTGTCCAACGACAACGGCGGTGGCATCTTCGAGTTGCTCGAGCAGGGCGACCCACGTTTTTCCGACGTGTCGTCACGTGTGTTCGGCACACCGCACGACGTGGACGTCAGTGCGCTGTGTCGCGCCTACCATGTCGAATCCGCTGTCGTGGATGTCGACGGATTGGCCGATGTTCTTTCCCTGCGAGGCAACGGTATTCGTGTGGTCGAGGTCAAGGCCGACCGTTCTTCGCTGCGGCGCCTGCATGCGGCCATCAGGGCGTCGATGTGATTCGCCGCGCCGCCGACGGACTTCGATCGATGGTGAAATCGGCTCTGCCCGTGCGCAATCCGGAAATCATCGACACCGCGTCCCGAAAGGCCTTGCGCTGGTCCAAGACTGCCGTATGGATCCTGATATCCGTCGCCGTCCTGCAGGCGGTGCTACTGGTGGCGGGTGCGTGGCGCAACGATCGCGAGATCGAGCGGAACATGGGGGTCGCCGAAGCTGAGGTGCTGGACGCGGGTCCGCGAAGGTCGACCATCGAGTTCGTGACCCCCGACCGGGTGACGTATCGCCCCGAATTGGGCGTGCTCTACCCGTCCGAACTCGCCACCGGCATGCGGATCTATGTGGAATACGACCAGAACAATCCGGATCTTGTTCGCGTGCAACACCGTAACGCGTCGCTGGCCATCATTCCGGCCGGATCCATTGTGGTGCTGAGCTGGCTGATCGGGGGCGCGTCGCTGGCCGTACTGGTGCTCATCGAACGACGGCTGGGCATTCAGGAACGCGACATGAGCGCCGACAGCCAGTTGTCGTCGTAGATGTCGACGGTGTCGTCCTTCTTGAGGTCGTAGACGGTCGGTGTGCCGGTCTGTAGCGGGTTGACTTCGTACAGATACTCGAAGTTGACCTCGGCCATGTCGGCGATGTTCACCGCCGACGTGCCGGATTTCATCTTCTCGACGGCGTCCCCCGGCACGCCGCTTTCCCGGGCCAGATCGGCGATCTCGCTGTCGCTGGGGCCTTTTCCGCCGGGCTCTTGATGCGACCACAAGTCTTCGACGAACAACTGGAACACCCTGGCTGATGTTTGCGGCCCGGCGGCCAGGAACAGCGCATTGCTGACGCGGGCCGAGTGGCCCGCCCCGTGGTCGCCCGAGTCGCCGTCGTGCTCCGGATCCAGAAACGTCAGCGGCCGGTAGGTGATGGCGAGTCGGCCCTGGGTCATGTACCTCGCGATGTCGTTGCCGAAGTCTTTCTGCAGGTCGGCGCAGTGTGTGCACTGAGGCTCGGTAAAAAGTTCCAGTTGGATGGGAGCCTCGGGGTCTCCGGCGAGGATGCCGTAACCGTCTTCGGTGAGCTTTGTCGCCGGCCCGTGCGGGTCGGGCTGAGCCGTCCCTGAGATGTCTCGCGTGCAGCCGGTCGTGAGGGCGATTACCGCAAGTGCGCAGCCGATGACGCGCATCGACCACAGGCGGATGTCTGGAGGGCGCATCTCAGGGGTACGCATTGTGGGAACGCTACGCCGCACACCCGGCGCCGCACACCCGGCGCCGCACACCCGGCGCCGCACACCCGGCGCCGCACACCCGCTTTTCGTGTCCCGTACCGTTGTCCGCAACCTGCGCGACAATCACCGCTGCCACGCTGGCGGTCGTGCGCATCGCAATTGTCGCCGAATCGTTCCTTCCCAACGTCAATGGAGTCACCAATTCGGTGCTGCGGGTGCTGGAGCACCTTCGCCGCACCGGCCACGAAGCACTTGTCATCGCACCGGATTCGCCTCGCGGAGAGGCTGCGGCGGCTCGCGTTCACGACGGCATTCGTATCCACCGGGTTCAGTCGAGAATGTTCCCGAAGATCACGTCGCTTCCGCTGGGTGTTCCGCATTTGCGAATGGCGGCTGTGTTGCGAGGCTTCGACCCGCACGTCGTGCATCTGGCTTCGCCGGCGCTGCTGGGCTACGGCGGTCTGCATGCCGCGCGCTACCTCGGCGTGCCCACCGTCGCCGTCTTTCAAACCGACGTGGCTGGATTCGCCGCGAGCTACGGGATGGGTGCCGCGACCCGCGCGGCGTGGGCTTGGACGCGTCATCTGCACTCCCGCGCCGACCGGACCCTAGCGCCGTCCACCTCTGCAATGGAAGCACTTGCCGCCCATGGCATTCCGCGCGTTCATCACTGGGGCAGGGGAGTCGACGTCGCTGGATACGCGCCGTCGATGCGTAGTCATGGTCTGCGGCTCCGCTGGTCTCCGGATGGTAGGCCGATCGTCGGATTCGTCGGTCGGCTGGCGCCGGAGGAACACGTCGAGAGGTTAGCTGCACTGGCTGCCCGCGACGATCTCAAACTCGTCATCGTTGGCGACGGCGTTGACCGCGCGAAGCTTGAATCTGTTCTGCCATCAGCGATTTTCACCGGTGCACTCTATGGCCGGGAACTTGGCGCCGCATACGCCAGCATGGACGTTTTCGTCCATCCTGGCGAGCACGAAACCTTTTGCCAGGCGGTGCAGGAGGCGATGGCATCCGGCGTGCCGGTCATCGCCCCCGATGCCGGGGGCCCGCGCGATCTCGTGTCGCACGGCGTCACCGGACTTTTGCTTCCCGTGCGCGAATTCGACCGCAAGGTAAGCGAATCCGTCGATCAGCTACTTTCCGAGAGGCAGCGATATGGAGCCTCAGCGCGACGCAGCGTCTTGGGTAGAACGTGGCCGGTGATCTGTGAGCAGCTGATGGCGCACTACCTGGCAGTTCAGGAAGTCGGCTTTGTCGGAGCCCGCAGCAAAGCCGCATGAAGTATTCGGAGCAACCGTGAATATCGTGTGAACTTCCCACATTCGCTTTGCATCTCCGGCGAGCGCAGGCAGACTACTACCCATGGGTCCGCAGTGACGCGGATCGCGCCGTGACAGTGGGGTCAAGCCGGGAGCCCTGCGCAGTCAAGTGTTTTCGGAATCGTCAATTCACACTCCATGGATGGGGAGCGTTTGATGAGTGATACATCTCTTCTCAGTGATCTTGATCGGTTTGCTCTGGAATTGCGCCGGTTGGCTTACACCATGCCGGCCGGGCATGAAGATCGTCTGGTGCATTTGAGTGAGCGGATGGCGGAGCGCGCGCACCGTCGTCCGGAGGTGGCGTCGCGGGGCGCCTGAGTGTCGGGGTAGCGTCGCGGTGATGAGCCGCGCGACTCTGGACAAGAATCCCCGCGATGTCGCATCGATGTTCGACGCGGTGGCGCGGCGGTATGACATCACCAACACCGTCCTGTCGTTGGGGCAGGATCGCCGGTGGCGGCGCGCCACGCGCGCGGCTCTGCAGATCGGTCCCGGTGACAAGGTCCTCGACCTGGCTGCCGGCACGGCGGTTTCGACGGTGGAACTGGCTAAGTCCGGCGCTTGGTGCGTGGCGGCCGATTTCTCGGTGGGGATGCTTCACGCGGGTGTCCGGCGTCACGTTCCCAAAGTCGGTGCCGACGCCACGAAACTTCCGTTCGGCGACGGCGTTTTCGATGCCGTGACCATCAGCTTCGGCCTACGCAACGTCGTCGACCATGTGCGGGGGCTCAGCGAGATGGCCCGTGTCACCCGGCCCGGTGGACGTCTGGTGGTGTGCGAGTTCTCCACGCCGGTGGTTCCGGTTTTCGCGACCGTGTACAAGGAGTACCTGATGCGGGCGCTGCCCCGGGTGGCTCAGGCGGTGTCAAGCAGTCCCGACGCTTATGTGTACCTGGCTGAGTCGATTCGCGCCTGGCCGGACCAGGCCGCACTCGCCCGTCGGATCGCAGAGGCCGGGTGGTCGGAGGTGCGCTGGCGCAACCTCACCGGCGGCATCGTTGCTCTGCACACCGCCCGCAAGTAATTCCCGCGGCTAAACCTCCGTCGACTGTGGGCTTGTTGCACGCAATATCGTCAAATTCGGTACACAAGCCCCACAGTCGACGCGAAATTCGTGCTCACCGGCGGCTGGATGCCGTCGGCCCGTCAGCTGAACGGTTTTCGCCGGTCGATCCGACGCGATCCCGTGCCGGCGGAACGCCAGACCCGGGCCACCCAGTCGGCGTCCTCGTCGGTGACCAGGTTGGCCATCACCCGGACGGCGATATCCATCAGGCGCGTCGACCGCATGGCGAGCGGGCCCGTCAGGGGCAGGAAGCGTGGCAGCGTGAGCAACAGTCCCAGACGCCTGGCCACGGAGAAACCGCGGGCGTAGTGAGTCTGCAACAGCGCCGGCCACACACGGGTGAGGTCGGGCAGGCCCACCAATTCGGCGGCGAGCCGGCCGGTCTCGAGCCCGTAGTCGATGCCCTCTCCGTTGAGAGGGTTGACGCAGGCGGCCGCGTCACCGATCAACATCCAGTTCGGGCCCGCCACGCCCGACACCGCGCCGCCCATCGGCAGTAGCGCCGAGGCGACGGCCCGCGGCTGCCCCTCGAATCCCCAGGCCTCGCGCTTGAGATCGGTGTAGTGCTTCATCAGGGGCCTCAACGCGACGTCGGCGGGACGCTTGAGAGTCGCCAGTGCGCCGACGCCGATATTCACCTCGCCGTTCCCGAGCGGGAAGATCCAGCCGTAGCCGGGTAGCACCTGTCCGTCTCCGGACCGTAGCTCGAGATCCGAGGAGATCCAGGGTTCGGCCGACCGGGGAGTGGCCAGGTATCCGCGTGCCGCCACCCCGTACACGGTTTCCTGATGCCATTTCCGGCCCAGTTGGCGGCCCAGGGTGGACCGGGCGCCGTCGGCGACGATCAATGTCCGGCAGCCCACCGTGGTTCCGTCGGCAAGGAGCACGGCATCCACGCGACCTGATGAATCATGCTTCACACCAACGGCTTTGACGCCAAGGCGCATTGCGGCGCCGGCCTCGCCCGCCACCTGCCGGATGCGGTCGTCGAGATCCATGCGCGGCACCGCGCTGCTGCGGGCCGGGAAGGACGGGCCGGGCCACGGGATTTCGATGTCGGCTCCGAACCCTGACAGGCGTAGTCCGTGGTGACGAATGTGCCCGTCGAGCCAGCTTCCGAGGCCGAGCAGCTGCATTTCATGGACCGCCCGCGGGGTCAGTCCGTCGCCGCAGGTCTTGTCCCGCGGGAATTCGGCCGAGTCGACGAGTAGTACGTCCCGTCCGCCCCGGGCGGCCCAGGTTGCGGCCGACGAACCGGCCGGTCCGGCGCCAATGACCACCACGTCAGATGACATGTCCACGGTTCACAGTATGTTGGCAGGGTGAGAACTCCGGCGACGGTGGTGGCGGGGGTGGACTTCGGGGATCCGGCGTTCGCCCAGAGCGTCCGCGATGGAGTGGCCCGTATCGAAGAGCTCATGAGCACCGAATTGCGTGGTGGCGATGAGCTGATGACGGAGGCCGTCCTGCACCTGTTCGAGGCCGGCGGCAAGCGGTTCCGGCCGTTGTTCACGGTGTTGTCGGCCCAGATCGGACCTGAGCCGGACGCTTGGCAGGTCACGGTGGCCGGCGCTGTGATCGAGCTGGTCCACCTGGCCACCTTGTATCACGACGACGTGATGGACGAGGCCCAGGTGCGTCGCGGCGCGCCTTCGGCCAACGCCAGATGGGGCAACAACATCGCGATCCTGGCCGGCGACTACTTGTTCGCGACGGCGTCGCGGCTGGTGTCGCGCCTCGGACCCGATGCCGTCCGCATCATCGCCGAGACGTTCGCTCAGCTGGTCACCGGCCAGATGCGCGAGACGAAAGGCGCGGCCGACGGCCAGGATCCCGTCGAGCACTATCTTTCGGTCGTCTACGACAAGACGGCCTGCCTGATCTCGGCGTCGGGGCGATTCGGGGCGACGTTCTCAGGCGCCACCGATGACCAGATCGAGCGGCTCGCCCGCCTCGGCGGTCTCGTCGGGACGGCGTTCCAGATCTCCGACGACATCATCGACATCGACAGCGAGCCCGACGAATCGGGGAAGGTGCCCGGGACGGACCTGCGCGAAGGGGTCCACACTTTGCCGGTTCTGTATGTCCTGAAGGAGACCGGCCCGGACGCTGCCAGGCTGCGCGAGCTCCTTCAGGGCCCCGTGCAGAACGACGACGATCTCGCCGAGGCTCTCGCGTTGCTCCGGGCTTCGGACGGCATCGCCAAGGCCAAAGCCGATGTCCAGCAGTACGTTGCGCGCGCCGGGGACGAGTTGGATGCGCTGCCCGATGTTCCGGGACGGCGGGCGCTGGAGTCGCTGATCGACTACACCGCGAACAGGCACGGGTAATTGTCGACTAAGGCGATTCCCAGACGTGCGGCCCGCGGCAGCGAGTTAGTCTCCGGGGGCGCCGCTGTGAGGAGAATCCGATGACCTGGCATCCCACCGCCAACCGATTCAAGACTTTTGTGTTGTTAGTCGGGATGTCGGCGCTGATCGTGTTCATCGGCTCGCTGTTCGGCAAGAACATGATGGCTTTGGCCGTGTTGTTCGCCGTCGGAATGAACGTCTACGTGTACTTCAATTCCGACAAGCTGGCATTGCGTGCGATGCATGCTCAGCCGGTCACCGAGGTTCAGGCTCCCCAGATCTATCGGATCGTGCGGGAGCTCGCCACCACCGCGCACCAGCCCATGCCCCGGCTCTACATCAGCGACACGGCCAATCCCAATGCGTTCGCCACCGGCCGCAATCCCAGAAATTCCGCGGTGTGTTGCACCACCGGAATACTGAACATGCTCAACGAGCGGGAGCTGCGCGCGGTGCTCGGACACGAGCTGTCCCACGTCTACAACCGTGACATCTTGATTTCGTGTGTGGCGGGTGCGCTGGCGTCGGTCATCACCGGCTTGGCCAACATGGCGATGTTCGCCGGGCTGTTCAGTGGCGGCAACAACCGGGAGGGGCCGAATCCCTTTGCACTGCTCCTGGTTTCATTTCTGGGGCCGATAGCCGCATCGATGATCAGATTGGCCGTCTCGCGGTCGCGCGAGTACCAGGCGGATGAGTCGGGTGCTGAACTGTCTGGCGACCCGCTAGCTCTGGCTTCGGCGTTGCGCAAGATCAGCGGTGGCGTCGAGCAGGCCCCGCTACCCCCGAATCCGCAGCTCGCCGACCAGGCGCACTTGATGATCGCGAGCCCGTTCCGTTCTGGTGAGCGGATTGGGAAGCTGTTCTCGACTCACCCGCCGATCGCAGACCGGATCGCTCGGCTGGAGAAGATGGCGGGTTACTGACGCCCGACACCGAGGCCGGCTGCCCGCCGGTCTTCGCTTGTGAGGCCTTCTCTTGCGAGGTCGTCGCCTCCGTCTCGGCGGGGCTGCTGCCCACCGAGGTGCCGCTGAACGCGCCCTGAACGGCATCCGTCAGATCTGACAGTGCCGACCTCACCGCCGACGGCAGATCAGGTGTGCCGTCCACTGCCGCGGCGGGTCGTGTCGCCCGCCATGGCGTGAAGTCGCGGGCCGGGCGCAGCACGTTGATGAGCGGTCCGCGCTTGGCGAATGGTTCAGGATTGGGTGCCGCGAGCGCGACGACCGCGGGGGGATTGTTGTTGCCCGGTTCGGCTGAGCCGACGCTCGCCGTGCTGTCGGGTCCTGTGCTTTCCGGGTCTGTGCTGTCGGGGTCTGTGCTGTCGGGGTCTGTGGGCGTCGGTGGGGTCAGTGCGAGATCGGTTGCCTCGTCCGGCACGTCCTGCGGAGCCGGTGATGCGCCAACCCCGGCCGGTGCCGGACCAAACGGTGCCGACGCCTCGACATCTGTCGGCGGACGCAGCCTCTCGAGCGCTCCGAGCGTCGTATCGCGAATCGCGTTGTACGCCACGACAGTCAAGTTGTTGACTTTCTGGACGACGGCGACGACACCATCGGGATAGGTGACCGTGGTGGTCCGGGTCGACGGATCGGTGCGGCAGATTAGTGCACCCGCGCAGTCCACTTCGCCCTGGTCGTCGATCGTCGGCCGCGATCCGGCTTGGGGATTCTGCTGGGACAGATGGTCGTTCATCGTGGCGGGGTCGGCAAACACGTTGAGCACGTGGCTGTTTGCCGTGGAGTAGGACTCAGACGCCACAGCGGAGGGCGTGAGTGGCGCGGTGTCCCCCTTGGGGTGCTCGGTGGTCGAGTTGAGCAGCGCCGTCAGCTGCGCGGCCCCTTCCGGGCCTCCAACGGAGATGACGTCGGGCTCGTCCTTCGTCAGGAACGAACCGTAAACACCCATCGGCCCGCCAAGCTTGTTGGCGTACACGATTCCACCGCTGGGGTCGCGCCGTAGTTCGCCGTCGAAAATGTCGAGGAAAGCATCACCGGATGGGTTGCTCGCGCTACTGTGGACGAACAACGCTGCCAGGTCGAAGTTCGACGACGCGAATGCCTGGGGCTGCGTGGAGGCCAACATCATGAGGCCACCCGCGAGTCCGATCGCGGCCGCGCTGGCGCGCGCTGAAATTCTGAATTTGTCTTGCACTTTTCCACCCCTCAATGGCTAGCGCTTCGACTGAATTCAGCTTAGTTCGGAAAAGCACATAAGCTTCTTGGGTGTTGATTAGAATCCTTGGCCTCTTGACTGCCGCCGCGACAGGCGTTACGGCTCTGACGGTTTCGTCGAGCCCCGCATGGGCCGATCCCGACCCGGCGCCACCGCCCGCCCCGGTGTTGCCCAACGTCAACGCCTACACACCCATCAGTCCCGTCGACTACACCGTGATGAACGGGACCGCGTACGCGTTCGCGGTGACGCCGGAAATCACATGTGTGATGAATCGGACCAGCGGCGGCTACGGATGCAGCGGCCCGCTGCCCGGAGCCCCGGAGGGCGCCAATCTCGTCAGTGCCGGCCCCCTCGGTCCAGCGGGATTTTCATCGACCAGTCGGCCCATCTTCTCGTCGGTGGGGGAGGCCAAGCCGCTACCGCCGAACACCCGGCTGAGCTTCCGCGACATCAGCTGCGGGGTCGACGGCGGCGGTGTGGTGGCGTGTATCAACAGCAACGAGCAGATCGGCTTCGTCATCAGCCCGGCCGGCACCTTCATCGCCGACGTCAATCCGCTGGTCGACCGGCCCGAAGGGTCGAACCCGTACATGAACCCGATGCCGGGCTAATACTTCGGTTTAGGGCCAGACCCATCCACCTGGCGGCCGGGCGTCTCGGCGGACGGCCTGCGGTGCCGTCGGCGCTGCGATCGTACGAGCACGTTCAGCGCCTATTTCCTCGCGGGCAACCGTTGACAAACCGCAACAGATCCGGTTGCTGAATTGCAAGCGAGTGGACGTATTAGCTGCTTTGATCGCGGAATCTACGTGTTGTTCGGCTATTTGACGGGGGTGGCCGCATGGCCCTGAGCGGTGGTTCGGTTCTGCGGCAGCTTCAGGTGGGAAGTCGTGCGGTTTTGCGGCCCGTTGGATCGTGCGGGTTCGCGGGTTGTGTTGGTCGGGTTGGTGCTTTGGCTGTGGCGTTGGGTGTGGGTGCGGCGGTGGTGGCGTTGCCGGTGGTGGCGTTTGCGGATAGCACGGGTTCAGCGGGGTCTTCGGGTTCGGCGGGTTCGTCGTCGGGGTCGGGAAATCAGGGGCACCCGGGTTCACGGCCGGGATCTAAGCCCATCACTACGTTGTCATCGGGCGACGACCAGTCATCCGGGGGGGGCGCGGTCCACGCGCGGTTCGGCTAAGTCGATTGGTGGACGGCCGAATGCTTCTGCGGTTGCCGGGGGGCGCGGTTCGGATTCGACGGGTGCGTCGGGGGCGAATTCGGTAGGGGCGCCGCGTGTTTCGGTTCGGGCGGTTGGTCCGGCGGTGGATGGCGGGGACCCGGCGACGGGCGTGGTGTCGGAGACCGTGGGCTCGCCTGCGGGTGTGCCGGCGTCGCGGCGTCCGGGGTCGGCGGGCCGGAAAGCGCCGCAGGGATCGATGCGCTCGTCGGTGGTGGTTGATGCGGCCGATTCGTCGTTGGCGAGTCCTGCGCCGGTGGCGCCTGCGGTGGCAGCGCCGTCTGGCGGGGTGTGGGGCTTGGGTGGGGGGGTGTTGGGCCGGCTTGGGTTTGGTGGTGGTGCGGGACCGGGTTCGGATGGTTCTGGTGTGGGTGGTGTGTTGGGGTGGGCGTTGTTGGGGTTTGTTCGTCGTGATGGGCGTTCGGCGTCGGCGTCGGCGTCTGCGGTGGGTGCTGGTGATGTGTGGCTGTTCGGTAATGGGACTGCTGATCACCCTGATGGCGGGATTCTGATTGGTAATGGGTACTCGTGGACCGGGTACGGCGGGGTGTGCACGTCGGGCGCGTGCACCGGCGGTAAGGGCGGCATCTTCGGATCGGGTGGGGATGGCTTCGCCGGGGGTAACGGTGGTGCGGCGGGCTGGTTTGGGCATGGCGGTGTCGGAGGGGATGCGACGACCGCGGGCGGTGCCGGTGGTGCCGGTGGTCGCGGTGGGGTGTTCATCGGTAATGGCGGCAACGGTGGAGCGGGCGGTGACTCGGATTCGCCGACTGGTGCCGGTGGTGTCGGTGGGGCGGGTGGCGACACTGGGTTGCTGGGTTGGGGTGCGGGTGGCGTTGGCGGCTGGGGCGGTGCGGGTGGAAGCGCGGGGACGGGCGGCAACGGCGGTACGGGTGGTTCGACGGGGCCACCCGCCCGAAAGTCGATGTCCTCTTCGACTTCCCAAGTCGACGAAAGTTGTAATCGATGGCGTCGGCGAAGTAGTTCTGCCGAACATTCCATGGCCGCAAGAAAGTGCCCGGATTTAGGGAACACGTGCAGGTTGCGCAACACGTAACCGGCCTGGATGTCCCATGCCAGCTTTTCCGGCATCTGCTTGTCGGCGACGCGGGGGTACGCGTGGGTGTAGCCGCGCGAGTTCATGTATTCGATCAACTTGGCCGTGGCGCGTGCGGTGATGTCGGCTCTCAGCGTCCACGACGCGTTCGTGTAGCCGACGCACCACACCAGATTGGGGACTTCCTCGAGCAGGTGAGCCTTGTAGATGAATCGATCTTGGGGACGGATTTCCGAGCCGTCGAGGCTGATTCGCACTCCACCCAACGCCTGAAGCTGCAGACCGGTGGCCGTGACGACGATGTCGGCGTCGATGCGCCGACCGGAATTCAGGACGATGCCGGTCCGGTCGAAGTGGTCGATGTGATCGGTGACCACCTCGGCGCGGCCGTCGCTGATTGCGGCGAACATGTCGCCGTCGGCTACCAGGCAGAGCCGCTGATCCCAGGGGTTGTAACGGGGATTGAAGTGTTCGTGGACGGGGTAGCCGGGCGGCAGCAGGCGGGCGTTCTGCTTGCGGATGATGCTTTTGGCGAGAGCAGGTGTGGTCCGCGCGATGAACCAGATGAAGGCTTCGAACAACGCCGAGTACGCCCGTGCGATCTGATGGGAAATCCTGCGGGGGAGAAGCTTTCGGACGATCTGAAGGAACGGGTTCACGCGTGCTGCGGAAAGCAGGTAGGTGGGGGAACGCTGCAGCATCGTGACTCGGGATGCGGTGTCGGCGAGTGCGGGTATGAGCGAGATGGCGGTGGCGCCGCTGCCGATCACCACCACCTTCTTGCCGCCGTAGTCGAGGTCCGGTGGCCAGAACTGCGGATGCACGACGGCGCCGCCGAAATCCTCGATGCCGGGGAAGTCCGGGGTGTAGCCCTCGTCGTAGTTGTAGTAACCGGAGCCGAAGAACACGAAGCGCCCGCGGTAGGAGCGCTGGGCTCCGGAAGCCGTGTCGGTGGTGTGCACAGTCCAGGTGTCGGTGGCCGAATCCCAATCGGCGGAACGAACATGGGTGTCGAAGCGGATGCTCTTGTCGATGCCGTGGCGGACGGCCGTGTCCTCCAGGTATTCCCGAATGTGGGCGCCGTCGGCCACGCCCTCGCGGCGCGTCCACGGCTCCCAGGGGAACGACAGGGTGAAGATGCTGCTGTCCGAGCGGACTCCCGGATAGCGGAACAGGTCCCAGGTGCCGCCGATTCGGTCCCTGCGCTCCAGGATCACGTAGCGCGTGCCGGGGTTTCGCTCGGTGATTCGGTAGGCGGCCCCGATGCCCGAAACACCGGCGCCGATGATCACGACGTCTACATCCACGATCCCGGGTTCCGGCTGGGCGCTCATCGTTGTGCTACCGATAGTTGACGAACTGCAACGCCACTTCCAGGTCGGATCCCTTGAGGAGGGCGATGACCTCCTGGAGGTCGTCGCGCTTCTTGGAGCTGACGCGGATTTCGTCGCCCTGGATCTGCGACTTGACTCCCTTGGGTCCCTCGTCGCGAATGATCTTGGTGATCTTCTTGGCATCTTCGCTGCTGATGCCCTGCTTGAGTCCACCGGTGACCTTGTATGTCTTACCGCTGGCCTGCGGCTCGCCGGCATCGAAGGCTTTCATCGATATGTCGCGCCGGATCAGTTTCTCCTTGAACACATCGACGGCTGCCTTGACGCGCTCTTCGGTCGACGAGACGAGTTCGATGGCCTCCTCGCCCTTCCACGCGATGCTCGTGTCGGTCCCGCGGAAGTCGAAGCGGGTGCTGAGTTCCTTGGCGGCCTGGTTCAGTGCGTTGTCGACCTCTTGGCGGTCGACCTTGCTCACGATGTCGAACGATGAATCCCCCATTGGATCCGCCTTCCTCTCTTGAATCGGCCGGTTGTGTCTTGGGTACATCCTCGTTGTACCCTGCTAGTCGCACCAGACCGGGTCGCCGGTTCACGTGTGTAGTACCCGGCAGGTTGCCCGAGCGGCCAATGGGAGCGGACTGTAAATCCGTCGGCTAACGCCTACACAGGTTCGAATCCTGTACCTGCCACCAGTGTCAGGCCCACCTTTCGGTGGGCCTGATTGCTTTGCGGGGTCTTTCGCCTCGGGCTGTTTCGCTGCGGTCGTGGGGAACGTCGGACCGAGGACGCTCTGTTAGTTGAACGACTCCGTCTATAGTTTGCTGTTCGCGGATGCGTCCGGGTCCATGATGCCGCGGGCGTTCTGCGCGGATCTCGCCGGAATAAATGTGAACTTCGATTAACGGGTAGTCGAGTCGGTTCGGGGTCTTCGATCCCTCGCCGGAAACCGGGACGCCTTGGATTCTCGGTTGCCGAATGGCCCCCATGCCTGTTCGGAGGGGGTGCGGGAGCGTCGGCGAACCGCCGCGTCCGGTGACTGGAGGTCAATGTGTCGATTCGGTCCCGAGAGCCCGCGTTCCTTTGGCCAAGGGTGTTTCGGGCATCCCGTAAGTGTCGTCATGATTCCCGGTGATTCGTTCGCCGATCTGTGATATACCTCTCAGTTAATATTTGCTGCGATGGCCGCGACGCGGTTGCTGGAATCGGACTCTCCCGACGCTGAGCAATGCAGATCGGGGTCGACCAGCAGCAGATATTTTTCATTTGCGTGCGACGAGGGAGATCGACTGATGTGTGCGGAGAATATTTCTGGTCGGAAATCAGTTGACTCGGGGCGCCGCCGTAGCGACACCGCAGGTCGGCATCGACTGTCCGCCGGATCTCTGCGATTGACCGGGGACGGCTCCGGTCAGTGGTTGTTGGCACCTTTCACCCGCTCGACGAATTCCGTGGGTCGGGTTGGGGCGCTTGCGATCGCACTCGGTGTCGGAGGCGCAATCATGGGCCTGCCGTCGGTTGCGGCCGCCGACCCGATGGGTTCGAATGCGGGCGGGTCAGCGGACGCGACCGCGTCGGCGGATTCCGGGGTGGCCAAGGGCAAGAGCCGCGGTGCGAGCCGGAGCGCGTCGCCGAGCCCGCGCTCGAATGATTCGGCTGTTCCCGCGGACGACTCCGCGACCGATCCGAGCGGCACGGCTGCGGGGCCCGGGACCTCGGGGCGTCGCTCGGCGAGCCAACGACTGGGTGCGGCCCGTCGCAATTCCGATGGGCCTGCAGCGGGTGGGTCAGGGCCGGCTTCCGAATTGCCCGCAATCGCTCCGGTGGTTGCTGATCCCGAGCCGGAACAGCCTTCGCCGTCTCCTTCGGAGGCAGTCGACCCGACAGCGTCCGCCAGTGGCGGTGTTTCCCGAGCCGCAGCGGTTGCCCCGGCAGTCACGGTGGATGCCCCTGCTGATGCCCCTGCGGATGCGCCCGTGATGACTGCCGCCGCGCAGTCCGGTCAGCTGTCTGCGCCGGGCGCTGACCTGCAGGCGTTGTTGGACGGAGGCGAGGACGGTGCGCCCGTAGGCGCACCTCTGGCTTGGGCGACGTTGGCCGTGACTCGGCGGGAGAAGTTGTCGCGCACCAGAGCGACTGTCGCTCCGGCAGATTCGGTAACCACCGGGGAGGGCGACTCCGGTTCACCGCAAGCATCGTCGGTGGGATCGGCGACGAGCGACCCGATGGCCGATCTGATCCGTTACTTCGTCGGCGATGGAACAGCCGACAATCCCAACGCGGGCATCTTGTTCGGCAACGGCTACAGCTACACCGGCTACGAGGGTGCGTGCACAAGCGGTGCGTGCGACGGCGGCAACGGCGGGCTGATCGGCAACGGCGGCAACGGTTTCAATGGCGGTAATGGTGGCGCAGCCGGTTGGTTCGGTCACGGTGGCGATGGCGGGGCCGGTATCGCGGGTGTCAATGGCGGCGCGGCCGGCCACGGGGGCCAGGGCGGATTGTTCTTCGGTGATGGCGGGCATGGCGGCGACGGTGCGTCTGCGGGTGGCGACGCTGGTGATGGTGGCGCGGGCGGCAACGGTGGCGACGCCGGCATGTTCTCGGTGTGGGGTTCGGGTGGGGGCGGCGGTAACGGCGGTAACGGCGGAAGCGACAGCGGGTCCGGCGGTGACGGCGGCAATGGTGGCAATGGCGGGCTGGTGGTTGGTGACGGCGGTGCCGGTGGCAATGGTGGCGATGGCGCGGACGCCGGTGGTACCGGCGGTAGCGGCGGGAGCGCGGCGCGGCTGATCGGTGACGGCGGTGACGCCGGTGCTGCGGGAGAGTCCACCGTCGGCTCCGGTAACAGCGGCGTACCCGGCGGCGGTGGATTGTGGGCTGGGGATGACGGGCTGGCGAGCGACGACGGGTTGTTCACCGCCGCGTCCGCGAGCCTGGTGAGCATGCCGCTTGCGGCCTCGGTGTCAAGTTTCTGGGGCTGTGTCTCGGACCCTGACGCCTGTATCGAGCAGGCAATCGAGGATGAGATCGGGAGTGTATTCGCGAGTAAATTCCCGACGGCATCGCCAGAGGTCGTTGCGCTGGTTGGGCAGTACGGTTCGTACATACTGGCTGAGTTGGTCATCCACGAAAACCCGTCTCAGGCCGCGGTCTACATCCAAGCGTTGGTCAATCAGCAACCCTTCCTGGATTTCATTTCATCCGAAGTCGCAACGACGTTGGAACCGCAGAACCTGCCCGACGGCTCGGTGAAGCCGGGCCTGCCCGTCGACCTCGCCACGAATATCGGCGAGGCCGCGGCCTTCTTCGTCCAGCAATCACTCGGGCAATCGAACGTGCTCACAGCGCTCACAGACATGATGACCGACATGTCGATTACCTCGGCTCTCGGATATGTCGCCGACTACGCCGGGGACTGGGTGAAATTCGGGGCGGAATGGACGGCGTGGGAGGCCGAAGTTGCATGGTGCGACGTGTGGGGATGCGACCCGGGTCCCGAACCGTCAGAACCAACCTGGTCCACCGGCACGTTGGTTGCGGACCTGTTCGAACTTCAGGACAACCTGCAGCCGCAGTTCGTGTCCTTCTTTGAGAATCAGGCTGTCCAAGCGCAGCTCGGCGCAGCGCTTACCGGTGCGATCAACATCGTGACTGGTGTCTGGCAGCCCGGGAGCCCGACCGCCCTTCCCGACTACATCGGCGGAATGGTCGCGCAAATGTTGGTCGGCCCTGATGACGCCGACGCCGGGGCTATTGCCGATGTCATCAGCACCGCCACCCAAGCCCTGCTGCAGTCGTCGGGAGGCACCATCGCCACCGCTGTCGGAACTGCGTACAGCAACTTCCTCGATGCCACAGCAGTCGACCAATTCGTTTCGGTCAACGCCTACAACATGGTGATGAACATGTTGACGGGCGCTGCCCCGGTGGACGTACCGCCGGCCGTTCTGCAGCAACTCCCAGCACTTGTCGGTACTGCCTATTCCAATGCGGTGAACCTGCTTTTCGGCGGCGACTCGACCCTCGCTCAGTCGGCGGGCACGTTTATCGGCAGCGTGCTTTCCGGATTGGCAGATGTGTCGGCGATCCAAACGCTCGTCTCCGAGAAGGTCACCACGATGGTGGCGGCGATGCTGCCGGCTCCGATTGCGGGGCCGGTGAGCACGGCCGTCGCCGATGTGGTCACCGGGTTGATGGGCAACACGACATTCATGAGCCAGCTCGGTTCGCTGATCGGGTCGGTGCTGCCCGACTTCTTGAACTCGACCGGGTTGCTGGCGGCGCTGGAGGCCGCGGCCGACCAATTCGGATCCGCCATGACCGTCGACCTCCAGGCGGCTGCGCCGTGGATGCCGGCATTGAAAGAGGCGATCGCGACCTTCTCGAAGACCGACGCATTCGAGACCGCCGTTGTCGCAACGATTTCCGATGTGGTGCTGCAGGTGCTGGGTGACACCGAGCTTCAGGATGCTCTGCAGTCGGCGATCAGCACGTTGGTGAGCGACCTGTTGAGCAGCCCGGCGGCTCAGACGATGATCAGCGACGAGGTTTCGTCGATGGTGTCGAATGCACTGGGCGGTGGAGCTCTGGGTGCGCAGGTGGGTCCGCAGGTCGGCGCGATCGTGGTGTCGCTGTTGACCAACCCGGCGATCGGCAACGGGATCCTTACGTTGGTCGATACCGTCGCCGACGGCTTGTTCGGTAGCGCGGTCGCGGTGGATGCGCTGGCCGGCGCGGCGGCGCAGGTGGCGACGGCGATCCTCACCGGCGAACCGTTGTCATCGATATTGCCAACGATTTTGGACGGCTTCCGCACTAACGGTCCGCTTCAGCTCATCCTCCTTTCCACGGTTGCTGCCGCGGCGAAGTCGATGTTCGACGATTCCTCTTTCTGGGGGGCCTTGCAGACGTCGGTTGTCGGATTGCTCACCGATCTCGTCGGTGATTCGGCGGTGTTGACCGCTGTGGGTACCGACGTGTCGACAATGGTGACGTCAATGCTCGGCGGTGCGATAGGCGACCAGGTGGGTCCGCAGGTCGGGGCGATGGTGGTGTCGTTGTTGACCAATCCGGTGATCGGCAACGGGTTGCTCACGCTCGTCGACACCGTCGCCAATGGCTTGTTCGGGAACCCGGATGCAGTCGAAGCGCTGGCCGATGCGGTAAGCGGGTTGGTGGTCGCGGCGATCGACGGTGAGTCGTTGTCTTCGGTGTTGCCAAAGATTCTGGAGGACCTGCGGGACAACACCGCGCTCATGGCCGATGTGCAGACGACCATGACCTCCGCGGTCGAGACCCTGCTGGGCGATTCGGCGTTGTGGGATGCGTTGCAGTCGGCGGTGGTCGGATTGGTCACCGATCTGGTGGGCGATTCGGCGGTCCTCAATGCGGTGAGCACCGATGTGTCGACGATGGTGTCGGGGTTGTTGGGTGGCGGTGCGCTTGGTGATCAGGTAGGCGAACAAGTCGGCGCCGCGGTGGTGGGATTGCTGACCAATCCGGTGATAGGCAACGGGCTGATCACGTTGGTCGACACAATCGCCGGTGGATTGTTCGGCAATTCGGATGTGATCGATGCCTGGGCTGCCGCGGTGAGTCAGTTGGGTGTTGGTGTGTTGACGGGCCAGTCGTTGTCGTCCTTGCTGCCAACGGTTTTGGCGGGCCTGAAGACCAATTCCGCGTTTACGACAGCACTCGACTCAACGGTCACCGATGCGATCGAAGCGCTGTTCGGGGATACGAGCTTGTGGTCGGCTCTGCAGTCTGCGGTAGCCGGGCTGGTCTCTGAGGTGTTGGGCGACAGCGGAGTTCAGGATGCGCTGAGCGACCGTGTGCAGTCGCTGGTGTCCAACATGCTCGGTGGCGGGGCGTTGGGTGACACGGTCGGGGCGCAGGTTGGTGCGGCCCTGGTCGGGTTGATCACCAATCCGGTGCTCAGCGGTGGTCTGTTGACGTTGGTCGACGCGATCGCGGGTGGGTTGTTCGGCAGCCAGGATGTCGTGGATGCGTGGGCTGAGGCTGCGGGCACGTTGGTCAAGGCTGCGTTCGTGGGTGATCTTTCGTCGGTGTTGCCGGGGGTCATTTCAGGACTGAAAGCCAATACGGCGATCCAAGGCGCGATCGATTCGACGGTCACGGATGCGATCGAGGGTCTGTTCGGTGATCACAATTTGTGGGATGCGTTGCAGACCGCTGTGGTCGGGTTGCTCGGTGAGGTGTTGGGCGACACCAGCGTGCAGTCCGCGCTCAGTGATCGGATCCAAACCATGGTGTCGGCAGCGCTTGGTGGCGGGGCACTCGGGGATACGGTGGGTGCGCAGGTCGGTGCGGCGGTGGTGGGTCTGATCACCAATCCGGTGATCAGCGGTGGTTTGTTGGCGTTGGTCGACACGATCGCGGGTGGTTTGTTCGGCAGCCAGGATGTGGTGGATGCGTGGGCTGAGGCTGCGGGCAGGTTGGCTAAAGCTGCTCTGGTGGGGGATCTTTCGTCGGTGTTGCCGGAGGTGATCGCAGACCTGCGGGCGAATTCGGTGATCGATGCGGCGATCGATTCGACGGTCACGGATGCGATCGAGGGTCTGTTCGGTGATCACAATTTGTGGGATGCGTTGCAGACCGCTGTGGTCGGGTTGCTCGGTGAGGTGTTGGGCGACACCAGCGTGCAGTCCGCGCTCAGTGATCGGATCCAAACCATGGTGTCGGCAGCGCTTGGTGGCGGGGCACTCGGGGATACGGTGGGTGCGCAGGTCGGTGCGGCGGTGGTGGGTCTGATCACCAATCCGGTGATCAGCGGTGGTTTGTTGGCGTTGGTCGACACGATCGCGGGTGGTTTGTTCGGCAGCCAGGATGTGGTGGATGCGTGGGCTGAGGCTGCGGGCAGGTTGGCTAAAGCTGCTCTGGTGGGGGATCTTTCGTCGGTGTTGCCGGAGGTGATCGCCGACCTGCGGGCGAATTCGGTGATCGATGCTGCGATCGATTCGACGGTCACGGATGCGATCGAGGGTCTGTTCGGTGATCACAATCTGTGGGATGCGTTGCAGTCCTCGGTGGTCGGGCTGGTCGGTGAGGTGTTGGGCGACAGCGGTGTTCAGGATGCGCTGAGCGACCGTGTGCAGTCGCTGGTGGCCAACGTGCTTGGTGGCGGGGCACTCGGGGATACGGTGGGTGCGCAGGTCGGTGCGGCGGTGGTGGGCCTGATCACCAATCCGGTGATCAGCGGTGGTCTGTTGGCGTTGGTCGACACGATCGCGGGTGGTTTGTTCGGCAGCCAGGATGTGGTGGATGCGTGGGCTGAGGCTGCGGGCAGGTTGGCTAAAGCTGCTCTGGTGGGGGATCTTTCGTCGGTGTTGCCGGAGGTGATCGCAGACCTGCGGGCGAATTCGGTGATCGATGCGGCGATCGATTCGACGGTCACGGATGCGATCGAGGGTCTGTTCGGTGATCACAATTTGTGGGATGCGTTGCAGTCCTCGGTGGTCGGGCTGGTTGGTGAGGTGCTCGGTGACTCGTCGGTGCAGTCCGCGGTCAGCGATCAGGTGCAGCAGCTGGTTTCCTCCGCGCTCGGCGGCGGTGCCCTCGGCGATGCGGTGGGTGCGCAGGTCGGTGCGGCGGTGGTCGGGTTGATGACGAACTCGGTGATCGGAGAGGGGTTGCTGAACCTGGTCGACACGATCGCGGGTGGGTTGTTCGGCAGCCAGGACGTGGTGGATGCGTGGGCTGAGGCTGCGGGCAGGTTGGCCAAAGCTGCTCTGGTGGGGGATCTTTCGTCGGTGTTGCCGGAGGTGATCGCCGACCTTCGGGCGAATTCGGTGATCGATGCGGCGATCGATTCGACGGTCACGGATGCGATCGAGGGTCTGTTCGGTGACACCGGTTTGTGGTCTGCGTTGCAGTCTGCGGTGGTCGGGCTGGTGAGCGAGGTGCTCGGTGACTCGTCGGCGCAAGACGCGGTCAGCGATCAGGTGCAGCAGCTGGTTTCCTCCGCGCTCGGTGGCGGTGCCCTCGGCGATGCGGTGGGTGCGCAGGTCGGTGCCGCGGTGGTCGGGTTGATGACGAACTCGGTGATCGGAGAGGGGTTGCTGAACCTGGTCGACACGATCGCGGGTGGGTTGTTCGGCAGCCAGGACGTGGTGGATGCGTGGGCTGAGGCTGCGGGCAGGTTGGCCAAAGCTGCTCTGGTGGGGGATCTTTCGTCGGTGTTGCCGGAGGTGATCGCCGACCTTCGGGCGAATTCGGTGATCGATGCGGCGATCGATTCGACGGTCACGGATGCGATCGAGGGTCTGTTCGGTGACACCGGTTTGTGGTCTGCGTTGCAGTCTGCGGTGGTCGGGCTGGTGAGCGAGGTGCTCGGTGACTCGTCGGTGCAAGACGCGGTCAGCGATCAGGTGCAGCAGCTGGTTTCCTCCGCACTCGGTGGCGGTGCCCTCGGCGATGCGGTGGGTGCGCAGGTCGGTGCCGCGGTGGTCGGGTTGATGACGAACTCGGTGATCGGAGAGGGGTTGCTGAACCTGGTCGACACGATCGCGGGTGGGTTGTTCGGCAGCCAGGACGTACTCGACGCGTGGGCGGGTGCGGCGGGGAAGTTGATCGAGGCGGCGTTCAAGGGTGATCTGTCGTCGGTGTTGCCGGAGGTGATCGCCGACCTGCGGGCGAATTCGGTGATCGATGCGGCGATTGATGCGACGGTCACGGATGCGATCGAAACCCTCTTCGGTGATACCGGTTTGTGGGATGCGTTGCAGTCTGCGGTAGTCGGGCTAGCGAGCGAGGTGCTCGGTGACTCGTCGGTGCAAGACGCGGTCAGCGATCAGGTGCAGCAACTGGTTTCCTCCGCGCTCGGCGGCGGCGCACTCGGCGAGGCGGTCGGCGCCCAGGTGGGTGCCGCCGTGGTCGGACTGATCACCAACCCGGTGACCGGGGACGCCTTGCTGGGCTTGGTCGACACGATCGCCGGCGGCCTGTTCGGAAGCTCGGAAGTGGTGGATGTCTGGGCGGGCGCTGCCGGGAAGTTGATCGAGGCGGCGTTCAAGGGTGATCTGTCGTCGGTATTGCCGGAGGTGATCACGAGCCTGCGTGCCAACAAGGTGATCGACACTGCTATCGATGCGACGGTCCGGGGGGCAGTCGAAAACCTGTTTGGTGATAGCGGGTTGTGGGATGCGTTGCAGTCCGCGGTGGTCAGCCTGGCCGGTGAGATTCTCGGCGACTCGTCGGTGCAGTCGGCGATCGGTGATCGCGTCGGGGAGATGGTTTCCTCCGCGCTCGGCGGTGGTGCCCTTGGCGATGCGGTGGGTGCGCAGGTCGGTGCGGCGGTGGTCGGGTTGATCACCAACCCCGCGATCGGCAACGGACTCCTGGGCTTGGTCGACACGATCGCGGGTGGCTTGTTCGGTAGCCAGGATGTAGTGGATGCGTGGGCCGGTGCTGCCGGGCAGTTGATCGAGGCGGCGTTCAAGGGTGATCTGTCGTCGGTGTTGCCGACGGTGATCGCGAGCCTGCGGGCCAACACGGTGATCGATGCGGCGATCGATTCCACGGTCGCCAGTGCGATTGAAAGTCTGTTCGGCGACTCGGGGTTGTGGGATGCGTTGCAGTCCGCGGTGGTCAGCCTGGTCGGTGAGATTCTCGGCGACTCGTCGGTGCAGTCGGCGATCGGCGATCGCGTCGGGGAGATGGTCTCCTCCGCACTCGGTGGCGGAACGCTGGGTGGCGTCGTTGGGGCGCAGGTCGCTGCTGCGCTGGTCGGGTTGATCACCAACCCCGTGATCGGCAACGGACTCCTGAGCTTGGTCGACACGATCGCGGGTGGACTTTTCGGCAATTCCGATGTGGTGGATGCTTGGGCCGATGCTGCGGGCCGGTTGGCCAAGGCTGCGTTGGTGGGTGATCTGTCGTCGGTGTTGCCGGAGGTGATCGCCGACTTGCGGGCGAATTCGGTCGTTGATGCGGCGATTGATGCGACGGTCACCGATGCGATCGAAACCCTCTTCGGCGACACCGGTCTGTGGGATGCGTTGCAGACGGCCGTGGTCGATCTGGCTGGCGAAATCCTCGGCGACGCGCCAGTCCAGCAGGCGATCGCTCGTCAGGTGAAGTCCTTGGTGTCGGGGTTGCTCGGTGGTGGTGCGCTCGGCAACACCGTCGGTACTCAAGTGGCTGCCACGGTCGTGGGTCTGATCACGAATCCGGTGATCGGCGACGGGCTACTCAGTTTGCTCGACTCGGTCGTCGGTGGGTTGTTCGGTAGCCAGGACGTGGTCGATGCGTGGGCAGATGCTGCCGGCCGGTTGGCCAAGGCTGCGTTGGTGGGTGATCTGTCGTCGGTGTTGCCGGAGGTGATCGCTGATCTGCGGAGCAATTCGGTGGTTGATGCGGCGATTGAGTCGACGGTCACTGATGCGATTGAGACCCTGTTCGGTGATACCGGTTTGTGGGATGCGTTGCAGTCGGCGGTGGTCAGCCTGGTCGGCAATGTGTTGGGTGATACCTCGGTGCAGGATGCGGTTGGCGGCAAGGTCGCGGAGTTGGTGTCGGGTCTGCTCGGTGGTGGGGCGTTGGGGGACACCGTCGGTGCTCAGGTCGGTGCGGCGGTGGTCGGGTTGATCACCAATCCGTTCATTGGCAATGGTTTGGTGAGCCTGGTCGATGCGATCGCGGGTGGGTTGTTCGGTAGCCAGGACGTGGTCGATGCGTGGGCAGATGCTGCCGGCCGGTTGGCCAAGGCTGCGTTGGTGGGTGATCTGTCGTCGGTGTTGCCGGAGGTGATCGCTGATCTGCGGAGCAATTCGGTGGTTGATGCGGCGATTGAGTCGACGGTCACTGATGCGATTGAGACCCTGTTCGGTGATACCGGTTTGTGGGATGCGTTGCAGTCGGCGGTGGTCAGCCTGGTCGGCAATGTGTTGGGTGATACCTCGGTGCAGGATGCGGTTGGCGGCAAGGTCGCGGAGTTGGTGTCGGGTCTGCTCGGTGGTGGGGCGTTGGGGGACACCGTCGGTGCTCAGGTCGGTGCGGCGGTGGTCGGGTTGATCACCAATCCGTTCATTGGCAATGGTTTGGTGAGCCTGGTCGATGCGATCGCGGGTGGGTTGTTCGGTAGCCAGGACGTGGTCGATGCGTGGGCAGATGCTGCCGGCCGGTTGGCCAAGGCTGCGTTGGTGGGTGATCTGTCGTCGGTGTTGCCGGAGGTGATCGCTGATCTGCGGAGCAATTCGGTGGTTGATGCGGCGATTGAGTCGACGGTCACTGATGCGATTGAGACCCTGTTCGGTGATACCGGTTTGTGGGATGCGTTGCAGTCGGCGGTGGTCAGCCTGGTCGGCAATGTGTTGGGTGATACCTCGGTGCAGGATGCGGTTGGCGGCAAGGTCGCGGAGTTGGTGTCGGGTCTGCTCGGTGGTGGGGCGTTGGGGGACACCGTCGGTGCTCAGGTCGGTGCGGCGGTGGTCGGGTTGATCACCAATCCGTTCATTGGCAATGGTTTGGTGAGCCTGGTCGATGCGATCGCGGGTGGGTTGTTCGGTAGCCAGGACGTGGTCGATGCGTGGGCAGATGCTGCCGGCCGGTTGGCCAAGGCTGCGTTGGTGGGTGATCTGTCGTCGGTGTTGCCGGAGGTGATCGCTGATCTGCGGAGCAATTCGGTGGTTGATGCGGCGATTGAGTCGACGGTCACTGATGCGATTGAGACCCTGTTCGGTGATACCGGTTTGTGGGATGCGTTGCAGTCGGCGGTGGTCAGCCTGGTCGGCAATGTGTTGGGTGATACCTCGGTGCAGGATGCGGTTGGCGGCAAGGTCGCGGAGTTGGTGTCGGGTCTGCTCGGTGGTGGGGCGTTGGGGGACACCGTCGGTGCTCAGGTCGGTGCGGCGGTGGTCGGGTTGATCACCAATCCGTTCATTGGCAATGGTTTGGTGAGCCTGGTCGATGCGATCGCGGGTGGGTTGTTCGGTAGCCAGGACGTGGTCGATGCGTGGGCAGATGCTGCCGGCCGGTTGGCCAAGGCTGCGTTGGTGGGTGATCTGTCGTCGGTGTTGCCGGAGGTGATCGCTGATCTGCGGAGCAATTCGGTGGTTGATGCGGCGATTGAGTCGACGGTCACTGATGCGATTGAGACCCTGTTCGGTGATACCGGTTTGTGGGATGCGTTGCAGTCGGCGGTGGTCAGCCTGGTCGGCAATGTGTTGGGTGATACCTCGGTGCAGGATGCGGTTGGCGGCAAGGTCGCGGAGTTGGTGTCGGGTCTGCTCGGTGGTGGGGCGTTGGGGGACACCGTCGGTGCTCAGGTCGGTGCGGCGGTGGTCGGGTTGATCACCAATCCGTTCATTGGCAATGGTTTGGTGAGCCTGGTCGATGCGATCGCGGGTGGGTTGTTCGGTAGCCAGGACGTGGTCGATGCGTGGGCAGATGCTGCCGGCCGGTTGGCCAAGGCTGCGTTGGTGGGTGATCTGTCGTCGGTGTTGCCGGAGGTGATCGCTGATCTGCGGAGCAATTCGGTGGTTGATGCGGCGATTGAGTCGACGGTCACTGATGCGATTGAGACCCTGTTCGGTGATACCGGTTTGTGGGATGCGTTGCAGTCGGCGGTGGTCAGCCTGGTCGGCAATGTGTTGGGTGATACCTCGGTGCAGGATGCGGTTGGCGGCAAGGTCGCGGAGTTGGTGTCGGGTCTGCTCGGTGGTGGGGCGTTGGGGGACACCGTCGGTGCTCAGGTCGGTGCGGCGGTGGTCGGGTTGATCACCAATCCGTTCATTGGCAATGGTTTGGTGAGCCTGGTCGATGCGATCGCGGGTGGGTTGTTCGGTAGCCAGGACGTGGTCGATGCGTGGGCAGATGCTGCCGGCCGGTTGGCCAAGGCTGCGTTGGTGGGTGATCTGTCGTCGGTGTTGCCGGAGGTGATCGCTGATCTGCGGAGCAATTCGGTGGTTGATGCGGCGATTGAGTCGACGGTCACTGATGCGATTGAGACCCTGTTCGGTGATACCGGTTTGTGGGATGCGTTGCAGTCGGCGGTGGTCAGCCTGGTCGGCAATGTGTTGGGTGATACCTCGGTGCAGGATGCGGTTGGCGGCAAGGTCGCGGAGTTGGTGTCGGGTCTGCTCGGTGGTGGGGCGTTGGGGGACACCGTCGGTGCTCAGGTCGGTGCGGCGGTGGTCGGGTTGATCACCAATCCGTTCATTGGCAATGGTTTGGTGAGCCTGGTCGATGCGATCGCGGGTGGGTTGTTCGGTAGCCAGGACGTGGTCGATGCGTGGGCAGATGCTGCCGGCCGGTTGGCCAAGGCTGCGTTGGTGGGTGATCTGTCGTCGGTGTTGCCGGAGGTGATCGCTGATCTGCGGAGCAATTCGGTGGTTGATGCGGCGATTGAGTCGACGGTCACTGATGCGATTGAGACCCTGTTCGGTGATACCGGTTTGTGGGATGCGTTGCAGTCGGCGGTGGTCAGCCTGGTCGGCAATGTGTTGGGTGATACCTCGGTGCAGGATGCGGTTGGCGGCAAGGTCGCGGAGTTGGTGTCGGGTCTGCTCGGTGGTGGGGCGTTGGGGGACACCGTCGGTGCTCAGGTCGGTGCGGCGGTGGTCGGGTTGATCACCAATCCGTTCATTGGCAATGGTTTGGTGAGCCTGGTCGATGCGATCGCGGGTGGGTTGTTCGGTAGCCAGGACGTGGTCGATGCGTGGGCAGATGCTGCCGGCCGGTTGGCCAAGGCTGCGTTGGTGGGTGATCTGTCGTCGGTGTTGCCGGAGGTGATCGCTGATCTGCGGAGCAATTCGGTGGTTGATGCGGCGATTGAGTCGACGGTCACTGATGCGATTGAGACCCTGTTCGGTGATACCGGTTTGTGGGATGCGTTGCAGTCGGCGGTGGTCAGCCTGGTCGGCAATGTGTTGGGTGATACCTCGGTGCAGGATGCGGTTGGCGGCAAGGTCGCGGAGTTGGTGTCGGGTCTGCTCGGTGGTGGGGCGTTGGGGGACACCGTCGGTGCTCAGGTCGGTGCGGCGGTGGTCGGGTTGATCACCAACCCGCTGATCGGCAACGGACTCCTGAGCTTGGTCGACACGATCGCGGGTGGCTTGTTCGGCAGCCAGAACGTCATCGACGCCCTGGCCGTTGCGGCTGGTGAATTGGCCAAGGCGGCCCTGGAGGGCGATCTGTCGACGGTGCTGCCGGAGGTCGTCGCCAGCCTGCAGAGCAACACCGATATTCGAGATGTCGTCGACTCGACGGTCACGGATGCGCTGGCGATCCTGCTGGGAGATTCGGGCTTGTGGTCGACCCTGGCGGATACGGCGTCGGATCTGGTCGCTGAACTGTTAGGGGATTCCGCGGTTCAGGCCGCCTTGAGTGACGAGGTCGCTTCCCTGGTGTCGGGCTTGCTCGGCGGGGGACCGCTGGGTGATCAGGTGGGACCGCAGGTAGGCGCCGCACTGGTGGCGCTGCTCACCAACCCGGCGATCAGCGGTGGCTTGGTGACGCTGGTGGAGTCGGTGGTGTCGGGATTCTTTGGTGAGGCGGGCGTGGTGAACGCGCTGGCTTCGACGGCGGGTTCTTTCGCAGAGGCACTGGTCTCCGGCAAGACGTTGTCGGAGGCGTTGTCGGCTGCGCTGGCCTCGCTGGAGACCGATCAGGTGATGGTGACGGCGGTGCTCGACACAATCGCGGGAGCGCTGGACCTCTTCAACGAGCTGTTCCTGAGCAACACGGTGGTTCAGAACGCGCTCAGCACCCTCACCTCGACATTGGTCGAGGAACTGCTCGCAGATCCGCTCGTCCAGTCGGCGATCGGCGCGTATCTGACATCGGAAACTGACGCTGAACTGGCAGCTGGAGTCGTGTCGCTGCTGGCCAACCCACTGGTAAGGGATGTGCTGGCCGGACAACTATCGGGCGCAATCACAGACTTCCTGACCTACCCGGGATTCAACGTGGCACTGATCGCTGCGGTGAACCAAATGGCCGGAGCGGTCTTGTCGGGGACTGACATCTCGGTCGCGCTGGCGGACGCGTTGTCGGCGTTCCGGGCAAGCACCGCATTCCTGGGCGCCATCAATTCGATCATTCCCGACGTCATCAGCACTCTGCTAGGCACTCCTGGTATGGCCCAGGCGTTTGGCGCTGCTGCAAGGTTGATCGCCGACGACTTCCTCGACCAATTCGGAATCACCAATGGGTTCCTGCAATCTTTGGCGGGGCAGCTGGCGGATGGAACGTTGATCTCCCTTGTGGGTCAGCCGGGGGCACTGAGACTTCTCGACGCGATGGCCATCGGGCTGCTGCAAGGAACCATTCCGATGGGCTGGGACGCGGGCATCGAGCCATTCCTGATCCAGGGTCTCCTCAACGATCCGAGCGTCCAGATTGCGCTGGGCCTTTCTCTCGGCGACGGGATCGGCTCGCTGTTCGGCGACAACATCTTTGGCGACATCGTCGGTGCGGCCGCTGGGGCGGCGGCCACAATCACCATCGCGGTGGTGTGCAACCTGATTCGGTTGATCGAGGCAGTGGTGGGAGCTGCGGATCGTTCTCCCTCCGCCAAGTCGATGAGCGCCCGCCACAGCAAGAACGGCAGCGACTTCTTCTTCGGACACGCAACGGCAAATGATCTCAACCTGACCGCAGCGCTAATTCGAAGCGAGAACGACGCAAATGCGCTCCATCGAAGTGCGGCAACGGGTGGGCTCGAGCTCACGGACATGGGGATCGCCGGCCCGGTCGGCGATCAGTCGCAATTCCTCGACGTCAACATGACTTTCGACGCGGGCGGCTCGCACGGCAGTCGGGCGCCGCTGTTCGTGGCATTCAGATTCCAGCTGGATAGGCTGTTCCCGGCATCGACCCCTGCGACACCCGCATCGCTGCGCTACGGCAACCCAGCTGCGGCCACGTCATAATCCGCGGCGAGGACGCCGAACGGCGAGAACACCGAAAACGGGCGTCATGGAGAATCCCAAACCCGCCTGTGGGATTGCGGCATTGGCAGTCGCTCTCGGGGTGGGAGCGGCCGTGGCGGCAGCAGCACCCGCCATTGCCACGCCAGGCCATCACTCCCCGGCGACTGCCGATTCTCGATCGGCTCCACCCGCAAGGGGGCCGTCGACCGCAACGAAGACGGCTACCCGTGCGAAACATGTGCCATCGGTTGCTGTAGGGAAGGCCGGCCGTACAGGAAGGGCGGTCGCCCCGTCTGATAGAGCGACGGGTGTCTCGGGGCCGGCCGACGATGCGATCGCCTGGATACGCACTTACGTAGATCCTCCTTGGCTCACCGTCATCCCGCGAGCGGTGAATTCGATCGTCAACAATCCGCCCGTCGCCATCCCGATACAGACGGAAGTTGATCTCGCGCAAGGCATTACGAGTCAGGCCATTCCCTTCACGGCTGTCAGCCCAGGTGGCAGGGCAATCACCTACTCTGTGCCGGACCCAGGAATGCCAGGCGGTCCGGCCCGCGGCACGGTGAGCGTCGACAACGCCACGGGCACGTTCACATACACACCCAGTGACACCTTCACCGGCACAGACACCTTCTCCTACGTCGCAAACGATGCTCCCGCCACCGGCATTCGAGTTCTCGACGATCTCATCGGCTCCTTACTGGGCCTGATGGGACTATCGGCCGGTTTTCGCGACACCGCCACCGTAAGCATATTCAACGGTGTGCCCATTAAACCCGATCCTCAGATCGCGGAATATGCCTCTGTCGCAGGGAGTTTCAGCACACTGACCTACGATGTCTCGGGTCTGCTGATCGGAATGCCGAACGCACTCGAGATCGGTTCTCGGTTCAATGCCTTCGACGTCGTGAACGTCCAAGGGGATGCTGCCGTCGGGTCATTCATGAGTGCCACCGCCTCCTTCCCGGACCAAACTTCGCCGAAATCAATCGTTTCGGGCGGCCTGAGCACGTTCTCCGCTTACGGGATCGACGAACTGCGGCGGGTCACTTGGAACGGCTGCGCTGTAATCTGTTTGGGTGCAGCAGGTTTCGACTACATGCAGCTCGCTGTTCCCGGTGGGGAGTCAATCGACCTCTACAACGTAGCGACGAACTCGGCCTTGTCGCTCTCCATCGCCGACATCGAGCAGCTTTCCAGTTTCATCCAGCAGAATTCGATAGGGCGGGCCGTCATTGTTCAGGGCGACTTCAACCAGCTCTACTCCGAGACCGGTGAAACGCTCACGGAATTCGCCGCGGACAACGGCCTCACCGATGCCTGGGTTCAACTGGAGTACAACGGGCTGACTCCAGCAGATGCACCCACGTGCGCCTATGACAGCAGGTGCGAACAGGCCGGCAAGATCTTCTATCGAAGCGCCGCTCCGCTGAACTTCGACGACCCGGCATCGAGTCCTGTGCAGCTATTCGCGCAGAACTACTCCAACGAGGGCTTGAACTTCCGCAACAGCAACAACAAAGACCTATCGAACGGCATCCCGCAGGCGGTGACGTTCGGGTACAGCGTTGCCGCGGTCGGGCCCGCGAACGTGGACCCCGAAAACTGGATGGCGCAGTTGCCAGGGATTTCGGAGCTGCCTCTGACCCAGCTGCCGATCCCGGGAACGCACGACTCCGGCAGCTACGGGATTACATCCCACTCGGAATGGGCGCTGACGGGGTGGTCCGATTTCGGCAAACTGACGCAGTTGCCGCCTACCGTCGAGGACCTCATCGTGAAGCCTATCGCGGCGGCCTGGGGAAGGACTCAGAGCCAAAGTTTGTCGGAGCAGTTCGCCAATGGAATCCGTTACCTAGACCTGAGATTCAGTAACGAGCCGGACGGCCAGATCTACATCGAACATGGATTGCGCGGACCTACCGCCGAGGACGTGGTGGACCAGATAGCGGATTTCGCATACGCGCATCCCAAAGAGATTCTCTTCGTGCAGGTTTCACGTCTCACCGAATTCGACCCCGACTCGAACGCCACCCTGGTTTCGATGATGGAAGACGCGTTTGGCTCGCGGATGGTCCCGAGGTCGGTCGGCACCTCCGCGTCGCTTGCCGACATCTGGGCCACCGACAGGAACGTCATCGTCATCTACGACGACGACGGCGTGGTCGCCGGAAATCCGAACCTGTGGGACAACGACACCATCTACCAGCCTTGGTGGAACGTTCAAACGATGGACGACCTGTACCTGCAAAATCAGGCGAGCCTCGCCGGCCGGCCCAAGGGGGCAATTTGGGGCCTCACCGGCGAAGCGACGCCTGACGCCGGCAATATCGTTGCGGGCATCCTGCTGCTGGGGCCGATGTCCAATCGCGGGTTCGTCACGCGCGGCCAACCAACGCTCAAGAAGTGGTTGAGCTCCGACTTCAAGACTTCCGTCAACCTCGTCACTGAAGATTGGTTCCAGCAGGTGGGGGCCACTTCCTCGTCCTACGCGCGCTATGTCATGGCTGCCGTATACGAGACCCTGGCGCCGAGGCTGTTGGAATCGCAGGCCGCTGGCGCCTCCACCTACCTAGCGGTGGGGTAGCGGCGGCAACTTCTCGACCCCGGCTCTGTCTGGCGATACCGTTGCCACTATGGCTCTCGAGAAAATGCAGACCAATTCCACTGGCGGTCGTTGCCCGCATTGCGGCAAGCGACTCGAGCAACCGGGACTGATCTTCACCCGGCCGACAGCTGGCGAAAGTCAGCAGTCCGCGTTCGCCTGGTCGGCGCCGCAGTGTCCTGACCGGTGCCAGGACGGCGATCAGGAAAGTGCGGACGGATAGTCCTTCCCTAGTCGGGTTCGCGGAACGGGGGTCCGTGGTCGAAGAATCGTTCGGGGTGATGAAAATCGTTGGTGGTGTTGGGAAAGGGGAGTTGTGGTGGTGGGGTCCATTGGGTTTGGCCGTTGGTGAGTTTGGTTGTGCGCCAGCCTTTGCCGAGGAGTTTGTGGTGGGGTGGGCAGGCGAAGGTGAGGTTGTCGATGTCGGTGGGTCCGCCTTGGGCCCAGTCGTCGACATGGTGGACTTCGCAGAGGTAGCCGGGCATGTCGCAGCCGGGGTGTGTGCAGCCGCGGTCTTTGGCGTGGAGCACGATTCTTTGGTCGGGTGAGGCGATGCGTTTGGTGCGGCCCAGCCACAGGGCGCGGCCGGTGACGCCGTCGAAGATGCTCAGGTAGTGGTACGCCGGGGTGGCCATGCGGATCAGGTCCCGGATGGGTAGGTAGGTGCCCGAGGCGGTGACGGCGTGCCCGGTCTTAGCGTGCAGATCCTGAATCGTGGCGGTGGCGATCACGGTCACCGGGAGTCCGTTGTGTTGGCCGAGGTTCGGGTCGCCGAGGGTGGCGCGGAAGATGGCGGCCAGGGCATCGTGTTGGCGTTGGGCGTGGCTGCGGGTGTCCCGCTCCGCCGCCTCAGGAGGTGCGTCGCCGTCGGTGATTGGGGATTGGTCTGTGGGGTTGCACATGCCGGGTGCGGCGTACTTGGCCAGCAGTGCGTCGATCATGGCGCGTTGTTCGGGTGTTGCGATTAGCGTGCCGGTGCTCATGCCGTCGGGACGCTGGCCACGGGTCCAGGTGAAGCCTCGTTGACGGGCGCGGTCCTCGTCGGAGAAGTTTCCGTCGGGGTTGACCCGCATCGCCAACTGCACGGCGAGTTTCTCGAGCTGATCCGGGCGCAACTGCTGGGCGTGGAACGCCAGGAACGATTCGCTGTCGGCGACCACGTCGGGGGCGATGCCAGCGGGCAGTTCGCGCAGGAACTTCTGCATCACCCGAACGTGTTCGCCGTCGAGATCGCCGGCGTGCCAGGCTGCGGCGGTCGCCGGCATTACGGCCGGCAGTGGCTCACCGGTCAATGTCGATCGCGGGGCGAGTTGTTCGGCGTCTCGTAGGCGTCGGCGGACCTCGGCCGGGGTGACCCGGATCGCGTCGGCGATCGCTTTGGCCATGACAGTCGGGGCGTCCGATTTCGCGGCCGCGAGCGCCACGGTGTGACTGACCGCCGTCAACCGCCGCTTGGCGGTTTCCAGTACGTCGAGCAGCCGCAGCTGTTCGGCGATCCCCAACCCGGCCGGGTCAATGTCCGCGAGCGCGTCGACACCCTGGGTGAGGGTGGCGACAGCGGCGGCGAACATGACCGAATTCTATTGTCGGACTGCGACAATCCTCGTTCGCGAGCCGACCCGCTGTGGATGGATCCGCGCTGTGCACAACCCTGCGTACAGGGGGACTAGTCCGCCGCCTCGCGACGGCGTCTCATCACGAAAACACCGATCAGGGCCAACGCGAGAACGCCGGCACCGGCCCCAACGCCGATGAGTAGCGTCTTGTTCTTCTCGAACCAGTTCATCGAATGCTCACTGGCTGCCAGAGTCACGTTGTATCCCGGTATTGGATCCTGGCCGGGTGGCTTCACGCCTGGAAGCAGTTGGGTTTCGGTGATCTGAAAGAGGTTCTCGCCCTTTGCGGTTTTGGTCCATTGCCCCCACGCAGGTATCTCTCCGTCGAGGAGGACCTTGGTTGCGTTGTTGACCGCAGAGTCCTTGCCGAGGTCATTGAGCATGCTCACTCGGAATGGATCAGACGTTCCGCTTGCGAATTTCACCTGGACGAGTGCGTTCTTGATGGTCTTGATCCCTGCTGGCTTCTTCGGCGGCGCCTGACCGGGCTTGGGTTGGAATCCGCCGCCGGAGAAGCTACCGACTGACACTGTGGTCGGCTTTGCCGACGGTGGCCCCGTCATGCTGGTGAAGCTGTAGACGCCAGGGTTGGGAACGTCGATCGCCGCTCTTCCCAACGGCGGAACCGTGAAGGTCTGAGGTACGCCGCCGTAGTCGTACACCAGTTGCATCGGCGTCTGATAAGGATTGGTGAACACCGGACGATAGAACCGGTCGTAGCCGGTCCAACGCGAATTCCATTGTGTGACGGGACTTCTCAAACTTGACCCGGTGCTGTAAGAGGAGCTGCTGAACGTCGATTCGATCGACTCCAGATAACTGGAGACCTCCTCGCTGGAGGCCACCTCCGATGAGGCGCTGATCACCTCGGCGTTCCTCGCTGTGGTGATATCGCCTGCCGGAGCTTCGGATTCGGCCGGGTGAATCATGCCGCCGTCGGAGGGTTCGCCGCCGCCCATGCCGCCGCCGGAGGGTTCGCCGCCGGCCATGCCGCCGCCGGTGGGTTCGTCGCCGGCCATGCCGCCGCCGGTGGGTTCGTCGCCGCCCATGCCGCCGCCGGTGGGTTCGTCGCCGGCCATGCCGCCGCCGGTGGGTTCGTCGCCGGCCATGCCGCCGCCGGTGGGTTCGTCGCCGGCCATGCCGCCGCCGGAAGGCTCGTCACCCATGCCCCCGCCGGAAGGCTCGTCACCCATGCCCCCGCCGGAAGGTTCGTCACCCATGCCCCCGCCGGACGGCTCGTCACCCATTCCGCCGCCGGACGGCTCGTCACCCATGCCTCCCCCGGAGGGTTCCTCTTCCATTCCGCCGCCGGACGGCTCGTCGTAGTAGCCGCCGTCGTCGCTGGAATAGCTACCGCCGTCGTCGTCGCCGTAGGGTTCTGCGAGACCGGCGGGAGCGCTGAGGAACAGGGCCGAGAAAGAAACCGCGGCCACCGCGACGAGCGCCATCGGCCCCCGCAGTGGGCCTGGCGGGTCCCCGATATCGAGTCCAAGTGGTTCTTGAGTCGGGTTGGTTGGTTGGTTCCAGATCAGCCGATCTCGCAGGCTGTCGGGAGATGGGTGCATCTGCACGTCGCAGCGTACTCGGCCGGTGTCTGGTAGCCCAGTGCTGAGTGACGGTGTCGCTTGTTGTGTTCGTCTTTGAAGTCGCCGATGACCACGCGGGCCTCCAGCAGGGTGTTCCAGTGGTTGCGGTTGAGGCACTCCCTTCTGAGGCGGTTGTTGAATGATTCGATGTGCCCGTTGTTCCAGGGGGTGCCTGGTGGGATGTAAGACATGCCGAGCTGTCCTTCGCAAAAGCGTTGCAGTGCTTGGGAAACGAACTCCGGGCCGTTGTCCATCCGCAACACCTTGGGCGGTCCGCCGGCGGCGGCGAAGACCTTCGTGAGCTCAGCCACGACGTCCTCGCCGGTGATCGATCGCTCGACGATATTGAGCAGCGAGCACCGGGTGTGCTCGTCGAGCATCGACGCGATTTTGATCACCTTGCCATCGATGGTGGAGTCGAACTGGAAATCGATCGCCCACACCACATTCGGCGCATCAGCAGCCACCTGCGGAACCGACGAAACGCCGGCCCGCTTGCGGGGACTGCGAACCTTGACCTGGAGTCCCTCCTCGCGCCACAAGCGGTGGATCCGCTTCTTGTTGACCTCCTGGCCCTCGTCGTAGCGCAACGCCGCCCACGCCCGCCGGAACCCGTGACACGGATGTTTGGTGGCGTACCCCCGCAGCCAGTTGCGGGTGTCGGCATCGGGATCGATCGGGCGCTGCGATTGCGGAAGGCGTCGATATGTTGAACGGGCAAGCCCAACTGCGTTGCACGCCAACCGTTCTGACATCCTCATAGTGTCTTTGAGCATGTCCACGGCGCGGCGTTTGGCAGCCGGGCTCAAAATTTTCCCCGAGCCACCTCCCGCAAAGCGTCCTTGACCAGTTCCGCCTCGGCCAACAGACGCTTGAGCCGCGCGTTCTGCTCGCGCAGCTCCTTCAACTCCTTGGCGGCGTCGGTATCCATCCCGCCATAGGCTCGCCGCCAGTTGTACAACGTCGCCGCCGACACCCCCAACTCAGCGGCGACCTCCTCACCGGTCTTACCCGCTGCCGCCAACTCGTCAGCACTGCGCAGCTTTCGAACAATATCTTCCGCGGAATGCCGCTTCCGACCACTCATACCTACATCGTCCCTTCACGCCCAAACACGGGCTCACAGGACTCAAAAATCAACCGGACTCATCGACCGGGAACACGCCAGGCCGCCGGAACTTTCGATGTTCATGAACACCTGCCTTCGATGTGCACCGGCAAACCGGCCCTAATGGTCAACTACCTTAAGTCCGATCACGCACGCGACTATGCCCGCGATCAGCAATACCTTGGCCACAGATGCGGACTCCGTCCCGGTGATCATCGCGAAAGCGACCGTCAGCGTCGCACCGATACCGACCCACACCGCATAGCTCGTGCCCACCGGCAGCTCCCGCATGGCGATCGCCAGCCCGGCCATCGATGCGATGACACTGATCAGAAACACCACCGTCGGACCGAGACGCGTGAATCCGTTCGACTTGTCCAATGCCGTTGCCCACACGGACTCGAGCGCGCCCGACACAACCAGAATCAGCCACGCCACTAGTCACCCCCTTGTGTGAACTTGCCCATCGCATTAGACAACGGGGCGGCACGTGGCCGAGGAACTTCGGGAACTGGCGACTGCGCAAATTTGCTCTAGCCGGGTGTGCCGCAGCATCCCCGTTCTACAGTGGCAGTGTGGCCACGTCGGAAGCCACCCCACGGCAGCGACTCCTGGATGCCCTGGCCGCGTCCATCGCGGAAGTGGGCTACGCGGCGACCACGGTCGGCGACATCGTGCAGCGCGCTAGGACATCGCGCCGAACCTTCTACGACCACTTCGCCGACCGTGAGGCATGCCTGGTGGCGCTGTTGACGGTCATCAATCGTCAAGCCATCCAAGCGATCTCAGCCGGCGTGGATGTCACCGCGCCCTGGGAGGTCCAGATCCGGCAGGCAGTCGAGTCGTGGGTCGCGTTCGCCGAATCGCACGCTCCGGTGATGCTCATCTGGATCAGGGAATCGCCGGCGTTCGGCCCGGCTGTTCGGAAGTTGAAACTCGACGTGACCGAGGCGTACATCAGGCTGATCCAGGGGTTCAGCGATTCGGAGCGTTTGCGGGCAGCAGGACATCAACCCATCCCGCGGCACCGTGCAGTCATGTTCATCGGGGGGATGCGGGAAATGGCCGCATTGGCTCTGGAGGGCGGTGCGGGCACGGGGGATCTTGGCGCGCTCACCGCTGAGGCGGTAGACGCGGCTCTCTCACTGTTCGGTCAAGCCTGAGTTGTCACGAAAACCATGACAGCCAAGGGCAACTCAGGTGCATGAAATATGAGACGGTCTTGGGTGCCACGCTCGTGCCGCCGAACCAGCTGCTGATCCGCTCCGACGTCCAGAAGTTGGGCACCAGGCCTTCTGGGAGCGGCTTGTAGACGGTTTGGTCGCCGTAGGTCAAAGTGATCCCGTTGTAGTCGACCGCAAAGTCGAATTCCTCGCCCAACGGGACCGAGATGATCTGGTCATCGGTCGGCATGATCCGCGCGAGATCCTTGTTGTAGTACGGGCCGATCTCGAACATCTGAGAGTCCAGGTTGTAACGCCAGGCCACCATGATGGCGTCGGTGTCGGGACGTAGCGGTGTGAAGGTGATTCCTGTCAGCTTGTTCCAGTCGTACTGGTCTTCGCTGTTCAGGTCATAGATCGAATTCTCGGTGAACGTGGCATGGCCGGTGACATTCTTGACCCACAGGACCGTCTGCCGGGGCAGGCTGAAGTGCGTCCCCTTGAATATGACGATCGGCGTACCGCGACCGATGGCAAGCGCGGCGGAATCGGCGGCCGCGGAATCGGCGGCCGTCGTGCCCGGATGGCGCCCACTTGCACCGGACTTCCGCTTACTCGCCAGCGCGGCGGCATCGACCGCCGCTGAACTTGGCGGCTGCGGTGTCTGGGGTGTTGCACGTACACGTACACGTGCGCGTGTGGACGCGGGTGTGGTCGCGGTGCGTACGGATTTCGAACCGACTGAATTGCTTATCGACGACGATCCCGATCGTGCGGACGATCCCGCTGAATCGTCCGGCGCAGCCGCCGCGGGGGCAGCCGCAACGGCGCAGCCGACTCCAAATGCCACCGCCCAGCCCGCTATCCGGCCGGCTTTCCTCGCCGTCGTCCGTGTCATCGGCACTGCCATCGCCCCCGTTCCGAAGTCTCAGCCCGCCCGTACGCGGAGCATATCGACGTCCTCGTCGTTGATGTGCCGCGTTGGGCAGGGCGTTTGTAGGGTGGCCAAGGTGACAGACCGGGATAGGCGAGATTGGGATGACCGATATTCGCTTCGGACGCCGCCCGGTCCCGAAGACGTTCGTCTCCCGATGCCATTCGCGGAACATGCGGACCGGTTCCCGTCGGTGGGCGACGCGCTCGACCTGGCGTGCGGTCGAGGACTCGTTTCCGTATGGCTCGCCCGCCGCGGACTGAACGTCCGTGGTGTCGACGTCTCGGAAGTGGCCGTCGCGCAAGCTCGAAAACTGGCGCAGGACACTGGGGTCATAGCCAACTGTCAGTTCGACGTCGTTGATCTCGATACCGGACTTCCGTCGGGCCCCCAGGCAAACATGATCGTCTGCCTCCATTTTCGGGACCGGCGATTGGATCGCGCGATCATCGATCGGCTGTCTCCCGGGGGACTGCTGGCGATTTCGGCCCTGAGCCAGGTCGGCGCTGGGCCGGGCCGCTTTTGTGCCCTTCCCGGCGAGCTCACGGATTCGTTCGCCGAACTCGACCACATCGCCGGCGCCGAGGGTGACGGCCAGGCATGGTTGCTCGCCTCAAAACCCGGATCGCGCTGATTTTCGGCAATCGCGCCCACGGCGGCCGGCCAGGTACTCAAATGTTGTCGGCTGGACTTTTGAGGGAGTGATCGATGGCAACCGGCGACGGTCTGACGACGTCGTTCAGCAGGCACGCTCAAACGCTCCTGTACGAATCGTTCCTCCACGCGCAGGGAAGCCAGGTCATGCAGGTTCACCTCATGCACGCTTATCTGCTGATGGTGCGGCAGGAGGGCATAGCGATGGACTTTTCGCTGCGTGAAACCCTCGCCACGCGAATCCGTTCGAGGCGGCTCCCCCGGGGTCACCTTGACATCGTCGATCTGAACCTGATTGCGGCGCAGTTCGAATTCTGGTGGCTCAACATGTGGGACATCTGCTCGGCCATTCTGGCCGGCCCGACGCACCTGCCGACTCGCGATGTGCTGGAGCAGCGCATGACGGCGGTCGGCGGGTCCCCGGAGATGTCGAGCTTCACCGACGACGAACTATCGGCGGTCGCGGACGCGTTCGGTACCTATCGGAACGAGGACTATTCCGACGCGCTCGTCACCAGAGTGGTGAATGATCACTTGCTGCCCAACCTCATTCGGGTTGAGATGAACTTTCAGGGGTACGGCAGTCGGTATGCGGAGCGCCCACGCACGGATGGCGGCGATGTGCACGAATCGAAGATGATCGGGCACTGCGCCACTGCCGTCCGTCGCGCGCGAACGGGTCCAGTCGATCCGTTCGACCGCATCTACTTGGCTGTCAATGACCGCCTTGACTGGTTATCGCGATATGAACCCGAGAGCGAAGTGCTCGCCGATTACCGACGCCTGATAGCCGCCCACACCACGAATCACTGACGGCGAATCGCGTTGCCAGGCCAATAGGTTTCAGGCCCTGCTGGTCAAGTTCAGCACCGGGCCTGGATTCGGAAGCGCACCGTTTTGGACACGTCGGGGTGATCTTGGACCGTCCCAACCGCATCGCCCGTGATCACGTAGAGGTTGTCGGTGAACTTGACGTCCACGGTGCCGTTGCCTTCACTCGCAACCCCGTGGAAACCGTCGAAACCGTCGAGATTCACTGTCTTGACGACGGGTTTATCGCCTTCCACACGCAGGATCACCTGGGCTTCGCCGGAGTCTGCGGAGGCCTTGATGGTCAACCACCACTCGATCTTCGTGCAGGTGATCGCTTTGGTGCTGACCGTCTTGGAGTCGACGGTGATCTGGGCATTGGGCTGCTGCTTGGCCGATCCATCCGCGTCACTCGAACAACTGGTGATGGCGATGCCCGCGGCGGCGACAGCCACGGCCGTCGCCACGATAAAGCGGCTGTGCATGCTTCAACCCCGTCCCACCCCGGCGGGCTACGCCTCCCTGGCAGCCACGGTAGGGCCAAAACCCCTCGCGAGTTTGGATTTGGCCAAGGTTGCTGGGCCGCGACGCGGCCTGGACGCCACGCCGAACCGTTCGTGACGTCTACCACAGGCCATATCTCGGGCGATGTCGAGTGTTTGCTGGTGGCTGGCTCGGCGGACCGCTTTTCGTGTCATGCGAGAACCCCCACGACGACTATCATTTGAGCGTCGCACGCAGTCGTGCCGGCGTTCTAATTCACATAGTCGATTTGTCCTGGAGTGGATTTCGGTGTCTGTTGCCCGCAACATGCGTACGGCCGGCCTGGTTGTCGTCATGCTGCTGCTGGGTGTCCTCGTCAGCGACGTCGCGGGGTTGCCCGGATGCCGGCAGGAGTGCAAAACGGCGACGGCGTTGGCGCAGGCCCCGCTTCCACCTCCGCCGCCCGAGCCGCCCGTGGTGGGTGTGGCGCCGTCTGACGGCGCCCAGGACATCAGTCCGGCGAGTCGAGTGGCCGCTGCCGTGCTGGACGGAACCATCACCGGCGTCTCGGTGGTGGACGACTACGGCAAGGCCGTCGATGGAGTGGTCTCACCCGACAAGCGCTCATGGCAGGCGACGCAGCCGCTGAAATATGGGCGTACCTACGCGATCAAGGTGGCCAGTCGGGGCACCACCGGCGTTCCACTCGTACGCACCAGCACATTCGAAACCGCCTCCCCGAGTTATCTCACGCAGGTCTACCTTGAGACTCCCGGTGGTCTGCCGATTCACGAGGACATCAAATACGGCGTCGGCACCATCGTCGCCGCCCGGTTCGACGAGCCGATCGCGAACAAAGCCGAAGCCGAACGTCGCCTGACGGTCACCGCCAACCCGCCGATTCGCGGCTCCTGGTACTGGGTCGACGATCAGACCGCGCATTGGCGGCCCGAGAAGTACTACGCGCCCGGCACCACCGTGACGGTTGCGGCCAACATCTTTGGAGCAAAGCTCGGAGACGGTCTTTACGGGCAGGGGGACGCCAGGGCCAGGTTCACCATCGGTGATGCGCATGTCTCCGTGGCCGACGACACCACCAAACAGGTGAGCGTGTTCAGCAACGGCAAGCTGGTGAGGACCATGCCGACGTCGATGGGGCGCGGCGGCTTTCAAACGATCGGCGGCCGGAGCTTTTCGTTCTGGACCCCGCCCGGCGTCTACACGGTGATCGACAAGGCCGCCAAGGTGGTCATGGACTCGTCCACATACGGCCTGCCGGTGGCCTCGTCGATGGGGTACAAGCTCACCATCCCGTACGCGACCCGGATCAGTACAGACGGGATCTACCTGCATCAGTTGAATGACACGGTGTGGGCCCAGGGCAACACCAACACCTCGCACGGCTGTCTGAACCTGAGCGGCGAGAACGCCCAGTGGTTCTTCGACTTCTCCCAGCCGGGTGATGTCGTCGAGGTGCGAAACACCGGCGGTCCCAGCCTGCAGCTATGGCAGAACGGCGACTGGACGATACCCTGGGGCGAGTGGCTCAAGGGCAGCGCCCTGACCCCCAAGTCTTGACGATCGCTGTGATCCAGGTCACCTTTCATCGGTAAACGCGCGTACGCTTGAGGTGTCTCTTTCCAGGGAAGGGAGACATCATGAAGGGCGCATACCGAGATCCGGTGGATCACTCCCGCACCACTCAGCCCCGCGCTGGTGAATCATTCATCGACACGCTCTGGATGCCCGGCCTACTGCTGATCGCACTCGGTGTGATCGGCGTGGTCGGCATCGTGGCGGCGATGGCATACCAACGCGACGATCTGTTGTTGACGTTGGGATCCGTCGCTGGCGGGCTGCTGATCGGCGGTGGTCTGCTGATAATGGCCGAACACCATCGGGTGCGGCGTGTCGAACGCGAATGGCACGCAACGCATCCGGACCGCCACAGCCACGCGGCGTAGCCGGCTGACGCCTAGGCGGCCGCGACAGGCGGCCGCCGGGGAACTTACGCTCTCAGAGCCTCAAGCTCTAGAGCCCGAGTTCTTGGTGCATGTTGTCGATGCCGACCTGCATCGCGTCGAGAGCCTCTTTGCGTGCCCGCAGCTTGCTCGCATTGTGAGCGCCGGCGCTCAGCGTGGTGAACTCCCGGGCGGCCTCCTCGGCGCGGGTGAGCACGACTTCCGGCAACACGATCTCGTCCACCCAGCCGCCCGCGACGGCGGACTCGCCGAAGAACACCCGGGCGAGGCCGACGGCCTGCTGGAAGGCTGCACGGGTCAGGCGGAGCTTCAGAATCTCGAGCGCAGGGTACGGAAGGACCATGCCGATCGCGACCTCGTTGGCCTGAAAGTTGTAGCCGGGCGCGGCAATTCGGTGATCGACGCTGCACGCGAGGAACGATCCCATCGCGATGGCGTGGCCGGTGCAGGCCGCCACCACCGGCTTCGGGAATGACAGCAGCCGGTGCGACAACGAGAACCCGGCCTTGAGCATGTCGATCGACGCCTGGGCGTCGCCGGAACGGAACACCTTCAAGTCGAAGCCACCGCTGAACACCCGATCGTTGCCGGCGATGATGACTGCCTTGGCTCCTTCGCTCTCGGCGCGGTCCAGGGCACCGTTGATCTCACCGATCATGGCGGGACTAAGGACGTTCACCTTGCCGTCGTCCATCGTGATGACGGCCACGCCGTCGCCCTGCTGGTCATGCCGATAGCTGATTGCACTCACGGTCTGCTCCTTGTTCGGGACGGGTCGACCTTACGTGAGCTGAACTAACCGCCCATCAACGAGCGCCACTGCTGCAGGTTGGACGCGCGGTACACGTAGTTGCTGCGCTTGACCTCGGACAGGCTCGCGCTGGGTTCGATCGAATACCAGTGCCCCGGAAACACGGTCGGATCACCGGCCAGCGATGCCAACTGCTGGAGGCTGCGAAACATCTCGTCGACATTGCCGCCCGGGAAATCGGTACGGCCGCATCCCTCCAGGAACAGGGTGTCACCGGCGACCAGTCGTCCGTCCAGTAGGAAGCACTGGCTGCCGGGCGTATGCCCGGGCGTGTGCAGGAGTTCGATTTCGATGTCGCCGACGGCGACCTTGTCGCCGTGCTCGTGCGTGGTCAGATCGCTCATGGGAATGCCCGTGACCCGGGAAACCCACGTCGCCTCATGCGTGTTGACATGCACCGGCACGCTGAGGCGTTCAAGGAGTTCGGCCAGGCCTTTGAGCTCGAAACCCATCATCGACCCGCCGACGTGGTCGGGGTGATGGTGGGTGACCAGCACGCCGGACAACCTCATGCCGTCTGCCTCGACCGTGTCGAGCAGATCGCCTGCCGCGTAGGCGGGGTCGACCACCACGGTGTCGCCGGTCTCCCGATCGCCGATCAGGTAGGCGAAGTTGCGCATCTGTTGCGCCACCATGTCGCCCGCGGCGAAGTCCCGGCCCGAGAGCAGCTGCCGGAAGTAAAGGCGGTCGTCCGACGAATCGGGTGCCGGGTGCTTGGACGCCGGGTGTTTAGACGGCGCGCGATCTGAGCCGGAAGCTGAGGCAGAGGACATGCTTTCACCCTATGGTTTGGTCAGGCTCGTCGGCAGGTTGTACCCTCTTTGAGGCCCGAACATGAGGCAGGCCCCCTTAGCTCAGTCGGCAGAGCGTTTCCATGGTAAGGAAAAGGTCAACGGTTCGATTCCGTTAGGGGGCTCGGTGGGAAACCTGCGGTGCTTCACGCCCGAAGCGCAGGTTTCTATCGGGGCGGTGTAGCTCAGCTGGTTAGAGCGCACGACTCATAATCGTGAGGTCGGGGGATCGAGTCCCCCCACCGCTACAAGATCAACACTGAATGTGAAAGAGAGCAGTTGACGTGGCCTCCAGTACAGACGTCCGGCCCAAGATCACCTTGGCCTGTGAGACGTGCAAGCACCGCAACTACATCACCAAGAAGAACCGCCGCAACGACCCCGACCGGCTGGAACTGAAGAAGTTCTGCCCGAACTGCGGCGCGCATAAGCCGCACAAAGAGTCGCGCTGATCGCTCGGCGATCCGCTGGAGAGGTTCTTCTACGTGGCATTGGCTGACATCGTGGGGAAGCGTTACCGCTACCCCGATTGTTATGTGGTCGGTCGCGAAAAGATTCGTGAATACGCCACCGCCGTCAAGAACGAGGACGCCCCGTTCTTCTCCGAAGAGGCTGCCGCGGAACTGGGCTACGACGGGTTGGTGGCCCCGCTGACGTTCATCTCCGTGTTCGGTTATACGGGGCAGTTGGCATTTTTGGAGAGTGCCGGCATCGCGATCGCTGATCACAAGATCGTTCATGTCGATCAAGAGCTCAAATTCAGCCTGCCCATCAAAGCCGGTGACAGGCTTTATTGCGACGTGGACGGGCATTCGGTGAGGCAGGCGCACGGGACCGACATCGTCGTGATGAGGACCGTGATCACCAATCAGAATGGTGAACTTGTCCAGGAGACCTACACGACGCTGGCCGGGCGGAGTGAAGAAGACGGAGAGAGTGGCTTCAACGATGGCACTGCGTGAATTCAGTTCGGTGAAGGTGGGCGACGAGCTGCCCGAGAAGGTCGTCACCCTGACCCGGGGCGACCTGGTCAACTACGCCGGCGTCTCCGGCGATCTGAACCCGATCCACTGGGACGACGAGATCGCCAAGCAGGTCGGGCTCGACACGGCAATCGCCCACGGCATGCTGACCATGGGTCTGGGCGGCGGCTTCGTTACGTCCTGGGTCGGCGACCCGGGCGCCGTCACCGAATACAACGTGCGGTTCACCGCCGTCGTGCCGGTCCCCAATGACGGCAAGGGTGCCGAGGTCGTCTTCAACGGCCGGGTCAAGTCTGTCGACCCGGAGTCCAAGTCCGTCGCTATCGCCATCACGGCAACCACCGGCGGCAAGAAGATCTTCGGCCGCGCTGTCGCCACAGCGAAGCTGGCGTAGAAGCAGCCCGGGAGAAATTGGTCTAGCAGATGGCACTCAAAACCGACATCCGAGGGATGGTCTGGGAATACCCGCACAGCTTCCATGTGGGCCGCGAACAGGTCCGCCAGTACGCCAAGGCAGTCAAGTCCATGGACCCCGGCAGCCACGACCAGGAGGCGGCGGCCGAACTCGGCTACGACGACCTGGTGGCTCCGCCCACCTTCGTGTCGATTCTGGCCCTGCTGATCCAGCAGCACTTCTTCATGCATGTCGACGTTGGCCTGCAAACCATGCAGATCGTCCAGGTGGATCAGAAATTCGTCTACCACAAGCCGATCACGGCAGGTGACACCCTCCACGGAACCATGCACGTCCACTCCGTAAACGAACGCTTCGGCGCCGACATCGTGGTCACCCGCAACGTGTGCACCAACAGCAAGGGTGAGGTGGTGCTCGAGGCCTTCACCACTCTCATGGGGCATGAGGGTGACAACTCGATCTCGGTGAAATGGGATCCCGAGACCGGCCAGGTCATCCGCAAGGCCGAAGGAGAGTAGGGGATCGCGGATTACCACCTGCCACGTGTGCCGTTGTACACTCGGGCCTCGGGGTTTCTCCCACGTAAGCGCGCTGTCCGTCGGGTCGGGTTGACCGATCGGGGAGCGCGCGAACTATGTGGGGAGGTTCCAGCGGCGACGACAAGCCTGCGCGAATGCGAAGGTGCGGAGTGGCGCAAAGGAACACCGAGGGGCGTAGCTCAACTGGCAGAGCAGCGGTCTCCAAAACCGCAGGTTGCAGGTTCAAGTCCTGTCGCCCCTGCTCAACTGAATAGACATCTGAATAAGAGGGTGGACACTGGATAGGTGTACACAGGGGTGAGGTGATCGGCCCCGAAACGGCCCGAAGACGGACCCCCAAACGGCATTGAAACAAAGGAGCGTGCGGTGAGCGACGAGCGCGACGGTGCTGACGCCGCAGGCGAAGGTAGTGACGACGGCGATACCGGCAGCCAGACGGCCGTCGTGACCCGTCCGCAGCGGCCGACCGGGAAACGGTCGCGTCCGCGCGCCGACGACTTCGACTCATCCGATATCGACGATGCGGAGTCTGGCGCCGTCGAACTCGGTGTCGACGATGATGCCGACAAAAAGAAGACTAAGAAGGCCAAGAAACAGAAGAAGGACACGAGCCCCGGCCGTAACCCGTTCGTGTTCGTCTGGAACTACATCAAGGCCGTCGTCGGCGAACTGCGGAAGGTCATCTGGCCGAATCGCAAGCAAATGGTCAGCTACACCACGGTGATGATGGTCTTCCTGACCTTCATGGTGACTTTGATCAGCTTTGTCGACATCGGGCTGCACAAGCTGGTGCTCTGGGTATTCGGCTGACGAAACCAGACCCCGCGAAACAAGCGTTTTGAGAGAGGACTGACTAACCGTGACAACCCCAGACGGCGATACTCCCATGGGTGAGTCCGCCGTCGACGTCATCGACGATGCGGTCGATGCGTCGACACCAGCCAGTGAAGACGCTCCTGAACAGGCCGTAGGGCAAGTAGCCGAAGAGGCTGCCACCGAGTTGGATCCTGCTTCCGCGCTCAAGGCCGACCTGCGCAGCAAGCCAGGGCAGTGGTATGTCATCCACTCTTACGCCGGCTACGAGAACAAGGTGAAAGCCAACCTCGAAACCCGCGTGCAGAACCTCGACGTCGGCGACTACATCTTCCAGGTCGAGGTCCCCACCGAAGAGGTCACGGAGATCAAGAACGGCCAGCGTAAGCAGGTCAACCGCAAGGTGCTGCCCGGCTACATCCTGGTTCGGATGGATCTGACCGACGACTCCTGGGCCGCGGTCCGCAACACCCCGGGTGTGACGGGCTTCGTCGGCGCAACCTCCCGCCCCACCGCGCTGACGTTGGACGACGTGGTGAAATTCCTTCTCCCGCAGGGCGCCGCCAAGAAGGCAGGCAAGGCGGCGGGCTCGTCGACGGCCGCTTCGACGGAAGCAACTCTCGAGCGTCCGGAGATTCTGGTGGACTTCGAGGTCGGCGAATCGGTCACCGTCATGGATGGCCCGTTCGCGACGCTGCCGGCATCGATCAGCGAGGTCAACGCGGAGCAACAAAAACTCAAGGTCCTGGTGTCCATCTTCGGACGCGAGACGCCCGTCGAACTGACCTTCACCCAGGTCGCCAAGATCTAAGAAGAGAAAAGAAAAGGAACGAACAATCATGGCCCCGAAGAAGAAAAAGGTCGTCGGGCTGATCAAGCTGCAGATCAATGCTGGCGCGGCCAACCCCGCTCCGCCGATCGGTCCCGCGCTCGGCCAGCATGGCGTCAACATCATGGAGTTCTGCAAGGCGTACAACGCCCAGACGGAAAGCCAGCGCGGCAGCGTCATCCCCGTCGAGATCACCGTCTACGAGGACCGCAGCTTCACCTTCGTGCTGAAGACCCCGCCGGCTTCCAGGCTGCTCCTGAAGGCCGCCGGTATCCCGAAGGGTTCGGCGGAACCGCACAAGACCAAGGTCGCAAAGATCAGCTGGGACCAGGTGCGTGAGATCGCCGAGACCAAGAAAGACGATCTCAACGCCAACGACGTCGACCAGGCTGCCAAGATCATCGCCGGCACCGCACGGTCGATGGGCATCACCGTCGAGTAGCGAAGCGGAACAAAACCAGACGCAGACGTGGCAGGGCTGGCATCGGCCCGCGATGACCACATCTCCAACGAAACAGATTGGAAGTAACAATGAGCAAGACCAGCAAGGCATACCGCGAAGCCGCCGAGAAGATCGACAAGACCCGGCTGTACACCCCGCTGGAGGCTGCCAAGCTCGCCAAGGAGACGTCATCGAAGAAGCAGGATGCGACCGTCGAGGTGGCCATCCGTCTTGGCGTCGATCCCCGCAAGGCGGACCAGATGGTGCGCGGCACCGTGAACCTGCCCAACGGCACCGGCAAGACTGCGCGAGTCGCCGTCTTCGCCGTCGGCGAGAAGGCTGAAGCAGCCATCGCCGCGGGCGCCGATGTGGTAGGCAGCGACGATCTGATCGAAAAGATCCAGGGCGGATTCCTCGACTTCGACGCCGCCATCGCGACACCGGACCAGATGGCCAAGGTGGGACGTATCGCACGCGTCCTGGGTCCCCGTGGTCTGATGCCGAACCCCAAGACCGGCACCGTGACCCCCGACGTCGCGAAGGCCGTGCAGGACATCAAGGGCGGCAAAATCAACTTCCGCGTTGACAAGCAGGCCAACCTTCACTTCATCATCGGTAAGGCTTCGTTCGACGAGAAGAAGCTGGCCGAGAACTACGGCGCCGCGCTCGATGAGATCCTGCGTGCCAAGCCGTCGTCCTCGAAGGGCCGCTACCTGAAGAAAGTCACCGTCACCACGACCACCGGCCCGGGAATCCCGGTCGACCCGGCGGTCACGCGTAACTTCACCGAAGAGGCATAGCCGACCGGACCCGGCGTCCTACGAAGCCGTCGGGTCCAGCGGTAGCTTCACGGTCAAGACGACCGCGCGGTGATCCGAGCCCGGCACCGCGACCGTATGCGACGAGACTGCCGTGGCCCCGTTGAGCAGGACGTGGTCGATCGGAACCGACGGTGGATACCAGCGGTCAGCCGGATACGTCGGATCGAAGCCCGCACCGCTTTGTTGAACGGCGTCGGCATACCCGCCCGCCAGTAGTTGGCGGTAGTTCTGGATGTCCGGTGTGGCGTTGAAGTCCCCGGCGACGATCACCGCGCCATCTGCGATCGCCGACAGCTCGCCCAGCACGCGGCCGAGCCTTGCCATGCTTTTGCGCCACTTATTGAACGGATTGGCAAACGGGGCGCCGACGTGAACGTTGGCGAACACGGGGTCCAATCGAACGCCCGGGATGCGTAGCCGCGCACAGATCATCCCGACTTCCGGGCGCTTCAGATCCAACTCCTCGAGCGGATACCTGCTCCAGATGGCCGCCCCACCGGCCGCCTCCGCGGGAAGTAGCACCGAGTACGGAAAGTGCTTACCGATGCCCATCTGGGCGAGCCGTTGCGCTTCGGGCAGCGTCAGCTCCTGCACGCTGAGGAGGTCTGCTTTCTCCCTGGCCAAGTCGACGAGAAACCTGGCATCAGCCAGGCCGTAGCGCAAATTCGCGGTGAGCACCCGGACGTCGGTATGAGGACGTGTCTCCGTGGCGCTCCCCGGCGGATAGTAGAACCGAAGCGGCCCCGCCGAGGCGACCACCGCGACAACAGCGGCAAGAACGGCCAGCACCCACCGTCGAGAGTTGGCAAAACAAATCACGGCCAAAACACCGGACACGATTGTCAAATACGGCGACCCTACGGCGATCACCAACAACAGGTTGTTGGTCACCGGCAGCTGCCGGACCACCATGGCCACCACGCAGGCAGCGAGCGCACCCAAGCCGAAGCCAGACGCCAGACGCATGATCACCGAAGTTAATCGGTCGAATGTCGAGTCGGCGCGGCTGCGCCGTCAGGCAGCCGCGCCCGGTTTCGCGTAAGTCACCAAGTTGACGTCGATGGTCTCGTTGATGAAGTAGTACTGGCAGCCGCGCAGATATTTCATATAGCGGTTGTAGTTGACCTCATCGGTCAGCGCGATGGCTTTGTCCTTATTCGCCTCCAGCGCGTCCGCCCACAGCCCAAGAGTTTTGATGTAGTGGGTGTGCAGAGATCTGCAGACCGGCACGGTGAAGCCGACCCGCTCGCCGTGTTCCACCATCATCTCGGCGCTTGGCAGCCGACCACCGGGGAAGATTTCGGTGTACATGAACTTGATGAAGCGGGCCATCTCGAAAGTGATCTTCTGGCCTCGGCGGGAAAGTTCGTACGGGTGGAAACTGGTGCTGCTCTGAATCACCATCCGCCCGTCGTCGGGGAGATTCTCGTAGCAACTCTTGAAAAAGTCGTTGTAGCGTTCGTGTCCGAAATGCTCGAACGCCTCGATCGACACGATGCGGTCGACTGGCTGGTGGAACTCTTCCCAGCCCTGCAAGAGAACCTGGTGGTGGCGGTCGCTTTCGATGTTCCCCAGCAATTCTGTGCAAAAGGCCTGCTGGTTCTTGCTCAGGGTCAGGCCGATGACGTTCACGTCGTATTTCTCAATGGCCCGTTTCATCGTCAGACCCCAGCCGCAACCAACCTCGAGCAGAGTCATGCCTGGGCGCAGGTCGAGTTGCTCAAGGTTGAGGTCGACGTTGGCGAGCTGAGCTTCTTCCAGAGTGACGTCCGGGCCGGTGAACGTTGCGCAGCTGTACTTGCGGGTGGGATCTTGAAACAGTCCGAAGAAATCGTCCGACAGGTCGTAATGGGCCTGAACATTTTCGAACTTAGGACGCAATTCTTCTGTATCGGATGCCTTGGGCATGAATGCGAAATACCTTTCCGATTCCTCCCACCATCTGCCACGGTGATGTTGGAACCTTGGATTCAGTATGCACGACGCGTATTCGGTCACGTCGTCGCAACACGGGCGATGCCGCACGGTGGTGGGCGCTTTGACAAGACGCGCACCATCGTTGCGGCCGGCCCCAGTCCCAGCCCCAGCGCCATGTCGAGCAGGGGCATGCCGGTCCTCGGCCCACGACTTCAGTGATCAGTTCGTCCGATCGACTTCCAAGGTGTTGGGATTGTGGAGGAGTTGCAGTGCCTTATTGATCAGGGGTTCGTTCTGGCCGTCGCGAACGACGGCAAGCAGTTGCATTTTGAGGATGTCGGCGGGATCCGGTTTGTCCGGGTAAGTCGGTCTTGGTGCGATGGCCCTGAAGACGACACCGGGTGGAGTGAACAGGTGCATCCGTTCGGGCGCGAACGAGACACATGAGCCGGAAGAGACATGCCCGACAAGTCCGGCAACGGTGTCCGCGCTGGCGATGACATTGGGCGCGAAACCAGCGGCTTGGCATGCGGTGAGCACGACGGGGAGCAGTCCGCGATGTCCGGCGTCCGAGTACAAGGCGAAATCGTCACCGGCCAACTCGGCGAGGTCTATGTCGAACCGCGCAGCCAGACGATGGTTCTCTGGTAGCACCGCCACGATGCGCTCGTAGGCGAGGAATGACACCACCAGATCGGTTGTGTCGGGGAGTGGACCCGCAGCCAGTCCGATGTCCACTCGGCCGTCGCGTACTCGTTCGACAAGGTCCATTGACGGGCAGTCGTGGATCTGCACCTTCAAGTGGGGCAGTTCCTGACGGCATTGTCGGATGAAGCCCGGTATGAAGGCGTAGGCGAAACTGCCCGTGGTTCCGAATTGGAGTTCACCTTCGTCGCCGGCGGCGATTCGTCTGCCGCGCCGAATCGCGGCGTTCTGCGCCTCTTGAAGGTTGCGCATGTCATTGGCGAAGGCTGCGCCTGCGGGTGTGAGCTCAACTGCCCGAGTCGTTCTGTCGAGCAGGGTGAATCCGAGGACTCGCTCGAGTCGGTTGATGGCCTGGCTTAGTGACGGTTGGCTGATCTGGAGCCGCTCCGCCGCACGACCGAAGTGCTTTTCCTCTACGAGTACGAGGTAGTGCTGCAGGATCCGTGGGCTGAGGTCGATGGGACTCACTACGCCATTATCGGCGCCGTTCAGCCTTGGATGCGCAATACGGAACGTTTTAGCGCATCGGATTCAATTCGATTGCCGCCTTGGCGATTGTTCGTGTCGCGTAGCTCGAAGCCGTCGTAGTTGTCGGTGGACGTCCGTGCATCTCACCCTTTGGGTTGGTCGATAGGGCTCGAAGTCTGACTTGGGATCCCGATTCATAATCCACGTGAATATGATTGATAGGAGTCGAACTATCAACTGCTGCAAGATGATTCAGCAATTCGGTAAAAGCCACGGAAAGTGGATGGTGCGGTCTAGTATCTGGGTTTCGTATGTACTCGGGTAAAGCGTTCGGGGGGTTTCAACCCTATGACTAGGACGGCGGAATTCGTTCTGGCACAGAACTGTTGTGCGCTTGAGGATTGCGCTCAATCGGTACCGGTTGGGGTACAGGATGATTCGGCAAGCGATACAGCCCTCAGAAATCCCCTGCGCGCTTTGCGGCGGTCTCGTGTGAACACGATGCCCGGTGTTCGTGTCAAGACCGCTATATAGCAACACAATTCACCGAAAACTGCATATCGATTTTTGGCTGGATGGTAGTTCACGACTGAGCTTGCCGGCTGCTCACTTTTCGGACGGTCGCACATTGCTGCGGGTGTGCGAACTTTCCAGGGGGGGACGAAATGAAATCTAACCGTGGTCGCGAAATCGCAACCAAAACCCAGTCGGCGGACGCGCTGAGTCGTAAGCGGGGCAGCGAAGTTCGGCCTCGACTGATCGGGTCGGGCGGGAAGGTGTCACTGCGACCCGGCCTGGCGAGTTCGTCGGCATACGTCGGTCGGGTCGGCGCACTGGCGGTGTCGCTGGGCGTTGGCGCTGCGATTCTTGTACTGCCGGGAATGGCCTTCGCGGATACGTCGGGTACCTCGGGGGCATCTGGGGCCAGTTCGTCCGGTTCATCGGGTTCCAAGGGTGCGCCACGGTCGGGCGCGCGGCCGGCACGTTCTGGTGTCACTACGCCGGATACGGCGGCGTCGGGTGGTTCGGCGGCCGGGGGTTCTGAAGGCGTCGGCAAGGGGGCGGGCGCAGCAAGGGCGGCTGAGGACGATTTGTCGCGCCGGGACCCGTCCGGTGGTGCCGGCTCTGTCAGTCTGGCGCGGGCGGATTCCTCGGACCAGTCGGATCCTACTCCGGCGGAAGCAGGCCCTGAGGTGCAGCCGCCCGCGCCTGTCGCGTCGCCCGTCGTCTCGGTCACCTCGGAGGCGCCGCGAGTTGTGGTGCCGACCGCTGATACCCCGAGGGCTGTGGCCGATTCGGCGGTTGTGTCTGCGAAGGTCCGGGGCTTCACGGGTGCGCCCGTGACTTCGCCCGCACCCCCGGTCATGACCCCGTCTGCGTCCGCGGATTCGGCTTCGAGCATGGGCAGTGTGTTGGACTGGCTTGGATCCGGGAATCGGACTGCGGGTGGCTCTGATGGGTCAGATGTTGCGGGACCGTTGGGGTGGGCGTTGTTGGGGGCTGTGCGCCGTGACGGGGCGCGCAGTGGGGCGTCGTCGGCGGGTGCCGGTTTGGGATCCTTCTGGAATTTCTTGTTTGCCAATGGCACCGCTGAGCATCCTGACGGCGGAATCTTGATCGGGAACGGGTATTCCTGGACCGCGGAGACTTGCACCGGTGGCCAAGCGTGTGATGGCGGCAACGGCGGGCTGCTCGGCAGCGGCGGGAATGGCTTCAACGGTGGTAACGGTGGTTCGGCCGGGTGGTTCGGGGATGGGGGCAACGGCGGTGCCGGCGTCACCGGTGTCAATGGTGGTGCCGGGGGTGCAGGCGGGACCGGTGGGTTGTTCATTGGTGACGGAGGCAATGGCGGTGCCGGCGGCACAGCGGTTGGTGTGGCGGGCTTCGGTGGGGCTGGGGGCAGCGGCGGGGACACCGGCTTGCTGGGGTGGGGCGATGGTGGCCGCGGCGGAGACGGAGGGGCTGGTGGAGAGGCTGGACTGGGGGGCAACGGCGGGCATGGCGGTTCAGCCGGACTGATCTCGACCATCGCCCAAGGCGGTGACGGTGGCGATGCCGGCAGCGGTGGCGCTGGCGGGGGTGCTGGCGGCAATGGCGGTACCGCCGGGTTGGTCATCGGCGACGGGGGTGCTGGCGGTGACGGTGGTGTGGCTGCCACGGCCGGTGGTGACGGTGGTGCCGGCGGCGACGGTGGTGGTGCTGGGTTGTTGTCGTTGTCGGGATCGGGCGGGTCCGGCGGTGCAGGTGGCGCCGGCGGCGCAGGATTGCCAGGCAAGGGCGGTGCCACGGGAGGGAAGTCAGGCGCGGATGGCACGGCGGGCGGCGCGGGTGGTGCGGGAGGCGATGGCGGCGCTGGCAGTTGGGTGTTCGGCGCAGGGGGGGCTGGTGGGGTCGGCGGTGCCGGTGGTTCCGGCGGTAACGGTGGCGACGGTATCGATGGAGCTGCCGGTGCGGACGCCGGAGCGGACGGTGGTGACGGTGGTGACGGTGGTTCGGGTGGCGTCGGTGGCGCCGGCGGCGCTGGTGGTGATGCCGGGGTCGGCCGGATTTTGTTCGTCGTCAACAGCAATGGCGCGAATGGCTCGGGTGGCTCGGGAGGCCGTGGGGGCGACGCGGGTACCCCGGGTGACGGCGGTGCAGGTCATGATGGCGACGGAACTTCCCCGGCCGCCGGCGACGGTGGCGACGGTGGCAATCCCGGCGTTGCAGCTGCCGGCGGTGCCGGTGGCGCGGCCGGGACAGGCGGTAGTGGCGGTCAGACCGGTGTCGCGGGGTCGTCGGGTGTAGGGGTAAGCGGGTCGGCGGGCAACGGCGGTAACGGCGGGGTCGGGTGGTCCGATGCGGTATCGGCCGGTGGCGATGGTGGTGACGGCGGTGACGGTGGTGCTGTCGGCAACGGAGGCAACGGCGGCGAGGGCGGAAGGGGTGGGCCGGCTGGTGGGGCCGGAGGCAATGGTGGTGCGGGCGGCGCCCTCGCCGGCAACGGCGGCAACGGCGGCGGAGGCGGCCGGGCGACCACGGCAACGCCGAAGGGTGGCGGCGGCGTCGGCGGGGCCGGTGGTCGTGGTGGCGACGCGGGCGCTGTCGGGAGCGGCGGCAATGGCGGGGTGGGTGGTGACGGAACCGGTGCGTCGGCGGGCACCCCGGGTGCGGGTGCCGGCGAGGACGGATCCGTTGGAGGTGCCGGCGGCGTCGGCGGCGCGGGCGGTGCGGGCGGGTCAGGTGGGTCGGTGGCCGGTAACGGCGGCAATGGCGCCGCTGGTGGCGATGGCGGTGACGGGGGCACGGGCGGTGATGGCGTCGAGGGTGGAGCTGGTCAGTCCGGCGGCGCGGGCGGCGCGGGTGGCGCGGGTGGCGCTGGCGGCGCCGGCGGGAATGCAGGTAAGGCCCGTGGGAACGGTACGGACGGGGTCAACGGCAGCGGCGGGAGCGGGGGTGCCGGAGGTGTCGGTGGCGTCGGCAGCGATGGCGGTAACTCCACTGACCCCGCGGCTCCAGGCGGTGCCGGCGGCGCAGGCGGCACCGGTGGAGCAGGAGGCTCCGGCGGAGCCAGCGGAGTTGGCAGCGGCGGGGGCATCGCGGGTGCTGGCGGTGACGGCGGGGATGGCGGCGCGCCGGGGGCCGGTGGTCGTGGCGCAGACGGTGTCGAGGGCCATCCCGACGCCAGCGACGGTGGCCGAGGCGGTATCGGTGGTACCGGTGGTGCGGGTGGTTCGGGCCGCGTGCCAGGCAAGGCCGGAGCAGGCTCGACCGCCCCGGGCGATGGCGGTGCCGGTGGCGATGGATTCACGCCGGTCCTTGGGTCCGGCGGCTTGGGCGGCAATGGTGGCGACGCAGGCGATTACGGGACGGGTGGTGCCGGCGGCAAGGGCGGCGACACCACCCGAAGCGGTGTCGGCGAGATCGCTGTCGGTGCATCCGGGGGTGCCGGTGGCCAGGGCGGTGCGATCGCGGGTAAGGCTGGCAGAGGTGGTGACGGCGGCGACGGTATCGGCATCGGTGATGCCTCAGCCGTCGGGGGTGCGGGCGGCGAAGGTCTGGCGGGAGCGGATGGCAATGCGGGTGCCGGCGGTAACGGCGGCAATGCGACATCAGCCAAGGGTGACGCGATTGGTGGTGCGGGCGGCAAGGGTGGCAGCGATAGCGGCGCCGGTGCCGGCGGTGCGGGTGGTGCGGGCGGCACCGCGATCGCAGCAGGCAAGGCGGTAGGTGGAACGGCTGGTGCCGGTGGCGACTCCGCAAAGGGCGTAGGCGGAACCGGCGGCACAGGGGGCGCGGCGACTAGCACCGGCGGTGGCGGCGCGGCCACCGGCGGGGCGGGGGGGACCGGAGGGGCAGGCGTAACTGCCGGCGGCGACGGCGGTGGTGGCGGGTCGGCCGAAGCCAAGGGTGTCGGTAGTCCGGCCAGCGGTGGAGTTGGCGGGGCAGGGGGTTCGGCAACGTCAGCTGTCGGCTCGGCAAAGGGGGGCAAAGGTGGCGGAGGTGGCGCGGCTGTCGCCACCGGCGGCCTCGGGATTGGTGGCAACGGCGGCACGGGAGGTGCGGCCGTAAGCACAGGTGGTACTGGCGGTGCCGCTGGTGGCGCGGGTGGTCTCGGTGGAGAGGGCACCACGACCGGCGGCGACGGCGGTGCTGGCGGGTCGGCGGTTGCCTCAGGGTTGTCCAACCCTGCGGTCGGCGGCGCAGGAGGCGGCGGAGCCGAAAGCGGTAGCGGAATCGGTGGTTCCGGCGGAACAGGTGGCGCAGCGTTTGCTGACGGTGGTCCTGCCGTTGGTGGTACCGGTGGCGCCGGTGGTGCCGGTGGCAGCGGTGCTGGTGGCGGTGTCGGTGGAATTGGCGGTCCTGGTGGGACCGGCGCGGGGGTGGGAACTGCCCAAAGTGGGGCGGAAGGGTTTGGCGGCGGGGCGGGGGGTGCCGGTGGCGCGGCGCAAAACACGTCAGCGACGGCGGTCGGCGGTAAGGGCGGTTCCGGTGGCCGCGGTGGTAAGGGCGGACGGGGCGAGAACGCCCCGTCCGCGGTGGGTGACGGTGGCACAGGGGGACTTGGGGGTGCCGGCGGCACGGGAGGAGAGGGCGGCGACGGTGACGTAGCCGGCAAGGGTGGTGTTGGTGGGGTTGGTGGTGCTGGTGGATTCGGCGGGGCCGGAGGAACTGGTGTCACCGCAGGCAGCGGTGGCAATGCCGGTGCTGGTGGTGCTGGGGGTACCGGTGGTGTGGGTGGTGCGGCGGGTGCGGGTAGTGGTGGTGTTCAGGGTGTTGGTGGTGTCGGTGGTGAGGGCGGTACCGGGGGCACGGGTGGTGCGGGTGGTGAGGGTGTTGATCACAGTGGTGATCCGGGTGTGGCCGGGGGCGCCGGCGGTGTCGGCGGTGCTGGTGGTGTTGGTGGTGCTGCGGGTGTCGGGGGTGCGGGTTCGACGCAGGGTGCTTCCGGTGATGCCGGGGATGGCGGCAAGGGCGGGGTCGGCGGTACTGGTGGTGGCGGTGGTGTGGGTGCTGATGAGGGCGGGTCCACTGGTGGCACGGGTGGGACTGGTGCTGCTGGTGGCGCTGGGGGTACCGGTGGTGCCGGTGGTGCGGCCGGTGCGGGCAGTGGTGGTGTTCAGGGTGTTGGTGGTGTCGGTGGTGTGGGCGGTACCGGGGGTACGGGTGGTGCTGGCGGTCGGGGTGTTGATCACAGCGGCAACGCTGGTGTGGCCGGGGGCGCTGGTGGTGCCGGCGGTGCTGGTGGTACCGGTGGTGCTGCGGGTGTCGGCGGTGCGGGATTCACCCAGGGTGCTTCCGGTGATGCCGGTGATGGCGGTAAGGGCGGGGTCGGGGGAACCGGTGGGAATGCCGGCGCTGGTACGGCAGGCGGTGCAAGTGTCAGCGGCCAATGGGGCGCCGTTGGTGGCGCGGGCGGGACCGGTGGCGCCGGTGGTGCTTCCGGTGCAGGTGACGGTGGATTCCAGGGCGCCGGAGGAGCGGGTGGTGCCGGTGGCGTCGGTGGCATTGGTGGAGCGGGGGGTGCTGGCGCGAATTCCTCAACGGCTGGTGTAGCCGGTGGAAACGGTGGCAGTGGTGGCACCGGTGGCACTGGTGGTGCGGGCGGGCAGGGTGGTGCCGGTAGCAGCACAGGCACCACCGGCGTGGGTGGCAAGGGTGGCGCCGGAGGTGCTGCTGCAAGTGGCGGCAATGGGGCGGCGGGCGTGTACGGCAACGTCAGTGGCAGTGCCGGCGGCAATGCCGGTGCTGCGGGCGCCGGTGGTGCCGGTGGCGCGGGGTCATCGACGGGTGGCTCCGGCGCGGCGTCTACGGCGAGCGCCAATGGCGGTCACGGTGGTAACGCGTTCACCTCGGGTGGCGGGGCGGGCGGCAAAGGCGGTAGCGCCACTGGCTCGACTGGGGTTGGTGGAAACGGCGGTAACGGTGGCTACTTTTATGGCACCAATGCTGGCGGCGGCGGTGCGGGTGGCTCGGGGGCATTCGGTGGTAACGGCGGCGCCGGCGGCTCGGCCCAGAACAGCAGTGGTAACGCGACAGGGGGGGCGGGAGGTGCCGGGGGTGCCGGCACTGTGGTCGGCGGCAACGGTGGCGCCGGCGGGAACGGCATTACTTCAAGCGGCGTGGGTACGGGAGGGAAGGGCGGTGCGGGCGGTGCGGGCGGCGCCCTCGGCGGCAACGGTGGTCTCGGTGGTTTCGGGCAAGCCAACGCTCAGGCATACGGCGGCACCGGCGGCGCCGGCGGCAACGGGCTGAACTCCGGTGCAACGGGTGGGGCAGGTGGCAATGGCGGCGGAGCGAGATCGGCACTGACCACCGTCGGCGGGCCGGGCGGTGCCGGTGGTGTCGGGGGCACCGGTGGCACTACCGGGGCCAGTGGTGCAACCGGTACCACCAGCAATTTCACCGCGGTCAGTATCGCAGTCGGAACGAGTCCGCAGGGCGTCGCTGTCACTCCGAACGGCACCGTTTATGTCAACAATTCGAGTTCTTCAAACGTGTCTGTGATCAGCGGCACGCTCGTCACGGCGACGGTTTCGGTCGGTAGTCCATGGGCGATCGCCGCTGGTCCGGATGGAAGTGTTTACGTAACGGACGGGATCTCCAGCAACGTGTCCCGGATAGTGGGTACGACGGTCGTCTCCAGCGTCCCGCTTTCGAGTAGTCCCTTAGCGCTGGCTGTCGACCCCGCCGGAACGGTGTATGTAGCGAATCCGGGTACGAACAACGTGTCGGTGATCTATGCGGGTTCGAGCTCGGTCAACGGAACGATCGCCGTCGGCAACTCCCCGCAGGGGGTAGCCGTGGGTAATGGCTACGTGTACGTCTCCAATACAGGATCCAATTCCGTGTCGTGGATCAGCGGCGTAACCGTGGTCGGAACCATTGCGGTTGGTAGTAGTCCGCGCGGGGTCGCCGTCAGCCCGTTGTCCGGGAACGTCTATGTGACGAACTATGGAGGATCCACTGTGTCGGTGATCAACCAGTCCGGATCGGTGGTGGGGACGATCGCGGTCGGGACCAACCCGGGTGCAGTGGCATTTGGTTCCGACGGCTATGCCTACGTCGCCAACGTCAACGACAACAGCGTGTCGGTGATCAACCCGTTCGGCACCGTCGTCCAGACGATTGCGATGGCTTCCAACCCGACTGCTGTAGCGGTGAGCCCGGACGGTCAGACCTTGTATGTGGTTACCCCCAATACCAACCAGCTCTGGGCTGTCCCTGTTTAGACCGCAAGGTGGGGGATGGGGCAACGCCCTCGCGCACCGAGTGTGTCGATGTGGCTGGCGGGGTATATCGGCCAGCTATTGACTCGATTATTCGAAATCGGTTGATAGTGAGAATGTTTGACGCGAACTGGCCCATGTGCGGAAAGGGTCCTATCGCTGCTCCCGTACAGCATCGATCCACAAGCTATCCACAATTGTGAATAAACTGAAATGATGCAATCGCCGAAATTGAAGTGCGCTAGGTGCGCGACATGTGGCCCATCGATAGCCTGGGTGAAGTTGCTCGGTAGTCAGTGAATTATCAATGGGCGCAACGAAAAAAGTTCGGTTGGAGTCGTCTTCGGATGGCCTTGGGGTGTACGTGTCCGTGCAAGCCTTTAAGTCACCAACTCGACGATATGACGGCGACTGCGGACGTCGGAATTACCCGGATACCGACCGGGTAGCTCGGCGAACCGTCGGATGGCCTGCAGTTGGGAACTGCCTGTCGGCATTGACGGTAGCGGCGGTCTTCGCCTTCACCTCTTGGGGGCAAAATTGGATAGACTGGCTCCGAAAATGCTTGACAGCGAAAGTGAGTGAAGCATATCCATATTGGCTGCGAGGTTTGAAATCACCGCGCCATCGGGCCGATAGCCGTGCCTGAGTTGCACTGATCCACAAGCTATCCACAGCTGTAATCGAATCCATCGGTGCTGTAATTGCAGGCATGTAGCGTGACCCGCACTCAAAGTCGATAGCTTTGGCGAAAACAATTGATAGCGCTCGAATTATCAATGCGCACAACGCAATCCGAATTATTGCGGATTTTCTCAAAATACTCCGAAGAGCGGGTTCTTTCGTCTTACGATCTGTGGCGCCTGCGAACTACTGCGGAGGCTTCAGGTCCTAAGGCAATTCAGGCTCAGGGCATTTCGGGATCATCGACATTCAGGGGGAGTTCTTCCAGATGGCTGTTAAGCGGAAGTTCAAGAAGGCGTCTCGTGCGGGTGCTGCTGCTTTTGCGGTGGGTTTGTATTTGGCGGGTCCGCAGGTGGGTGTTGCTGTTGCTGATGGTTCTGGGGAGGTGTCGTCGGGGTCGGCGGTGGGTGCTGGTGGGGCTGGGTCGGGTAATGGGGCTGGGTCGGGTAAGTCGAAGTCGAAGTCGTCTTCGGGTTCGGGGGTTGCTCGGGTGGGTTCTGGTGGGGTTGATGGTGGGGTGGGGCGGGGGCGTTCGGTGGGGGTTGAGGGGTCGCGGTCGGGTGTGGGGCGTGGTGGTGAGTCGGGGCGGCCGGCGCGTGTTGGGGGTGGACGTTCGGAGGTTTCGGTTCGGCGTTCGGGTGGGGCGTTGGGGCCGGCTGTGGTGTCGGGTGGTGGTGGTGTGGGTTCGGTTGTGTCGGCGGTGGTGAGTGAATCGCCTAGTGCGGCTGTGGATTATGCCCCGGTTGGGGGTGTCGTTGTGGGTGCGAGTCGGGTGGCGGCGGCGTCGGTGGCGCCGCGGTCGTTGGCTGCTCCGGGTGCGGGGTTGCCGTCGGTGTTGGCCAATGTTGATGCGCAGATCAACGCATCGGTGGTGCGGGTGTTCAGTGGGTTGTTCAATTGGGTGTCGACGTTGCCGGTGAATCCGGTGACGAATTGGTTGGAGGGTGGCTTGCTGTTGGTTCGCAAGTCGTTGTTCAACCAGAGCGCGTCGGTGAATGCGTCTCAGACCGTGAACAATTCGTTGTTGGTGACGGGTCAGATTGATGTGGTGGACCCGGAGGGTGACGCGTGGACCATTGAGGTGGTGGGTAATCCGGGTTTGGGCACGGTGGTGTTGGGTGCTGTGGTGCAGGCCAACGGGATTGGCACGGTTGAATACACCTACACGCCGGGTCCGAATACGGGGTACGACGGCGCGGACAGCTTTGTGGTGAAGGTGTCGCCGGCGGAGCGGGTGTTCAATATCACTGATCCGTTTGGGGTGATGGATTCGCGGTATTACACGGTTGCGGTGGGTGATGGTGCTGCGGGTGGTAATGCGTGTGGGAGTTGTTTGCCGAAGGATGTTTTGGATACCACCCTGTTTTTGGATAACGCGGGTGCGACGGTGACTGTCCAGAGGCAGGGTGTGCTTGTTCCGCGGTATGCGGCGACGGTGACGTTGTCGGCGTTTGCGGCGAATCAGGCGTTTGCGTGGATGGATGTTCGCGGCCGGATGGGCAGTGTGTCGGTTGATGAGATGTTGGTGCAGGGGTGGTCGGCGTTTGAGGATAAGGCGCAGCAGAATGCGGTGAAGCCGTTGTTGGCGTTCAGTTATTCGGATGCGGGGCTGGACAGGGCGGTGTTCATCGATGTCAGTGAGGTGACCAAAAACGTTGATGGCACGTATCAGTTCAGTGGGGAGTTGATGGCCAACGCGCCGGCCCAGGATGGGCGGGTTGATGTGTGGGATTTCCTGGGGATTGATTACAAGGCGGCTTATAACCGGTATTTGGAGGTTTCTGGGCTGGGGGATTGCCGGTCGGGTCAGACGTGTTCGTCGGTGTCGGCGGTGGGGATTTTGGCGGCGACGACGTTGTCGCCGGCGGCGTATGTGGGTGTGGGTGGGCATGACTATCAGTTGCCGACCGCGAGCGATGCGGCGGCGACTCAGTTGTATCCGGGTTCGGCGGGGCCGGTGTTGCCGGATGCGGGTTTGGACACGATGATTCCGTGGGGTTCTGATGGGTCGTTCATCGTGGGTGAGTCCACTGGTGTGATCAAGTTGTTCACTGCGAACGCGCCGACGGGCTCTGAGCCGTCGTGGGAGATGCGGGTGCTCAAGGACTTCGGGTGGCAGAGCGGGGCGTACTCGCTGGCGACGTATAACCAGGTGGTCACCGATGCTGAGGGGGTGCCGATCCCGGCGTCGGTGACCGGCAGTGTGGTCAATGAGGGCGGCAGGATTTTGACGCTGTCGCTGGCAAATGCTGTGAATCCGGGGACGATGATCGGTCAGGAGATTTCCGGTGAGGGGATCTCGGCGGGCACGGTCATCGACGGGTTCGTGTCGTTGAACGAGGGCGGCACCGTGACCTACACGGTCAGCCAGGCCATCAATGCCGTCGGCACCATCACCGTGACCACCCCGAACATTTATCAGACCCAACCCGGTCTGATCGTCGGGTTGGCCGATGGCAGGGTCGAGTATTGGAACGGCGGCGGATGCGCCGCTACGGTGTCGGGCTGCGGGCCCGATGAGATTGCGGTGGAAGGCTGGACCGAACTATCGACTTACGGTGCGTATTCAGGTTGGCTTCCGCCTAACTACGGCACCTTGAACACTCTTACGGTATTGCCGAACAATCAGGGCATCATCGCGGGGACGAGCACCGACTCGATTCACCTATGGGACAGCATCGTGATGCCGGACGGCACCATCATCCCGGGCCCGAGAGCGGGCGCAGGCTGCTCGAACAGCAGTCCGTCGGACTGTTGGGCTGAGGTAAGCCCGAACTTCATCGGTGGCAGCGGGGTGAATGTGCTTATTGCCTCCGGCCAAGATGGGGACTTTGTCGCCGGCTACAACGACGGGGCGTTGATCCGCTGGGAAGACGGCGGCCAGACGATGAACGTGTTGCAGCAACCACTGCCGCTTCTCAGTCCGGCGCCAAACCCCGTATCGAACTCAGTAAGGACATTGACTCCTTACGACCAAACGACGTTCATCGGCACGATCGGCGGAGCCCCCGCCATTACTGAACATGGCGTGATTTCAGTGCCGTCGTACTCTGCGGAGGTGCTCAGCACTTCGGCGGTGCTGGCTGCCTCCACCGCCGGCTGCGAATCGTCCTACAACTCGGGCTCGGGGGCTGGATGCGGCGGATATGTCCTGACAGTGCAGGAGGCGCGCGGCAATCCGATCCGGGTCGGTCAGACGCTGTACGGGGGAGCCGGACTGGCGCCGGGCACCATCATCACCCAGCAGATCAGTGATGCCGAGGGGAACTTGTGCGCGGATTCCTGCGCTGAGGGCGGCGCAGGCATCTATCTGGTGAACAGCTCCCAGCTGATAGCGCCCGGCACGCCGATGAGCGCGTCGGATGGCAGCGGTTTTATGGCTGGATACCAATCCGGCATGGTTCAGCAGTGGCTGCCCGGCGCCGAATCGCCCACGGAACTCCAGGGCAGCGGGTGGGGCAGCTCGGTGAATACCGCGGTCGGCTGGCGGGACGGCATCGTGGTCAGCCTGGACAACGGCGCGACGTTCTATTGGAGTCGTTCCAACAACCCAACGGGGGACGTCTGGGATCCAGACCGTCTGATCTACCCTGGGGCGTCGGTGCCCTCCAAGTCACCTCAAGCGACCAACTGGTCAGAGCTGCAGGGCACGGGCTGGAACAATGCGGCGATTTCGATGGTGCCCATCGGCGACGGGTTCGCTGTCGGGCTGTCTGCGCCGAATCCGCACCACAATGGCGCCATCGAGATGTTCACCGGCTTCGCGCCGGGCGCGCCTACGTCGGCGTTCGGCTATCGAACGGGCATCTATGGTCCTGAGCCCATGACGCCCCTGAACAGCTTCACCGAGGTCGCGTCCCAGAGCGCACTATCGGGCGACGCGAGCAACGGCTGGGTGCAGCAGATGATTCCCGTCACCGGCTACGTAGCCGACGACAACGGCAATCTGGTTCTGCGTCAATCGCTGGTCGCGGCCCTCAGCAATGGCGCCATCTACGCGTGGACCGGTTCGGATCTGGAGATGACTCAGGGGACTTGGACGACGCTTCAGGAGCCTGGGTCGGGGGGGACGCCCACCCTCACTTCGGATCAACTCCTTGAGGCTTGGACCTACGGCAGCACGGTGGATCCGAACGCAGCCTGGGGTGCCCCGGACGGAGTGGGCGCCACCTATGTGCCGGGCCATCTGACCCCTCACGGTTACGTACCGCCATCCGGTGATCCCGTCTTCGGGCTACTGGGCAATCAGGCGTGGTGCGGCGACAATTGCGCCAGCTACGGCGACTATGCGCCGATCGTCTCCTACGATCAGTACGGAGAGGACGGTTCGCTCTATTCCATCGGGGAGAGCATTTCAGCCAACTTGGACATGTCGTCGGTGACCTATGGCTATGCGTTCTACCCGAACAGCATCATTAGCAAGTTCATCCCGGGTAAGTATTCGGTCGGCATGGTGGTCGCATTCCAGGGTGGCCCCTCGGTCAACCTCAACTTCCCGAGCTACGACCCCAAGCGAGAAGCATCGGAAGACATCGAAGTGCAGGGGCCGCGAATCGGAATTTTCGAGCCCACATTGGTCGGTACGTTCGCACTGGACGTCGGATTCAAGATGGGAATCCTGGCAAGCCTTGGGGTCGATGAGCCCGTGGACAGTCTTGAATTGGCTCACGCTTACTACACGCCAGGGCTGCTCTACACCTGGAATGCAGCGGGCTACCGCAAACATATGAGCCTGAGCTACAGCTCATTTGCCGACGTGGGCTACCTTTCGCCATCAGCGGTGGCGGCGGTGCTTGACAGCGACGTTCCGTTGTCTGTGACTCCTTATGTCGCACCGTATATCGAGGCCAGCTATGGGCTTTTCACCCCGGCGAGCACGCCACTGATCGGAAAGTGGTCGGTCTTCGATATCGGGTTGGGTTACCAGAACCCGGTCGGCTTCACCATGACCGCGCCGCTCAACAACCTGAGTGATCTGGAGATGTCGGTGACAGCGGAGGGCTTCATCAACGCCGGCGTACACTTCTTGCCGGCAATCACGTCCTCACTGAGCTGGGACAGTAAGTTCCAGGTCTACAGCGTGACCAATCAGACCCAGCCCCCGGGCAATATGACGGTTTGACCGATCTGAATCGCATTACTGTGTCGGGCCCGTGGTCGAAATGACCCGGCCCGACACAGTTCCATTTACGGTGGACGCCCATTCATAGACCCAGCGAACGTGTTGCATAGTTCCCGAATTATCAATGGACACAATGGAATTGAATCCCGGCGAGTTTGCTGGAACTCCACACGAAATCGCATTTTCCCGTTCTACGATCTGACTCGCGCAACGTTCCAACACGAAAGCAAGTAGGGGGCATGGGCCGTATGGCTACCAAGAAGAAGTTCAAGAAGACATCCCGCGCCGGCGCCGCAGCGTTTGCGATCGGACTCTATCTAGCCGGTCCGCAAGCCGCGATCGCCGCCGCCGAGGGCTCCGAAGGTGCCGCGCCGGACAGCGCGAGCGCCGCCGAATCGGCCGCACCGGCCAAGGCGAAGGCCAAAGCCGGTCCCAAGGCGATCCGGCCCGCCGCCGGCCGAGGATCGTTGGCCGGCCGACCGGGCGATCTCACGCCGGATCTGGAGGCATCGGCGCCGGAGTCGAACTCCGCCTCACGAGTCGCCACGGAATCGTCCGCTGGTGCGCCCACCCAGGGCGGGCGGAACGCGAAGACGGGGGCAGGATCTGCATCCCGGCCATCGGAAGATTCGCGGCTGAGCGCCGAGTCGGCCACCGTCAGAGCCACCGAGCCGGCCGCGTTCGGCAACTCCGATACACCGAATCCCGTTGCTTCCGAAGATGTCTCAACCACCGGATCGGCACCCGCCACCACTCTGATCGCGGCGGCCAAGGCCGCCCCCAAGGCGACTGCCGCGGCCACCGCAACCGTTCCGCCGGTGCTCGCCAACATTGACGCGCGAGTCGACGCCGCGGTGGTCAAGGCCTTCCACGGACTGATGAACTTCATCTCCACCCTGCCCGTGAACCCCATCACCAGCTGGCTCGAAGGCGGCCTGCTGATGGTTCGCAAGTCACTGTTCAACCAGACTGCCTCGGTCAGTGCCACCCAGACCGTCAACAGCTCGGCGTTGATCCGCGGGAAGATCGACCTCATCGACCCGGAGGGCGACGGCTGGACCGTGGAGGTGGTGGGCAACCCCAGCCTCGGCACCGTCGTTCTGGACCCGGCGTCGCAGGCCAACGGAATCGGCACGATCAAGTACACCTACACCCCGGGCGAGGGCTACGCCGGCGACGACAGCTTCGTCGTGAAGGTCACCCCCACCGACCGTGTCTTCAACATCCTCGACCTCTTCGGCATGACCAACACCCGCACCTACACCGTCCTGGTGGGCAACGATGCGGCCGAGGGAAACGCCTGTTTCGGCTGCACCGATCCGTCGTCGAAAGACACCCTGGATACCACGCTGTTCCTGGGCACCGCGGGGGCAACGGTGACGGTGGAGAAGCAGGGACTTCTCATCCCCAGGTACATGGCGACCGTCACTTTGTCGGAATACGCTGCGCAGCAAGCGTTTGCGTGGATGGACACCCGCGGCCGCACCGGCACCGTCTCGGTCGATCAGATGTTGATGGAGGACTGGGGCGCATTCGAAGACAAGGCATCACAGAACGCGGTCAAACCGCTGCTGGCGTTCAGCTACTCCGACGAAGGTGAGGACAGGGCCGTCTTCGTCGACGTCTCCGGTGTGACCAAAAACGATGACGGCACATACGAATTCACCGGTCAGCTCACCGCCGATGCGCCGGCCCAGGAAGGCCGGGTCGACGCCTGGGACTACCTCGGAATCGACTACAAGGCGGCGTATCAGCGGTTCCTGACCGCGTCCGGACTGGAGGCCTGCAAGTCGGGTCAAACCTGCACGACGGTGTCCACCGTCGGCATTCTCGCCGCCACCACCCTGGCGCCCAGCGCCTACGTCGAAGCCGGCGGGCATGACTACGACCTCTTGACGCCCAGCGGTGCCGGCGCTTCGGCCACCCAGACGACTCCCGGCTCGATGGGCCCCGGAACGACAGACGTCAACGAAGGAAACGGCACCCCGTGGCTCGGCAACACCGGGAGCCCGAGCCTCAACCTGACCACCACCATCCCGTGGGGCAACGATGGCTCGTTCATCACTGCCACCAACCTGACTCAGGCCACCACCTCGCTCAACGGGGTCTACCTCTATACCGCCAACGCGCCTGCCGGTTCTCAACCCACCTGGGCCCCAGCGCAATTGATCGGCAATGGCTGGGACGCTGCGGTGATGGCCATGACGAGTTGGGATCAGATCGTCGTCGACGCTAACGGCGACATGATCCCCGCCACGTTCAGCGGCAGCGTCAGCAACAACATTCTGACGATATCCGTCCCCAACAACGTCAACCCGGATGTCCTTATCGGACAGTCGATCACGGGGCAGGGGTTGGCCGATAACACCGTCATTGACGGGTTCGTGTCCGCTAGCCAGGGCACGGTCACCTACACCGTCAACAATTCGGTCGCCTCGACCGGGACCATCACCATCACCACACCGGATGTCCCGACGGTACAACCCGGTCTCATCGTCGTGCTCGCCGATGGCGCGGTGGAGTACTGGAACGGTGGCGGCTGCAGCCAAACCGCCCAAGGCTGCGATTCCTCGGAGACTTCGCAAGCCTACGGTCAGGGCTGGACACAGCTGCAGGCATCCAATGATGCTGGGTGGGGTTCAGGAGTCGGAGTGAACGCCGTGATCACCTTGCCGAACTACAAGGGGATCGTCGTCGGTCTCAGCAGCGGGGCGGTGTATTTGTGGGATAGCCCCGTTCTGGCGGATGGGACCATCGTCCCGGGAGCATCGGCCGGCGGCGGCTGCTCGGGTGACAATGTCGGCAGTTGCTGGCAAGAGCTCAGCGGGCCGGGCAACCTTGGTGTGACGGCGATGATCCCGAGCGGGACCGACGGTGGCTTCATCGTGGGTTACGGCGACGGCAGGGTTCTGCGATGGGATACCGAAACCGCCACCGATGAAATGGTCCAATTGGGAAGTCTCGGCAGCGCGATCCGGACCCTGTTGCCCTACGACGGAACCACATTGGTCGGGGCCATCAGCGGAACTCCCGTCGTGGTCACCGATGGGGTCATCTCCGAGGCGTACGCGGACATCGCAGGCACGGCGCTCGCGGCAGCTGCCACCGCGTGTGACTCGTCCTACAACTCGGGAACCGGCACCGGGTGCGGTGGGTATCTGCTGACGGTTCAGGAGGTCAAGGGCAATCCGATCACGATCGGCCAGCAACTGTATGGCGGTGCGGGGCTGCAGCCGGGAACCATCATCACAAAGCAGCTACTGGACGAGAACGGAAACGTCTGCGAAGACTCGTGCACCGCTGGGGGCGCCGGTGTCTACCTGGTCGATACCCCTCAGCTGGTTGCACCCGGCACACCGATGAACGCCTCGAACGGCACTGAGTTCGTCGTCGGTCTGGCTAATGGCTCCGTTCAGCAGTACGGGGACGGAGAATTCATTGAGCTGCAGAATGACGGTTGGGGCTCCGCGGTCAACACCATGATCCCGTGGCGGGATGGTTTGGTGGTCGGTCTGAACAATGGGGCCGTCTTCTATTGGAGCCCCTCCAACGACCCCGGGAACAACAACGACAATCCCAACGGGTTGGACTACGCAGGATCGACGGTGGCGTCGCAGAACAGCCAGGCAGTCGGGTGGTCGCAGCTGCAGGGCACCGGCTGGGACAACGCGGTGACGGCCATGACGCCGGTGGGGGACGGTTTCGCCGTCGGCCTCACCGCGCCGAACAATAGCCACAACGGTGCCGTCATGCTGTTCACCGGATTCGGCGCGGCCACCTCTACATCGGCTTTCGGATACGCCAACTCCAGTTTCGGGCCGACTGCGCTGACGCCGTCGAACAGCTTCACCCAGATCGCCAATGAGACTGCCCTGTCGACTGATTCGCAAGGGTCGGTCCAGCAGATGATCCCGATCACCGGGTATGTGACGGACTCCTCGGGCAACCTGGTGCTCGCCGAATCGGTGATCACCGGCCTCACCAACAACGGCATCTACGTGTGGACGGGCTCCACCCAGAGCACGTCGACGACGACGTGGGCGCAACTCCAGGCGCCGGGGACGGGGTCCAAACCCACCCTCACCGAGGATCAACTGGAGGCGGCGTGGGCGTACGGCAACGCGGCGAACTCCAACACCGCGTGGGGCGCGGCCGGCGGTGTCGGCGCCACCTACGTGGCGGCGAGTGGTTCGACACCGGCCAGCGGTGACCCGATCTTCGGGTTGGCGACCAACCAGGCCTGGTGCAACACGAACTGCAGCAGCTACGGCGACTACTCGCCGCTGGTCTACAGCGAGCAGTACGGGACTGACGGGACCATCCTGTCGTTCGGTACCGCCGTTCAGACCGATGTCGGCCTGTCGTCGATCACATACGGATACGTGTTCTATCCGTCGAGCATCATCGACAAGTTCATCCCGGGTAAGTATTCGGTCGCCATGCTGGCGGCCTTCCAGGGCGGCCCGACGGTGACGCTGAACATGCCCGACAGCACCAGCGCGTCGGTGACCGAATCGGTGACCGGCCCCGAACTCAGTTGGTACGAGCCCACCGAGATCGGGACGTTCGGGTTGAACGTCGGCCTCAACGCCTCGATCACCGCGGGAGTCGAGTTGAGCAACGCGCCCACCGGGCCGGTTCAGGTGGCGCAGGCCCTTTACACCCCGGGCCTGCTCTACACCTGGAATGTCAGCGGCTACACCAAGAACATGAGCCTGAGTTCCAACTACTTCTCGGACGTGAGTTACATAACGCCTGAGGAGGCCGCGGACTACCTGGAGGACAACGCCACCGTCACGATCACGCCGACGGTCACGCCCTACACCCAGGCGACCTACGGCCTGTTCACGCCGCCGAGCACACCCATCATCGGCGAATGGACGGTCTTCGATCTGGGGCTGGGCTACCAGAATCCGATCAGTTTCACCGTGTCGACAGGCTTGTCGGACCCGGCGGATCTGGACATGTCGGTCACCTCGCAGGGCTACATCACCGCGAATGCGGGATTCCTGCCGGACGTGACCTCATTGCTGAGCTGGAGCAACAACTTCCAGGTCTACAGCGTCACGGATCAGTTGCAGCCCTAGGCATCTGCCCGTGTTGCCGAAGAACCCGGCTCCTCGGAGCCGGGTTCTTCGCATCGCTGCCGTGGTGTCGGCTATTCGGTTCTGGTGAAGGAACTTTCGGCGAACGTCGTGTGCAATTCGCCGACGATGTCACCCCACAGAGCTTCGGGCAGATCGTGTGCGAGCCCGTCGAACAACACCAACCGCGCATTGGGGATCGACCTCGCGATGGCCCGTCCGCCGGCGGGCCGCATCAGCTTGTCGGCGAGTCCGTGGATCACCACGGTGGGTGCGGTGATCTGTCTGTTGTAGCGCTTCAGGCTCCCGCTGCCCAGCACCGCGCCGAAATGGCGGGCGACGCCCTGCGGGTAGTAGGCACGCTCATAGCTTTCGGTGGCGTCGGCTCGCCGCTTCTCCTCGGTCACCGGGTAGGCCGGGCTCTCGATGATCTTGCCCACTCTGATGATGTTGTCGATGACCGCCTCGCGTGACGCGTCGGGGCCCGGGCCGCGGACCAGCGACAGCAACGCCTTGGGGGCTGGCGGCGGCAGGAAGGCAGAGTTGTTGGAGGAGAAGATGATTCCCAGCGCTGCTGTGCGGGATTGATGGCTGGCCGCGAAGATCTGCGCGATCATGCCTCCCATCGACGCGCCGACGATGTGCGCCCGGTCGATCTCCAAATGGTTCAGCAGTGCGGCGGCGTCGTCGGCCATGTCCTCGAGTCGGTACACCGACGGGCTGGAACGTCCGAGATAAGACCGGACGATCTTCTTGGGTAACCCGCCGGCCGCCCACTGCCCGTCGAGCTTTCCGGACAGTCCCACATCGCGGTTGTCGTAGCGGATCACCCGATAGCCGCGATTGACCAGATGCTCGCAGAATCCGTTGCGCCACAACAACAATTGTGCGCCCAAGCCCATGATCAGTAAGACGGGCGGCGCGGAGGGGTCGCCCATCTCCTCGTAGTAGAGGGTCAGGTCGTCGGTGACGGGAGCTGTGCCGGTGCGGATTTCCATATGTTCTAGACCTCGGGTTCTGCGGAATCGCTGCTGTCGCTGTCGCTGCTGTCGCTGCTGTCGCTGCTGTGTTCGCGGCTGATCTCGACCATGAAATTGGCGAAGTACCCCGAGAACTGGGGGTCGCTCATCATCTGCCACTTCGGGGCCAGCAGCTTCATGTACCGCTCGACGTAGAGGAACTGCTTGCCGATGAGTACCAGCTCCCGGGGGAGCTTCACGTCGTAGGCCTCGGCCAGCGTCGACAGCTGCTTTCCGATATCGCTGTAGGACATGTCGCCCAGCGTCTTGAGGGTCAGCGGCTGCGCGAACGCCTCGAGGTCTTTCGCGGCCTCGGCTTCGGGCTTCACCTTCCCGACGGCGCCCATCAACACGACGATCTTTCCGGCCGCCGCGTGGTCCTTCTTGACCAGCAGCGCGTAGACGAGCTCGCGCAGTAGCCAACGCATCCGAGGGTCGATGCGGCCCATGATGCCGAAGTCGAGGAACACTATCCGGCCCCGATCGTCGACCAGCAGGTTGCCGGCATGCAGATCCCCGTGGAACAACCCGTGCCGGAGCCCACCCTCAAAGACGCTGAACAGCAACGCCTTCACCAATTCGGTGCCGTCGAACCCCTTCTTCTGAATCGCTGCGACGTCGTCGATGCGCACGCCCTGAACCCGCTCCATCGTGAGTACACGCTCACTGGTGAAATCCCAATGCACTTGGGGCACCTTGATGTTGCGGCCGAGGGGTGAGGCGTGCAGGCCCGAAATCCACGCCTCCATGGACTGTGCCTCCAGGCGGAAGTCGAGTTCCTCGGCAAGGTTGTCCGAGAAGTCGGCGACGACGTCCTGCGCGGATAGGCGACGCCCCAACTTCGCCAGCTCGACGATCTGCGCGAAGCGCTTCAGGATCTGGAGATCGGCCGCCACGCGGCGTCGGATGCCCGGACGCTGAATCTTGACCACCACATCCTCGCCGGAGTGCAGTGTCGCGTAGTGCACCTGGGCGATCGACGCCGAAGCGAAAGGTTCTTCTTCGAAGGTGGCGAACAGGTCAGCTGGATCGCCGCCCAACTCTTTTTTGAGGAGCTGGTGCACTTCCTCGGTGTCGGCGGGAGGGACGGCGTCGAGCAGGCTGCGGAACTCCCGGGACAGCGGCTCGCCGAACGCGCCCGGGCTCGACGCGATGATCTGTCCGAACTTGACATAGGTGGGGCCCAGGTCGGCGAAGGTCTGGGGGATCTCCTTGATGACCTTGTCCTGCCAGGGGCCGCTCGTGGGGAGCTTGGCCAGGATCCGCGCGCCGGTTCGGGTGAGCTGCCAACTGGTCGCGCCGATGCGGGCCGCTTCGATCGGCAACGGCACCCGATCGAGCTTTGCGACTTCCCGGTTGCTGGTGGAACTCATCGTTGAAGTGTGCCAAATCGCAGGTCGCTCCCACCAATCTCTCGCTGCGCCCCTGTTGCGCCTCGGTCGCCCTCCTTGCGCGAGCAGACGCTCAGGTCCCCTAATCCACGGCGTGTCGGGGGCTTGAGTGTCTGCTCGCGCCGGATGGGTGCGTGACGGCGATCTCAGTCGTAGATTTTTCACGTGCGCGTCACCCACGCGGAATCGACGGACCTGTTCGTCGGCGAACCTGACGAACCCGTGCAACTCGTCCGGGTTCGCTACGTCGATGCCGATGGGCGAACCGGGATCGAGGTCGACGGAGACGGACTGAGATCCGAAGCGCAGGTACCGCCCGCCGGTGACGGAACCATCGAGATTCCGGTGCACGTCGAACAACCGGTGGCCGGCGGGGGTCGGCACGCCGTGGTTCTCGCGGCCGGGAAGCGGACACCGTTCGAGTTCACCGTCGCCGAACCCGGATGGACCATGTACATGGTCAGCCACTTTCATTACGACCCGGTCTGGTGGAACACCCAGGGCGCCTACACCGGCGTGTGGACGGAAGACCCGCCCGGCCGATGCCGACAGAACAACGCCTTCGCCCTGGTCGCTGCTCACCTCGAAATGGCCCGAAGGGAACCCGTCTACAAATTCGTCCTGGCCGAGGTCGACTACCTGAAGCCGTATTTCGACACCCACCCCGAAGACCGCGAAGACCTGCGCCGCTTCATCGCGGAAGGGCGGATCGAGGTCATGGGCGGCACCTACAACGAACCCAACACCAACCTCACCGGTGCCGAGACGGCGATCCGAAATTTCGTGCACGGCATCGGATTTCAGCGCGACATCCTGGGAGCCCATCCGGCAACCGCGTGGCAGCTCGACGTATTCGGCCACGACCCGCAGTTCCCCGGGATGGCCGCCGACGCCGGGCTTACCTCGAGTTCCTGGGCGCGGGGTCCGCATCATCAGTGGGGCCCGATGCAGAACGGCGGCGACCCGCTCCGCATGCAGTTCAACAGCGAGTTCGAATGGATCGCCCCCTCTGGCCGCGGACTGCTCACCCACTACATGCCGGCGCACTACGCGGCGGGCTGGTGGATGGACTCGTCCACATCCCTGGCGCAAGCTCAGCGGGCCACCTACGAACTCTTCGAATCGCTCAAAGTCGTTGCGCTGACCCGCAACGTCCTGCTGCCCGTCGGAACCGACTACACGCCGCCCAACGCGTGGGTAACCGAAATCCACCGCGACTGGAACGCCCGCTACACCTGGCCGCGGTTCATCTGCGCGCTGCCCAGCGAGTTCTTCACCGCGGTACGGGCCGAATCGACCGCGGTCGGCGGCCCGGCGCCGTCGCCGCAGACAAGAGACATGAACCCCATCTACACGGGCAAGGACGTCTCGTTCATCGACACGAAACAAGCCAATCGAGCAGCCGAGGACGCGGTGCTCGGCGCCGAGCGGTTCGCGGTTTTCGCCGGTCTGCTCTGCGGCGCACGGTATCCGGAAGCGGCATTGGCCAAGGCGTGGGTTCAGCTCGCCTACGGAGCGCATCACGATGCCATCACCGGTTCTGAATCCGATCAGGTGTACCTCGACCTGCTCACCAGCTGGCGCGACGCGTGGGAACTTGGTAGGACCGCACGCTCAGGTGCGCTGCGGCTGTTGTCGTCGGCGGTGGCGGCCGAATCCGACTTGATAGTCGTGTGGAATCCGTTGGCGCACAAGCGAACCGACGTGGCGACGGTTCATCTCGAATCGCCGATCGGTCCCTCGGTGCGGGTAGTGGATTCGAACGGAACCGATACCGCGGCGCTTGTCGAGCACGGCGGACACACAGTCAGCTGGCTCGCCCGGGACGTCGCTTCGCTGGGCTGGCGAACCTATCGGCTCGTTCCTGCCGGGAAGCCGAGTGAGTGGGAGCCGATCCCGAACCTGACGATCGCGAACGAGAGATACCGGCTCACGGTCGATCCGTCCCGGGGAGGCGGCGTGGCCTCGCTTGTCGACCGAGACGATGACCGCGAACTGATCGGCGCGGGCCGTGTCGGAAACGAACTCGCGGTTTACCACGAGTATCCGGCCCACCCGGAGGCCGGCGAGGGACCCTGGCATCTGTTGCCCAGCGGCCCGGTCGAACTCTCGTCGGCCACCGAGGCCGTCGTCGAGGCGTATCGATGTCCGATCGGGGAGCGGCTCATCGTCCGCGGCCGGGTCGGCGATGTGCTGCGTTACACCCAGGTGATCACGCTGTGGTGCGGCATCGACCGCGTCGACTGCCGCACAACGATCGACGAGTTCACCGGCGCCGACCGCTTGGTGCGACTGCGATGGCCGTGCCCGGTCCCGGGCGCTCTGCCAGTCTGCGAGGTCGGCGACGCCGTCGTGGGCCGCGGATTCGGCCTGTTCAGTGCGGACGACGGCGAAGCCGTCGATTCCGCGCGGCATCCGTGGACGCTGGACAATCCGGCGGTCGGCTGGTTCGGGTTGTCCTCGACGGTGCGTATCCGCGCCGGACATCAGACCCGGGCGATGTCCGTGGCAGAGGTGGTAGTGCCCTCGGCCGGCGCCGCAGCCGAATCGGCCCGTCGTCTCATGGTCGCGCTCGTTCGTGCGGGTGTGACGGCGACGTGCAGCGGCGCGGACCAGTCCCGCTACGGAAATCTCGACGTCGACTCAAACCTGCCCGACGCGCGCATCGCGCTGGGCGGTCCGGATGACAATGCGTTCACCGCCGCGGTGCTGAACGCGGCCGATGACTGCTATGCGGCCGAGCTGGGCCGCCAGCTGGCCGCTACCGGACAGGCCCGGGTCCTGGTGCCCGCGGCGAAGCCGCTTGCCGACGTCTGGAAACCCGGCGCCGACCTGCGCGACGCGCTCGCGCTTCCGGTCCTGATCATCGCCGGGGCTGCTCTGGACGATGCTGTCGCCGCGTTGGCCGATGATCTGGACGACGGCGACATCGAAATTCACCAAGACGTCCCATCCGGCTGCGAACCGTTCGAATCGCGCACCGTCGCGCTCCTGAACCGAGGCGTCCCCGGCTTCTCCGTCGAACCGGACGGAACTCTGCATAGTTCGCTGATGCGTTCCTGCACCGGCTGGCCATCCGGTGTATGGATCGACCCCCCGCGCCGCCAGGCCCCCGATGGATCCAGCTTTCAGCTGCAGCACTGGAGTCACTCGTTCGACTTCGCACTCGTCGCCGGCGAAGGCGACTGGCGAGATGCTGAAATGCCTTTGCGCAGTGCCGAATTCAATCACCCGATGGTGTGTGTTCGCGCCTGTGACGCGATGGGCCGACTGCCTTCCGAGGGTTCCCTGCTGTCGGTGGAGCCGGAAGGCGCGGTTGCCGTGACGGCCCTCAAGGCGCGCGGCAATCCCACCGCTCGCGGCAGTGCGGCCGCGGTGGATCCCGCCGAGGTGACCCTGAGACTCGTGGAGACGCGTGGCGCCGCCACCGATGTCGGCATCAGATCGGACCTGGGTGCATACTCGGACGTCTTCGATGCCGATCTGTTAGAGGTCCCGCGACACACCGAAGACCCGTTGCGGGTGAACGGATTTCAGATCTCCACTGTCCTCGCCCGCCTCGCTGTCACCCGCGTGCTCGATGCTTCCCATCCATGCCTCGCTCCCGAAGCCGAAGTGGCCCAACCTATTTACGCCCGTTATTGGCTGCACAATCGTGGACCGGCTCCGCTGGGCGGACTGCCCGCGGTGGCGCACCTGCATCCAGACGCGATCGCGGCCCGGCCGGGGGAACGAGTCCGGCTTCGGCTCACCGTCGCCGCCGATTGCAGTGACGCCACTCTGCACGGTTCCGTCCGTCTGCGGCTGCCCGCCGGATGGGGGGCGGGGCAGCTGGAACGGTCGGTCACGCTGCCCAGTCGGGCGTCCATCGAACGCAACGTCGAGGTGGTCGTGCCGTCCGGCGCGCCGCCCGGTGACTACCCGGTGCGGGTCGAATTGCAGTTGGCTGGAGACGTGCCGCCGGCCTGGACTCAGGTCGTTGAAGACGTCTGTGTGGTGTCCGTGGGCGGGGCGCCGGGACCGCTGCTTCGGCTGCTGGAAGGTCCGGCGGAGGTGTTTGTCGCAAGGGGGGGATCCGCGGCGCTCACCGCCACCATCGGCAGTGAGGCATGCGGTGACCTGAACCTCGAAGCCCACCTCATCAGCCCGTGGGGCACCTGGGACTGGATCGGCCCGGCGTCGGCCGGGGCGGTGTTGCCGGCTCGCTCGTCGGTTGACGTCACCTTCGACGTCGCGCCACCGCAGTGGGCTGAACCCGGACAGTGGTGGGCGCTGATCCGGATCGGTTGTGCAGGCAGGCTCCTGTACACCGAGGCGGCGAAGGTGGTGGTGACATGACACAGGTCGCGGCGACCGTGGCCGGCGCTCCGGTAAGTGTCGCTGAGGTGGACGAGCGTGAGGACCGGCTCCGGAGATCCCCGCAGACGACGGCGCTGCCGCGCCCCGGAACCAGTGCGGGTCGTCAGCTCAGGCGGTGGCTCACCCAACTCCTGGTGAGTGAGCGGGTGGTGGCTAACCAGGCGGAGGCCCTGGGCATCCGCATCACCGAGGCCACTCCGTCTGAGACAGAGGTGCTGCCGGACACCACCGCGCGCCTTGAAATCGGCAGCGTGGCCGCGGCGGTTCTCGCCAGTCCGCTGGGTCGCGCCGTGTTCGCACACGTCACCGACGCCATCGACGTCGACGTCGACGCAGTCGTCGACTACGAGCGTCGGAACCCCGGACGGTTTCCGACACCTGCTCTCTTGGCGGAGCATCTGCGCGGCGCCGCGCGCCGGCGAGCGTTCCGGATATGGCTGGACCAGCGCCGCGCCGAGCTCGTCTGGCTCGCCCCCGGCTATGAGCATCCCGGCGACCCCCGCCAGCCCGACAACATCCATCGGCACTGATGGACCCAATACTCGCCGTCGACATCGGCGGCACCAAGATCGCCGCCGGCGTGGTCGACGAATCCGGGCGGTTGCTCCGTCAATCCAGGAGATCGACCCCGCATGTCGACGATCCCGATCAGGTCTGGGTCGCCGCCGAGCAGGCCATCGCGGACGCGGTGGGCGGGGGACGGGTCCGCGGTGTGGGCATCTCGTCGGCGGGTCCGATCCATCTGGCGACCGGCACGATCGGTCCCATCAACATTCCTGCGTGGCGAGACTTCCCGATCGTGGAACGCGTCGCCGCGGCCGTGCCGGGCGTGCCCGTCCGGCTCGGGGGTGACGGGATGTGCATGGCGCTGGGTGAGCACCGGTTCGGAGCCGGCCGGGGCGCCTCGTTCATGTTGGGGATGGTCGTCTCGACAGGCATCGGCGGCGGACTGGTGCTCGACGGCGCACCGTATGGCGGGCGCTCCGGCAACGCCGGACACGTCGGCCATGTCGTGGTCGACCCGGACGGTGCGCCGTGTACATGCGGCGGCCGGGGCTGCGTGGAGACCATCGCTTCCGGTCCGAACTTGGTGTCCTGGGCCCGTGGGCAGGGCTGGCAGGCGCCGCCGGACGCCGACGCCAAGCATCTCGTCGAGTGCGCCGCGAGCGGCGACGAGACGGCGGTGGCGGCGTTCCGCAGGGGCGGGAGGGCCGTGGCCGCAATGGTCGCGTCGGTTGCCGCCGTCTGCGATCTGGATGTCGTGGTGATCGGCGGCGGCGTGGCGAAGTCCGGGCCTCTGCTGTTCGATCCGATCCGAATGGCGTTACGCACCTACGCGGGTCTCGACTTCCTGGCCGGCCTGCGTGTGCTGCCCGCCGAGTTGGGCGGCGACGCCGGTCTCGTCGGCGCCGCCGCGCTGCTCTCCTAGGCGAGCGTCCTCGGCGCGAGCAGACACACACGAGCAGACACACACGAGCAGACGTAAAGGTCCCGCGACACGCCGGCATCGGGGAACCTCAGCGTCTGTTCGTCGGAGAACCGTTTTGGCTGATCGACACCTGTCGCGTTACTGTTCACGGGTTCCACCGAAGACCGTCGGTCACCGAGCAATCGGTTGAAGGTCCGGGAATTCCCGGCGACCCACGCAGGAGGACGAGGCTCTACCACGATCAGTGGTTCTTGCACGCCCCGGCCCTGCTGCCGGGGCGTTCGTCGTTCCTGGCCCCGATCCGGCTCTCGCCCGGCATCGGTGGCACACCCGTTCCACCATCACAAGGAGGCATGTATGGCCAAGGCTGACAAAGCCACAGCGGTCGCCGACATCGCCGAACAGTTCAAGTCCTCGACGGCGACTGTCGTCACCGAATACCGGGGTCTGACCGTCGCCAACCTGGCCGAGCTGCGTCGCTCGCTCAATGGCGCGGCCACGTACACCGTCGCCAAGAACACGCTGGTCAAGCGTGCCGCGACGGTGGCCGGGATCGAAGGTCTCGACGAGCTGTTCGCAGGTCCGACCGCCATCGCGTTCGTCACGGGCGAGCCCGTGGATGCTGCCAAGGCGATCAAGAAGTTCGCCAAGGACCACAAGGCGCTCGTCATCAAGGGCGGCTACATGGACGGCCACCCGCTCAGCGTCAGCGAGGTCGAGCGAATCGCCGACCTCGAGTCGCGTGAGGTGCTGCTGGCCAAGCTGGCCGGCGCGATGAAGGGCAACATGGCCAAGGCAGCCGGTCTGTTCAACGCTCCGGCGTCGCAGATGGCCCGCCTGGCGGCCGCTCTGCTCGAGAAGAAGCCCGCGGTCGCCGAGGCTGCTGCTCCCGCAGCCGCAGAACCCGAGACCGCTCCCGAAGCGGAGGCCGCTGCCGACGCTGCGGAATAGCCACATCTTCACCAATCCATCAACCAAATCTGCATAAGTAGAAAATCACCGGAAGGACCCATAACCATGGCAAAGCTCAGCACCGACGAATTGCTCGATGCGTTCAAGGAAATGACCCTGCTGGAGCTCTCTGACTTCGTGAAGAAGTTCGAAGAGGTCTTCGAGGTCACCGCGGCCGCTCCGGTCGCCGTTGCCGCCGCCGGCGCCCCGGCCGCCGCTGAGGCCGCCGAAGAGCAGTCCGAGTTCGACGTCATCCTCGAGGGTGCCGGCGAGAAGAAGATCGGCGTCATCAAGGTTGTCCGCGAGATCGTTTCCGGTCTCGGTCTGAAGGAGGCCAAGGACCTCGTCGACAGCGCTCCCAAGCCGCTGCTCGAGAAGGTCAACAAGGAGGCCGCCGACGACGCGAAAGCCAAGCTCGAAGCCGCTGGCGCGACGGTCACCGTCAAGTAGTTCTCGACCAGTCAAATCCCCCGTGGGCGCCTCGGCGCTCGCGGGGGATTTTTCGTTGGTCGTCTCGGGTAGGACACAAACACCGTGACCGCGAAACGTGTGCGCTACAGTGACACCGTTCACAGGCTGGAACGCGCCTTGGTGTGGCGCAGGGGAAGGATCGCGAATGGGCGTCCCAATTGCAGTAAACGGACTGACGAAGTCCTTCGGCTCTTCGGTGATTTGGGAAGACGTCACGTTGGAGATCCCCACGGGTGAGGTCAGCGTCATGCTGGGCCCGTCGGGTACCGGCAAGTCGGTGTTCCTGAAGTCGCTGATCGGCCTGCTGCGGCCCGAGCGCGGCTCCATCCTGATCGACGGCACGAACATCATCGAATGCTCGGCCAAAGAGCTGTACGAGATCCGCACTCTGTTCGGCGTGCTGTTCCAGGACGGCGCGCTGTTCGGCTCGATGAACATCTACGACAACACGGCCTTCCCGCTGCGCGAGCACACGAAGAAGTCCGAGAGCGAAATCCACAAGATCGTGATGGAGAAGCTCGACATCGTGGGTATGCCCAACGACGGGCACAAGTTCCCCGGTGAGATCTCCGGCGGTATGCGCAAGCGCGCCGGCCTGGCCCGCGCCCTCGTGCTCGACCCCAAGATCATTCTGGTCGACGAGCCGGACTCCGGCCTCGACCCCGTCCGTACGGCGTACCTGTCGCAGCTGCTGATCGACATCAACGCGCAGATCGACGCCACCATCCTGATCGTTACCCACAACATCAACATCGTCCGTACGGTGCCGGACAACATCGGCATGCTGTACCGCAAGCACCTGGTCATGTTCGGGCCCCGCGAGGTGCTGTTGACCAGTGAGGAGCCGGCGGTCAAGCAGTTCCTCAACGGCCGTCGTATCGGCCCGATCGGCATGTCCGAGGAGAAGGACGAGGCCACCGCAGCAGCTGAGGCCGCGGCCATGGCGCTCGGTCAGGGCGACGGCGGCGTCGAAGAGATCGAGGGTGTGCCGCCGCAACTGCAGGTGACCCCGGGTATGCCGGAGCGCAAGGCCGTCGGTCGCCGCCAGGCCCGCGTGCGCGAGATCCTGCACACACTGCCGGCTAAGGCGCAGGAAGCGATCCTCGACGACCTCGAGGGCACCCACAAGTTCAAGTCGCACGAGGTTTAGCCGCACGAGGTTTAGCCGCACTGGGCCTGGGACGAGCAGGGCCAGGGGTTGACCTCTCCGCGTGACGTCGTAGTGGACTGTCCATCCGTCTGGGCGATGGACAGTCGCGGGGGATCATGGGCGAATCCTCGCCATTCCTCGTCAGTGCCGTCACGTGCGGTCCGCCGGATGGCCGGCAGCAAACAGCACCGCTGGCGTCGAGGTGAATCGACGCATGTCCAGTGGATCTGAGGACCGGGAACCTGATGGCGGAACAGCGGGGTTGACCGGCGTTCTTGCAGCTGTTGAGTGTGTTCGACACCTTTATGCGCGCCGGGATTCTGAAATTTTCGTCCGGAAAAATTAGGACGTGGCTAATGTATGGCGGCTTCGCTACCGTGTGCCGCATAGTCGGAGGCGAATCGGGGGATTCAGGTATTTCTCAGGGGGGAAAATGCTTGGCGGTCGTCGTGTCCGGTGGAAGGCTGCCGGGCTCACAGTCGGGGTCGGGGCGGCGCTGATCTCTGGTGCCGGGCTGGCGGCTGCCGATAGCGGCGATTCCATCGGCGATTCCAGCCGCACGCCGTCGACATCCAAGCTCGATACCTCAGGACCCGACACCTCAGAACCTGGAACATCGGGACACAGGATCTCGGGACCCGATACCGCGGCACCCGATACCCACTCTGCGGGGCCAACAGATAAGCCCAGGCGGCCGCCCGCGTCGCCGGGTAAGCGCCGTCAGTCCGCGTCGTCTGACCGGGTCGCAGTCTCGCGATCCAAGTTCGACACGCGACGGCTGGAATGGGCATCGGCGCGCGAATCCGCTCCTCCGCCGGCGGGTGCGACCCGCGCGGACGTCGAACTGCCGGACGCCGCCAGCGCCGCCCGTGCGTCCAGGAGAGCCTCGACCGGTGACGAGCCGCCGAGCAATGCGGCGCCCGCCGCGCTTGTTCGTTCGATTGCCGAGGCGGCCCCGGCGGCGGCGTCCGGTCAGGACGTCGCCGCGGTGCCGGGCGGCGCGTCGGTCAGAGGCAATGTGCCACCCGCCGACGCCCTCATCGCGGCGGTCGTTGCCAACCTCTTGTCCGGCCTCGGATTGCGGGACAACACACCATCGGACGGCGGCACGGCCTACCCGGCGACGGTGACAGGCGGGCCTCTCACCAACGGCGTGACCGGGGTCAAGGTCAGTCATTCGGTGCTGAACATTCCCCTCGCCGGAGCGAGCACCACCGGCGCGGCGGATTACGCGGCTCCGGCGGACTGGTATTTCCCGACGCAGGCGGACGGAACCGTCCAGGCGAACGGCGTCATCTGGCTGCAGCACGGCTTCATGGCCGACAAGTCGTATTACTCGGCGCTGGCGACCACCCTGGCGAAACAGACCAACAGCATCGTGGTGGTGCCCACGATCTCGTCGTTGCCGCTGACCTGTTCTGATTGCTGGATCAACAGCGTGGCCATGGAAAAGGCGGCGGCGAGCATGTTCACCGGTGATCGGGCCGCGCTGAACGCCAGCGCGTTGGCCGCGGGATTCGATGCGGAGCTGCCCGGAAAGTTCTTGCTTGCGGGCCACTCCGCAGGGGGCGGCTTCGCGGCCGCGGTGGCCGGGTTCGCGGTCGATACCGGGGCGGCCGCCGGCGAGCTCATCGGGGTGATCATGTACGACGGCGTTTCGCTCAACGGCACCCTGTCCGGGGCGCTGGAGAGCCTCGAGAACGCGGATGTGCCGATCTATCAGATCGCCGCGCCGCCGCAGATGTGGAACTTGTACGGTCTGACCACCGATGAGCTTGTGGGCGCACGCGAGGGCGAGTTCGGGGGGCATGTCCTGGTCGGCGGATCCCACATCGATTCGATGCTGGGCAGCAATCCGTTCGTCGACCTGGTCGCGCAATTGGTCACTCAAAGCTCGCCTTCGGGTAACACCCAGGCCGTGTACACGTTGAGCAGTGGGTGGATCAACGACATGTATGTGGGCGCGGGCCCGGACGATCCGCGCTACGGCCTGTACGGTGCCGCCGCCCAGGAGTTGATCATGGGCGGCGCGACCGCGATCACGCTGAACGACCCGTCAGTCGCCGTGTTGTCCGAATTCGAGCAGTCGTTCAAGGCCCTCGCGGCCGCGCTCATCCCCCTGATGTTCGGCTCCAGCGCAACCTCGGGTTCGGCGAACTCGCTGGGCAACTCGGGTATGACACCGCCGTCGGCGGGTGCGACGAATTCCAGCCCGAGTGTCCCGGCCGACAGCAATGGAGTGACGGGCGTCCGCGTGGGCCATTCGGATCTGCATCTGCAGGTGGGCTCGGGCGCTTACACGGCACCCGCGGACTGGTACTTCCCCACCCAGGCCGACGGCTCGGTCCAGCCCAACGGTGTGATCTATCTGCAGCACGGATTCCTGGGCGACAAGTCGTATTTCTCGGCGCTCGCCGCCCAACTCGCATTGCAGACCAATAGTGTCGTGGTCGTGCCGACACTTCCGTCGGTCCCATCGATCACCGATCCCGAGGTGTATCTGATGAGTGCGACGACCCAGCGGGCGGTTGCCGACCTGTTCGCCGGAGATCGCGTAGCGCTCAGTGAAAGTGCTGCTTCGGCCGGCTTCGTCGGTGAGCTGCCGGACGACTACATCCTCGCGGGTCATTCGTACGGTGGCGGGCTGGCTGCTGCGGCGGGGGGATACAGCGTCGAGAATGGGGCCGCTGACGGGCATCTGCTGGGTGTGGTGATGTTTGACGGCGTCTCGGATAACGGAACCTTCGCGGATTCGGTGGCGCAGCTGGGCAGCGAGGATATCCCGATCTACCAGATCGCAGCGCCTCCTCAGATATGGAATCAGCTGAGCGAAACGACAAGCCAGCTGGACGCCGACGATCTCGCGGAGCTCCGGCCAGGTCAATTCGTTGGTGTGGTGCTAGACAACGGATCGCATTTCGACGCGATGATCGGCAGCGATCCCATCGCCGATTTCCTGTTTCAGATCCTCAGTCAGTTCTCGCCCCCGGGTAACACCGCCGCGACCCAGACGCTGGCGGCCGGTTGGATCAACGACATGTATGCGGGAAAGGGTCCGGAGGAACCGGGGTACGGGATCTACGGGGCTCCGGGTGACCGGATCAGCCTCGGCGACGCGACGGCCGTCGTTTTGTCGCGGGGCGTCGATGCGACTGCGGCTCAAGACGCCGGCGCCGCGGTCGATGCCGCCTGAGGCGCGCACGCGCGTCTAGCCAGCGGACTCTCTCCCTACAAAATCCGCACCAAACAGTGCGTTTGCCCTTGACGGATGGCACCAAACGGTCCACGCTGTCACCAGCATGTGTTTCGGGTATCGCGTTCGCCAGCCAGCGCAGCGGTCCCGATATGCAGGTTTGGAGGAATGCGCCGTTCTGGGCTATGGTTGGACGTTGCGCTGGCTTCCCCCTGCCTATTAAAACCCGCAAGTGACACCGTAGTCCTGCCCTGAGCGCTGTTAACGCAGCTCAGCGGAGTTCAGGATCAATTCGCGTGCCATAGTTCGGGTTCACCGGACAGGTGATTGTCAGCCGAACCTACGCAGATCCCGCGGCGGATGGATTCGGCACTGTGGGCCCTCGGGCCCGCGAGGCTCTTCCAGCAAGTCGCACGAGGTGCTGGAAGGATGCATCTTGGCAGTCTCTAGCCAGTCCAACCCGACCACTTCGAGCTCCGTTCCCGGAGCGCCGAACCGCCTTTCGTTTGCGAAGCTGCGTGAGCCCCTTGAGGTTCCCGGCCTTCTCGATGTTCAAACCGAATCATTCGAGTGGCTGATCGGCTCGCAGCACTGGCGCGAGATCGCCGTCGCCCGCGGCGACGTCGCCGCCAAGGGCGGCCTAGAGGAGGTTCTCGACGAACTCTCCCCGATCGAGGACTTCTCCGGCTCCATGTCGCTGAGCTTCTCCGATCCGCGCTTCGATGAGGTCAAAGCGCCGGTCGACGAGTGCAAAGACAAGGACATGACGTACGCGGCCCCGCTGTTCGTCACGGCCGAGTTCATCAACAACAACACCGGCGAGATCAAGAGCCAGACGGTCTTCATGGGTGACTTCCCGATGATGACGGAGAAGGGCACCTTCATAATCAACGGCACCGAGCGTGTCGTGGTGAGCCAGCTGGTTCGTTCGCCGGGCGTCTACTTCGACGAGAGCATCGACAAGGCCACCGAGAAGACGCTGCACAGCGTCAAGGTGATCCCGGGCCGCGGTGCCTGGCTTGAGTTCGATGTGGACAAGCGCGACACCGTCGGTGTGCGCATCGATCGCAAGCGCCGTCAGCCGGTCACCGTGTTGCTGAAGGCTCTCGGCTGGACCAACGAGCAGATCCGCGAGCGCTTCGGGTTCTCAGAGATCGTGATGTCCACGCTGGAGAAGGACAACACCCCGGGGCCCGATGAGGCGTTGCTCGACATCTACCGCAAGCTGCGCCCGGGCGAGCCCCCCACCAAGGAGTCTGCGCAGACTCTGCTGGAGAACCTGTTCTTCAAGGAGAAGCGCTACGACCTGGCCCGTGTGGGTCGCTACAAGGTCAACAAAAAGCTCGGCCTGAACCTGGACCAGCCCGTCCAGTCGTCCGGCAACACGCTGACCGAAGAAGACATCGTCGCCACCATCGAGTATCTGGTGCGGCTGCACCAGGGTGACAAGACGATGACGGCCCCCGGCGGTGCGGAAGTGCCCGTCGAGACCGACGACATCGACCATTTCGGCAACCGTCGTCTGCGTACGGTCGGCGAACTGATCCAGAACCAGATCCGCGTTGGTCTGTCCCGTATGGAGCGCGTCGTCCGTGAACGGATGACCACGCAGGACGTCGAGGCGATCACCCCGCAGACCCTGATCAACATCCGTCCCGTCGTGGCGGCGATCAAGGAGTTCTTCGGAACCAGCCAGCTGTCGCAGTTCATGGACCAGAACAACCCACTTTCGGGCTTGACGCATAAAAGGCGTCTCTCCGCGTTGGGTCCGGGTGGTCTGTCACGTGAGCGTGCCGGCCTCGAGGTCCGCGACGTGCACTCCAGCCACTACGGCCGGATGTGCCCGATCGAAACCCCGGAAGGCCCGAACATCGGCCTCATCGGTTCCCTGTCGGTGTATGCGCGGGTCAACCCGTTCGGCTTCATCGAGACGCCGTATCGCAAGGTTGTCGATGGTGTGGTCACCGACGACATCCACTACCTGACCGCCGACGAGGAGGACCGCCACGTCGTGGCGCAGGCCAACTCGCCGACCGACGGTGACGGCAGGTTCTCCGAGGCTCGCGTCCTGGTTCGCCGTAAGGGCGGCGAGGTCGAATATGTGAGCTCGACCGAAGTCGACTATATGGACGTCTCGCCGCGCCAGATGGTGTCGGTCGCGACGGCGATGATCCCGTTCCTCGAGCACGACGACGCCAACCGTGCCCTGATGGGTGCCAACATGCAGCGCCAGGCGGTTCCGCTGGTTCGCAGCGAGGCGCCGTTCGTAGGCACCGGCATGGAATTGCGTGCCGCCATCGACGCCGGCGACGTGGTCGTCGCCGACAAGACCGGCGTCATCGAAGAGGTGTCCGCCGACTACATCACGGTGATGGCCGACGACGGCACCCGGCAGACCTACCGGATGCGGAAGTTCGCCCGGTCCAACCACGGCACCTGCGCCAACCAGCGTCCGATCGTGGACGCCGGCCAGCGGGTCGAGGCCGGCCAGGTGCTCGCCGACGGTCCGTGCACCGAGAACGGTGAGATGGCTCTGGGCAAGAACCTGCTCGTGGCGATCATGCCGTGGGAGGGCCACAACTACGAGGACGCGATCATCCTCTCGAACCGTCTGGTCGAGGAGGACGTGCTCACGTCGATCCACATCGAAGAGCACGAAATCGATGCCCGCGACACCAAGCTGGGTGCCGAGGAGATCACTCGGGACATCCCGAATGTCTCCGACGAGGTGCTGGCCGACCTGGACGAGCGCGGCATCATCCGTATCGGCGCCGAAGTCCGCGATGGCGACATCCTGGTCGGCAAGGTCACTCCCAAGGGTGAGACCGAGCTGACCCCCGAGGAGCGCCTGCTGCGCGCCATCTTCGGTGAGAAGGCTCGGGAAGTCCGCGACACCTCGCTGAAGGTTCCGCACGGCGAGTCGGGCAAGGTCATCGGCATCCGGGTGTTCTCCCGTGAGGACGACGACGAACTGCCCGCCGGCGTCAACGAGCTGGTTCGCGTCTACGTGGCCCAGAAGCGCAAGATCTCCGACGGCGACAAGCTCGCCGGTCGGCACGGCAACAAGGGCGTCATCGGCAAGATCCTGCCGCAGGAGGACATGCCGTTCCTGGAGGACGGCACTCCGGTCGACATCATCCTGAACACCCACGGTGTGCCTCGACGTATGAACATCGGCCAGATCCTGGAAACCCACCTCGGGTGGGTCGCCAAGACCGGCTGGAACATCGAGGGTTCACCGGAGTGGGCCAGCAAGCTGCCGGAAGGCTTGCGGAGCGCGCCGGCCGACACCCGGACGGCCACCCCGGTGTTCGACGGGGCTCGTGAAGAGGAACTGCAGGGCCTGCTGAGCTCCACCCTGCCCAACCGCGACGGCACGGTGCTCGTCAACGGTGACGGCAAGGGTCTGCTTTACGACGGTCGCAGTGGTGAGCCGTTCCCGTACCCCGTGACGGTCGGCTACATGTACATCCTGAAGCTGCACCACCTCGTCGACGACAAGATCCACGCGCGTTCCACCGGTCCGTACTCGATGATCACCCAGCAGCCGCTCGGTGGTAAGGCGCAGTTCGGCGGTCAGCGCTTCGGTGAGATGGAGTGCTGGGCCATGCAGGCCTACGGCGCTGCCTACACGCTGCAGGAACTGCTGACCATCAAGTCGGACGACACCGTCGGCCGCGTGAAGGTCTACGAGGCGATCGTCAAGGGCGAGAACATCCCCGAGCCGGGCATCCCCGAGTCGTTCAAGGTGTTGCTCAAGGAATTGCAGTCGCTGTGCCTCAATGTCGAGGTCCTGTCGAGCGACGGCGCCGCGATCGAGATGCGTGACGGAGACGACGAGGACCTGGAGCGCGCCGCTGCCAACCTCGGAATCAACCTGTCCCGCAACGAATCCGCGTCCGTCGAAGATCTGGCCTGACTAAGGCCCGTAGACCCCGGTCCACTCTCAAGTTTCTAGTCCCGCAAGGGGAAAGGGAGTTACGTGTTAGACGTCAACTTCTTCGATGAGCTCCGTATCGGTCTGGCCACCGCCGAGGACATCCGCAACTGGTCCTACGGCGAGGTCAAGAAGCCCGAGACCATCAACTACCGCACACTCAAGCCCGAAAAGGACGGCTTGTTCTGCGAGAAGATCTTCGGACCTACTCGCGACTGGGAGTGCTACTGCGGCAAGTACAAGCGTGTCCGCTTCAAGGGCATCATCTGTGAGCGCTGTGGCGTCGAGGTCACCCGCGCCAAGGTGCGTCGCGAGCGGATGGGTCACATCGAACTGGCCGCACCCGTCACGCACATCTGGTATTTCAAGGGTGTCCCGTCGCGGCTGGGCTACCTGCTGGATCTGGCGCCGAAGGATCTCGAGAAGATCATCTACTTCGCCGCCTACGTGATCACCGCGGTCGACAACGAAATGCGCCACAACGAGCTGTCCACGCTGGAAGCCGAGATGGTCGTCGAGAAGAAAGCCGTCGAGGATCAGCGCGACGCCGACCTGGAGGCCCGGGCGCAGAAGCTTGAAGCCGACATGAAGGAGCTCGAGGACGAGGGCGCCAAGTCCGACGTCAAGCGCAAGGTCCGCGACGGCGGCGAGCGCGAGATGCGTCAGCTGCGCGACCGCGCCCAGCGTGAGCTGGACCGGCTCGACGAGATCTGGACCACCTTCACCAAGCTCGCTCCCAAGCAGCTGATCGTCGACGAGACGCTGTACCGGGAGTTGGTCGACCGCTACGGCGAGTACTTCACCGGAGCCATGGGTGCCGAGTCGATTCAGAAGCTCATCGAGAACTTCGACATCGACGCCGAGGCGGAGTTGCTGCGCGAGATCATTCGCAGCGGCAAGGGGCAGAAGAAGCTCCGTGCTCTCAAGCGTCTGAAGGTCGTCGCCGCGTTCCAGCAGTCGGGCAATTCGCCGATGGGCATGGTCCTCAACGCCGTTCCGGTGATCCCGCCGGAGCTGCGGCCGATGGTTCAGCTCGACGGTGGCCGGTTCGCGACGTCCGACCTCAACGATCTGTACCGTCGCGTCATCAACCGCAACAACCGGTTGAAGCGACTCATCGACCTCGGTGCGCCCGAGATCATCGTGAACAACGAGAAGCGCATGCTTCAGGAGTCGGTCGACGCGCTCTTCGACAACGGCCGTCGCGGCCGTCCCGTCACCGGGCCGGGCAACCGTCCGCTCAAGTCGCTGTCCGATCTGCTCAAGGGCAAGCAGGGCCGGTTCCGTCAGAACCTGCTGGGCAAGCGTGTCGACTACTCGGGCCGTTCGGTCATCGTCGTCGGTCCGCAGCTCAAGCTGCACCAGTGCGGTCTGCCGAAGCTCATGGCGCTCGAGCTGTTCAAGCCGTTCGTGATGAAGCGCCTGGTCGACCTGAACCACGCGCAGAACATCAAGAGCGCCAAGCGGATGGTCGAGCGCCAGCGCCCGCAGGTGTGGGACGTCCTCGAAGAGGTCATCGCCGAGCATCCGGTGCTGCTCAACCGTGCACCAACCCTGCACCGGTTGGGCATCCAGGCGTTCGAGCCGCAGCTCGTCGAAGGCAAGGCCATCCAGCTGCATCCGCTGGTCTGCGAGGCGTTCAACGCCGACTTCGACGGCGATCAGATGGCCGTTCACCTGCCGCTGAGCGCCGAGGCGCAGGCCGAGGCCCGCGTGCTCATGCTGTCTTCGAACAACATTCTGTCCCCGGCGTCGGGTAAGCCGCTGGCCATGCCCCGTCTGGACATGGTGACCGGGCTGTTCTACCTGACCACTCATGTCGAGGGTGGTCTCGGCGAGTTCGCGCCGGCTGCCAAGGACCAGCCGGAGACGGGTGTGTTCAGTTCGCCGGCCGAGGCCATCATGGCGATGGACCGCGGTGCACTGAGCGTTCGTTCGGAGATCAAGGTGCGTCTGACGCAGCTGCGTCCGCCGCATGAGGTCGAGACGGAGTTGTTCGGGGAGAACGGCTGGCGTCCGGGTAACCCGTGGACCGCCAAGACCACGCTGGGGCGCGTCCTGTTCAACGAACTGCTGCCTCAGGGCTATCCGTTCGTCAACGAGCAGATGCACAAGAAGGTCCAGGCCCGGATCATCAACGATCTGGCCGAGCGCTACCCGATGATCGTCGTGGCGCAGACCGTGGACAAGCTCAAGGATGCCGGGTTCTACTGGGCGACCCGAAGCGGTGTCACGGTTTCGATGGCCGACGTGCTGGTGCCGCCGGAGAAGCAGGAGATCCTCGAGCGTTACGAGCAGGAAGCCGACGGCATCGAGCGCAAGTATCAGCGTGGCGCGCTCAGCCGTCAGGAGCGCAACGACAACCTGGTGGAGATCTGGAAGGAAGCCACCGAAGAGGTCGGTAAGGCGCTGGAGGAGCACTATCCCGCCGACAACCCGATCATCACGATCGTGAAGTCCGGCGCGACGGGCAACCTGACGCAGACTCGTACCTTGGCCGGCATGAAGGGCCTGGTGACGAACCCGAAGGGTGAGTTCATCCCGCGTCCCATCAAGTCGTCGTTCCGCGAGGGCCTGACGGTGTTGGAGTACTTCATCAACACCCACGGCGCACGTAAGGGTCTGGCCGACACGGCGCTTCGTACCGCCGACTCGGGCTACCTGACCCGTCGTCTGGTGGACGTGTCGCAGGATGTGATCGTCCGCGAGCACGATTGCGGCACCGAGCGGGGCATCCTCGTCGACCTGGCGGAGCGTCAGGCCGACGGCAGCCTCCTCCGCGATGCGCACGTCGAGACCTCGGCGTACGCGCGGACCTTGGCTTCGGATGCGGTCGACGAGAACGGCAACGTCGTCGTCGAGCGCGGTCACGACCTCGGCGACCCTGCGATCGATGCGCTTCTCGAAGCGGGCATCGGTTCGGTGCGGGTTCGTTCGGTGCTGACCTGCGCGAGCGCTTCGGGCGTGTGCGCGATGTGCTACGGCCGCTCTATGGCGACCGGCAAGCTGGTCGACATCGGTGAGGCCGTCGGTATCGTCGCGGCTCAGTCCATCGGCGAGCCCGGCACGCAGCTGACCATGCGCACCTTCCACCAGGGCGGTGTCACCGGCGGTGGCGACATCGTGGGTGGTCTGCCCCGCGTGCAGGAACTGTTCGAGGCGCGTATCCCGCGTAACCGCGCGCCGATCGCCGACGTGGCCGGCCGGGTCAGCATCGAAGAGACGGACAAGTTCTACAAGATCACCATCGTTCCGGACGACGGCAGCGAAGAGGTCGTGTACGACAAGCTGTCCAAGCGTCAGCGGTTGCGTGTGTTCAAGCACGATGACGGCACCGAGCGACTGCTGGCCGACGGCGACCACGTCGAGGTCGGGCAGCAGCTCATGGAGGGCTCTGCCGACCCGCACGAGGTGCTTCGCGTCGAAGGCCCGCGCAAGGTCCAGATCCACCTGGTCAAGGAGGTCCAGGAGGTCTACCGTGCGCAGGGCGTGTCGATCCACGACAAGCACATCGAGGTGATCGTGCGGCAGATGCTGCGCCGCGTCACGGTCATCGATTCGGGCGCGACGGAGTTCCTGCCCGGTTCGCTGACCGAGCGCAGCGAGTTCGAGGCCGAGAACCGTCGGGTCGTCGCCGAGGGCGCAGAGCCCGCGGCCGGCCGTCCGGTGTTGATGGGAATCACGAAGGCGTCGTTGGCCACCGACTCGTGGCTGTCGGCGGCGTCGTTCCAGGAGACCACCCGGGTGCTGACCGATGCGGCGATCAACTGCCGCAGCGACAAGCTCCAGGGCCTGAAGGAGAACGTGATCATCGGCAAGCTGATCCCGGCCGGTACGGGCATCGCCCGCTACCGGGACATCCAGGTCAACCCGACCGAGGAGGCCCGCGCTGCGGCGTACACGATCCCGTCCTACGAGGATCAGTACTACAGCCCGGACTTCGGTCAGGCCACTGGCGCGGCGGTGCCGTTGGACGATTACGGCTACAGCGACTACCGGTAGCAGTCAGGTGAGGAAAATGCCCCGGCGCGTCCGGGGCATTTTCCTTTGCCGGCGTTACGCTCGGCGTCCGATCGACCTGCGCGGCTAAGCTCGTCTGCGTGCTGATCGGCTCACATGTCCACAACGAGGACCCACTCGCCATCTCGATACCAAGGTGCCGGTCTATCTGGAGAACACAGCCGGCGGTGAGAATGCGATAGCGCGCCATTTCGACACGGTCGCCCGACTTTGGGATCGTATCGGCGACAAGGGCATCGGCTTCTGCCTGGACACCTGCCACGCTTGGGCGGCGGGGGAGGAACTGCTCGACGCGGTCGACCGCATCAGATCGATCACCGGCCGGATCGACCTGGTGCATTGCAACGACTCGCGTGATGCCGCCGGATCAGGTGCCGACCGGCATGCCAATTTCGGTGCCGGGCAGATTGATCCGCAGCTACTGATCGCGGTGGTGGTTGCGGCGAACGCGCCTGTCATCTGCGAAACCGCCGACGATGGACGCAAGCGGGATATCGCCTTTTTGCGTGACCACGTCTAGGCGGAGAGCTCAGCCCGCGGTCATCCTTGTGCACAGCACTTCGTCCAGTGTCGCTGTCCGCAGTCCCATCGCGGCTGCGCGCTTGCCCAGCATCACCAACGGTTCACTGTCGGTGACGCCGAAGCCGCCGACTTGATCGAGGCGAAGCACGTCGTACAGTGCCGGCCCGGCGGCCACCGAGTCGGTGACCACGTACCGGCCCCCGCTGGGCGTCCGGCGAGCATCCCGTTCGGACGCGCACGTCCCCGTCAGACCTTGAGCGTCGTTGAAGTTGATGGCGACCTGGAAAACCTCAGGCTCGGAACCCAGGACGGCGCGCAGTCTGCTGATCAGCATTTCGGGTGCGAAGAACTGCCAGCCTCTACCCAGGTGCAGCCAGAATCTGCCACCGACCGCTTGCCGGATCCGGGCGAGGTTTTCGATGGGGCGGTCGATCGACGTTGCGTCGACGAAATCGAGGAACCGGTACTTCTCCACCAGTGCGATCCGGTCTTCGGCCGTCAATCCGCCGTGAAGCAGCAGGACGCGGTCGATTCGTTCCAAGTCGTTGCAGGTGTTGATGAAGGTGTTGAGCGCATGCTCGGTGGCGGCCAGGGTCTGTCCCATGACAAGGCTGACAGTGACTTCGCCCCGCGGACCGCTAGACAGTGCACGTGCCCGCTGTTCGGAATATTGCGCAGCCGAGTCGATCAGCATCGGGACTTGAAGGTCGCGGTTGGATGAGATGCGGCTGCGGTCCGCGTCGGGCACGTCGCTGCGGGCGAGTAATTTGCGCGAAAGATTGAAGGCTTCTGCCTTCTTGTTGATCCAGGACGCGCAGACGGCTTGTTCGTCCATCGCTCGCCAGTTGTGCACGTCGCCGCCGACGAATAACCGGTCGTGTTCGGGTAGCGGGATCTGCGCGGCCTGCGAGGCGAACATATAGCCGAGCTGGTAGCGCTCGTTGGCGCGATATCGGTGGGCGATGGCGTAGAGCGCCTCCGCGCGGATGGGGCGGTATTCCCAGGCCTTCAGGTAGGCGTCTTGAACATCGGGCCAAGGCTCATCGAGTCGGGCCATCGACTCGCCGACGCGCAGTTTGGAGTAGTAGACCTCTTCGTCCCAGCCGCCCATTTCGGCCCGCCGCGCGTACCAGATCTTGGAATTCGCGTAATCGCCGAGGTCGAAGTAGCTCTGGGCGAGATAGAAGGCCGACCGGGAGTCGTTGGGATCGCGTTCCATTTCGGCCAGCAGCAGATCGCGGTCGCGCGCATACTTCTGCGGATCCAGATTGCGGCCGCCGAGGCGCCGGGAATCGACAAAGTAGTCGCCTTGGAGGCGGACGCGCATGAATGGCTGATCGCAGTCGACGTATTCGTGGACCACCCCGAGATAGCGCCAGGGGAGGCCGTCTCGCAAGATTTGGGCGCGCCAATAGGAGAAGCCTGCGCTGTCACCGAGTCGTAGTTCGTAGGCGTCGGCGGTCAGGTTCGTCAGGTCGAGATCGCCCATGACGAGGTCGTCGGCGTCGATGACCCAGATGTAGTCGGCGTGCCCCTTGGCCAGATCGAGCGCCTGGGTGCGGTTGACCCCGAAGTTCTGCCAGGTGCGTTCGTGGAGTTCGCCGGGGATCCCGAGCTCGGCGGTATGGGCGCGAATGATGTCTTGGGTGCCGTCGTCGGATCCGGTGTCGACGATGACCCAGTAGTCGATGTATTTGGCAACACAATCCAGAACTTCGCGGACGATGTGGGCTTCGTTGCGCACGATCATGTTGAGGCAGATCGTCGGGCGCGTATTGGACATGTTGTGTCAGCTCACTGTCGGGGCGGACGGCCGGCACGCGCCATGTTGAGCGATTTGCCGGTCTTTGCCGCTGATGCCTTCTCCGATCGGACTTTCTATCAGATGAGCGCAGGTCCCGAAACTTCGGGACCCACCGACAGGGGCGTTACGTATCTTGTACAGCCGTCGAAAAACTGTAATAGTTGCAGCATGTCAGATACCCACGTGGTCACCAACCAGGTTCCACCGCTGAGCGATCACAACCCGGCGACCGCGCCGGCGATCGTCGAGGCGCTTGTGCGGGAGGGCGGGGAATGGGGCCTCGACGAGGTCACCGAGCTCGGAGCGATCTCGGGCTCCGCCCAAGCGCAGAAATGGGGCGACCTGGCCGATCGAAATCGCCCGATCCTGCACACCCATGACCGTTACGGACATCGGATCGACGAGATCGAGTACGACCCGGCTTATCACGAATTGATGCGTACGGCCGTCGCGCATGGTTTGCACGGGGCTCCCTGGGCGGACCCGAGGCCGGGCGCACACGTGGTTCGCGCTGCGAAGATGTCCGTCTGGACACCCGAGCCCGGTCACGTCTGCCCGATCTCGATGACCTACGCGGTGGTCCCGGCACTGCGCCACAACCCCGAACTCGCTGCGGTGTACGAGCCGCTGCTCACCAGCCGGCACTACGACCCCGATCTCAGGCTCGCGACGACGAAGCTCGGCATCACGGCGGGCATGTCGATGACCGAGAAGCAGGGTGGCTCGGATGTCCGCGCGGGAACCACGCAGGCCACGCCGAACGGCGACGGGACTTATTCGCTGCGCGGCCACAAGTGGTTCACCTCCGCGCCGATGTGTGACATCTTCCTGGTTTTGGCGCAGGCGCCTGGTGGACTGTCATGTTTCCTGCTTCCGCGCGTGCTTCCCGACGGCAGTCGCAACAGGATGTTCGTCCAGCGGTTGAAGAACAAGCTCGGCAACCACGCCAACGCATCCAGTGAGGTCGAGTACGACGGTGCAACCGTCTGGCTGGTGGGGGAGGAAGGCCGCGGCGTGCCCACCATCATCGAGATGGTCAACATGACACGGCTGGACTGCACACTGGGCAGCGCGACGAGTATGCGGACCGGGCTCACCCGGGCCATCCACCACACGCAGCACCGCAAGGCGTTCGGCGCCTATCTCATCGACCAGCCGCTGATGCGCAATGTGCTGGCGGATCTGGCTGTCGAGGCGGAGGCGGCAACCATTGTCGCGATGCGGATGGCCGGGGCCACCGACCGTGCGGCTCGGGGCGACGGTCGCGAGGCTTTGTTGCGCAGGATCGGACTCGCGGCGTCGAAGTATTGGGTGTGTAAGCGTGCGACGCCGCACGCGGCGGAGGCGATGGAGTGCTTTGGCGGCAACGGCTATGCGGAGGATTCGGACATGCCCCGCTTGTACCGTGAGGCGCCCCTGATGGGCATCTGGGAGGGCTCGGGCAACGTCAGTGCGCTCGACACTTTGCGGGCGATGGCCACTCGGCCCGAGTGCGTCGAGGTGTTCTTCGACGAGTTGAGCGCCACGTCGGGTCATGATTCGCGCCTGGATGCGCATGTTGCGAATCTGAGCGAGTCGCTGGCCGATCTCCAGACCATCGAGTACCGCGGCCGCAAGGTCGCTGAGGACATCAGTCTGGCGCTGCAGGGCTCGCTGCTCGTTCGGCACGGTCATCCAGCGGTGGCGGAGGCGTTCCTGGCTACCCGGATGGCGCGGGATTGGGGCGGTGCCTTCGGCACGCTGCCCACTGGTCTTGATCTTTCTCCGATCCTCGAGCGTGCTCTGGTCAAGGGATGACCGGCGATCTGAAGACGATGACCTATGAGGTCACCGATCGCGTTGCTCGAATCACGTTCAATCGGCCGGAGAAGGGCAACGCAATCGTCGCCGACACTCCGTTGGAGTTGGCTGCTCTGGTCGAGCGCGCCGACCTCGATCCCGGTGTTCACGTCATCCTGGTGTCGGGCCGGGGTAGCGGCTTCTGCGCGGGTTTCGATCTGAGCGCGTACGCCGACGGATCGTCGTCGGCGGGCGGGGATGGCTACCGGGGAACGGTGCTGGATGGGCAGACCCAGGCCGTCAATCACCTGCCGAACCAGCCCTGGGATCCGATGATCGACTACCAGATGATGAGCCGGTTCGTGCGGGGCTTCTCCAGCCTCATGCACGCAGACAAGCCCACGGTGGTCAAGATTCACGGGTACTGCGTGGCCGGCGGCACGGACATCGCGCTCCATGCCGACCAGGTGATCGCCGCCGCCGACGCGAAGATCGGCTACCCGCCGACGAGGGTGTGGGGCGTTCCCGCTGCGGGTTTGTGGGCGCACCGGCTGGGTGACCAACGGGCAAAGCGCCTGCTGCTGACCGGGGACTGCATCACTGGCGCGCAGGCGGCGGAATGGGGACTTGCTGTCGAGGCACCCGACCCAGCGGACCTCGATGAGCGCACCGAGCGGCTCGTCGAGCGAATCGCTGCCGTCCCGGTGAATCAGTTGATCATGGTCAAGCTCGCGATGAACTCCGCGCTCCTTCAGCAGGGCGTCGCGACCAGTCGTATGGTGAGCACCGTTTTCGACGGCATCGCAAGGCATACACCGGAGGGGCACGCATTCGTGGCGGACGCGGTGGAGCATGGATTCCGCGAGGCCGTCCGGCACCGCGACGAACCTTTTGGCGACCACGGCCGCACCTCGTCGGGAGTCTGACGTGTCGGCCGAGCCGATTTCCCGGCTGACCGCCCGGTCGGTGGTGCTGAGCGTCCTTCTCGGGGCACATCCGGCCTGGGCGACGGCTGGCGAGCTGGTTCGGCTCACGGCTGATTTCGACATCAAGGAAGCCACGCTTCGAGTGGCTTTGACCCGCATGGTGGCTGCGGGAGACCTGGTCCGGTCCGAGGACGGCTATCGGCTCTCGGACCGCCTGCTGAGCCGGCAGCGGCGGCAGGATGCGGCCATCAATCCACGGCTACGGCGCTGGAACGGAATGTGGACCGTGCTCGTCATCACGACGGTGGGTGTCGATGCCCGGGCCCGGTCGGTATTGCGCGCGGTACTTCAGGACCGGCGCTTCGGTGAGCTACGCGAAGGGGTCTGGCTGCGCCCCGACAACCTCGAGGAGACGTTGCCGCCGGAGGTCACCGACGTGGTTCGGGTCTTGCGCGCCGAGGACGGCTCGCCGGCAGAGCTCGCCGGCCGGCTGTGGGACATCGAGGCATGGGAGCGCACCGGGCGCGAGTTACTGGCGACGATGTCTGGGGCTGTCGACGGTCCGGGCCGGTTCATGACGGCTGCCCGCATGGTCCGCCACTTGTTGACCGATCCGGTTCTGCCGGATGAGCTGCTCCCTACGGGCTGGCCGGGCGGCGAGTTGCGGGCGGCCTACGCCACATTTGCGGGTGAGTTGGCTCAAAGACGTGGGGACAACCAACTGGTGGAGGTCAGATGAGTGCCGCAGCAGGCGTCCGGGTGGAGCGCAACGGCGCTGTGACGACGGTGATCCTGGATCGTCCGCACGCGCGCAACGCGGTCAACGGTCCGACGGCCAAGGCGTTGTTCGAGGCGTTCGACGCGTTCGACCGCGACGACACCGCGGCGGTTGCGGTTTTGTGGGGTGACCATGGAACCTTCTGCGCCGGGGCCGACCTCAAGGCGATTGGAACGCCCGACTCGAATCCGCTCAGTGTGGACGGGCCAGGCCCGATGGGTCCGAGTCGAATGACGCTGTCCAAGCCTGTCATCGCCGCCGTCAGCGGCTACGCGGTTGCCGGCGGGCTCGAATTGGCGTTGTGGTGTGATCTGCGGGTGGCTGAGGAGGATGCCGTCTTCGGTGTCTTCTGCCGGAGGTGGGGGGTCCCGCTGATCGACGGTGGCACGGTTCGACTGCCTCGGCTGATCGGCCACGGTCGCGCCATGGATCTGATCCTCACCGGACGTCCGGTGGCCGCCGACGAGGCGCTGGCGATCGGGTTGGCCAATCGGGTGGTGCCGATTGGACAGGCCCGTCAGGCGGCGGAGGAGCTTGCGGCCGAACTCGCCACACTGCCACAGGGATGCATGCGTGCCGACCGGCTGTCCGCGCTGCATCAATGGGGGCACGCGGAGGCCGACGCGATGACCTTCGAATACGCCAGCATGGCCAAGGTTGCCGCGGAGTCGTTGGCCGGAGCTCAGCGGTTCGCCGGCGGCGCGGGTCGGCACGGCGCTAAGGCCTGAGCCGAACCCGCTACGTCATCCGCCACCGTTCCCAGGCCGCCTGCCTCGACGTTCCCGAGATCTCAGCGACCTGACTCCATGAGTTCGAGGACGCCAGCAGGCGTGCTGCCTCACCGACCCGTTCGCCGGCATGGGCGACTACGCGCAGCAGTTCGCTGAAGGCCTCCCGTGTTCCCCGGGTGCTCAGCTCATCGGTGACCCGGTAGATCAGCGCGGCCAACTCGGTTTCGCCGAGTGACTCCAGAGGCACGTCATCCGCAAGGCTCATGACGCGATATTACGGTCGTGATCACGTCGGTACGTCGAGCCGCAGTTCCGCGTCGGGGGAGTCGAAGGACCGTGTCCACGTGGTGCCCGGCCAGCGGTAGTGCACCTCGCCGGCATCAGGTCGGTAATCGGCGGTGTACAACGTTCCGAATCCGTTCGCGTAGTCGGTGCTCCGCAGGGGAGGACGCAGGAATTCGTCGGCTATGCGGTCGGGGTGACTTTCGTCCGCCAGCAAGTCGCCGATGTGTACTTGGCGTTCGACGCTGCGGTACCGCGCGGCATGTGCCGGGTCTGCCGGGGTTTCGAAACGGTGATTCGTCGCGATCGGCAGGCGGCGCACCTCCATGACGCCGTGGGGGGCGACATAGGCGGTGCGGATGTCGCCGGTGCTGTCGGAAATGGTCAGGTTGTACGACATGGCGATGGGCAGGCGGGACAGGGCGGTCACGGCTTCCTCGGTGGTGCCCGCTACCTCGAGCAGATAGCGCACGACCAGCGGGATGCCGAATCCGGGTCCGGAACCTCTGGCTCCGCCGAAGGTCAGCGAAATAGCCAGGCCGTCGGAGTTCATCCCGTCGAGTAGCCCCCAGAGGCAGTCGCTGGTTCCGATCACCGATCGGTCGGTGAAGCGGGTCGACATGACCACCTGCTCGAACAAATCGGGGTGGTAGTCGTAATTGCGGATCAGAGCCCGGGTGTCCCCATTGAGGGCGACCTGCGAGCAGGCGGGCGCGAAGGCGGGCATGTTCCAGTGGGTCAGCATCGCTGCCGTCACGGGATTTTCACCGGTCAGGGCGGTGAGCCGCTGAAATGTCGGTTGGAGTTCAGGCATGTGGCGTTCGAGTGCGCGGCGAGCTTCTCCGGTGCTGGGACGACGGCCGGTTCCGGGGCGGAGGTACCAGGCGCGATAGCCGTGCCAGATGGCGTTGTAGAGCGCCTGCCACCGTGATCCGGGCTGGTCTTCGCGGAACGCGTGCAGGGTTATTGATTGCATAGTCATGCGTCAAGTTTTACTTGACGCGAAGAGGATCGTCAAGAAAATCCTGACGCCAAGCGTTCAGCCCTTGTTGATGGTGTTGCCCGACCCGAGGTTGTTCACCCGCGGGTCGCCGTCCTTGTAGGTGATGGTGTTGTTGAGCCCGACGATGGCGATCTCGGTGCTGACCGCGTCGAACTTGATCTTGTTGTCGGCACCGCCGATGTTGACCGACGAGCAGGTTCCCCTAACGGTCAGCGTGTTGTTGGAGCCGCCGACGTTGAGGGACTTCCCGTCCGCGCAGTCAAGGTCGGCGGTGGTGCCGAAGGACCCATAGTTGATCGTGTTGCCGATCTCCACCTGAGCGCCGGACTTTCCGGCTGTCGCAGAGGGATCGTCGGGGTGGGTGTCATTTCCGCCACACCCGGCGAGGGCCAGCGTGGCGACGAAGCAGATGATGGCCAGCGGGGTCCATATGCGCATGCTGGCGAGCCTACGACGAGCATGCCGGACGTGCCGACAGACTGCGTCTGGAGTGCGCACAGGCAGCGCGAAAAGGTGGGAGCCTGAACAAGGTGAGGCGCTGATTTAGAGTTTCGCTGACCGAGTCGAGGGGCCGACGCCGAGAGCGCCGAGAGGGGGCATGGGATGACGAACCCGCGCGCGTCCAGGTCGCCGGCGCGGTCGGTCAAGCTCAGCCGTGACGTCATCGTCAACGCGGCGCTGACATTCCTCGATCGCGAGGGATGGGACGCGCTGACCATCAACGCCCTCGCCAACCAGCTCGGCACCAAGGGCCCGTCGCTCTACAACCACGTTCACAGCCTCGACGATCTGCGGCGGACGGTTCGGATGAGGGTCATCGACGACATCCTGCAGATGCTCAGCGCGGTGGCTCAAGGGCGGACACGCGACGATGCGGTCATGGCGATGGCGAGTGCGTATCGCAGTTATGCCCATCACCACCCCGGCCGGTACTCGGCGTTCACCCGGATGCCGCTGGGCGGCGATGATCCCGAGTACACGGCCGCTTCTCATGCGGCGGCCGCACCGGTCATCGAAGTGCTGTCGTCCTACGGGTTGCAGGGCGAGGGCGCGTTCTATGCGGCCTTGGAGTTCTGGGCGGCGTTGCACGGTTTTGTACTGCTCGAGATGACGGGCGTCATGGACGAGGTCGACACGGACGTGGTGTTTTCGGACATGGTGCTCCGATTGGCGACGGGTATGGCTCATCGCACAACGGGTTGAGCCGGCGGGGCGACTCGGACGGTTCTGTTGACCCCGGGAGCCGGAACAAAGTCGTGACCTGCGGTAAGGCGCGATCCCGCGAGTTTGGAGGGTACCGCGCAGCCTGGTATCGTCGATTCTTGTGCCTGCTCGACAGGGGCGCGTGCTGCCGCAAAGCGCGGCAAGCATGCCCGCACGGCGGGCCAATTCGTATGTCGTGAGCATCGAAAAATGCCGGGAAATGCCAACCTGGTTCCTCGGTGTTGCAATGCATGCGACACGCCCGGTCGCGGGGTAAGCGGCGGGGCCGAAACCGCAGTACAGAGACTTGAAGAAGACGACACAGGATAGAAAGCGTTTAGATGCCAACCATTCAGCAGCTGGTCCGCAAGGGGCGCCGCGACAAGATCGCCAAGGTGAAGACCGCGGCCCTCAAGGGCAGCCCGCAGCGACGCGGCGTGTGCACACGCGTGTACACCACCACCCCGAAGAAGCCGAACTCCGCGCTTCGCAAGGTTGCTCGCGTCAAGCTGACCAGTCAGGTCGAGGTCACCGCCTACATCCCGGGTGAAGGCCACAACCTGCAGGAGCACTCGATGGTGCTGGTGCGCGGCGGTCGTGTGAAGGACCTCCCCGGCGTCCGCTACAAGATCATCCGTGGCTCGCTGGACACCCAGGGCGTCAAGAACCGCAAGCAGGCACGCAGCCGTTACGGCGCGAAGAAGGAGAAGAGCTAATGCCGCGCAAGGGGCCCGCTCCCAAGCGTCCGCTGGTCAACGATCCGGTCTACGGGTCGCAGTTGGTGACTCAGCTGGTCAACAAGATCCTGATGCAGGGCAAGAAATCTCTGGCCGAGCGCATCGTCTACGGCGCCCTCGAGCAGGCCCGCGACAAGACCGGTACCGATCCCGTCGTCACCCTCAAGCGGGCGATGGACAACGTGAAGCCATCTCTCGAGGTTCGCAGCCGTCGTGTCGGCGGTGCCACCTACCAGGTGCCGGTCGAGGTTCGTCCCGACCGTTCCACCACCCTTGCTCTGCGTTGGCTGGTGGGCTTCTCCCGGAAGCGCCGCGAGAAGACCATGGTCGAGCGGCTGGCCAACGAGATTCTTGACGCAAGCAACGGTCTGGGTGCCGCGGTCAAGCGGCGCGAAGACGTGCACAAGATGGCAGAAGCCAACCGGGCATTCGCGCACTACCGCTGGTGATCGCCGGCCGCGGCGGCGACTTCGCGCCGCGGCTTTGGCCGTCACACCGGGCATTCAACATCTAATTCTTTAAACCGAAAGAGTGGGAAGACAGCTGTGGCACAGGACGTGTTGACTGACCTGAACAAGGTCCGCAACATCGGCATCATGGCGCACATCGATGCCGGTAAGACAACGACGACCGAGCGCATCCTCTACTACACCGGCATCAGCTACAAGATCGGTGAGGTGCACGACGGTGCCGCCACAATGGACTGGATGGAGCAGGAGCAGGAGCGGGGGATCACCATCACCTCGGCTGCCACCACCTGTTTCTGGGATGGCAACCAGATCAACATCATCGACACCCCGGGTCACGTCGACTTCACCGTCGAGGTCGAACGCTCGCTTCGCGTGCTTGACGGTGCCGTAGCCGTCTTCGACGGCAAGGAGGGTGTCGAGCCGCAGTCTGAGCAGGTGTGGCGGCAGGCCGATAAGTACGACGTTCCGCGCATCTGCTTCGTCAACAAGATGGACAAGCTGGGCGCCGACTTCTATTTCTCGGTGCAGACCATGAAAGACCGCCTCGGGGCGAACGTGGTCCCGATTCAGCTGCCGATCGGATCCGAAGGGGACTTCGAGGGCATCGTCGACCTGGTCGAGATGAAGGCCAAAGTCTGGCGCGGTGAGACCAAGCTCGGTGAGAAGTACGACGTCTTGGAATTATCGAGCCTTCCCGACGATCTCCAACAGAAGGCCGCGGAGTACCGCACCGCGATGATCGAGGCGGTCGCCGAGACGGACGACGACCTCATGGAGAAGTACCTGGGCGGCGAAGAGCTGACCGTTGCGGAGATCAAGTCCGGTCTGCGCAAGTTGACCGTCACCAGCGCCGGCTATCCGGTGCTGTGTGGTTCCGCGTTCAAGAACAAGGGTGTGCAGCCCATGCTCGACGCGGTCATCGACTATCTGCCGACGCCGCTGGACGTAGCAGCCGCCGAAGGTCACGCCCCGGGCAAGGAAGACGAGATCATCCGGCGCAAGCCGTCGGCGGACGAACCGTTCTCCGGCCTGGCATTCAAGGTCGCCACACACCCGTTCTTCGGCAAGCTGACCTACGTCCGGGTCTACTCGGGCAAGGTCGACTCCGGAGCCCAGGTCATCAATGCGACCAAGGGCAAGAAGGAGCGGCTGGGCAAGCTCTTCCAGATGCACTCCAACAAGGAGAACCCGGTCGAAACGGCGTCGGCCGGCCACATCTACGCGGTGATCGGCCTTAAGGACACCACCACCGGCGACACTCTGAGCGATCTGAACAATCAGGTTGTTCTGGAGTCGATGACGTTCCCGGATCCGGTCATCCAGGTCGCCATCGAGCCCAAGACCAAGAGTGACCAGGAGAAGCTCTCCCTGGCCATCCAGAAGTTGGCCGAGGAAGATCCGACGTTCAAGGTCAACCAGGACCATGAGACCGGCCAGACCATCATCGGCGGTATGGGCGAGCTTCACCTGGACATCCTGGTGGACCGCATGCGCCGCGAATTCAAGGTCGAAGCCAACGTCGGTAAGCCCCAGGTGGCCTACAAAGAGACGATCAAGCGGGCAGTCGACAAGGTCGAGTTCACCCACAAGAAGCAGACGGGTGGCTCCGGCCAGTTCGCGAAGGTTCTCATTGCCATCGAGCCGTTTGTCGGCGAAGACGGCGCGACCTACGAATTCGAGAACAAGGTCACCGGCGGCCGCATTCCGCGCGAGTACATCCCGTCGGTGGATGCCGGTGCGCAGGACGCCATGCAGTACGGCGTGCTCGCCGGCTACCCATTGGTGAACCTGAAGGTGATCCTGCTCGACGGCGCATACCACGACGTCGACTCGTCAGAAATGGCGTTCAAGATTGCCGGCTCCCAGGTGCTGAAGAAGGCTGCGGCGCAAGCTCAGCCGGTCATCCTGGAGCCGATCATGGCTGTCGAGGTCACCACACCCGAGGACTACATGGGTGATGTGATCGGCGACTTGAACTCCCGCCGTGGCCAGATCCAGGCCATGGAGGAGCGCAGTGGTGCCCGTGTCGTCAGGGCGCAGGTGCCGCTGTCGGAGATGTTCGGCTACGTCGGCGACCTCCGGTCGAAGACCCAGGGCCGGGCTAACTACTCCATGGTGTTCGACTCGTACGCCGAAGTTCCGGCGAACGTGTCGAAGGAGATCATCGCGAAGGCGACGGGCCAGTAGTTTCTGGTCCGGAGTCCGAGCGTGTGAACAGCGCGAAGGCGACGGGCCAGTAGTTTCTGGTCCGGCGCCGAGTGGTGGCGGCGGAAACGCACAACTGAAAACAAACAAACTGCTTTAAACAAGCACCAACAAGTCCAGGAGGACACAGAAGTGGCGAAGGCGAAGTTCGAGCGGACGAAGCCGCACGTCAACATCGGGACCATCGGTCACGTTGACCACGGCAAGACCACGCTGACTGCAGCAATCACCAAGGTTCTGCACGACAAGTACCCCGATTTGAACGAGTCGCGCGCATTCGACCAGATCGACAATGCGCCCGAGGAGCGTCAGCGCGGTATCACCATCAACATCTCCCACGTGGAGTACCAGACCGAGAAGCGTCACTACGCACACGTCGACGCCCCCGGTCACGCTGACTACATCAAGAACATGATCACCGGTGCCGCCCAGATGGACGGCGCGATCCTGGTGGTCGCCGCCACCGACGGCCCGATGCCGCAGACCCGCGAGCACGTGCTGCTCGCCCGTCAGGTCGGCGTGCCCTACATCCTGGTTGCGCTGAACAAGGCCGACATGGTCGACGACGAGGAGCTCATCGAGCTCGTCGAGATGGAGGTCCGCGAACTGCTGGCCGCCCAGGACTTCGACGAGGATGCCCCGGTCATCAAGGTGTCGGCGCTCAAGGCCCTCGAGGGTGACGAGAAGTGGGTCAAGAGTGTTGAAGAGCTGATGGACGCTGTCGACGCCTCGATCCCGGATCCGATCCGCGAGACCGACAAGCCGTTCCTGATGCCCGTCGAAGACGTGTTCACGATCACCGGCCGCGGCACCGTGGTCACCGGTCGTGTCGAGCGTGGCGTGATCAACGTGAACGAGGAAGTCGAGATCGTCGGCATCCGTCCCACCACGACCAAGACCACGGTCACCGGTGTGGAAATGTTCCGCAAGCTGCTCGACCAGGGTCAGGCGGGCGACAACGTCGGTCTGCTGGTTCGTGGCATCAAGCGCGAAGACGTCGAGCGTGGTCAGGTTGTCGTGAAGCCCGGCACCACGACCCCGCACACCGAGTTCGAGGGCAGCGTCTACATCCTGTCCAAGGACGAGGGCGGGCGTCACACGCCGTTCTTCAACAACTACCGTCCGCAGTTCTACTTCCGCACCACCGACGTGACCGGCGTTGTCACGTTGCCGGAGGGTACGGAAATGGTCATGCCCGGCGACAACACCGACATCTCGGTGAAGCTGATCCAGCCCGTCGCCATGGACGAGGGTCTGCGGTTCGCCATCCGTGAGGGTGGTCGTACCGTCGGCGCCGGCCGGGTTACCAAGATCATCAAGTGACCCCTTCGACGACGCTGCGGGGCGTAGCCCTGCGGAGGAGTCGAAGAAGTCGGGCTTGAGTTCTGCTAAGCACTGCGAAAGCGGCGCTCACCTTCGGGTGGGCGCCGCTTTCGTTACTCTGACAGCCATGTTGTGGCGCTATGTCAAAGCTCAGCTGATGGTCCTACTGTGCGGTGGGCTGGTCGGTCCGATCTTCTTGATCGTCTACTTCGCGACGGGCCAGGACAGCCTCATGAAGTGGATGTTCTACACCGGACTCCTAGTCACTGCGGTCGACGTGCTGGCGGCACTGGGTTTGGCGTCCTACGGAGCGAAGTCCGCTGCCAAGACCGCGTTTCTGGAACAGCAGGGCGTGTTGGCGCTGGCGCAGGTCAACGGCATCGCCGAGACCGGCACCCGAATCAACGACCAGCCGCTGGTGAAAGTCAGCCTGCACATCGAGGGGCCTGGATTTGCGCCGTTCGATGCCGAGGACAGGGTGATCGCATCTGTGACACGTCTGCCGATCATCACCGGCAGGAGGATGGTGGTGCTCGTCGACCCCGCCACGCGTGAGTACCAAATCGATTGGGACCGTAGCGCTTTGGTGGCCGGCGTGGTCCCCGCGCAGTTCACCATGGCTGAGGACAACCGCACCTATGACCTCAGCGGCCAGGCCGGGCCGCTGATGGAGATCCTGCAGATCCTCAAGGCCAACAACATTCCGGTCAAAGGCATGATCGACATTCGATCCAATCCGGCGGTCCGTCAACAGGTGATCGGCATCGTGCGCAGGGCGGGCGCGGGGCAGGCGGCGCCGGACCCTGTCGCCGCTCCATCGACCGCATCGGCCCCGTTCATGCCTGCCGCGCCTGAACCGACTGTCTCCCAGCGTCTTCAGGAACTCGAGACGCTTCGGGCCACCGGTCAGGTCACCGATGCCGAATACGCGGCCAAGCGCCAGGAGATCCTGGCCGACCTTTGAGGAAGGTAGCCGTGCTCGGCGCGAGCAGACGGGGAGGTCCCCGATCTCCCGGGCGTGCCTGGGGCCGCTGCGTCTGGTGGCGAGGCGAGGTGCGGGCCGGGGATAGGGTGGCGTGATGACTACGTCTGCGGGAACGCTGGAGGGGCGCGTCGCCTTCGTGACGGGCGCGGCGAGGGGGCAGGGCCGCGCTCACGCGATCCGGTTGGCCCGCGAGGGTGCCGACGTCATCGTGTCGGACATCTGCGCACCCGCCTCGGAGACCGTTCCGTATGTCGCGGCGACGCTGGAGGACCTCCGCGAGACGGTCAGGCTCGTCGAGGAACAGGGCCGGACGGTGTTGGCACGCCAGGTCGATGTTCGTGACGATGCGGCGCTGCGTCAGCTGGTTGCGGATGGGGTGGAACGGTTCGGCCGCCTCGACATCCTGGTGGCGAATGCCGGTGTGTTGAGCTGGGGACGGTTGTGGGAGCTGACCGACGAGCAGTGGAACACCGTCATCGACGTGAATCTGAGCGGGACGTGGCGCACCATCCGTGCGGTGGTGCCGGCGATGATCGACGCGGGCAACGGCGGTTCGATCATCGTCGTCAGTTCATCGGCGGGGATCAAGGCGACGCCCGGCAACGGCCACTATGCGGCATCGAAGTTCGGCCTCACCGCGCTGACGAACACACTCGCGCTCGAGGTCGGCGAGTACGGGATCCGGGTCAATTCCATTCACCCCTATTCCGTCGGCACTCCGATGATCGAGAACGACGCGATGATGGACATCCTGACCAAACATCCGAGCTTTCTGCACAGCTTCGCCCCGATGCCGTATCAGCCGGTGGGCAAGGACGACGGGGCGCAGCGGATGGCTTTCATGTCGGTCGAAGAGGTCTCCGAGGTCGTGGTCTGGCTGGCCGGCGACAGTTCGGGTGTGCTGTCCGGATCGCAGATCAACGTCGACCGCGGGGTTATGCGGTACTGAGTGATGCCCTGCGCGTCATCCCGGGAGTACGAGTACCGGCACCGGGCTGTAGCGCATGATCTTGGTTCCCCGCGAGCCGAGGAACACCCGAGCTATCTCGGCTCGCGGTGAGGTTCCCAGTGCCAGGACCTCGCCGTCAATCCATTCCGCATCGTCGAGCGCCTGATCCCATCCGTTTCCACTGACCACTTGCAGTTCGACGTCGTCACCCACAACGCCCTGAACGTGCAACTGCTGCAATGCGTCCCGGGCGTATTCCTGCCAGGCGGCCAGGATCGAGTCCTCGGCATGCAACCCGACTTCCGGCGGATACATCGTGCGGCCGCGAACGGCGAACGTGATGACCCGCAGCTTCACATCGAACTGTCTGGCCATGGCGACGGCCCGTTCGACGATCAGCACGGACTCGGGTGATCCGGGGTAACCGCAGGTGATCCTGGAGCATCGCCCGGAGCGCGACCCGCGGTATCCCCGCGGGGCGATGGTGACGGGCACCGGGGATGAGTGAAGCAATCGGTCAGCGGTTGAACCCACCACGACCTGTCCGTGTTGCCCGGCCGACGAGGATCCGAGAACCAACAGCTCAGCGCCCAGTTCCTCGACCACTTCGACGAGTCCCCCCGACACCGACCGGTGTGATTGGCCGCGGTAGCTGATTTCCAGATCGGAAGCCAAACCGGTCAGAAACCGCTGCGCTTCCGTGGCGGAGTCGGCGGCGAGCTGGTCGGCCCAGGCTGCGTATTCGGCGTCGATCCGAGCGGGGGAGGGTGTGGTCCATGGCTTGGGCACGACGGTCGCGACCGTCAGCGAGGTCCGCAGCGTCCGCGCCGCCATGACCGCGAGGTGCAGCGGCGCTGTCCCACTCTTGCCCGCCAGATAGCCGACGACGATCGTCATGATGCGTCCCCCTCCGCAGTCGTTGAGGCGACTTCGTCGCCGGTGTTCAGCGCGCTGTGGTGTCGTCCCCAGGCGAAGTAGAACGCCAACACCACAGCGACCCAGCAGCCGAACGCCACCCACGTGTACCAGTGGAGGCTGTACAGGATGTAGAGACAGCCCAGGACGGACAGGACCGGGGTGACGGGGTAACCGGGCACTTTGAACGCGCGCGGCAGATCCGGTTCCCGGACGCGAAGAATGATCACGCCGACGGAGACGACGATGAAGGCCACGAGTGTGCCGATCGACACCATGTCGGCGAGCTTGTCCAGGGGAATGACGCCGGCCAGGATGCTGACGGCGATCATCACCACGATGGTGTTGTTGACCGGTGTCATTCGTCGGCTGTCGACTTTGGCGAACATAGGTGGCAGCAGGCCGTCGCGGCCCATGGCGAACAGGATTCGGGTTTGCCCGTAGAGCGTGACCAGGGTGACTGAGAAGATCGAGATGACCGCCCCGGCGGCAAGGACGGTGCCCCAGTAGTGCCCACCGGTGACGTGATCGAGGATGACCGCGAGACCGGCCTTCTGGCCTTCGAATTCGGTCCAGTTCTGGGCGCCGATCGCGGCGAAGGTGACCAGGAGGTAGATGGCGGTGACTGTGATCAGGGCCGCGATCAAGGCGCGGGGCATCGTCTTCTGCGGATCCTTGACCTCGTCGCCGGCGGTGGAAACCGCGTCGAGACCTATATAGGAGAAGAAGATGGTTCCGGCCGCCGCGCTGATCCCGGCGATTCCCAGGGGAGCGAATGTGGAGAACCGGTCGGAGTCGAACGCGGTGAAGGCGATCACGGCGAACATGACCAGCACACCGAGCTTGGTCAGCACCATGATGGTGTTGACCTTCGCCGATTCGCTGGCTCCCCGAATCAACAGCAGGGCGCACAGGCAGACCAGGACCACCGCCGGCAGGTTGACGATGCCCGGTTGAGTATCCCAGGGGGCGGCCGAAAGTGCTTGTGGGAGTTGATGTCCGAAGAAATTCTCCAGCAGCTTGTTGACGTACTGGCTCCACCCGACGGCGACCGCCGCCGTGGAAACCCCGTATTCGAGCAGCAGGCAGGCCGCCACTCCCATCGCGACCACTTCGCCGAGCGTGGTGTAGGCGTAGGAGTACGTCGACCCCGATACCGGGACGGCGGAGGCAAGTTCGGCGTAGCAGATGACGGCGAGGCCGGCCGCGACCCCGGCGATGATGAACGACACGATGACCCCGGGGCCCGCCTCGGGCACCGCCTCGGACAGCACGAAGAAGATGCCGGTGCCGACGGTCGAGCCGACGCCGAACATCGTCAACTGGAACGCGCCGATACTGCGTTTGAGATTGTTGACGGCGCCGTGGGCAACAGGTGCGCCGAGGACGGGCCGTCGGCGAAGCATCTGTTGGACGAGGGTCAGGCCTGGGGCCGTCATAGGCGTCTCCTGGATCGGTCTAGCCGATTATGAGGCCACCTCAGCCAATGCGCCTGCGAACTGGTCAACCGCCCAGTCGATCTCTTCGGCGGTGATCACCAGTGGGGGTGCGAATCGCAGCGTCGAGCCGTGGGTGTCCTTGGCCAGGACACCGCGTCGTGCCAGCGCGTGACACAGCTGTTTGCCGCTGCCCAGGCGGGGGTCGACGTCGACGCCTGCCCACAGTCCGAGGCCGCGGACATCGATCACGCCGCGGCCGATCAGCGAGCGAAGGCGGGCATGCAGTTGCAGGCCCAGCTGCGCGGAGCGGGATTGAAATTCGCCGCGGCGCAGAATATCGACCACTGTCGTCCCGATCGCTGCGGCCAACGGGTTGCCGCCGAAGGTTGATCCGTGTTCACCGGGATGGAGCACGCCCAGCACGTCGCTGTTGGCCACCACCGCCGACAGCGGAACGATTCCGCCGCCCAAAGCCTTGCCCAGCAGATAGACGTCGGGCACCACATCCCAGTGTTCGCAGGCGAATGTACGGCCGGTGCGTGCAAGCCCGGACTGGATCTCGTCGGCGATCAGCAGCACATTGTTGCGACTGCAGATCTGTCGCAGTCGGGGCAGGTAGTCGTCCGGCGGCACGATGATTCCGGCCTCGCCCTGGATCGGCTCCACGAGGACGGCGACGGTGTTCTCGTCGATCGCCGATGCCACGGCGTCGGCGTCCCCGAAGGGTGTGGTGCGAAAGCCCGGGGTGAACGGCCCGAAGCCGGTGCGGGCGGAATCGTCGGAGGAGAAGCTGACGATGGTGATGGTTCGGCCGTGAAAATTGTTGGCGGCCACGACGATATTGGCCGACCCTTCCGGCACCCCTTTGACGTCGGTGCCCCATTTGCGTGCGACCTTGATTGCGCTCTCGACGGCTTCGGCGCCGCTGTTCATGGGCAGCACCATGTCCTTGCCGCACAGCGCAGCCAGCGTGGCGCAGAAGGGACCCAGCCGGTCGGAGTGGAATGCGCGGCTGACCAGGGTCAGGTCGTCGAGTTGCCGGTGCGCGGTGGCGATGATTTCGTCGTTGTGATGACCGAAGTTGACCGCCGAATAGGCGGCCAGGCAGTCCAGATAGCGTCGTCCCTCGACGTCGGTGACCCAGGCCCCGCGGGCGGATGCGGCCACGACGGGCAGCGGTGAATAGTTGTGGGCCGCATAGGCGTCGTCCAGGGCGATGGCGTCGGCGGTCGCGGTGGTCGAAATGTCGGCGATGCTCATGAGTAGATCTCCAGGGTGCAGCATTTCACCGATCCGCCGCCCTTGAGGAGTTCGGACAGGTCGACGCCGATGGGGTGGAATCCGGCGGCGTAGAGCTGTTCGGCGAAAGTGGTTGCCTGCTGGGGATGTACGACATGTTTTCCGTCGGACACCGCGTTGAGCCCCAGGACGTAGGCGTCCGAACTGGCTACCTCGATCGCGTCGGGGAACAACCGCTGCAGCTCGGCGCGGGCCTTCTCGGTGAAGGCGGGGGGGTAGTACGCGATCGTCGTGTCGTCCAGCACCGTCAACGCGGTGTCCAGATGGTAGAAGCGGGGGTCGACGAGTTCGAGTGAGATCACCGGCATTCCGGTGATCTCGGCGACTTCGGCGTGGGCTTGTGGGTCGGTGCGAAAGCCGTGGCCCGCCAGGACGGTTGATCCGACGACCAGAAGATCGCCCTGACCTTCGTTGATGGATTTGGTGACGTGTGGTTGCATCCCGTGCTGCCGCATCCAGGCGGCGTAGGCGGCGGATTCGCCGTCACGTTCGGCGTACTTGAAGCGGGCGACGATCGCCACGCCATTGACGATGAGCCCGGCGTTGGCCGCGTAGACCATGTCGGGTAGGCCGTCGACGGGTTCGACGACGTCTACGGTGTGGCCGAGTTCGCGGTAGGTGTCGCGAAGGTTCTCCCACTGGGCGATCGCGTTTTCGACATCGACCACCGTGGTGGTATCCATCCACGGATTGATCGCGTATTCGACCTTGAAGAAGCTGGGCCGCGTCATGACGTAGTGGCGGATCCGTTGGGTGCGCGCTTCACGTACGTCGGTGGACCCGACTTCGGGGGATATCGTCATAAATCGACGATATAGCCCAAACGCAACGCAATCAATCGACGTTTTTTGCGTATAGATGCGCGATTTATTGCACAATATGCATGAAGGTTGAGATCTATTGCGCGTTTATGGAGGACGGTCAAGGTGGACCGGCTCGATGACACCGATGAACACATTCTGGCCGAGTTGGCCGACAACTCGAGGGCGACATTCGCCGAGATCGGCGCGCGGGTGAACTTGTCGGCGCCGGCGGTCAAGCGTCGAGTCGATCGGATGCTGGACCTCGGCGTCATCCGGGGATTTACGACAGTGATCGATCGCAGCGCGCTGGGCTGGAACACCGAAGCCTTTGTTCAAGTGTTCTGTCAGGGAACGATCGCGCCCGATCAGTTGAGGGCGGCCTGGATCGATATTCCGGAGGTGGTCAGCGCCGCCACTGTCACGGGAACCGCGGACGCAATCCTGCACGTGCTGGCCCGCGATATGCAGCACTTGGAATCGGCTTTGGAGAAGATCCGGGCCACCTCCGCGGTCGAACGGAGCGAGAGCATTGTGGTCCTGTCCAATCTGATCGACCGGTCGCGGTCGTAAGCCTCTCCGGCGGAACGTCGTGTAGAAAAACCCCATGCGAGCAGGCGCCGAAAAGGGTGACGGAATTCTGATCATCGGGGGCGGTCTTGCCGCGGCGCGCACAGCCGAACATTTGCGCCGGGCCCAGTTCGACGGCCCGATCACCATCGTGGGAGCGGAATCCCACCTGCCCTACGACCGGCCGCCCCTATCCAAGGACGTCCTGCACAGCGGCGTCGACGACGTCGCGCTCAAATCGGCTGAGTTCTATGAGGAGAAAGGCATCTCGCTGAGACTCGGTTGTGCCGCGGTGTCAGTCGGTGTCGAGGCGCGGATCGTGACACTGGCGGACGGGTCGACACTCGGCTACGACCAGCTCGTGATCGCTACGGGCCTGGTGCCCAAGCGGATTCTCGCATTCCCCGACCTCCAGGGGATCTGCCTGCTGCGTACGGTGGACGACGCGCGTGCGTTGCGGGATCTCGCGTCCTCCGCGCATCGGGCGGTGATCGTGGGGGCCGGCTTCATCGGCTGTGAGGTTGCGGCCAGTTTCCGCAAACTGGGCTTGGGGGTCGTCCTCGTCGAACCCCAGCCGGCGCCGTTGGCGTCGGTCCTGGGTGAGCGCATCGGGGGACTCGTTACCCGGTTGCATCGCGCGGAGGGCGTCGATGTCCGCACCGGGGTGAGTGTCGCCGAGGTGATCGGTGCCGGGGGTGCGGTGGAAAGGGTCGTGTTGAGCGACGGTTCCGATCTCGAGGCCGATCTGGTTCTCGTCGGCATCGGCTCGCGGCCGGCCACCGACTGGCTGGAGGGTACTGACATCGATGTCGATAACGGGATCGTCTGCGATGGCCTCGGCCGTACGAGTGCGCCGAATGTGTGGGCACTCGGTGACGTCGCGTCCTGGCGGACTTCCGAGGGACACCAAGTGCGGGTGGAGCATTGGAGCAACGTCGCAGAGCAGGTCCGGGTTTTGGTGCCGGCGATGCTCGGGCAGGAGCCGCCGGCCGCCGTGGCGGTGCCCTACTTCTGGAGCGACCAGTACGACGTCAAGATTCAGTGCCTGGGGGAACCTCGCTCAACCGATGTCGTTCACCTCGTCGAGGACGACGGGCGCAAATTCCTCGCCTACTTCGAGCGCGACGGAGTTGTCGTCGGTGTGGTCGGCGGCGGGATGACGGGGCCGGTGATGAAGACTCGCGGCAAGATCGCGGCGGGGGTCCCGATTTCCGAGGTGCTGGCGTAGGGCTAGCCCAACCCTCCGGCAACGGCATCGAACGCCTCTCCGAGAGCCTGGGGCAATCCCACGGTTTCGTCCGCAAGCCAGTATTCGTAGGCCGATAGCGCAACGCCGAGCATCAGCCACGCAATCGATTGCGGCGCAAGGTCGGTCGGCTTGCAGCCAAGCCGACCGGCGGCGAACGAGGCGATGACGCTCCGCCACCCGGCATACATCGTCATCGAATAGGCTTGTAGTTCAGCGGTTTCCAGGATGACACGCATCCGGCGCCGGTGCCGAGGGGCCTCCGATCCCTCGAACGTGTTGAACGCCAACAGAGCGGCTCGGAGGGCAGTTTTCATCGGCTCGGCGGCAGGAACTTCTGCGAGCAGGCGCTCGAGCTCGCGCAGATGCGAGTCGAAATCTCCCCACGGGATGGCGCTCTTCGACGGGTAGTAGCGGAACAGTGTGCGCCGCGAGATGCCGCAGGCGCGCGCCACGTCGTCGACACTCACCGCATCGAATCCTTGTGTGGCGAACAGGTCTAGGGCGACGCCGGCGATGTGGTCCTGGGTGGTTGACGGGCGCCGTCCCGCCCGGGAACTCCGGTCGTCGCGCACGGACATGAAACCAGACCTTCCATTTCGGCACCCGATGCCATATTCTGGCGTCCTCGGCCGCTAATGTCGAGATCCCGCGCTACGGAGGTGCTTCCCATGGAGCCGACCAACAACACTTCGCATGAAGTCGCCGCCGATGAGTTGGTGACCGAGACCCTGGTCGAAGAGGTTTCCATCGACGGTATGTGCGGGGTTTACTGACCGTGCCGTCGGGCACGGCGATGGCGATCGATCTGGATCGCGGCTGGCGGTTGCACCCCCAGGTGGCGGTCAGGCCAGAGCCGTTCGGCGCGTTGCTGTACCACTTCGGAACTCGAAAGCTGTCGTTCCTGAAGAACAGCGTCATCCTCGCCGTCGTTCAATCGCTGGCCGACCACGAGACGTTGCGTGCCGCCCTGAGCGCCAACGGCTTGGAAGCCGGCACCGAGCGCCCTTACATTCAAGCCCTCGAAGTGCTGGCAAGCTCGAATATGGTGATCCAAAGGGATTCACAATGAACGCATCGAGCGCAACTCCACGGCTGATCGAGCAATTCGAACTCGGGCTCGACGCGCCGATCTGCCTGACCTGGGAGCTCACCTACGCCTGCAACCTGGCGTGCGTGCACTGCTTGTCGTCCTCCGGAAAGCGCGACCCCCGCGAACTGTCCACCCGGCAATGCATGGACATCATCGATGAGCTGCAGCGCATGCAGGTGTTCTACGTCAACATCGGGGGCGGGGAACCCACTGTGCGGCCGGACTTCTGGGAATTGGTCGACTACGCCACGGCTCATCAGGTCGGCGTGAAGTTTTCGACCAACGGGGTTCGGATCACGCCCGACGTAGCCCAGCGGCTCGCGAACAGCGACTACGTGGACGTGCAGATTTCGCTGGACGGGGCTACCGCTGAGGTCAACGACGCGGTGCGGGGCCCCGGTTCCTACGGCATGGCGATCCGGGCGCTGGAGAACTTGGCGGCGGCGGGGTTCAAAGACGCCAAGATCTCGGTGGTCGTGACGCGCCAGAACATCGGCCAGCTCGACGAATTCGCCTCTCTGGCAGGCCGTTACGGTGCGACGCTGCGTATCACCCGGCTGCGGCCGTCGGGCCGCGGGGTCGATGTCTGGGACGAGCTTCACCCGACGGCCGAGCAGCAGATCGAGCTCTACAACTGGTTGGTGGCCAAGGGCGAGGGCGTGCTTACGGGCGACTCGTTCTTTCATCTGTCGGGCCTGGGTGCGCCGGGCGCGCTGGCTGGTCTCAACATGTGTGGCGCGGGCAGAGTGGTGTGCCTGATCGACCCGATCGGAGACGTGTACGCCTGCCCCTTCGCCATTCACGACCGGTTCCTGGCGGGAAATTTGCTGTCGGATGGTGGGTTTGACAATGTGTGGAAGAATTCCGCGCTCTTCACCGAATTGCGCGGCCCGCAGTCGGCCGGCGCGTGTGGGAGTTGCGGTCACTATGACAGCTGCCGCGGCGGATGTATGGCGGCGAAGTTCTTCACCGGCCTCCCGCTGGATGGTCCAGACCCGGAATGCGTTGTCGGGTATGGTGAATCGGCACTGACTAAGCCGCGGACCACACCCCGGCCGAGCGTCGATCATTCCAGGGGTAAGCCCGTGATGCTCAACCTTTCGACGCGGCCGCCGGCTCGGGCATGCAATGAAAGTCCGGTGTAGTCATGGCTCGTGACATCTGGTTCGAAACCGTGGCCATCGCACAGCAGCGGGCCAGGAAGCGACTGCCGAAGTCGGTGTACTCCGCGCTCCTGGCTGGTAGTGAGAAGGGGCTGACGGTCGCCGACAATGTGGCTGCGTTCGGCGAACTCGGGTTCGCCCCCCATGTGATCGGTGCCAGCGCCAAGCGGGATCTGACGACGACCGTTATGGGACAGCAGGTTTCGCTTCCCGTTTTGATTTCTCCCACCGGTGTCCAGGCTGTGCATCCGGATGGTGAGGTGGCGGTGGCGCGCGCTGCCGCGGCGCGCGGTACGGCGATGGGCCTGTCATCGTTCGCCAGCAAGCCGATCGAAGACGTCGTAGCCGCCAATCCCAAGACGTTCTTTCAGATCTACTGGCTGGGCGACCGCGACGCCATCGCCGAGCGGGCCGAACGGGCGCGGAACGCCGGTGCGGTGGGCCTGATCGTCACCACCGACTGGAGTTTCTCGCACGGCAGGGACTGGGGCAGCCCGAAGATCCCCGAAGCGATGGACCTCCGCACGGTGCTGCGGATGGCGCCGGAAGGACTGGTCCGGCCGAGGTGGCTCGCCACTTACGCAAAGACGTTGCGCCCCCCGGGTTTACGGGTACCCAATCAGGGCGTCAAGGGAGAGGAAGGCCCGGCGTTCTTCGATGCCTACGGTGCGTGGATGGGTACGCCGCCGCCCACGTGGGAGGACATCGCTTGGTTGCGCGAACTGTGGGGCGGCCCATTCATGCTGAAGGGCGTCATGCGCGTAGACGACGCGAAACGTGCTGTGCAAGCCGGTGTTTCGGCGATCTCGGTCTCGAACCATGGCGGCAATAATCTGGATTCCACGCCCGCTTCGGTTCGGGCGCTACCGGCGGTCGCCGAGGCGGTCGGCGATCAGATCGAGGTGCTGCTCGACGGCGGAATTCGGCGGGGGAGCGACGTCGTCAAGGCACTCGCTCTGGGGGCGCGGGCGGTGATGATCGGCCGGGCTTATCTCTGGGGACTGGGCGCCGCCGGGCAGGCGGGAGTGGAGAACGTTCTCGACATTCTCAGCGGCGGCATCGACTCCGCTCTACGGGGTTTGGGGCATGCGTCCGTGCAAGACCTGACACCTGTCGACATCGTGATTCCCCCTGACTTCACGCGCATCCTGGGGGCGTAGGCCGCCGGGGATAGGTCGGCCTATGGTGTGCTCGCGCAACGGTTGTCGCGTGGTGCCGGTGTTGCTGGAGTGTCTGTCGTGACCGGAGCGGCTGCGACATTCAAGTGCTGAACCTGCGGAAAATTGTCTTATCGCTCAACAATTGACGAGTTTTCGGTTCGGTGGCCTAACATCGGGCCGTGGTGCTTCGCAACGGGCTGGGAAACTCGACGTCGAAGCAGCTAAACGACAGGAACCCCACGCTGGTGATACCGCTGGGTTCCACCGAGCAGCACGGACCGCATCTGCCGCTGGACACCGATACCCGCATCGCCACATCGGTGGCGGCGGCCGTCACCGATGACCTCAACGATTCGGACGCTGATTTCGGCCACTACCTGCTTTCTCCAGCCATCCCGTATGGGGCCGCCGGGGAGCACGAGGGGTTCGCCGGAACCATCTCGATCGGCACGGATGCGCTGACCTCGGTGCTGGTCGAATACGGCCGGTCGGCGTGCAGCTGGGCGCAGCGATTGGTCTTCGTCAACGGACATGGCGGCAACGTCGAGGCGCTCCGGTCGGCGGTAGCGCAGCTGCGTTCCGAACATCGTGATGTCACCTGGTGCGCATGTCTGGATGCGGACGGCGACGCCCATGCGGGGCACACCGAAACGTCGGTATTGCTTTACATTTCGCCCTCTGATGTCCGCACTGAGGACTGGTGCCGCGGCAACGACGCGCCGCTTGGTCGGCTGCTGCCGGAGATGCGACGCGGCGGTGTGGCAGCTGTCAGTGAGGTCGGGATCCTGGGTGATCCGACGACGGCGACGCGTGCGGAGGGCGCGCGGATCTTCGCGGATATGGCCGCCGACTGTGCTCGCCGTGTGCGCCGTTGGGAACCCCGCGCCGACGGATTTCTGACATGAGTCAACCGCGCCTTCCGGATGGCTTTGCGGTCCAGGTCGATCGCAGGGTGCGAACCTTCGCGTCGGGCTCGGCACTGTTAGGTGGTTCGCCGATGCGCCTGCTGCGCTTGACACCGATCGCGCAGGATTTGCTGGACGGCGGCCGACTCGAGGTCCGTGATGCCGCCAGTGCGCAGTTGGCCAGGACCCTGCTCGACGCCACCGTGGCACATCCCCGACCTGCGGGGGGTCCCTCGCACCGTGATGTGACCGTCGTTATTCCAGTGCGTGACAACGCATTCGGAGTCTATCGGCTGGTGATGTCGTTGCGCGACATGCGGGTAGTCGTGGTGGACGACGGCTCGGACGTACCGATTCAGCTTGAGGATTTCGCGAATGCGCGCTGCGAGGTCGTCGTCATCCGCCATCCGGTCAGCAGGGGGGCGGCTGCGGCCCGCAACACCGGATTGGCTTCCAGCACAACGGATTTCGTGGCATTTCTGGATTCCGACGTGGTGCCACGCAGGGGTTGGATGGAAGCCCTGCTGGGCCATTTCTGTGATCCGGCGGTCGCGCTGGTCGCGCCGAGAATCGTCGGTCTCGGGCGGAGCGAGGAGCTCGTGGCCAGGTACGAGGCGGTCCGGTCGTCGCTCGATCTCGGCGACAGAGAGGCTCCGGTCGTCCCGTACGGTTCGGTGTCGTACGTGCCGAGTGCCGCCATCATCTGCCGGCGTTCAGCGTTGCTGGAGGTAGGTGGCTTCGACGAAACGCTCCCCGCGGGGGAAGACGTCGATTTGTGCTGGCGCCTGATCACGTCGGGGAGTCGGTTGCGGTACGAGCCCATAGCCCTGGTCGCCCATGAGCACCGAACTCAGCTGCGAAGCTGGATGCAGCGCAAGGCGTTCTACGGCCAGTCGGCCGCGGCGCTGTCGATTCGCCATCCTGATAACTCCGCGCCGGTGGTGGTTCAGGTGAGCAGCCTGATGGTCTGGTTGCTGATAGCCATCGGTTCGGGTTGGAGCCTCCTCGCCTCCCTGGTGTTCGCGGCATTCACCACGCGCCGAATGGCGAAGACGATGCGGAATACCGATGCGCGGCCCCGTGACGTCGTGATGCTTGCGTTGCGAACGATCGGAACGGCCGCCAGGCAACTTGCCGCGGCGATTTGCCGTCACTATTGGCCGATCGCACTTGTCGCGGCGCTCATCTCTCGCCGTTGCCGTCAGGCTGTGCTCCTCGCGGCGGTCGTCGACGGGGTGCTCGATTGGATCGCCCACAGCAGGGATCCCGACGGCGAAGGCAGACCGATCGGCGTGGTGTCCTATGTCTTGCTGAGGCGTCTAGACGATCTCGCCTACGGTGCGGGGCTGTGGTCCGGAGTGCTGCGCGAGCGAACTCTCGGTCCGCTGATGCCCCACATCAAGACGTGATCGGATTCGGCCGCACGCGTTCAACGCGGTGATTTCGCACAGTGATGTCCTGATCGTGGGCGCGGGCAGCGCCGGATCGGTTCTGGCGGAGCGGCTCTCGGTGGATCCGGGCTGCCGGGTGACCGTGCTGGAAGCCGGTGCGGGCGGGCCGGACATCGAGTCGATGGTGCGTGATTCGGGACATTTGCCGATTGGGCCGGCGAGTCCTGTTGTTCAGCGCTACCGGACCCTGTTGACGCAAGATCCGCCCCGGTCGGCTTCCCTGGTCCGGGGTTGCACCCTCGGCGGATCGGGCGCGATCAACGGCGGCTACTTCTGCCGTGCGCTGCCGGACGACTTCGATTCCACTGGCGTGCCGGGTTGGTCCTGGCGCGACGTGGAACCGCATTTCAGTGCCACGACGAGCGATCTCGACGCGGTCGCGCACGCCGATCCCACCCGCATCCGGGTCCGCCGCACGACTGAACTGGCCGGCTCGTCCGGGGAATTCACCGATGCGGCGATCGAAGCCGGCTATCCCTGGTTGCCCGATCTGAATGCCGAACCAGTGGGCGGCAAGGACCTGCGGGGGGTGGGGGCGGTTCCCCTGAACATTGTCCGCGGCGTGCGCATCGGCCCCGGCGACGTGTTCCTGGGCGCAGCGTCCGGCCGGCCCAATCTGGTGGTGCGTACGCGGACCCGAGTGTTGCAGTTGAGGATGGACGGTTCACGGGCGGTGGGTGTTGATGCTCTCGGGCCGGATGGGCGGATCTACCTGGCGGCCGACCGCATCGTCTTGTCGACGGGTGCGATTGCGACAGCGCATCTGCTGATGCTCTCCGGTATCGGGCCGGCGGGCGCGCTGACGGCTGCGGGCATTGAAGTCATGAGGGATCTTCCTGTGGGACAAACATGCTGGGATCACCCGGAGTGGATAGTCCCGACAACGGCCACACCGATGATGAATTCGATCAGTCGGCCTGTCCTGGAAGTCGTGCTCGTGTCCGATGGCCTCGAGGTTCGCCCGTACACCAAAGGATTCCGAGCGATGACACGAGCGGCCGATCCGCTCGTGCCGGACCCGGTGCACATCGGCGTGGCCCTGATGCGTCCACGATCGCGTACCCGGATCTCACTGGTGTCGAACGATCCGGCCGCCGCGCCGAAGGTCGAGCATCGGTACGACAGCGATCCGGCAGACGTCGCCGATCTGCGACGGGGACATCAGTTGCTGATGAACATCATGGGATCGAAAGCTGCTCTGGGGCAGCCGGAATGGTCCACTTCGCAGCATCTCTGCGGCAGCGCGCCGATGGGTTCGGATGCTGACGAGTGGGCGGTCGTCGACCCGCAATGCCGAGTCCGCGGTGTCGAAGGGCTGTGGGTGGTGGATGGCTCCGTGCTGCCGGCGCCGCTGAGCCGCGGACCGCACGCCACGATCGTGATGCTGGGGCATCGCGCGGCGGAGTTCGTGTGCCCTTCGGGATCACCGCAGCGAGTACCGAATCGGTAGATGCTTGAGACCGCCGACGAATGTCGTCGCGATGAATTCCGGATCACCGGCCAGTTCAATGGATTTGATCCGCGGGACCAGCTCGGTGAAGAAGCTGCGAATCTCCATCCGGGCCAAAGCCGCACCGAGGCAGAAGTGCACGCCGTACCCGAAGGACAGGTGCTTGTTGGGTTCGCGGCCGACATCAAACCGGAACGGGTCGGCGAACACCTCGTCGTCCCGATTCGCCGAGACGTAGGACAGCAAGACCGATTCGCCTTTGGCTATGCGCTCGCCCCGAATGATGGTGTCTGCCTGCGCCGTGCGCATGAACTCCTTGACCGGAACCACCCAGCGAATCATCTCCTCGACGGCCGTTCCCATCAAACCCATGTCTGCCGACAGGCGGGCAAGTTCGGCCGGATTCTCCAGAAGCGCAAGCAATCCGCCGGAGATGGCGGCACTCGTGGTGTCGTGACCGGCACTGGCCACGATCACGTAGTACGACGCGGTGTCAACATCGGACAGCGGTTCTCCGTTGATCTTCGCGTTGGCGATTGCGGAGGCCAGGTCCGCCGTGGGATGCGCGCGGCGCGAGGCCGTAAGGGCCGAGAAATACTGGAAGAAGTCGACCAGCACGGCCAGGATGTCCTCGGTCGAGTTGCCCCGCTGGAATTCTGCGTCATCGCCGCCGAACATCTCCTGGGTGAGTTTGAGCATTCGCGGAAAGTCGGATTCGGGCAATCCGAGCAGCGACAGGACGACGTAGAGCGGGTAGTTGACCGCGACCTCCTGAACGAAGTCGCACTCGGGTCCGGTCGCCACCATCCTGTCGACATACTGCTTGGCGAGCTCATCGACGCGGATCTTCAAGTCGCGCATGGCTTTCGGGCGAAACCAGTCGGCGCCGATCTTGCGAACATCACGATGCTGCGGGTCGTCCATGTGGATCAGCGTGCGCAATCCCATCCCGGCCTCGAGCTGAGCAGCGAGAGCGTCGTCGGCTTCGGCGATCGTCAGCAACGGTCGGGGCGCGTTGGTGAACAACTCGTTCTGGCGCTCGATGTCCATGATGTCGGCGTGTTTGGTGATCGCCCAGAATCCGCGATAGTGCGGAACCTCGGCCCACGACACCGGCGCGTGTGCGCGCAGGTGTGTGAGGGCCGCATGTAGTCGCGCCTCGTCGGTGTAGGCCAATGGGTTGGCGAGCACGCGCGCGGCGGGGTCCGCGGTTCGTTCGGGCATTCGGTCCTCCGGCTGTCGAGTTCGCCCGTGATGTCAGGCAGACCATTCTCAGTCTGAGTGTGGTCGATCGGCCATTGACGGGGAGGTCGTTGGTGGAAGGGGACGGTCGCGCCTTCACGTAGGCTCGGCTTCCGTGCTGCACCGCGCGAACCGCAAACGACTCGCGCTTGCTGCGGCATCGGCGATGAGTCTCGCGGTGTCATCGGCCTGCCACAGCGGCTTGATCCCGACGCCTGACAAGGACGTCGAGAGGGCTGTGGTGCAGACGTCCGCAGGTGAGGTCCGCGGAACCATCGAGCCTGGCCTGCGAGTCTTTCGGGGAATTCCGTATGCCGCTGCGCCGGTGGGGCCGTTGCGTTGGCAGGCACCCCAGGCGCCGACCCCGTGGGTCGGCGTTCGCGACGCCACCAAACCCGGAGCCCGGTGCATTCAGGACATCCGCCGCGACCCCGACTTCGGCCGGGCGGCCAGCGAGGACTGCCTGAACCTCAACGTCTGGACGCCCCGAGGCGCCACACCGGCGAACAAGCGACCGGTGATGGTGTGGATTCACGGTGGGGGATTCCTCAACGGCAGCGCCGACATCTACGACGCCCATTGGATGACCGCTCAGGGTGACATCGTCGTCGTCACCATCAACTACCGGCTCGGCGCGCTTGGATTCCTGGCGCTCGACGCACTGAACGGCGATGGCGACGTCGGCAATTACGGTCTCGCCGATCAGCAGGCAGCCTTGCGTTGGGTGCGCGACAACATCGCGAACTTCGGCGGTGACGCGGCCAAGGTCACGATCGCCGGTGAGTCGGCGGGTGCGATGTCGGTCTGCGACCACCTGTCGGCCCCCGGGTCGGCCGGCCTGTTCCGGTCGGCGATCCTGCAGAGCGGTCCATGCCAGGTTCAAGCGGATCGCACCACGGCCGTGCGGGTGAGTGGCGAGTATGCAAGAGGGCTCGGATGCGTCGATCCCGCGACGGTTGCCGTCTGTCTTCGCGGGCTTCCCGCGAGTCGGCTGCAGTCCGCGCCGCTCTACGTCGGCTTCGGTGACGACCGGCTGACCGGGCCGGTCACCGGCACACGTCGTCTGCCGCAGAATCCGCTGACGGCGGCCGACCGCCGGGATTTGGCCGAGGTGCCGGTGCTGATCGGCACCAACGGTGACGAGTTCACGATGTTCGTGGCCGTCCAGTACCTGCGGGACAACACGCTTCCGCCGTACCGCCAGATGCTGGTCAGGACGTTCGGTCACGACGCGGCGGCAGTTGCCGCCCACTATCCCCTCGACCGGTACGGGGGGCAGGCGGGTCCGGCGTACGCCGCCGCGGTCACCGACAGCGTCTTCGCGTGTCCGACCAATCGGTTGGTGGCGGGTATGGGCCCCGACGCTCCGGTCTATGCGTACGAGTTCAACGACCGCACCGCACCGGCACCGGATCCGCTGCGCCGGGCGCCCTTCCCGGTCGGTGCCAGCCATTCGCTGGAGCTGCGCTACCTCTTCAACGTCGGCGGTGCGCCCCCCTTGAATCCGGCTCAACGGAAACTGGCCGACGAGATGATCGCCTACTGGAGTGAGTTCGTGAAGACCGGTTCGCCGAACCTGCCGGATCAGCCGGAGTGGCCGCAGGTCGGGCCCGACGCCGCGACAGGTCCGCTGTTGTCACTGCAGACCGGTGCGCTCTCGGTCACGACGGATTTCGTGGCCCGCCACCAATGCGCGTTCTGGGCGTCGATCCCGGGGCCGCGATGAGCACGACCAGGGATTTGGTTCGCGCCAGAACCTAGGGCATACTGTTCGGGTTGCCTTGCGGCAGGTACGGATCCCTCCGGGGGCCGCCTGACCGAGGCATACGACCGGCGCCCGGCAAGGGCGCGTCCGGTCTCACCCTCAGAGCACGTCAGAAGTTCTCGTGTGATGGGGCTGCGTGCGGGCAACACGCCCGACCGCGGGGGCCGGTGTACCAGGACAGGTAAACAGCGGCGGCGAAAGCCAAGCGCTGAGTGTTAACTCGGCGCGCACAACAACGTGCCAAGCACGTGCTGATCATGGAGTGAGGTAGGAGAAGCGTGGCGGGACAAAAAATCCGCATCAGGCTGAAGGCCTACGACCACGAGGCGATTGACGCCTCGGCGCGCAAGATCGTGGAGACGGTTACCCGTACCGGCGCCAGCGTGGTCGGTCCAGTGCCGCTGCCGACTGAGAAGAACGTGTATTGCGTCATCCGGTCCCCGCATAAGTACAAGGATTCGCGGGAGCACTTCGAGATGCGCACTCACAAGCGGCTCATCGACATCCTCGACCCGACCCCGAAGACTGTTGACGCTCTGATGCGCATCGATCTTCCGGCCAGCGTCGACGTGAACATCCAGTAGGAGAGTCGACCAAATGGCACGAAAAGGAATCTTGGGTACGAAGCTGGGCATGACCCAGGTCTTCGACGAGAACAACAAGGTCGTTCCGGTGACGGTCGTCAAGGCCGGCCCGAACGTCGTGACCCGCATCCGCACCCCGGAACGTGATGGTTACAGCGCCGTGCAGCTCGCCTACGGCGAGATCAGCCCGCGCAAGGTCAACAAGCCGGTCACCGGCCAGTACGCCGCGGCGGGGATCAACCCGCGCCGGCACCTGGCCGAGCTGCGGTTGCCCGACGAAGCGGCTGCCGCCGAATACGAGGTCGGCCAGGAACTGACGGCCGAGATCTTCGCGGACGGCAGCTATGTCGACGTCACCGGCACTTCGAAGGGCAAGGGTTACGCCGGCACCATGAAGCGTCACGGCTTCCGTGGCCAGGGCGCCGCGCACGGTGCGCAGGCGGTTCACCGCCGGCCGGGTTCGATCGGCGGGTGTTCTACGCCCGGTCGTGTTTTCAAGGGCACCCGCATGTCGGGCCGGATGGGCAACGACCGCGTCACCACGCAGAACCTGAAGGTTCACAAGGTCGATGCCGAGAATGGCGTGCTGTTGATCAAGGGCGCCATCCCCGGCCGCAACGGCGGACTCGTCGTGGTTCGCACTGCAGTCAAACGAGGTGAGAAGTGAGCCTAGAGATTTCAGTTCGCACTCCGGACGGCAAGACTGAGGGCAAGGTTTCACTGCCCGCCGAGCTGTTCGACGTGGAACCCAACATTCATTTGATGCACCAGGTGGTCATCGCGCAGCTGGCCGCCGCTCGTCAGGGCACGCATTCGACCAAGCGTCGTGGTGAGGTGTCCGGTGGTGGCAAGAAGCCGTTCCGCCAGAAGGGCACGGGCCGCGCCCGCCAAGGCTCGAGCCGCGCCCCGCAGTACACCGGCGGCGGCGTCGTACACGGCCCGAAGCCGCGTGACTACAGCCAGCGCACCCCCAAGAAGATGATCGCCGCCGCACTGCGCGGTGCGCTGTCGGATCGGGCGCGCAGCGACCGGATCCACGCGATCACGGAACTCGTGAGCGGCCAGACGCCGTCCACCAAGAGCGCCAAGTCTTTCCTCGGCACTCTCACCGATCGTCGCAAGGTTCTGGTCGTCATCGGCCGTAGCGACGAGGTCGGCGCGAAGAGCGTGCGCAACCTGCCCGGTGTGCATGTCATCTCGCCGGACCAACTCAACACGTACGACGTTCTCAATGCCGACGATCTGGTGTTCAGCGTTGAGGCGCTCGATGCATACATCGGCGCGAACAAGCAGGAGCAGGAGGTTGTGGCCTGATGGCAACAGTGACCGATCCTCGCGACATCATCTTGGCCCCGGTGATCTCCGAGAAGTCCTACGGACTGATCGAAGACAACGTCTACACGTTCATCGTCCACCCGGACTCGAACAAGACTCAGATCAAGATCGCCATCGAGAAGATCTTCGCCGTGAAGGTCGACTCGGTGAACACCGCCAATCGGCAGGGCAAGCGCAAGCGCACCCGCACCGGTTTCGGCAAGCGCAAGGACACCAAGCGCGCGATTGTCACCCTGGCCGCCGGCAGCAAGCCGATCGACATCTTCGGAGCGCCGGCCTAGTCCGGCGTCAGATAACTCAGGAATAGAAAAATGGGAATTCGCAAGTACAAGCCGACGACTCCGGGTCGCCGCGGTGCCAGCGTCTCCGATTTCGCCGAGATCACTCGCTCGACTCCGGAGAAGTCGCTGATCCGTCCGCTGCACAGCACGGGTGGTCGCAACGCACACGGTCGGATCACGACGCGTCACCGCGGCGGTGGCCACAAGCGGGCCTACCGTCTCATCGACTTCCGTCGTCACGACAAGGACGGCGTGAACGCCAAGGTCGCTCACATCGAGTACGACCCCAACCGGACCGCCAACATCGCCCTACTGCACTTCCTGGACGGCGAGAAGCGCTACATCATTGCGCCGCAGGGACTTTCGCAGGGCGACGTGGTGGAGTGCGGCCCGAACGCCGACATCAAGCCCGGTAACAATCTTCCGCTGCGCAACATCCCGGCGGGTACCTTGATCCACGCCGTGGAGCTGCGTCCCGGTGGCGGCGCAAAGTTGGCCCGCTCCGCCGGCGCCAGCATTCAGCTGCTGGGCAAGGAAGGCACCTACGCCTCGTTGCGTATGCCCTCGGGTGAAATCCGTCGCGTCGACGTGCGCTGCCGCGCAACCGTCGGCGAGGTGGGCAACGCCGAGCAGGCCAACATCAACTGGGGCAAGGCCGGCCGCATGCGGTGGAAGGGCAAGCGTCCTTCGGTCCGCGGCGTCGTGATGAACCCGGTCGACCACCCGCACGGTGGCGGCGAGGGCAAGACGTCCGGTGGTCGCCACCCGGTCAGCCCGTGGGGCAAGCCCGAGGGCCGTACTCGCAAGCCGAACAAGGCCAGCAACAAGCTCATCGTCCGTCGCCGGCGCACCGGCAAGAAGCGCTAGGCAGGAGTAGGTAGATGCCACGCAGTCTGAAAAAGGGTCCGTTCGTCGACGACCATCTCTTGAAGAAGGTCGACGTCCAGAACGAGAAGAACACCAAGCAGGTCATCAAGACCTGGTCGCGTCGTTCGACCATCATCCCGGACTTCATCGGTCACACGTTCGCGGTGCACGACGGCCGCAAGCATGTGCCCGTGTTCGTCACCGAATCGATGGTCGGTCACAAGCTGGGCGAGTTCGCCCCGACGCGCACGTTCAAGGGTCATATCAAGGATGATCGGAAGGCCAAGCGCCGCTAATGAGTACAACGACTGAATATCCATCCGCTACCGCGCAGGCGAAGTATTTGCACTTCTCGGCGACCAAGGCGCGTCGGGTCATCAACCTGGTTCGCGGCAAGTCCGTCGAGCAGGCGCTTGACATCCTGCGCTGGGCCCCGCAGGCGGCCAGCGAGCCGCTCGCCAAGGTGATCGCCAGCGCAGCCGCCAACGCTCAGAACAACGACGGCCTGGACCCGGCCACCCTGGTGGTTGCCACGGTCTACGCCGATGAGGGCCCTACGGCCAAGCGCATCCGGCCGCGCGCGCAGGGTCGCGCGTACCGGATCCGCAAGCGCACCACCCACATCACGGTGGTGGTGGAGAGCCGTCCGGCTCGCGGCGATCGATCGGCACAGTCGGCTCGTTCGCGGCGTGCGCAGGGCAGCAAGGCCGTGACCGCTCCGGCGGCCACTCCGGCTGCCGCCGAGGTCCAGGCGACAAGCCCGGCCACCGAGGCTCCTGCTAAGAAGGCCGCCGCGAAGAAGGCGCCCGCGAAGAAGGCGCCCGCTCAGAAGGCGGTGGCCGCCGAAGCCGGGGATGCCCCGGCCAAGAAGGCTCCTGCCAAGAAGGCTTCGGCTGAGAAGACCGCAGCCAAGAAGGCACCTGCCAAAAAGGCTGACACAACTGCAGAAGCTTCTGACGAAGCGAAGGGAGGCTCGCAGTAGTGGGCCAGAAGATCAATCCCCACGGCTTCCGCCTCGGTATCACCACCGATTGGAAGTCTCGGTGGTACGCCGACAAGCAGTACGCCGATTACGTCAAGGAAGACGTCGCCATCCGCCGTCTCCTGGCCACTGGCCTGGAGCGGGCCGGCATCGCCGATGTGGAGATCGAACGGACTCGTGACCGGGTTCGCGTCGACATCCACACCGCGCGTCCCGGCATTGTCATCGGCCGCCGCGGCACCGAGGCCGACCGGATTCGTACCGACCTGGAGAAGCTGACCAAGAAGCAGGTCCAGCTGAACATTCTCGAGGTCAAGAACCCGGAGAGTCAGGCGCAGTTGGTTGCGCAGGGCGTCGCCGAGCAGCTGAGCAACCGTGTGGCGTTCCGCCGTGCGATGCGCAAGGCCATCCAGTCTGCGATGCGTCAGCCGAACGTCAAGGGTATCCGGGTGCAGTGCTCCGGTCGCCTTGGCGGCGCTGAGATGAGCCGTTCGGAGTTCTACCGCGAAGGCCGGGTGCCGCTGCACACGCTGCGCGCGGACATCGACTACGGACTCTACGAAGCCAAGACCACCTTCGGCCGCATCGGTGTGAAGGTCTGGATCTACAAGGGTGACATCGTCGGCGGCAAGCGCGAACTCACCGCCGCAGCACCCGCCGCTGACCGGCCGCGCCGCGAGCGCCCCTCGGGCACTCGTCCCCGCCGCAGTGGTTCGTCGGGCACAACCGCGACCAGTACGGAAGCCGGGCGCGCAGCGTCGGCCGACGAGGCTGTCGTGGAAGCACCGGTCGCCGACGCGGTTGTCGCCGACACCGGTTCTGCAGAGAGCACGGAGAACTAAGTCATGTTGATTCCCCGCAAGGTCAAGCACCGCAAGCAGCACCACCCCAAGCAGCGTGGTATCGCCAGCGGTGGCACCAACGTCACCTTCGGTGACTACGGCATTCAGGCCCTCGAGCACGCCTACATCACCAACCGGCAGATCGAGTCCGCCCGTATCGCCATCAACCGGCACATCAAGCGTGGCGGCAAGGTCTGGATCAACATCTTCCCGGACCGCCCCCTGACCAAGAAGCCGGCCGAAACCCGTATGGGCTCGGGCAAGGGATCCCCCGAATGGTGGGTCGCCAACGTCAAGCCCGGCCGCGTGTTGTTCGAGCTGAGCTACCCGAATGAAGAGATCGCCCGGGCCGCGCTGACCCGTGCAATCCACAAGCTGCCCATCAAGGCACGCATTGTGACGCGAGAGGAGCAGTTCTGATGGCAGTGGGCATTAGTGCCGGTGAGCTGCGCGAGCTGAATGAAGACGAGTTGATCGATCGGCTGCGTGAGTCCAAGGAAGAGTTGTTCAACCTTCGCTTCCAGATGGCCACCGGGCAGCTCGACAACAACCGTCGGCTGCGCACCGTGCGCCATGAAATCGCCCGTGTCTACACGGTGCTGCGCGAACGTGAACTGGGTCTGGCCACCGGACCCACCGGTGAGGAGTCGTGATGACTGAGAATTCGAAGCACACGCCGCGGACTGAGACAGCCCGTGGCCGGCGCAAGACCGTCATCGGGTACGTCGTCAGCGACAAGATGCAGAAGACCATCGTGGTCGAGCTCGAAGACCGCAAGATGCACCCGTTGTACGGCAAGATCATTCGGACCACGAAGAAGGTCAAGGCCCACGACGAGAACGGGGACGCCGGCGTCGGCGATCGCGTGTCGTTGATGGAGACCCGCCCGCTGTCTGCGACGAAGCGTTGGCGCCTCGTGACTGTCTTGGAGAAAGCCAAGTAAGGTGCTCCACAGGCTCCCTTCGCCGTGTCGGCGGAGGGAGCCTTGACACCTGAGCAGCTAAGAACCAGCGGTCGCGGGCGGCGAGGAGATCCAACTGTCTACGAATCGGGCGAAGGCGAATCGGGCGAAGGTGGGTCGGGCGAAGGTGGGACTGTTTCGGCGCGCTGCGACGCTGTTCGGCGTGTTGGCGATGGTTTTCATCGGTACGGCCCCGAATGCGGGCGCCGATCCCGCGGATAACGCATCCGAACTTCTCGATTCCCCGACCATGTCATTGACCGACCTGGGTCAGAACAGCACCCTGTCGTTCTATGGGAATTCGGGCGCCGCCACTGTTGTCTTCCCGGTGCCTGATGGGTTGGTTCCGACATCGCTCAACATGACGGTGAGTTTTCCGTTCGCGATCCGCTCCGGGACTTTGTCGGTGTTTCAGGGCGAACGGGTGATCGCCAAGCTCGGCTTGCCGCTCGCGGATCAGACGCCGCTGGTCATTCCACTCGCCGGCGTTGAGGTTGTCGACAACGCGGTCAACCTGACGATGAAGCTCGCTGCGATGCCGGACGATCAGTATTGTCTCGACTGGTACAACCCCGTGGAGTTCATCAACAGCTCGGTCACATTTGCGGGAGTTGAAGTCCCGCCCGCCACCATCGCCGACTTCCTTCCGTCGATCCTGCGCAAGGTGACCATCGCGATTCCCTCGAGCCCCTCCCGAGCGGAGTCCGACACGGCGGTTCAGCTCGCGACCTCGTTGACCTCGCGGTACCGCAAGCAGGCCCCGCAGATCAGTATCGTTCCCCTTCCGGACGGGGCAACCGCCATCGATGCGCCGTCGGTCCCGTTGGAACGCCAGATCGTCGTCAAAGAAGGTCCGGACGCGGGACTGTCGCTCATCAGCAGCCCTGGTGTTCCGGAGTTGCTCGTCACCGGAAGCCCGGACAACATCGAGGCTCAGGCCCGGTTCCTGACCGACGGCTCCATCAGGCTCGCCGTCAGCGGTAAGGCTGTCGCGGGTGCTATGCATGCGAAGCCGCCGCTACCCGGTGACGTGACCACGTTGAAGGCGCTGGGGCAGCCCAATCTCTCTTCGGTAGGTGTTTCTCCACAGGTGAGCATCGAGTTGGACCAGACGAAATTCGGGCATTCCACGCAGGGCTACCGGCTGCATCTGATGGGGTCGTTCACCCCGATCCCACGGGATCTCGGTGCGCAGATCACGGCGTCCGTCGACGGTCAGACCATCGCCCGCTGGCCGGCCGAGGGATCTGGGGTGATCGACCGATGGGTCGACATTCCGGACGGCTTGATCGACCGCTACACCAACCTGATGGTCGGCGTGGACACGGCTGGCGACACCGGTGCCTGTAACGACTACCGGCCGATCAATCTGGTGATCGGGGGCAACACAGTGGTGCTCAGTACCCCGTCGCTCCCCCCTATCCCGGGCGGCTTCCGCGCGGTACCGCAGACGTTGATGCCCGAGGTGCAGGTGGGTATCGGTCAGAACAGCCTGGCGGATACCGTCCGCGCGGCGCAGATCACGGTCGGAATGCAACGGCTCAGCGCCGTGCCGCTCACGGTGAAGGTCACCTCGGTGAGTCAGGCGATGAGCAGTCGCAATTCGGCGATCATCATCAGCTCCGACGGCTGGTCGGACAAGTCGATCACGCTGCCGGTCAGCGAGAACGATCGAACTATCACGGTCCAGGGGCTCACGCCCGACAGTCAACCCGAGACACTGACTCTTGATCCGGGCGCCAAGTTCGGCTCGTTGCAGGTGGTGTTCGACAGCCAGCGAACTCTGTTGGTCGCGACGTCCACGGGTGCTCCGAATCTGATCGACGACCTGTTGCGCTGGATGGACAGCGACCCGCGCCGGTGGTCCCAGTTGAATGGCAATGCGATCATCGAATTTCCCGGCCGTACACCTACCTCGGTCACCGGCCGGATGCCTGCCGTCGTCGCCGGACCGGCCCTCAACGCGAAGCAGGCTGAAGCCGGCGAGTATCAGGCCAGTTCGGCGTGGTTGGCGGCGGGGGCGGTGATCGCCGCGGCGGCTGTCGGTGTCGCGGTCATCGTCATCGGAGCCAGGCGGTCGGTCACGGTCGGACATCCGGCGGGCAGGCGGCGGCTGCGACGGCGATCCAAAGGCGACTGACAGTCAACCGCGTGTAGTCTCCGAGCGTGTCAACGGACTTCAACGGCAAGATCGCGCTGGACATTCGGGATTCGGAGCCGGACTGGGGGCCGTACGCGCCGCCCACCGCGCCTGAGAACGCGCCGAACGTTCTATACGTCGTGTGGGACGACGTCGGCATCGCGACGTGGGACTGCTTCGGCGGCCTGGTGAAGATGCCGGCGATGACCCGAATCGCCGAACGTGGGGTGCGGCTTTCGCAATTCCACACCACCGCGTTGTGTTCGCCCACCCGCGCATCGTTGTTGACGGGGCGTAATGCGACGACGGTCGGTATGGCGATGGTCGAGGAGTTCACCGAAGGGTTTCCCGGGATCAACGGGCGTATCCCCAATGAGACCGCACTGATCTCCGAGGTGCTCGCCGAACGCGGGTGGAACACATACTGCGTCGGAAAGTGGCATCTGACCCCGATCGAGGAATCCAATCTGGCATCCACGCGGCGCCACTGGCCGCTGTCGCGCGGCTTCGAGCGCTTCTACGGATTCATGGGCGGCGAGACCGACCAGTGGTACCCCGAGTTGGTCTACGACAACCATCCGGTCGAGGCGCCCGCCACCCCGGAGCAGGGCTATCACCTCTCCAAGGACCTCGCCGACAAGACGATGGAGTTCATCCGCGATTCCACCCAGGCGGCGCCGGACAAGCCCTGGTTCACCTATCTGTGCCCGGGTGCCGGGCACGCCCCGCACCACGTGTTCAAGGAATGGTCCGACAAGTACGCGGGCACGTTCGACATGGGCTACGAGCGGTATCGCGAGATCGTGCTCGAGAACCAGAAGAAGCTCGGGATCGTGCCGGCCGACACCGAACTGTCGCCGATCAACCCGTATCTGGATGTGAAGGGGCCCAACGGGCAACCGTGGCCCCTTCAGGACACGGTCCGGCCCTGGGACGGGCTCTCCGATGAGGAGAAGCGTCTGTTCGCGCGGATGGCGGAGGTGTTCGCCGGATTCCTCTCCTACACCGACGCGCAGATCGGCCGGGTGCTCGACTATCTCGAGGAGTCGGGCCAGTTGGATAACACGATCATCGTCGTGATCTCCGACAATGGGGCCAGCGGCGAAGGCGGTCCCAACGGCTCGGTCAACGAAGCCAAATTCTTCAACGGCTACATCGACACCGTCGAAGACAGCATGCGGTTCTTCGACGAGCTGGGTCTGCCGTCGACGTTCAACCACTATCCGATCGGCTGGGCGATGGCGTTCAACACGCCATACAAGCTGTACAAGCGGTACGCCTCGCATGAGGGTGGCATCGCCGACACGGCGATCGTGTCCTGGCCCAACGGGATCGCCGCGCACGGTGAGGTTCGTGACAACTACGTCAACGTCGCCGACATCACCCCGACGGTGTACGACCTGCTGGGCATTGACCCGCCCGAGACCGTGAAGGGTATCGGGCAGAAGCCGCTCGATGGCGTGAGTTTCAAAGCGGCCCTCGAGGATTCGACGGCGGACACCGGCAAGGACACTCAGTACTACACGATGCTGGGTACCCGGGGGATCTGGCACAAGGGCTGGTTCGCCAACACCGTGCATGCGGCGTCGCCGTCGGGATGGTCCAACTTCGACAAGGATCGGTGGGAGCTCTTCAACATCGAGAACGACCGCAGCCAGTGCCACGACCTGGCCGCCGAGCATCCCGACAAACTCGCCGAACTTCAGGCGCTGTGGTTTGCCGAAGCCGAAAAGTACAACGGCCTTCCGCTCGCGGATCTGAATGTCTTCGAGATGTTGGGACGTACCCGGCCATCGGTGAGTGGCGACCGCACCAGCTACACCTACTACCCGAATACGGCGTCGGTCTCGGTGGGAGCTTGCGTCAACATCACCGGTCGGTCATTCTCCGTTCTGGTGGAGACGACGATCGATAGCCCCGAGGTGCGGGGGGTGCTCCTCAAGCAGGGGGCCGGCCACGGCGGCTATGTGCTGTTCGTCGAGGATGGACGGCTCCAGTTCGTCTACAACTTCTTCGGTGAGTTGGAGCAGCGCGTCGTCGCGCCAGATCCCCTGCCGCTCGGCGACCACGTGCTGGGGGTCGCCTACGCGCGCACCGGAACGGTGGAGGGTAGCCATACCCCGCTGGGCGACGTCACGCTGTATGTGGACGGTGCGGCGGTCGCCACCCTCGCCGGTGTCAAAGCGCATCCGCTCATGTTCGGACTGGCGGGCGGGGGAGTGGATGTCGGCCGCAATCTCGGGCAGCCGGTATCCGCCGCCTACGCGGCGCCGTTCGCATTTACCGGAGGGAGGATCGCGAAGGCGGTCGTCGATGTTTCCGGCGCTCCTTACATCGACCTTGAGCGGCAGTTGGCGGCGGCCTTCGCCAAGGACTGACAGCGATCGCACAGCTATCGGCCATACTGGTGCGGTGATTCGGCTGGCGTGCGCGGTGTTGCTGATCGGGCTGGCGACCGTTGCGTGTTCCCGGACCGACGAGGGCACGGCAGTGCGTGCGGGCGACATGCCCACGCCTTTGTCGAGCAAGAGTGCGACCGCGACGCCCGCTACGTCGGCTGCGACGCCGACCACCGACATTCCCGACTCGTCCCAGCCCGGCATCGTCGAAACGACCAAGCGCCCCGTCGCCCCGAATT
>JAXLRY010000004.1:0-527400 GCA_046330895.1 Mycobacterium sp. | reverse complement strand
AGGGGGCCATCCGCGACTACGGGGACCGGGCGCTGCTGGTGGAATGCGACACGACCGGCGCCGCATTGGCCTTGACGGCGCAGATCCACAACGCCGCAATACCCGGTGTGACCGACGTCGTGCCAGCCGCCCGCACGGTATTCGTCGAACTCGCACACCCCCGCTTCCAGGCACCGGCACGTCGCCGACTGGCCCGACTGGAATCCGAATCCGAGACTGACGCAGCGTCATCGGATGCATGCATCGTCATCGATGTCGTCTACGACGGCGACGACCTCGCCGAGGTGGCCGCTCTCACGGGCCTCGACGTCCAGTCCGTCATCGAGGCCCACACCGCCACCGCATGGCGCGTCGGCTTCTGCGGATTCGCACCCGGCTTCGCATATCTGATCGACGGCCATCCCCGGCTACAGGTGCCTCGCAAACGTGAACCCCGCACTCGCGTACCCGGCGGGTCAGTCGCACTCGCCGGCGAGTTCAGCGGCATCTACCCCCGTGAATCACCCGGCGGCTGGCAACTCATCGGCCGCACCGACGCTCCGGTGTGGGACGTGAACCGGCCCGAACCGGCGCTCCTGAAACCTGGGATGCGGGTGCGGTTCCGTGCCGTCTGAAGCCTGGCTCCAGGTCCTGCGAACCGGTCCCCTGGCGCTGCTGCAAGACCTGGGCCGCGCGGGTTTCGCCCACATCGGTGTCCCCCATGCCGGCGCGGCGGACCGCCGCGCACACATGCTGGCCAACCGACTGGTCGGCAATCCGCACACACACGCAACCCTCGAGATCACCCACGGCGGATTCACCGCCCGGGTCCACGGCCGCGACGTGGACATCGCCGTCACCGGTGCCGACGCCGATCCTTCGGTGAACGGAATACCGTTCGGCACCAACAGCGTTGCGCACGTCCACGCGGGCCAGACGATTGCACTGGGTCAGCCCCGTGCCGGCATGCGCAGCTATCTGGCCGTGCGCGGCGGATTCGCGGTGACTCCCGTCCTCGACTCACGCAGTCACGACACGCTTTCGCGGCTGGGTCCGCCTCCGTTGCGCCAGACAGACACGTTGCCGATCGGAGATCACTCAGACGCCTACCCGGGCCTGGACCTGGCACCCGTCGCGCCCATCACCGGCGAACCACTGGAACTCACGGTGGTGCCGGGCCCTCGCGACGACTGGTTCAGCAACACCGATGTCCTCATCCACACCGACTGGGTGGCCACAGATCGCAGCGACCGCATCGGCACCCGACTGTCCGGCCCAACCCTGATTCACCGCCGGGCCGGTCGGCAATTGCCGTCCGAGGGCACCACGCGCGGCGCGATCCAGGTGCCGCCCAACGGCCAGCCCGTAATTCTGGGCCCCGACCATCCGGTGACCGGCGGTTACCCGGTCATCGGTGTGGTCGCCGACGCCGACACCGACCGACTGGCACAGGTTCGGCCAGGGCAGGTCATCCGGATGCGCTGGGCCCGTTGACCCACAGAATCAGATTGGCCTGGTACAGGTGTAGAGGTGCATGAGCAGGTCCACACCGCCCGCCTGATCCATACCAGCGATTTCGACGCCGAGACGCTCGACAACGCCCACCAACTGGTGATCGCGGCATTCGCCGGCGAGCCGGACGACTACACCGAGTCCGACTGGGAGCACGCTCTTGGCGGCATGCACGCGATCATCGCCTACCACGGCACCGTGATCGCGCATGCCGCGGTCGTGCAGAGGCGGCTCCTGCACGGCGGCACCGCCCTTCGCTGCGGATACGTGGAAAGCGTTGCGGTACATCCGGAGTGGCGAGGTCAGGGCCTCGGCCACGCGGTGATGTCTGCCATCGAGCAGGTGATCAAGGGCGCCTACCACCTCGGCGCGCTTACCGCTTCCACGGTCGGCGAACCGCTCTACCTGTCACGTGGCTGGTTGCGCTGGCAAGGCGCCACCTCGGCTATCACCCCGACCGGGCTGAGACCCACGCCGGGTGACGACGGGTCGGTCTTCGTGCTTCCAGTAGGGGCCGATCTCGACACCGCCGCCGACCTGGCGTGCGACTGGCGCGACGGCGACGTCTGGTAGGCCGGTGCTCTATCCCAACAGTTCGCCTACAGCGAAGGCTCCCAACAGTTCGCCTCCAGCGAAGGCTGGAACTCCGACGCACCCGCTGTCGTTCTTCTCAGTAGCTAACCTCGCTACCATCCAATCCAATAGAGTGATTCACAACACATTTGGTCCCCCGGGAGGTCCGTTGTCCGCCACTACCGAACTGGCAGAACTGCATCACCTCATCGGCAGTCTGCGCCGGTGCGTGACGTCCCTGAAGGGACGGTACGGCGACGCCCCTGCAATGCGACGAATCGTGAACGACACCGAGCGGATCCTGCTTGACGTGGAACTTCTCGAGATCGACGCATCCGAACTCGAGATCCGATCGCAGACGGTGATCTCGTCGGGCGAGAAGATCGCCATCCCCGACACCGACTACGACCGGAGTTTCTGGGATGGAATCGACGACGAGGGAGTCGGCGGACTCGGCCGAAATCACTGACGGTTAATAAGGGTTTCCTACCCTTATACTGCTGACCCCTGTGCAAATTAGGGTCTAGATCTGGGTAATCTCCCTTGAGTTAACTCGAAGGGGGTCACCTGAATTGAGCGTGCCAACGGCTAATCGCACCGGTGTTTTCTCCCCCGGCCGCGCCCAGATATCGCAACGCACCCTTCGCACCGACAACTGGCTGAAGTCGCCGATCCTGACGGACCTCGGATTCGCCGCGTTCATCATCTACGCGACCGTGCGGGCATTCCAGCGGGACCACTTCTTCGTCGAGAAGTACCACTACCTCACGCCGTTCTACTCCCCGTGCGTCAGCGTCAAGTGCGGCGAGGCGAGCGATTTCTGGCCGCAGATCCTGCCTGCCACCGGCGTGCTGTCGCTGATCCCCTACGCGGCACTGACTCTGCCGTTCCTGCTGCTGTTCCGGCTGACCTGCTACTACTACCGCGGCGCCTACTACCGCTCGGTGTGGCAGGCCCCGACGGCCTGCGCCGTCGCCGAACCGCATGCGACCTACACCGGGGAGACCCGACTCCCGCTGATCATTCAGAACAGCCACCGATACTTCTTCTACATCGCCGGCATCATCTCGGTGATCAACACCTACGACGCAATCGTCGCCTTCCATTCCCCTGACGGTCCCGGCGGATTCGGCTTCGGCCTAGGCAATCTGATCCTGCTCGGCAACGTCATCATGCTGTGGGTCTACACGCTGTCCTGCCACTCCTGCCGCCACGTGACCGGCGGCCGGCTCAAGCACTTCTCGAAACATCCCGTGCGCTATTGGATCTGGACCCAGATCAGCAAGCTGAACACCAAACACAAGCAGTACGCGTGGATCACGTTGGGAACGCTCATGTTCACCGACTTCTACATCGCGCTGGTGGCCAGCGGGGTCATCTCTGACCTGCGATTCGTTGGCTAAGAAGTAATTTTCCCCGAGAGTTCTAGCGAGGAACACACATGTCTGTTGAGGTCGAGCGGCACTCCTACGACGTCGTAGTGATCGGTGCCGGCGGCTCTGGTCTGCGCGCCGTGATCGAAGCCCGGGAACGAGGCCTGCGCGTCGCGGTGGTGACCAAATCGCTGTTCGGCAAGGCCCACACCGTGATGGCCGAGGGTGGCTGCGCGGCCGCCATGCGCAACGTCAACAGCAAGGACAGCTGGCAGGTCCACTTCGGTGACACCATGCGCGGCGGCAAGTTCCTCAACAACTGGCGCATGGCCGAACTGCACGCCCAGGAAGCACCCGACCGGGTTTGGGAGCTCGAGACCTACGGCGCGCTGTTCGACCGCACCAAGGACGGCAAGATCAGCCAGCGCAACTTCGGCGGCCACACCTACCCGCGCCTCGCCCACGTCGGCGACCGCACCGGCCTGGAAATCATCCGCACACTGCAGCAGAAGATCGTGTCGCTGCAGCAGGAGGACAAGGCCGAGCTCGGCGACTACGAGGCCCGCATAAAGGTCTTCCACGAATGCTCGATCACCGACCTGATACTGGACGACCACCTCGGCCAAAAACGGGTAGCGGGCGCATTCGGCTACTGGCGCGAGACCGGCAAGTTCATCCTGTTCGAGGCGCCCGCGGTCGTTCTGGCGACGGGCGGCATCGGAAAGTCGTTCAAGGTGTCCTCGAACTCCTGGGAGTACACCGGCGACGGGCACGCGCTGGCGCTGCGCGCCGGCTCGACGCTGATCAACATGGAGTTCATTCAGTTCCACCCGACCGGCATGGTCTGGCCGCTGTCGGTGAAGGGCATCCTCGTCACCGAAGGCGTTCGTGGCGACGGCGGGGTTCTGAAGAACTCCGAAGGCAAACGCTTCATGTTCGACTACATCCCCGCAGTCTTCAAGGGCCAGTACGCCGAGACCGAAGAAGAAGCCGACCAGTGGCTCAAGGACAACGACTCCGCCCGCCGCACCCCCGACCTGCTGCCCCGCGACGAGGTGGCCCGCGCCATCAACTCCGAGGTCAAGGCCGGCCGCGGCACCCCGCACGGCGGCGTCTACCTCGACATCGCCACACGCATGACTCCCGAGGAGATCAAGAAGCGCCTGCCGTCGATGTACCACCAGTTCATGGAGTTGGCCGAGGTCGACATCACCAAGGACGAGATGGAAGTCGGGCCCACCTGCCACTACATCATGGGCGGCATCGAGGTCGACCCGGACACCGGCGCTGCAGCCACCCCCGGACTATTCGCCGCAGGTGAATGCTCCGGCGGCATGCATGGCTCAAACCGCCTCGGCGGGAACTCGCTCTCGGACCTGCTGGTGTTCGGTCGTCGGGCCGGACTCGGCGCCGCCGATTACGTGACGGCACTTGCCAGCCGGCCGGTCGTCTCCGACGCGTCGATCGACGCCGCCGCCGAACTCGCGCTAACCCCATTCAAGGGACCCGAGGGCGGCGCGAAGCCGGAGAACCCGTACACGCTGCAGGCTGACCTCCAGCAGACGATGAACGACCTCGTCGGCATCATCCGCACCGAGGCTGAAATCCAGCAGGCACTGGACAAGATCGAAGAGTTCAAGGCCCGCTATCGCAACATCGCGTCCGAGGGCGGCCGCGCCTTCAATCCGGGCTGGCACCTGGCAATCGACATGCGCAACATGCTGCTGGTCAGCGAGTGCGTCGCCAAGGCCGCACTGGCCCGCACCGAGAGCCGCGGTGGCCACACTCGCGACGACCGCCCCGCGATGGAAGCCGAGTGGCGCCGCACGCTGCTGGTCTGCCGGGCCGCCGACGATGATGTCGTTCCCGACGTATCGGTCACCAAGGAGATCCAGCCGCCGCTGCGTCCGGACCTGCTCGAGATCTTTGAATTCGAGGAACTGCAGAAATACTTCACCGAAGAAGAACTGGCGAATCATCCGGGACGGGGACGGCAGTGACCTACCAAGCGAAGCTGAAGGTTTGGCGCGGCGACGACGAAAGCGGCGGTCTGCACGACTTCGAAGTCCCGGTGAACGAGGGCGAAGTCGTGCTCGACATCATTCACCGCCTACAAGCCGAGCAGGCACCCGACCTCGCGGTCCGGTGGAACTGCAAGGCCGGCAAGTGCGGATCGTGCTCGGCGGAGATCAACGGCCGCCCGCGACTGCTCTGCATGACACGGATGTCGACCTTCGACCCCGCCGACACCATCACAATCACCCCACTGCGCACCTTCCCGGTGATCCGCGACCTGGTTACCGATGTGTCCTTCAACTACCAGAAGGCTCGCGAGATCCCGGCGTTCGCGCCGCCGAAGGATCTCCAGCCCGGCGAGTACCGGATGGCCCAGGAAGATGTCGAGCGCTCGCAGGAGTTCCGCAAGTGCATCGAATGCTTCCTCTGCCAGAACGTCTGCCACGTGGTCCGCGACCACGAGGAGAACAAAGAGAACTTCGCCGGCCCGCGTTTCCTCATGCGCGTCGCGGAACTGGATATGCACCCACTGGACACCCTGGACCGCAAGGACATGGCTCAGGACGAGTTCGGCCTCGGCTACTGCAACATCACCAAATGCTGCACCGAGGTGTGCCCCGAACACATCAAGATCACCGACAACGCCCTCATTCCCATGAAGGAGCGCGTGGTGGACCGCAAGTACGACCCGATCGTGTGGCTGGGCGACAAGCTGTTCCGGCGAAAGTAGCTCGTACTCGTTGACTGTGCCTTCAGGGCGGAGAATCTCGTGATTCTCCGCCCTGTTTGCACGCTCGGCCCACATGGCGAGCAGGCGTAGCCTCGAAGCATGGGTGCAACCGACAGCGTCAACGACATTCGCACCGCAATTCGCGAGCTTTCCCTCAGGGCCGACCTGGCGCGCAAAGAAGGCAGGCCTGACGATGCCGCCGAACTGGACCAGCGCATCGAAAGCTACCGCGGAAAGCTGGCCGAACGTCCCTAGCCGGCAACGGCTGTCAGGCCGGGTGCTCGCCCAGCCTGCGAAAATGGCTGCGATGGAAGACCATCGGAGGCATATCGTCGTGGACGGTGATCTCGCTGATCCGGAGGATCACGATGGCATGGTCTCCGGCCGGAACGATCTGCTCAACGGCGCTTTCCAGCCAGACACTCGTCCCCTTCACAAAAACCGCTCCGCCCGACGATGACTCGGTTTCCAGACCCGCGAACTTGTCACTCGTCCGTGCCGCAAGCGCGCGCGCAAGGTCGTCGTGGGCTTCGCCCAGCACACTGATACCTAGCGACGGCAACTCCTTCAACTCGAGCCACGTCTGCGAGTTGTTCTGAATGCAGAACGACACGAGCGGCGGATCCAGCGACACCGGCACGAACGTGCTCGCGGCAATCCCCATCCGGTGTCCGTCGACCTCGGCGGCCACCGCAACGACCCCGGACGGAAAGTGGCTGAAGGCCTCCCGCAGGAACTCCGGCGTAAGCCCATTCGACCGGCTCTGATTCACAAGACCGCTCATATTAGGTAGACCTTACCCCGAAGAAGCCCGTGCGGCACCGGGGTCGGCAACGGCGGTACCCTGGCGCAATGCCCGAGGTGTCCACTTTCTCCACCCTCCGAGAGCGCGCTGGGCTCCAGCCCGACGACATCGCCTACGCCTACACCGACTACGACTCGGACTGGGAAGGCGTCACCCACACACTCACCTGGGGCCAGGTCTACCGGAGCGCGCTCAACGTCGCCCACGCGGTGAAGGCATGCGGGTCCACCGGCGACCGGGCGGTGATCCTCGCGCCACAGGGTCTGGAGTACATCTCCGCATTCCTGGGCTCGATGCTCGGCGGGTTCATCGCCGTGCCCCTGTCGGTACCGCACGCCGGCGCGCGCGATGAACGGGTCAGCGCCGTGCTGGCCGACACCGACCCCGCCGTCGTCCTCACCACGACGTCGGTCACCGGCAGCGTCTCCGACTACGTTGCCGGCGCCGGCTCGCCCACCGTCATCGAGGTCGACGGACTCGATCTCGACGCCCGGCAACCCAACATACGCACCCACGACCTGCCGGCGATCGCGTACCTGCAGTACACGTCAGGTTCCACCCGCCTTCCGGCTGGGGTGATGATCACGCACGAGAATCTGCACGCCAACTTCCGGCAGCTGATGCTGGACTATTTTCCCGCAACCGGCGGGGTCAACCCGCCCGACATGGCGATCGTCTCGTGGCTGCCGTTCTATCACGACATGGGCCTGGTGCTCGGGGTTGTGGCACCCATCCTCGGCGGCTTCCGCGGGGAACTCACCAGCCCGGTGGCCTTCCTGCAACGCCCCGCCCGTTGGCTGCGGGCATTGGCCGCGGGCCATCCGACCTGGTCGGCGTCACCCAACTTCGCGTTCGAACTCGCGTCGGCGAAGACAACCGACGACGATTTGGTCGGGTACGACCTTAGAAATGTGAAGGGCATCATCAGCGGCAGCGAGCGGATCCATCCCGCCACGCTGGACAGGTTCGTGAACCGCTTCGCCAAATTCGGCTTCCGCCACGACATGATGCGCCCGTCGTACGGACTGGCCGAAGCCACCGTCTACGTAGCGTGCCGCACCGAGCCCGGCCCACCAGAGGTCGTGCATTTCGACACCGAGAAGTTGTCCGCCGGCAGCGCCATCCGATGCGGCAGCCAGGAGGGCACCGAGCTCCTGAGTTACGGGCGCGCGAAGGAACCCCTGGTCCGGATCGTGGATCCGGAGACCCGGATCGAGGTGCCGGCCGGCACCATCGGCGAAATCTGGACCCTTGGCGACAATGTCGCGCAGGGTTACTGGCACAAGCCTGAGGAGACCGAGCGCACCTTCGGGGGCATGCTGCCTTCTCCGTCGGCAGGCACCCCGGAAGGCCCGTGGCTCCGGACCGGTGACCTCGGGTTCTTCAGCGAGGGTGAGTTCTTCATCGTCGGCCGCATGAAGGACATGCTGATCGTCTACGGGCGCAACCACTATCCTGAGGACATCGAGGCCACCGTGCAGGAGATCAGCGGTGGTCGGGTCGCCGCCATCTCGGTGACGGTCGACCGCATCGAAAGACTGGCCGTCATCGTCGAGTTCAAGAAGCGCCGTGACGTCGAGTACGGCCCGGAATCGTTCGCCTCGGTCAAGAACGACATCACCTCGGCCATCGCCAGGGTGCACCAACTCAACGCGGCGGACATCGTCCTGGTGGCGCCCGGATCGCTTCCGACGACGACGAGCGGCAAGATCCGCCGAGCCGCCAGCGGCGAGATGTACCGCGACCGGAAGTTCACCAGACTGGACGCTTAACCTCGACGGCATGTGGTTCACGGTGCTGCTGATGGCTCTGGCTATCAGCACGGAGCCGTTCCGGCTGGGCATGACGGTGCTGATGTTGAACCGGCCCCGCCCCATCGCGCACCTCTTCGCGTTCCTCTGCGGCGGGTTCATCATGGCGATCGCCGTGGGACTGGTCGTGTTGTTCGTGCTGCGCACGGCCATCACCAAATCCACCGGTCCGACGCTCCCGATCCTCCAACTCGTCATCGGCGGCGCCGCCCTGCTGATCGCGGCCGTCGTCATGAGCGGGGTCAAACTGCGGCGGGGGGACCCGGCCGCCGAAAAGGCGCCCTCGAAGTGGCGACGACGACTCACAGGCGAATCCCCACTGCTGGCCGGCGTGGCCGGAATCGCGATCGCGCTCCCGTCCGTCGACTATCTGGCGGTCCTCACAGTCATCCTTGCCTCGGGTGCGGCGGCCTCAGCGCAGATCGGTGCGCTGCTGATGTTCAACGTCGTCGCATTCGCCTTCGTGGAGGTCCCACTGGCGGGCTATCTGTTCGCCCCGAACCGCACACGCGCTGTGATGGACCGCCTGAACCAGTGGATGACAGAGCATCGCCGGTGGACGTTGTCGGCCATGCTCGTGGTCGTCGGATGCATCCTGCTGTTGTCAGGCGTCCTCGGGCTGCAGTAGGGAGCACTGCAGTAGGGAGCACTGCAGTAGGGGCCAATGCAGTTGGGACTAATGCCCTCAGGCGCGCCCGTACCACTTTGGGGTACTTTTGCAAGCATGCGGCGGTTGTTGGCGGGGGCCATGGCACTCAGCATTGTGGGTGCTTCGGGAGGGTTGGGTACGGGTGCGGCGGCTGCTGACCCCGTGTTCCCCTGGGACAACACGGCACCTTCGCCGTCACCCGTCGGTGACGCCTCGAACGCGCAGGTCGTTTACGCGCTGGGAGGCGCCCGGGCGCCGGGTATCCCCTGGTACGACTACACAATGCGGGCGGGTAGCGAGTACTACCCGAACTCCAAGCGCGAGTTGATCGACTATCCGGCGGGCGCGCCGTTCAGCTGGATGCCGTCGTTCTTCCTGCCTCCGGGTCCCCGCGACGAGGTGACGATCGGCGAGGCGGCCCGCCAGGCGACCAACAGCCTCGACACAGTCGTCCTCGCGGGCGGTCCCGAACCGGCCGTCGCGGTGGGCCTCTCGCAGGGAACGCTGGCCCTCGACCAGGTCCAGGTCCGGCTCGCCAACGATCCCAAGGCGCCACCGCCCGACCAGCTGACGTTCACCACCATCGGCGACCCCACCGGCACTCATGCATTCGGCCAGAGCTTCCTGGCCGGCGTATTCGGACCGGGCAGGTACATCCCGTTCATCGACTACACGATGCCCCAGAAGGTCGACAGCCAGTACGACACCAACCACATCATCGCCACCTATGACGGTCTCGCCGACTTCCCTGACCGTCCCGACAATCTGCTGGCCGTAGCCAACGCGACCGCCGCCTCGACCATCGTGCACACCTCCGCGGCCTTCACCGGCCCCGGCGATGTGCCGCCGCAGAACGTCAAGAGCTTCGTCAATTCCCGTGGCGCCACCGAGACCACCTACCTGATCCCGGTCAATCACCTGCCGCTGACACTGCCGCTGCGCTATCTCGGATTCACCGGTGTCGACGCGTTGGACGCCATCCTGCAGCCGCAGATCGACTCCGGCTACTCGCGCTACGACAACCCGTTCGATCGGCCCGTGTCGGTCGACCCGGTGCACGGTATGGATCCGATCGCCGTCCTCGATCCGGCCACGCAAGCCAGCATCGAAGACACCTTCAACACAGCGCGCAACATCATCGGGCCGCTCGGCTGAACTGACGGCGACGGCAGGGCGAAGCACGGAAGAGAACTTCCGACCCGAGTGGGCTGACAAAAGTCACTTCACCGGGTGACCAAGGTTTGATGTTTCATCTGCCGATTGACGATCGTGACAAATTCGCGCGCCGTCGGCGCACGATGAGGAGATGGGTGTTGTTTCGGGTCGGCGACCCGCGAGCACATTTTCGCCGGTAACAGACATCCGCCATCGCGCGGGATTCTCTGCGCCTGAATCGAACGACACTGAACCCACAGATGCTGAACCGACAGACACTGAACCCACAGATGCTGAACCGACAGACGCTGAATCGAAGGCCGCTGGGGCACATCAGCAACCCAGTCGGCAGGTGCTGGAAGAGTGTGTGGACGCCTACGTCGCCATGGATTTCGGCGGACGCGTGTACGACTGGAATCAGGCCGCAGCTGACATGTTCGGCTGGACCCGAGACGAAGCGATCGGGCAGCTGTTGACGGAGCTGGTGGGGGTTTCCCCCGAGCAGCGCGAATGGGTGCTGCGCGATATGCGGCAGTACGTGGAATCCGGGCGGTCCCCCGTGGTCGGGGGCGTGACCGAACACCTGATGCGTCGCAAGAGCGGCGCCGAGTTGGCCACCGAGGTGGCAGTCACTTCAATCGGCGCCGGTCCCCAGTTGACGTTTCATGTGTTCATCCGGGACATGACCGATGTGTCTGAGATGCGGGCTGTCCAGCGTGGCGCCGACGCGATGTTCAAGGCGGTATTCGACAATGCGCCGACGGGAGTCGCGGTCGTCGGCTTGGACGGCTCCTTCCTGCGGGTGAACCGCGCGTTGTGCCGGATCACCGGATATCACGAGCGTGACCTGACCCAGTTGACGTTCCAGGACATCACCTATCCCGACGATCTCGACAAGGATCTTCAGGAAGCCACCCGACTCATGCACGGCGAGATCGCCAGCTACGAGATGGAGAAGCGCTACTACGCCAAAGACGGGCATTTGATCTGGGTACACCTGTCCGGATCGATGGTGTACGCCGACGATGGCCGGCCGCTGTACTTCATCGCCCATATCAACGACATCTCGGCGCGTAAACGTGACGATGAAATGCTGCGAACGGCGGCCACCCGAGACAACCTCACCGGCGTGCTCAACCGGGGACGTTTCGAGGAAGACCTGGCCCGCTACCGGGCCTTGGCACGTCGTCACGAATACACCGACGACGCTGCCGTGCTCATGATCGACCTCGACGGACTCAAAAAGGTCAACGACCAACGCGGCCACACGGCCGGCGACGAGTACATAAAGTCGGTCGCCCAGGTGATCGGCCGACGATTACGCATCTCCGACACCTTCGCCCGCATCGGTGGCGACGAATTTGCCGCATTACTGCCGCACACGTCCGCATCGCAGGCCCAGCACTTGGCCCAGACACTGGCGGACCTGGTGAGCACCACCTGCCTGGGCAGCATCAGCATCGGAGTCGCCATGTTGACCTCCGGAAATTCGGATGACGCACTGGAGCGCGCCGACAAGGCGATGTACCAGGCCAAGCTACGAGGTGGCGGAGGCGCGTACGGCCCGATCTGACCGGCTAAACCCTGGCTGGCAGCGGCACCCGCCAATCGACAACAGTGCCTACGCCCGATTCCCCGTTGCGGATTTCGGCGCGACCTCCGAATTGGGTTGCGCGGGCCCCTATGTTCCGTCTGCCATTGCCCAGCGCGTCATCCGGCGAGATACCGATCCCGTTGTCTTCCACGACCACTCGTAGTTCATCCTCACCGATGACGACCTTCACCGTCGCTGCGGTGGCTTGAGCATGTCTGGCGATGTTGCTCAGCGATTCGCGGATGACCGACAGCACGGACGCCTGTATCGGCGGCGGAATGGCAATGGCCTCGATCGGACCGTCCAATTGCAGGGTCGGCGTGAACGGTAGCGGCGACATGTCGCCATCGATCAAGTCGATGATGGCGGAGCGCAACCGCGTCACGCGGACGGTTGTTTCAACGGAATGGTCCAGATTGAAGATCGATTCGCGGAGATCCCGGATGATTCCGTCGGTCTCATCGATGAACGGTGTCAGATCCCGCTTACCATGTGCCGCCGCGGAGGTGAGCCCCAACCCCAGGCCGAACACCCGCTGAATCACTCTGTCGTGCAGATCCGCAGCGATACGCGCCTGTTCGTCACGCAACTCGGAGTCGACCTGCCGTGCCGCCGCGACACGCAGGCTGTCCCGCATTTCTTCCACCGCCGCCGACACTTCCGAAATCTCTCGCGGCCCCGCACGTTCGATAGTCCGGTCATAGTCGCCGTCGGCGACGGCACGGACATCCGCCACAAGCCGTCCAACAGGCTTGGTGAGTTGCTGGCGCACCACCAGGATGGCCCCGAATATGACCGCCGCCAACACTACGGCTGCCGCAGTCTGAAGGATGTTCGCCAGATGCTGTATCGAATTGATTCGGTCGAGCTGCCCGCGTATGAGCACGTCGATCTGGTCGGTGACGGCGCGATATTTCTGCCGAAGATTTTCGAACTGCGTCTTTGCCTCGAGACCCATCCGACTGACCTGTTCCGGTGTCGGACTTGCAGTGCGCTGCGCCAAGATCTGCGGGTCGGCCGCCTGGGAGCGCCAGGCCGCATACGCATCGACGACTTCGTCGAGATCCTTCAACAGCACTTCAGAGTGCGGCGCCGTGCTGAACTCATTACGCAATTCCGGAATCAACCGATCCGCGACAGTCACTCCGGTCGAATATTGTTCGAGCGTGACCGGGTTATCGGTCAGCATGAAGCCCCGCTGACCTGTCTCCTGGTTGATGAAAGCTCTGCTCAGATCCGACATCTTGCCTCGCATCGGAAGCAGGCGGTCACCCAGTTCAGAGACCGCGTGACCGACGGCGATTCTGGTGGTGATCGATGCGGCGGTGGCCGCCACGAACACCACAGCGATCACTCCGAGACATGCCCAGATGAGCTGCCGCAGAGATAGGCGCTCCGCAGTCGTGACGGCCATAGTTGTGAGATTAGGCGGCGGCTTAAACCTTGTCGAAGACAGTTGGCCGTTCGGCCGGGCCGGCACCTTCCTCCCGGGCCCCCTTGGTCAACCATGGTTTGGCCGGCCACCAACTCAGCCGCCCGAACAGTGTGGCGATGGCGGGGACCGTGATGGTCCGCACCACGAACGTGTCCAGCAGGATGCCCACCCCGATGACGAACCCGGCCTGCACCACCGTGCCGATACTGGAGAACAACAGCCCGGCCATCGACGCCGTGAAGATCAGGCCCGCGGCGGTGATGACGCCCCCGGTGGACCGGACCGTGCGGATCACCCCGTAGCGGAATCCGCGTCCCGACTCGTCCCGGAGGCGCGACGCGAGCAACATGTTGTAGTCCGCGCCGACCGCAACCAACACCACGAAGGCGAAACCCGGCACACTCCAATGCAATTGCTGCCCGAGCAGCACCTGGAATACCAGAACACCGATGCCGACCGCCGAAAGGAACGACAGGATCACCGAACCGACCAGATAAAGCGGCGCCACGACCGCGCGCAACAGCAGCATGAGGATCAGCAGCACCACGATGACGGTGACGGCCGCGATCAGTCGGATGTCGCGCTCGTAATAGTCGCGGGTGTCCCGCAGCGTGACGGGATAGCCCGACACCGCGACTTTGGCGTCGGCCAGCGTCGTGTTGGGCAACGCCCCGCTGGCGGTCTTCACGATCTCGTTGACCTGATCCATCGCCTGCGTGCTGAACGGGCTGAAATCCGTCTGGATGAAATACCGCACCGAATGGCCGTCGGGCGAGATGAACGCCTGGGCGATCCGCTTGAAGTCCTCCGAGTTGAGCACCTGGGTAGGGATGTTGAAGCCGGCCATGGACGGCTGAGACGCGTCGTGTCCCATGGCCATCAGAAAGTCCGACGCCTGGCTGAGCCCGTACCCCATGCGCTTCGTCTCGTTGACCATCAGCTGCACGCCGTCGGCCACCTGCCGGCTGGCGGTGGCCAGGTCATTGGCACCCTTCTGCACCGACACCAGCCGGGACTTGGCGCCCTTCGGGTTGTCGAAACCCAAGCCGCGCAACGATTTGACGACGGTATCGAAGGATTGCCCGAGTCGGTCGATCGTCGTCGACAGTTGGTCGTTCGTGCCGGTCGACTCCAGTTGCCTACCCATGTTGACGAGCCCGTCGAGCGCTCCCTCGTCGCGCGCCGCCAGCAGGCGATGGAACTCGACCCGCGCCGCACCGCATGCTTGGCTGTTGTTGCACAGCGGGCTCGTGTCCAGCGCCGCAACCACATCGTCGAGCCAGCTGAAATTCTCGCCGAGCCCGCCGAAGTACATCCGCAGGGTGGCGCCATACGACTTGAGACTGCCGGCGAGCTTGGCGGCCTTGTCGAGTTCGCCGAAGGCATGGTTCCCACCGAACTGGCTCTGGATGTAGGTGAGCGCCTCGACGAGACTGCCGACGTTTCCGACAGCTTGTTTGATCTGCCCCTTGACGTCGAACAGATTGTCGGCGATCTGATCTGCCCCCGATGCCAGCCGGTTGAGATCGTTTGTGCGACCGGCGATCTGATCGGAGGCTCCGCTGAGCTGATTGCCCACCTGCCCGGCCTGATACGTCGCCCGCGCCTGTTCGAGCGACTCACCCGTGGGGCGGGTGACGCCTCGGACCATTTTGACTCCCGGCAGCTGGCTGATCCGCTGGGCCATCTGTTCCAGATCGGCCAGCGCTCGCGGTGACCGAAGGTCATTCGGGGACTGCAGGAACAGGTACTCGGGGATGGTCTGGTTGACCGAGAAGTGCTTGTCCAGGTTCGCGTAGCCGATCGAGCTGCTCTCCGAGGCCGACAGCAACTTGCGATCGTCGTAGTTGTAACGCAGCAGTGCCGCACAGCTTGCCAGCGCGAGCAGGATCACCACACTGGCGACCAGATGCGCGCGCGGGCGCCGCACGATCCTGATTCCCATCGTCCGCCAGAACACGTCGGTACGTTCGGGGCGGGGTTTGATCCAGCCTCGACGGCCGGCCAGAACCACGATCGCGGGAAGCAGCGTCAGCGCGGCGAGCAGCGCAATGCCTATCCCGACCGCCAGCGCGGGACCCGCCTTCGAGAACAGCCCCAGTTTGGCGAATCCCATCCCCAGGAACGTGACACCAACCGTCGCGGCGGAAGCGGTGATCACCTTGCCGACCGAAGCCATCGACCTCTTGATCGCGGCATCGGAGTCCATGCCCCGTCGGACGTAATCGTGGTAGCGACTGATGAGAAACACCGCGTAATCGGTTCCCGCCCCTGCGATCATGGCGCTCAGCAGGACGATAGACAAATTCGATATGGGCAGCCCCGTCGCCAGCGAGATCGCCGCGATCCCACCCTGGGCGATCATCAACGACGCGCCGATGGTGATCAGAGGCAGCATCATCGTCACCGGGTTTCGGTAGATGATCAGCAGAATCACCAAGAGCCCCACAGCGATTGCCAATTCGATCGGCAACCGGTCCTTCGCGCCGGCGTCCGTGAGGTCGGCGACGGTCGCGGCTGGGCCGGTCAGGTCGGCAGTGAGATTCGATCCGGGGGCACCTTCCTTCACCGCGAACTTCACGATGTCGGCGACACGTGTGTACGCCTCGTAGGACTTCGGCGTGCCCAATTCACCTGCCAGCCCTATCGGCAGTATCCAGGCCTTGCCGTCCTTGCTCTGCAACACCTCCCGCAAGGGCGGCGAACTGAGAAAGTCCTGCAACATCAACACATCTCGGGTGTCTCGGCGCAGCCGGTCCACCAAGTTCCGGTACACCTGCTCGTCGGCCTTGTTGAGTCCCTTGTCGTCGGTGAGCAGGGCGACGAGGATGTTCTCGGAGCCGGCCTCCTTGAAGGCCGCCGTCATCTGTTTGGCGGCAACGGCGGACGGCGCGTCCGCGGGCAGCAGTGCGACCGGATTGCGCAACGACATCTCCGCCAGAGATGGCACCGTCAGCGGCAACGCGAGTGCGACGACCGCCCAGAAGCCGATGACGATCCACGGCCACCGAGCGACGAGCGCACCTAGCCGACCGAAGATGCCGTCACCTCCAAAGGTTCCCGATGCCTTCCACTTTCGGCGATGCGCTGGAAGACGACCTTGAGCGCTTCGAGATACCGATCAACGGACTCACGGGCGATCGGGTTGTCCGGGAACATCACGGTGACCGCGGTCTCCTTCTGGACGCGGATGACGTAGATCGACATCTGGTACGAATACCGGCCGTCACCGTAGACGCCGACGTTGAGGTCACCCAGTTCGGCCGTGAGCAGCACCGACAACGGCGCCGTTCCCGCGTCGAGAAAATTCACCACCGGAAAGTTCGGCCGCGGCCGGAACAGGTCGGGCGCCAACTCGAGAACGCGGTCATAGGGGACGGCAGCAAGATGGCGTCCGGTATCGAACGACACCTGCGCTGCGCGGGCGGCCTCCCCGAAGGAGCGGCCCGCGATCGGGACCGTGACGGGAATAAGCCCGGTGAACCAGCCCTGAGTCATCGCATCGGCGGTGCTGCGCCGAGTGTCCTTCGGCGTCAAACCGTAATAGGTTGCAGCACCGGTCAATTCCTGCTCGACCATCGCACTGCAGGCGAACACGCCCCCGATGAATCGGGAACCGGCGGATACACACACCGACTCGAAGTTCGCCGTCTGTTCCTCATCCATCATCGACACGGTGACGATGTCGCTGGTGGTGGGAATGGACGGATCCCCAAGGGACAGTGGGAATTGCGGGAAACTGCCGCCGTTGTTGCGCGCGTAATCCGTCCACGCGCGAATCTCCGGCGACTCAAGCGTGAGGCCCGACGTGTACCGGTGCTGCTCCACGCAGAACTTTTCGTAACTGCCCGGATCCGGGACCGCCACCGGACCACCGCCGCCCACCAGCGCGGAGTACATCATGAAGAAGTCCATGAGCGTCACCCCGACGATCATCGCGTCGACGTGCACATGGTCGATGCTCGCGTAGAAGGTGAAGTGGTCGGCACTCTGAATGATGCCGAACCGGAAGCAATCCCAGTTCAACGGGTCGGGCGTGCCGACCACGAGTTCCCGCACTTCGTCGAGCGTCATCTCGCCGTGCCGCACCGGCGCGAACTCGATGTCAGCAGGGTCTTCCAGCGCCCTCCGAACGATTTGACCGTCGCCGGTGTGCTGAAACCAGCTCCGGTAGGTGTCCTGACGACGCAGATGAGTGTTGACCACATAGGTCATCGCCCTGATGTCGCACTGCCCCGGCGAATCGCAACTCACCACCATCAGCCGTGAATAGTCCAGCCCAGCCGCCTTCTGCGTCAGGTAACCGCGGATGTGCTGCGCCTGCATGTACCCGATCGGCACATCACTCAGCGGCGCCTGCGCCGCCTTGGCCAGGCATGCCTTCGTCGGCTGCCAGGAGACGGCCGAACCGGTCACCGGCTGCCACTGCTGAAGTGTCCCAACTTCCAAAGGCCCTACGCGCACAATGACTCCTTACGATGCTCCGGACGCCGCCTGCCGCGTCGCGAGCTCTTCGCAGAGGTGCTCGGCCAGACCGCGGACCGTCGTGATGTGGGTAGGGCTGATCCGCACTCCGGTCTCGGTCTCGATGCGCGTGCGCAATTCCAGGTTGCCCAGCGAGTCGAGACCGTAGTCGGACAGCGGACGGTCCGGGTCGATCGTCCGGCGCAGCAACAGGCTGATCTGATCCGACACCAGTCGGCGGATCGTCCCCGGCCACTCCTCTTGCGGAAGCGCACTGAGTTCGGCGAGGAACTTGCCTGTGTCGCCGCGATTCTGACCCGAAGCCTGGAACGACTCGGCGAACCTGCTGCGCTTCGCGAACGATGTAAGCCACGGCGTACCCATGATCGGGGCGTAGCCCGAGTAGGCGCGGTCGTATCGCAGCAGCGCCTGGAACGCACGGGCGCCCTCGCTCGGAGCGATCGCGACGCCCGCGTCCTCGGCGAATGTTGTGGCGCGGCCCACCTCGGCCCACGCGCCCCAGGCGATGGCGGTTGCCGGAAGGCCTTGCGCGCGGCGCCATTGAGCGAACGCGTCCAGCCAGCTGTTCGCGGCTGCGTAGGCGCCCTGTCCGGGTGAACCGACCAGAGCGGCCGCCGACGAGAACGCGCAGAACCAGTCCAGCGGCTGGCCGACGGTGGCCCGATGAAGATTCCACGCACCGTAAACTTTTGGCGCCCAACAGTTGTCGATCACCTCGTCGGTGACGTTGGTCAGCGTGGCATCCTGCACAACAGCCGCGCCGTGCAGAACGCCGCGAAGCGGCAGGCCGCCCTCCGTCGCCACCGCCACCAGTCGCTCGGCGGTCTGCGGGTCGGCGATGTCACCGCACTCCACCCGGATGTCGGCGCCGGTCGCTCGAATGCGATCGATTGCCTGCTGCGCATCGGCATTCGGCTCCGACCGCGAGGTCAGAACGATCCGTCCGCATCCCGCCGTGGCCATCTCACCGGCCAGGAAGATACCGAGGCCGCCGAGACCGCCGGTGATGATGTACGAACCGTCCGGGCGGAACACCCGCACCGACTCAGGCGGCAGCACGGCGCTGGTCCGGCCCTGGGTCGCGATGTCCAGCACCACTTTTCCGGTGTGCCCGGCGCCACCGACCACGCGGACGGCCGCGGCCGCCTCACTGATCGGGTAGTGCGTTGTATGCGGCATCGGGAGCAGCCCCTGCGCGGTCTGTTCATAGACCTTGTTCAGCAGACGACGAACCGTTTGCGGGTGACTGTGCGTGAGCAGTGCCAGATCCACCGCATACAGCGACAGGTTGCGCCGGAACGGGAAGAGCCCAAGCCGGGTGTCCCCATAGATGTCGCGCTTGCCGATCTCGACGAACCTGCCGCCGAAGGCGAGCAGCTCCAGCCCCGCACGCTGCGCCGCGCCCGGCAGGGAATTGAGCACGACGTCCACGCCGTAGCCGTCGGTGTCACGTCGAATCTGGTGGGCGAAATCGAGGCTGCGGGAATCGTAGACGTGCTCGACTCCCATGTCGCGCAACAGCTGCCGACGGCCTTCGCTGCCCGCGGTCGCGTAGACCTCGCAACCGACGGCTTGAGCGATCGCGATCGCGGCCTGCCCCACACCACCCGTCCCCGAGTGGATCAGAACCTTGTCCTCGGCGGAAATCCGGGCCAGGTCGTGCAGGCTGTACCAGGCGGTTGCCGACGCCGTCGGGATGGCGGCGGCGTCGTCGAGCGGAACCCCGTCGGGAAGTGTGACGGCCAACCGCGCATCACTGATCACAAACGTCGACCAGCACCCATTGGCGGACATCCCGCCCACCCGGTCGCCGACCTGATGATCGGTGACTCCCGGGCCGACTGCGGTCACCACACCGGCGAAGTCGATACCGAGCCGCTGGCGGTAGCCCTCGAACGTCGGATACCGCCCGAAGGCCACGAGCACGTCGGCGAAGTTGATGCTCGACGCCGTGACGGCCACTTCGATTTCACCCGGACCGGGCGAAACGCGTTCCTGCGCAACGAACTCCAGAGACTCCACATCGCCCGGATTGCGAATCTCGAGTCGCATTCCCTCGACGGACGGATCGATGACGGTCGATTTACGTTCGTCCGCCCGCAGTGGGCCCGGGCGAAGCCGTGCCACATGCCACGAGCCATTGCGCCAGGCGGTTTCGTCCTCGTCCGAGCCGCCGCGCAATTGCTCTGCGACCAACGCGGCGTCGGTGTGGTCGTCGAGATCGATCTGGGTTGCCTGCAGATGCGGGTGCTCGGAGTCGATGACCCGCATGAGACCACGCAGGCCCGCCTGCTCTAGATTCGCCAGATCGCCGTCCAGCACAGTCGCGGCGTTGCGGGTCACCAGAAAGAGCCTCGGCGGTTCGCCGGGCAGTTCCGCGAGCTCACGGGCGATGCTGACGACCAATTCGATGTAATCGCGCCCGCGCTTCGTGCAGTTGGAATCGTCGTTGGCCGGCGGCGACGCAACCAGCACCACGCCGGCGGTCGCCTCCCCGAGTCCGTCGCCGGTCAGTCGGGTTCGTAACTCCTCCATGTCGGGGCGCAGAACGCGGTCGGTGTTCAATGCTTCCCCGAGTTGGGTGGCCAACGGCATCGCGGCCTCTGACGCGCTGAGCACCAGCCAGGAACCGGTGACAGGTTCCACGCCTTGTGTGGCCTGCGCAATATCGCGACGGTCCCATTCGATGGTCAACAAGCGTTCGTTGAGAACCCTTGTCGCGGCTTCGCTTTCGGAGGCACCGCCCGCAAGCCGCAATCCCTCGACCTTCATGACGGCGGCGCCGGAGGCATCCATGAGCTCGAGGTCGGCCTCGCACTCGCCCGGACGGGAACTGGTGACCCGCGTCAGGCAGTACCGCGCATTACCGGTCGGCCGGAAACACCGCAGCCTCCGGACACCGACGGGTAGTAGCAGTCCGCCCGAAGCCGCGTTCTGCACCTCCGGATGCACGATCACCGACTGGAAGCAGGCGTCCAAGAGTGCCGGGTGACTGCGATACGCCGTGTGCTGGGACCGAATCGCGCTCGGCAAAGCAACCTCGGCGAGCACCGAGGTGATCTCACCTTCCGGCGTATGGGCGGCGACGAGACCCGAGAAGGCCGAACCGTACTGAATGCCCATGCTGTCGAACACTTTTCGGAGCTGATCGCCCTCCACCCGGCATGGATGCGCGACGGTTAGCGCCGCGACGTCGAACTGCCCCGGCGATTCGGCGGCCACACCTTCGCGCAGCACCGCACTCGCGCGCCGCACACGCTCACCCTCTTCGTGGGTGTCGACGGCGAAGTCGAGCACACCCGGCGCCTCGGCTGCGGCCGCGGCCGAAACGGGAGTCGTCTCGTCGAGGAGCAGGGTGTGTTCGAAAAGGACGTCGTGAACCTCGGAATCGTCGCCGAGAGCGGTCCGCGCAGCGGCGAGCGCCATTTCGCAATAGGCCGCACCGGGCAGTGTGGCGACATTGTGAATCTGGTGGTCGCCGAGCCAAGGATGCGACCCGGTCCCCACTTCGCCCTGCCAGACGTGGCGTTCGGGCTCTTCCAGCAGATGCACATGCGCACCCAGCAGTGGATGCACAGCCAGCACCGCCGCACCGTGCGGCTGGTCCTGATCGTCGCGGCTCAACATCAGCTCGCGGTGCGTCCACGTGGGCAGTGGCGAATCAACCAGTCGGCCTTGCGGATACACGGAGGCAAAGTCCACTGCGGCGCCCGCACTGTGGATGTCGGCCACGAATCCCGCGAGCCCGATGGGGAGTTCCTGCTCGCGTCGCATCGCCGCGAGGGCCGCGATGCTCATGTCGAGGCTCGCCGCGTTCTGCTCGACGGCATGAGTGAGCAACGGATGCGGCGACAACTCCCCGAACACCCGGAAGCCGTCGTTCAGCGCCGCCTGCACCGCAGGAGCGAATCGCACGGTATAGCGAAGGTTGTCGGCCCAGTAGTCGGCGTCGAACGACGCCCGGTCACGCGGATCCCACAGCGTGGCCGAGTAATACGGCACCTGCGGCTCGCGCGGTTCGATGTCGGCGAGCTGCGCAACCAGGTCTTCCAGGATCGGTTCCACGTGCGGCGAATGCGAAGCCACGTCTACGGCGACCTCGCGGGCCATCACGCCGTTGCTCTCCCAGCTGGCCACCAACTCACGGATGGTGTCGGTGGCACCGCCGACCACAGTCGACGTCGGAGAGGCGACGACCGACAGGACGACGTCCTTGATACCGCGGATGGACAGTTCCGAAAGGACCTGCGGCCCAGGCAATTCCACTGCCGCCATGCCGCCACCCCCGGAGATCCGGGTCATCAGCTTGGACCGTCGGCAAATCACCTTGAGGCCGTCCTCCAGCGACAAACCCCCGGCGACCACGGAGGCAGCGGCTTCACCGAGCGAGTGACCGATCACCGCACCAGGCCGCACTCCGTGCGCCTTCATCGTCTCCGCCATGGCGACCTGCATCGCGAAGATGGTCGGCTGCACCCGATCGATGCCCGATACGACCTCCGAAGACTTCAGAACCTCGGTCACCGAAAAACCGGACTCGGCCTGAATAATCGGCTCGATCTTGGCGATGGTCGCCGCGAAAACCGGCTCGGTCGCCAGGAGTTCGGCGCCCATTCGCGCCCACTGCGAACCCTGCCCGGAGAACACCCAGACCGGCCCCCGATCGCTCTGGCCGACCGCGGGTACGAAAGGCGCACTGCCACTGGCGATCTCACGCAATGCGGCGTTGAGTGCGGAACGATCGGCGGCGCTGACGACGGCACGCACGGGGCGGTGCGCGCGACGCCGCGCCAGCGTGTAGGCGAGATCCGTCAATGCGACGTCGTCCACCTCCGCACTGTCCACCCAGTCCGCGAGTCGGCCTGCCGTCACCCGCAGCTGCTCGACAGAAGTGGCCGAGAGCGGGAACAGCAGGGCCGTGTCGCCTTCCGCCGGAGCCGCATCTGCTTGGCCGGATGGAACTTCCGGGGCCTCTTCCACGACGATGTGGACGTTGGTTCCGGACAGTCCGTAGGAGGACACCGCGGCGCGACGAGGCTCGTCGCCGTCCCGCACCCACGGCGTGTTGTCCTGCGGCACAAAAAGATTGGTCTCGATGGCCGCCATCTGATCGGGCAGCCGGGTGAAGTGCAGGTTCTGCGGAACCATGCCGTGCTGCAAGGCCAGGATCGCCTTCATCATCCCGAGCGGACCAGACGTCGACTGGCAGTGGCCGAAGTTCGTCTTCACCGATGCCAGCGCGCAGGGACCTTCAGTGCCGTACACGGCCGCGAGGCTGGCGTATTCGATCGGGTCACCTACCGGGGTGCCGGTGCCGTGCGCCTCGACCAGACCGACGGTGCGGGCATCGACGCCGCCGGCCGCCAGCGCCGCCTGGTAGACCTCGACCTGGGCTTCCTCTGACGGGGTCGCGATGTTCACCGTGCGGCCGTCCTGGTTGGCCGCGGTGCCCCGGATAACGGCCAGGATCCGATCGCCGTCGCGTTGCGCATCCGGCAGCCGCTTCAGCAGCAGGACGACGCAACCTTCGCCGGACACGAATCCATCGGCCGCGACGTCGAACGCGTGGCAGCGCCCGGTCGGGGACAACATGCCCTGCAGTGACCCGGACACCGACTTGCGCGGCTCCAGGGTGACGGCGACGCCACCGGCGAGTGCCAGTTCGCTCTCGCCGTCGTGCAGACTGCGGCAGGCCTGGTGAATTGCCATCAGTCCGGACGAGCAGGCGGTGTCGACCGTCGCTGCCGGACCACGCAGACCGAGCGTGTACGAGACCTGGCCTGAGGCGAAACTGTTGGACGTACCGGTGAAGCCGTACGCCCTCTTGCCGCGCCGCAGTCGGCCGACAGTAGTTCGTAGTCGCCGTGGGTAAGCCCGATGAAGACGCCGGTGTGCGTTTGCGCCAACGACGCCGGGTCGAGGCCGGCATGTTCGATGGCGTCCCACGATCGCCTCCAGCAGCAGTCGATGCTGCGATCGGATCGCGGTGGCTTCGCGTTCGGTCATGCCGAAGAAGTCGCAGTCAAAACCGCCGACATCACCGATGAACGCGCCCCACCGGCTGACGGACCGGCCCGGCACACCAGGCTCGGGGTCGTAGTACGCCTCGACATCCCAACGGTTCTCGGGGATTTCGGTGACGAAATCGTCTCCCCGCAGCAACGCCCCCACAGCAGCTGCGGCGAATCAACACCCCCCGGAAGCCTGCAGGCCATGCCGATGATGGCGATAGGCGTCGCGTTGCCGATGCGCGGTATCGTCTAAGCGCAGCGTTGGGCCTCTCCTGAATATCCACTGACAGCCCGATCTTTCAGAATGCCACCGACGCCGGACGCCTGGGCGCCCGTCGCTGGCCATATCAGCATTCCCCCCGTGACGGAACTGGCCGCCGAAACACGTTGTTGAACAGCATCTGTTATCCCTGGCAGTCGAATAATTGCGAGACTCCGGCCCCCTCCGGCTCAGCCCTGCGCCCGTGACGCTTCGCGACTGCCCGAATCGGTGCTGACTGCTGGGCGCCCAACTCCCCGATGGGGTGGGCGACAAGCCGTGGTCAGTGACGGGATTGTGACCCACGACATGGTCCGGATTCGATTTGCGTTGAAGTTACCGAGCGGTATAGTCCAACTACGTTACTGGTGGCAACTTGATCGCAAGTACCCAACCGAAAATAAGCGGCATTCTCATCGAGGAGGAACAGTAGCTCACCATAAGATAGTCCGTGACCAGGTTTTCAACCTGGTTCGAGGTCTTTCTGGAGTCGACCGGGTTCTGGGTGAAGGCGCATTCGCTGACATCGATGACACCGCACGCGAGATGCTGGTCGAGATGGCTCGCCTCGCCGAAGGCCCCGTCGCCGCTTCGTTCGTCGACGGCGACCGCAATCCCCCCGTCTTCGATCCCGAGACACACACGGTCTCCATCCCCGAGTCGTTCAAGAAGTCGGTCAAGGCCGTCATCGATGGTGGCTGGGACAAGGTCGCCTCGAGGAAGAGCTCGGCGGAATGCCTATGCTCCCGCGCACTGATGTGGGCCATCAACGAGCACATCCTCGGCTCCAACCCGGCCGTCTGGATGTACGCCGGTAAGGGCTTCGCCAACATCTTCACCGTCGCCACCGAGGAGCAGAAGAAGTGGGCCGTCCTCGCGGCCGAGCGCCAGTGGGGTCCACGATGGTGCTGACTGAGCTGACGCCTGGTTCCGACGTCGGTGCCGCCGGACCAAGGCTCGTCAAGCAGGACGACGGCTCCTGGCACATCGAGGGCGTCAAGCGCTTCATCACGTCGGGCGACTCCGATGACATGTTCGAGAACATCTTCCACCTGGTGCTCGCGCGTCCCGAGGGTGCCGCCCGGGAACCAAGGGTCTCTCACTGCTCCTCGTCCCGAAGTTCCTCTTCGACTTCGAGACGGGCAACTCGGCGAGCGTAACGGTGTCTTCGTGACCAATGTCGAGCACAAGATGGGCTGAAGGTGTCCGCCACCTGCGAGTTGTCCTCGGCGTGCACGGCGTACCTGCCAAGGGCTGGCTCGTCGGCGAAGCTCCACGACGGCATTGCGCAAATGTTCGACGTCATCGAGCAGGCCCGCATGATGGTCGGCAACTGGGGGTTTCATCGCCACGCTGTCGTGGACGGGTTACCTGAACTGCGCTGGAATACGCCAAGAGCCGCATCCAGGGCGCCGACATGACGCAGATGACTGGCGGTGATCAGCGCCGTGGTGAGCATCACGCACCACCCGGACGTCCGTCGCAGCTCGATGACTCAGAAGGCCTACGCCGAAGGTCTGCGCGCTGTACCTGTACACCGCGAGCTACCACGCCGCCGTCGCCAATGCGGGTTCACGCGTCGACGCCGAGCTGGCACTGAAGGTCAACGACCTGCTGCTGCCGATCGTCAAGGGTGTCGGCTCAGAGCAGGCCTACGCCAAGCTCACCGAGTCGCTGCACGTTCGGCGGTTCCGCTTCCCTGCAGGATTACCTGATCGAGCAGTACATCCGCGACGCGAAGATCGACTCGCTGTACGAGGGCACCACCGCCATCCAGCAGACGGCTTCCGCGGCAAGATCGTCCGCGACAAGGGCGTTGCCCTGGCACACGTCGCCAGATCGAAGAGCTCATCAAGAACGAGTCCGGCAACGGCCGGATGAAGACCGAGCGTGAGCTGCTGGCCAAGGCTCTGGAAGACGTCCAGGGCATGGCCGCCAGCCTGACCGGCTACCTGATGTCCGCTCAGGAAGACCCCAAGAACATCTACAAGGTGGGCCTGGGCTCGGTGCGCTTCCTGATGAGCGTGGGCGACCTGGTGATCGGGTGGCTGCTGCAGCGGCAGGCGGTTGTCGCGATCGAGGCACTCGATGCCGGCGTCAGCGGTCCCGACCGCGCCTTCTACGAGGGCAAGATCGCCGTCGCCTCGTTCTTCGCCAAGAATTTCCTGCCGCTGCTGACCAGCACGCGTCAGGTGATCGAAGCGCTGGACAACGACATCATGGAGCTCGACGAAGCGGCGTTCTAGACCCGGCCGTTCCATACGAAGAATTGCTTCCGGCTCTGCGCGACAAGCCTGTCGCTAGGAGCCGGGGCAATTTCATGTCTTTGCCTCCGACGCCACCCCGAGTGTGCGGTTTCGTACGCGGTATCGAGCCCCACAACAGGGATAGCCCGTGCTGCCGTCGGGTCGGGGGTCTGACGGCAGCACGGAGCTATCCGGCTATCGACGGTCCAAAAAGATTCGTTACACGCTCTCCAAAATCGCCGTGACAACCCTGGCCGCCAGCAGCGCAAATGGAGATCAGCCCGCGGACCGGCTTCCCAGTGGATGCCTTCGCCTCCGCCAATTGCCGCTGAGGAAGACGGATCCTGCCCGCCCGTCGCCGCAAACGGATGCCCCGCAGCCAGCGACGATCTGCTGACGTTGAGCTGACCGATCGATCGGGCCCGCGCCGCGTCGAGGCCGAGCCGCTCCTTGCAGTACTCCTCGGACTCCCAGCCCGCGGTGCGTGCCAGTTCACCGAGGCGGAACGCCTCATGGATCTCGTAGAAGTCGAAATCCTGCAGTGTGAGCCCATTGCGAGCCAGCAGCCTGGGAACCGCGTAGGTGGGCGCCATCAGCAGTCCGTCTTCGCCGTTCACGTAGTCGACGGCGGCCGTCTCAGCGTCAACGAAATAGGCCAGCGGTGTCAGCGAGTGCGCTTCGGCCCATTCCTCGCTGGCAAGCAGGGCCACCGACGCACCGTCGGTCAACGGCGTCGAATTGCCCGCAGTCATCGTCGCGTCGCCGTTCCGCACACCGAATACCGGCTTGAGCGTGGCGAGCTTCTCCGGGCTGGACTCCGGCCGCAGATTGTTGTCGCGATAGAGGCCGAGGAACGGGGAGACGAGGTCGTCGAAGAAGCCCCGGTCGTAGGCGGCAGCCATGTTGCGATGACTGGCAGCGGCCAGAGCATCCTGGTCGACGCGCTTGATACCCATCTTCTTAGCCGTGATCGCGGCGTGCTCCCCCATCGAGAGGCCGGTGCGGGGCTCGCCGTTGGTGGGGATCTCCACGCCCAGGGCGGCGGGCAGTTTGCCGGCCAACTTCAGCCGTGCGACGTTGGACCTGGCCCGGCGGATCCCGAGCAGCGTGTGCCGCAGGTTGTCGCTGAGCCCGATCGGCGCGTCAGACGTGGTGTCCACCCCGCCGGCCGCCGCAACCTCGTATCGACCAGCGGCGATGCCGTCGGCCGCGGCGATGGCCGCCTGTAAGCCGGTGCCGCACGCTTGCTGCAGGTCGAATGCCGGGGTGTAGGGCGAAAGCTTGCTGCCCAGGACGCTCTCCCGCATGAGGTTGAAGTCGCGACTGTGTTTGAGGACCGCGCCGCCGATGACCGCATCCAGACGTTCGCCGGCGAGGCCGAAGCGGTCCACGAGACCGGACAGTGCCGCGATGAACATGTCTTGGTTGGACGCCTCGGCGTACGCACCGTCCGACCGCGCGAACGGGATACGGTTTCCGCCGACCACGGCAACCCTTCGACTCTTCACATTCTTGGTAGCCACCAGGCCATCCTACGCACGGTTCTTACTCTGGAGTAAGTTCGTGTACAGCTCGTCCACAACGCGAAAGGCAGTTCCGTGGCTACCGACCTGTTGTCTCAAGTCGCCAACTCCATGCCGGGATCGTTCCTGGCCAAGCAGCTCGGCCTGCCGCAGCCCGAGACTCTGCGGCGCTATCAACCCGGCGCTCCCGCGCTCGCCGGATCCTTGCTGATCGGCGGCGACGGCCGAGTGGCCGAACCCCTGCGGGCGGCCCTTTCCGAGGACTACGACGTCGTCGGGAACAACATCGGAGGCCGCTGGGCCGACTCCTTCGGCGGGCTGGTGTTCGACGCCACCGGCATCGCGGATCCCGCCGGCTTGCGCGGCCTGTACGAATTCTTCACCCCGGTGCTGCGCAACCTCGGCCCCAGCGGACGCGTCGTCGTCGTCGGCACCACCCCCGCCGAGACGGCATCGGCCGACGAGCAGATCAGCCAGCGAGCACTCGAAGGATTCACCCGCTCGCTGGGCAAGGAACTGCGCCGGGGCGCGACGGCATCGCTGGTCTATCTGTCGCCTGATGCCAAACCGGCGGCCACCGGCCTGGAATCGACGCTGCGCTTCATCCTGTCCGGGAAGTCCGCCTACGTCGACGGTCAGGTGTTCTCGGTGGGTGCAGCCGATGCCACGCCCCCCGCCGACTGGGAAAAGCCGCTGGCCGGCAAAGTCGCGATCGTCACGGGCGCTGCCCGAGGCATCGGTGCCACCATCGCCGAGGTGTTCGCTCGCGACGGGGCGGCTGTCGTCGCGATCGACGTCGAGCAGGCCGCCGAAGCCCTCATCGAGACGGCCGACCGGGTGGGTGGAACCGCGCTGACACTCGACGTCACCGCTGCCGACGCCGTCGACACGATCACCGCGCACCTTCGCCAACACCACGGCGGCCACGCCGACATCCTCGTCAACAACGCCGGCATCACCCGCGACAAGCTGCTGGCGAACATGGACGATGCTCGATGGGACGCGGTGATCGCCGTGAATCTTCTTGCGCCGCAACGACTCACTCAGGGTTTGGTGGACAACGGCAGCATCGGTGACGGCGGCCGCATCATCGGCCTGTCCTCGATGGCCGGCATCGCCGGCAACCGCGGCCAAACCAACTATGCGACGACAAAAGCCGGCATGATCGGCATCACTCAGGCCCTGGCGCAGTCACTGGCCGAACGCGGCATCACCATCAACGCCGTCGCGCCAGGGTTCATCGAGACCGCCATGACGGCCGCGATCCCGCTGGCAACCCGGGAAGTGGGCCGGCGTTTGAACTCGCTGTTCCAGGGCGGCAAGCCTGTCGACGTCGCCGAAACCATCGCCTACTTCGCCAGCCCCGCATCGAATGCTGTGACGGGCAACGTGATTCGGGTTTGCGGCCAGGCACTGCTGGGCGCCTGATGACCGGGGACGACGCGGGACGCAAGGCCAGAGGGGGACTCGAAAGGATGGCGTGCACAGCATGAGCCTGCTGAACATGCTCAAGGCGGCCGCGGGATCTCTGCCGATCATCCCGCGCGGCGACTCGCTACCGAATCGGAAGCTCACCGTCGATGAACTGCGAATCGACCGATCGCACGTCGCCGCGTACGCGGCCGCTACCGGGCTGCAATACGGCGACACGGTCCCGCTGACCTACCCCTTCGTGCTGACCTTCCCGACGGTGATGGAGATCATCACAAGTTTCGAGTTTCCCTTCGCGGCAATGGGTTCGGTTCATGTGGAGAACCGGATAGTCCGGCATCGGCCGATCTCGGTGACCGATACCGTTGACGTCGCCGTGCATGCGGAGAACCTTCGCGAGCACCGCAAGGGATTGCTCGTCGACGTCGTCACCGACATTCGCGTCGGCAACGCCCCAGCGTGGCATCAAGTCACCACGTTCCTACATCAGCAGCGCACGAGCCTGTCCAGCGAGCCCAAGCCCGAACCGCCCAAGCAGCCGAAACTGCGCCCACCCAACGCGATCCTGCGAATCACCCCGGGGGAAATCCGGCACTACGCCTCGGTCGGAGGTGATCGGAACCCAATTCACACCAGCGCCATCGGCGCCAAGCTGTTCGGATTCCCGACCGCCATCGCCCACGGGATGTTCAGTGGCGCAGCAGTCTTGGCGAACATCGAGGGTCAGATTCCGGACGCGGTGACCTATGCGATCAAGTTCGGCAAGCCGGTCATGCTTCCCGCGAGCGCCGGAGTATATATCGACCGGATGTCCGACGGCTGGGACATCTCAATGCGCAACCTGGCCAAGGGGTATCCCCACCTCACCGCGACGATCCGCGGCTAGTATCGCGCGATACTAGCCGCGCTCGCCGGGCGCACCCTTCAGTCCGCGCCAGAACAGGTTGATCATCAGCTCGGCCGCATCGTCGACGTCGGTGTCGCCCACACTGACGCGTGCGGCGACGGCCTCGCCTGCCCCCACCAGCGCCACGGACATCATGTGGAAGTCCGTGTCAGGCTCGGGATGCCGAGTGCCGGCTTCCAAAAGCCGCGCCACCAGGTCGATGATCCTCTCGCGGCCCTCACGGACGGTGTGAGCGAATGCCTGCGAGCTGGTGGCCTGCGCGTAGAGCACTATCCATGAGGCACGGTTGGCGTCGATGTACCGCAGCACCGACAGGATGGTGCTGCGCAGCAAGTCATGCGGGCTCTGCTGGAGGTCGATGTCGGCACGCACCGCTTCGATGAATCGGCTCAACTCACGACTCAGACACGCGCCGAACAGCTCTTCCTTGGAGCCGTAATAGAGGTACAGCATCGGCTTGGAGATCTGCGCTTCGGCGGCGATCGCATCCATCGACGTCTCGTGATACCCGTTCGCCGAGAACATCTGAACAGCCGCATCGAGCATCTGCTGTTCCCGAACGGCACGGGGCAGCCGCTTGGTGCCGCCCGCCACGCTAGCCCCCGCAGCGCGGGTTGGGCCCCTTCAGCGGAGCCATTCGCAGCACGGACGCCTCGACGGCGGGCATCGCCAACTCTCCGGCGTTCACCGCCTTTTCGAGCCGGTCCAGCACCGCTGGCACCTCGTCTGTGGTCACCCACAGGGCCACATCACTACCCGCCTGCAGCGCCCGGAGCACGGCTTCGGCCACACCGTAACGATCGGAGATGGCGGCCATGCTGGACAGGTCGTCGCTGAAGATCGGGCCGTTGAAGGCCGGCCCGCCGTACCCACCGCTGCGCAGCAGTCCGATCGCGGCGGGGCTGAGGCTGGCAGGGAGGTCACCGGTCAAACCCGGCACCTGAAGGTGCCCGATCATCACCGCGACGGGCGCATCCGCCGTCAGGGTGCGGTACGGAATCAGATCATTGGCCTGCAGATCTGCAAGCGGTGGCGTCACGACACCGCCGGTATGAGAATCGCCCGATCCATGGCCGTGGCCGGGGAAGTGCTTGAGCACCGGCAGGAGGCCGGCATCCCGCAACCCACGGGCGAAGGCGCCCGCATATTCGGCGACGACGCCAGGGTTGGCCGAAAACGATCGGTCACCGATGACGGTGTCGTCAGCCGCCGCGGTCACGTCGACGTCGGGGGCGAAGTCGACCGTGATACCCAGGCCTCTCATCTGCCGTCCCCTGTCGAGCGCGATCTGATAGACCTCGTCAGGGGTGTGGGTCTGCGCGAGCACCCGGGCGGACGGCAGCGGTCCCAGGATCGAGGACAGTCGCGTCACGCGCCCACCCTCCTCGTCGACGCTGACGGCCAGCGGCAGGGGCCCGCCGTCGACGATGTCGGGCAACGAACCATCGGTCAGCATCGTCTTGTCGGTCCAGCTGCCGATGAAGATCCCACCGACGTGGTAGTTGTCGACGACGTCCCGGGCGTCGGCGCCGTTTCGGACACCGACCATGAGCAGTTGCGCCAGCTTGTCGCGGGTGGACATCGAGGCCAGCAGCGCTGCGCCGTCTCCACAAGCCGGCGCGGCGGGCGCCGCGGGCTTCGGACCTGGACCGGCGAGAGGCACCGTGCCCGCCGCACTTCGCGACGTTGCCGACATCGACGCCGTCGCGGCCGTCTTGGGCGCGGGAGACGAACATCCGAGAACCAGCAGAGGCAGGGCGGTCAACACCGCCAGTCCGCGTAGCGGGAAGCGGCGCGTGGGCATCCGCACATGGTGTCACGGCGGGCCCGAGGCTCCAACCTGGCCAGTCGCGAATTGCCGCGTGCTAGTTTGGCGGACGGGTGGGAGCCGTGACCGGCCGCCCGAATGCCCTGACCCGATTGCCCTGACCCGATTGCCCTGACCCGATTGGCGCAACAGCGACCGCGAGGAGAGCCGCGTATGACCCGGTTTTTGGTGCCAAGCGCCGCCAGCATCGTGGTGGGTCTGCTGCTGGGCGCTGCAGCCGTATTCGGCGTGACATTGATGATCGAGCAGAACACCAAGCCTTCGTTGTCGCCCGGCGATCCGGCATCGTCGGTGTTGAACCGCGTTGAGTACGGCAACCGCGGCTAGCCGGAGCAATTCGAGCGTTCCCTCCCCCGCGGGCATCCACGCACCGATCATCACGCCGGGGTTGTCGCGGCGTTGGCTTGGGGTCGTATCCGCGATAGCGCTGACCCTGTGTTTCGCCCAGTCACCGGGGCTGATCTCACCGGACACCAAACTCGATCTGACCGCCAATCCGCTGCGCTTCCTCACACGGGCGGCGAACCTGTGGAGCAGCGATCTGCCCTTCGGGCAGGCGCAGAACCAAGCCTATGGCTATCTGTTTCCGCACGGCGCCTTCTATCTCCTCGGCAGCGAACTCGGTGTACCCGGCTGGATCACGCAGCGCCTGTGGTGGGCGCTGCTGCTCACCGCGGGATTCTGGGGACTACTGAGGGTTGCCGAGTCGCTGGGAATCGGGAACACCTCGTCACGGGTGATCGCGGCCACGGCATTCGCGCTCTCGCCCCGCGTGCTGACCACGCTGGGGTCGATATCGTCCGAGACGCTGCCGATGATGCTGGCGCCGTGGGTGCTCTTGCCGGTGATCATCGCACTGCGCGCCCAGTCGGCCCGGCCGGTGCGCGTCCTGGCCGCTCAGTCCGGTGTCGCATTGGCATTGATGGGCGCCGTCAATGCGGTGGCAACGTTGACGGCGTGCCTGCCCGCGGTGATCTGGTGGGCGTGCCACCGCCCCAACCGACTCTGGTGGCGCTTCTCCGGATGGTGGCTGCTCGCCTCCGCGCTGGCGGTGACATGGTGGGTCATCGCACTGGTCCTGCTGGGTCGGATCAGTCCACCTTTCCTCGATTTCATCGAGTCGTCGGGGGTGACGACGCAGTGGGCATCGTTGACGGAGATGCTGCGCGGCACCGACAGCTGGGCGCCCTTCGTGTCGCCGGATGCCACGGCGGCGGCCTCCCTCGTGACCCAGCCCGTCGAAGTGCTGGCCACGACCCTCGTCGCGGCCGGCGGCCTGGCCGGGTTGGCGCTGCGAACCATGCCCAGCCGGGGTCGGTTGGTGACGATCCTTCTGATCGGGATCGTCCTATTGGCCGCCGGTTACGCGGGCGGCCTGGGTTCGCCGGTGGCGCACGAGGTCCAGGCCTTCTTGGACGGAGCCGGCGCACCCCTGCGCAACGTTCACAAGCTGGAACCGGCGCTCCGCATCCCGATCGTGCTCGGCCTGGCCCACCTGCTGAGCCGCATTCCGCTGCCCGGCAGCGCTCCGCGCCCGACCTGGCTCCACGCATTCGCGCACCCCGAAGAGGACAAGCGGGTGGCCGTGGGCATCGTGGTGCTGACGGCACTCCTCGTTGCGACCTCGCTGGCGTGGACGGGCCGTCTCGCGCCGCCCGGCGCGTTCCGGGCGATCCCGGACCACTGGCATCAGGCGGCGGATTGGCTCACCGAACACAACACCGGAAAGCCAATGCCTGGACGGGTTCTCGTTGTCCCGGGAGCGCCGTTCGCCACACAGGTGTGGGGCACAACCCACGACGAACCACTGCAGGTTCTGGGCGAAAGTCCTTGGGGTGTGCGGGACTCGATCCCGTTGACTCCCCCGCAGACCATCCGTGCGCTGGATTCGGTGCAACGACTTCTGGCCGCCGGGCAGCCCTCTGCGGGGCTGGCGGATACCCTCGCGCGGCAGGGGATTTCCTATGTCGTGGTCCGAAATGACCTGGATCCGGACACCTCACGCTCCGCACGGCCAGTGCTCGTTCATCGGGCGATCGACCGATCCCCCGGTTTGCGAAAGGTGGCGCAGTTCGGAGACCCCGTCGGGCCCGGCACACTCGAGGGTTTCATCAGCGACAGCGGCCTTCGCCCCCGCTATCCCGCGGTTGAGATCTATCGGGTTGAATCCCGGGGCAATCCGGGCGCGCCCTATCTGGCGGCTGCTGACGGGATGGCTCGCGTCGATGGCGGGCCGGAGTCGCTGCTCCGCCTGGACGAACGCCGTCGCCTCCTCGGTGAATCGCCCCTCGGTCCGGTGCTGCTGACCTCAGACGCACGGCGGGCCGGACTCCAGGCACCGCTCGTGACCGTCACCGACACACCCGTCGATCGCGAAACGGATTACGGCCGTGTCGATTCCCACTCGTCGGCGATTCGCGCGGAAGGCGATCGTCGCAACACGTTCAACCGCGTGCCCGACTATCCGGTTCCCGATGCCAAGTGGGTGCACGGCGCATGGAGCGGCGGGCGCCTGAGCGCCTCGAGTTCGTCCTCCGATGCGACCGCACTACCCAACGTGGCACCTGCCAGCGGCCCCGTCGCGGCGATCGACGGAGACTCCGCGACGGCATGGGTCTCCAACTCGCTGCAGTCCGCCATCGGCCAGTGGCTGCAGGTGGATTTCGACCACCCCGTCACCAACGCGACCCTCACCATCACGCCCAGCGCAACCGCCGTCGGGGCACAGGTGCGGCGAATCCAGGTCTCAACGTCGAACGGCACCACCACCGTTAGGTACAACGAGCCGGGTAAGCCGCTGACTGTGGCACTCCCCTACGGCGAGACTCCGTGGGTCCGCGTCACGGCTGTCGGGACCGACGACGCTTCCCCGGGGGTCCAATTCGCGATCACCGATCTCTCGGTCACCCAATACGACGCTTCCGGATACGCGCATCCGGTGAACCTGCATCACACCGTGGTGGTTCCGGCCCCCCCGAACGGCTCCACGGTCGCGGAATGGGATCTGGGCCCCGAGCTTCTGGGCCGGAGCGGCTGCGCCGACTCACCGGACGGTGTCCACTGCGCCGCTTCCATGGCGCTGGCTCCCGAGGAACCCGTGACGCTCAGCCGCACACTGGCCGTGCCCACCGCGATCGCCGTTCGGCCCATCGTCTGGGTACGCGCCCGGCAGGGACCCAACCTCGCGGACCTGATCGCCCAGCCGGGCACCACACGTTCCCGGGGCGACGCCGACGTGATCGACGTCGATGGTTCGGCGTACGCGGCCGCCGACGGCGACCCACGCACCGCCTGGACGGCCCAGCAGAATGTGGTGCAACACAGAACGGCACCGACGCTGACGGTCACCCTGCCTCACCCCGCCCAGGTCACCGCGCTGCGACTCACACCCAGCCCGACGGCCTTGCCCACGCATCCCACCACGATTGCAATCGATCTGGGCGACGGCCCGCAGGTCCGGTCGCTGAACCCCGAACAAGGCGCCGGAGCGCAGACCGTTCAACTGCATGCCCGAGTCACCGACACCATCCGGATCAGCCTGCTGGACTGGGATGACGTGATCGACCGCACCGCACTGGGTTTCGATCAGCTGAAACCGCCGGGGCTGGCCGAGGTCACCGTGCTCGGCGACGACGGCAAACCGATCGCCCCCGCCGATGCGGCAGCCAACCGAGCCCGCCACATCGAGATCCCCTGCGGAAAGGGCCCTGTCGTGGCCTTGTCCGGGAGATTCCTACAGACATCCGTCAGCACGACGGTCGACGCACTGCTCGAGGGCGAGCCAGTGCCTGCCCGCGCGTGCGACACGTCTCCGATCACGGCGCCCGCCGGGCTGCAGGAACTGCTGATCAGTCCGGGCTCGGGATTCATCGTCGACGGTGCGCAGCTCAATGGTCCGCGTTCGAACGAAATCCCCACGGCAACAACCACGCCCGCGATCGTCACAAGCTGGGGACCCGACCGCCGGGACATCACGCTCACCAGAACCCCACAGGCGCGGGTGCTGGTCGTTCCGGAGAGCGTCAATCCGGGATGGCTTGCCAAGAATTCCGAGGGAGCCACCCTCACGCCCGTCGTCGTCAACGGGTGGCAGCAGGGCTGGGTCATACCGGCCGGCGAGGAAGGCCCGATCACTCTGACCTTCCCGTCGAACAAGCCCTACCGCTTCGGACTCCTAGCCGGACTGTGCTTGCTGCCAGTGCTTCTGCTTCTTCTGCTCGTTCCGGCGCGGCGTCACGATCCGCACCGGGACCCGGCCCAACCGCGGGCCCCCCGAGTCCTTGCCGTCGCCGGGCTGTTGCTGGCCGGCACCGCTATCGCGGGTTTGGGCGGCACCTTGATCTTCGGGGGCGCGCTTCTCGCCGGGTACCTACTACGGAACAGACCGCAACTACGGGACCGATTGACCGTCACCGCAACGTCCTTCGGCCTCATCGTCGCGGGTGCTCTGCTGTCCCGCTACCCGTGGCGCTCGGTCGATGGATACATCGGGCACTCGGCCTGGGTGCAGCTTCCGGCGTTGATCGCCATCGGATTTCTCGGCGCATCGGTGGTGGCCCTAGCACCGGCGACCGACAAACAAGCACCGGCGACGGATAAACAATCACCGGCGGCCGACAATTCAAGGGAGGATGCGGATGCCCAGGAATGAGCCGCCTCCGATCGGCACGCAGCTGTCGCGGCTGGCCGCGGCGGCGCCGCATTCGCCCGCTGTGACGTGCGGCGGCCGGACGATAACCCGCGCCGAACTGGAATCGACGTCGAACCGGCTGGCACGCGCCTATGCCGAACTCGGCGTGGGTGTCGGCGATTACGTGACCGTGGCATTGCCCAATTCGGTCGAATGGGTTCAAGCCGTGACCGCCGTGTGGAAACTCGGCGCGATCCCGCAACCGCTCTCCCCGCGGATGCCGGATGCCGAGTTCGCCGCTCTGCTCGATCTCAAACCTCGAGCCCTGATAGTCGGCAGATCAGATCCCCGTGGCGTCACAGCGTCCTTACCGGGCGACTTCCATGGACCGCATGATCTATCGGATTCTCTCCTGCCAGAAGCGGTTTCACCGACCTGGAAGTCACTGGCCTCCGGCGGAAGCACGGGCCGCCCCAAACTCATCGAGGCGGGCGGCGACGGCCGGATCGACGCCGGGTTCCTCGCCGGACTGATGGGTAACCTGCCGTCAGACACCCATCTGGTCCCGGTTCCGTTGAGCCACAACACCGGATTCACGTCGGCGGCCATCGCCCTGCTGACCGGCCAGCATCTGGTCCTGATGCCGCGGTTCGACCCCGAAGAGTTCCTTCGGCTGATATCGGACCACCGGGTCGACTATCTGGCCACCGTGCCGACGATCATGCAACGGGTCCTGCCGGTCTACCGCGCCGCGCCGGATCGCTACGACCTCTCGTCGCTGCGCCGAATGTGGCACCTGGCAGCACCGTGTCCGCCGGCTGTCAAGGAAGCCTGGATCGAACTCGTGGGCGCCGAGGCGGTGTGGGAACTGTACGGCGGCACCGAACTCCAAGCACTGACGTTCATCAGCGGCACCGAATGGATCGGTCACCGGGGTTCTGTCGGCCGCGTGGTCGCCGGCGAGATGACGGTGCTCGACGACGACGGAAAGCCCTGCCCTCCTGGTGTCGTTGGCGAAATCTACATGCGCCCCAAGCCGGGCAACGCCCCCACCTACCGGTACGTCGGCAGCACCGCGAAGTCGCGCGGAGACTGGGAATCCCTGGGCGATCTGGGCTGGTTCGACGATGACGGGTACCTGTATCTGGCCGACCGACGGGTCGACATGTTCACCCTCGGTGGACGCAATGTGTACCCGGCCGAGATCGAAAACGCGCTGTCCGAACATCCGGCCGTCTTGTCCTGCCTCGTGGTCGGCATACCTCACGAAGACCTGGGCCAGGTTCCCCACGCGCTGGTCCACACCGACGATCGGGATCTCGACGAGGAGGCCGTGCGGGCTTTCGTCGCCGACCTGCTGGCGGACTACAAAGTTCCGCGCAGCGTGGAATTCGTCGATACCCCGCTTCGCGACGATGCCGGCAAGGCGCGCCGGACCGCGGTACGCGACGCCGTCATCGCGCGACTACGGGCTCAGGCTGATCGGTGACCGAACTGTCCAGCGGAGGAACGTCGCGGCCGCGCGATGACCGTCGGTACTCCCAACGACGCAGTGCGTTCCGGCAGGGGAATTCGATCAGGGCGTAGCTCACCGCGGCCATCGCGAAGCCCAGAATCAGGGTCAGTGCCAACACCACGAAAAAGTTCCCGTTGAACATGAACTTGCCGACCATCGGGAAGACCATGACCAGTGCCGCGAGGTGCCAGACGAACAGCCCGTAGGACCAGCGTCCCAGTACCAGCATGACCTCGCTGCCCAGAATCGGATGTGCTTTGTCGGGCCGGTCGAGGACCAGCGGTGCCAGCAGAGCGCCGGCGACAACAGCGCCCATCGACGTCCGAACAACGAACTGGCCCAGGTTGGCCGGCACCAGCCCCTCCGGCCCGGCAAGGGGCGACGCGGAGACCAGGTAGGCCACCACCACGATGGAGCCGATCGCCCAGCGATTCCGTGCGACCCTGTGCACCCAGCCAAGCGGACTCACCGTCCACTCCGCGAGCAGCATCCCCGCGGCGAACCAGGACGCGTAGGCCGGGGGCCAGTTCAAGAAGTTCACGCCCTGCGCGGTGTGGATCGGAAGCAGGCCCCAGCCGAGGCTCGCAAGAGCCACAAAGGCGATCACCGGAACCCGGGCCCGAACCGGCAGGCGTCGCGCCAGGAACGCAAGCAGTGGCAGCACGAGATAGAAGCTCACCTCGACTGACAGACTCCACATCTGCGTGAGCCCCGCGGTCAACGTCAGTGGCACATAGACCTGGGTGAGCGTCAGATTGGCCCACCACACCGTCGGGCTCGCGTGATTGGCCTCGGGCAGCAGCGTCAGTATCACCACCACAGCCACCAGATAGCCGGGCATGATCCGGACCAGTCTGGATCTCAGATAGTGACCGGTCGGCGGGCGACGGCGCAGACCCCTGGCCGCGGCGGCATGCCCGCGCCACAGCAGGAACCCCGACAGTGCGAAAAATACGGCTACGGCCAGGTCGAATCGATGCAGCAGCCGTCCGATCACCCCGCTGGACACACCGGTCTGAAAGGCGACGTGTGTCAGGACCACACCCATCGCGGCGCAAGCCCGCATCCCCTCGACGGCGGGCAGGTAGCTGCGCGTTCCCCCCACGCTCTCCGGTGCCGCGCCCATGAGCACAGTCTGCCCAACGGTCGGAGGGGGCGGGCAGTCAAGTGTCACAACTCTCGCACCAGGCGAATCTTGCGCGCCTTCTGCTGTTAGGGTCAGTTCCGGTTTGCTTTCGACCACCCGGATGGGGATTGAGGAGGCTTCGGCAGCGTGAACCGTGCAGGAATGGTGCGTATCGCGGCATTCGGCATCATCGGACTCGGGGCCGCCCTGCTGATCGCCGCGCTGCTGCTCTCGACGTACACGTCGAGCCGAATCCAGAAGATCCCGCTGAACATCGACGAATCGTTGGTCAGCGAAGGAACGGGCACCGCGTTGGATCCGGCCTCCCTGATGGGCGAACGTTTCGTCATCGACAAGAACGTGCCGCTGTCGGCGCAACAGCAGATCACTGTCGAATCCCCCGCGAACGCGGATGTGGTGACCCTCCAGGTCGGTTCGAGCGTGCGCCGCACCGACAGGCAGCAGGACAACGGTCTGCTGCTCGCGATGGTCGACACCGTGACCCTCAATCGCCATTCGGCCGAGGCGATCTCCGACGATTCTCATCCCGGCGGCTCGGTGCAGAAACCGCGCACCATCGCCGATGACAAACCGGCCACCAATATCGCCCTGCCGCACGAGGGACTGTCCTACCGCTTCCCGTTCGACACCGAGAAGAAGACCTACCCGTACTTCGATCCGATCGCCCAGAAGTCATACGACGCCAACTATGACGGCGAAGATGACGTCAACGGGCTCACCACTTACCGATTCACGCAGAACGTCGGCTACGACGCCGACGGCAAACTCGCGGATCCTATCAAGTACGCGTCGCTCTACGACAACAACGAAGACGGCGAAGTGACCGCCCGCGCGGAACTCTGGGGCCTGCCGGGTGACCCGCAGGAACCCATCACGATGACGCGCTACTACGCCGCCCAGCGCACCTTCTGGGTGGATCCGGTCTCGGGCACCATCGTGAAGTCCGAAGAACACGCCAACCACTACTACGCGCGCGACCCGTTGAAGCCGGAGATGGCGCTGGCCGACTACAAGGTCACCTCCAACGAGCAGACGGTCGAATCGCAGGTTGCGGCGGCTCGCGACGAGCGCGACCGAATCGGCTTGTGGTCCCGTGTGCTTCCGATCAGCTTCACCGCGGCCGGACTCGTCGCGCTGGTCGGCGGCGCGCTGCTGGGTTACTTCAGCATCCGCGCCGAGTCGGCGCTGATCGATCCCGGCCTGGATTCCTCCGCCGATCACGGGTTCTTCGGCAAGGACGAAACCGGACCGATGCCCGCCGCCGAGGCCACCACGGAGAAGCTGCCGGCGGCACGCCCCACTCCGCGGCCGGATCCTGCCGATCCAGGCCCGCCGGAGCCTGGCGGCTCCTGACCATCGCGACAGCCCCTCCCGACAAGACACCGACCGCCACGGACCTGCCCTGCCCAAGAAGACCCTGACCAGCACGATGGGGAAGTCCGGGGTTCGGCGCTGGGTGCCACCCGTCTACGCACTGATCCTGGCGCTCGCGATTACCGCACCACTTCTCGCCCCCGGCTATCTCCTGTTGCGCGACGCCGTGTCCACCCCCCGGTCCTATCTGTCGGACGCCGCCCTCGGTTTGACCGAGGCCGCACCGCGGGCACTTCCGCAGGATTTCGCGATCTCGGTGATGTCCGTCGTTCTCGACGGCGGGGTCTTCGTCAAGGCACTGCTGATCGTGGGGCTCGTCCTGGCTGGCTGGGGGGCGAGCCTGTTGAGCCGGTCGCTGCTGCCCGAGACGGGGCTACCGGGTGAGTTGGTCGCGAGCACGTTGGCGATCTGGAATCCCTACGTCGGTGAACGCCTGCTGCAAGGGCACTGGAGCCTTCTCGTGGGCTACGGATGCCTGCCATGGGTGGCCGTGGCGGTGCTTCGTCTGCGTTCCGGCCCCGCACCGCAGCGGTGGGGATCCTGGGGGGCGCTCGTTTTCTGGACGGCGTTGGCGGGGCTGACGCCGACGGGTCTCATGCTCGCGCTGACCGTGGCGTTGGTGTGCGTCGCGGCCCCGGGCGGGGGCGTTACCCGGCTTCGCTGCGTGGGTGGGGTGTCGATCACCGGACTCTGCGGGGCCCTGCCCTGGCTGATGGCCGCTGCGCTCGGGAGCGGAGTTGGTTCCGCACCGGTGTCCGGCCTGGACGTCTTCTCCGCCCGAGCCGAGCCTGGGCTCGGAACCCTGGGCAGTCTGGCGGGCCTCGGCGGCATCTGGAACTCGGAGGCTGTGCCCGTCTCGCGGACATCGCTGTTCGCGCTGCTGGGAACGGCGGTACTGCTCTTGGTGGTGGGGTTCGGAGTTCGCACCGTCGCGCGCGTCCCGGCGGCTCGCCCACTGTTGGTTCTGTCGGCAGCGGCGGTCCTGCTACCGGCTGCGATGGCGACCGGCATCGGGTTGAGCCTGCTTGCGGGCATGGTAGACGCGGCGCCGGGCCTCGGCGTGCTTCGCGACGGGCAGAAGTGGGTGGCGTTGGCGGTGCCCGGTTATTCGCTGGCCGGCGCTGCCGCAGTACTGGCGCTCCGCCGGTGGATCCGCCCCGCAGCGATGGCGGCCTTATGCGTGGCCGGTCTGATCGCCGTCCTGCCCGATCTCGTGTGGGGTGTTGGGCGACAGGTTTATTCGGTGAGTTACCCGCCCGGCTGGACGGCGGTCGCCAGGACGGTCAACGCCTCCCCCGGCACGGTCGCCGTCCTGCCGACCGACACCATGCGAAGGTTTCGCTGGGCCGGTTCAGCGCCCGTTCTGGATCCGTTGCCCCGGTGGTTGCGTCCATCCGTGCTCGCCACCGGCGACCTGCTGATCGCCGGACAGACCGTGTCAGGCGAAGGCGCACGGGCGCGCGCGGTGCAGGAGTTGCTCCTGACCGGCGCACCGCCGTCGTCGCTTGCTGCGGCAGGTGTCGGGTGGATCGTCGATGAACGCGGCAGCTCCGGGGCCAGAGGTGCATCGGCCCGGTCGGTGGACGGACTGCCTATCGCCTATCGAGACGGAGATATCGCTCTCTATCGGGTTGGGACGGCCGATTCGGTTGCGTCTCAAGATAAGCGGACTGCGATGGTACTCGCACACCTGATCTGGGCGGCGGCGCTTGCCCTAGGCGCGATCACCGCACTGGGTGCCCGGGTTCGGGGTGCCCGGGTTCGGGGTGCCCGGGTTCAGTCCGGCCGATGCCCGTAACGCTTGCGATATTCCTCGTGCATGGGGGCGTCCCGCTGGCGCGCGAGTTCGTCGACGAGCGCGGGATCGAGCCCATGCTGCCGCAGCCGGTGCACCCGCCAGATCTTGTCGAGCGCGTGGGCGAAGTAGAGAAACGGCAGGAACAGTAGCGCCGTCATCGCCAGATGCATGACGACCGACGTCGGGATGAGCCACAGCGGTGCGATGATCAGCACCGCCGGAATGCTCACCCGCCACAGGGTTCTCCAGCGAGCGCCCTTGCCCGACAGATCATTTCGCACCCAATCGCTCATCGATGCGGGCAGCACCTTGCCGTAGCAGTAGGCCACGTACTGGACCCCGTTGGGACGAAGTTGACCGTTGACATTCATCGAGACTCCCTAGATCACACCACTGACGCGACTGCCGCCGTGCACGGCCGCCAGGACGGCACTCATGGACGCACAACTCTGCGCCCACGAGTACTCACTGCTGCGCGCCTGCGCCTTGGCGCCCAACTCGTCGCGTAACACCTTGTCCGACAACAATTCTGCAAGCCGGTCGACCAGACCATCGAAATCGTCGACCAGAATGCCCGTCACCCCATCGACCACCGAATCGGTAAGCCCGCCCGACGACCTGTACCCGATGGTGGGCACCCCGTGCTGGGCCGCCTCGACCACGGCGATTCCCCAACCCTCCTTCCGGGAGGGCAGCACGTGCACCCAAGAACGTTGCAGCAGAGCGTGTTTCGTCGCATCATCGACGTGTCCATGGAAGGCGACGGCGTTCGAGATGCCCAGCCGGGTTGCCCGTTCGAGCAAACGATCGCCCCACCAGCCTCCGCCGACGACGTCGAGTTCCAGATCGGGAATCCGCCGCCGAAGAATGGCCACGGCGTCGAGGGCGTCTTCGATCTGCTTGTGCGGCACCAGACGCGACAACACGACGACCCTCGGTGTCGCCGATCGCTCCGCGGTCAAGGTCTCTGGTGGCGCCTCGTCGAGGCCGTTGCGCACAACCGCGATCTGGCGCGGATCGACGCCCAGATCGGCGAGGTCACGCGCCGACGGAAGAGACACCGTCACGTACTGGTTGCGTTTGTGCAGACGCGGGGAGAGCCAGGACTCGACACGCCAGCCCATCCGCCCGACGAGCGAGCCGGCCACCGGCCACTGCTCCCTGTGACAGTGGTGAACGAGTAGCGCCACCCGCTGCCCGAACGCGAGCCTGGCGCAGAACGGAATGCCGTTCTGTGAGTCGATCACGACATCCGGCCGCGCATGGCGCAGGGGACCGAGACCGATCCGCGCGGCCACCATCGCGAGACCCGCCCAGATGTAGACGCTGTAGCGGCCCCCTGCGCGGCTGACAGCCACCCCGTCGACAACCTCGTGGCGCGGCGCACCCGCGTACCGCGCGGTTCGCAGAGTGACCCGCACGCCCGATTGCGCCAGGTGCGCGCCAATGCGCTGCAGATAGGTCTCGCTTCCGCCGCCCTGAGGGTGGCCGGTGTCCCGCCAGCACAGCAGTAGGACGGAACGAATCGGGTCGGACATCGTGCTTCAGGTTAAGGCATCGCGATTCTGACCGATCCGTCTCGCTAGGGTGGCCCCAATGCCTGTCACCGAGCTGTTCGCGCAACGCGCAACGCTGTCACGCTCAGTTCGGTTGCTCGGTGAGTTTCGGTACGAACAGCGAGACCCCGCGCGCTTCTACGGCGCGCTGGCCGCCGATACCGCCGGCATGGTGAGCGCCCTGTGGTCCGGAGCCCGCCCGGCGGGGCCCCCGCAGGGCATCGTCCTCGACGTCGGCGGCGGCCCAGGATATTTCGCGACGGCGTTCACCGGTTCGGGATGGCGCTACATCGGAGTGGAACCCGATCCCCGCGAGATGCACGCGGCCGACGAAACCCGCCGCGGGGGACCGGGCACATTCGTCCGCGCTTCCGGCATGGCCCTGCCGTTCGCCGATGACAGCGTCGACGTCTGCCTGTCATCCAACGTCGCCGAGCATGTTGCGCACCCCTGGCGACTGGGCGACGAGATGCTGCGCGTCACCAGACCGGGGGGGCTGGTCATCCTCTCGTACACCGTGTGGTTGGGCCCCTTCGGCGGCCACGAGATGGGTCTGACGCACTATCTCGGCGGCGCCCGCGCGGCGGCCCGATACACCCGCAAACACGGCCATCCACCGAAGAACAACTACGGATCGTCGCTTTTTGCCGTGTCGGCGGGCGACGGTCTTCGCTGGGCATCGGCAACCGGCGCCCTGGTGGCGGCATTTCCTCGTTACCACCCCCGATGGGCGTGGTGGATGACCTCGGTACCGGGTTTGCGGGAGTTCCTGGTGAGCAACCTGGTGTTGGTGCTGCAACCGTAGTTCACCGCCGACTGCAACAGGTTCTCGTTTTTCGTCGCCAGATCGGTAATGTGGCGCGTATGAGCGCCTACAAAACCGAGTACGACAAGCTGTTCATCGGCGGCAGGTGGGTCGATCCGTCGTCCTCCGAAGTCCTCGAGGTCCGGTCACCCGCCACCGGCGAGATCGTGGGCAGGGTGCCGCTGGCCGTGCAGGCAGATGTGGATGCGGCTTGCGAGGCGGCCCGCACGGCGTTCGACGAGGGGCCGTGGCCCCGGATGACCCCGCAGGAACGCGGCGCGGTGATTGCCAACGCGGTGAAACTGCTCGAGGACCGCGCCGACCTGTTCAAGTTCCTGCTCAAGGCCGAAACCGGCCAGCCGGCGACGATCGTCGACATCATGCAGTACGGCGCCGCAGTGTCGGGGCTGCAGTACTACGCCACGGCTGCCGACAAGTTCACCTGGAAGGACATCCGGGACGGCATCTACGGCCAGACGCTCGTGCTGCGTGAGCCGATCGGCGTCGTCGGTGCCGTGGTCGCGTGGAACGTGCCGCTGTTCCTCGCCTGTAACAAGCTGGGTCCCGCCCTGCTCGCCGGCTGCACCGTCGTCCTCAAGCCGGCGGCCGAAACGCCCCTGTGCGCCAATGCCCTGGCCGACGTGTTCGCCGAAGCCGGACTGCCCGAGGGTGTTCTCTCTGTGGTACCGGGTGGACCGGACACCGGGCGCGCCTTGATCGCCAATCCGGAACTCGACAAATTCACCTTCACCGGCAGTTCCGCGGTCGGCAAGGAGATCGGCAAGCTGGCCGCCGAGAGGCTGACCGCATGCACGCTTGAGCTGGGCGGGAAGTCGGCGGCGATCATCCTCGAGGACGCGGATCTCGATTCGTCGCTGCCCATGCTGGCGTTCTCCGGCGTGATGAACTCCGGGCAGGCTTGCGTGGCTCAAACCCGTATCCTCGCCCCGCGATCACGCTACGGCGAGATCGTCGAGAAGGTCGCCGGGTTCGTCGCGATGATGCCGGTGGGCATGCCCGACGACCCCGGGGCCGCCATCGGACCGCTGATCTCGGAGAAGCAGCGCGAACGCGTCGAGGGCTACATCAAGCAGGGCATCGAGGAGGGCGCCCGCCTGGTGACCGGCGGCGGACGGCCGGAGGGTCTGGACAGCGGCTTCTTTGTTCAGCCCACGGTGTTCGCCGACGTCGACAACTCGATGACGATCGCTCAGGAAGAGATCTTCGGCCCGGTGCTGGCGATCATTCCCTACGACACCGAAGAGGACGCCATCCGGATCGCCAACGATTCGGTATACGGCCTGGCCGGCAGCGTGTGGACCACGGATCACGCGAAGGCCATCGAGATCGCGTCGAAGATTCGGACCGGCACGTACGCGGTGAACATGTACGCGTTCGATCCGGGTGCTCCGTTCGGCGGGTACAAGAACTCCGGGATCGGCCGCGAGAACGGGCCCGAGGGCATCGAGCAGTACGTCGAGCACAAGAGCGTTCTGCTCCCCTTCGGTTACACCCCCTCGCTGTAACTGCGCGAGCAGACGCTGGTGACCCCGCGCGCGGGCCGTCCGGGGCCGCAGCGTCTGCTCACCAGAAGTTTCCGGATTGTTCGGCTGGCCGACAGGCAAAGCCGGCATGCCTACGCGACGATCCTGGGGTGCCCCGCAAACTGTTGACCGCGCCCGGTGAGATTCCGGACACCGGAATTCCAGGCGATCTCGCGTCGACGCTGACCATCGCCGAGCAATACGACTGGCATCAGTCGCACCTTCGTCGTCACCGCGTATCGCGACGGAACTTCCTCCGTGGATCGGCGGCGGCAACCGCCGCGGCCGCGCTCGGCGTCAGCCCCTTTGGCCGGCGCGCATACGCGGCCGACGCCCCGCTCACCGTCGCGAACAGGCACGTGGGATTCGGCACCGACGCCTCGAGCCAGCTCCGGCTCGGCGCCCAGCTGTCCCGAAGCCCCAGCAACACAAAGGTTTTCGTCGACTTCGGCCCTACGCCCGGGCTTGGCGCGACCGTCGAAGCAGAGATTCGCAACCTGCTCACGCAGATACCTGACAGCAGCGGCGGCGTACTGGCCGCCGAACAGTTCTACGCCCACGCTCCGCTACACGGCCTGCCCGGGCGCGCGCCGGTGTTCTATCGGTGGCGCACTCAGGACGGCTTCACCAGCGACACCACGCCGGCATGGACCGCGATGCCGAGCCTACGCACGGAATCGGCGCCGTTCCGCTTCACCATGATGGGCGACCAGGGCGCCGACGCCACTCCCGCGCTGCCACCCGGGCTGCCGCGCGGCGCCTACGACGACAGCTACTACAAGCCTGATAACGACCCAGCGGTCTCCCACGCCGACAACGTGCTGAACCAGATCACCTGGGCCCGGCCCGACTTCCATGTTCTCGCCGGCGACATCGCCTACGCCGATCCGTCCGGAATGGGCAAGAGGGGCATGTTGGTCCGCTCCTCAGCGGACGCACCGCCCGGTTTCGACAAATTCAACCCGTTCGTCTGGGATACCTACTTCGGTCTCATCGAACGGAGCGCGTCGACAACACCCTGGATGTTCACGACGGGAAACCACGACATGGAGGCGGCGTACCCGGTCCATGGGTACGGCGGCCACCTGGCACGCCTCGATTTTCCGGGCAACGGCCCTGAGGGGTGCCCGTCGGTCTACTCGTTCACCTACGGCAACGTCGCGGTGCTCTCGCTGGACGCCAACGATGTCAGCTACGAGATCAACGCCAACACCGGCTACTCCGGTGGCCGGCAAAACAGCTGGGTGCGAAGAACTTTGGCCGGGCACCGGAGCGATCCGAACATCGACTTCATCGTCTGCTTCTTCCATCACTGCACCTACTCCACGGTGGATTCACATGCCAGCGACGGCGGGGTGCGGGACGCGTGGGGCGAACTCTTCGACCGCTACCAAGTCGACCTGGTTCTCCAGGGCCACAACCACGCCTTCGAGCGGACCGATCCCATCCGGGGCGGCAAGCCGACGACACCAGCGCCGGACAACTCGACCGTCTATCCCGAATCCGACGGAACCGTCTATTACACAGTCGGATCGGCCGGTCGGCCGCGCTACAGGTTCCAGCCCGGCGAACGAGAGTCCTACCGGGGCCATGAGGTGGACGACATCGTCGTGCCCAACAGCTACGTGTGGACGGCCGACGGCGGCAAGCAGGAGGAATCCGTCGAGTGGTCGCGGGTGCGGTTCCGCAACTACGCATTCATCCGGGTCGACGTACGACCCGGCACCCTGTCCAGCGAAATGGATGTGACGGCCATCGACGAATACGGCAACGAATTCGACAAGCTCACCTTCCGCCGGAAGGTCAGCCCCTGACCGCCGAGCAGACGCGGCGGCCCCCGACACGCCGGCCCTGTGGGGGCTTATGCGTCTGCTCGCACAAGGTCAATAGACCGCCCGCACAATCATTTCGGCCACGGCGGCGGGTTTTGACACACCATCGATTTCGATGGTGTGCAACACCGTCAGATTGGCTGTGTGGTCGTCGACGACGGCAACCTCGGCCAGCTGCGAGCGGACCCGGATGCGACTGTCCACCGGCACCGGTGCCAAGAATCGAACTTTGTTGAGCCCGTAGTTGATCGCCAGCTTGGCGCCCTCGAGGCGAAAGTTGTCCTTGCTCAGGGCCGGCACCAGCGACAGCGTGAGAAACCCGTGCGCGATAGGTGCGCCGTAGGGGCTTTCGGCTCTGGCCCGCTCGACATCCACGTGGATCCACTGGTGATCGCCTGTGACGTCAGCGAATTCGTTGATGCGTTTCTGATCGATGACCACCCAATCACCGACACCGAGTTCCTGGCCGACCAGCGACTCCGCTTGCGAGATGGATCCGATGGCCTGCATCAGAACACGTCCTCTCCGACATCCATGATCGAAAGATCGACGGATTCGAGAATTCTCCGCTCGGCTGACAGCCTCGGCAGAACGTTTCGGACGAAGAAGTTGGCTGCGGCGACCTTGCCGTTGTAGAACTCCTTCTCGCGCGGATCCGACTCTCCGCCAAGGGCTTTGAGTGCAATCTCGGCCTGCTGAAGCAGCAGCCATCCGATAACCAGGTCGCCGGCAGAGAGTAGGAAGGACACCGATTCCAGTCCGATCCGGTACAGCTCGCGCGCATCGTCCTGCGCCGCGAAAAGAAATCCGGTCATCGCGGCCGCCATCGCGCGGGTGTCATCCAGTGCGGTGCTGAGCAATTCGCGACTGGGTGCCAATTCGGGGCGGGCGCCGGGGTTGTTGAGGAACGCCTCGATCTGCGCCACCAGGTGTTGCAACGCACCACCGCGGTCGCGGGCTATCTTGCGGAAGAAGAAGTCCTGCGCCTGGATAGCGGTGGTCCCCTCGTACAGGGAATCGATCTTCGCGTCCCGGATGTACTGCTCAATCGGATAGTCCTGCAGGAATCCGGACCCGCCGAAGGTCTGCAGCGATTCGGTCAAACATTGGTAGGCGCGCTCGGATCCGACGCCTTTGACGATGGGCAGCAAAAGATCGTTGACGCGCTCGGCCATCGACGCGTCAGCGCCGGACACCACGGCAGCCATCGCGGGATCCTGGTGTGCGGCTGTATAGAGATACAGTGCACGCAGACCTTCGGCATAGGATTTCTGCACCATGAGCGCCCTGCGTACATCGGGATGGTGGATGATCGTCACCCGCGGCGCGGTCTTGTCCATCATCTGGGTCAGATCCGCGCCCTGGATCCGGGTCTTCGCGTACTCGAGCGCATTCAGATAGCCGGTGGACAGCGTGGCAATCGCCTTGGTGCCCACAAACATTCGGGCGTATTCGATGACTTTGAACATTTGAGCGATACCGTTGTGGACGTCGCCGACGAGCCACCCCACCGCCGGCTTACCATGCAGTCCCAGGCTGAGTTCCGTTGTGGTGGAAGCCTTCAGTCCCATCTTGTGTTCGAGGTTGGTGACGAACACACCATTACGGTCACCTAAATCGCCGGTTTCCTGATCGAACATGAACTTCGGGACCACGAACAGGCTCAGGCCCTTCGTGCCGGGCCCCGCCCCCTCCGGTCGAGCCAGCACGAGGTGCAGGATGTTCTCGAACATGTCGTCGGTGTCACCGTTGGTGATGAAGCGCTTGACGCCTTCGAGATGCCAGGTCCCATCGCCGTTGTCGACGGCCTTGGTCCGGCCGGCACCGACGTCTGATCCGGCGTCCGGCTCGGTGAGCACCATGGTGGCGGCCCAACTACGTTCAACGGCGATGGGCGCCCAATGGCGCTGCTTCTCGTTGCCGATGTGGAACACGATGTTGGCCATGATCGGACCGGCCATATACATGAACACGGCGGGATTGGCGCCGAGCGCGAGCTCGTTGATGGCCCACGTCACTGCCGCTGGGGCGGGCATGCCACCGACCTCTTCGCTGAGCCCGACTCGGAACCACTCCCCCTGCTCCCAGGCCCGGACCGATTTCTTGAACGATTCGGGAATCGTCACCGTGTGGGCTTCCGGGTGGAATACCGGCGGGTGCCGATCCGTCTCGGCGAATGACTCCGCTACCGGCCCTTCGGCCAGGCGAGCCGCTTCGGCAAGCATCTGCCGAACAGAGTCTCCGTCGAGGTCGCCGAAGTCTGCACCGTCCAGAACCTTCTCGAGCGCGAGAAGTTCGAAGAGGTTGAACTCCAGATCACGGACATTACTTTTGAAGTGGCCCATTGCCTACGCGCCTTCCAATCACGGGTGCGCCGAGCCTAACCCGCGGCGGCGGGCGCTCGGCCAGGGTTGTTGTGTTCACGGGGGTGAATTTCGCGCGTCACCGGTTGGCCATCCAGCGCGCACACACGAACTCGCCGTTGATTGTGCTCTCCGCCAATGTCCATTCGGACCGAACCGGGAGTACCGGCGAACCGCCACCCAAGCTGCACGGCGCGTAGGACACCACCATCTCATCGACCAGGCCGGCCGCCACGAACTGGCGTGCGGTGTCACCGCCACCCACTACCCAGACATTCCTGTCACCCGCGGCCTCCACCAAATCGCAGTGCAGGTCGGCGACGTCACCACTGAACACCCGCACCGGATGGCCCGGGATCACGATCTCGGGCCGCCTCGTGAGCACCCAGGACGGCTGCGGATACCTCCAGCGGCCGGGATGGTTGGCGACGAGCCACTCATAGGTGGCCGAGCCCATCACCAAGGCGCCGATCGTCTTTTCGAATGCCCGGTATCCGAAGGGTCCATCGGCATCGATCGACCGGGTAGTCAGCCAGTCGAGGCTCTCGTGTTCGTCGACGATGTAGCCGTCGAGACTCGACGCGGTGAAGTAGACGGTGGTCACGACGTCCCGGCTAGCTGCCCGTCCAGTTCGGCGCCCGCTTCTGGGCGAAGGCGATGGCCCCCTCCTTGGCGTCGTTGGATCCGAAAACCGGCATGAGAATCTTCATCTGCTCACGCCATTGATCGGCCGGATCCCAGGCACGCGATTCGGTGATGATTCGCTTGGTCGCCGCCACCGCCAGCGGCCCGTTCGCCGTGATGCGCTCACCGAGTTCGATAGCGGCGTCGAGCGCCTTTCCGGGTTTGGCCAGCACGTTGACCAGCCCCAGCGCATGCGCGCGCTCCGCGCTGAGATTGTCTCCGGTCAATGCCAACTCCATCGCGATTTGGTACGGAATCCGCTGAGGCAGCCGCAGCAGGCCCCCGGCACCGGCAACCAGCCCTCGTTTGACCTCCGGGATACCGAAGGCCGAGTTGTCGGCGGCGACGATCAGGTCGGTCGCAAGTGCCAGCTCGGTGCCACCGGCAAGCGCAAAGCCTTCGACCGCTGCGATGATCGGCTTGGCCGGTGGACGCTCGGTGAAGCCGAGCCCTCGCCCCTTCGCCAGCACGTTCTCGCCGCGTGCGAATGCCTTGAGATCCATGCCGGCACAGAATGATCCGCCCGCGCCGGTGATGATCGCCAGGGATAACCCGGGATCGTCGTCGAGGGTGTCCACCGCGGCCGCCAGGCCGTTGCTCACTGCCGCGTTGATAGCGTTCTTGGCCTCGGGGCGGTTGATCGTGATGATCAGGATCCTGCCGCGCCGCTCGGTGAGAACGGGCGCTTCGCTGCTGGGGGCTTCGGTCACCAGCCGATCGTAACGACTGGAGGTCTGTCGGCCTGGTTTTGCCCGGTACCATCAAAACTAGAACACGTTCCAATCGTCCCAGCCTCAATCGTCCCGGTCTCGAATCGGATTCGTCCCGATCGAACTCGCGGGGGAAACTTTCACCGGGAGGAAACCACGTGACCGCCAATTCCACGACACGCCCCGAAACATTCGGTTTGAGCGCGGTGCATCCGGTCAATATTCCACTTCCGACCAGAATCGTCACGGCGGTACCCGATCCCATCGACATTGGAAGGCGGTTCGGTGAGGACCCCGAGATCAGCGTCGTCGACGCCCACGTGCGCGCCGTGATGCAGCACGCCCTCGACGATCTCGCCGCGGCCCGCCGGCTCCCGGTGACCGGCTGATGGATCTGCTCTCACGACTCGGCGGTGTCGGCGACGCGGTCGGCACGGTAACGACCTTGGCGAAGGCCGGCTTCCTCGCGCCGATGCGGCCGGACCGCGCGGTGCGCATGATGGCAGCAGCCCGATCCGAAGGGCTCTCCATCACAACGGGTTTCGCGACAGCCGCGCAACGCTGCCCGAAGCGTTACGGCCTGATCGACGAACTCGGCGCGCTGACGTGGGGCGAACTCGAAGACCGGTCGAATGCACTCGCGGCCGGGCTGCAACATCTGTCCGACGGACGACCGAAAGTCGTAGGGGTGATGTGCCGCAATCACCGGGGCTTCGTGGAATCTCTGGTGGCAATCACTCGGATCGGCGCGGACCTCCTACTTCTCAACACGTCATTCGCAGGACCAGCACTGGCCGAAGTGCTCGGACGCGAGAACGTCGACACCGTCATCTACGACGACGAGTTCACCGAGTCGGTCGACCGCGCCCTCATCGACCGGCCGAACGTCCGACGCATACTGGCCTGGACCGATCGACGCGGCCCCGACCGGACCGTGGAAAAGCTCATCCACACCAATCTCGGCCGTCGCCCGGCCCGGGCCTACCACAAAAGCCGACTGATCCTCCTCACCTCTGGAACGACGGGAACACCCAAGGGCGCCAAGCACTCCGGCGGCGGGCCATCGAATCTGGTGGCGATTCTGCGCCGCACCCCGTGGCGTCTGGAAGAGACCACCGTCGTCGCCGCGCCGATGTTCCACGCCTGGGGCTTCTCTCAACTCGTCTTTGCATCGGCCATGGCGTGCACGGTGGTCACTCGGCGCAAATTCGACCCTGAGGCCACACTCGCCCTTGTCGACCGACACGAGGCGACCGGTTTGTGCGTGGTCCCGGTGATGTTCGATCGCATCATGGACCTGCCCGACGACGTTCGCCGCCGCTATAGCGGCAAGTCGCTGCGATTCGCCGCGTGTTCGGGCTCACGGATGCGCCCCGACGTCGTCACGAAGTTCATGGACGAATTCGGCGACATCGTCTACAACAACTACTTCGCCACCGAAGCGGGAATGATCGCCACCGCCACCCCTGCCGACCTTCGTGCAGCACCCGACACCGCCGGCACGCCCGGCGAGGGAACCGAAATCCGCATCTACGACGACCGCTTTGAGGAAGTCCGCGTCGGGGAAGTGGGCAGGATATTCGTCAAGAACTCGACCCAGTTCGACGGATACACCTCGGGGGGCACCACGGACTTTCATGACGGGTTCATGTCGTCCGGAGACCTTGGACGCATGGACGAGAACGGCCGGCTTTTCGTCGTGGGCCGCGACGACGAGATGATCGTCTCGGGCGGCGAGAACGTATACCCACTCGAAGTCGAGAAGACGCTGATGACTCATCCCGCGGTGGCCGAGGCGTCGGTGCTCGGCGTCGACGACGACCGATTCGGTCCGCGCCTCGTCGCGTTCGTCGTGATGAACGACGAACGCGTTTGCAGCGCGGACGATCTCAACACGCACGTTCGAGACAATCTCGCCGGCTACAAGGTTCCCAGCGCGATCATCATTCTGCGCGAGCTGCCGCGTGGCGCCACCGGCACGATTCTTCGCAACGAACTCAGCGCACTCGCCAACGACGCTGTCACCCAACCCGAGGACACCCAGACGGATGCCTAGGCTGCGTCAGGTGTCACGCTTCGTCCGGAAGCCTCGTCCCCTGTCGCGTGCCGCTATGGAATTGCTCAACGCAGCCAACGGGTTCAGGCCACTGGGCCGCAGGGGCTACCGCACGCTCGCATTCTTCTGGTTCGGCTGGCCCACCTCCGAGGTTCCCGGCTACTACCTCGCCGCGTCGGTGCTCGACGCGCTGCGGCGGGGCATTCGGGGCGACTTCCGCGGCCGGCGGGGCATCATCGCCGTTGCGCTGACGGCCGTTTCGTGGCTCGTCCTAGTCGCCATTCACCGACGCGGCGTGACGACGCCGAAGCCAGTCCTGCGCGCGGCATTGGTGGACGGCCTGGGCCCGGACTACGCGGAAGTCCTGCAGACCTTGCCGCAGACACCCTCGCCATCCGGCCGCCCCACGGCATGGCGCACAACGACCTCGCGGCGTCGATACGTCGAGAGTGTCAACATCGTCCACTACGGACCGCACGGTCGGGCGAACCTCGCCGACGTGTGGCGGCGACGAGACCTTCCCCGCCAGGGCAAAGCGCCAGTGCTCGTCCAAATTCCCGGCGGCGCATGGGCTTTGGGCTGGCGGCGCCCGCAAGCCTATCCACTTATGAGCCATCTCGCCGATCGCGGTTGGGTGATCGTGGCATTGAACTACCGTGTCAGCCCGCGCAATCACTGGCCCGACCACATCATCGATGTGAAACGCGCCCTGGCCTGGGTCAAGGAGAACATCTCCGACTACGGCGGGGACCCGAATTTCGTTGCGATCACAGGTGAATCGGCAGGTGGGCATCTCGCCGCGCTGGCCGCCCTGACCCCGGGCGACCCGACATGGCAGCCGGGCTTCGAGAGCGCTGACACCTCCGTCGTAGCGGCCGTACCGATCTACGGCCGCTACGACTGGTATTCCGCCGATGGCGAAGGACGTCGGGAATTCCTCGGCTTCTTGGAAAAGTTCATCGTCGGCCGATCGATCGCCAAATACCCGCGCATCTTCACCGACGCATCTCCAATCGATCGGATACATGGCGATGCGCCACCGTTCTTCGTGATGCACGGCCAATACGATTCGGTCATACCTGTCGAGGAAGCCCGCGCTTTCGCGACCGAAATGCGCAACGTCTCGAAGTCTCCGGTGCTGTACGCGGAATTGCCCGGCGCACAACACGCTTTCGATGTCTTTCCCTCGCCGCGTGCACATGTCAGCGCCGAGGCGGTCGGCGAGTTCCTGTCCTGGGTATACGCGCAGAGAGAAGCGTCACACCGAGCCGCCACGCGTTGACACCCCTGCACGCCGAGGCGCACCATAAGTGTGATCGCGCTGACACGTTCGCGTGTCTCGACCGAGAGGAGGTGAGGACGAGATGAGTCCAGGAAGTAGTAGTCGGATTCCCGCATCAACTTCGTCCAATTCCGTTCCCCGGTCGGCCTTTCGCATGATCCTCTCCTGATCGTTGCGCTGCGCTCGCCGGGCCCACACCCGGCGAGGAGAGAACAATGATCAACACCGACTTCACCCGGACGGCCCTCACCCCGGCGGCCTTGATCCCGGCGGCCTTCACCCCGGCGGCCTCTTTCACCGAGTCGGATCTCGTCAGCGTCACCGCGCGCGCGGTGGCCGTTCCACTTCGGGAGATCTACGGGCTGCTGTGGCGGGCTGGAGTTCTCGAGATCATCACCTGACACCCTCAATAGTTAGCTGGGAGCCCTGTGGATTCGTGTCGACAGGCTTTGCCAGCACACTCTAGACTCGGCCGACGTCGCGGCGTATGCCTGCGACCGAACGACCACAGGAGGCGCCCATGTTGCTCGATGTCAATGCGGAGGCGGTCGCCGGCTCATCCGTGAACGAGAGCGCGATCAGCGCGGAGATCGGCGCCGCCACCGCGGCTACCTCCGCGGCCTTGACCTGTGTGCTACCCATGGGCGCGGACCTGGATTCGGTTGCCTTTGCCGCAGCACTCAACGCCGCCGGCGCGTCATATATCGCTACCGCCACCGAACATCTGTCCGGCCGCACAGCGTTCGCCGAGGCCCAGGGCGTGGCAGCGGTGACGTACACCGCCCTCGACGTCGTCAACAACACAGCTTTGGCGTTGTGAGGACTGCGGTAACCGATGCCCGATCCCGCTTGGCCGTGCTCGCCGCCTGAGGTCAACTACCTGCGTCTGACCGGTGACGGCGCCGCCGGAACCGCCACGACGCTCTCCAGTGGCGCCGCCTGGCAAACCCTCGTCGGGTGCGACGAACTGGCGCATTCGCTATCCGCGCTGAACACGGCTGTCACCGCGTTGAATTTCGACGGTCTCGGTGGTGCCGGCTCCACCGCGGCGGTGACCGGCTTGAACACCGCGCTGCAACTCCTGGCCGGATGGGCACAGGAGAAGCCCCCGATCGTGGCGAGCGCCGTTTCCGCATACGAAACGGCGGTCTCGACCATGATTCCGGCCGAGATATCGGTTGCCAATCGCACCGAGCAAGCCGCGAACACCGCCGTGAACCCCTTGGTGTTCGGCGCGTTGACCCCGGCGATCATCAGTTTGGACACCGTCTATTACGGCGAGCACTGGGCCCAGAACGCCAGCGCCGGCGTCGCCTACGGCGCGGCCCTGTCGATTCTGGCGTCGGCGTTGGCGGTACCGCCCCCGATCGTTCCTGGCGGGGCCTCCCCGACCGCCGTCCCGGACCCCGTGGCAGCGAACCCGCGAATGGCCGCGCAATCCGGTCGAGATATCTCCGAACCTGCCGAATCGATGATGCAGATGATGCAGCCGATGCAGGCGGCCATGGGTGTGATGCAGCCCGCATCGGGCATGTTTGCCGCTCCTGCACAGGCCGTCCAAAGCATGTCCGGCCTTCCTCAATCCATGATGGGTTCACTCGGTGCGATTGCGGGGCCGGCCGGCGAATCAGCCCCGAGACCCGCGCTGCCGGCGACTCAAGTCAACGGCACGGCGGGGCCGTTGGGCGGCACCCCGACCGGTGGCCACCCCGGCGCTGGAATGACCAGCTATACGCGCCCTACCAGCAGCTTCTCCCCCGAACTATCCGGCCGACCGACATCGCTGAAACCCGGCTTGCTGAGTAAGACCGAGTTCCGCGGCCCCACGGCGCAGGGTTCGGCGGGTCCTGGGATTCCGCTGCCACCCGGGCATGGCGGAATGCTCGGGCAGAAGAAGGCCGGCCACGCCGGGAGTCCGGTGACGCACGCCCGAGTCGTCGTTGCCGCCGACCGAATGGGCGGTGTCCGCCCAGCTAACTGATTGGGCCCCTGCCCACATTTCTGGCACAGTTTGCTGGAGGGTCGCTGAAAGGTGAATAGACACCCGGTTGCCCAAACCGAATACTTGGCCGCGCACTCCCCCCGGTGGGGATTCAACCGCGAACGCAAGGAGAACCAGATGACGCTTGTTGTCACACCAGAGGTCCTCAGGACCACCAGGCAAGCCATCGAGACGGCACTGGAGCACGCGACGTCCATCGCGAACGGCTACCTCAACACCCATGAAGGTCTGGGCTCCGCCGTCTGGAGTGGGCAGGCCCAGTCCGCCTCGGTCAACACCGCGGTACAGATCAACACTGATCTTCAGCAGGCGATCACCGGCGGCACACGGCTGGCACAGGGTCTGAGCCAGGCCGCAGCCCTGATGGAGCAGCACGAGGCCGATTCCGCGCACACCCTGACAAGCTTCGCGACCAACGCCTGACACCACCGACGGGACACATTCGACCATGGACAACATCACGTACAACCACGGCGCTGTAGCTGATTTCGCGTCGGACGTCACTTCGCGATCGGCGCAGTTGATGGAGATCCACGACGATATTCTCCAGCGCACCAACGCCATCGCCGACTTCTTTCAGGGATCGGCGGCCGCATCGTTCCACGAAGCCCAATTGCAGATGCTCCACGGCCTCGAAGGCCTGATCCAGACCATGAATCGCCATGGCCAAACGATCGAATCGGTGCGTGCGGCTGCTCAGAACACCGACCAGATGATCAGTCAGATCTTCTGACCGACAACCGCATCCGGTAGGGGCGCCCCACCCGGCGACCCCTACCGGATGGCGTGCGGAGAACAATGCTGACAACAACGGTGGACGGCCTGTGGGTATTGCAGGTTCTGTCCGGCATCGAGACACTCGCGCCCGAAATGGGCCTGCGGCCTTATCTTCCCAGCGCGGAGTCGGCCGAAACGGCGTTGCGCCATCCGATCGCGGAGGAATTGCGTGCGGTGGGTGCGATCACCCCCGACAATTCGCCCGACGCAACATTGCTCGACTGGCTCGCCGTCATTTCCCGCCGCGATGCAGCTCTGCTCATGTCGGTCCGAACCCCCTCCGGGGACGGCGATCCCGATCGGATTCTGTTGGCGCGCTTCGCTCACTGGTGGGTAACGCTCGAGGTAAGCGGAATATCGATCCGGCTATCGGCGACCGGCACGGCGGACGACCAGTACGGCGCGCGCCATTTGATCGATTCTCACATCGACCGTCTCTGCGGCGCAATGGAAGCCGCTGACTTCCGGCCCGTCTTCCTCGATGCTTCAGCACTGCTCGACACCGTTCACGACCGGGCCAGTCTGAACAGCTTTCTGAGTCGGCAGCGTCTTGACCCCGAACAACTGGAGATCCTCACGAAGGCAGCCGACATGGAACGCGCCGCGCAGGCTTCAGTCGTGGCAATGCAGTACGGGCAGATCCGCAGCCAGATCGATCCCGGAGCCGTCACCATCATCGACACCACCGACGGCAGGGTGGTCGCGGAACACGTCAGCCACGCCGGCAAGTCATGGCTGCTCCTGAGTCCGGGGTCCGGGCGCGCAATCTCGGAGGCCGTGGCGACAATGCTCCACCGCCTTCCCGCCCAGGACGAACGGCACTTGAGAAAGGTTGTCTAGGTGAGCAATCCCTGGTACGAGTCACAAACTCCCGTAGACGCCGAATACCTTCGGCCCGAACCACTGCGGATATCCGACATGGTGGCACCCCGAAAGCTCCCTCCGGGCTCGGGCTGGCGAAAGGCGCTCTACAGCACGACGTTTCGAAGACTCAATCTTGGGGAATCGCCCGCAGAGCGTCACCATCGCGAATTGCGCACCCGCATCCGTCGACACATCCGCAAGCAGTACGTGATCGGCTTCGTATCGGGCAAGGGCGGAGTGGGCAAGACCACCATGACGGCGAGCATCGGCGGCGTGTTCCGGGAATGCCGGCCCGAGAATGTCGTGGCCGTAGATGCCGTCCCCGGATTCGGCACACTGGCCGGACGAATCGACGAGGCCCCACCCGGTGACTACCTGGCAGTCCTCGAGGACTCCGATGTGCAGGGATACGCCGACATCAGAGAGCATTTGGGCCAGAACAACATCGGGCTCGACGTCCTCGCCGGCAACCGGTCGTCCGACCAGCCTCGGCCGCTCGCACCCGCAATGTTGACGGGGGTTCTGTCGCGCCTCCGACGAACACACAACGTCATCCTGATCGACACCGCGGACGATATGGAACATCCCGTGATGAAGCCGGCTCTGGACGCCTGTGACAGCCTGGTCCTGGTTTCCGGGCTCACCGCCGACACCTCACTGCCCGTCACGCGCGCGATCGACGCGCTGCGCTCCATGGGTTATCACGATCTCGTTTCGCGAAGCGTTGTGATACTCAACGACAGCCGGAACAATTACGAACCCGCTGCCCGTTCCCACCTCGAGGAGCATTTCACCCAGCGGGGCGCGACCGTCGAATTCATGCCGTTCGATCCGCACCTCGCCCAGGGCGGAATCATCGACACCCGGAATGAGCTGCGCCCGAAGACGAGGCTGCGGCTATTCGAGATCGCAGCAACGTTGGCCGACAAATACATTCCCGACGCGGACAGGGCGCGCTGATGCCCCAGGTCACCTTCCCGGCACGATGCGCCGTCGCGGTAATCGCCGGTGAGCATCTGATGTCGCAGGTGTATCCGGCCGCCGTCCCGATCGAAGCATTTCTGGACGACATCGTCGAGTTGTTCGACGCCGAACTCAAGCGCCGCGGCCTGTCCGGACTCGAGAATGTCGCCTATGAGTTGCACCGCGCCAACGGAACTCGGCTCGACATCACAAGAAGCCTGGACGAACTGGGGGTAGAGGACGGCGCAGCGATCATGCTCGTTCCCGCCGCCGAGGGCGATTCCTTTGAGCCGCAGTACGAGTCGCTGTCGACCGGGCTCGCGCGGGTCGGCCGAAAGTTGTTCGACCCGGTGACCCCGGACACGGCCGCCCATACGGGAATAGCGATTCTGGCGATGATTGTGACAACGATTTTCGGCCTTGCCGTCGACGCACGGGCTCACACAGATTCACTCGCGCCCGCGTTGTCCGCCGCCGCCGTCGGGATGATGTGCGCCGGCGGCGCCGCTTCGGTATTGCGCTGGTGGCCGGGCCGGGCCGAGCTGCTCGACGGCGCCGCCTGGCTTTCGGTTCCGCTGCTCGCGGTCGGTGCCGGGTTCGCCGCACCAGGGCCGCTCGGGGCCCCGCACGTCTTCATCGCCACCCTGGCCGCCGCAGTCCTGAGCGTCGCGGTCGTGATGCTCACCGGGCGAGGAACCACCGCCGCCGCCGCTGTCGTCTCCCTCTGCGCTATGGCCTGGCTGGCCGCCACGGTGCGCATGTGGTGGGCTGTTCCCAGCCAATGGCTGGGCATGTTCGCGCTCATCGAATTGCTCGTACTCATCACGATGGCACCGACTTTGGCACTATGGGCCGCTCGTATTCGTCCACCTCATTTCGGTTCGATCACTGGTCGCGATCTGTTCCGGCGCGGAGACGGCCTTCCCACGGACAGCGTCGCACCGGTGGCCGAAGACACCGGTGACGACCAGGCGCCGGACGGCACTCCGAGTGGCAGCGCGCTGGAAGCTGACGCCAGACGTGCCAACGGCGCGATGACCGGCATCTGCGTGGCGACCGCGGTTGCGCTGCCCATCGCGGTGTGGACGACGCTGATGCCCGGTGGGACACGGGGCATGGCAGCGGCCGCCTTGGCGGCACTGTTCGTGGTGATTTTCGTGAGCCGGGGACGGGCTTTTGCCGACAAGCGCCAGGCGGTTGCACTGGTGTGCGGTGCCGCCGCGGCGGTATGCGCGGCGGTGATCCGCTACGCACTCCATACGCCGCCCGGTTCATCCGTCGCATTGATCTGGGGCACAGTGGTACTGATCGGCTTTGCCGCCGCAGTCCTGGTATCGGCACTGTTAGTGCCGATGACCCGGTTCACGCCGCTGGTTCGGATGGTCGCCGAATGGGTCGAGTTGGCCGCGATCGTGGCGGCCTTTCCCCTCGCCGCCTGGGTCGGCGGACTTTTCACCTGGGTTCGAATGCGATGAGCAGACCGGCAGCCCTCTCGAAATTCGGCAGGATGTCGGCGGCATTGGTGATGGCACTGGTGCCCAACTTCATTTCTGATGTTCCTGCGGCACAGGCTATTCCACAACCGTCGATAGATCCATCCTTAGTTCCGCCGGATGGCCGGCCGAGCCCGGACCAGCCGATGCGCCAAAGCAACTCATGCGCGGCGACCATCACCGTGGCCGAGCCGAATGTCTCGGCGCCGGCCCCCGGATACACCGCGCTCAATATCGGCAAGGCATGGGAGTACTCCACCGGCAATGGCGTTCCCGTGGCGGTCATCGACACCGGCGTGAACCCCAGCCCCCGACTCCCGGTGCGGGCCGGCGGGGACTACATCACCGGCGGTGACGGTCTGACCGACTGCGACGCGCACGGCACCATCGTCGCGTCGCTCATCGCGGCCGCTCCGCAGGGCAGCCCGATGCCTCCGCCCATGCCGGCCCGGCCGGCGTATCCGCCGCCACCCGGGGCACCCGCTGTGGCGGTCGGTCCCCCGCCCCCCGGCGGCCAGCCCGCGCCGATCGCTCCGCCGCCGCCGGTGGATGCCCCCAGGCCAGTGCCGCAACAGCCTGGGCCCGAGGCACCGGAGCCGGAGCCGGAGCCGGAGCCGGAAGGCGAGCCGCCAGTACCCGAGGCGCCGTCGCCGGAAGATCAGCCCGCCAACGGACCGGGCGATCTCAACCCCGGCGCACCGGAAGTTCCCGCCGTGCCACCGCCGGCCCCGGGCGCTCCCGACGGTGTCGCCGGCGTCGCGCCACACGCCACAGTGATCTCGATCCGGCAGTCGTCACGCGCTTACGAACCCGAGCATCCGACGCCAGGTGATCCCGAGGCACACCGGAAGGCGGGGACGGTGGCGACGCTGGCCAGCGCCATCGTGCATGCGGCGGATATCGGCGCCAAGGTCATCAACATCAGCGTCACGTCCTGCCTCTCCGCCGCCGATCCACTCGACCAGCGTTCGATCGGCGCCGCGGTCTGGTACGCCGCGACCATCAAGGACGCGGTCGTCGTGGCGGCCGCCGGCAACGAGGGGGAGGACGGCTGCGCTCAGAACCCTCTGTTCGATCCTTTGAACACCGCTGACCCCCGGGACTGGAACCACGTCAAGACGGTGTCATCGCCGTCATGGTTCTCCGACTATGTGTTGTCGGTCGGGGCAGTGGACAACAGTGGGGCGCCGATCGACAGGAGTTTGGCCGGACCGTGGGTCGCGGCCGCGGCTCCGGGAGTCGGGATCATGGGCCTGTCACCGCAAACCGGCGGACCCGTCAACGCGTATCCCCCGGTTCGTCCCGGTGAACGAAACATGCCGTTCTGGGGAACGAGCTTTTCGGCGGCCTACGTCAGCGGTGTGGCGGCGTTGGTCCGCGCCCGATTTCCGGAATTGACCGCGCACCAGGTGGTCAACCGGATCCTTCAGACGGCCCACCACCCTCCGCGAGGAGTGGACAATCAGGTCGGCTACGGGATGATCGATCCCGTAGCCGCCCTCACGTTCGATGTGGCGCCGGGCGACCGTGTAGCACCGTCGGCCCAGAGTCGAATCGTGGTGCCACCTCAGGGACCGGCCCCACGCGATCATCGGGCTCGCAACATCGCCCTGGGCTTTGCCGGGGCGGTGGCGGTCGGGGTATTGCTTTCCATGCTCATCACGCGTGCCCGGCGGTCACGATGACTGCACCCGAAAGACTCTCGGTGGTATTGGCCGTCGCAACGCTGACCCTCATGGGTTGCGTGGCCGGGTTCATCGGCGGCTGTGCGGGTTTGACCGCCGGGCTGCTGACGCTCGTCGTCCCCTGGTATCGACAGCCGCTGTGGGTCTGGGCGGCGCTGTATCTCCGGCGTCGCCGCGGCATCGTGCTATTGCCGCCCTCCACAGCCGTAAACGACCGCTCCGCCGGAGGTGTTCGGTACCAGGACGGGGTTGCCACGGTCGCCGTTCACATCCTCGGACGCGCCTACGCCCCAACACTGTTGACCGCATCGAACTCGGCCCGCACAACCAACGTCCTCGACGTCGGTCGATTGATTCCGCTACTGGATCAGAGCCTAGGGCTGAAGCTCGACTCGATCAGTGTCATCAGCACCGGACATCGACGTGCCGACAGCGGCGATTACGCCGCGGTGTACGACACCCTGATCGGCACGCCACCGTATGCCGGGGTAAGAGAAACGTGGCTGGTCGTGCGCATGCAGGGCCTTCCCAACGCCGACGCACTCGGATTGCGCAGCAGCGTGGGCAGCGCGGCCGTTGCCGCGGCCCAACGCATCACAGCCGATCTACGGCGTCAGGGATTACGCGCACGAGTGGCCAGCGCCACCGAAATGCTCGGATTCGAACGGAATGTCGCCGGCTCGGAGCTCGACACCCACCACCGGAAGTGGCGCAGTGTCCGGACGGATGCCGGATGGTTGACAACCTACGCTTACCGCCCCGAAGACATCACCACCGAAGTGCTGTCGCAGGCCTGGACGCTTCGCGCTGACGCCGTCACATCCAACATCACCGTCTTCCCCGACAACACCGTCACCGCCACACTCACCGTGCGAAGCGCCCGGCCCCCCGCCGAGCCGCCGAACTCCAGGCTGCTGACGCTGCCCGGTGAGCAGGCCGGTGCGACCGCGGCGGCCATGTGCACCGCACGGCCACGCCTGCGCCGAATCCCACGATCCCGGTTTCCGGATTCGCTCGTCATACCCATCGGGCCGTCCGGAATTCTCATCGGCAAAACCGAAGGGGCCGAACGTCTTCTGCTACCGCTGACGCGCCCCGGCGGGCACAGTCGCGTGCACATCGCGGCCGGCGATGCGATCGCGAAAAGGTTCATCATCCGGGCCGCTGCCGGCGGGGACCGAATAACTCTGCACACCAAAGACATTCATCGCTGGGAGCGATTGAGGATGCCGAACATCGCCGTGGTCGATCACGCCCGACCCGTGCCCGGAACCACGGTCAGCGTCGTCGATGGGACGATCTTCCCCGCGACCCGGGCCAACACCACCCTGGTCGTCGCGCCCCGAGGCGCGAGTCCGTCGGGCCCCGTCGACGTCGCCATCGCTCAAACGAGTGAATCCATGGTGTCGATATCCGCAGCCGGTGTCACCACGAATGCGGAGGTGGAACTATTCCGGGCCGAAAATCGCTACGTGGCGACCGAAGCGGTACGCGCCGGCCTAGCCGAACTCGAGCCGGCACAGTGAGTTCGATCCACATCGCGACAACAGCGGCCGCCCGCAGGCAATTCGACCGGGCGATGTCCACACTCGGTCACAACCCGACCGCGGCCCGCGTGCACTTCGAGGAAGCCACCGACATCGACCCGTCGATGGCCGACGCGTGGCTCGGCCGTATCTCGATGGGCGACGACTCACTGACCACGCTGCAGCAGCTGTTCGCCTGCGGTTCCCGGCTACGGCGTGAGTCGAACCGTTTGGGGGCGACACTCTCCGCTCCGATCAAGGCGGGCCCGTATCTGTCGATCACGGTGACGGATCACGGGCATGCGGGCATCGCCCTGTCGAGCGCGCTCATCGACGACGGGCGGTTTCCCGAAGCGGAAGCACTACTTGAACACCCGGCCCTGCTGGAGGATTGGGAGAACCATCAGTGGCACCAGCACCTGCGGGCCTACCTGATGTTCGCCACCCAACGCTGGCCGGACGTGATCACCGAAGTAACCCGCACCCTGGCACCCCGAGCGATCATCTCCCGCGCGGTGACTGCCGCGTGCCATGCTCTCGCGGCACACGCCGCGACACACCTGGGCCAGGGCCGGGTCGCCGTCGACTGGACCGAGACGGCGCATGTCGATCCCGCTGAATTTCCCTTGATCGCAGCCGATCTCGCCTACGTCCGCGGGATGGCATACCGACAGCTCGGCGATGAGGATTCGACTCAGCTCTGGCTGACGAAGGCGACCATCAACGGGATGCTCATCGGTCCCGCGAAGGAGGCTCTCGCGGACCGACGGTTGCAGCTCGTCGTCACCGACGAGTCCGCGATCGACAGCAGAACCGATCGATGGGACGCCGCGACCGAACAGTCCGAGCAGACAAGATGCGAAGCCGAGAATCGCGAGAAGCGAGCCGAACTACTTGCCGAGGGACGCGCCCTGCTGGACAGCCAGGTCGGTCTCGTCGAGGTCAAGCGCGCCGTAGCCGAACTCGAGGACCAGATCGAGGTCCGCGCCTTGCGGTTGGCCCACGGGCTGCCGGTGACCAACCAGACCAACCACATGCTGCTGGTAGGACCACCGGGAACCGGCAAGACCACCACCGCCGAAGCACTCGGCAAGATCTACGCCGGGCTCGGGATCGTCCGGCACCCGGAAGTCGTCGAAGTGAAGCGAGCCGATTTCTGCGGCGAACACATCGGTTCCTCCGGCCCGAAAACCAACGATCTGATCAACCGCTCGCTGGGCCGGATCTTGTTCATGGACGAGTTCTACAGCCTGGTGGAACGCCATCACGACGGCCGGCCCGACATGATCGGCATGGAGGCGGTCAACCAGCTACTGGTCGCTCTCGAGGCGCACCGCTTCGACTTCTGCTTCATCGGCGCCGGCTACGAGCGGGAAATCGACGACTTCCTGGCGGTGAACCCGGGACTCGGCGGCCGGTTCAACCGGAAGCTGCGGTTCGAGTCGTACAGTCCCGACGAACTCGTCGAAATAGCGACCCGCTACGGCGGTCCGCGCGCCACGGTGTTGTCGGCCGGCGCCCGTTCGGCATTCGAGACGGCGTGCCATCGCATACGAAACCACTTAGCGCCGAATGGATCTCACGGGATCGACATAATGCAGAACGGTCGATTCGCCCGCAATGTCGTCGAGCGCGCCGAACGGCTGCGCGACTCCCGCGTCGCCGCCCAGAACCGGGCACGCCAGGGGTCGGTCACAGTCGAGGATCTGGAAACCCTGTCCGAGCGGGACATCGTCGGCGCGGTCACCGAGGCCTGCGCCGAGAAGCACGTGCCGGTGATGCCTTGAGCCCGAAAGCACACCCCGCCGCAGCGGCCAGCGCTCCGGCGCTCCGATAGCGAGCGCCCGGATCCTTTGCCATGGAAGTGGCGATGACGTCGTCGATCCGGTCCGGCAACCACGCCGCGAACCGCACCGCCGACGGCGGACTCGCATGCAGGTGCATGCGCACGGTCTCCGCCTTGGACCCGGCGTCGAAGAACGGTGGCTTTCCGGTCAGCAGTCGAAACAGCGAACAGCCGAGCGAGTAGACGTCCGCGCGTGCGTCCAACGGCTCACCGCGCAACGCTTCCGGAGCCGCGTAGGCCGCACTCACCAGAACCATCCCGGCAGCACCGAGCGGGTCACTGTCTCCGCGGCGACGGGCGAGGCTGAAATCGGCCAGGAACACCGGTTCGTCGTCGGTGTCGCGCAGACGACGTCCGAGCAGAAAATTGGCCGGCTTGACGTCACCGTGAACGATCTCCCGATCGTGAATGTGATCGAGCGCCTCAGCGATCCGGCGAACGACGCGCAGCGCCCTCGCGGGGGGCATCCGCCCGGCGCGAAGCTGACGATCGGCGTCCGCGCCCTCCGGGGAGGGCCCCTCCACGAAGGGCATCGTCATCCACAGCCGTCCACCGGCGGTCTCCCCCAGATCCAGCGTCGGGACGACGGCGGGGTGGTCCAAACCCCGGGCCAGCCGGGCAGCGTTGACAAACCTCGACCGGAACACGGGATCGACGGAGAGGTCGCTGTTGATGAGCTTCAGCGCCACGGGCAGGGCCTCGGACGCCGATTGCGCCAGGCACACGACGCCCGTGCCGCCACTTCCCAGAACCCGGTTGACACGGTATCCGGCGATATCGGTCCCGGGCCGGATCGTCATGCGACCAGTATCTCCGCCGGTTGCTCAAACAAGAATTGATGCACGTCCAGCGTTAGTTAGGGCGAACTAAGTTGGCATGTCAGGCGGTGTCTGGCTTATCGTTTTAGCAACTGTTGACATAACAGAAGGGCCGCCGTCCAGAGAGGCACGGAGGTTTCCCCTGGCGGGCGCGGCGACGTTGGCGTATGGCCGCCCGGATGAACCATGTGAAGGGTCAGGTGCTGATGCCCACAAGTGTCGGGATGTACAACCCCGCTTTCGAGCACGATTCGTGTGGCGTCGCCATGGTGGTGGACATGCACGGACGGCGCAGCCGCGCCATCGTGGACAAGGCGATCACCGCCCTGCTCAACCTCGAACACCGAGGCGCTGCGGGCGCCGAGCCGCACAGCGGTGACGGCGCGGGAATCATGCTTCAGGTTCCGGACGCCTTCCTCCGCGCAGTCGTGGATTTCGAGTTGCCCGCCGAGGGCGCCTACGCCACCGGTATGGCATTCCTACCGCAGTCCGCTCGGGATGCCGCCGCAGCGTGCGAGGCCGTGGAGAAGATCGTCCAGGCCGAGGGCCTCGACGTGCTGGGCTGGCGGAACGTCCCGACCGACGATTCGTCGCTGGGTGCTCTCGCGCGCGACGCCATGCCGACGTTCCGTCAATTGTTCGTCGGCGGCGCCTCCGGGATGGAGCTGGAACGGCGTGCCTACCTGATCCGCAAGCGTGCCGAACACGAGCTCGGCACCAAAGGACCGGGCCAGGACGGTCCCGGACGCGAGACCGTCTACTTCCCAAGCCTTTCCGGCAGGACATTCGTCTACAAGGGGATGCTGACCACGCCCCAGTTGAAGGCGTTCTACCTCGACCTGCAGGACGAGCGGATGGAGAGCGCACTGGGAATCGTGCATTCCCGGTTCTCCACCAACACCTTCCCGTCCTGGCCGCTGGCGCATCCGTTCCGCCGGGTAGCGCACAACGGCGAGATCAACACCGTCAACGGCAACGAAAACTGGATGCGTGCCCGCGAGGCCCTCATCAAGACGGACGTCTTCGGCTCCTTCGGCGACATCGACAAGATCTCGCCGGTCTGCACGCCTGGAGCTTCGGACACCGCCCGGTTCGACGAGGTTCTCGAACTGCTGCATCTGGGCGGCCGCAGCCTGGCCCATTCGGTGCTGATGATGATCCCCGAGGCATGGGAACGCCACGAATCGATGGATCCGGCCAGACGCGCTTTCTACGCCTACCACTCGTCGCTGATGGAACCGTGGGACGGCCCAGCCTCAGTGTGCTTCTCCGACGGCACCGTGGTCGGCGCGGTCCTCGACCGAAACGGGCTGCGCCCGTCGCGCATCTGGGTGACCGACGACGGCCTGGTGGTCATGGCCTCCGAAGCCGGTGTGCTGGATCTCGATCCCGCCCGAGTGGTCAAGCGCATGCGCCTGCAGCCGGGCCGGATGTTCCTGGTCGACACCGCCCAGGGACGAATCGTCTCGGACGAGGAGATCAAATCCGAACTGGCCGCCGAGCACCCGTACCAGGAGTGGCTCGATGCCGGGTTGTTCCACCTCGACCAATTGCCTCAGGGGCCCTACCTGCGGATGCCGCATCACCGCGTCGTGCTGCGGCAGCAGGCGTTCGGCTACACCTACGAGGAACTGAACCTGCTGCTGGCTCCGATGGCGCGCAACGGCGTCGAACCGATCGGGTCGATGGGCACCGATACGCCCATCGCAGTTCTGTCAGCCCGGCCCCGGATGCTCTTCGACTACTTCCAGCAGTTGTTCGCACAGGTCACCAACCCGCCGCTCGACGCGATTCGGGAAGAGGTCGTCACCAGCCTCGTGGGCAACGTCGGCCCGGAAGGCGACCTGCTGAACCCGACGCCGGACTCCTGCCGGCAGATCGTGATGTCGCAGCCGATCCTGCGTAACCACGAACTCGCGAAGCTGATCAATCTCAACCCCGACGACACCGTCCGCGGCCGCAAGCACGGCATGCGGTCCGCCGTCATCCGGTGCCTCTACCAGGTCGCCAAGGGCGGCGAAGGTCTGCGCCGCGCGCTCGACGACATCCGCGAGGCCGCATCGAAGGCCATCGCCGGTGGCGCCCAGATCCTGATCATCTCCGATCGCGAGTCCAACGAGAGCCTGGCGCCCATCCCGTCGCTGCTCGCGGTCTCCGCGATCCACCATCATCTGGTCCGCGAGCGCAGCCGCACCAAGGTGGGCCTCATCGTCGAGGCCGGTGACGCCCGCGAGGTCCATCACATGGCCGCGCTGGTCGGTTTCGGGGCGGCGGCCATCAACCCCTACATGGCATTCGAGTCCATCAGCGACATGATCGACCGGGGCGCCCTCAAGGGCCTGGACCGCGAAAAGGCGCTGCAGAACTACATCAAAGCGGCGGGCAAGGGCGTGCTGAAGGTGATGTCCAAGATGGGCATCTCCACACTCGCCTCCTACACCGGCGCGCAACTGTTCCAGCCGATCGGCATATCGCAGGCGGTTCTCGACGAGTACTTCGCCGGGATGGCCTGCCCGACGGGCGGCATCGACCTCGACGACATCGCGGCCGATGTCGCGGCGCGTCACCAGCTGGCCTACCTCGACCGTCCAGACGAGCGCGCGCACCGCGAGCTCGAGGTCGGCGGCGAATACCAGTGGCGCCGCGAGGGCGAGTACCACCTGTTCAATCCCGACACGGTGTTCAAGCTCCAGCACTCCACCCGGACCGGGCAGTACTCGATCTTCAAGGAGTACACCAAACTGGTCGATGACCAGAGCGAGCGCATCGCATCGCTGCGCGGCCTGCTGAAATTCCAGGACGGCGTGCGCCCACCGGTTCCGATCGAGGAAGTGGAACCGGCCACCGAGATCGTGAAGCGATTCTCGACGGGCGCGATGAGCTACGGCTCGATCTCGGCGGAAGCACACGAGACACTGGCGATCGCCATGAATCGTCTTGGCGCACGGTCCAATTCGGGTGAGGGCGGCGAGGCGGTAAGCCGCTTCACCCCGGACGCGGACGGCAGCTGGCGCCGCAGCGCCATCAAGCAGGTGGCCTCGGGCCGGTTCGGCGTCACGTCGCACTACCTGACCAACTGCACCGACATCCAGATCAAGATGGCCCAGGGCGCGAAACCCGGTGAGGGCGGCCAGCTTCCGGGTAACAAGGTCTACCCCTGGGTGGCCGAGGTACGGCACTCCACACCGGGCGTCGGGCTCATTTCGCCGCCGCCGCACCACGACATCTACTCCATCGAGGATCTGGCTCAGCTGATCCACGACCTCAAGAACGCCAATCCGCAGGCACGCATCCACGTGAAGCTGGTGAGCGAGAACGGCGTCGGCACGGTGGCCGCGGGTGTCTCGAAGGCGCACGCCGACGTCGTCCTGATCTCGGGTCATGACGGCGGAACCGGGGCTACCCCGTTGACCTCGCAGAAGCACGCCGGTGCGCCGTGGGAGCTCGGCCTTGCCGAGACCCAGCAGACGTTGCTGCTCAACGGATTGCGCGACCGGATCGTGGTGCAGGTCGACGGTCAGCTCAAAACGGGCCGCGACGTGGTCATCGCCGCCCTCCTCGGAGCCGAGGAGTACGGCTTCGCCACCGCCCCGCTGGTGGTCTCGGGCTGCATCATGATGCGCGTCTGCCACCTCGACACCTGCCCGGTGGGTGTCGCGACCCAGAACCCGGTGCTGCGAGAACGGTTCAACGGCAAGCCCGAATTCGTCGTGAACTTCTTCATGTTCATAGCCGAAGAAGTGCGCGAACTGATGGCCCAACTGGGTTTCCGGACCATCAACGAGATGGTGGGCCAGGTGAATTCGCTGAACATCGCCCAGGCGGCCCAGCATTGGAAGGCCCACAAGCTGGATCTGGCACCCGTGCTGCATGAACCGGATTCCGCGTTCATGAACCAGGACCTCTACTGCAGCTCGCGTCAGGACCACGGACTGGACAAGGCACTCGATCAGCAGTTGATCGCCATGAGCCGGGAAGCGCTGGACTCCGGCACACCCGTCAGCTTCTCTACGACGATCGCGAACACGAACCGGACCGTCGGCACCATGCTCGGGCACGAGGTGACCAAGGCGTACGGCGGCGAAGGGCTGCCGGACGGAACGATCGACATCACCTTCGAGGGATCCGCGGGCAACAGCTTCGGCGCCTTCGTTCCCAGCGGTATCACGCTGCGGGTTTTCGGAGACGCGAACGACTATGTCGGCAAGGGCCTTTCCGGCGGACGCCTGGTGTTGCGGCCGTCGAAGAACGCACCGGCCGGCTACATCGCCGAGGACAACATCATCGGCGGCAACGTGATCCTGTTCGGCGCCACCAGCGGTGTGGCTCTCATCAGGGGGACCGTCGGCGAGCGCTTCGCGGTGCGAAACTCGGGTGCCCACGCCGTCGTCGAAGGCGTCGGCGATCACGGCTGCGAATACATGACTGGCGGGCGGGTCGTCATCCTCGGACAGACCGGACGCAACTTCGCCGCCGGCATGTCGGGGGGCGTCGCGTTCGTCTACGACCCGGGGAACAACCTTCCGGCGAATCTCAACACCGAGATGGTGGCGCTCGAGCAGCTCGACGACGCCGACCTCGACTGGCTGTACGAGATCCTCACCGCCCACGTCGCGGCAACGGATTCAGCTGTCGGACAACGAATCTTGGCCGACTGGACCGGACAGGTAGGTAACTTCGTGAAAGTCATGCCACGCGACTACAAACGAGTCCTGGAGGCGATTGCCGCGGCTGAGCTCGCGGGCGAGGACGTCGACGCGGCGATCATGGCGGCCTCCAATGGCTGATCCCACCGGCTTCCTCAAGCACAACCATCGCGAGACGCCAGCCCGGCGGCCGGTGGCGATACGGCTGCTCGACTGGCGCGAGGTCTACGAGGACTTCGACAGATCGACGCTGCAGGACCAGGCATCCCGCTGCATGGACTGCGGAATTCCGTTCTGCCACAACGGCTGTCCACTGGGCAACCTCATACCCGAGTGGAACGACCTGGTGTACCGGAACCGTTGGCGCGACGGGATCGAACGCCTGCACGCCACCAACAACTTCCCGGAGTTCACCGGCCGGTTGTGCCCCGCCCCCTGCGAGGCCTCCTGCGTGCTGGGCATCAATCAGGATCCGGTCACCATCAAGCAGGTCGAAGTCGAACTCATCGACCGCGCCTTCGATGAAGGCTGGGTGGTGCCGATGCCGCCCCACGTCATCACGGGCAAAAAAGTGGCCGTGATCGGCTCGGGTCCGGCCGGGCTCGCGGCGGCCCAGCAGCTGAGCCGCGCCGGCCACGACGTGACCGTGTTCGAACGGGCCGACCGGATCGGGGGGCTGCTGCGCTACGGCATCCCGGAATTCAAGATGGAAAAGCGCCACATCGACCGGCGCCTCGCCCAAATGGAGGCGGAGGGAACGAAGTTCCGCACCGGCGTAAACGTGGGCGTCGACATCACCGCCGACGAGCTTCGGTCGAGCTTCGACGCCGTCGTGCTGGCGGGCGGAGCTACCGCCTGGCGCGACCTGCCGATCCCGGGGCGGCAACTCGACGGCATTCACCAGGCCATGGAATACCTTCCACTGGCCAACCGCGTTCAGCAGGGCGACCCCGTACTCGATGAACACGGCGAGCCACCGATCACCGCTAAAGGCAAGCGGGTCGTCATCATCGGCGGCGGCGACACCGGTGCCGACTGCCTGGGAACCGCGCACCGCCAGGGAGCGGCCAGCGTGCACCAGTTCGAAATCATGGCGCGGCCGCCGGAGACGCGTGCCGAATCGACGCCGTGGCCGACCTATCCGCTGATGTTCCGGGTCGCCTCGGCGCACGAAGAGGGTGGCGAACGGGTCTTCTCGGTCAACACCGAGCGATTCGTCGGCGCCCAGGGCAAGGTGACCGGACTGCGGGCCCACGAGGTTGTGTTCTCCGGCGGCAAATTCGAAAAGGTCGACGGCACCGACTTCGACCTCGACGCCGATCTGGTCCTTCTCGCAATGGGATTCGTCGGGCCCGAACAGCCCGGTCTGCTGACCGATCTCGGGGTGAAACTGACCGAACGCGGAAATGTCGCGCGCGGCAAGGAATTCGACACCTCGGTCCCCGGTGTGTTCGTCGCCGGCGACATGGGTCGCGGCCAGTCACTGATCGTCTGGGCGATCGCAGAAGGCCGCGCTGCCGCGGCCGGCGTCGATCGCTACCTGATGGGCCACTCCGCACTCCCGGCCCCCATCAAGCCGACGACGATGCCCCAGGTGTGATGGGCCCCAGGTGTGATGGGCCCCAGGTGTGATCGGCCCCAGGTGTGATGGGCCCCAGGTGTGATGGGCCCCAGGTGTGATGGGCCCCAGGTGTGATCGGCCCCAGGTGTGATGGGCCCCAGGTGTGATGGGCCCCAGGTGTGATCGGCCCCAGGTGTGATCGGCCCCAGGTGTGATCGGCCCCAGGTGTGACGAAGCAAGGCTGACGGTGCTGCTGGTCCTGTCGCCTCGGTGAGGTGACAGGTCAGTGGGGTGATAAGGCCAGCCCCACCCACAGGGCCGCCACTCCGGCCACCAACCCCAGTGGGACGGTCAGGACGCCGAGACGCAGGAACACACCCAGTTCCGGTGTGGTCGCGCCGCGCACAAGCACCCGCCGCCACAGCAGGGTGGCGAGCGAACCCACGTAGGTGAGGTTCGGGCCCACGTTGACTCCGATCAGCATTGCCAAGACCAGACCCGGATGCGCGTGCGCCCCCAACGCGCCGATGATGACCAGCGTCGCCGGCAGGTTGTTCACCACATTGGCCAGCACCGCGGCGATCCCCGCCATGGCAAGGAGGCCGAGAAAGTCCGGTGCACTGGGCAAGACCGATGCCAGCCACCTCCCGAGGCCGTGCGTGGTCACTCCCGCAACGATCACGCCGAGTGCGAACACGAACAGACAGAACAGCGGCGACGCCTCTCGAACCAGGGTGGCGACGCTCACCTGCCGGCGAACGATGGCCGGCACGGCAAGCGCTACGACCGCAACCACCGCGACCCACACCGGTTCCACTCCGACGAACCCGGATACGCCGAACCCCACCAACGTGACACCCAGCACGGTCAGCGCCAACCGCGGCGCGGGAACTCCGACCGGCTCAACTGCTTCGCGAACGGCGGCGGCCGGTGACAGATCCGCCCGGAAGAACAACCGAAATGCCACGTACTCGACCAGTACCACCGCCAGCCACGGCAGAACCATGAGTCCGGCGAAGGCAGTGAAGGACAGACCTGTTGCGGCGAACGCCAGCAGGTTGGTCAGGTTCGAGACAGGAAGCAGCGTCGACGCCGAGTTGGCCAAATGGGTACACGCATAAATGTGCGGGCGGACTGCGACACCGAGACCGCGGACGGTCACCAGGACAACGGGCGTCAACAGGACGACCGTCGCGTCCAGGCTCAGCACCGCCGTGGTGACCGAGGCCGCCGCAAACACCCAGCCGAGGAGACTGACAGGGTCGCCACGCGATAGCGACGCCAAGCGCCCGCCGATCCAGCTGAACACACCGGCGTGATCGGCCAGGTGCGCGAGAGCCAGAATCGCCGCCAAAAAGCCGATGGTCGGCGCCAGCGCCCGCAGCTGGTCCGATGCGTCGGCGGGCGAGACAACACCCAAGACAACCAATACCACCGCGACCGGTACAGCTAGCGTCGCCTCGGGCAGCCCACGGGGAGTCAGCATGGCGAACACCAGCACCGCCCCCAGGCAGACAATGGCAACACCGGCGGCCGCACCCCCGGTCACGACGCCGCTCAGCACCGGCCACCCACGCCAGCGATGATCCCACAGCGCGAAACCCACAAGCCCTGGACAGGACCGCCCCTGGTCCGCATCAATACCCTGGAGTGATGGATCCTGCGAAGGCCCTGCGCGAGATCGCCTACTACAAGGACCGTGCCCGCGAAGACCCCCGGCGTGTGCTGGCCTATCGCAGGGCAGCCGACGTCATCGACTCGTTGGACGACGCGGCGCGGGAGCGTCACGGGCGTGCGAACAGCTGGCAGTCACTGCCCGGCATCGGCCCCAAGACCGCGAAGGTGATCCAGCAGGCGTGGTCCGGGCAGGAGCCCGACACACTCGCAGAATTGCGCGGCAGTACAACCGATTTCGGTGGTGGTGAAGTCCGGACGGCCCTTCGGGGTGATCTGCACTGCCATTCCGACTGGTCGGACGGATCCGCATCGATCGCCGAAATGATGTCCACCGCACAACGCTTGGGGCACGAGTACTGCGTACTGACTGACCACTCGCCCCGGCTCAAGGTGGCCAACGGGCTGTCACCAGATCGACTGCGACGCCAATTGGACCTGATCGACGAGCTGCGCGAAGGCCTGACGCCGTTTCGGATCCTGACCGGCATCGAAGTCGACATCCTCGACGACGGCACCCTGGATCAAGAGCCCGGACTGCTCGATCGACTCGACATCGTGGTCGCCAGCGTGCACTCAAAGCTGTCCATGGACCCCGCCGCGATGACTCGCCGCATGGTCCGCGCAGTCTCCAACCCCCGCGTGAACGTCCTGGGCCACTGCACGGGACGGTTGGTCACCGGCGGCCGGGGAACCCGGCCCGAGTCGAAGTTCGACGCGGCAGAAGTGTTCGCGGCCTGCCGGGATCACGGCACCGCAGTCGAGATCAACTCACGCCCCGAAAGACGCGACCCGCCGACACGTCTGCTCAATGTGGCGCTGGAGATCGGCTGCAATTTTTCGATCGACTCCGATGCTCACGCTCCAGGACAGCTCGACTTCCTGGGCTACGGAGCGCAAAGGGCTCTGGACGCGGCGGTCCCGGTGGACAGGATCGTCAACACGTGGCCCGCCGAAGAACTGTTGTCCTGGGCCCGGCCCTGACCTGACCGCCGCCTACGGAGGCGGCGGAGCGTCCGCCGGTGGCGGCGGAGGTTCCGGCGCGGGAGGCGGCGGAGGCGGTTCCGGCGCCGGCGGCGGCGGTGGCGGAGGCGGCGGTGGTGGGGGTGGCGGAGGGGGCGGGGGCGGCGGGAACACCGGGAGCGTGATCGGTGGCAGCCCGGGGATCTGGATGACGTTGACGTCAGGCGGGGGAGGAACATCCTCGGGTGGCGGCGGCGGGGGCACGTCGTCGACCGGCGGCACGTATACGGGCGCGGGATCGATTCCATTGCTCGTATTGATCGTGATGATCGACCCTGGAATGGTTTTCCCCTTCGGGGTCGTGCCCACCACGGAGCCCTTCATCGCATAGCTGTTGATCGGAGTGGGCTGGTCCGACACCTGGAATCCGGCATCCTTGAGCCGCTTACGTGCGGCCTCGAGATTCAGGCCCACAACGCTGGGCACCTCGCTGCCCGATCCGCCATCGACGTACCGGGAATCTGTGGGGGGCAGCGTGATCGGGCCGAAGTCAGTGGCGATCGGTTCCATCGCAGTGAACCAGGTCCGCGCCGGTTCGTTGCCGCCGTAGAGGTTCCCGTACCCGCATCTGCGCAGCGGCCACGAGCACAACCCGGAGGGCTTTGGCGAGTCGTCGAAGATGTAGTTCGCCGCGGCGTACTGATTGGTGAATCCCAGGAAGCCCGATGAGCGGTGCGATTCGGTGGTTCCCGTTTTGCCGGACATGGGCAGGCTCCAGCCCACCGAGCCGGCGGAACCAGCCGCGGTACCGCCGGTGGAGTCCTTGCTCAGTGCGTTGGCCAGCGTGTTCGCCAGGCCGGCCGGAACCACCTGCTCACAGCCCGGTGTCGCAAGAGCGATCTCCTGGCCGTTTCGGTCATACACCTTGTCGATCGGACTCGGGGGGCACCACATGCCGCCGGACGCGAGCGTCGCCGCCACGTTCGACAACTCCAAGGCATTGAGCTCGAATGGACCGAGCGTGAATGAACCCAGATTCTGGCGCTTCACGAAATCGGCCAGGCTCTCGTTGTTTTTCGGGTCGTAGGCCCGCGCGGTGCCCGGCTCGGCGTAGGACCGCAGGCCCAGCTTCACAGCCATGTCCACCGTACGAGGCACACCGACCTGCTGAATCAGCCGCGCGAACGCGGTGTTGGGCGACTGCGCCAGCGCATCGGTGACGCTCATCGGACTGCGGTATCCGCCGGCGTTCTTCACGCACCACGTGTCCGGTGGGCAGCCGGGCGAATTGCTGGTGCCCAGGCCCTTGCCCTGGAACGTCTGCGGCACGTCCAACTGAGCATTGATTCCCATGCCCATCTCGAGCGCGGCAGCTGTGGTGAAGATCTTGAAGATCGACCCGGCACCATCGCCGGCGAGCGAAAACGGTTGCGGTTGAACGGTTTGCCCGGCATCGAGTTTCAGCCCATACGTACGGTTGTCGGCCATCGCGGCCACCCGGTGGGAATCCTTGCCGGGCCGGATGACGCTCATTACGCTCGCAACGCCGTCCAGGTCCGGACTGGCGATGGAGTCGACCGCCTTCTTGACGCTGCTCTGAATCTTGGGATCCAGGTTCGTTTTGATGAGGTATCCGTTTCGGGCGACATCTTCCTTGGAGATGCCGGCCCGCGCCAGGTACTGCAACGCGTAGTCGCAATAGAAGGCCCGGTCCCCGGCGGCGATACACCCCTGGGGCAGCCCGTCGGGCTGCGGGAGTATGCCGAGTGGCTGTTCCTTTGCGGCGCGCAGTTCGTCGGCCTTATCCGGAAGATTGTCGATCATGGTGTCCAGCACCAGGTTTCGACGGTCCAGTGCACCTTGCGGATTCGTGTACGGATTCAGCATGCTGGTGGACTGCACCATGCCCGCAAGGAGTGCGGCCTGCTGCCAGTTGAGTTGCGAGGCGTTGATCCCGAAATATGTTCGCGCAGCATCCTGCACGCCGTAGGCGCCGTTGCCGAAGGCAACGAGATTGAGGTAGCGGGTCAAGATCTCCGGTTTGGACAACACCTTGTCAAGGGCGAGGGCCATGCGGATCTCCCGGAGCTTGCGGGCGGGGGTGACCTCCACCGCGGCCCGGCGCTCAGCGTCCGTCTGCGCGTTGACCAACAGGTTGTAGTTCTTGACGTACTGCTGCTCGATCGTCGATCCGCCACGTGTGTCGACCGCACCCTTGAGGTAACCGGCCAGCCCGGTCAGGGTGCCCTGCAGGTCAACACCATTGTGGTCGGCGAAGCGCTTGTCCTCGATGGAGACGATGGCGAGCTTCATCGTGTCTGCAATCCGGTCGCCGGGTATCTGCCAGCGGCGCTGGGTGTACAGCCAGGCAATCGGATTGCCGGCCGCGTCGACCATCGTCGAGACGATCGGCATGTCTCCCTGAACCACCTGGGCGGAGTCCTGCGCCCCGACGTCGGCGGCCTGGTTGGCCAGCAGGCCCGCGCCGCCTACGACGGGAAACAGCAACCCGGCGACCAAGACTCCCGCCAAGACGCAGTAGAGCGCGAATCTGGCAACAACGCCGCCCGAGATCGGCGACTGTTGCTCCGGCATGCGGACAAGCGTAGGTCCATCACCGGGCACCACGCCTCCGGACCTTGACTTGGCGTGCCGTCAGCCCGTGGCCGGCCTCCCGCGCTCGCCATAGATGCTGGTGACCCAGATGTGGGCCAGCGTCTCCAACGCGGCCTCCTCGGGCAGCGACGGCTGCTCGCTGCCCTGTGACGCGAGCGCGACCCGTTCGTTCATCAGGTTCAGCGCCGTCGCGAGATCGTGTGCCGAAATGGTCTCGGGTGCGGCGCCGCGGGCACGTTCCGCGGCGATCAGGCCGGCGGTGTAGTCGATCCACTTCGTCATGAATGTCGACCACATCCGCCCGATGTCGGCGTTGGTGGTCACCGCTGCCAGTCCCGCCAGTGCCACCGCCTGGCGCGGCCGGAACGCTTCGAAGAAGTTGAAGATGCCCTCGCGCCAACCGCGGTCGGGGTCGTCGGAGGGCAGTTGATCGGTGGGCTCCCGGAGGGTCGCGTCCGCGGCCATGACGACCTGCTCGAACAGCCTCTGCAGAACCGCGTCCTTGGACGCGAAGTAGAAGTAGAACGTCGGCCGCGAAATGCCTGCGCCCTTGGCCAGGTCATCGACGGAGATCTCGCCGAACTGGCGCTGCCCTAGCAAATGCTCAAGTGTGGCGAGGATCGCGAGTTCGCGGTCGTCTCCCGATGGCCTGGTGCCTCGGCGGCCACCTATCCGTGGCTCATTCGATACCGTCACGGGCAGTCACTTTACATGGTGTCGAGTATTTCAACATAGCGTTGACTCGTTCGACAGTGCGTTGATAGGCTGGCCGGCATGACCGAATATGTCGACGTTGTGATCATGGGGGCCGGAATCTCCGGCATCAGCGCCGCCTGGCATCTGCAAGACCGCTGTCCGTCCAAGAGCTATGTGATTCTTGAGCGGCGGCAGAATCTCGGTGGCACGTGGGACCTGTTCAAATACCCCGGAATTCGATCCGATTCCGACATGTTCACCCTGGGCTTCCGCTTCAAGCCGTGGACCTCCTCCAAAGCCATCGCCGACGGGCCGGCCATCATGGACTACCTCAAAGAGGCGGTTCGCGAGAACGGCATCGACAAGCACATCCGCTACGGCCAGCGGGTTGTTGCTGCGGACTGGTCCACCGCGGACAACCGGTGGACGGTCACGATCGAGAGCGACGGGGTCGAACGGACCATCACCGCGTCGTTCCTGTTCGCCTGCAGCGGCTACTACAACTACGACGAGGGCTATTCGCCCGATTTCGCGGGCGCCGCGGACTTCGGCGGCACCATCGTGCATCCTCAGCACTGGCCCGAAGACCTCGACTACGCCGGCAAACGCGTCGTCGTCATCGGAAGCGGGGCCACCGCTGTCACCTTGATTCCCGCACTGGCCAACTCAGGTGTGGGCCACGTGACCATGCTGCAGCGCTCGCCCACCTACATCGGCGCGCTGCCCGACGTCGACCCGGTCGCAGAACGCACCATGAAGGTGCTTTCCCCGGCGAGCGCCTACCGCGTCAACCGCTTGAACCGCATCATCTTCCAGTGGGTCCAGTACCGGCTCGCCCGGCAATTCCCCAACTTCATGCGCAAACAACTCATGACCATGGCGCAGCATCGACTGCCCGAGGGCTACGACGTGAAAAAGCATTTCGGGCCGAAGTACAACCCGTGGGACGAACGACTCTGCCTGGCGCCCAACGGTGACTTCTTCCGAACCGTCCGCGACGGTAAGGCAGACGTCGTGACCGACACGATCGACCGGTTCACCCCAACCGGGATCAAGCTGAGTTCGGGCGAGGAGATTCCGGCCGACATCATCGTTACCGCGACGGGGTTGAACCTCCAACTCTTCGGCGGTGCGCAGCTCAGCAAGGACGGCGAGCCGATCGAGCTCACGAGCACCATGGCCTACAAGGGCATGATGCTGTCCGGCGTGCCGAACATGGCATTCACCATCGGCTACACCAACGCGTCCTGGACGCTGAAGGCGGACCTGGTGTCCGAATTCGCCTGCCGTGTCATCAATTACATGGATTCCCGCGGGTACGAGGCAGTCGAGCCACAACATCCGGGAGCCGACGTCGATGAAGCACTGCTGTTCGACTTCACGCCCGGCTATGTTCTGCGCGCAATCGATCATCTGCCGAAGGCGGGCTCCCGCGCGCCCTGGCGTCTGAAGCAGAACTACTTCCTGGACTTGCGGCTCATCCGGCACGGCAAGGTCGACGATGAGGCGCTTCGGTTTTCGAAACGCCTTGCCCCGGTGTCTATTTGACGGGCTTCAGCTCTCGGTGACGACGATCCCGTCGTCGTCGCTGTAGGCGATCGCGCCGGGAACAAACGCGATACCGCCGAATTCGACGGTGATATCGCGTTCACCTGCACCGCTTTTCGTGCTCTTGCGGGGATTGGTGCCCAGCGCCTTGATGCCGATCTCCAGGCCGCGCAAGGTCGAGGCATCGCGAACAGCGCCATGCACGATCAATCCGGCCCACCCGTTGGAGCGGGCGAGTTCCGCGATGACATCGCCCACCAGTGCGGTGTGCAATGACGCGTCGCCGTCGATCACCAGCACCTGGCCGTGCCCCGGCTCCGATAGCACCGACTTCAGCAATGCGTTGTCCTGGAAGCAGCGCACAGTCCGGATCTGACCGGCGAACTCAGTTCGGGCACCGAACTGCCGAAACTGCACATCACAGCTGCGGACATCTGGACCGATGTCGTCTACCAGATCCGCAGTCGGCCGAAACTCGACTCCCATCGGCTCAGCCGCGGCGCAGACGACGAACCAGAAGCGCGAGCAACAGCACCACAAGGGCTGCCGCAGCGATCGGCAGGATCGGTGGTCCCGACTCCTGCGGAACCGGTTGAACTGGCGGGCGGGCGGCCGGCTTAGCGGCAGGCGGCGTGGGTTCGACTGGTGGCGAAGGCTCGACGCGCGGAGCGACGGGTTCAGCAGCGGCGGGTTCAGCAGCGACGGGTTCGGGAGCCTTCTCGGCGGGAACCGCCTGAGCAGGAGCCTTCTTCGCCGGCGCCTTGGCGGGAGCCTTCTTCACCGGCGCCTTCTTGACCGCCTTGGCCGGCGCCTTACGTGGGGCCGCGTTCTTGGCCGGCGAATGCCCGCCCGATGCGGCGTCTGCACTCCGGTCCTGTCCGTCCTGCGGGTCTGCCATCTGGCTGCTCCTTTGTTGTCTTTCGCGCAACGCGCCCCATCATGCCAGGCGCTGTGGAGCGCGGCAGGGTCAGGAATGGGGGTCAGGACTCGGGGGTCAGGACTCGGGGGGGTCAGGACCTGCGTCGCGCCAATGCCACCCCCGCGCCGATGGCCGCCACCAGGAGCGCGGTGCCAGCCAGCGCGCGAGCAGTATTGTCCGGAAGCGGGTTCGCCGCTGGTACGCCATCGGATGGTGAGCTAACGGTGACAGTCGGCCCCGCCGAGCCGGGAGGCGCCGTCGGTGCCCCGTGGCGTTCCGGCGGAGCAACCGAACCCGCACCCAGCGTCAGCACCGGGGCGGGATACTCGGGTTCCGGCCCATTTGGCGGTCGCGGTTGATCCCAGTGCACAGATGTTCCGTCGGCATATGTCTGGACCACCGGAAAAGCCACCGAATCCGCGTCGGGAAGGCGCATCGACACCGCGAAAACTTGGAACTGGCCGGTGCCGATGCCGCCATTCGTCCCGACGAAGGTCACCGACCGATAGGCGCCGGTACCGCCGACCCTGTCGAAGACAGCGTTCCACCCGGGGATCACCGCTGTCTTTGCGGATTCGCTGTTGGGTAGACCGATTTTGACTTCGGTTGTTGGAGAGCCCTTTTCGGACTCATTGGGAACTTGGAAGGTGACGACGGCGGAGCTGCCCCGCAGCGGGTGGTCGGCGGTCACATACACATGGGCATGCGCTAGCGGCGCTCCGAACATCGCGGTCGCGACGACCATGACAGGCGTCAGCCCCCGCAACCCGAGTGCAGACAGCTGTGGCATGCGGCTAGGCGACACCCAGGCGAGCCATCAGATCCGAGTCGATCCCGTCGAGCTGCTCGGAGATCGCGGCATGCGCGTCGCGGCGCCGCTGCCCTGGCATGTTCTCGGCCGCCGCAATCGCGGCCGACAGCGCCGTGAGCCGCTCAGTCATCGCGGCGACGAACTGCTTCGTCTCGGCATCCTTGGGGTTCTTATCCACAACCAGGCGCAGCGATCGCTCCGCCCCGGCGATCCGTGCCGACAACCGCCCACCCTGACCGGAGAACTGGCCGAGCTGACTCAACGGGACCCCCAGCCGGTCCGCGCGAAGCTCGTCGATGACTCCGCGCGCCGAGATTGCAGCGCGGTAAACGATCGGTACCACCACCGGCGCCAGCAACCGTGAGACGGTGAGTGCCCGCCGGACCCTGATCGGCGACAGAAGTTTGCCCTCACGCGCGACCTTCAACTCGGTCTCGGCAACCTTGACGGCAGCCCGATCAGCGTCCCTGGCGGCCTTCAATCCGGCCTTGATCGCCCTGTTCTCCGATCGCTCCGCGGCTTTGATCCGACGCACCTCGTTCTTGGCGCCGAGCCTGGCCTCGAGCCTGGCACGAGACTTGATCGCTTTGGCCTCGGCACGCCTAGTCGCACGGCTTTTTCGCTTGCTGAACAGGCCCATCGGAGGTGCCTCCCGAGTCAGTTGTCTACCACCGGCGGGCAGTTATCCCCACCGGCTTTGGCTAACCCTATCGCCCAGTTCATCTTGCAGGTTCACCACCTGCATATATGCGACAATGAGCGGACACCGACGACCCCCGGCGCACTGGTGCGCCGCAAACTCGAGGAACACCGTGAGACGGTCGCGAACGCGGGCCGCGGCGATTAGCTGGGTGATCGCCGGCGGAATGCTATGCGGTGGTTTCACGGCGTTAAGCGCACCGTTGGCAACCGCCGATACGGGCGGTCAGAGCAACGATTCGGGCTCATCCGTTCCGGCGACCGGCAGTACGCGCAGCCGCGATGCGGGCCAACCGTCCCGTCATCCCGACCGCTCGCGAGAGTCGAACTCCGCCCCGGACGCGCTGGGTGGCACCGCGGGCCGAGCCAGCGCCCGGGGCGCGTCAGACGGCCCGGACCAAGCAGCCGAACTCGACTTGCCGCCCTGGCTCGAATTGCTGTATCCCTGGCCATTCCCCTGGCCCCCGTGCACGGTCGCCGACCACTGCGTCGGCCTACCAGCGCCCGCTGACGGCTCCGTCCAGTCCGCTCCGCCACCGCAAGCCCCCGCCGGCGACTACGACGGTGTACGCGGGATGCCGCCCTTGAGTCCGGCGTTCCCGGGGCATCCAACTCAGCCGGGTGATCCCGGCGTCGTCGACGCCGACGGCGGAGCCGTCATCTCGGTCGGCTCAAACCCCAGCCCTCTGCACCTTCCGCCCCTCGTCGGAGGGCCGACCGCGTTCGGGGGCGCCGCAGTCGAAGCGCCCGTGCGGGGTCCGGCAGGCGCCTCGGCATCCAGCACCGGGACGGGGCCGCGCGACATCGCCCGATCGGGTGAGGGTTCCGGCAGGGAACGCCTCCCCGGCGCTGCCGGAAGCGGCACCTCCGAAGTGCCTGCGTCGTTTAGGGTGGGCTATCCCCAATACCTCCGGGAAGCCAAGGTAGGTGAGGTGGCCGTGTTCGCCCTCCCGGGCGTCCTGGGCATTCTCGCCCTCACCGCACTCGGGGGCGTCGTCGGATACCGGCAGGCGAAAGCCGGCCGTGTCGTACGGGCGGCGGGAACCGCCCGGTTCCTGCGTTAGACCTGGCGAGAGGGGATTCGACCGATGTCCACCACCCGCCGCGTCACCAAGGCCGTCAACGACGTCCTCAACCTGGCACCTCGCGCCGGCGAGGTCTCCCTGACCAGCCTGGTCGCCGCCGTCGGCGAGAGTCGTCGCCGCCCAATCGAAATCGATATCGCAGAGTTGCCGCAGGGCGTCACCGGGCAATGGCGGCAGTACTCCGATCGCGACGTCTTCCTGATCCAGCAGGGTCTGCCCACGTGGGATCGAACCCTGGCCCACGAATTGGGACACCTCGTCCTGGGACACGAGGGCATGCTGGTCACCGAGGTGGCTCGAGAACTCGCGGAACTCGCCGACGACGACCTGATCGGCTACATGCTCAATCAACGCACCGGTTGCATGGGACCCGGCGGCGAGGACGTCGAGCAGGAGGCCGAGGATTTCGCCGCCCTGCTGCTTTATCGTCTGGGCCGGTCGTCCGCGGACCGCGCGTCGATCATCCAGGTCCGGCTCGGAGAGGCATTTGGTTGATCATCTGGGTAATCGCCGGATTGCTGGGACTGGCCACCGGTCTGCGTATCGGCTGGGCGCTGGTCAACAACCAATCGGTGGTGAGCTCAGCGATGATCGTCGCGCTCGGCAGTCTCGCCGCGGTCGCGGCACTGAACTGGCCTCCCCTCACCCTGCTTCTGGACTCGACGCTGCACTGGCCGAACATCTCCATCGGTCTGAGCCAGGTCGCACTCGTAGCCTGCGCAGCGGGGAGCTGCGTGATGATCACCAGTGCATCTTCCGGCCACGATCCCGCAAGGACTCGCCGCGCCGCACTGATCCAATACTGCATCGCCGCTGTGATCGCCGTCATCACGCTGGTTTCATTTTTCGCGAGCGGTATTCAACCCGAAATGTCGCCTGAGGAGTTCCTGACCCGCAATCTGGGTTCGTCCGGCACCTCCCTGCCCTGGCTGCTCCCGTCGCTGTACGTGTGTCTGGCATTGACACTCGTCTCGTGGGCCGGAGTGCGCCACTCCAACCGCACCCGGCGAGGCCGGGCACTGTTCGTCTTCACGGTCGGAATCGCCCTGATAGTCGCAGCGAGCGCATTCCTTCTGATCCGCGCGGTCGCCACCACCGAGCTCGTCGGCATCGGTACCGCGGCGGCGCTCCTTGGCGCGGCGATGGCCATCGTCGCTGCCGGATCGCTGCTGCCGTCCGTCGAGGACTGGTTCGGGGGCCGTCGGGAACTACGCCTGATCGATCCGCTGCTGCAGGAATTGGAACGCCGCCAACCGGACATCGGCATCGGGGAGCGACCCCGCGGTCCGCTGATATTCCGCGTCGCCGAACGGCTCTCCATGATCAGCGACGCGCTTTACCTGGAATCGACAGCCGCCCACCAAAGTCGGGCCGGGGATGCGGTCACCGACACCCTCTCAGACACCGAACCCGTCCCAGCCACCGAACGCCTCCCGGCATCTTCCGTCGAACAGGCTCGCGCAATCGCTGAATGGATCCACTCCGGGTCACATCTTCCGCGCGCACAGCTTCATGTCGCCGGCGGCGTCGCCGACCGTATGTTCCCCGGCTTGGATTGCCTCAGACAGCCCGAAAACTTCTCCGACCGCGAGTGGATTCTGGAAATCGCCCGTCAATATCGCCGCGCGGCCGAACTGTCAGATGCGAAATCCGAGTCGACCACAGAAGTTGCCAGCCCCCGATCTCTCGGGGCGCCAGGCTAATCGTCCAGGTGTTCTTGCCTACGCAACTCATCCACCTTGTGGACGAGGTCCTTCTGGGCCTCGGGCGAGAGCCCCACCGTACGCGCGGCAATCCGGCGCACGCCCTCGTCCCGCATGCTGGCGAGCAGGGTCAACTCCCGGTCGAGCTTCTCGTAGTACTCGTCGTCGGTGAAGTATGCAGGCTTGATCCGGAAGAAGTTGGCAAGCGCCGCCATGGTTGCCACCGACGGGTTGGTCCGGTTGCCCGAACGGAGCTGCGACAGGTACGGAGCTGACATCGTGATGCCCTCCGACTTGAGCGCTCCGATCACTTCGGCCGAAGTGTGGGGGCCACGGCCGGGCGGATAAACCGTATCGAACAGGCGATTCAGGCGCGCGGCGAACGTCGTGCTCATCGTGATGACCTCCACTTGCTCGAAGAGCGGGGCGTATAACAGGCGTATTTGCTGATCATCGTAGTCACACTTACGCCCCCAACCAAGTGCAAACTGTCAAGAAAGTGACCAGCGAATCATTTTCGACCTCGGCGGCAAACATTGGGCCCTGATCGCGGTGAGATCGTCTGCCTGCGACTTCACCCCTGGTAGCGAAGTCCGCACCCGGGGCGATCGCGAATACCGCACTGCAGCCCGGAACACTCCGGACGCTTATACCGGACCGCCGCACGGGCAACGACACGGTTCAAGATCAAACGGCCTGCTGAGCTTTGCTGCGTTGGTCTGCGCGGCGCCCCTGCAGAGCAGTCATTGCCGCCGCCGCCACACTTGTGACCCCTACGGCCGCTGCGACTGCGATCGCCACCGGTCGCCATCCGAGCGCGGAGTCGAACAAGATCCACAATCCGAACAACAGGAACAGCACCGCAGCCGCCCGATGCAGAAACCTCTCCGGCAACCGGCGATGCAGAAGGGTACCGGCAGCTATGGCCGCACCATCGGCCACCACCATCCCCGCCGTGGCCCCGATCCAGACACCCGCCCAGTTGTGGTCACTCGCCAGAGCCACCGTCGCCAACATGGTCTTGTCCCCCAGTTCAGCGAGCACGAACGATGACACGATCGCCAAAACCACGAAGCGCGACTCGGCGGGGGGTGCCGGTTCACCACTCTCGCACCCGGACGATCGACGACCCGCAGCCGATCCGAGACTCGCAGCGTTCTCGCGGAAGGTCCAGATCGAAAAGCCGATGAAAGCCGCCGACGCGACGAAGGCAATCGGCCGTTCGGGAAGTGCCGCACCCAGGAAGTAGCCGATCGCCACCGAGATGCCATGCACCAGGAAAGCGGCGACACCCACGCCACTCAAGACCACCCACCACCGATGCCGCAGCGCATACGTCAGGGTGATCAACTGTGACTTATCGCCCAACTCCGCGAGAAACACCACCCCGAAGCTGACCAGTATCGCGGTGAACATCGTGACCCGACCTTTCGACATGCCGCCATGCAGCGACTCGCCGAAGGTCTCGCCCACCGAACATCGGTTCGGTTCGCCGGCCGGGCTGAACGCCAGTATGTCGACACGACGATTGGGGGCTACTCCCCTTCGCTTACGGCGTCCACGTTAGCCGCCCACGGGCAGGCCCGCCACCTGGCGGGACAAGTTCGGCTGGCCGCATTCCACCGTTGACACAGCCGAAAGCTGATTGACGAATCCCCTTACGCAGCAAGCAACATCGCGAGGATTGCCGTATCCGGATGACTGATGGGGTCGACGCCCACACGACTCACCATGCTCGTCACGGTGCCGTCCGATTCCGCTTCCACCCATGCCGCGCGATGCTCCAACCCAAGGTGCGGCAGACCCGGCAGCAACACGCATCCCGAAGCCGCGCCTGAACACTCGGGCAGCGACGGTGTCGTTTCAGACGGCGGATGAAGCATCAACAACGCCGGTGGCTGCTTCTGCGCGAAATGCCCTGGCGGAATTGCCGATTCGCCCACGACGGTTCCCTCAGCCAGAACCAGTCCGACCGTGCCGGGTTCAGGGCGATCCGGAAGTTCCTCCCGAACCCCGAAAATGGTTGTGGTCGAAAGCAATCCGGGCAGGGACGCCACACGTACAGCCACCATCAGAAGTTGCGCCCACTCTTTGGTCGAATTGGGCCAGCGCCCGCTTACGACGAAACCCTTCAGCGCACCGCGCGAATGGAACGGGGCGACCTCGACGGCTCGCCCGAATCCTGATTCACCAGCGTCCATCTCCCCTCCACAGACTCGGAAACATCCCGCGACACGACAGCGGGCCGGTTCGAAACAGGATGAGGCAGAACCCGGTTGGCACGCAAGAGCATAGGAGTGCTAACTGGTCGCCAGGGTGTGCGGTTACTCAGGGCGACGCGAACGGGGCACCGCGCCGAGGCCGGCAGCGGTGCCCCTTCGGGAGGCTCGGGCGTATCAGCCGAATATCAGCCCGTTCGTCTTCGCGATCGCCGCGCCGTAACGATTCTGGACGTCCTCCCAATTGACGACATTCCAGAACGCTTTGACGTAATCGGCCTTGACGTTCTTGTACTGCAGGTAGAACGCGTGCTCCCACATGTCCACCTGAAGCAGCGGGATAACGCCCAGCGGCACATTCGCCTGCTGGTCGTACAACTGGAAAGTCAGCAGCTTGTTGCCCAGGCTGTCATAGCCCAGCACCGCCCACCCCGATCCCTGCAAACCATTCGCAGCCGCAGTGAACTGGGCCCGGAACTTGTCGAAGGATCCGAAAGCGTCATCGATGGCTGCCGCCAAGTCACCCGTCGGTTTGTCGCCACCGTTCGGCGAGAGGTTCTTCCACCAGATCGAATGGTTCACATGACCACCCAGGTGGAAGGCCAGATTCTTTTCGTTCAGGAAGATCGCGGCGTGGTCGTCGTTGGCGCGGGCCTCCTCCAACTTGGCAACCGCATCGTTGACGCCCTTGACGTAGGCGGCGTGGTGCTTGCTGTGGTGGATTTCGTTGATTTGGCCCGAGATGTGGGGCTCCAAAGCCGCGTAGTCCCAGTCCAGATCGGGCAGCGTGTATTCGGCCACAAGATTCCTTCCGTCGTGTTCTGTTGTGAAGTGTCAGAGTTGGTGCGGTTGGCGACCACGGTTGCCAGGCCACGGTTGTCAGGTGACGGTTGTCAGGTGACGGTTGTCAGCCCACGGAGGTGCCTTCGCACCGTCAACATTTCCGCATCGCCGGACGCACCGCAAGGATGTGCCCCGCAGACGGAGTGCCCGGCCCAAATCAGACCGAAACCCGGCGATCAAAACCAGACGATCAACACCAGGATTCCGAGCAACACCAGCGCAATCACACCCGCCCGCATCGCGGCCATCAGGTAGGAGCGATTGCACGTGGCCGATGGCGTGTACCACTGCGAGGGCTGCGACGCGGGCTGCGGCCCCAATGACTGCGACGGCATCAGTTTCGCCTGACTGAAGTTCGAACGGTGTTCCCTGACAGCGAAAAGTTCGCTGTCATGTGAGCTAGATCATACGCGCATTCCTACGCCTGATTCGCTCTGTTCGAGTGCCGCCTGTTGACCGATAAGGCGGCGGCCGGCCAGGTTATCCACAGGCGGGTGCGATGCCAATGCCTCCGAGGTGCTCGCAAAAGCGCGGGCTACCCCGCATCAACTGTGGATAAACCTGTGGAAACTGTGGATAGCCTCGCTGCCGAGCGAACCGGGAAGACTAGCTGCCGGGCCTGACTCCATTAGGCTGGGCCGGTGATTCAGGTGTGCTCGCAGTGCGGGACGCGGTGGAACGTGCGCGACCGCCGGCGCGAGTTGTGTCCGCGGTGCAACGGGATGCTGTTGGCTCCCGTTGTTCAGGTGGGCCCGGCGCAGGTGGCCCCGGGCCAGATGGGTCCGGCGGGGCCCCCACCTCTGCCGACTGCGCCTCCGCCCAGACATCCCGACCCCCGGTGGGGTCCCCCGATGCCGGCCCGTTCCCCGATGCCATCCGGACCGCCTCTCCCACCTGCACCGTTCACACCTGCACCGTTCACACCTGGACCGCGCGCCGGGGGGCCTCGCTTGCCCCCGGGATTCCGCTGGATCGCGGTACGCCCGGGTCCACCGCCGCCGCCTCGTGCCCAGCGTCGGCCACTCGGTCCGACGCCGCGATACGCGTTCATCCCCCGCTGGGGCTTGGTGGACAACATCGCTCCGTCGGGTGAGCTCGACGACGCGAAGATTCGGAACGGTCCGTCACCCGCGACCGTTCGCGGCGTGTTGCTCTCCGCGATGGCGATATTGGTAATGGCGGCACTGGTGCATGTCCTGCGCTACGGGTTGCTCTTGTACAACCGCACCACCCTCTTGCCGCGCCTCGTCGCAAACGTCGCGTTGCTGATGGGGGTGGTGGCGAGTCTCGCCGCCGTGATTGCCGTCATCGTCACAACCGTGACGATGACCTCGTGGTTGACGGCAAGGCGTTCCGCTGTCTTCCGCCACCGCGGGCAGGACGACCCACGGCCGTCCTGGGCGCTGTGGATCTGCTCACTGGTACCGCTGGTCAATCTGGTGTGGGCGCCGGTGTTCGTGATCGAACTTGCGCATGCGGAAGACTCGCGGAGCCGACTTCGGACACCTATTGCCTGGTGGTGGGCCGTCTGGATCGGCTCGACGGGAATGTCGATCTTCGCGATAGCGACGAGCTTCACCACCAAACCGCAGGGCATCGCCGACAACACCGTGAGCATGATCATCGCCTACGTGGTGGCCGCGGCTGCTATCGCGATGCTGTGGCGGGTGTTCGACGGTTTCGTCCTCAAACCCGTCGAACGTCCCGCACACCGATGGATTGTGGTGAGCGACGCTCAGCCGGCGGTTGCCGACACCACGGCCCCGGCAGCTGACCGTGAGTCGCCCGCAGCAGTTGAGCCAGAACGTCAGGAACCGGCAGCATAGGAATATGACGTCGGCTGACGGAATCCCCGCAGGTGGCCACCCGTTCGTGGTGGCGCACCGGGGCGCGTCCGCCGATCGCCCCGAGCACACCCTGGCCGCCTATGAGCTCGCACTCCAGGAAGGCACCGACGGCGTCGAATGCGACGTACGCCTGACACGTGACGGTCACCTGGTGTGCGTACACGACCGCCGAATCGACCGGACTTCGGACGGCACTGGTCTTGTCAGCGAGATGACCCTGGCCGAACTCAGGCGATTGGACTGGGGCGCGTGGCACGGCAGTCGGACCGCCCCGGGCGAAATGAACACCGCCGATCTACTCACTCTTGACGACTTGGTTCGCCTGGTCCTGGACTGGAACCGGCCGGTGAAGCTGTTCATCGAAACCAAGCATCCCGTCCGCTACGGGGCCCTGGTGGAGAGCAGGGTTCTGGCGTTGTTGCACCGCTACGGGATCGCATCGCCGGCATCGGCCGATCTGTCGCGCGCCGTGGTGATGTCGTTCTCGGCGGCGGCCGTGTGGCGCATCCGGCGCGCTGCGCCGCTTCTTCCGACAGTGCTATTGGGTGAGACGTCACGCTATCTGGGCGGCGGCGCCGCAACCACGGTCGGCGCGACCGCGGTGGGTCCGTCGATTGCGACGCTGCGCGAGCATCCCGAACTCGTGGACAAGGCCGCGGCGCAGGGCCGCGCCCTCTACTGCTGGACGGTTGATCACTACGACGACATCCGCTTCTGCCGAGATCTCGGCGTCGCGTGGATTGCCACCAACTACCCCGGTCGCACCAAGGAATGGCTGCAGAGCGGACTCGCCGGAGCAGGACTCGACTGACGGAGGGCCCACGTCAAGGTTGGGCGTCGAGAACGGACCGCGGGATTGCCGCATCGGTACGCAATGCCTCGAAGAGCTCAGCTGACCTGTCCGAATCCCACACCACAACGGACCCCGACGAGTTGGAGGTGAGTTCCGCGACGGGGACCGTCACGGTGGTCGTCGATCCGCGGAGCCCCCAGCCGAGCCGGGCAAGATCCCAGACGTGCGCGCCGTCGTCAACCTTGAGGGCGGCCACCACGGCATTCGGTACCGAATACCACCGCCACGGGTTGAGCCATACCGAGGGACTGTTGGCCCTGTCCAGTAGCGCCGCCATGAACTGGCGCTGGTGCACCATCCGGTCCAGATCGGCGCGCGGGGTCGCCCGGGTGCGGACGTAGCCCAATGCGTTGCGCCCGTCGACGGTCTGGCAACCAGCGGGCAGATCGATCCCCGCCAGCTCATCGTCGATGGGATCGGGCGGACAGATCTGCACGCCGCCGAGTGCGTCCACGACAGCCGCGAAACCTCCGAAGCCCAACTCCGCGTAGTGGTCCAGGTGCAGACCGGTGGCTTCCTCGACGGTTTGCGCAAGAAGCGATGCGCCTCCTTGCGCAAACGCAGCGTTGATCTTGTCCTTGCCATAGCCGGGAATGTCGACGTACGAGTCGCGCGGGATCGACACCATCGTGGTGGGCGCCCCCGAGGTCAACGAGGGGATGTGCACGACGATGATCGTGTCGGTGCGCCCATTTCCCATGTCGTCGCCCGTGGTCAGTTGAGCTTGCTGCTCCGGGGTGAGACCTTCACGGCTATCCGAGCCGACCAGCAACCACGTTGTGCCCGCACCTTCGGCGGGCCGCTCCGCGTACGCGCTGAACACTGAAACCCTGTGCAACCGCGAGTCGAGCCATACGCAACCACCGATGATCGCGACGAGGGCGATGACGATGGCGGCGGCGAGGCCGGTGAGTATCCGTCGACCCCAGCGGGCCCTTCGTGGGCGTGCTGCCCGCACGGAAGGCGCCGCACCCGCACCACCCGCTACCTGGGGGCGCGGCACGGGTCGGTGACTGCGCGGCGGCGGCGGTGCGGGTGGAACCGGCGGCTGATGGGGATGCCGAAAGGGTGGCGGCGGGTGACGCGGTGGCGGCGGCGCTGCCTTCCGGATGCGGTCAGTGGGCCCCTGCGCTGGACCCCTGCGAATGACCTGGGACGGCTCGCGCGGCGGATTTGGCGAGACAGAGTTCGGCGACAGCGAAGGCAACGGTTCGGACGGAATCCGCGGAATCCGCTCGGTGGGTGGATCGGGCGCGCGGCGCGGCGGCCGGTCGTCGCTCATCGCAGTCAATTTACGCACCTGAGCGGTCAACCACGCTGTCCCCGCTCAAGTCACTTCAGCCAGCCCAGATGGTGGCTCAGCAGCGCGTAACCCACGAACGCGACGGTGTCGATGATCCCGTGCGCGAGGACGAGCGGCCACAGTCTCCCGGTCCGGCACCAGGCCGCACCGAACACCAGCCCCATCGCCACGTTCCCCAGACCGGCACCGAACCCCTGATACAGGTGATATGCCCCGCGCAGGACGGCCGAGACGGTCACCGCCCGAGGCTGACTGAGGCCCAGTTGCCGCAACCGGGTGATCAGGTACCCGACGACGACTGTTTCTTCGGCGAACCCATTGGCGAACGCAGCGATGACCAGGACCGGGATACGCCACCACGAATCGTCCAATGCGGACGGCTCGACCTCCGCGTTCAATCCCAACGCGCGCGCCACCAGATACAGCAGCAGACCCGGTACCCCGATGAGCGCGGCCAGCCCGAGGGCCCCGGGAAGATCCGACCGAAGACGCAGCCGCCCCAGCCCGATGCGCGACGGACTGATGCCGCCACGCCACAACAGGTATAGGCCGAGGCATCCCCAGGCAATCAGCTGTGTGATCGAAGCTAGGTTCAGCCCCAGGTTGACCAGGTCGTATCGCGACTGGTTGGGATTGAGGCGCACCCGGTGGCCGGCCAGGCCGGACAACACCGCATCGGTCAACTGGAGGACGGCGACAGCCGCGCTCACCCCGAATGTGACCGCCAGCATGACGCCGACTTCGATGCGAAGGAGGCGGCGGTCCGGATTCAGTTCACCATCGACGATCTCGTGGCCGACGATCTCGTGGCGAGGATCTGTCACCCGGTCACGGTATCGACTTATGTCCCGCCACCGGGACGGGCTCGCAGCCCATTCGCGAAGGGGCAGCCCATGAGGGCCCTGATCGCCTTACCCAGCCCCGTGACGTCATGGACCGGCGCGGAGAAGGGCAGCCGGACATCGTGATCCTCGCTGGGTCCTTCGATCCGGAGACTGATCCCGTAGCGATCCAGCCCGAGGGGGCGCACCCTCCCCTTTCTGAGGGCGGCCGGGAGTCTGCGCGCCAGCCGGATCATCACCTCCGGGTGGTCCGCTTCGAGGTGACGCACCCAGTCGGGTTCCAGATCGCAGAATGGATCCGGCTGCGCAGCCAACAATGCTCCCAGGCGCACCGGTTCGGCACCGGTTCTGTCCGCGACGACGACCGACTCCACCACCAGAGCGAGGAGCACCTGGCCTGCGCCCACGTCCAGCAGGGCGGGATTCGGGTGCTCGGCGGCGATCACGTCGAGTAGCTGACGGACCGATGCCGCATCGACTGTGCGCACCCGACCCCTGGCCCACACGAGCGACCGCACCGGTTCCCGTAGCGCCAGCGGTGCGTAGTCGGTGAGTTCCAACACCGCGGCGACGCCGCCGGCGGCTTTCCCGGCGGCGATCGCGATCGGGCAGCCGTCGGCGACGGTCACGGCGAAGGTGCCGTCCGGAAGCAGGTGGTGAACGCGGATATCCACCGGCGGGACGCCATCTGCCGCTAGCATCGCGCCTCCCGCACGCACGCACGCGGTTCGGACGCGCTCGGCGGTCGTCGGTTCGGAGAGTGTCACAGCAGGCATCGCGCATCCTCCACTAAATTAGGTAAGCCTAAATTAATTTATGCCGCGCGGCTGTGCAAGTGCCGGCCACCAGCAACCCGATAGGGTTGACCCGTGGCACGCATCGCCTTCCTCGGACCCGAGGGCACCTTCACCGAAGCGGCGTTGCGCAAGATGAGTGCGAGCGGACTGATCCCCGGGTCGCATGGCACCGAAGTCGCCCCGCGATCGACCGCGAGCACGCCGGCCGCGCTCGACGAAGTCCGTGCCGGAGCGGCGGACTTCGCGTGTGTACCGATCGAGAACTCGATCGAGGGTGGCGTTCTACCCACTCTGGACAGCCTCGCCACTGGTTTACCGCTGCAGATCTACGCCGAGATAACCCTCGACGTCGCCTTCAGCATCGTCACGCGGTCCTCGGTCGCGTCCGATCAGATCCGCACCGTGGCAGCCTTTCCAGTGGCGGCCGCTCAGGTGCGCCGTTGGCTGGCCGCCAACCTGCCCCACGCTCGGCTGGTTCCGGCCAATTCGAATGCCGCCGCGGCCCAGGACGTGGCTGCGGGACGCGCAGACGCCGGCGTGTCGACAGCACTCGCCGCGCAGCACTATCGGCTGACCACCTTGGCCGAGGGAGTTGTCGACGAAGCCAACGCGCGCACCCGATTCGTGCTGGTGGGGCCGGTCGGCCGGCCGCCGCCCCGGACCGGCGCGGACCGCACATCGGTGGTCCTTCGCCTGGACAACACCCCGGGCGCCCTCGTCGCGGCGATGAGTGAATTCGGCATGCGCGACATCGACCTGACCCGCATCGAATCCCGCCCGACACGCACCGAGCTCGGTACCTATATCTTCTTCCTGGATTGCGTCGGGCATATCGACGACAGTGCCGTGGCCGAAGCCCTGAAGGCACTGCATCGGCGCTGCACCGACGTTCGGTATCTAGGCTCGTGGCCGACCGGATCGGCATCCGGCGCGGTGCCCCCACAGCCGGATGAGGCCGACCGCTGGTTGGCCGGTCTTCGGGGGGACACCTCAACATGAGCGGACGCCTGATCCTGGTGCGCCACGGCCAATCGCTGGGCAACGTCGAACGACGTCTTGACACCCGGCCACCGGGCAGCGACCTCACCGATCTCGGCCGGATTCAGGCCAGGTCGTTCGCGCAGTCCTACAACCGGCTGCCCGGCGTACTCGGCCATTCCGTGGCGCACCGCGCCGCGCAGACCGCCGCGGAGATCGGCGCGGAACTCAATGTCGCGGCAACAGAGTTCGCCGACATCCACGAGGTCCAGGCCGGCGAACTCGAGAACCGCGACGACGACGACGCGATCGCTGAATTCAACCGGGTCTATGAACGCTGGCACGAAGGCGACCTCGACCTGCGAATGCCCGGCGGCGAAAGCGGCCGGGACGTCCTCGACCGCTACCTGCCGGTGGTCACCGACCTACGGCTGCGTTATCTCGACGATCACGAGTGGACCGAGGACATCGTGCTCGTCAGCCACGGCGCAGCGATCCGGCTGGTGTCCGCGCAGCTCGCCGGCGTGGACAACAGCTTCGTCCTGGACCATCACCTGGCCAACACTGACGCGGTGATGCTTGCGCCGATCACCGACGGCCGCTGGAGTTGCGTGCACTGGGGTTCGCGCACACCGCCGTTCTATCCCGAGCCCGACGTACATCCCGTCGAAGATGCGCTCAACGCCGCAGACCCGATGGGTTGACATTCGGGCCGATCGGGCTCAGACGGCGGTTCGCAGGATTTGGTCGTCGCATTCGCAACCCGCCGAGTCGCAATCGATGACCAGCGAATGCAGAACCAAATCCGGATCCGGACAGCCCGTCTCGGTGCATTCCGCCCGCTGCCACGTATGGCGGATGAGGGTGCCGTGGCAGTGCTCGTGTCCCTCGCGACATTCTCGGCAATCGCCCATGGATCGGTTGTAACACCGCCGTGCCGGATTCCGGGACTGCCGCGCAGGGTGAGTTCACCGATGTTCGCTGATCGAGAAAGCCGCGTGCATTTGCTGCATCCGTGGGATAAATTGGAGGCTCGCACCCCTTGGGGGATGTTGGATTCAGCCGGGCCAACCAGCGACAATCCGCTCTTTCCGGCCTACAGAGTAAGGACTCGAGAATGAGGTCAGGTCGTTTGACTCGTCAGGTTGCGCTATTTGCTGGCGGGGTTGCGATCGTCGGGATGGGGACCTTGACCGCCTGCGGCAAGGACAGCAAGGAAGCCCCGTCGAGCACGACCACCCCCACGAGCTCGAGCGCGCCGGCGCCGTCTCCCACCGAGAAGGCCATCACGCCCGGCGGCGCCAACTCTTTCACCCCCTCGGTCAAGGCACCCCCGGCGCCGACCGCGTTGCCGGGCAACGTCATCACCGGCGGCGGCCGGTAATACAGCCGGTCGGCGGCCATCGGCCGCGGTAACCGTTCCTGATCGTGATTCGGTCATCCGGTTCACGCGCACTGACGCTTGTAGTGTTGCTGGCGCTCTTGGGCGCCAGCACACTGCTTGCGGCTGACCTTCGCGGTCAGTCGAAATCAGCTCCGGCCGATGTAGGTGCTTCCCCTAACCCCGGCGCCGCAATCACCGGGCCGTACGCGTCGCTGCTGGCCAGTTCGGTTGACCTCGGCCCGGCGAGGTCCGAGCACATTCAGCTGACCGCCGAGCTCCACCGGAAGTCCCGTCCCTCGATGCTCATGCACTGGGCGGAGCAACAAGGCCTGTCCGTTCGCTGGCGGGCCGGTGATTCCTGGGCGATCCTGGAAGGCGGCCCCGCAAACGTGGCGGGTGCGCTGGATGTCGACGTCCATGACTACCGCGGCCGGTTGGGGCAGGTCTTCTACGCTTCGCGACGCCAGCCCGCGGTACCGGCATCCGTCGCCGCGGAGGTGGCCGGGCTGGGCCGGATTCTCGGCTACACCCCCCATCGGGAAGCCAAGCCGTGGTTCATGCCCTTGGAAGTACCCGACCAGGGCCTCAGCCCAGACGCTCTCCTCCGCACGTATAACGCCAATTCACTGCGCGACCGCGGCTTCACCGGCAAGGGCATGACGGTCGTCGTGTTTGCGTTCGACGGCTTCGATCAGGCCGACCTCGACATGTTCGCAACCTCCTTCGGGCTGCCGAAATTCACCCCGGAACTCGTCGGCGGGATGCCCTCCGCCAGGCGCGGCGAGGCGACGATGGATCTGGAGGCCATCCATGCCATCGCGCCAGACGCGAAGAAAGTCCTGGTCAACGCGCGCCCGACGGTCGAAGGTGACGGGTCCTACGAGAAGATCGCCACGATGATGGAGGACGCCAGCCGGCGCTACCCGGGTTCCATTTGGAGCTTCTCGATCGGATGGGGTTGCGACAAACTCATCACCGCCGCTGACCTGGCCCCCGTTCGATCCGCACTGAGGGGCGCCCACGAGAACGGAATCACCTCGTTCAACGCCAGCGGCGATCTGGCCGGGCTCGAATGCAAGGGCGGCCAGGAGTGGTCCTCACCGCCGAGCGCCGACGACATCGGACTGGACGCGATCGCGTCGCTGCCGGAGATGACGGACGTCGGCGGGACGACATTGTCGACGGCAGCCGACGGCAGCTGGCTCGCAGAGCAGGCGTGGTTCGACCCGCCACTGACGCAGGGCACCGGGGGCGGGGTGTCAGCTCTTTTCGAACGTCCCGATTGGCAGGACGGCGTGAGTGTCAACGGCGGCAACGGCCGGCGTCTCACGCCTGACGTCGCGGCGGTCGCCGACCCGTTCACCGGCGTCAAGATCGTCTTCAATCAGCAGTTCGCAGCGGGCGGCGGCACGTCGCTCTCGGCGCCGCTCTGGGCCGGCATGACGGCCATCATGAGCCAGTACGTTCTCGCGAACGGGGGACGGGCGATCGGTGACCTCAACCCGTACCTGTACCGAATCGCCGAGGGATCGCCCCGTCCCGCATTCCAGGACGTAACCCTGGGAAGCAACGCCGTCGACTTTGCACAGCCAGGGTACGACCTGGTCACCGGGCTGGGCACCCCTGACGTCGAGAGCTTGGCGCAAAATCTCCTCCTCGCACAGAAGTTGATCGAATGACCACCGGCGACATCGATTCGACGGACTCCGACACCGTCCCCACCATGGAATGCCGGTACTGCGAGGTCCCGGTTCCCGCCGGGGCCTTCTGCGGCCTGTGCGGCGCCCATCTGACGCCGGAGCCCGGCGACGGTCCGCAGTGGCTGAGATTTCGCACTTTCGGCGCATCGCCGAACGAGGGTCTGATACGTCCGTCCATCACGAGTTCGCTGTTTCCGCACCTGACCCGGCGATCGCGGATTCCGTTCAGAATCGGGCTGCTCCTGATCCTGATCAGCCTGATCGCGTTCTCTTTCGTACGAGTTCCCGCCGCACTCATCACCGTGTCCGCCCTGGGCCTTCCACTGCTGTTCTTCCTCTACCTGGTCGAGGCGGACGTCTTTCGGGACGTACCCAGGCATCTGTTGGCGATCTCGGCCGTTCTGGGTGGCGGACTGGGAATCGGTTGGGTGTTGCTGACCGGGGAGATGGTCGCCCGGTCGTACGGCGTGCCGATGTCGGCCGGTCTTGCGTTGCACCACCTGTTGAAGGAAGGGATTCTGATCCCGGCCGCAGGGATGGTGCTGATGGTCCTGCCTCCCGTCGTGGTCCGGCTGTTCCGCCCGGTACGGCGGGAGTCCTTGGACGGGTTCGTCATCGGGGCTCTCGGCGCGATCACCTTCGCCGGCTGCGCGACGCTGTCGAGGCTCGCTCCGCAGTTCGCCACCGGACTCATCGCGCACAACCGCCCGATCAAGGGTCTCGTCGTCGAAGCGACGCTGCATGGAATCACCGTTCCGCTGACCGCCGCCGTGGCCGGCGGACTGGTCGGAACGGCCCTCTGGTTCACCGGCCAGAAGGACAATCCACACGAGCACCCCGGCCGCACCCGGGCGGCGCTGATCCTGCTCGCCGGCATGGTCCTCCTGATCCACGCTGGACTGGGCGTCGTCGACATCATGGGTGTCCCGCAGACGACGATGATCACCGCCCACCTGGCACTCACCGCGGTGGCGCTGCTGGCGTTGCGGGTCGCCCTCCAACTGGCGTTGCTGCACGAGGCACACGACCCGATCGAGCGAGACGAGCCGTTGCTCTGCGTGCACTGCGAACACGTGGTGCCAGACATGGCGTTCTGTCCTGCGTGTGGGGTGGCGACACGGGCGTCGTCACGCACCTCGCGCCACGATCGCCGTGAGACGCGTCCCGTGCGCGAATTGGACACCGCGGAGGGGCCGTGACCGGGACCGACCCGAAACCGACCGGGCCGGCAGAATCCACGGGGCCCGAAGAGAACTATCCCGGCTACGCACTCCCGCCCGGCTCCTACCGGGCACCCGAACTCAAACGACCGCGGTATGGGCGCCTGCTCGGAGTGTGGGGCGCGGGAATCGTCGTCGGGATTGGGGTTTTGGTCGGTGTGTCGATCCGGGTGGCGGAAAAGCCGACCCACTACATGTGCCCCCCGGATTGCGGTCGCCCGGTCACCGGCATCCCGGTGATGGCGCTACCCCGTTACACCTCGCCGACCGGCAAGTTCTCCGTCTCTTACCCGACCCCGGACTCGGCGTACGAAGTCACGAAAGACGACAACGGAGTCACGGCGAAGTTCACCGCGGGCGACACCGGCGTCCTGCAGTTGTTCTCCCAGCCGGCCCACGGACGAACCGCGAAGGAAATCGGCAAAGACCTCATCAAGCACAAGTTCCCGGATGCCAAGACCGCCTACGAAATACCCAACGCGACAGTCGGCTACCAAGCCGGATACGGCGAGGTCGCCGATTCCTGGCCGCCGGGTGGCAGCGGAAGCTACATCCGGATTCGCACTGTGCTGCTGGTCGCGGTCAAGAACGACCTGGCGTTGATCGCCGGCGCAGTCGGCCCATACCACGCATTCGGACCCGATTTCGGGCCCGGGTTGCCGTCGGGAGTCAACCTTCAGATCGCACAGGATATGGGGAAGTACGTCAACAGCTTCAGCTGGCAGGGCGATCCCGCTCGCTAAATCGTTCAGCCCCAACCGAGTTCATGAAGGCGATCGTCGTCGATCCCGAAGTGATGGGCGACTTCGTGGATCACGGTGACCGCGACCTCCTCCACCAGTTCCGCCTCGTCCTCGCAGATCTCCAGGAGCGGTTCCCGGAAGATCGTGATGGTGTCGGGCAGTGACCCGGCGTACGTGGTGTCACGTTCGGTCAGGGCGACACCCTCGTAGACACCCAGCAGATCAGGATCGTCGGGATCGCGGTCGGCCACCAGGATGACCACGTTGTCGATGGCCGATGCCAAATCGGGTGGAATGAGGTCGAGCGCGTCGCCGACCAGTTCCTCGAACTTCTCCGAACTCACCTGAACGGGCACTAGGCGGGCGGAGGCACGTCGGAGGCGGGGGCGGGGACCTCCATGGGCGGCGCATCCGGCGCGGCTGGCGCCTGAGCGTCTGGGGCCTGGGCGTCTGGGGCCTGATTCACGATCCCGTTGTCAGCCGGCGGCGGCACCGGAGCCTGCGATGGAGGCGGTGCCGTCGTGGCCTGCGGACCCGGCGCCTGCTGCTGAGGCAGGTGCTGGGTCTGCTGTCCCTGGCTGCTCTGAGAGCTGTTCTGCGAGCCGCTCGAGGACCCGGACGACGTGCTCTGGCTGCCGCTCGACGTCGATTGCGACGGCGAATACGACGCACCCGGATCGGGTCCGAGTATGGGCGGCAGGTTCAACCGTTCCTCGGGAATGTCGGGAGGTGGGATCGGTGGCTGGCCGTTGATCAGCAGCGGCCCCTTCGCGCTGTTGAGCAGCGTCGCCCAACCACCGGTGCCGAGCGTAGCGCCGATACTGCACGAGACCTGATGGCTGCCCGCCATCCAGCTTGGGAGCGACACGGTGCTGTAGACCAGCGTCAGCGTGGTGGTGCGCAGCTGAATCGGCGCCAGGTAGGCGTCGGTCATCTTGGTGCAGACATCCTTGATGAAGGCGTCCTGTTCGGCGTCTGGCGGCAGGCCGACGGGGAACTTCTCGGCCAGGTTGACTGCGCCGGTCACCTCCATGGCATGCGGTGCCGAACAGTCGACCGGGATGTCGGTCGGCTGATTGGTCGAGCTGTCGATACCCAGGCAGGTGCCGGCGGACCAGACCTTCGACTGATCGACGTCGGCAACCTTGCCCTTGTACGCCACCTGTTGGTTGTCCGGGCCCAACAGCTGAAGTCCGCACAGCATCCGTCGCTCACCGGATTGCTTCCACGCTCTGTCACCGGACCACAGCATGCTGACGGTGAACTTGCTGTTCGGGTCGAACTTGTCGCCCAAATAGCGACGCACCGCTGGTTGGCACTGCTCGAGGCTTATCTGCTGGATCCTCGCCGCCGACGGTGGTGCGGCATCCGGGCCGTATTCGGTACCGGGATAGGTGCGCATGTCGATGGACTCCGCGACCTCGAAACGGTGATCGTTCTTGCAGTCGACGATCGTCGCGGCATCAGGCGTCTTGTCCGGCCATTCGAGGCAGTCACCGCTGTGCGCCTTGCCGAATGCGGCGTTTCCGCGAGCGCCCGCGCCGGCGAGCGGATCGGAGCCCGCGTAGCCCGGTAGCCTGCCGTTTCCGCTGACCGGTAGAGCAATGATGACGCCTGCGATCAACAGCCCGCCCAACGCCGTCAGCAACAGCACGCGCCGGGTCGAAGCCGCCTGCAAATTGCGCAGGAAAGAGGGCCGCGCCGATACGTCGGCGGGCTGCTCAGAGTCCGTGTCCCTGCGCTCAGATAACCCCAACATCACGTCCATTGTGGCAGGCGCGCCAGGCCCTGTGACAAGTGAGGTATTTGTAATGTTATGGGGTTGTGCCGTCGACCTCCCAGGGTGGTGAGTGGCGGCCGTCAGTCGAAAGTTAGGGTTCAGGTCGTGATCGACCTGAAACTCCTACGCGACGATCCGGACGTCGTGCGCAGGTCTCAGCGCAGCCGCGGCGAGGATCCCGCCCTCGTCGACGCCCTTCTGGAGGCCGACCTCACACGCCGCGCGGCCATCTCCATCGCCGACACTTTGCGCGCCGAACAGAAGGCCGCCAGCAAGAAGATCGGCGCCGCCGCTCCGGAGGACCGCCCGGCGCTCATGCAGAACGCCAAGGAGTTGGCGGCCAAGGTCAAGGAGGCGGAGACCGCTCAAGTCGCCTCCGAGGCCGAATTCACCAGTGCCCATATGGCCATCTCGAACATCGTCATCGACGGGGTGCCCGCCGGCGGTGAGGACGATTTCGTCGTCCTCGACGTGGTCGGTACACCGCCCGCTATCGAAAACCCCAGGGACCACCTCGAACTCGCCGAGTCCCTCGGACTGGTCGACATGGAACGCGGGGCGAAGGTATCCGGCTCCCGGTTCTACTTCCTGACGGGGCGGGGGGCTCTCCTCCAACTGGGCCTGCTGCAACTTGCGGTGCGACTGGCCACCGAAGAGGGCTTCACTCTGATGATCCCGCCCGTCCTGGTGCGGCCCGAGATCATGGCGGGGACCGGATTCCTCGGGTCTCATGCCGACGAGGTGTACCGCATCGAATCCGACGACCTGTATCTGGTCGGAACGTCCGAAGTTCCGCTGGCGGGTTACCACTCCGGCGAGATACTCGACTTGTCCGCCGGGCCGCTTCGCTACGCCGGATGGTCATCATGCTTCCGCCGGGAAGCCGGCAGTTACGGCAAGGACACCAGGGGGGTCATCCGCGTCCACCAGTTCGACAAGGTCGAGGCCTTCGTCTACTGCCAGCCCGAGGACGCCGAGGATGAGCATCGGCGACTACTGGGATGGCAACGCCGGATGCTCGAGTCGATCGACGTGCCCTACCGCGTAATCGACGTCGCCGCAGGCGATTTGGGTTCGTCGGCCGCGCGGAAGTTCGACTGCGAGGCATGGGTTCCCACTCAGGGGACCTACCGCGAGCTGACTTCCACCTCGAACTGCACCACATTCCAGGCCCGACGCCTGGCGACGCGCTATCGCGACGAGAACGGCAAACCACAGACCGCGGCCACCCTCAACGGAACGTTGGCGACCACTCGATGGCTGGTGGCCATTCTGGAGAACCACCAGCAGCCCGACGGCAGTGTCCGAGTACCGGACGCCCTGGTGCCATACGTGGGAACGGAAGTGCTGCAGTGATCGACATCGACCTCGATGACATGCGGGGCTGGTTCGGCATGGGAGTCGCAGGCAATTTCGCCGGCCATCTCGAACAGGCCGGCGAGGCAGTCGATTTCGTCAACGTCAAGTCACGCGAGTCCGCCCCCAAGGGCATCTTCCCCTGGTACGCGCCGGGCCATGACAGCTTCCTCGGCGAATTCCCGCTATCCCACGACGCCCTCGTGGTGCCCGCCGAAGCAGCCGAAGACGGCGGTCCGCTCAACCTTCAGATCGAACCCGAGGTCGCACTGGCCTGCGAGGTCGATTGGCAGGGTGACTCCATCGTCAGGCTGCGGCCGTTTGCGCTCGGCGCATTCAACGATTGTTCGATCCGGCGACCGAACGCCCCCAAGATCAGCTACAAGAAGAACTGGGGACCCGCATCCAAGGGCGTGGCGGAGAAGTTCTTCGACACCGGAGATCTCACCCCCGATGGACCCACCTCGACGCTGAGACTGATGTGTCATCTGCGCACCGCCGACGGTGTGGACCACGAGTACGGTGTCGACAGCCCGCTTCTCGGCTATTCCTACTACGGAGAAGTGTTGCTGGACTGGATCGTTGGACGTCTCACCGAACAGCGGGACGATCCTGGAACGCCGCTGGAGGACGTGGGCGCGTTGATGGTGGCGTGTGGACGGCCCGGCAACGTGCTCATCGGCATCGGCGCCACCCGTTACACCGAATTGGGCGCGACGACGTATCTGCAACCTGGCGATTCCGCGCTCGTTCGGGTCTACGACACGCACGATCCCGCCGGTTCCGAGCTCCGCCAGCTGGTCCGGGATCGCTGACTTCCCAGTTTCCCCTGCGGTCAGCGACTCTGCGCGAGTACCTCGTCGAGCATGGCCACGAAGTGCTCCGGGTCCGACGGCGTAAACGCCGGGCTCGGACTGATTCCGGCAACGTCGAGCGTGACGAGAACACCCTTCAGCGGCCGGCGGACATCCAGCGGCAGCCAGCGCCGGAGGTCGGAACTGCCCCAGAATCGGAAGCGCTGCATCAGCCATCCCAGGGGTTCCACACGGTAGCCGCGGATCGATCGCACGGGGATGATCTTCGATGTCCCCGACGGAAAGTGGTAGCGCCGCAAGGTCAATGCCTCACGATCGAGCTGAATCAGGCCATCGTCGTAATACTGACGCGGCGGGCCAGTCATTGCCGGGCACACCTCAGTTCATGGCCACGAGTCGTGAGACAACGACCATTCTCCAGATTCCACTGCCACCCGTGCAGATTGCACGTGAGCGTATTACCTTCGACCACACCGAATTTCGACAAATCAGCCTTCAGATGCGGGCATCGGCGCTGAATCTCCCAGCCGTCCAATGTGATCGACGACGTATCGTCATGCGCTTCGGCGAACCAGCCGTCGGCGTAAGCGATCCGCTCATCGGTGAGGCACTTGAAGAAGGTGTACAGGTACTCGTTGTACCCACCGACCCGCCAAGCCCGGAATCGGGTGGACAGGAAGATGGTGTTAACCCAGTCGGGTTCGTCGTCACGCAGGACAGTTCGCACCAATTCAGGCGCGATCTCGAAGCCATAGCGGAATTTCTCATCCGGCACGGGTTCCCGCACAGCCCGTTTCGGAAAATCGAGTACCACGACTTCGCTGTGGTTCGCCGACGTCATACGAAGTTCCACCGGATAGCCGATGCCGTCGCAGATCTGATCGCTCTGCAACATGATCGGTTCGAATCGCGCCCGCAGCGGCTCCAGCAGAGACTCTCCCGTCGCCACCGCCCAACTCGCCTTTTCGGCGGCCAGGACCGGAGCCATCCGGGTCGCATACTTCTCGATGTATTCCGCCTTGCCGGTGGTGAAGATGGACTCGACCTCGTCCACAGGCAGCGGATGCGTCAGCGAATTGAGCTGCGGGCCCGTGAAATCGGCTGCCGACCCGGGGATCATCAGCAGTCCCCCGTCGTGCCCGTGCGAACGCATCTGGTCAAGGAACACGATCTGATCGGGAAAGATGTTGGCCGGGTCGTTGTTGTCGTCGTTGAGCGCGCGAAGCTCGGGATCGAGGAAACACGGCGGGCCCGCAGACGGGATCACCCATGTAGCACCGACATCGGCGATGTACTGGCGGCAACGATCCATTCCCCGCTGCCGCTTCTGCGTGCCGAATGCCTCCTTGGCGCGAGCGGGCATGTCGTAGACCATCGGGTACCAGATGGCGCCGGAGTACTGCAGCATGTGCACGTCGATGTGCCCGAATTCGGCGGCGAGCATCTCGACGGTCAACGGCCGTGCGTCGTTCATGTTGAACGCCGTTGTGGTGCCGTCCGAGATGACGATCCCCGAGTCGCCGATCGGACCGTCCGCGGGTGCGCGCAGCGCGACGATCATGACGTCGAGATCGCCCTTGGGCCCGCTTATCCGATGCTTCACGGAGTCGGTGGTTTCAAAGAACCTGTGGAAGCCCAGCTTCTCCAGCTCACGCTTCAGGTCCGGCACCGGATAGTCGGGCAGCAGGACGGTCGCGTCCTTGTTGACGTGCTCCGCGAGCAGTCGCGGATCGAAATGGTCTTTGTGCAGATGCGACACATAGAGGTAGTCGCAATCTCCCAGCGCTGCCCAGTCGAGCCCGCTGTTGTCCGGAAACACGAACCACGAGGCGAAGTACGCCGGGTGCAGCCAGGGATCGCAGAGGATGCTGCCCGAAGTGGTGTCGATCCGAAAGCCCGCATGGCCGATGCTTGTGACCTGCACAGATATCCTCTCCACGCCCATACCGAAGGGCGAATGACCCGCACCGAGCTTAGCGTCCGCGCAATGCCCGTGGCGCAGCTGAGGCGATCACCGAAAGGTGGCTGCGGACCTCCGCTCCGCCGCACTAGGCTGACGGCTGTGGAACCGGTATACGGCACTGTCATCCAGTTGGCTCGGCTGACCTGGCGGGTGCAGGGCCTGAAGTTCACCATCACCGGCCTTGAGAACCTGCCCATAACCGGCGGCGCCGTCGTCGCGATCAACCACACCAGCTATTTCGACTTCACCTTCGCCGGACTGCCGGCCTACCTCCAGGGGCACGGCCGCAAGGTGCGGTTCATGGCCAAGCAGGAGGTGTTCGACAACAAGGTCACCGGACCGATCATGCGCAAGCTGCGCCACATCCCGGTTGACCGCGCACACGGCGCCTCCTCGTTCGAGGCGGCTTGTCAGGCCCTCAAGGCGGGCGAGCTGGTCGGCGTCTATCCGGAGGCGACCATCAGCCGCAGCTTCGAACTCAAAGAGTTCAAATCGGGCGCCGCGAGGATGGCCATCGCAGCCAAGGTGCCGATCGTCCCGCACATCGTGTGGGGAGCGCAGCGCATCTGGACCAAGGATCATCCACGCAAGATGTGGCGCCCCAAGGTGCCGATCTCCATTGCGATCGGCGAGCCGATACCTCCGACACTGCCTGCCAACGAGCTCACCGCTCTGCTTCATTCGAGGATGCAGCACCTGCTCGGCAGGGTGCAGGACGCCTATGGACAGCACCCCGCGGGCGAGTTCTGGGTGCCGCACCGCCTGGGCGGAGGGGCGCCGACGCAGGCCGAAGCCGCTCAACTGGACGCCGAGGAGGCCGCAGAACGGGCGGCCCGCCGCGCGGCACGAAACGGGCAACCGGGTACTGGGGGATAGTCCCCGTGGAGCCCGTATGCGAGCGGACCTCCCGTGCACAGCGAACCGGGGAGCACCCCTGATGCTTCCGGCGCTGATCGCCACGGACGTTGACGGCACCCTCCTCGACGACGACGAACGCGTCACCCCCCGCACCCGCGCGGCGGTGGCGGCTGCGGTTGCATCGGGCGTCGAATTCGTTTTGGCCACCGGTCGTCCTCCCCGATGGATCCCCCCCATCGTCGAGCAGCTCGGTTTCGCGCCGATGGCCGTGTGCGCCAACGGCGCCGTGATCTACGACGCCGCGAATGACCGGATTCTGTCCGCCCGGACGTTGTCCGTCGATGTTTTGGGCGAGCTTGCCGAAATCGCCGCGCGGGTGATCCCGGGCGCCGGCCTCGCCGTGGAGCGCGTCGGCCGCAGCGCTCACGACGCCGCCACACCCCAGTTCGTCAGCTCCCCCGGCTACGAGCACGCGTGGCTCAACCCCGACAACACCGAGGTGTCTCTCGACGACCTTCTGAGTCATCCCGCTGTCAAGTTACTCATCCGCAAGGCCGGATCGCAGAGCTCCGACATGGCCATTGCCCTTGCCAAACACATTGGGGTACAAGGCGATATCACCTATTCCACCAATAACGGTCTGATCGAGATCATGCCGGTGGGAATCAGCAAGGCCACCGGAGTCGAAGATGTCGCGCGATCACGAGAGATCGAGGCCAACGAGGTCGTGGCGTTCGGCGACATGCCCAACGACGTGCCGATGCTGCGGTGGGCCGGTCACGGCGTGGCCATGGGTAACGCCCATCCCGACGCCATCGCGGCCGCCAACGAGGTCACCGTTCCGAATTCGGACGACGGCGTCGCCCGCGTGCTCGAGCGTTGGTGGCTCTAGCGCGTTTCGACGCGACTGAACCGTTCGAGTTGGACGGGTGGACCGTCCACCGGCGGGGGCGGCATTTCGAGGCTGATCCCGTCGATGACTCTCAGCACGTTGTGCGTCTGCCGGTCGAAATCCAGGGTTCCGTGTTGGAAGTTCTGCACAACCCACTCCGGTTCCTGGATCTCACCGCTGGTCGGCAGCCCGAGGGCGCCGCGTTCGTATCCGAGCGAGGCCCAGGCTTCGTAGATCGCCCCCGTCAACGGTTGCGCACCCGTCGGCGGCGACCAATAGATGGCTCCGCGCTCGAAGGTCGCATACCGGGCATCGCCGTCAGCCGCACCCTCCGGCGAGGTGGGTGCGCCGAGCGGACCGTCCTTCCCGCCCATGGCTTCCCATTTGGCGAAGATCGCGCCCCCGCGCAGTGAGTCGACGATGTCCGGTGAGCGGTTGAACCGGGCCGCCATATCCCGAATCGCCGGCAGCACCGCGTATCCCGCGTTGCCTGGGCATTCGGTATTGCCGACGTCGCGGTGGGCGAAGATTGTGGGCAACGTGACTCGCAAGCCGGCCGGGTAGATCGTGTATTGGCTGCCTGCCGACACAAGTGAGGACGTTCCGACCGGGTTGAGGTGATCGAGACCCAGCCGCCAGCCCAATAAGCGGCCGACGGTGCGCAGTTGGATGTCGGTGGGCGGCGTCTCCTCGAAGTCGCCGATCATCGACACGCCCCACACGTCGCGGTTGAAGCCACCGGTGTGAGATCCCAAGACATCCTTGGTGATTCCGCCGGCACGGCCCTCGAATACCTGCCCGTACTTGTCGACCAGTGAGTTGTAGGCGATGTCGCACCAGCCCAGTGTTCTGGTGTGGTACGCGTAAATCGACCGGACGATGGCGGCGGAATCCTCGGGCGCATAGTCGTTGCTTCCCGCGGTGTGGTGCACCACGGCGGCCCGCACCGCATCGCCGTAAACCGGCCCGCCGCAACGCATGTGCTCGTCGGCGCCCCATTGCGACCGGCTGATGATGTTCGGCGGCTGCCCTGGTCCGAGCACCGCTGTCGGCGGACTCCACTGCGTGTCGACCGGCGCCTTGGGCGGCGTGATCAGAACGGCCGAGATGTTTTGGGCGATCGAGTGCTCGACGTTGACCGGGATGTACCCGAGGTCCTTGCCGGCTTCCAGGCCACTCGAGGGTGGCGCGATGGTGACCGGAGCGCCGGCGGGCCGGGTCACCGCAATCTGGACGGCTGTCGTCGTACCGACGAAGACCGGATCGGTACCACGCGGTCCGCCTCCCTGTGCGTCGTCGGCGTTGGATTCCACGGTGTCGGCCTCATACCAGGGCCCCCAACTACCGTCGGGGCGCTTGGCCCGCATCCGCGCAGAGGTGCCGGTCAGATCCGTGCCGGTCAGCGCGACCATGGAGAAGGGTGTCGCCTGGCTGACCTCGCGGATCGACTCCCCACCTCCGAGACCGGTCAGTGACTGCTGGGCGAGCAGAGTGTCGGCTGCTTTCGGCCCGTCGTCGCGCTGGGGAGTCAGGATTCCGTCGACCGTCCACGGCAGAACGACCACTGTTGCCGCGAGGGCGGTCAACAACATGGTCGGCGCGTGACGTCGGCGCTGCACACCGCGAATGTTACGTATGAGTCGCTAGTTGCAGATGTTGCGACACGGACTGGTGTGAATAATGTGACTGGACCTGCAACGGCACCGCAGGGTCCTCTCCGGGTCACACGGCCGATCGGCCGGTCCCACCCTGCGGTGCCGTTCCGACACAGGTCTTGCGTTAACCAGCCGGGACCGCCGCCGCGGGGGCTGCGGCCGCCGCCGTCGAGGCGCCTTGGATCGCCTGTGTTATCGACGGCACGAGCACACCTTTGAGCAGGTCGATCGCCTGCCCCACACCAAGCTGACTGGCAGCACTACTCAGGTCGCTCACGATGCCTCCCGAGCTCGCCGGCGCTGCGGTGGGCATGGCCAGGGAGGGATCACCGAGAATCGGATACGTCCCCGCCACCGGGCCGAGCGGCGCGCTGATCGGCATCTCGGTCGGCAATCCGATACCGCCCGCGGGGCTGGTCAACGGCGACGAGCCGAGGCCGACCTGAGGGGTGGTAAGGCCGGTCGCCGGGGTCAGGCCCGGGTTGGTCAAAGCCGGGTCCGTCAGCGACGGAACGGTTGCCGATGCGTCGGGCGTCGTGAGACCGGGCGTCGTGAGACCGGGCGTCGTCAGACCGGGGGTAGACGCGGCAGGCGTGGTCAGTCCGGGCACCGTCGCGCTGGGGGTGGTCAGGCTGGGGGTGGTCAGGCCGGGCACCGTGGCGCTGGGGGTGGCCAGTCCGGGGGTGGTCAGTCCGGGCGTGGTCAGTCCGGGCACCGTCGCGCTGGGCGTGGTCAGTCCGGGCGTCGAGAGGCTCGGCGTCGTAAGGCCCGGCGTCGTGAGGCCCGGCGTGGACAGGCTGGGCGTGGTCAGTCCGGGCACCGAGGCGCTGGGCATCCCCAGCGACGGTGTCGTCAGAGCGGGACCGGCCTGGACGGGCTGCGCACCCGCCGGGCTGAGCCCCGTCGGCAGCGGAGGCAGGTTGATCCCGAATTGCGACAACCCCTGCTGCAACGCCGACATCAGTTCGTTCGGCAGGTCGGTCACGACCGCGGCCGGAACAAACTCGTGCTTCTCGGGCGCCTGCTGGGCGCCCGAGGTCGCCTCGATGACAGCGATCGCGCTGAACGGGGTTGCGACGGCCAGTGCGGCGACTGCGCTCATGGCCGTCGAGATCTTGCGTCGACGTCGGTTCGGCACGAAAGTCTCCTCAAATCTGGACTGGCATCGGTCAGTTCGGGTCGGACGACCTTCGTGCGGCTGCTCACCGCCGAAAGATCCAACGCGTTCGATGGTAAGTCTGAGACTGATGTGTCCAGAGTGGCGATGCTGAATCGTGAGCCAATTGCGACCTGGCCGATTGGCCACGCCGCCCACGCAACCCACAACTTCGGAGTGCCTTGGTACCGGCAGTAGATGCACCGTGGTCGGATAACCTAGGCGCCGATGACTTCACCCGACAGCCGAGTCGCTTCGCCCGACTCCGCCGGCGGCAGCGCCCCCCGGCCGACCGACCGATACGACCTCATAGTGGTCGGCTCGGGATTCTTCGGTTTGACGATCGCCGAACGCGCCGCCACGCAATTGAACAAGCGCGTCCTCGTCATCGACCGCCGGTCCCATCTGGGCGGTAACGCGTACTCCGAGGCCGAGCCTCAGACCGGCATCGAGATCCATCGCTATGGAGCACACCTCTTTCACACGTCCAACAAGCGCGTCTGGGACTACGTTCGGCAATTCACGGAATTCACCGGATACCAGCACCGGGTGTTCGCCCTCTACAACGGGCAGGCCTACCAGTTCCCGATGGGACTCGGATTGGTTGCGCAGTTCTTCGGCAGGTACTACAGCCCCGATGAGGCACGGGCGCTGATCGCCGAGCAGGCCTCCGAGATCGACACCGCCGATGCACAGAACCTCGAAGAGAAGGCGATCTCGTTGATCGGCCGGCCGCTCTACGAGGCGTTCGTCAAGGGCTACACCGCCAAACAGTGGCAGACCGACCCCAAAGAGCTTCCGGCGTCGACCATCAACCGTCTGCCGGTGCGGTACACGTTCGACAATCGGTACTTCAACGACACCTACGAGGGCCTGCCAGTCGACGGCTATACGGCGTGGTTGACGAACATGGCTGCGGACAGCCGCATCGACGTCCGCCTCGACACCGACTGGTTCGACGTCCGTGACGAGCTCCGCGCGGCAAGCCCCGACGCTCCGGTCGTTTACACCGGACCGCTGGACCGCTACTTCGACTACGCCGAAGGCCGACTGGGTTGGCGCACATTGGACTTCGAACTCGAGGTTCTCGACCGCGGCGACTTCCAGGGCACCCCGGTGATGAACTACAACGACGCGGACGTGCCCTACACCCGCATCCACGAATTCCGGCACTTCCACCCCGAACGGGACCATTACCCGTCCGACAAGACGGTCATCATGCGGGAGTTCTCCCGATTCGCCACCGAAGACGACGAACCGTACTACCCGATCAACACCGAAGCCGACCGCGCCCTACTGGCCACCTACCGAGCGCTCGCAAAACGCGAGACCGCCACCGCGAAAGTCCTTTTCGGCGGCCGGCTCGGCACCTACCAATACCTCGACATGCATATGGCAATCGCCAGCGCGCTCAACATGTACGACAACATCTTGGCACCGCATCTGCGCGACGGAGTGCCACTCGACAGCACCGAAAGCGGCCCGCAATGAGCGACATTCCTTCCGGGGCACTGGGCCCGGGCCAATCCCGGGCCGTCAGTCTGTTGTCCCGGGTCATCCTTCCACGACCCGGCGAGTCACTCGACGTGCGCAAGCTGTATCTCGAGGAGTCGGCTACCAATTCGCGCAGGGCCCACGCACCGAGCCGGACAACGCTGGAAGTCGGCCCCGAAGCCGGCATTTCGTTCGCAACGTATTTCAACGCCTTCCCTGCCAGCTACTGGCGCCGCTGGTCGATCCTGGATTCAGTGGTTCTGCGTGTGGAATTGACCGGCTCGGCCCGGGTAGACGTCTATCGGTCCAAGGCGACCGGCGCGCGAATCACCGTGGGCGGCACGGAACTTTCCAGCCCGGACAGCTCGACCCCGGTTGCGGCCGAGTTCGAGATCGGCCTCGACCCGTTCGAGGACGGCGGGTGGATCTGGTTCGACATCACGACCGACGAAGCCATCACCATGCATGGCGCCGCCTGGTACGCATCGGTGCCGGCACCGGGGAGGGCGAACATCGCGGTGGGCATTCCCACCTTCAACCGTCCCGCGGACTGTGTCAACGCCCTGAAGGCGCTGACATCAGATCCTCTGGTGGACAACGTGATCGGCGCCGTACTCGTTGCCGATCAGGGCACCGACAAGGCCGTCGACCATCCCGGCTTCCCCGCCGCGGCGGCGCTACTCGGCAACCGCCTGTCCATTCATGACCAGCCCAACCTGGGCGGCTCGGGCGGCTACAGCCGGGTCATGTACGAGGCGCTGAAGAACACCGATTGCGAACAGATCCTGTTCATGGACGACGACATCCGGATCGAACCGGACTCCATTCTGCGGGCGCTGGCGCTCAATCGATTCTCCAAGTCCCCGACGCTGATCGGCGGCCAGATGCTGAATCTGCAGGAACCATCCCACCTGCACGTCATGGGCGAGATCGTCGACCGGTCGAACTTCATGTGGACCAATGCGCCGCACACCGAATACGACCACAACTTCGCCAAGTACCCCCTCGATGACGACGACGAACGCAGCATGAGCCTGCACCGCCGTATCGACGTGGACTACAACGGCTGGTGGATGTGCATGATCCCCCGTCGGGTCGCCGAGGAGCTGGGCCAACCGCTGCCGCTGTTCATCAAGTGGGACGACGCCGACTACGGCTTACGCGCAGGCGAGCACGGCTACGCGACGGTGACCATGCCCGGCACCGCGATCTGGCACATGGCGTGGAGCGACAAGGACGACGCCATCGACTGGCAGGCCTACTTCCATCTGCGCAACCGTCTTGTCGTCGCGTCACTGCATTGGGACGCCCCGGTCAAGGGATTGCTGATCAGTTCGCTGAAAGCGACCGCGAAACACCTTCTTTGCCTTGAATATTCGACGGTCGCAATCCAAACCAAGGCCATCGAGGACTTTCTTGCGGGTCCCGAACACATCTTCTCGATCCTTGAATCGGCATTGCCCGATATCCGCGACATGCGCCAGCAGTACCCGGACGCCGTGGTGCTGCCCGGAGCCACCTCGCTTCCGAAGCCGACCGGGCGAACCAAGGTTCACAAACCCCCGGTCTCCCTGCCCGCCATAGGTTTTCGGCTCGCTCGCGGCGTCGTCCATCAGTTGCGCAAGGAAGACGCCGAGCACCACAACCGGCCACAACTCAACGTGCCCACTCAGGACGCCCGCTGGTTCCTGCTGTGCAAGGTCGACGGGGTCACCGTGACCACCGCCGACGGCCGCGGGGTGGTCTACCGGCAGCGTGACCGCGCCAAGATGTTCGCACTGCTGCGCGCCTCCGTGCGCCAGCACATCAAACTGGCCCGCGGGTTCAATCGAATGCGCAAGATCTACCGCAACGCCGTTCCGGTGCTGTCGAGCAAGGAGAAGTGGGAAACCGTCCTATTCACCGAATCGCCGTCGCATGTCTGACAACCGGGTTGCGGATGACGGCGCGGCGGGGCTGAACCACCGGGACGCATCAGCGCCAAGCGGCGAAGTGGCCGTACTGGTCGCCGTGCAGTCCCGCCTGGCGACGCCGCCGGTGTTGAACGTCGCCACGGCGATGTCCCACTTCGGCGAGCACGCGCAGGGATGGTTGGCGCTGTCGGCGTTGGGGGCGGTCCTGCAGCCACGCAGGCGTAAAGACTGGCTGATGGTGGCTATCGGGTCGGTGGGGGCTCACGCGGCCGCGATCCTGATCAAGTTGGTGGTGCGGCGCAAGCGTCCGCACCACCCGGCGGTCGCCATCAACGTGGGCACGCCCAGCGCGCTGAGCTTTCCGTCGGCGCACGCCACGTCCAGCACCGCCGCGGCTATGCTGCTGTGCCGGGCCACCCGATCACCGCTGGCACTGGTGATTGTTCCCGCTATGGCGTTGTCCCGGCTGGTGCTGGGGGTGCACTACCCGACCGATGTACTGGCCGGGATGGGTGTGGGCGCCGCTGTCGCGGGCACGACCACTCGCCTGGCCCGCCGTGCCGGGCAGCCTCGAGGGAGCGCGCATGAGTGAGGAAGCAGCGCCGGTCACCGGGCCGCCGACGAACCTGGTCACCGGCGTAATCAAAGCGATCCGACCCCGCCAATGGGTCAAGAACCTGCTGGTGCTGGCGGCGCCACTGGCGGCCCTCGGCGGCAACGTCAGCTACGACTACCGCGACGTGCTGGTCAAGGCATCCATCGCTTTCGTCGTATTCAGCATGGCGGCGTCGTCGATCTATCTCGTGAACGACATCCGCGATGTCGACGCGGATCGGGCGCATCCGACGAAGCGATTCCGTCCGATCGCCGCCGGCGTGCTGCCGATCGGCCTGGCCTACGGGATCGCGGTCGCGTTCGGGGTCGCCTGTCTCGGCATCTCGTGGTGGCTGTCTCACGATCTGGCCCTGGTCATGGCCGTCTACCTGGTCATTCAGTTGGCCTACTGCTTCGGGCTCAAACACCAGGCGGTGCTGGACATCTGCATCGTGTCGTCGGGCTTCCTCATCCGGGCCATCGCCGGTGGCGTGGCGGCGGGGATACCGCTGTCGCAATGGTTCCTCCTGGTGATGGCCTTCGGGTCGCTGTTCATGGCTGCCGGCAAGCGCTACGCGGAACTCCAGCTCGCCGAGCACACGGGCACCAAGATCAGGAAGTCGCTGGAGAGCTACACGAGCACCTACCTGCGGTTTGTCTGGACGCTTTCGGCGACGGCCGTGGTGCTGTGCTACGGGCTATGGGCCTTCGAACGCGACGGCGACAGCGGTTCCTGGTTCGTCATCTCGATGGTGCCGTTCACCATCGCCATCCTGCGTTACGCCGTCGACGTCGACGGCGGTCTGGCCGGCGAGCCGGAGGAAATCGCGTTGCGCGATCGCGTTCTCCAGATGCTGGCTCTGGCCTGGATCGGAACGGTCATTGCCGCCGTCGTCCTCGGTTAGCACACCGACCGCCGGCACGGGCCCACCGCGGCGCACGTCCTGGCGGGCGGACCTGCTGGCCAAATGCAGTCTGTGGTTCGGCGTGGTGTTCGTCTGCACCGCGTTCGGCTGGGGGGCCTGGCAGCGGCGCTGGATCGCCGACGACGGCCTCATCGTGCTGCGGACGGTCCGCAACCTCCTCGCGGGGCACGGACCGGTGTTCAACATGGGCGAGCGGGTGGAGTCCAACACGTCGACTCTGTGGACCTACCTCGTCTACGTGGGCGGGGTCATCGGCGGGCCCATCCGGCTCGAATACGTCGTGCTGACGATCGCGCTGGTGCTCAGCGTCGCCGGAATCGCCCTGGTGATGCTCGGCGCGGCGCAGCTGTATGCGCCCGGCGTCAGCGGTAAGCGCGCATTGCTGCTGCCGGCCGGAGCGCTGGTGTACATCGCAATCCCGCCGGCCCGTGACTTCGCGACCTCCGGCCTGGAGAACTGCCTCGTCATTGCCTGGATCGGCGCTCTGTGGTTGATGATGGTGCGCTGGTCACAGCAGACCCGCAACAACCCGTGGTTCATCGGATCGCTGGCGGTTGTCGCCGGTCTCAGCGTGCTGGTTCGCCCGGAACTGGCGCTCGTCGGCGGGCTGGCGTTGGTCATGCTGCTGGTTGCCACGCCCGGCTGGCGACATCGTGTGCTGATCGTGGCGGCCGGCGGGCTGCTGCCCGTCGGCTACGAGATCTTCCGGATGGGTTATTACGGGTTGCTGGTTCCCCAGACGGCGCTGGCAAAGGACGCATCCGGCGCGAAGTGGTCGCAGGGCTTCGTCTACCTGACCAACTTCAGTACGCCGTATGCGCTGTGGATACCGGCATTGTTGCTGATCGCGATCGGCATCATCCTGGTGGCGGCGCGCGGCAACGCCGCTGGGTCACCGGACCGGATCTCGGCTAGAGGCCCGCTGACGTCACGGTTGCGCAGCCCCGCGGCGGTGGTCGTCTTCATGGTGTTCAGCGGACTCGTGCAAGCCGTGTACTGGATTCGCCAGGGCGGTGATTTCATGCACGCGCGAGTTTTGCTAGCACCGATTTTTTGTTTGCTCGCACCGGTCTCTGTCATTCCCGTGGTGATTCCTGACGGGATTCGGATCGCACGTGAGAAGCGCCACCTGCTGGCCAGCGCCGGCGCAGTCGCGTGGCTCGCGCTCGCGGGTTGGTCGCTGTGGGCCGCCAATTCGCCCGGCATGGGTTGGGACGCGACACGCGTGACCTATTCCGGAATCGTCGACGAGCGTCGGTTCTATGCGCAGGCCACCGGCCACGCGCACCCGCTCACCGCCGCCGACTATCTCGACTACCCGCGCATGCGCGCAGTCCTGACGGCGATCGACAACACGCCGGACGGCGCACTGCTGCTACCGGCCGGCAACTACGACCAGTGGGACGTCGTTCCCGCCTATCCGCCGCCACCCCCTCCCCCGGGCATGTCGATGGACAGCTGGCGACGCCAAATCGCCCCGCACACAGTCTTTTTCACCAATCTCGGCATGCTCGGCATGAACGTGGGACTGAGCACGCGAGTGATCGATCAGATCGGCCTGGCCAATCCGGTCGCCGCGCACACGGCCCGCCTCGAAGACGGTCGCATCGGTCACGACAAGAACCTGTTCCCCGATTGGGCGGTGGCCGAGGGCCCCTGGCTCAAACGCCACCCCTATGTTCCGCCCTACCTCGACGAGGGCTGGATCGAAGAGGCTGAGGCGGCTCTGAAATGCCCCCAGACCGAATCCATGCTCACCTCGATTCGAGCGCCGTTGGGCATTCGCAGGTTCTTCTCGAACGTGCTGCATGCGTTCGAATTCACCCGTTACCGGATAGACCGGGTGCCCGGCTACGAACTTCGTCGCTGCGGTCTCGATGAGCCGAAATCGGACTCGACCCCTTACACTGGGTTTCCGGCCACGGGCCCTTGATCCTGCGGACAACTAGTTAGCTGGACGGGTTCCTGGAGCAACCAATGCTGGTTTGCAGCGGTACACCCATGTCCTCACCGGGCATGTCCTCACCGGGTCATGTGCTCACTGGGTCATGTCCTCACTGGGTGCCGCACGTGTTCGGGTCCACGCGGCCCGAGATCACGGACCCCGAGATCGCGAACGATGGGATGGAAAGCACGATGGGTTTCGCCACGATGGGTTTCGCAGAGAACCGTTTCGTTGAGAAGTTTCGCGCAGGCTGGCTGCGCCGCATAGCCGCAGCGACGGTGGTCGCCGCCACCCTGCCCGGCCTGATCGGTGTGGCCGGCGGTTCGGCCACCGCCGGGGCGTTCTCGAAGCCGGGTCTCCCGGTCGAGTACCTCGAAGTGCCGTCGGCGGCGATGGGCCGCGACATCAAGATCCAATTCCAGAGCGGCGGCCCGAACTCGCCCGCTGTCTACATGCTGGACGGCCTGCGGGCCCAGGACGACTTCAACGGCTGGGACATCAACACCCCCGCATTCGAGTGGTACTACGGCTCCGGCCTGTCGATGATCATGCCGGTCGGCGGGCAGTCCAGCTTCTACACAGACTGGTACAAGCCCGCCTGCGGCAAGGCCGGTTGCACCACCTACAAGTGGGAGACCTTCCTGACCCAGGAGCTCCCCGCGTGGCTGGCGGCCAACCGCCAGGTGAAGCCCACCGGAAGCGCGGCCGTCGGCCTCTCGATGGCCGGCTCCGCGGCGTTGACGCTGGCGATCTGGCATCCGGAGCAGTTCACGTACGCCGCCGCGCTGTCCGGCTTCCTGAACCTGTCCGAGGGCTGGTGGCCGATGCTGGTCAACATCTCGATGGGCGACGCCGGCGGCTACAAGGCCGACGACATGTGGGGCTCCACGGGTGACGCCAACAATGCGTGGAAGCGCAATGACCCCATGGTCAACATCAAGACGCTGATCGCGAACAACACCCGAATCTGGATCTACTGCGGCAACGGCACCCCCTCCGACCTGGACGCAGGCACCAGCGCCGGCAACTTGTTCAACGCGAAGTTCCTCGAGGGCTTCACCCTCCGGACGAACAAGAGCTTCCGTGACGCCTACCTCGCCAACGGTGGCACCAACGGGGTGTTCAACTTCCCCGCCAACGGCACCCACAGCTGGGGATACTGGGGCGATCAGTTGCAGCAGATGAAGCCCGACATCCAGCGCGTGCTGGGCGCCCAGCCGACTCCGGTCGGCTAGCGAGAGCGCCCAGCCGACGGCGGTGGCCCACCCCGGTCGCCGCCGTCGGCTTGTCTCCAATAGCCGCGATCCGGATCAATACGGGGACCGCCGTTGCGGCGTGTGATTCACTACCTTCCGGACGACGTCGAGTCACGTGAGGTGAATATGAGGGGTCTGTCGAATCTGTTCCGGGGACTGTTCGCGGTCATCCTGGGATTCGGACTGCTGGGAGCCGTCCCGCCGGCCGCGAAGGCGGCGGGTGTCGAGATGCTCATGGTCCCGTCTCCCGCGATGGGCCGCGATATCCCCGTCGCATTCATGGCAGGGGGCCCGCATTCCGTCGTCTTGCTCGACGCCTTCAACGCCGGCCCGGACGTCAGCAACTGGGTCACCGCCGGGAATGCGATGGCCTCGCTCGCCGGTAAGGGCGTTTCGGTCGTCGCTCCCGCCGGCGGTGCGTTCACCCTCTATACGAACTGGGAAGCCGACGGCACCCGCCAGTGGGAGACCTTCCTGACCGACGAACTGCCCAACTGGCTCGCCGCGAACAAGGGGATCGCGCCGGGCGGCAACGCGATTGTGGGCGCGGCGCAGGGCGGCACCGGCGCGGTCACGCTCGCCGCCTTCTACCCTGATCGTTACCGCTACGCAGGGTCCATGTCCGGCTATCTGACCCCTTCGAGCACGTTCGTCAACGGGGCGATCAGCGCGGGGATGAACGACTTCGGTGGCGTCAACATCCAGGCGATGTGGGGTGCGCCCCAGCTCGGCCGCTGGAAGTGGCACGACCCCGAAGTCCACGTGAACCTGCTCGCGCAGAACAACACACGCCTCTGGATCTTCAGCCCGCAGACCCTGACCTGTAGCGACCCGGCCGCGATGATCGGCGCCTGCGATCTTGCTCAGGGCAGTAACCGCACGTTCTACCAGCATTACCGGTCGGTCGGCGGGCACAACGGCCACTTCGACTTCCCGGCCGGCGGCAATCACGATTGGGGCACCTGGTCCGCCCAGCTGGGCGCCATGGCCGGTGACATCGCCGCCGCCATCGCCTGAGCGCGTCAACCGAACCCCGCTACCAGAGCCAAACCGTTAACCATCCGCAACCTGTTGGGGATCTTTGCCCCCAAGCAGCAGCCGGTACGGTGGAACGCGTGCATCGCTACGACCGGCCCACGCGCTTGATGGGACAAGCGGGGCGAGTGGTTCTGGTGGCCGGCGTCACCGGCACCGCCACCTGGGTGCTGGCTGGTTGCGGCTCAAGCGGCAACGATCTGCTGACCAGCGTCGCGCTGCCCGCGGAGATCTCGAACAGCGCACACGAGCAGACGATCCCGGCCCCGCCGGGCAACGCCGCCGAGCAGTCGGGTGATTTCGAGTTCACGCCCTCCCAGCGGGCGTATCTCGATGCGCTGGGCGTCGCCGGGGTGCGGCCGTCCAGTGAATTGCGAGCGCTGAGTATCGGCTCGTCGATATGCCAGGCGCGTGCCGCGGGGCACGGCGATTCGGCCGTCTGGGATTACGTGATACCCATGGTTCGCAGTGACGTGGCCGATGCCCGTTCGCCTTCCCCCGCGGCGGCGTCGGACACTCAGGTGAATACCGTCACCGCCGACTACATCCGCATCGCGACCCAACGACTCTGCTAGCGAGAAATACACATGGCACGTAAGCCCCGGAGTAACTCCCGGCGCCAGCGGCACCGCGTCCTCGCCCTGATCGCGGCCGGTGCTATGGCCGTCGTGGTGGCGCTCATCGTTGCCATCATCGTGATCGTCGTCCGAAAGCCGTCGTCGCCGCCCGTCGCGGTGCCCCCGACCGCCGTGCCGCCCAGCACGTCGGGGCAGAAGAAGCCGCGGCCGGAATACCAGGACGCCAGTTGCCCGGACACGCAGCTGATCGCGATCCCCGGAACGTGGGAATCGTCGCCGACCGATGACCCGCTGAATCCCGGACAATTTCCGATCGCGTTGTTACTGAATGTCACCCGGCCACTCATGGACGAGTTCGGCCGCGACCGTGTCCAGGTGTACACCGTTCCGTACACGGCGCAATTCCACAATCCGTTGTCGTCGGACCAGCAGATATCCTACAACGACAGCCGGGCGGAGGGGACGCGCGCCGCCGTGAAGGCCATCACTGCGATGAACGAGAAGTGCCCGCTGACAAGCTACGTGCTCGTCGGATTTTCTCAGGGCGCGGTCATCGCCGGTGATCTCGCCAGCGACATCGGAAACGGCCGCGGCCCCGTCGACGAAGACCTGGTCCTGGGTGTGACGTTGATCGCCGACGGGCGCCGTCAGATCGGCGTCGGGCAGGACATCGGACCCAACCCGCCGGGCCAGGGGGCGGAGGTCACCCTGAGCGAGGTGCCGGTGCTGTCGGCCATGGGGTTGACGATGACAGGACCCCGCCCGGGGGGGTTCGGTGCGCTCGACAACCGCACCAACGAGATCTGCGGTCCCGGTGACCTGATCTGCGCTGCCCCTGAACAGGCGTTCAACATCACGAACCTGCCGAGCACCCTAGAGGTGTTGGCCGGGGGTGCCGGTCAACCGGTTCATGCGCTCTACAACACGCCAGAGTTCTGGAACCTCGACGGCCAGACGGCTACACAGTGGACACTGAACTGGGCGCGTAACGTCATCGACAACGCGCCACACCCGAAACACGGATGACGCAGGGCCAAATAGTGCAGGATCCGGCTGGCGGCTTGATTTGGTCGCCGTCGTTTCCGCAATTAACATTAAGAACAAAATAAGAACTGACGGGCCGGCGCAGGGCCGGCAGAGCATTCATGACGCAGCAGCGGCTGGCTGGCGCGCGGGACTAGCGCGACCGTCGCGAACGCTGGCGCGGATGCGTTTCGACAGGAGATTGGTATGTCGTTCCACAACCCGTTCATCAAGGATGGACGGATCACGTTCCCGGAGTCCGCGAGCCTGGTCCGCCACATCGAGCGGTGGGCGAAGGTGCGCGGAGACAAACTCGCCTACCGATTCCTGGACTTCTCGACCGAACGCGAGGGCGTCGCCCGCGACCTGCACTGGGCCGACTTCGGCGCCCGCAACAGAGCCGTCGCCGCGCGCCTTCAACAGGTGACCGAACCGGGCGATCGCGTCGCCATCCTCTGCCCGCAGAATCTCGAATACCTCATCGCCTTCTTCGGAATCCTCTACTCGGGCCGGATCGCGGTACCACTGTTCGACCCGAGTGAACCCGGCCACGTCGGCCGCCTGCACGCGGTGCTCGACAACTGCCAGCCGTCGGCGATCCTGACCACCACCGAGTCCGCCGAAGGTGTGCGCAAGTTCTTCCGGAACCGTCCGGCCAAGGAACGTCCCCGCGTGATCGCGGTCGACGCCGTGCCCGACGAGGTCGGCGCCACCTGGATTCCCGTCGACGATGTCGACGAATCCACCATCGCCTACCTGCAATACACCTCGGGTTCCACCCGGATCCCGACCGGCGTCCAGATCACCCAGCTGAATCTGGCCACCAACGTGGTGCAGGTGATCGACGCGCTGGAGGGCGAAGAGGGCGACCGCGGCGTCAGCTGGTTGCCGTTCTTCCACGACATGGGCCTGATCACCGCGATGGTGTCGCCGATGATCGGCCACTACTTCACCTTCATGACCCCCGCCGCCTTCGTCCGGCGACCCAATCGCTGGATCCGGGAGATGGCCCGCAAACCCGGTGACAGCGGCGGCGTCATCTCGGTCGCACCGAATTTCGCGTTCGAGCACGCCGCAGCGCGCGGCCTGCCCAAGGACGGCGAGGAGCCCCTCGACCTGTCGAACGTCAAGGCGATCCTGAACGGTAGCGAGCCCATTTCAGCCGCCACCGTGCGTCGCTTCAACGAGGCCTTCGGCCCCTACGGCTTCCAGCCCAAGGCCATCAAACCGTCATACGGGCTGGCCGAGGCGACGCTGTTCGTGTCGACCACGCCGGCCGGGGAACCGCCCAAGATCGTCCACGTCGACCGCGACGAACTGAACAAGCAAAGGTTCGTCGAGGTGGCGGCCGATTCGCCCAACGCCGTCGCGGAAGCGTCGGCGGGCAAGATCGGTGTCGATGAATGGGCCGTGATCGTCGACGCCGACTCCGCGAGCGAGGTGCCCGACGGCCAGATCGGCGAGATCTGGATCCACGGAAAGAACATGGGCACCGGCTACTGGGGCAAGCCCGAGGAGACCATCGCCACCTTCCAGAACATCCTGAAGTCGCGGACCGAGCCGTCGCACGCCGACGGCGCCGCCGACGACGGCCACTGGGTCCGCACCGGCGACTACGGCGCGTACCACGAGGGCGACCTGTACATCACCGGCCGCGTGAAGGATCTGGTGATCGTCGACGGCCGCAACCACTATCCGCAGGATCTGGAGTATTCCGCCCAGGAGTCCTCGAAGGCTCTGCGCACCGGATACGTCGCCGCCTTCTCCGTGCCGGCCAACCAGCTTCCCGACGAGGTGTTCGAGAACGCCCACGCCGGCCTGAAGCGCGACGCCGACGACAGCTCCGAGCAGCTGGTCATCGTCGCCGAGCGCGCGCCGGGTAGCCACAAGCTCGACATCGGCCCGATCACCGACGACATCCGGGCCGCAATCGCCGTACGCCACGGTGTGACGGTCCGCGATGTCCTGCTCACCGCGGCTGGCGCCATTCCGCGTACTTCGAGCGGAAAGATCGGCCGGCGCGCATGCCGCTCCGCCTACCTGGACGGCAGCCTTCGCAGCGGCAAGATCGCCAACGCCTTCCCGGACGACGGGCACTGACCCGGCGGCCACCGACCCGACGCGGAATAACCACGACTTCCCGGGCGCCGGGAAGTAACGAGGAGTTGAGGCCTCATGTCTGAATCAGATACACCTGACGTCACCACGCCCGAAACCCCCGCCAACCGCACCGAGCAGTCGGTCCCGGAGATGCGCGAATGGCTGCGCAACTGGGTGGCGAACGCAACCGGGCAGTCCCCCGACTCGGTCGACGAATCGGTTCCGATGGTCGAGCTCGGTCTCTCCTCCCGCGACGCGGTCGCGATGGCCAGCGACATCGAGGACCTCACCGGTGTCACGCTGACGGCCACCGTGGCATTCCGGCACCCGACCATCGAATCGCTGGCAACGGTGATCGTGGAAGGCGAGCCGGAACTGGAGAACGTCGACGAGAACGAGGATTGGTCTCGCGACCTCGACGAGGACGTGGCGAACATCGCCATCGTCGGCCTGGGAACGCGGTTCCCCGGCGACATGAACACCCCGGACGAGATGTGGGCGGCGCTGCTCGAGGGGCGCGACGCGATCACCGACCTGCCCGAAGGCCGGTGGGCCGAATTCATGGACGAGCCCCGTCTGGCGGAGCGCATCGCCAAGGCCCGCACCCGCGGCGGATACCTCAAGGACCTGAAGGGCTTCGACGCCGAATTCTTCGCGCTGTCGAAGATGGAAGCCGACAACATCGACCCGCAGCAGCGGCTGGCGCTGGAACTGACGTGGGAAGCCCTCGAGCACGCCCGTATTCCGGCATCCAGCTTGCGCGGCGGCAGCGTCGGCGTCTTCGTCGGCAGCTCCACCAACGACTACAGCTACCTGGCGATGATGGACCCGCGCACCGCGCACCCCTACGCCATCACCGGCACGGCGAGCTCCATCATCGCCAACCGGGTGTCCTACTTCTACGACTTCCGCGGCCCGTCGGTCGCCGTCGACACCGCGTGCTCGTCATCGCTGGTGGCCGTGCATCAGGGTGTTCAGGCGCTGCGCGCGGGCGAAGCCGACGTAGTGGTGGCCGGTGGCGTCAACGCTCTGGTCACCCCGGCCGTCACCATCGGCTTCGACGAGGTCGGGGGCGTTTTGGCACCCGACGGCAGGATCAAGTCGTTCAGTTCCGACGCCGACGGCTACGCCCGCTCTGAGGGCGGCGGCATGCTGGTACTCAAGCGCCTCGGCGACGCCCGCCGCGATGGCGATCAGATCCTCGCCGTCATCGCCGGCAGCGCCGTCAACCACGACGGCCGCTCCAACGGCCTGCTGGCTCCCAATCCCGATGCACAGGCCGACGTGTTGCGCCGCGCCTATAAGGACGCTGGGATCAATCCGCGCACCGTCGACTACATCGAAGCCCACGGAACGGGCACCATCCTGGGCGACCCGATCGAGGCCGACGCGCTCGGCCGGGTCGTCGGGCGTGGCCGGTCCGCGGATCAGCCGGCGCTGCTCGGTGCGGTGAAATCCAATGTCGGACATCTGGAGTCGGCCGCCGGTGCGGCGAGCCTGAGCAAGGTGGCGCTGTCGCTCTCGCGTGACAAGGTCCCGCCGTCGATCAACTACGCCGGCCCCAACCCGTACATCGACTTCGACGCCGAGCACCTGCGGGTGGCCAGCGAAACCACGGATTGGCCGCGATACAGCGGTCACGCGATCGCCGGGGTCTCCGGTTTCGGATTCGGCGGCGCCAACGCTCACCTCGTGTTGCGTGAAGTGCTGCCGTCGGATCTCGTTGAACCGGAACCGGTTTCGGAGACACAGACCGATGACACCACGATGTCGGCTGCCAACGCCGTCTACGTGGGCGGTGTGCGGATGGACGAGTACGGCGAATTCATCGACGACGACCCCGGGTTCGCCGACGGCGACGACACCGACGAATTCGGTTCGGCCGCGCACCACGGTGCTGACGACGACCCCGAACTCCCGGGCCTGACCGACGAGGCGCTGCGTCTCCTCGAGGTGGCCCGCGAAGAACTCGACGCCGCGGAACAACCCATTCCTGTTGTGCCGCTAGCCGTTTCGGGATTCCTGACGTCCCGCAAGCGGGCGACGGCCGCCGAACTCGCGGACTGGATCGACGGCCCGGAGGGGCGCGCGTCCTCACTGGAGGCCATCGGTCGCGCGCTGTCCCGGCGCAACCACGGCCGCTCACGCGCGGTGGTGATGGCCCACGACCACGACGAGGCCATCAAGGGCCTGCGCGCGATCGCCGACGGCAAGCAGACCCCGCTGGTCTACAGCGCAGACGGACCCGTCACGAACGGGCCGGTGTGGGTGCTGGCCGGCTTCGGCGCCCAGCACCGCAAGATGGGCAAGAGCCTCTATCTGCGCAACCCGGTGTTCGCCGAGTGGATCAACAAGGTCGACGCGCACATCCAGGACGAACGCGGCTATTCGATTGTCGAGTTGATCCTCGACGATGCGATCGACTACACGAACGAAACCTGCGAATACCCGATCGAAGTGGTCCAGACGGTGATCTTCGCCCTGCAGATCGCACTCGGCGAACTGCTCAAGCACCACGGCGCGAAACCGGCTGCGGTGGTGGGGCAATCCCTGGGAGAGGCGGCCGCCGCCTACTTCGCCGGTGGCCTGTCGCTGGCCGACGCCGCCCGCGCGATCTGCGCCCGCGCGCACCTCATGGGTGAGGGTGAGGCCATGCTGTTCGGCGAGTACATCCGCCTGATGGCCCTGGTCGAATACTCCCCCGACGAGATCAAGACGGTGTTCTCCGATTTCCCGGACCTCGAGGTGTGCGTCTACGCCGCCCCCACCCAAACCGTGATCGGCGGGCCGCCCGAGCAGGTCGACGCGATCATCGCCCGGGCCGAATCCGAGGGCAAGTTCGCCCGCAAGATGCAGACCAAGGGCGCAAGTCACACCAGCCAGATGGACCCGCTGCTCGGCGAATTGGCTGCCGAATTGCAGGGCATCGAGCCCGCGCCGTTGAAGACCGGCTACTTCTCCACCGTCCACGAGGGCAGCTACATCCGCCCGGGCGGTGAGCCGATCCACGACGTCGACTACTGGAAGAAGGGGCTGCGCCACAGCGTCTACTTCACCCAGGGCATCCGCAATGCCGTGGACAACGGGCACACCACGTTCCTGGAACTCGCACCGAATCCGGTGGCGCTCATGCAGGTTGGCCTCACCACAGCAGCGGCCGGACTGCACGATGGCCAGCTGATCGCCACGCTGGCCCGCAAGCAGGACGAAGTCGACTCGATGGTCGCCGCGGTTGCCCAGCTGTATGTGCACGGCCACGACATCGACTTCCGGACTCTGTTCAGCCCCGGCGATTACGCGAACATCCCGGCCACCCGGTTCAAGCGCAAGGAGCACTGGCTCGATGCGCACTTCTCGGCCGACGGTGCGTCGCTCATTCCGGGCACCCACGTCGCGATGCCCGACGGGCGTCATGTCTGGGAGTACGCGGCGTCCGGCGGCACCGACCTCGCCGCACTGGTGAAAGCCGCTGCCGTGCAGATCCTTCCGGATGCGACGCTCACCGCATCCGAGCAGCGGGCCGTGCCCGGCGAAGGTGCGCGGCTGGTGACCACCCTGACTCGTCACCCGGGCGGCGCTTCGGTTCAGGTGCACGCACGGATCGACGAGTCGTTCACCCTGGTGTACGACGCCATCGTGACGCGCTCCGGCGCGGTGTCGGCCCTGCCCGCAGCGGTCGCCACGGGCACTGCTGTGGCACAACCACTTTCGGCGCAATCGGAAGCCGCCGTCGAACCCGATGATGCCGAGATCCTTGCGGACAACCTGACGCAGGGCGCCAACCTGGGTGCCGGGTTCGCGAAGTGGTCACCCGACTCCGGCGAGACGGTTCACGACCGGCTGGCCACGATCGTCGGCGGCGCAATGGGTTACGAGCCAGAAGACCTGCCCTGGGAGGTCCCGCTCATCGAGTTGGGCCTCGACTCGCTGATGGCGGTTCGGATCAAGAACCGCGTCGAGTACGACTTCGATCTACCGCCCATCCAGTTGACGGCGGTACGCGATGCGAACCTCTACGCGGTCCAGAACCTCATCGAGTACGCCATCGAACACCGCGACGAAGTGCAGGAGTTGCACGCGCATCAGCAGACTCTGAGCCCCGAGGAGATCGCCGCCGAGCAGGCCGCGCTGATGGCCGGCAAGGCTCCGGCGGCACCGGAATCAACCGAGGCCACGGCTACCGAGTCGCTGCTGGAAATCCCCTCCCCGCCGACGAACCCGCTCGGCCCGGACATTCCCGCGCCGCCCACCGATCCGTCAGGTCCCGGCACATCCGCCGCGGCCGCGGCGGCCCAGGTCCTGACGCAGCAAGCCGTCGTCGATGCGCTGGGAACCGACGTCCCGCCCCGCGAAGCAGCCGAGCGGGTCACCTTCGCGACGTGGGCCATCGTCACCGGCAAGTCACCGGGCGGAATCTTCAACGAGTTGCCGAAGATCGACGATGCCACCGCGGCCAAGATCGCCGAGCGGCTGTCCGAGCGCGCCGAAGGCACGATCACCGCCGACGCCGTGAAGACCGCGACGACCATCGAGAAGTTGGCAACCGTGGTGCGCGAGCATCTGGAGTCCGGTGAACTCGACGGGTTTGTCCGCACGATCCGGGCACCCCGCGAAGGTTCGAATGCCGTACCGGTTTTCGTCTTCCACCCGGCCGGCGGTTCGACCGTCGTCTACGAGCCGCTGCTCAAGCGTCTGCCCGAGGACACCCCGATGTACGGCCTCGAGCGGGTCGAGGGGTCGATCCAGGAGCGGGCCGCCGAATACGTCCCGAAGCTGCTCGAGATAAACAGCGGGCGCCCGTTCATCCTGGCGGGCTGGTCGCTGGGCGGGGTGCTGGCCTATGCGTGCGCCATCGGGCTGAAGCGTGCGGGCGCGGACGTCCGGTTCGTCGGCCTGATCGACGCCGTGCGCGCCGGCGAGGACATCCCGCAGACCAAGGAGGAGATCCGGGCCCGTTGGGATCGCTACGCCCTGTTCGCGCAGCGCACCTTCAACGTGGAGATCCCGGCAATCCCTTACGACGAGCTCGAGAAGCTCGACGACGAAGGCCAGGTTCGATTCGTCCTCGACGCGGTCAAGGCCAGTGGGGTGGACATTCCGGGCGGAATCATCGAGCACCAGCGCACGTCGTATCTGGACAACCGCGCCATCGACACCGTCGAGATCGAGCCGTACGACGGCCACGTCACGCTGTACATGGCCGACCGCTACCACGACGACGCGATCATGTTCGAGCCGCGCTACGGCATCCGCAAGCCGGACGGCGGGTGGGGCGAATACGTCGCCGACCTGGAAGTCGTCCCGATCGGGGGCGAACACATCCAGGCGATCGATGAGCCGTACATTGCCAAGGTGGGTGCTCATATGAGCGAAGCGATCAGCCGCATTCAGAGCGAAGCGAACAACGGGACAGCCGAGGAGAACCAGGCCAAGTGACACGCCACCTGGAAACGACCGCCCAAAAGCTTGCCGACCTTCACGAAAGGCTCGCTCTGGCGGCCGATCCCGGTGACGAGAAGGCCAAGGCCCGCCGCGACAAGAAGGGCATCCCCTCGGCACGCGCACGAATCCATTCGCTGCTCGACCCGGGCAGCTTCCTGGAGATCGGTGCGCTGGCCAAGACCCCCGGTGACCCGAACGCGCTGTACGGCGACGGTGTGGTGACCGGCCACGGCACCATCAACGGCCGTCCCGTCGCGGTGTTCAGCCACGACCAGACGGTGTTCCAAGGCTCGGTCGGCGAGATGTTCGGCCGCAAGGTGGCCAAGCTGATGGAGTGGGTGGCGATGGTCGGGTGCCCGATCATCGGCATCAACGACTCGGCCGGTGCCCGCATTCAGGATGCGGTGACCTCGCTGGCCTGGTACGCCGAACTGGGGCGCCGCCACGAATTGCTGCGCGGCACCGTGCCGGAGATCTCCATCATTCTCGGGAAGTGCGCCGGGGGCGCCGTCTACTCGCCCATCCAGACCGACCTTTTGGTCGCCGTCCGGGATCAGGGCTACATGTTCATCACCGGGCCCGACGTCATCAAGGATGTCACCGGCGAGGACGTCACCTTCGACGAACTCGGCGGCGCCGATGTGCAAGCCCAGCGCGGCAACATCCACAAGGTCGTCGAGGACGAAGCCGCCGCCTTCCAGTACGTCCGGGACTATCTGTCCTTCCTGCCCGCCAACACCTGGGACGACGCGCCGATCGTCAACCCGGGTCTGGAGCCGGAGCTGACCCCCAGCGACTTCGAGCTGGACACGATCGTGCCCGACGCCGACAACCAGGCGTACGACATGCACGACATCCTGCTGCGCATCTTCGACGACGGCGATGTCTTCGAGATCGGCGATCAGCGCTCCCCCGAGCTGATCACCGCGTTCGCCCGCGTCGACGGCCGGCCGGTCGGGGTGGTGGCCAACCAGCCGATGGTGATGTCGGGCGCCATCGGTAACGAGGCCTCCGACAAGGCCGCCGGCTTCATCCGGTTCTGCGACTCGTTCAACCTGCCGCTGGTGTTCGTGGTCGACACCCCCGGCGCCATGCCCGGTGTGGCCGAGGAGGAAGGCGGCATCATCAAGCGCGGCGGCCGATTCTTCAACGCCACCGTCGAGGCCGATGTCCCGAAGGTCACCGTCGTCATCCGGAAGGCCTACGGCGGCGGATACGCGGTGATGGGCTCCAAGCAACTGACCGCCGACCTGAACTACGCCTGGCCGACCGCCCGGATCGCCGTCATCGGCGCCGAGGGAGCCGCCCAACTGCTGGTGAAGCGCTTCCCCGATCCGACAGCGCCCGAGGTGCAGAAGATCCGCGCCGACTTCATCGAGGGCTACAACCTCAACATGGCGATCCCGTACATCGCCGCCGAACGCGGGTTCATCGACGCGGTCATCGAGCCCCACCAGACCCGGCTCCTATTGCGCCAATCGCTGCGCCTGCTCCGGGATAAGCAAATCACCCGGACACAGCGCAAGCACGGCCTCATTCCCATGTAGGGAGTCCCGCCTATGCAAGGGAGTCGAGCCTATTCAGGGAGTCGAGCCTATTCAGGGAGTCGAGATGGGTGACGCCGGTAGCACCGACGCGATCCGCACCGCCGGTGCGGCGATCGGCGAGGCGGTCAGTGTGTTCATGCTTCACCCGGAGACCGTCGAGCAAGGGTTGGCGGCGGGCTACCCGGACCCGTTCTCGGCGTACTTCGCCGGGCGGGGCGGCGTGCTGGGCCATGCGACTCCCGAGACGGTCGCTTCGGTGTTCATGGTCTTCGATCCTGAGTTGGTGCGTACCTGCTGGGAGAAGGGCCTCGCCGTGCGTGACGCGGCCGCCAGTGCCAGTCTGTATTGGGATCAGGCCGCTGATTTCGGGCGCCGGCACCTGGCGGGCTCCCCGGCGCTGAACCGGATCCCGGAGATCGGCGAGAAGATCATCGCGGCGGCTCCGGATCCCGGGTTGCCGTTATTTGCGGGCTGGCGCAGGATGCCGCTGGCCGGTGATGCTCCGGCTCGCGCTCTGCAGGTGATGTTCATCCTGCGTGAGTTACGGGCGAGTGTGCACTTCTGTGCGCTGGCCCTGTCGGGTGTGAGCCCCGTCGAAGCCCACATCCTCGGCAAAGGGCCTGACTATGCGGACTTCATGGGCTGGCGTAAACCCTATCCGGACTGCGCGGGCAAGCAGGAACGGCTTGCCGACGCCGAGGTCGCGACCAACCGCCGGATGGCGGAGATCATCGGCCAAGCCGTCAGCGGCGCCGAACTGTCCGAACTCGCCCGGTCGAGTGTGGATGCGCTCGCCAGAATCAAGGCCGGAGATCGTTGACCTGCGGCTTTGCCGAACTGATGCGTTCTCGGTTCGATTATCTGGCCGTTTGCGCCGTAGGATGCCCCAATGCCGTTAGCTGACGGCCAGGATTTTGCTGGTTACATCATTCTGCAGACCCTCGGGGCCGGCGGTATGGGTGAGGTGTATCTGGCCCAGCACCCCCGCTTGCCCCGCCGCGACGCACTGAAGGTGCTCGGCGCGTCGGTCAGCAGCGATGAGGAATACCGCCAGCGCTTCAATCTCGAAGCCGACATGATCTCCACCCTGTGGCATCCACACATCGTCACGATCCATGACCGCGGCGAGACCGAGGGCCAACTGTGGATCGCGATGGACTACGTCGAAGGCACCGACGCCTCGCGCCTGTTGGCGGAGCACCATCCGTACGGGATGCCGCCCGACGAGGTGGTGCGGATCATCACCGCCGTCGCAGAGGCGCTCGATTACGCGCACGGCCGCGGCCTGATGCATCGCGACGTGAAACCGGCGAACATCCTCCTTGGCTTCCCCGACTCCGACGACGAACGCGTCATGCTCGCCGACTTCGGGATCGCCCGCTGGATCGGCCAGTCCAGCCAGCTGACCGGGACCAACATGACCGTCGGCACCGTGGCCTATTCCGCGCCGGAGCAGCTGAAGGGCGATTCGGTCGACGGTCACGCCGACCAATACGCGTTGGCCGCCACCGCCTATCACCTGCTGACGGGAATGCCCCCGTTCCAGCACACCAATCCGGCGATCGTCATCAGCCAGCACCTCAGCTCGGAGCCCCCCGAGATCGGCACCAGACGACCCGAGCTTTCCGGCCTGGGCCCGGTGTTCGACAAGGCGCTCGCCAAGGATCCCGCGGACCGCTTCGATCGGTGCATCGACTTCGCCCGCGCATTGCAGCATCGGCTGTCATCCCCTGCCGATGACCCGGGCGCCACCCAATTCACAGCGCTCGCACCCGCCACCGGCGGCCAAGCCACGGCACGCCGGTCGGGGGGCCGTCACGCCAAGCCGGAACCGGACCCGAAGAAACGCCGGATGCTGGTGCCGGCACTGCTCGGAGCCATCGTCCTGATTTCCGGCGCCGCTGCCGGTCTGATTCTGCTGTTCGGAGAACGCCACGAGGACACCGCGGCAACCGCGTCGACGCCGTCGAGCCGACATGCCGGACCCCCGCCCGCGGAGTCCGGGCGCATGGATCTTCCCGTCGTGGTGATCAGCGCCAACTGCGCAATTCTGGGCGCCGCGGCCGTCAGCGAGACCGGCGCGCCCGCATACTGCGCACACGCCACCGATGGGAGCGAGAACACCGTCTGGTCGCTACAGCCGGAGCAACTGGCCAAGTCCGGCAGTTAGCCGAAATTCAGAAAATAATGGGCTGTTCACGACCCGCCTGGCTCAAGGCTTGATGCGGATCTGCCCCGGCGACCAAAGTCCGCTGTGAGTGGCGGTCCCCAGATCCAGCTGCGCAACCTGGGCGTCCACGATGGTGTCGAACTTGCGCAACGATCCCCAGTCCCGTCCCCAGTCGTGAGACAGGTAGGTCGCCATCACGTGGGCCCGGAGGAGCAGATCCGAGATGCCCAGCAGACCGCCGTTGCGGCCGTCCTCCCAGGTGTCGGTGTCCTGCTTCTTCGCGGTGTAGTCGGGTGTGATCCGGAACCGCGGAACCTCGGTGACCCCGTCCGTGTGCAGCATCGGCTGCTGACACGGGAACGCCAGGCCCACCGCCCAGTCCATCAGCACCGGTTGGGTCGAGCCGACGTATTCCTGCACCGAACGCAGTTCCGGAACGCGCGGCGGCGTAACCGCCACCCAGTCGCCTTGCGACAGCGACTTGTCCGCAGCGACGATCCGCACCGCGACGGCGTCCACGGGTATCGCCGATCGCGCGAACCGTAGGTTGCGCCACGACGGGGCGGGACCAAGATCGTAGGGTTGGACACGCCCAGCCGCGACGGGCGCGCCACCGGGGCCCGGCCGCCCGAATTCAAGCTCGACGATCTGGCCATCGGTGTGCGCGTTCAACACACTGTTTCCGGCGATCGTGCCTGCCGCCGTCACGACCACCAGCGGATGCGCGTCGAGGTAGCTCCTGTCGCCCGACGGCAGCTGGTACCACGCCGAGGTCAGGGTGGCCTCCTGCTGTGGTCCGTTCGCGTAGCTGCCCGCCAGCGGGACCTGCGCCGGGTTCAGGCCGTAGGGGAGTGGCACCGTGGAACCGTTGATGCCGGGCTTGTCGAGTGCGACAGGGGCATCCCAGTCGTAGTCGGTTCCCGGTTGCGGATTGGTCATCCGAATGGCTTCCGCCACGATGTGCTCGGGAACGCCATTGGGACTGAACCCAACCGGCTTCACGCCGCCGAGCGGACCGAGCGGTCCCCATTCGCCCCCCTCTGCTGGAAGCGGTGTCAGGAATCCAGCATTGGTGTCCGGCTCGACCAGCACGTCGTCGGCCAAACCGCACCCTCCGGAGAAGGCGCGGAGGTTCGCCGAGGCGTTGGAGAAGCTGGGATATTGCCGAACGACTCCGGTCGCCATCGATCCCACGAAGACGACGACCATGAATCCGGCGGCAACGGGGATGGGCGCCACTGTCAGTGCTCGCGCAACGCGCCCCTGGCCGTGGTCACGCGAATTGAAATGCAGCCAGACCGTGTAGAGGACAGCGACCACGAACAGCGCGAAGAGCATTGTGCTGACGGTGATTCCGCCGATCTTCGGCATCGAGTTGTTGAACGGGATGCCGTAGCTCGACACGTACCACCAGCCATTGGTACTAGCGAAGCACAGCGACAGCAGGAACAGCACCGCGCTGACCACCGTCATCCGGTTGCGTGACCATCGCAACACCTTCGGCGACACCAGAACGGTCGCCAGTGCCGCCATGGCCGCGCCCACAGCGGCGAACAAACCGAAGTGATGCACCCATTTGGTGGGGGCGAACATCAGACAAAATATCGTGCCGAAGATGACACCCATCAGCCGCCAGGCCGGGCCACGAGCGACACCCGGAATCCGCTTGCGGCGCAACATGATGAACATCGAGATGAACAGCGACAGGAACGTGACGAGGAAGCCGAACCGCCGGGAGAGCGAACCGTCGACCGTCGGCAGGATCAGGTAGTAGTACCGCAGATTCTCCGTGTACCAGGCCTGGCTCGGCCCGATGGCGGTGCGAATCCTGGTGGCCTCCAACACCGTTGCCAGTGTCTGGTCGGCGAACACCACCGTGAGGATCACGGTTCCCACGGCGAGCAGGGGCGCCACCAGCGGCCATGTCCCCAGCACGGCGCGCCGGCGCACCAGGATTCGGAGAAGCGGCCTCCCGCCCGCGATCAGCGCGGCGACGGCGATGAGTCCGGTCGGCTGGATACCCAGCGTGAATGCGGCGGACAGGATGGCCAGCGCCGCCGGCGCCAACCGTCCGGAGGTGATGGCCCGTTCGATCAGGACGTAGGTGATGAGCGCGCCGGTGGCGATCTGCCCTTCCGGGCGCAGACCGTTGTCGAACGGCATCCACGCCGCGAGCAAGACAAGTCCGGCCGCCCACAAAGCTGGCCGGCTAACAGACACAGCCGGCCCGAGCCGGGGCAGCACTTCTCGCGACAGCAGTAGCCAACAGACCAAAGAACAGATCAGATCTGGTAGCCGAATCCAGATGCTGGCGGTACTGACGTGGGTCATGAGCGCCAGCACGTTGTAGTACCACCCGAACGGGTCTTCGGGACTCCCGAACCACCGGAAATAGTTCGACATATAGCCGGCATGACCAGCCACTCGTGCCATCTGCAGCTGGTAGCCATCGTCGGAGGAGTTGGCGCCGATCACATACCAGACCAAAAAGGCCGCCACCACCGCGACGTCGACGGCGGTGAAGGTGCGCCAGCGCTGCGGGATCCACTTGTGCATCCGGCGGCCGTCGACACGGTCGAGGCGCCACAACGCCACCAGTGCGACGATCGTCGACGCGATCGCCAGCAGCATCGCCCCCAACTTCAGAAGCGTTGGCTTGGTGGAGAACCGCGTGTCAATGGTGGCCGAGAACGTGAGCCCCGGCGGCGCGGGGCCGACGAGGTCGGTGAACACCCCGACGATCGCGGGCCTCAGGTTCGGGTCGGCGAAGCCGCTGCGCAGTTCCTTGCCGGTGCTGGGATCCTTCAGCCCCACGAAGGTGGCGAAGGTGCCCTCCTTGGTCGAGCTGATCTCGATGCGCTGGCATTCCGGCGATTGCGCCTGTGCTCGCGGAACACTCGCCACCACAACGTTGCGATCGGTGATGTCGACCCGCTGCGCACTCACATTCACGAACAGCGAATTGAGGGTCGCCTCTTTGCCCTTCTTCGGCGCGAGGCCGAGGATCATGCCGCCCTGCGGGGGCAGCGAACGGATCACGTCGCAGGGGACGGTCGCCGTCAGCTCCACCGGTGCCTGCGAGATCAGCGGTGCGGTCACATTTCCCAGTTGCCCGCTCTGCGGCCAGTTCAGTGTCGCGGTTGTCTGCACCACCGGAAGGATGGGCGTCAACACCGACAGCACGAACCCGAGAAGGCCGGCAATGGTCGCAACCCAACGTGCTGTCCTTACATCACTTTTCACTGAACCGTTCACCGTCGGGCTCATGGCAGCGCCCTGATAGGTCCACTTCGGCTCCAGCCGAAGGCAGTTCGCGAGCCGGTTTCGATGACGGCGTTGGGAGCATCGGTCGCGGGCACCACCCGGATGTACCTTTCGATGGCGCCCCAATCCCGGTACCAATCGTCACGTAGATAGGTGGGGATCGTCGCTGTGGTCAGCAATGCCTGGATGAAGAGGAAAGGCCCGCCGGCACGCGCGGACTGCCACATGTTCGACGAAATGGCCACCTGTTTGAGATTGGGCAATATTCGATATTCCGGAAGTTCGGCCACACCGAGATGCTCGGAAAACGGTCGTTGGCAGGGAAAGTTCGCCGCCGTGGCGACATCCATGAGGATCGGCGTCGTGGAACCGAGGAACTCCTGCGCGGTTTCCAGCACGGGCACCCGCGGCGGGGTGAACCCGAACCACTGGTCGGTGCTGAGGTTTGGGTCGTCGGCGACGATCCGGGCCACATTCGCTTCGGTCGGCGCCCATTTCAGCGGGAAACGCAGGTTGCGCCAAGCCTTTTGCGCAATCACATCGATGGGCTGTACCAGGCCGAGCGCCTGGTACGAGCCATCGGGGCGGTGCACGCCCCACTGCAACTTGAGGGATTGGCCGTAATTGAACTGTCCCTCTTCGTCGTAGAACCAGATTGCCCCGGCCGCCGCGACCGTCACCAACGGGCGGTCTGCGGTGCGGGGAGGTAGCTCGTACCACGCGGATGTCGCCTTGGCCGCAACCGTGTTCTCGTTGTAGCTGCCCATGACAGGTGTCGTCTTCGGGTCGAGCCCGAAGGGCAGGAAGACCTTCGACCCGTTGATACCGACGGGACCATATCCGCCGCCCGTCCCTGCGGCGTAGGCAATTCCGACGTTCGGCTTGTTCGGTGAACCGTCAGAATTGACCGTGCCCGGATTGGCGATGAATGGCTCTGCGGGCTCAAGGGTGTCGCTGATCCCGTTGGGCGTGAACCCGACCGGGGTTTCGCCGCCGAGAGGTCCGTACTTACCCCACGTCTGACCCGGAACTGGTTGCAGCACACCGGCATTGGTGTCGGGTTCCACGAGAACGTCATCGGCCATCGCGCAGCTGTCCGCGGACAATCCCGTCGCCAGCGCGCCGAGGTCGGCCTTGGCGGTCGTGTAGACCGGGTAACGCTGCGCGAACGCCTTGCCCATCGAGCCGACCTCGAGCACCACCATGATGATCGCGACCATCAGCAACGGTGTCGATGCCAACGCGCGGTTGCGCCGGGTGTTGCGCACTTCGGTGCGGCCGGCGTAATCCATGCGGAAGTGCAGCCATGCGCCGAACAGTCCCGTCAGGATGGCCAACACCAGGAACATCGACGTGACCGGATGGCTCGCGATCACCGGCTGGCGGTCGAACCAGGGCACACCGTAATTGCCGACGTAGAACCACCCGTTGGTGCCCGATGTCGCCCAGGCCAACACGAACAGCAACGCCGTCACGTAGAGCGCGAGGTTCCGCCGATTGTGCAGGCCGACCCGCGCCACCGCGAAGGCCGTGACCGCGCCCAACCCGCCGGCGAGCCCGGCGAACACGCCGAACTGCACCGCCCACTTGGTCGGGGTGAACGTGAGGAGCAGAAGCCCGATCGCGGTCGACCCGATGAGCCGCCACACCGGAGGGGTGGCGGCTCCCGGCAGCCGGCCGCGGCGCAACAGCACCGCCAACGTGCCGAACAGACACAGCAACATCGCCAATACAGCGAACCGGCGAGTCAGCGAGCTCTCGGAATTGTCTTCCACGGTCAGGAAGTAGTAGCGCAGGAAGTCCTGGTACCACGCGATCGTGGGCCCGACCACATATTTGATCCGGGCCGATTCGGCAACCGACGCCAGGGTCTGGTCGCGGAACACAACGACGAACACCACCGACAGTGCAGCACCCAGCGGGGCGAGCGGAGCGGCAAGCCCATCGACCGGACGCCGGGACTGGATCACCCTCGCGATTCCGCGAGCACCCACCAACAGCGGGGCGACTGCGACGATGCCCTGGGGGGCAAGCGTCACGCTGAACACTGCGATGATCACGGCCAGCGCGGCCGGCACCAGACGCCGCGTTCCCAGCGCGGTCTCCACGAGCATCCAGGCAGCCAGCACTCCGAAGGCGATCAGCGGTTCGGGCCGCAACCCGTTGTTGAATGGCAGCCACGCGGCCAGGAACACCGCGCCCGCCGTCCAGATCGCGATCCTGTCGGAGCCCAGCCCACGAAGGCCGGGCCCGAGTCTCGGGAGCGCCCAGCGGCTGAGGATGAGCCAGGTGAAGACGCCCGCCGCCAACGCGGGGATCCGCATCCAGACTCCCGCCGTGCTGACCGAGGCGAGCTGAGCCAGCACCGACTGATACCAGTCGAACGGTGCCTCGGTGGCGCCGAAGTAGCGGTAGTAGTTGGCGGTGTACCCGGCGTCACCGGAGACTCGGGCAATCGTGAGGTTGTATCCGTCGTCGGACGAGATCGCTCCGATGACGTGCCAGAGCAGCAGCGTTGCGATGACTCCGACGTCGGCCAGCCATCGCGCCGGGCCGGCCGACAGCGTGCGCCGCCATCCGCCCCGCACCCGGCGGCAGGCATTGCGGTCCAGGATCGCCAGCGCGGCGACGGACGCTGCAACGCAGACGATGCCCATCACCATGGCGACGAGCTTCAACGGCGCGGGACGGGTGATGAATCGGGTGTCGATGTCGATCCGCGCCGACAGGCCCGCTTGCGCGGGAACGCGCATGTCGGTGAAGACGCCGGCCACCTGGGGCTTCTTCTCCGGCGGCAGCGTGCCCGACGCGCCGCCGATACCGGCGAAGTCCGCGCCGACACCGGCCGGACCCGCCCAGAGGTGGAGCGAGCTGCAGCCGCCCGAATCGATAGCGGATCTTGATGCAACGGCAGCCACCGAGTCCCGGAACGCGACGACGACGGTGTCGGCGTTGGCGCGGACGAACAGACCGTTACGTGTCGCGTCGATCCCGGCCGGAGGAATCGTGGAGAACACCAGACCGCCCGCGGGGGGCAGGGTCGCGATCGCCGAACAGGGAATCGACGCATCCAGCGACTGCGGCGCACCGGACACCAGCGGTGCGGTGATATCGGTGATCATTCCGTCCGGGCCGGCCGCCTGCGGCCACGTGACGGTGGCAGTGGTCTGAGTGACCGGCAGCAGCGGCGTCAGGGCGCAGAGCAGGATTCCGGCGAGACCTGCCAGCACCGCGACCAGGCGCACGCCCCTGACGGATCGGGCCCCTACGGGTGCGGCTGCAGACACGGCACTGACGCTGGGCACGAGGCTCGATGGTAGGCGAAGTCGTTGCGGCGATCGCGGTGCCATGCGGCGGGGATCACGTGGGTCGCAGCGGCGCCGGGCTCCACCATCCGCTGCGCGTCGCCGTCCCGAGATCGAGCCGGGCCGGCAGTGCGTTCGGATAGAACGAATCGAGACGCTGCAGGGCACCCCAGTCACGGAACCAGTCGTGCTTCAGATATGTGGGAACGGTGACCGCCCGGAACAGCAGCTCGCTGATTCCCAGCGGTCCACCCCCGACGTTGTCCATCACCGGTGAGTTCGCCTCAGCACCGAACCTATCGGGCAGGATCCGCCATTTCGGCGGCTCGATGACACCGTTCTGATGGTCGAACGGCCGTTGGCACGGGAACGCCAGTCCCACCAGCCAATCGAGCAAAACCGGCTGGGAAGAACCCACCACGTCTTGCAGCGTGTGCAGATCGGGAATGCGCGGCGGGGTGACCGCGATCCAGTGCTGCGGGGATAGATCGTCATCGTCGGCGACGACGCGGATCTGAGTTGCATTCGCTGGCACTGCGGCCAGCGGCGCGCGCAGGTTTCGCCACGCCGGCGCAGCTCCGACGTCGCCGAACCCGATCGCACCGCCGGGCTTGTTGTCGGCAGCCTCCCGGTCGGTCGCCCACTGCACTTGCACTTCGCCCTGGTCGAACCGTCCCGCCGCCGACAACACCAGCAGCGGAGAGGTCTGCCGCCGCTGCTGCCAGTCAGCCGGGAGCCGGTACCACGCGGACTTCAGCGTGGCCGGCCTCTGCACACCGGTATGCCAACTGCCCATCACCGGCGTCCTGGCCGGGTCCAGGCCGTACGGCAGGCGCGCGCGTGAGCCGTTGACGCCCGGGGCGACGGTGGTTCCACCCTCGGTGCCGGCTTCGCTACTGGTCACGATGCCGTCGCCATCGACGAAGCTGCCCCCGCCTGGCGGTTCCATCACCGGGTCGGCGGAGACATCCGCCGGGATCCCGTTGGGCCGGAAGCCGTCCGGCACCGCGGTGCCCAGGCCCTCCCCGACGGGGACGCCGATCGGAATGAGCACACCCGCGTTGGGGTCCTGCTCGACGAGGACGTCCTCTGCCATGCCGCACGTCTTACCCGTCAGCGCCTCGAGGTTGGAACGTCCCACCGACCACGCCGGATACTGGTCGGCCGTCGCCAGGGTCAGCGAGAGCACCTCGAAGAACACCAACAGCCACGCGGCGACTGCCAGTGGCGAACCACCCAGCTTGGACCACCTTCGCCGCGGTCCGGAACTTTCTTCGCCCCGTCCGGAGAAGTGCAGCCACGTCGCGTACATCAACGTGAGAACGGTCAGTCCGAGCAGCACCGTGGTGAAGCCGAAATGCCACTCGGGTAGCTGGTTCGACCACGGCACACCGAAGTTGGAGACGTACCACCAACCGTTGACGCTCGCGAACGACAACGCGGTCACGAACAGGACCACCGCCGCGAACACCGTCCGGTTGCGGCGGGATCGCAGAACGTGGGCGGTCACCGCGACGGCGGCCAAGGCGCCCAGCGAGCCGGCCAGTCCCGCGAAGACACCGAAGTGGTGAGTCCATTTGGTGGGGGTGAACATCATCGCGATGAACGAGATGACGGTGATGCCGATGATTCGCCGGGCCGGGCCGGCCGCGGTGCCCGGAATGTGGCCGCGCCGCAACACCATCGCCACCGATGCGGCCAGCGCCACCCACAGGGCCAGCACGGGGAACCGCCGAGCGATGGAGCCGTCGGGGCTGGCGTTGAACAGCCGTTCGTAGCGGATGTGTTCGTCGAACCAGGTGAGGCTGGGGCCGACGGCCGACTTCAGCGAGTTGGCCTGGATCTCGCCGATCAGCGTCTGATCCCGGAAGATCAGGATCAACGTCACGGTCGCCGCCGCGGATATGGGCGCCAGCAGCGGAAGCAGCCCGAACTGTGTGGACCGCCGGTGCAGGATTGTGCGCAGTGGGCCGATGGCCACCAGCAGTGCGCCGATCGACGCGATACCGGTCGGCCCCGAGAACAGAGTCAGGGCACCGATGATGCACGCCGCCGCCACGGGCAACAGGCGGCTGGTCGCCACCCCGCGCTCCACCGAGCACCAGGTGAGCAGGATTCCCAACGCGATGATCGGTTCGGGCCGCAGACCGTTGTTCAGCGGCAGCCAGAACACCAGGAACATTCCCGCGGCGGTCCAGGCGGCGGCACGGCTGGTCTTCACCGCGTGCCCCAGGCGGGGAATCACCTCACGGCTGATGACCCACCAGCACGCCAACGCCATCAGCAGGGTGGGGAGGCGCATCCAGATGCTGGCTGTCGTGACGTGCGACCACAGCGCGAGCAGGTCGTAATACCAACCGAACGGGGCCTCGGGCGTACCGAACCATCGGTAGTAGTTCGCCATGTAGCCGGCGTGCTCGGACACCCGGGCCATGGTCAGGATGTAGCCGTCGTCGGAGGTGTTGGCGCCTACGAAGTGCCACCACACCAGCACCGCGACGACCAGCCCGTCGAGCGGTGACAGCGACCACCAGCGTGCCGGCAGGAAACGGCGGTGCCGGACGCCGTCAGTCGTGTCCAGCACGTGCAATGCGATCAGCGAGGCGACGGTCAAAAGGACCCCCAGCACCATTGCGATCGTCTTGATCGCCGTCGGGGTGCTGGTGTAGCGGGTGTCGATCGTGGCCGCGAAGCTCAGGCCGGGGGGAGCCCGGCCGGCAAGATCGGTGAACACCCCCACGATCTGGGGACGGAAGTCATAGCCGCTGCGCTCGCCGCGAAGCGGACTGCCCGGCTTGTCGCTGTCCGGGCCGTTCTTGAGGCCGACGAATTCGCCGGTCACCTTGTCTGCATGAGCGGTGAAGGTCAGTTTCTGGCAGTCGGGGCTGAGGACCTGGCTGAGCGGGGCAACGACGACCGGGGTGTTGCGAACCACCACAACGAGGTCCTGATTGGCCCGCTGGATCAGCAGTCCCCGGTCCACGGCTTTGGGTGCCTGCTTGGGAACGGTGGAGAGCAGGACCGTTCTGTCACCGGTGAGGCCGGCGGCCGCGCTGCACGGCACTGTGATGCTCAGGTCGGTGGCGACGTAACCGATCAGCGGTGCGGTGACGCTGGTGAGAACCCCGTCGTCCAGAACATCGTTCTGAGGCCAGTTGAGCTGCGCCGTCGTCTGGGAGACGGGCAGCAGCGGGGTCAGTATCGCGAGGGCCGCGCCGAGCAGGCCTGCGACGACGGCCACGAGCCGGGCGGTCCGATAGCTCCTTTCGGTACCCGTCTGCATCCCCGTCTCCGTCACGGAGCTAGATGGTAATTGGCGCCTACGCGGTCAGTGGTTGTTCGGGCACGGTCAGTGGTTGTTCCGGATGGCCAGTACGAATGGGCCGATCGTCTTGACGGTGAAGTGCGGCTCGGTGAAGAGGTCCGCGTCGAGGTCGACGGTGTAGCGCCGGACATTGGGCTGGTTGGGGTAGACGTCCTCGGCCAACCGCAGCGTGTACGTGCCGTCGCCCCCTCGGCGCATCAGGAACACCGACGGCGCCTGCCACGGCAGCGAGTCGAGCGCCTTGGTGAACTGGTCGGCGGTCGTCAGGTCGGACCAGCCCTGTATCGCCGCGGCACGCTTCTCGAACTGCGCCAGGGGGTTCGCGTAATGCGGTGTGAGTCCCTGAAATCCGAAGTACGGGTAATAGGCCAGGAAACTGTAGTCGGCGGTGAGCACCACCGTGCGGTCCCGCGCATCACCGGTGGCCTGCCGTATCGCCGCGTCGATCTCCGGGTAGAACTTCTCGGACCCGGGCGGGCGGCGGTCGCCGCGTTGTCCGTCACCGTCGGTGTCGGTGTAGGCGACGTTGAGGTCGGGCCGCAGGACGTCGGCGATGTCCTGGCTGAATCCGATCGCCCCGATCAGTCCGATCGCCGCCAGCACCGGTATGACCCGCCGGCTGGTGCGCGCCGCCAGCGCCACCCCCACATCGATGAATCCGAAGGCGCCCGCCGCGGCCAGCAGAACGGTCAGCGTGGGCTGCAGCCGGAACGACAATAGGGTGGTGCCGACAAGTGTGGTGAGCATCGACAGCAGCGACCACCCGTACACCGCGAGCACCGCGATACCGATTGCTGCGGCCCGCGTGGAAGTGCGCGCTCGCCACACCAGCCACACCGTGCCGAGCATGCACAACGCCCCGAGCAGGGTGAACTGCAGCATCGGGAAGGCCAGAACCGCACTGTCGGCGGGCAGGTAGTGCTGGGCGGTGCCGGTGTCGCTGAGCGGTTCGCTCGCAGCTCGCAGCAGGAACGGCAGCCAGGCGATCAATGCGATCGCCGCGCTGATCCCGGCGATGACTGCCAGTCGCAGCAACGGTTCGAGGCTGCGCCGGGCCGCGGACACCACGAACGCCATCACCGCGACTGTGAAGGCCGTATAGCCGAGCAACAGCGTGTAGAAGGTCGCCGCGACCCCGAGGAAGATCCCGACTCCGGCGATCGCGGCCCAGCCTCCCGAACGGGTTCCGCCTCGCAGTCCCGACCATGCGAGCACCAGGATCGGGGCACCCAGCATGCTGATCATGGCGCTGTATGGCTCGGCCGAGCCGTAGGCCAGCACGACGGCCGCCGTGGCCGTGGTGACGACCAACGCGTATTCGAAGCGGATCATGGGTGCCCACAGCAGCATTGCGAGGACGACCGCTACGGCGATCGATGTGATCGCCCAGGGCTTGAACATCTCCCAGGCGGGCATTCCGGCCGCATCCGCCATCCGCCCGCCTATCCAGAACCAGCCGGGCGGATAGAACGGCGGTAGACCGGCGTAGGTCATGTCGCGCAGCGCGGGGCTGTCGGTCAGCCGGGTCAGGTATTCGGTGCGGAACTGCTGATCGACCGACACTCCGAACAGGTACAGCTTCGTCGCACCCAGCGGCATTCCGAGCGTGACCACGGTGAAGGCCGCCAGGAACACGGCCGCCCCCAGACGCGCGGCGGTCGCCCAACCGCGTCGCCACAGAAGAGCCACCCCGATGAGGGCGAGCAGGCAGGCAACCTGGCCCACGGTAGTGAGCGCGTGCAGTTGGTTCGAGGACGGGAAGGCTGGCCAGTCCACGCGTGAGATCGCGAAGAGGGCGACCACCGAGACACCGGTGGCGAGCACCGTTCCGACTGCAGCCGCCAATCCGAGCCGACCGGCGCCGGTCACAGCGTTGCGCACCTACGCGCCTAGATCGGCAGCTTGCGGAACACCGGCCGCGGGATGTGGCGCAGCACCATCATCACGTAGCGGAAAGCGCCTGGCGCCCAGACCAATTCCTTGCCCTTGGCCGACGCCGTCACCGCGAGGTTGGCCACATATTCCTTGTCCACGGTCAACGGCGCCTCTTTGACGTGGGCACTCATCCGGGTGCGGACCTGGCCCGGCCGGATCACCAGGACACCGACACCGAACTCCTTCAGAGCCTCGCCCAGTCCCAGGTAGAACCCGTCGAGGCCGGCTTTGGTGGAGCCGTAGACGAAGTTGGACCGTCGGACTCGTTCACCGGCGGCCGAGCTCATCGCGATGATGCGTCCGGAGCCTTGCGCCCGCATCTTCTCGCCCAACAGCACACCGACGGAGACGGCTGCGGTGTAGTTGATTTCGGCGATTTGCACAGCCTTGCGCTGGTTCTGCCATAACTCTTCGGCGTCGCCGAGCAATCCGAAGGCGACGATGGCCACGTCGACGTCACCCTGGCTGAACGCCGCGTCGATCACCTTGGGATGGCTGTCGGTGTCGACGGCGTCGAAGTCGATGACTTCGACGGACTTGGCGCCCGCGGCTGTCATCTGCGCGACGGCCGCGTCGCGTCCGGGATCGTCCGGGAGTGCGGCCAGCACGATCCGGCACGAGGCGTCGCGAAGATAGCGTTCGCAGATCGCCAGACCGATCTCGGACGTGCCGCCCAGCAGCAGGATGGTCTGCGGATTACCCACGGCGTCGAAAACCATTACAGCAACTCCAAACGTCGGGCCATATCGGATGCGAAGACACCCAGCGGATCCACCTTGCGGCGCACAGCAATCCATTCGTCGATCCGCGGATACATGGCGTGGAATGTCTCGGCCGTGGTGCGCGAATCCTTGGCGGTGTATAGCCTTCCGCCGAATTCCAGGACCCGTCGGTCGAGGTCGGTCACGAATTCGTGCAGGCCTTCTTTGATCGGGAAATCCACGCACACGTTCCAGCCGGGAATCGGGAAGCTCAGGGGCGCTTGGTTTCCGGGGCCGAACAGTTTGAAGACATTCAGGAAGGTGTAGTGCCCCGACCGCTGAATGTCGACGATGATGGCCTTGAATTCCTCAACCGCCTCGGTGGGAACCACGAACTGGTATTGCAGGAATCCCGCCGGGCCGTAGGCGCGATTCCATTCCCCGAACATGTCGAGGGGATGGTAGAACTGTGTCAGGTTCTGGACCTTGCCCCGGTAGGTCCCTGATTTGCGGTACCACAGTTCGCCGATGGGACCGAACGTGTACTTGTTGGCGAGCCCGTTCGGGAAGATGTCCGGGAATGTGAGTAGTTGTGGCGCATCGAATTTGAGGGGATTGCGTTGCAGCTTCGCTGGAAGCTGATCGAGCCGGGCGAGCGATCCGCGCGACACCGCCGCGCGGCCGAGTTTCGGCGGGGCGCTGATCGCGTCGAACCATGCGCTGGAGTAGGTGTAGTTCGCCTCGCTGCCGTCGCTGTGCAGGGCGATGGTTTCGTCCAGGCCGGCGGTGACGTCCCCGTCGGCGATGAAGTACGCCGTCTCCGTGGGTGTCATCTCGATGCTCGCCCGCAGGATGATCCCGGTCAGACCGTTGCCGCCGACGGTGGCCCAGAACAGTTCGGCGGTCTCGCCCTCCGGCTTGAGCGTCCGGACCTGGCCGTCGGCGGTGAGCAGCTCCATGGAGCGCACGTGATTTCCGAAGCTTCCGGCGCTGTGGTGGTTCTTACCGTGGATGTCGCAGGCGATCGCCCCGCCGACGGTGACCTGCCGCGTGCCCGGGAGCACCGGCACCCACAGTCCGAACGGCAACGCGGACTTCATCAGGAGGTCGAGACTGACGCCGCCGTCGACGTCGGCGATCCGGCTGCTCGAATCGATCGAATGGATTCGGTTCAGCGGCGCCATGTCGATGACCAGACCACCGCCGTTCTGGGCGTTGTCACCGTAGGAGCGGCCGAGGCCCCGTGCGATCACGCCGCGATGGCGACCGTCGGCTGCGTCGGTGACCGCCTTGACGATGTCGTCCACTGACGGGGTCGACAGAACGTCCGCCACCGAGGGGGCCGTCCGTCCCCAGCCGGCCAGTCGTCGCTTGGTCGTTGTGGGTGCCGGGGTCGCCGACGCCGGGGTCACCGACGCCGGGGTCGCCGAAGCCGGGGTCACTGACAGCGGGCTCTTTGACATCGTGACGAGGGTACCGCGCTGACTTCGAGAGCTAGTGCAGGCGGAAAATCCACACGCGCTGCACGATGAAGTTGATCACCGTGGCAGTTCCCTGCGCTATCACGAAGGCGACGGGCAGCGTCCACTCCTTGCCGCTGAACATCTGAACGCACACATGGTTGAGTCCGACCTGAACGGCGAAGGTCAATCCGTACAGCACCATGACGGCCAGCGCCCGGGCCCGACTCGGCGGGGCCTGGAACGTCCACCGCCGGTTGATCAGGTAGGCGGTGACGGTGCCGGCGATGAAGCTGAGCGCCTTGGCGACGTCGAGTTGGACACCGACGACGACATGCAGAAAGACGTAGAGCCCGTAATCGACGACCGCGGACAACCCACCGGTGACGACAAAACGGACCATCTGTGTCTTGAGGGACACAGGCGCCCCTCGCAAAGGCGCCGTTGTCGGGATTTCGGGCATCGCGGGAAGCTTACGTGCACGATGGTGTGGTGCAGGATCTGGTCGAAGCCTGGGCGGCGCTTCTTGCCCGGCATACCACCGCGCCGGAGGCGGCAGCCGTCGGTCGCCGGCTGTTGGCCTCGTGGTCCGAACCCCATCGGCGCTACCACGCCGTCTCCCATCTACGGGACATTCTGTCCTATGTGGACGAGTTGGCCGAGTACGCCGACGACGTCGACGCCGTTCGGCTGGCGGCCTGGTACCACGATGCGGTGTATGACGGTCTGCCCGGCGACGAGGAACGCAGCGCTCGGCGTGCGCGCGACGAACTCTCGGAGCTCGGGGTGTTGCCCGACCTGGTGGATGAGGTCGCGCGGTTGGTTCTGATGACGATCAGTCACGATCCCGAGCCGGGGGATCGCAACGGCGAGACGCTGTCCGACGCGGACTTGGCCTCTTTGGCCATAGCCCACGACAGCTATGCGGCCAACACCGCGGCCATCCGGGACGAATACGCGCATGTCTCGGATGAGGCCTGGGCTGAGGGGCGGCTTCGGGTTTTGAGGGGATTGCTCGAGGCGCCGCGCGTCTTCCGCACCGACTACGGCCGCGGATCCTGGGAACTTGCTGCACGGGAGAACATGCGGGCCGAGCTTCGGGCGATGGGGCGCTGACCAGCGCAAAACGTACGTGGGACGCCGGCACCCCTCAGAAGAACCTGAGAGAATTTCTAAGCGTTTACCAACTTGACACCAACTATCGGCACTGGTCGCGGGATCGACGATTGCAGTGACCTCAGGTTTTTCTAATAACGAAAAGGCTGAACTCTGGCAAAGAATCTGCTGATAAAACTCGTCCTGAGTTACATCTGGCGCCAGATGGGTACACACTCGTGGACGAACGTGGTGTTAGCTCTGCGACAACCGCAGGGCGGCGACCGCGAACAGCGTCGAGGAGGACCTCACATGACATCTGCACTCAAGACCCCGATTGCAGCACCTACACGCGACGCGAAGAATCGGATCGAACTCGACCGCTGCGCCGCCGTCACGGCAAAGGCCGCCGACTTGGCGTACTGCCGCTCGGACCTGGAGGCGCACCCGGGCGCACCCGTCGTCCTCGACATCATCTTCGATGACGCCGCCTACGGGGTTCTCAAGGTGTGGCAGATCCGCGACGTCGAGCGTGATGGCCAGCGCTTCGTCGCCATGGACGGCCAGATCATCGAGATGGGCTCGGATGGCTTCTCGTTCCCGATGACGGTTCAGGAGACCTGCACCCTGCTGCTCCCGGCGATCACGCTGACCAAGGACGCATCTCTCGACTGCTACCTGTCGACCCTGTCGGCAACCATCTGATTCAGCAGACGCTCACCTGAGCCGCCGGCCATCACGGCCGGCGGCTCAGTGCGTTGATGGCCTCAGTGCGTTGTTCCCCCAGTGCGTGTCGAGGGTGGCACTCGGATACCGGTCACACCCAATAAGGAACTCGTGCGCGGTACTGACGCATGGCCAAAGCCGCGAACAACCAGCCGATCACCGTCAGGACGATCACCACGATCCAGTGCCGCATCTCCTGCTCGGCGCCCAGGAGTGGGGCCCGCAGGATGTCCAAGTAGTGCAGCAGCGGATTCAGTTCGATGATCTTCGACCATTGCCCGGCGCCCTGGCTTCGCAGCGTGTTGTCGTTCCAGATGATCGGCGTCATGAAGAACAGCAGCTGCACCAGTGAGAACAGCAGTGGGCCGATATCGCGGTAGCGCGTCGCCAGGATGCCGAAGCAGATCGACACCCACACGCAGTTGAGCACTATCAACAGCAGGGCCGGGAACACCGTGAGGTCGGCCCAGGACCACGGTTTGGGAAAGATGATCGCGATCACGACGTAGATGACGATGTTGTGTCCGAAGAGGATCATCTGCCGCCACACCAGTCGATACACGTGCACGCTCAGCGGGGTGGGGAGTTGTTTGATCAAGCCTTCGTTGGCGATGAAGACGTCCGACCCCTCCAGAATTGCGGCGTTGATCATGTTCCAGATGATCAGACCCAGCGTGACGTAGGGCAAGTGCTCGGAAAGCTCCAGGTGGAACAGCTTGGAGTACAGGCCGCCCATCGCGATGGCGGTCACGCCGGTCGCAATGGTGATCCAGAACGGCCCCAGTACCGAACGCCGGTACTTCTGCTTGATGTCCTGCCATCCCAGGTGCAACCACAGTTCCCGCTTGTGGAAGCCGTCGAGGAGGTCGCCCCAGGCCCGCGCGAAGGTTTTCGACTGCGCGGCGGCGTCGGTGAAGGTCACGGCTGCTCCTGTCGGGTCTGCTGGGCACGTGCGCTATCGGGGCGGCCGAATCGTTCTCGCCGGCCCAGGCGTCGCAGCGTGATCCATTCGCGCATACCGGCCGGGTCGCGGCGGGTGATGAGGAAGAACCAGCCGAACCGCAGCCATTCCTGGGGAAGCAACTTCCGCAAGCCGGGTTGCGCGAGGACGTAACCGCGATTGCGGTAGGTGTAGTAGCGCTTGGCCGGGTCATCGGGATATTGGGTGTGCATCCTGCCGGCGAGAATCGGCTTGAACTCCTGTGTCCCCTGCGGGTGGAGGTAGATCGCGTCGAGGCACGTTCCGAACGGGAGGCCGCTTCGCACCAGACGCCGGTGCGACTCGACCTCGTCACCGCGGATGAACAGCCGCAGGTCCGGAACCCCGATCGCCATCAGCGTTTCCGCGCGGAACAGGGCCCCGTTGAACAGCGACGCGATTCCGGGAAGCAGGTCCTGGCCGTTGCCTTCGGTGCGGAGCTCGGCAACACGGCGCCGCCACGTCAGTCCCCGCCGGAGCGGGAAGGCCAGCCGTTCGGGGTCGTCGAGGTCGCACACCATCGGCGACACCTCGGCAAGCCCGTGCTTCTCGGCGCAGGCGAGCAGGGTTGCCAGAACCTCGGTGTTCTGGGGGCGGCCGTCGTCGTCGGCAAGCCAAACCCAGTCGGCGCCCATGGCCAACGCATGCAGCATCCCGAGGGCGAATCCGCCCGCCCCGCCGAGGTTGCACCGAGACCCCAGGTAGGTGGTGGGCACCGGCTGGCCGTTCACTAGGTCTCGGACCCGGGTGTCCTGTTCGTCGAAGTCGTTGTCGACGACGACGAGGTGGTCCACCGGCCGGGTCTGCGCGCTCAGCACGTCCAGCGACTTGGCGAGGTCGTCGGGCCGTCGATGTGTCACGACGACGGCGCAGACCGATTTTCTGTCGGGCGGCTCGGTCATGCCCGGCTGGTCTCCTCGAGGACCTCGCGGACGTGGCGGGCGGCGTCCTCGCCTTCGTAGGCGCGCACCACGTCCTCGATGCCGCCGTGGAGTTTGATCGTTCCGTGGTCTATCCACATCGCCGTCTTGCACAGACGCGCAAGAAACTCGTTGGAGTGGCTGGCGAACACCAGGATTCCGGAGCGCTCGACGAGGCTCTGCAGACGTGACTGCGCCTTTTTGAGGAACTCGGCATCCACCGCACCGATTCCCTCGTCGAGCAGCAGGATCTCCGGGTCGATGCTGGTGACGACACCCATCGCCAACCGCACACGCATGCCCGTCGAGTAGGTGCGCAACGGCATCGACAGGTAGTCGCCGAGTTCGGTGAATTCGGCGATCTCGTCAACTTTGGCCTGCATCTGCTTGCGCGTCTGACCGAGGAACAGCCCGCGAATGATGATGTTCTCGAATCCGGAGATCTCCGGGTCCATGCCCACGCCGAGGTCGAAGACCGGCGCCACCCGACCGCGCACCAAGGCCGAGCCGCGGGTGGGTTCGTAGATACCGGAAAGCAGTCGTAGAAGGGTCGATTTGCCGGCCCCGTTATGGCCGACCAGCCCGACGCGATCGCCCATGTTCAGCGTCATGGTGATATCCCGCAAAGCCTCGATGACGACGACGTTCTCGGTATTGCGGCCGATGGCACCACCTGCCTTGCCCAGGAACGTCTTCTTCAGCGAACGCGTCTTGGCGTCGAAGATCGGGAACTCGACCCAGGCGTCACGGGTCTCGATGGAGGGATCGGATGTCGGCACGATCGGCTCGGCTACAGGTACTGGCCGGTGCCGTGGCCATGTCCCGGCCCTGACGGACCCTGTACGGGAATGCCCGGGGGGAGGGCGCCCTGTCGCATGTGTTCCAGCTGCGCACGCGCCGCCATCTGCTGTGCGAACAGTGCGGTCTGGATGCCGTGGAACAGCCCTTCCAGCCAGCCCACCAACTGTGCTTGCGCGATACGCAGCTCAGCATCCGAGGGCACCGAGTCCTCGCCGAACGGCAGGGTGAGCCGCTCCAATTCATCGCGGAGTTCCGGTGCCAGCCCGTCCTCGAGTTCCCGCACGCTGGTCTGGTGGATCTCCCGCAGGCGGCTGCGGCTGGCGTCGTCGAGCGGTGCGGCCCGCACCTCCTCGAGGAGTTGCTTGATCATCGTGCCGATCCTCATCACCTTGGCCGGCTGCTCGACCAGGTCTGCGACCGATCGCTGGTCGTCCTCGTCGTCGGACGGGGTCAGGCCGCTGATGATCTCGATGTTGTCGTCGTCAGCGTCGGTAGTCATGCGTTCGGCATTCCTTCATGTCCCGTGTTTGTCGGCTGGCCCGGCATCGGATCCCCGCCACTCGTAGATGCGGGCGGTGCCGTTGTCGTAGATCTTGGCCCACGACTTCGACTGGCCTAGTGACACTAGCCCGTCGGGCATGACGAACCCTCGAACCACAGTCTTATTCGTCAGTACGTAACGGATGTTCAGCGCTTTGACGGCCTGCGCTACGCGGGGATCGTGGTCAGCGTCGTCGGCGTAGGCCCAGAAGATGAATCTGTTGTAGCCGGGGCCCTGCTGCACGGGGTAGTCGTAGTGCGTCCACAGCGGGTGTAAGCCCGCCACCGCATACATCCAGGCTGTGCCGTCGACGTTGGCGTTTCCGATCAGGGTGTCGCGCGCGCCCGGGAGTGTGGCGAGGTAGGCCATTGCCTCGAGGTCTTTGTCGTTGACCATCACCTGGTCGTACTTCTCGCCGATGAGGTACCGGTGTCGTGGGAAATAGTGCCAGGTGAGCCCGAGGCTGATCGCGGCCAGGAGTGCGGCTGTCGTCCCGATCCAGAACGGACGGGCCGGGACACGCTTGTCGCTTCGTGCGGCGGCGCGCTCCAGCAGGCGTCTCACCCACCCGACGGCCGTGGTCGTCAGCCAGAACAGCGCGATGCCGGCCATCGGGGTCAGCAGCATCGTCACCACGGCTGAGAGACGTCTCGGATCGCTGTAGAACAGGTCGCTGTACTTGCCGACGATCGCACCGATCGGGCCGCCGAACGGCGCACCGGAATGGACGATGGAGACGATCATCAGCACCCACACCGCCGCCGGCCACCAGATCCGCATGGTCAGGAGCAGCACGAACCCGATCGCCGCCAGGAGGATCATCGCGTTCTGGATCGGAAAGTCGTTCAGGTGGCGGGTGTGCTGGACCACCGCGTTGAACAACGTCCGCTTCCGCCCCTGGTGGGTGACGAACGCGTGCCCGGCGATGATCTCGGCCTGTTGCAAGACACCGAGGAACTGCGGCAGCAAGGCCAGCAGCGACGGCACCGCGATACACAGCAGGGTCACGAAGTCCCGTGCGCGACCGTGAACGGGGCGTGGCAGGGCATCCAAGAGCCACCACGCCATCACGAACGTCACCACCACCACCCCGCCGGTGATGTGCACCGAGAAGACCCCGATGAGCGCGAGCACCGCCAGCGGGATGCGATCTCGATGACGAACCGCGGTGGCGATCAGAAAGAAGGTGGGGACCGCGACGCCGTATGCGGCGAGGTTGGGCATCGACGCGACATCGAATTCGACGTAGGGGATCGCGGTGAACGACGCTGAGAGGGCGCCGGCGACGGCGGCGGCGCCGGCCGCCCGCTGCTCACTCCACCGGCCGGTCCCGCGCAGCAGACTCCACGTCAGCAGGGCCGCGCTGACCGGGAAGAGCCACACCGCGGTGGCCAGCGACATCAATGTGTAGGCGGTAGTGGGTGCGGCGCCGGTCAGCTGCGCCAGCACCGCTGCCACTGCGTGCAGTACGGACGGGTAGTAGAGGGATTCGTGGGTTTCGACGTTTCGCAGTTCGCCCATGTGGGTCGATGACGCCTGGCCGGTGTCGAGAATCCAGCGAACGGTGTTCGCATGCCACACCGAATCCCAGGTGCTGGGAATCGATTGCCAGTGCGGCATGCCGCGCCAGGCGGCGTAGCCGATGGCAACCGCGCCGAACAGAACGCCCGCACCGACCGTCAGCGTCGGCAGCAGCGGGGCGCGCCACGTTCCAGTCGAGGAGCCGTCCCGGTTGAATCGGGCGGACAGTGCCCGCAGTACGAGCACCAGCACTGTCACGCCGATCAGCGCCAACGCGCCCGTCCCCGCGTTCCAGGGAATCCCCACGGCGCCGAAGGGGATGATGGCGAGTCCGACGACCCCGAATGTCAGCACCGGGCCGACGGCCAGCGCAACCGGCCAGCTCAGCCGTCCGGCCAGCGCAACGAACATTCCGGGGATGAACAGCAAAAAGACCGCCGCGAGGACCCCGCACGCGAAACTCACTGGACTAGTATGGCTGCCCAGTGGATCCCGCCCGGTTCACGCTGGTTTGAGGCGGGCGCGCCATCCATTGGCGGCAAGCGCGGATTCATTGATGCTCAGAGGTGAACTGGCATGGCATTTGACGTCGCCCGGGTGCGTGGGTTGCACCCCGCGCTGGGCGACGGCTGGACCCGCTTCGACGCACGTAGCGGCATGCTGGTCCCCGAATCGGTCAACACCACGGTATCGACGGCGTTTCGCGGATCGACCGCCAACACCACAAGTCCCCATCCGGCCGCGCGCCGAAGCCTGGCGCTCCTGGAGGCCGCCCGCCAGGCTGTCGCCGATCTGGTGAACGGAGATCCCGAAGGGGTCGTCCTCGGCGCCGACCGATCGATCCTGCTGGCCTCGCTCGCGGACGCCGCGTCCAAGCGCACCGGGATCGGCGACGAGGTGGTGATCAGTCGCCTCGACGACGAAGCGAACATCAACCCGTGGTTGCGTGCGGCCGACAGATACGGCGCGAAGGTCAAGTGGGCCGAGGTCGACATCGAAACATGCGAGTTACCTACCTGGCAGTGGGAGAGCCTGATCACCGCACCTACGCGTCTGGTTGCGATGCCGTCCGCGTCGTCGACGGTGGGGTCGGTGACGGACATCAAGGTGGTCAGCAAGCTTGTGCACGACGTCGGCGGCCTTCTCGTGGTCGACCACTCGGCTGCCGCGCCCTATCAACTGCTGGACATCCATGACGTCGAGGCGGACGTCGTGGCTCTCAACGCCCCGGCATGGGGCGGTCCGCCGATCGGCGCGCTGGTGTTCCGCAACCCGTCACTCATCGAGACCTTCGGCTCCGTGTCGAACGATCCGCATGCCACCGGAGCGGCGCGTCTGGAACTCGGCGGACATCAATACGGTCTACTCGCGGGTGTCGTCGCGAGCATCGAGTATCTCGCCGGTCTCGACGAGGAAGCGCGCGGAAGCAGGCGCGAAAGGCTTTCGACCTCGATGCGCTCGGCGGGCATCTACTTGAATCGGCTATTCGGCTACTTGACGGGGGCGCTGCGCTCGCTGCCACTGGTGATGGTGATCGGCCAACCCGAGGTGCAGATTCCGGTGGTGAGTTTCGCGGTGAACGGCGTTCCCGCCGAGCGAGTGGTGCAGCGGTTGGCCGACAACGGAATCCTGGCGGTCGTCAACGCCGATTCCCGCGTCCTCGACCTCGTCGGCGTCAACGACATCGGCGGCGCGGTCACGGTCGGGCTTGCCCACTATTCGACGATGGGCGAAGTCGACCATCTGGTCCGCACACTCGCTTCGCTGGGCTGAACGGTTCGCGGCCTGGGTCAGACGGTCAGCAGCACCTTCCCGAACGTCTCGCCGGCGGCAAGCACCCGATGGGCTTCGGCGGCCTCGGCGATCGGATAGCGGGCACCGATCACCGGGCGCATCGTCCCGCGTTCGATCAGCGGCCATACCGACCGCACCACCGCATCGACGATGTCGTTCTTACCGATTTCTTTGGCGCCCTTGCCGATTCCCGGGCGTCCTCGCAGTGCGGTGCCGATGACGTGCAGGCGTTTTCCGATGAGCTTGCCGATGTTCAATTCGCCCTTGATCCCGCCCTGCATGCCGATGATCACCAACCGGCCGTCGAATGCCATCGCATCGAGATTGCGATCCAGGTATGCCGCTCCCATGATGTCGAAGACGATGTCCGCCCCCCGACCTCCGGTCGCGTCGCGGATGCGTTCGACGAAATCCTCGTCGCGGTAGGAGATCGCGATGTCGGCACCGAGTTCGACGCAAAGGTCCAGTTTGGCCGCCGACCCAGCCGTGACTGCGACGGTGCACCCGAGTTGTTTGGCCACCTGGATTGCGTGTGTGCCGATTCCACTCGCGCCACCGTGAATCAGCACCACATCGCCGGATGACATTCCGGCGGTCATGACCAGGTTCGACCACACTGTGCACGCAACCTCGGGCAGACCGGCTGAATCGACGAGACTCACTCCGCCGGGCACCGGCATCACCTGACCGGCGGGAACCGCAACCCGCTCCGCGTAGCCGCCACCGGTCAATAGCGCGCAAACCTCTTGTCCGACAGACCAATTGGATACACCGGGTCCTACTTCAGCGATGACGCCCGACACCTCGAGGCCCAGAATGGGGCTCGCCCCGGCCGGCGGGGGATATTTGCCGGCCGCCTGCAGCAGATCGGCTCGATTGACGCCGGCCGCCGCCACATCGATCACCACATCGCCGCTGCCCGCCGTCACGTCCGGCGACTCCGTCCACTCCAGTCGATCCCCCGATCGACCGACCTCGATGGCTCGCATACGGCTGACGGTACTCCTGGCAGTTTCCCCCCTCACCGGGACTATAAGTCGCCTAACATTGCGCCATGGGAGGCATGATTGCGGGGCGCACCGCCAGTGAGATGCCCGGCCTCGACATCGCCGAACAGCGGTCCTGGCAACACTTTCTCGATGCCGCGCTGCGCCTCTACGGCACGTTGAATCGCGAGCTGATGGACGATCACAAGCTGACCCTCGTCGATGTTCGCCTCTTGGAGATTCTCGACCATTCATCAAGCGGGTCGGCGCGCATGGGCGATCTGGCCGAGCAGCTGATGGCCCTGCCCAGCCGGGTCACCCGCCAGATCCGCCGACTGGAGACTGCGGGTCTGGTGCGCCGAGGGACCAGTCCGGAAGACGGTCGCGGCGTCGTCGCCACCATCACCCAAGAGGGCCGCCGGATCGTCGACGAAGCGATGCTCACCTACGCCAAGGGTGTTCGCGAAAGCTTCCTGGGTCCGCTGTCCCGGCCGCAGATGGCGGCGATGGGCGAGAGCTGCCGCCGGATCAGCGCGTCTCTCAAGGGGACCGGGTCCTCGTCCAAGTTCGGACGCTCGTAACCGCTACGCTGTTCGACGGTGGCGTGGCAGAGCGGCCTAATGCACTCGCCTTGAAAGCGAGAGACGGCTAAAACCGTCCGGGGGTTCAAATCCCTCCGCCACCGCTCTTGAAAGTGATCATTCCCCGGTGAATTGCGGCGTCCGCTTCGCGAACATCGCCGAGATTCCCTCGGTCAGGTCCTTCGACGGCAGGAACGCGGAGTTCCACGCCGCCACATAGCGCAGGCTGGCCGACACGTCCGCGATGCGCTGCTCGTCGAGCACATCCTTGATTCCCCGGACAACCAGTGGTGAGTTGCCGGCGATCTCCGCGGCCGTGGCGTGGGCGGCGGCCAGGGTGGCCTCGGCATCGTCGAAAACGTCGTTGACCAAGCCGATCCGCTCGGCCCGGGCGGCATCGATGTCCTTACCGGTCAGCGCCAGTTCTCTCAGATGTCCGTCGGACAGGATGTATGGCAGCCGAGCGAGGCTGCCCACATCGGCGACGATCGAGAGCTTGACCTCCCGCACGGAGAATTTCGCGTCGGCGCTCGCATATCGGACGTCGACAGCACTGATCAGATCGACTCCGCCACCGATGCACCAACCGTGTATCGCGGCGATTGTCGGCGTGCGGCAGTCCGCCACCGCGGTGATCGACTGCTGCAATTCCTTGAGTCGGGCGTGGAAGTCGACGCGCGGTTTCGCCGATGAGCCGCCGGTCATCACGTCGGCAAGAGTCGAACCCATCCCGATCAGATCCAGGCCATAGCTGAAGTTCTTGCCCGCACCGGTGAGCACGATGGCACGCACCTGCGGATCGGCGTCCAGTTCGCCGAACACAATCGGCATTTCCCGCCAGAACGCGGGCCCCATCGCATTGCCCTTACCCGGGCCGATCAACGTGACCTGGGCAACATGGTCTTTGACCTCGACGGTCAGGGACTCGTACGGATCGCTCATGCACCGAAGGTTACCGGCCTGCCGTACGGTGACCTCATGGCCGCGGACCACACCCCTGACGCCGAAGTTTCGCCCGCCGACGAGTTGGCGAGCGCCGAAGCGGCACTGGCTGTCCTGCGGGGGGTGCTCACGGGGCTGGGATCTTCCGACCTGACCAAGCAGACGCCGTGCAGCGAGTTCGACGTCGCTGCGCTGAGCGACCATCTGCTCCGGTCGATAACCCTGATCGGGGAGGCGGCCGGGGCGGCGATTCCGATGCGGGACAACACCGCCTCGCTGGAAGAGCAGATCAGCGCGGCCGCGCGTCCCGCTTTAGACGCGTGGCATTCGCGCGGGCTCGGCGGCTCCATTCCGTTCGGGCCCAACGAGGTGCCGGCCACCATGATGGCCGGGATCCTCTCGCTCGAATTCCTGGTCCACGCATGGGATTACGCGACAGCGACGGGCCGCCGAGTCGAAGTTCCGGACACGGTGGCCGAATACGTATTTGCCATCGCCAAACGCACGATAAGCCCTGACGCGCGCACCCAAGTCGGGTTCGACGACGCGATCGACGTGGCGGACAACGCGTCGCCGTTTGAGCGGCTGATCGCCTTTACCGGCCGCACCCCTGCGTAGCGCCCACCGAGTTGCGACTCCACTCCGCCGCGAAGGCCAGGAATGCGTCGTTCTCCTCGCGCGACCCGATAGTCACCCGGACGCCATCAGAACCGTAGGGACGCAATAACACTCGAGCATCGGCAGCCTTGTCCACGAAGTCCGCCGTACGTTCGGCCAGCGGCAACCACACAAAATTCGCCTGCGAAGACGGGAAATCGAACCCCAACTCGGCGAGCGCTCCACCGACCCGAGTTCGCTCCGCGACCACCGCATCGGTTCGCTCCATCAATTCGCCCGCCGCCTCCAGCGACGCGATCGCGGCGGCCTGCGACACACTCGTCGCGGTGAACGGTACGTAAACCTTTCCCAGCGCGGTGATGATGTCCGGATCGCCCACCGCATATCCCACCCGGAGTCCCGCCAATCCGTACGCTTTCGAAAATGTCCGCAGCACAACAACATTGCTGTGTTCGCGGACAAGTCCCAGGCTGTCGGGCACCATGCCGTCGCGGATGTACTCGACATACGCCTCATCGATCACGACTAGAACATCGGCGGGCACCGACTTGACGAAGCGGGTGAGCTCTCCCGGGTCGACGACTGTGGAGGTCGGATTATTCGGGTTGCACACGAAGACCAACCGCGTCCGATCGCTGATAGCGGCGAGCATCGCGTCGAGGTCGAACACGTGGTCACGCAGGGGCACCATCACCGGAGTGGCTCCCGCCACCCGCACCTGCAGCGGATACACCTCGAAGCTGCGCCACCCGAAGATCACCTCGTCGCCCACTGACGACGTGATCTGGATCAGCTGCTGACACAGACTGACCGACCCGCATCCCACGGCGATGTGCTCCGGCGTGAAACCGCCACCGACATGTCGGGCCAGCGCGTCCCTGAGCTTGACGTAGCCGTTGTCCGGATACCGGTTGATGGTCTCGGCCGAGGCGGCGATCGCGTCCCTGACACTGGGCAGCGGCCCATGCACCGTCTCGTTGCTCGCCAGTTTGATGGCCCCGAGCACTGTGCGGCCCGGCGTGTACGCCGGCAGGTCGGCAAGCTCGGGGCGGAGTCGGGCAGTCACGCGGCCCAGTTTAGGACTCCGTACTGCTTTGCCATCGACCGTCGCCGATGTGTACGCTCATCGATCGGCGGTTCAGGAGGCGTGCCAGAGTGGCCGAATGGGACTCACTGCTAATGAGTTGTCCCCCTTCAAGGGGACCGGAGGTTCAAATCCTCTCGCCTCCGCTGTGGCTGACTCGTCAGCCACCAACAACTACATAACGGCAAGCGCCCGTAGCTCAACGGATAGAGCATCTGACTACGGATCAGAAGGTTAGGGGTTCGAATCCCTTCGGGCGCACTTTCTACCAGCGGAAATGTAGTCGCAGTGCGGTGCGAAACATCCGAAATCTGATACTTTCACCCGTCACTTTCCCCACCTGCCGCAAAGCGGTCCAGACCTTCCCGGGCATCGGGCCCGATCGTCAGTGGCTGGAAATAGCCCTCTTTGACCACAGTCGCTACTGTTCGCCAGGCAACTGTGCGGGAGCACCGCGCGTCGTGCACGTCGCAAGTTCACCAGCGACATCCATGTAGCGGTTGATGTCCCCGCATCCAAAGCACCAGCCAGATTACGATAACAATGTCCGACAAGTGGCTATATTCAGACATTGTGGACTTGGCAATGTTCGTAAACGACATGTCTGGCTCACTGGTGGATGTAACCGCACCGGACGGCAGTCCGGGCAAGGCGTTTGTACCGGCACCCCTTCCCGACGATATGCCTGCACTCAGCGCGTCGACAATCCTCGAAGTGGCAGAAGCGCGGGCAGCACTTGCCGCGCTGGACAGCACGTCCGCCCACCTCCCCGACCCGACATTGCTCCGGGCTCCGACGCTACGCCGCGAGGCGCAGGCCACCTCTGCGCTGGAGGGTACCTACGCCCCCCTCAGGCAGGTGTTGACTGCTGACGCAGATGAACCCGCGACGTTGGATCTCGTTGAAATCCTGAATTACGAGCGAATGGCCAACTACGGGTTCGGATGGGTCGGAGATGGCCGTCCGATTACCACGGCTTTCCTGGAGGATCTCCACGGAATATTGATGCGGGGCACACCACTGGCCGGCGGTTCGGGGCGGCTGCGAGACACCCAGGTGGTCATAGGCAAGCGGGCCGGCGGAGCGGCGCACAGCAGCCCCTTGGCGGCGGCGCGTTTCGTTCCCTCCCCTCCCGGTGATCATCTGAAAGCAGGCCTCGATGGGCTCGTCGGGTGGATGCGGCAGGACCACCGTGCCCGGGTCGATCCAGTCGTGGCCACTGCAATGTCGCACTATCAGCTAGAGACCTTGCACCCGTTCATCGACGGGAACGGGCGGCTAGGGCGGCTGTTAATCGTGTTGCACCTACAATCCATCGGGGTGCTCACCGAGCCCACACTGACGGTTTCCTCATGGTTTGAGGCACGGCGCACTGATTACTACGACCACCTTCTCGCGGTGACCGCCCGAGGAGACTGGGATCCTTTTATCGGGTTCTTCGCTGCCGGACTGCGAGCCTCCGCCGAGTCGACCCGCACGCAGATGCGGGCCCTAGTCGAGGTGCAAGCTGAGCTGGCCGACGTCGTTGGTGGCTCCAACCTGCGCTCGGCGAACGCACGTGCCCTGGTTGATCTGGCCGTCGCGAGTCCATCGTTCACCGTGCGTCAGGTCGAAGCGCGGCTGGGTATCTCCTACGGGCGTGCGAACGCCTTGATCAGCCAGCTCATGGGGCTCGGAATTCTGGATGTCGTCGACGAAAAGGCTTACAAGAGGATATTTTTCGCGCCCCGCGTCATCGACGTACTCACAGGGGAGAGTGGTAAATGAGCAACTTCGCTTAGCCCGAGATGCGCGCATCTTGAATCCGCCACTTTCCCGGTACAAACGTCCGTGGATTCGCCAAGACCGACCCATATCGGGATGGCACGGCGAGCGTGAAGGGCCTGCGAGAGCCATATCCGCAAGGACTCATCGAGACCCTGGGATACGCGCGTTTACGCCAGAAGGTTAGGGGTTCGAATCCCTTCGGGCGCACTCGCTTGGTGTAGTACCTGGCCGCACGCGAATACGCATTGCGCGATCGGCGGTCAGAACATTCGCGGCGAGTCGCCGCTCTGACCCCTGCCGGGAGCCGGCTCAGGGGTGATGTCCTCTGATTGCAGGACATCGAATCATCAACAGCATCGATGAATCACGCGATGTTGCGCGGCACTCAGAGGCGGCATTGTTGATCTCACGCAAGCAGGGACACAGAAAATCCCCGCCGACAACAAGGAGACAACAATGAAGCGCTTCGCAGCCTCGATGGTCCTCGCCAGTGGATTCGCCGCCGCACTGCTCGGCGGCGCGGGCGCCGCCCACGCCGACCTGAGCGACCTGAACTGGAATCTGCAGCAGCAGCAGAAGGTCTACGTCCCCCACGTCGACAACAGCATCCGCCACAGCCGCTAGCCACCAGCCCACATCAGCCGACCCCGAAAGGACACACCCCGATGATCTGGTTCTGACCCATCCCCCCGAAACGACCACAACGCGCCCCGCCGGCCAGCCAGCCCGAGGGGCGCGTTCGTCGTTTGCCACTACTCGGGCCGGAAGCGCGCCCTCGGACAATCCGCACCGGGGTGCGGCTTCGACGAGTAGCGTCGGGTGTACGCCGAGTGTTGCCGAGAGGTGGTGGAGCAATGATCAATCTGCGGAACGCGGCCATCTGCGGCGCCGCAGCGCTGGCGACCACCGTGCTCTCGGTTACCCCCGGGGCATCAGCCGACCCCGGTCCGGTACCGTCCGCGCCCTGCTACAACGGCGTTGCCCCATGGAATCCCTATATCGACAACTGCGCCATTCCGTCGCGCCCGCCCCGGGTCAACGGGTCGGCACCGGACCAGACTGCGATTCTCGCCTGTAGCGTCGGCAGCCAGATACTGCGCGGGTTGTGTTTGTCGCAGTTCGTCAATGGCGGACCGTACTAGCTAGCGGCCCAGTTAGTTAATGCCGTCGGGCGCACCGTCAGGTGATCGTGAGCCCGCCGTCGACGGCGATGGTCTGACCGGTGACGTAGCCACCGGCCGGGGAGGCCAGCCACACGGCGGTCGCGGCGAGCTGGCGCGCATCACCCATTGAACCGAGCGGGATCCGCGGAAGTTGGCTTTCGAGGTATCCGGGTAGGTACTCGTCCGTCATTTCGGTCTGGAAGAAGCCGGGGGCCAGCGCGTTGACGCGAATGCCCTTCCGCGATCCCCACTGTTGGGCCAGATCACGGGTGAGCCCGATGATGCCGGCCTTGGCCGCCGCATACGCAGCTTGGGGGAGTGCCGCTGTGGTGATGCCCAGGATGCTGGAGATGTTGACGATCGCGCTGCCCGGTTGCATCACCCGGCCGCAGGCTTGGGCCATCCAGTACGACCCGTGGAGGTTCACGTCGACGATGCTCCGGAACTGTTCCGGCGTCTCGCGGGTCGCCGGGACGGCCGATCCGACGCCGGCGTTGTTGATGAGGATGTCGATGTGACCGAAGGTTTCCATCGCGGTGTCGACCAGACGCTGACACTGTTCCGGGTCGACGACGTCGGTCTGGGCAGTCGCGACACGACGGCCGGCTTTGGTGACCAATTCAGCGGTCTGCTCCAGCCGTCCGACGCGCCTCGCGCCGAGCACCACGTCGGCCCCTGCCTCCGCGAAGGCTTCCGCGAAGGACACTCCCAGTCCTGACGAAGCACCGGTGACGACGACCACCTTGTCGTCGAGGCGGAACAAATCAAGAACGCTCATGGGAAACCCATTTCAGTCTCGCAGTACCTGGCGCGCAATCGCGTACTTGTGCACCTCGGTCGGTCCGTCGTAGAGCCGGAACGCCCGCATGTCGGAGAAGATCATTCCGACTGGGGTCTCGTCGGAGATGCCCATTCCGCCAAGGATCTGCACGCAGCGGTCGGCGACCTTGAACAGTTCTTCCGAAACGTACGCCTTGACCATCGAGCTCTCGTGGCGGCCCTTGGCCCCGGTGTCGAGTGTCCAGCACGCCCACCAGATGCCCAATCTGCACTGCTGCAAGGCGATTTCGTTGTCGGCGAGCATGAAGCCGACGCCTTGGTGGTGGCCCAGCGGTTGGCCGAAACCCGTTCGGGTGCGGGCATGTTCGATTGCGATTGATTGTGCGCGTTCGGCCGCTCCCAGCCATCTCATGCAGTGGGTGAGCCTGGCGGGCGCAAGCCGCAGCTGGGCATACCGCAGGGCCTGGCCGACTTCTCCCAGCACAGCCGAGGCGGGCAGGCGCAAATCCTTGAATCGGATGACACCATGTCCCTCAACATAATTGCGATCCATGGTGTCCATCACCCGCTCGAGTTCGATGCCCGGGGTATTGCCGTCGCACAGAAACAGCGTCGGACCGTCGGCGCCGTGCTCGTTGGGTGCGACGCGCGCCATGATGATCCACGTCCGCGCTCCGTTCGCGCCGGTGATCAACCATTTACGGCCATTGATGACGTAGTCGGTGCCGTCGTAAACCGCTTCAGTGGCAAGCTGATTCGGGTCCGAACCTGCCCCACCGGGTTCGGTCATCGCGAACACTGAGCGCTGCCGCCCGTCGATGACAGGCATCAGGAATTCCTCGACCTGCTTGTCGGTCGCGATCTTGCCGAGGAGGTACATGTTGCCCTCATCGGGCGCCGCGCAGTTCAGTGCGACCGGGCCCAACGTCGACCAGCCGGCCGCTTCGAACAGCACCGCCTGTTCGCGATGCGACGGCTCGCGGCCACCAAACCGTCGAGGTGCCTGAAACGTCAACAGCCCGGCCTCGCGCGCGAGGGCGACAAGTTCGGTGCGCAATTCCTCGTTGGGTCCGTGCCGAGTGACTCGGGCATCCCGTTCGTAGGGAACGATTTTCTCGATCACGAACTGGCGGATCTCATCGCGCAGCGAAGCGAGGTCGTCGGGTATCTCGAAGTCGATCATGATTCTCCGTCGATGAGTGCCAGGGCTCGTTCAATCAGTCGAACCGTTGCGGTGTGGAGTTGGTCTCCGATCTCTCTCGGCGCCAGCCCGGCGTCCGCGCGCGCGTTGGAGCCTTCGAGGATCACGCCGAGTTTGAAGCAGGCCAGCACGGTGTACCAGTCGATGTGGGACAGGTCCCGGGTGCTGTTCTGCGCGTAGCGGTCGACCAATTCGGTTGGTGTAGCGAGGTTTCCGGCGTCCATCAAGACGTTGTTCAGCACGGCGTCATGGCCGGGCTGGTACCACGTCGCCAGCATCCATCCGAGGTCGACGAGCGGATCGCCGATCGTGCACATTTCCCAGTCGACGATCGCGACGACGTCGGGGCCGGTGGGGGAGAACATGACGTTCGCCGCGTGATAGTCGCCGTGCATGATTCCGGGCGCCCACGATGTCGGGGTGTTCTGCTCCAGCCAGGAAGCGACGGCGGATACGTCACCGATATCCGGCCCTGGATAGTTGTCAAAGGCGTTGTAGGACTCCAACTCTGCAAGCCAGCGGGGGACCTGCCGCTCGAGAAATCCCTCGGGCTTGCCGAAGTCGGACAATCCGACCGCGACGTGGTCGACTGCTCCCAGCCGGGCGACGGCGTCGGCCATCGACAAGCCCATGTCATGTCGTATCTCGGGGCTGCTCGCATGCAGCGCAGGCAGATCCGATCCGGCATTGAAGCCGTCGATGGGTTCCATCAGATAGAACACCGCGTCACCGAGGACCGAGACGTCGTCGCAGACGCCGATCAGATGGGGGTGGGGGACGTCGGTACCCGCCAAAGCGTGGAGAATTCGCGTCTCACGGAGAATCACCTTGTTGCTCACGGGGCGAAGATGTTGGGGCCCGCGCCGGAAGACGTACTCTCGCCCGTCGCGGCTGAACCTCAGCAGGATGTTCTGGGTGCCGCCGGTGATTTCGGCGACATCCTCCAGCGGCCCTTCGCCAAGGCCTTGTTCGGACATCCACGCGGCCACCGCGGTGAGGTCATCCACGTCGCGAACCTACCTCACAGGCCGCGGAACATGACTTCGCAGCCACCGCAACCGGCCGTCGATGGTGTGGAAGATGCTCCACCCGACCAGCGTTCCCAGCGCGATGGACAGAATCGCCGCCGCAGTCGAGCCCAGGCCGGCGATCCCGAAGTTGCCTCCGGCGACCGCCTGGCTGAGCGATTCGAAGCTCAATGCCCCGGGCACCAACGCCCAGAAGGACGCGAGCATCATGACGGCCGCCGGTGGCGATGTCTTGATCCGGGAGGCGAGCATCGAGAACGGCACCGACAAGATGGCGCCGACGAATCCAGAATGGCTCACCGACATGATCTTCTCGGCGAACTCCTGTCCGACCAGAGCGACGCCGATCGCCGCCATCAGCCAGGCCAACGAACCTCTGGGCGCCGACAGGTAGATGTAGAGGCCGGTTCCCACAACAATGATCGCGGCGTAAAGCGACCAGTTTCCCATTTGTGCCGACGGTGGCTCCGGATACACCTGGCCGGCGATTTCCAGCCCCAGGCCGACACCGAAGATCAGCAGCGCCAACTGTGCAATCCCGTACATCAGCCTGCTCGCCCCCGATATGGGTTGGGAACTGGCAAGTTCCATCGCGCCGATGGTGAGCGATATGCCCGGCAGGCTGGCCACCAATGCGGGCGCGATCACCCTTAACAGTCCGTCGTGCGCCGTGGCGGCGACGAACCACGTCGCGAGGATCGTCACGATCGCCGCCGACAGCGTCGGCAAAATCGGGCTCAGGGATGGGAACGGCCGGCTCAACTGTGTGATTGCGCCAACCACCAGACCCAGGAACAGATAGCCGGGTAGCGATGCCCATGTGGGGTTGATGATCATCCCGAATCCGACCGTGGTGATCGCGTATCCGAACATGGTGGGAATCGGGCCGAACCGTGGCTTCAAAACTCGTGCCGCTTCGATCTCCGCAACCGCCTCTGACGGGGCAATGGCGCCCGCCTCAGCCAGCACGGCGATGTCGTCGATGCGTCCCGCCATGTCCAGCTGCAAGGACGACTGCTTGGACTCATCCACCTCGTAGCCGACAGTTCCGACCTGGATCATCAACACCGTCGGCAACACCACTACCCGCACCGGTTCGGTGGTGTATCGCGCGGCGATGTCCTGGAGGCGAGCGGTCACCGTCGGCGTGGGCTGCTGCACCTCGATGAGGGCGATGCCGATAGCGCGCAGCATTGCGGCGATCTCGACCTGCGCATAGGTATCGGGCGGGGCAAGCGGATGGGGCGGTGACTTGCGGATCGAGTTGGCGATCCGCCTCCTGCGAGCCCATCGAGCAGCTTTGTTCACGGCTGCACATCGTTCATGGGGGAGGCCTCCTTGCGATCCTTCTGCCATGGCCAGCGCCCGGTGATCTCGACCTCGAGGGAGAAGCTGAGCAATGTCCGGATCAGCACTATTCCAGCCAGTACCGCAACGCTGCGAGCGTCGGGGGTGATCGCCACCGTACGGATGATGTCGGCGGCAACCAGAAATTCCAGACCGAGCAGAATCGAGCGCCCAAGTTGCTCGCGAAAATCACGATAGGCCGTGCCCGTCTTTCGCCGAATCTTCGGAACGACGCTCGCGGCGGCGATCAGCGCGCCCAGAGCAATCACAGCCACACCGATCGCGTCGATGGTCTTGCCGACGGTCTCGATCACGTCGAAGAAGCTCACGACCACGAATTCTAGGAACGGCGCGGTAGGTCCGGCGGCGGAAGACCCTTTCACAGCTGACACATAGAGATCGCATAGGAACGGCTCATCGGGTTTCCCATACTGGAGCGATGACCCCACCCGTGGTCGAGCGGACGGTGATGCGCCGAGCCGACGGTAATCCGATCAACATCCTTGTGGTCGACGACGAAGCTGTCCTGGCCGAGTTGGTCTCGATGGCACTGCGCTACGAGGGGTGGGAAATCACGACGGCGGGCGACGGCGCCTCGGCGATCGCGGCCGCCCGGTCGTCACGCCCCGACGCTGTCGTGCTCGACGTGATGCTCCCCGATATGAGCGGACTCGATGTTCTGCGCAAGCTGCGCGAGACCAATCCGAACATTCCGGTGCTGGTGCTGACCGCAAAAGACGCGCTCGAAGACCGCATCGCAGGACTCACCGCCGGCGGAGACGACTACGTCACGAAACCGTTTTCCATAGAAGAGGTGGTGCTGCGTCTGCGGGCCCTGCTGCGTCGTACCGGTGTCACGGCAGCGGACGCCAGCGCGCAGATCGTTGTCGGCGATCTTGTGCTCGACGAGGACAGCCACGAAGTCACTCGCGCGGGCGAATCGGTCACGTTAACGTCGACGGAGTTCGAACTGCTGCGCTTCCTGATGCGGAATCCCAAACGGGTGCTGTCGAAGGCCCAGATCCTGGACCGCGTCTGGAGTTACGACTTCGGCGGACGATCCAACATCGTGGAGCTGTACATCTCCTATTTGCGCAAGAAAATCGATAGCGGCAGAAAGCCGATGATCCACACGCTGCGCGGCGCCGGGTATGTCCTCAAGCCCGCGTCCTAGCGCTCCTGGAAGCTGGTCGCTGCGGGCACGCCTGCTGATCGGTCAGGTACTCCTGCTCGCGACCGTGTGCGTGGGGATCGCCGCAGTGACCGAGCTGGCTCTGTATCAGTACCTGGTCAGCGCACTGGACAGCCAACTGCACGAAGTCGGACACCGCGCGTCCGTCTTGTTCGGTGAGCCGCCCCCTCCGCCGCCGTGGCGTGACGGCAGGCCGATCCGGCGGCCGGGCCCCGGTCCCGACTTTCTCGATGCGCCCGGCCAACCTATCGGCACCGTGGCCGGGGTCGTCGTCGATGACCGCGCGGTCAACGCCGGTGTGCTCACCCGAGGCGGCAACCGTGACCCGATATCACCCACCGCCTCACAGCAACTCGCATCCACGACTGTCACTCATCGCCCAACGACGCTCAACCTGGATGGTCTCGGCCGCTACCGCGTCATGACCGTCCAGAGTCGGCACGCCGACGACACGATCGTGGTCGGACTGAGCATGAGCGAGGTCGATCGCATCCTCGTTCGGGTGGCGCTGATCTTCGCCGTCGTGACGGCGGCCGCGCTCGGCGTCGCAACCACCCTGGGTGTGTTGATAATCCGTCGAGCGCTCGGGCCCCTGAATCGCGTGGCGGCGACCGCGGGCGAAGTGGCCGGTTTGCCGCTGCATCGGGGCGAAGTCGCACTTCCGGTTCGGGTCGCCGAACCTGACGCCAACCCTCGCACCGAGGTGGGGCGGCTGGGTCTGGCGATCAACCGGATGCTCGATCACATCGCCGCCGCGCTGTCGACACGGCAGGCCAGCGAGAGCCGAGTCCGCCAATTCGTGGCCGACGCAAGTCATGAGCTCCGGACGCCGCTGGCCGCGATCCGCGGCTACACCGAGCTGGCGCAGCGCAGGCGCGACGAGATGCCCGACGATGTCGCCCGTGCGATGAGTCGAGTGGAATCCGAGGCCGAACGCATGACGCATCTCGTGGAGGATCTGTTGCTGCTGGCCCGGCTCGATTCAGGCCGCCCCCTCGAGTCCGAACCGGTTGATCTTGCTCGATTGTCGGCTGATGTTGTCAGCGACGCCCATGCTGCGGGTCCGGACCATCGCTGGAATCTCGAGGTCCCCGCTGAACCGCTATACGTGGCGGGGGACGACGCCCGCTTGCACCAGGTGGTGGCCAATCTTCTCGCGAACTCGCGTACCCACACGCCACCGGGAACGTCGGTAACGCTGTCGCTGCTGGCTGTGGGGGATACCGCGATGCTTCGCGTCACCGACGACGGTCCTGGAATACCCGCAGAGTTGCAGTCAGAGGTGTTTGAGCGATTCGCCAGGGGCGACACATCACGCTCGCGAAGGGACGGCTCGACCGGGCTGGGGCTCTCCATCGTGTCCGCGGTGGTGCGGGCGCACGGCGGCAGCATCGAATTGCACAGCGTGCCCGGAAAGACGGAGTTCACGGTCCGTCTGCCGCGGGCGAACCGACGGCTCACAGCTGTCACATAGCGACGACCCATTCCCGGCTCACCGAGCCCCGCGAACATCGAGACATGATCACCGACGTTCCCGTCGCCCGCCGTCGCAATGCCGCCCTGATCGCCGCCGACAGCGGCGCTCCCGTGCTGGATGTCGTCATCCCCGTTCACAACGAGGAGGCCGACCTCGCCGCGTCGGTCCATCGACTCCGTGACCATCTGCGCACAGAGTTCCCCTGGGACTTCCGGATCACCATCGCCGACAACGCCAGCACCGACGGCACTCCCGTGGTCGCCGCCGAACTTGCAGATCGGCTACCGGAGGTCGAAGTCGTCCGGTTGGAACTCAAAGGTCGTGGCCGAGCGCTGCATTCGGTTTGGTCTGCCTCCAATGCGGCCGTTCTGGCGTACATGGACGTAGACCTTTCGACGGACCTTGCGGCGTTGGCCCCTCTGATCGCCCCTCTCGTGTCGGGACATTCGGACGTGTCCATCGGCACCCGTCTCGGGCGGGGATCCCGGGTGACGCGCGGAGCGAAGCGCGAGGTCATCTCCCGCTGCTACAACATGCTGCTGCGGTCCACGCTGTCAACGCGATTCACCGATGCCCAGTGCGGATTCAAAGCGATCCGCGCCGACGTCGCAGACGGATTGCTCCCACATGTCGAAGACTCCGGATGGTTTTTCGACACTGAACTTCTCGTCCTTGCGGAGCGGTCCGGGTTGAGAATCCACGAGGTACCGGTCGATTGGATTGACGATCCGGATACCCGAGTCGACATCATCGCCACCGCCGCCGCCGACATTCGCGGAATCGTCCGTCTGCTCAGGGGATTCGGCACAGGTCAGATTCCGCTACACGCCATCGCCAACCGACTCGGGGACCGGACCGGAAGACCACGGTCCCTGTTGGGCCAGGGGGTTCGCTTCGCCGTCATCGGTGTCCTGTCGACGATCACATATGTGGCGCTGTTCATGCTTCTGCGTCCCACGGGTGCCCAGTGCGCCAACTTTGTCGCCCTACTCACCACAGCCGTCCTCAACACCGCCGCCAATCGTCGGTTCACCTTCGGTATCCGCGGGACCACGAAGTTGGCGCGCCATCAATGCGAAGGTCTCTTCGTCTTCGCAGTCGGACTGGCGTTGACAAGTGGGTCGCTCGCCCTGGTCCACAGCGTGGGCGAGCCGTCACGCGTCGTTGAGTTGGCATTCCTTATTGGTGCGAATCTGACGACGAGCGTCGGCCGATTCGTTCTGCTGCGTGGGTGGGTGTTCCACCCGCGGCGCGGCGGTCCACGGCAAGGAGCCGTCCGATGACTGTCATTGAAGCACAGCAGATTTCAGATCGCCCGACCCGTCGTTGCGATTCTGTTCCTCGGTGGTACAGCGGCGCACTTGCCGCTCTGCTCGGTTTCACCGCAGTGTTGTATCTCTGGGGATTGGGCTCACTCGGCTGGGCCAATGAGTATTACGCGGCGGCAGTCCAGGCGGGCACGCAGAGTTGGAAGGCATTGCTTTTCGGTTCGCTGGACTCGGGGAATTCGATCACCGTCGACAAGCCGCCCGCAGCTCTCTGGGTGATGGCGTTGTCGGGACGCCTATTCGGGTTCAGTCCATGGTCCATGCTGGTGCCGCAGGCCCTAATGGGTGTCGGTGCCGTCGCGCTTCTTGTCGCATCGGTTCGCCGTGTCAGTGGTTGCAGCGCCGGACTGCTAGCCGGAGCGGTGTTGGCGTTGACACCCGTGGCGGCGTTGATGTTTCGATTCAACAATCCGGACGCATTGCTCGTCCTGCTGCTGATTGCCGCTGCCTATTGCGTGATTCGTGCACACGACGGCGCATCCGCCCGATGGATTGCCGCCGCCGGCGCCCTGGTCGGTCTGGCATTCCTGACGAAGTTGCTGCAGGCATTGCTGGTGACACCGGCGTTTGCGTTGGTCGTCCTGGTGGCGCTGCCCGGCACGATCTGGCAGCGCATGCGTGATCTGTTCGCCGGATTCGCCGCGATGGCGGTCTCCTCTGGGTGGTGCCTGGCACTGATCAGCCTGTGGCCCAGCCATTCCCGGCCGTACATCGGGGGCTCGACCGATAACAGCCTGTTGCAGCTCGCTCTGGGCTATAACGGCCTGGGCAGAGTGTTTGGTGGAGAGGGAAATTCGCATCTGGGACCGAGTGGCCCGCCCGGGCCGGAGTCCGACATGGGACACAGGTCAGTCATGTTCGGCGGGCAGCCCGGGTCGGCGAGGCTCTTCAGCGATTCCATGGGTGCCGAGATCGCCTGGTTGCTGCCGTGTGCCGTAGTAGGTCTACTCGCCACGCTATGGCTCACCCGAAAGGCTCCGCGGACAGATCGCACCCGATCGGCCCTGCTGCTATGGGGTGGCTGGCTGGTGGTCACCGCTGTGGTTTTCAGCTTCATGAAGGGGATCATGCATCCGTATTACACGGTTGCGCTGGCTCCCGCAGTCGCGGCGCTCGTCGGTACTTGCAGCCGAGAACTGTGGCGCCGCAAACAATTACGCTCGGCGCGCGCCGCTCTCGCCTTGATGATCGGCTCGACGGGAATCGTGGCGTTCCTCCTTCTCGACCGGGTGTCTACGTGGCTGCCGTGGCTGCGCTGGGTATTGCTCGTCGGCGCCGTCGTGACCGCTGTTTTCCTCCTCTCGGGACTGTGCCTGGACCGCTGGACAACCGCAATCATTTCCGCGGCGTTGCTATTCGGGCTCGGTGGGGCCGCGGCCTACACGGTGGCCACCGCCGCCAACATCCACAATGGCCTGGTACCCAACTCGGGTCCGTACCTGGCTGTCGCCCACGGGTTCGGCCCGGAGGCTCCCGGTCTGAAATTGGCTGACAGCCAACGACTCCGCGGCATTCTGACTAGCACCAACAATCGATGGTCGGCCGCTGTCGTCGGCTCCAGAGTCTCCGGCGCACTGGAATTGGAATTGGGTAAGCCCATCATGTCGATCGGCGGCTTCATGGGGGACGATAACTCACCCACTCTCGAACTATTCCAGGATTACGTCGCTCAGGGCCAGATCCGCTACTTCATCGCCGCCCCCGATGGAGGGCCGGGAGGGCGTCCTCCGCGCGATGACGCAGTGACCAGCGGCGACCAGATCACGCAATGGGTCCAAACACACTTCACGCCAATGGAAATCGACGGCGCGACGGTGTACGACCTGAGCGCGAGCAGGCACTGAAGTCTTCTTAGGAGTTTTCCACAGTGGCCGATTCATCCACAGCCGTCGACTCGCGAACCGGAATTGTCGTTGTCCCGCAATAGACTTCGGTCATGTTCGCCGCCGCTGTCGCCGCACTCACCCAGGGGGTTGAGGCGCTCGCGGACATTGATGCGGCCGGGTTGGGGATCGCCGAACAGTTGGGGTTGCTCGACGTGCTGGAGACGCCACGCGGCGCCGGTTGACGGCGGTGAGTCACACCGTGGCGCTCGCGGCCGCGAAATCGGACGCACCGACGGTCATGGCCAAGGCGATCGCCGACCGGATCCGGGTCACCCCGGCTGAGGTCCGCCGACGACTACGCGACGCCGAACAACTCGCCCCGCGATCCACGTTGACCGGCGAACCACTACCGGCCGTCATGCCGGCCACCGCGCTGGGGTGGCACGCCGGCGACCTCGACGGCGAACACATTCGGGTGATCCAAAGTTCCTGCGCGACCTGCCCCCGACATCGCCCCCGACGTGGTGGCCGACAGCGAATCGTTCCTGGCGTTCCACGCCCAGCAGTTGCGCCCGGATCAGCTCGAGAAACTCGCCGTGCAGTTGGCGATGCGGGTCAACCCCGACGGAAAGTTCTCCGACGAGGACCGCGCCCGCAAGCGCGGGTTCACCTGGTCACCCGTGGTCAGCACCGATGGGATGAGTACCGGCAAGTTAGTCGCGACACCGGAAATGCGCGCGATGATCGACGCACTGCTGGCGAAGTTCGCGCCCCCGGCATGTGCAATCCAACAGACCAGTCCCCGTCACCGATGAAGCCACCCCTGAGGCGGCCGAGCGGGACGACGCAGCCACGCCCAACGCCACCACGACGCCCTGGCCGCGATCTTCCGCGCCACACTGGGCGATCCGAAACTCGGACAGCACAACGGACTCCCGGTGACCGTGATCGCCACGGCCACCATTCAGGATCTGCACGCCCGAACCGGCCATGCCGTCACCGCATCCGGCACCTACCTACCCATCCGGGACCTGATTCGCATGGCCGCCCCGGCGTATCACTACCTGAGCATCTTCGACGGCGTCACCGGCCGCGCCCTGTGGCTGGGCCGCACCAAACGCATCGCCTCACCCGACCAGAGAATCGTGCTGCACGCCAAAGACAGAGGCTGCTCACACCCCGGCTGCGATATGCCCGGCTACCTGTGCGAAGTCCACCATGTCGACGAGTGGTCCCAGGGCGGTCCCACCGACATCGACAACCTCACCTTCGCCTGCGCACAGCATCACAAACTGCTCGGCAAAGGCTGGCGGACAAAGAAACTCACCAACGGCCGAACCCAATGGATCCCACCACCCCAACTCGAACTCCCCAGCACCACCAACGACTTCCACCACCCCGAACGATTCTTCGACGAAACGAGTGATCACCCTCCGCCATCAGATGGCCCAGCGCCCTAGATTGGTGCCATGGATCAGAAACCCCCCACGCCGTTCATCGAAGCAGCGCACGCGGAGCACCTGAACACGCTGCCGTTCGATGACACCAGGGACTTCGCCGACGCCGACCGGGGCTTCATCGCGGCCCTCGAACCCTGCATAGTCAAGGCTGCCGACGGCCGTGTGGTGTGGGACAACGACGTGTACTCGTTCCTGACCGGCGATGCCCCCACAACCGTCCACCCCAGCCTGTGGCGCCAGTCGGCGCTGGCCGCAAAACAAGGCCTGTACGAGGTCGTTGACGGCATCTACCAGGTTCGCGGCCTGGATCTGTCGAATGTGAGCTTCATCGAAGGTGACACCGGGATCATCGTCATCGACCCCCTGGTGTCCACTGAAGTCGCCGCCGCCGCACTCGCACTCTACCGCGAACACCGCGGCAACAGGCCGGTCACCGCTGTCATTTACACCCACAGCCACGTCGATCACTTCGGCGGTGTTCTCGGTGTGACCACTCAGGCCGATGTCGATGCCGGCCGGGTGGCCGTGCTCGCACCGGCAGGGTTCATCGAGCACGCCGTACAGGAGAACGTGTACGCGGGCACCGCGATGGCTCGGCGGGCCGCCTACATGTACGGCGCGCTACTCGATCGTGGCCCGCAGGGTCAGGTGGGTTGCGGCCTGGGCCAAACACCGTCGACGGGCGAAGTGGCGATCATCGTGCCAACCGTCGACGTCAAAGCCACCGGTGAGATGCACACGATCGACGGCGTGGAAATCGAGTTCCAGATGGCCCCGGGCACCGAGGCCCCCGCGGAGATGCACTTCTATTTCCCGCAATTCCGCGCGCTCTGCATGGCCGAGAACGCCACGCACAACCTTCACAACCTCTTGACGCTCAGAGGCGCACTCGTCCGAGATCCGCACGCGTGGTCCGGATACCTGACCGAAGCGATCGACTCGTTCGCCGGACGCACCGACGTCGTGTTCGCGTCTCACCACTGGCCGACATGGGGCCACGACCGGATCGTGGAATTCCTTTCACTCCAACGCGATCTGTACGCGTACCTCCACGATCAGACGTTGCGTCAGCTCAATCAGGGTTTCACCGGAATCGAGATCGCCGAATCGTTTCAGATGCCCCCCGCCCTCGAAAGGGCATGGCACACCCACGGTTATTACGGCACGGTCAGCCACAACGTCAAGGCCGTATACCAGCGCTACATGGGCTGGTTCGACGGCAACCCGGGCCGGCTGTGGGCGCATCCGCCCGAGGCTCTGGCACCTCGCTACGTCGACGCGATGGGCGGGACAGATCGTGTCGTCGAACTCGCTCGGAATGCCTTCGATGTCGGCGATTTCCGCTGGGCTGCAACTCTTCTCGATCACGTCATATTCACCGACGAGAAGCACCAGCAAGCCCGGGAACTCTACGCCGACACCCTGGAGCAACTGGCCTACGGCGCCGAATGCGCAACTTGGCGCAACTTCTTCCTCGGCGGCGCCACCGAACTGCGGGTGGGCAACTTCGGCACGCCGGCGCAGACCGCCTCGACATCGATGCTGGCCCAACTGACCCCGGAGCAGATGTTCGATACCCTCGCCATCAACATCAACGGTCCGCGGGCGTGGGATCTCGATATTGCGCTGGACATGACCTTCTCCGATGTCGACACCAATTACCGGCTCACCCTCAGAAACGGTGTGCTGGTCTATCGCAAACGCCCGGCGGATGGATCCGCCCACGCGACCGTGACGTTCGCCGACAAGCTGCGTCTGTTGGCCGCCGCCACAGGCGATTTCACCTCGCCCGGTCTGGAGGTCACGGGCGATCAGCAGGCACTGCAATCACTGCTGGGCGTGCTTGATCGTCCCGATCCCGGATTCAACATCATCACACCGTGAGCAGGGTCAGCGCTTCATCGCCGCCCGCAGGTTCTTCTTCGCGGCGCGGCGTAGCTGGATGATGCGCGCCGCTCCGACCATCACTGTGATGAGCGCGCCACTCACGGCTGCGAGCAGTATCTGGACTCCGAGCGGCAGCGTCCAATGCCAGCCCAGGAACGCCATCGACGCGGACTCCGTGTTCTGGACGATGAACACCAGGAGCACCACCAGAACCAGCAGCCCGGTGATCAGTGCCGACCAGAGCGCCGCAGCACGGGTGAACTTGACCTCCGCCACCGGGCGCTGCGCCTCCGGCGCGGGTGGCCTGGGTGGTACGGCCGCCGCACCCGAGGATGCGGATTCGCCGGGCTGAATCGGAGATTCGCTGCTCATACGGCCATCTTCCCAGTGCGATCATGTTTGAACGCAGCTTCAGTCATTGTTTGATCCGATTGAGAAGGGGTGCACGCATGCTTCCTGCCGCGCAGATGTATGCCGCGAAGCTCGCCACCCCAGAACTGGCGGTGTCCGCCATCACCGAGGGGGAGACGTTGTGCTGCGGCGCGGCGGTCGCCCAGCCGCCCGCGCTGCTGGCAGCGACCGCGGACAGAATTCGTGCGGGAGATCTCACCAGGATCCGGCTCTATTACAAGTTGGCCATGCCGCAACTGGCCACGACGTTGCTCGCCGACGACGTCATCGAAAACATCGAGGCTTACAGCTTTTTCATCACCGACCGAGATCGGCATCTGCTGTCCCGTCAGACAGCGTCGGGCATCAGGTCGTTGAACTTCGTGCCGGCTCATTTCAGTCAGATTCCGGGGATCTTCGAAGAAGACGTCGAACTCGACACGTTCATGGTGACGGTTGCCCCGATGGACGCCGACGGATATTTCTCCCTTGGAACCAACAACGATTTCGCATTGGCGGCCGCGCGTAGCTCCAAGCGTGTGCTGGTCGAGGTGAACGAGAACATGCCGAACGTCTTCGGCCGCTCCCGGATACACATCAGTGAAGTCTCGACGGTCATCGAAAATCATGTGCCGCTGATAGAGGGTGGCGGTTTCAACATTCGCCCGCGGGTCGCGCGATCGGTGAGCTCGTCGCACCCATGGTCCCCGACGGCGCGACCATCCAGATCGGAATCGGCAGCGTCGCATACGGCGTGGCAAGCGCGTTGTCACATCATTCGGATTTGGGCATCCACACCGAATTGTTTTCGCCCGCACTCGCGGATCTCATCAACAAGGGCGTCATCACCGGCGCCCGCAAGACGTTGCATCCGCACAAGCACGTTTTCACCATGGCGATCGGTACTCGCGACACGTACGAGTTGATGAACAACAATGTTGCGTTTGAAAGCTATCCGTCGTCCTACGTCAACGACATCCGCATCATCGCCGCCAACGACACCTTGATTTCGATCAATACCGCACTGCAGCTGGATCTCCACGGTCAGGTCAATGCCGAGGTCATCGGCGAAGAACAGTTCAGCGGATCAGGCGGGCAGTACGACTTTGTCAAGGGTGCGTCGCTGTCGCGCGGCGGAAAGTCCATCATCGCGCTGCAATCGACGACCAAGAACGGCACCCTTTCGACCATCGTTCCGCGTGTTCCGATTGTGACCGACACCAGGATGGACATCGACTGGGTGGTCACCGAATACGGTGCCGTGAAGCTTCGCGGTAAGTCGACCAGACAGCGGGCCGGGGCTCTGATCTCGATCGCACATCCCGACTTCCGGGCCGAATTGACCGCCTCGGCTCGGTCTCTCTAATTCGCCCCTGAATTGAACAGCGGCGATTAAACAGCGGCGCATCTCGACGAGTCTCGCTACTGTCGAAGCAAGCGACCGGTTGAAAGCGAGCTCATGAACTCCTCCCGACGGTGGATGCGACGGGTTTGTGGTGCGTGTGTTGCCACCATGGTGGCGCTGATGATCGTCGGCTGCGGAAGTTCGAATCCCCTCGGCGGTGGAACTGAGTCAGGTGACCTGAAGTCGATTGTGGTGGGCTCCGCCGACTTTCCGGAATCCAAGATCGTTGCCGAGATCTACGCACAGGCGTTGGAAGCCAACGGATTCACCGTTGGACGTCGATCGGGCATCGGCAGCCGCGAGGCCTACGTTCCCGCGTTGCGAGACCACTCCATCGATCTCGTTCCCGAGTACACCGGGAATCTCCTGCTGTTCTTCAACCCGGAAGCGGCGGTAACGGCACCCGACGCGGTCGAGTTGGCGCTCCTGCGAGCGCTTCCCGGTGATCTCTCGATTCTCACGCCGGCCCCGGCCGGCGACACCGACACCGTGACGGTCACTGCGGAAACCGCGCAACGATGGAATCTCCGGAGCATCGCGGACCTTGCGACACACTCGGCGGACGTGAAGTTCGGCGCGCCATCGGAATTCCAGAATCGGGCTCAGGGGCTGCCCGGGTTGAAGGCCAAGTACGGACTTGATGTCAATCCCGACAACTTCGTTGCGATCAGCGACGGTGGTGGACCGGCCACCATCCGGGCACTGACGAGCGGAACAGTCACGGCCGCAAACATTTTCAGCACATCGCCGGCGATCCCGCAGAACGATCTCGTAGTTCTCGACGATCCGAAGAACAACTTCCTTGCCGCGAATGTCGTTCCTTTGCTCAGCTCTCAGAAGAAGTCCGACGGCTTGAAGACGGTCCTGGACACCGTATCGGCCAAGCTGACCACGCAGAACCTGGTCGAGCTCAACGCCGCGGTATCCGGAAACTCCGGCGTCGACCCCGACGCCGCAGCTCGGACTTGGTTGCGCGACAACGGGTTCGATAGGCCGATCGGAAAATAGTGATCAACTTCGACGGAGTCACCAAGAAGTACCCGGACGGTACCGTGGCCGTCGACTCTCTGACACTGGAGGTACCGACCGGAACACTAGCCGCGTTCGTGGGTCCATCCGGCTGCGGCAAGACCACGTCGATGCGGATGGTCAACCGAATGATCGACCCGACATCGGGGACGCTCACCGTCGATGGGCGCGACATCTCGAAAGTCGATCCGGTGAAACTTCGCCTTGGCATCGGCTACGTGATCCAGAGCGCGGGGCTCATGCCCCATCAGCGAGTGATTGATAACGTCGCCACCGTTCCCGTTCTGCAAGGGCAATCGCGGCGCGCCGCAAGGAAGTCGGCATACGAGGTCCTCGAGCGGGTCGGGCTCGATCCGCAGCTTGCCGGCCGGTATCCGGCTCAGCTGTCCGGCGGTCAGCAACAGCGCGTCGGCGTCGCGCGCGCCCTCGCCGCCGACCCGCCGATTCTGTTGATGGACGAGCCGTTCTCAGCGGTCGATCCGGTGGTGCGGGATGACCTGCAAGCCGAAATGCTGCGTCTGCAAGCCGAGCTCAACAAGACCGTAATCTTCGTGACTCACGACATCGACGAGGCGGTCAAGCTCGGCGACCGGATCGCGGTGTTCGGCCCAGGCGGAGTCCTCCAGCAGTACGACGCGCCCGAACGCCTATTGTCCAATCCCGCAAATGATTTCGTCTCCGCCTTCGTAGGGGCGGACCGCGGCTATCGCGGACTTCAGTTCCACAGCGCCGACAACGTCCCGCTGCATTTGGTCCAGCAGGTCCACGAAGATCAGATCGACGCCCTAGTCCTCCGCCCCGGCGAATGGCGGCTGGTGACCAAGCCGGATGGCTCGCCATTCGGCTGGATCAACGCCGAAGGCGTTGCCCTGCACCGGAATGGGGCTCGACTCTACGACTGCACCGTCGCCGGCGGCTCATTGTTTCGGCGGGGAGGAACGCTGCGCGCCGCGCTCGATGCCGCCTTGTCGGCTCCGTCCGGCGTAGGCGTGGCTGTCGACGCCGAAGGCAGAGTCCTAGGTGGCATTTACGCCGCCGAGGTGTTGGAGGCACTCCAGACCCAGCGCGGGAGATGATCCGATGCGCTACCTCTTCAACCACTGGGACACCGCCTGGACGCTGACGCTCGTCCACCTTCGGCTGTCACTGATACCGGTGTTGCTCGGCTTGGTGATCGCCGTGCCACTCGGGGCCTACATCTGGCGGACGACCGCATTGCGGCGCTTCACCACGGTGATCGCGAGCATCATCTTCACAATCCCATCGCTGGCGTTGTTCGTTGTCCTGCCCCTGGTCATACCCACCCGGATTCTGGACGAGGCCAATGTGATCATCGCGCTCACGCTCTACACCACGGCGCTTCTCGTACGCGCCGTCCCCGAAGCCCTGGACGCCGTGCCCGCGCAGGTGCGGGACGCCGCGACCGCGATCGGATACACGAACTTCGCCAGGACGGTGCGAATTGAACTACCGCTGTCGATCCCCGTTCTGATCGCAGGTCTCAGAGTCATTGCCGTCACCAACATCTCCATGGTCGCCGTCGGATCGGTGATCGGGATCGGCGGGCTCGGGACCTGGTTCACCGATGGTTACCAGGCCGACAAGAGCGACCAGATTGTCGCGGGGATCGTCGCGATCTTCGTGCTCGCGCTGGTCATCGACATGGTGATCATGGCATTCGGCCGCCTCATCACGCCCTGGTCCCGGACCGGCCGGTCATGAACTTCCTGAGTCAGGCACTGACTTACATCTTCACCGCCTCCAACTGGGGCGGAAAGGCCGGATTGGGTGCCCGGATCCTCGAGCACCTGCAGTACACGCTGTTAGCCGTCGCTGTCTCGGTGCTCATCGCCGTACCGATCGGTCTGATCATCGGTCACACACGGCGCGGCGTGTTCGTCATCGTGACGGGAGTGAATGCGCTGCGCGCGTTGCCGACACTTGGCGTGCTGTTGCTCGGTGTTCTGCTGCTCGGACTGGGGCTGGTGCCGCCGACCATCGCGCTCATGCTGCTGGGAATCCCGCCACTGCTGGCCGGCACCTACGCCGGCATCGCCAATGTGGACCACAGCGTCGTCGACGCTGCCCGGTCGATGGGAATGACCGAAACACAGATCCTGACCCGCGTCGAGGTGCCCAATGCGCTGCCGCTCATCCTCGGCGGCCTCAGGACCGCAACCCTTCAGGTGGTCGCCACCGCGACCATCGCCGCCTACGCGAGCCTGGGCGGCCTGGGTCGCTATCTCATCGACGGCATCAAAATCCGTCAGTTTCACATCGCATTGGTCGGAGCACTCTTGGTCACGCTTCTGGCGCTCCTGCTCGACGGATTGCTCGCGGCGGCCGTCTGGGCCTCGGCACCCGGGGCAGGCCGATTTCGTCGCCTTCCGAGTCCATTGATGGATGAACTGGTCGGCAGCGAGCGCAAATCGTCGGCCACCAGTGGGGGTGGTGGTCACAGTTCGCGGGCAGACGACACACGGGCGGACGACACAGGGGGTGCTCCGTCGCATACGGTAGAAGGGTGAGTGCGGGCAACGATGCGACAGAGGGAACGTGGCGCGCAGTCCTGACCTGGCGCGCGCACGACGGCCTGCGGATGGAATCCACGCGAGTCCAATTGTCGGGCAATCGAATCAAGGCATCGGGAAGCATCGTCGCCGCCAAGTCGCCGACGCACCCCGCGTTCAGCGCCTCATACGACCTGGTGACGGACGAGACGGGTGCCACTAAACGCCTGTCGCTGATCGTCACCATGGCCGAGCGGGATCGTCAGCTGTCGGTGGCCCGGGACGAAGAGAACATGTGGCTCATCACCGACCACCAGGGCCAGTCTCGCGGGACCTACGAGGGCGCGCTCGACGTGGACGTCATCTTCAGCCCGTTCTTCAATGCCCTGCCGATCCGGCGTTCAGGACTACACCGCACGGTAGGCGCGGTAACGCTTCCGGTCGTCTACGTGACGCTGCCGGAACTCACCGTCAATCCGGTGTCGATCCGCTACAACAGCCACGGTCCGGGTGAGGGCATCGAGCTCACGTCCCCCGCCGCCCAGACCGAGATCACCGTCGACCATCACGGACTCATCCTCGACTACCCCGGACTGGCAGAGCGAATCTGACGACACCGCCGGCCCGACCCGCCGCTGCGAGTTCGTCACGCCAGTCCTCCTCCCCGATCGCAATGGTCACGATCTCCGGGCGCGAAAAATTGTCGTAGCGAGCGTGGGCGGCGTGGCCCGCTTCGACCAAGTCGGCCACGGACTGCGCGTCAACCAGCGATTGCCGCGCCTGATTCAGCAATTCCAGTGCGCGGTCGAGTGCGGGGACAAGTTGATCGGCGTTCGCCTCGCACATGGCACGCACCAGGTCGGGGGCGGTTCCGGCAACCCGTGTGCCGTCCCGGAACGAGCCGGCCGCCAAGGCGAAGGCCAGTGGCACCTCGCCCGCGGTGACCGCGAGCGCCTCGGCCACCAGGTGCGGAAGGTGCGAGATGCTCGCCGCTGCCGCATCGTGCTCGTCCGACTTGGCCGGTACGACGAATGCGCCGCTATCCAAAGCCAGCGCCGCAACTTGGGACCACACATCGGGGTCGACGTGGTCATCAGCGCTGACCACCCACGGGGCTCCGACAAACATCGTCTGGTCGCCGGCAGACCAACCGGAGTGCGCGGTGCCCGCCATCGGATGGCCACCGACGTACCGATCCAGCAGGCCCGCTGAACGGACCGCATCGAGAACCGCTCCCTTGACGCTGATCACGTCGGTCAGGGGGCACAGGGGTGCGTCGACCGCGATGTGTTCGAGCAGCGTGTCCACCGCCGGCATCGGGACCGCCAACACGATCAGCGCGCCACGCTGCGCGGCCCACGCCAACGCCGTCGTCAGATCCGTCGTGGTGGTGAATCCCTCAGTCGCCGCGGCGGAGGCGCCCTCCACCGAACGGTTGTATCCGAGCGTCTCCCGCCCGGCCGACGTCGCCGCTCGCAACAGCGAACCGCCGATCAAGCCCAGCCCGAGAACGCACACGGGTGTCTTGGTCACATTGTCCTGGGGCACAACGTCGTTCCGGGGCACAATGTCCAGGTTTGCACATCGAAACCCGGAGCCGGGTCAGGTCCGCTCCGCGGGAGGCTTTCATTACCTGGTCAACTGGCCTGAACGACGACTACCGTAGGCCCACATGGAGCCACAACGGACGTCTGCATCAAACTCTGAGGCGTCTGCATCGGACTCGGCGTACACGCCCGAGGGCTTCGGGGTCGCAGTGGTGCAGGAAGACGGCAAGTGGCGGTGCTCACCGATGGATCCCAAGGTCCTCACCAGCCTGAGCGCCGCGGAAACCGAACTTCGGGAGCTTCGCAGTGCCGGAGCGGTTTTCGGCCTTCTCGACGTCGACGACGAGTTTTTCCTGATCGTTCGTCCGGCCCCGTCCGGAACGCGCCTGCTGCTGTCTGACGCCACGGCAGCCCTGGACTACGACGTTGCGGCCGAAGCCCTGGACAGTCTCGCGGTGGACATTCCCCAGGAAGAGTTGGAGAGCCGGAACCCCTTCGATGCCGGCGACGTGGGCGTGCTTGCCGATGTCGGACTCTCCGAGGCCGTCCTCGCGGTGATCCTCGACGACACCGACCTCTATCCCGACGAGCAACTGAGCCGAATCGCGCGGGAAATGGGATTCGCTGACCAACTGTCAGCGGTGCTCGACCGCCTCGACCGGTGACATCCGGCCTCCCCACGGACGACCAACTCATCCGCGCGGCACTCGACGCCGCTCGATCAGCCGACAGCTCCGACGTTCCGATCGGCGCGGTGGTCGTCTCCGAGGAAGGTGTCGAACTGGCGCGCGCCGCCAACGCCCGCGAACATCTGGGCGACCCGACCGCCCACGCGGAGATCCTCGCCCTACGACGGGCCGCAGCAGCCCTCGGCGACGGGTGGCGCCTCGAAGGCACGACCATCGCGGTGACTGCCGAACCCTGCACCATGTGCGCCGGCGCAATCGTCATGGCCAGGGTGGCTCGGGTGGTATTCGGCGCATGGGAGCCCAAAACGGGTGCCGTCGGATCACTGTGGGATGTCGTGCGCGATCGGCGCCTGACACATCGGCCCGAAGTCAGGGGCGGCGTCCTAGCCGACGAGTGCGCCGCACTACTCGAAGATTTCTTCCGCGGGCAGCGTGATTTGGGCCGCCGCGAGGCCGGCGGCACGCGCGATTTGGGCCGCACCGCTGACGGCCCGTAAGCTTCTCGCCGGTGGCGTGTCCGAGCGGCCTAAGGAGCACGCCTCGAAAGCGTGTGTGGGGTAACCCCCCACCGAGGGTTCAAATCCCTCCGCCACCGCCATTTTCATCCGGCCGATCCACCTCGGTGGGCTAGCCCCGCTAATGGGCCAAAAGTCTCACGGACATGCCTAGCTGATCTACCCTTAATTCATCACCCGATGCCCAGTTCGGGCGCGATTTCTTCAGATGCATTAGGGGTTCGAACATGACCATTTCATTGATTGGCCGACGGGCCCTCTACGCCGCCGCCGGCCTGGCGATAGCTCTGGGCCCTGCCGCCGTGAGCGTCTCCGGCTCCGACGCACCCGCACCACGATCGACAGCCGAATGCGAGAACGTCGAAACGCAGGACAGCTTCTCGATGAACTGTGCGCCCTCCGTGATCCCCGACACCAGCGACCAGCTGACCGAACAGGAAGTCGCCGAGCCCGGGTTCAACGGCGGCGGATCTGGTGGCGGCAACAAGGGCGGCCGCTAACAGATCCCACGTCGTCGACCACGTTGCGCCATTGCGTAGCGTTACAGGAGCGCGTTCCGCGTGGGTCCGCTGAACGGACTATCCGGACCGAAGGGAACACATGGAACTGATCTCACCTACCGATTCGCTGTTCTTGCTCGCCGAATCGCGCGAACACCCCATGCACGTCGGCGGACTTCAGCTCTTCGAACCGCCGGCCGAGGCAGGCCCCGATTTCATTCGCGATCTCTACCAAAGCATGCTCGCCAATGACGACGTCCAGCCCACGTTCCTCAAACGGCCGGCCGAGCTGTTCGGCGGAATTGCCAACGTCGCATGGTCGTTCGACCGCGACATCGATCTGGAGTACCACCTCCGCCGATCCGCCCTGCCCTCACCAGGCCGCGTCCGGGAACTTCTCGAACTCACGTCCCGCTTGCACGGCGTCCTGCTCGACCGGCACCGCCCGCTGTGGGAGACCCATCTGATCGAGGGACTCAACGACGGCCGGTTCGCCGTCTACACCAAGGTTCACCATGCCCTCGTCGATGGCGTGACCGCGATGAAGCTGATGAGCCGGGCTCTGTCACCGGACGCCGCAGATCACGACATTCGGGTTCCCTGGACCACCAAGCCGCGGCGTCGCGGCAGAGAGGTGCCGGCGTCGCGACTGAGCGAACTCGGCAGCCTGCTGGGCTCTGTTGCGGCACTTGGTCCTTCCATGCTCACCGTGGCCCGCGCAGCGCTCTTCGAGCAACAACTCACACTGCCGTTCGGCGCACCGAAAACGATGTTCAACGTGCCCATCGGTGGCGCCAGGCGCACAGCGGCGCAGTCCTGGCCCATCAAGCGATTCCTGGCAATCAAAGGGGCCGCCGGCGTCACCCTTAACGACGTGGTGCTCGCCATGTGCGCGGGCGCGCTTCGCGCGTATCTGATCGAACACGACGCACTGCCCGACAAGCCGTTGATCGCCATGGTCCCGGTGAATCTTCGCGCAGCCAATGACAATTCGACGGGCGGGAATCAAGTGGGCACGATCCTGTGCAACCTGGCCACCGACCTCGACGACCCCGCCGAGCGCCTCGAAGCCATCCACGCGTCGATGCGGGGAAACAAAGAGGTGTTCTCTCAACTTCCGAAGTTGCAGCAACTGGCGCTGTCCGCATTCAACGTCGCGCCCATGGCGCTCACGTTGGTGCCTGCTCTGGGAGCTGCCACACCGCCACCGTTCAATATCGTCATCTCCAATGTGCCGGGCGCTCGCGAACCTCTCTACTGGAACGGGGCAAGGCTGAACGGCAATTACCCGATGTCCATCGCGACCGAGGGTCAGGCGCTCAACATCACGCTCACCAACAACGCGGACAATCTCGACTTCGGTCTGGTCGGGTGTCGCCGCAGCGTTCCGCATCTGCAGCGGTTGCTGCGCCACCTCGAGGATTCCCTCTCAAGCCTCGAGAAGGCCGTCGGCGTCTGAGCCGACCTCACTCCGGCGTGCCGACCAGCACGCCTTCGATCGCGCCCTCCGTGGTCACCAGCAGGCCACGCCCCGGTGCCAATTGCTGGGCGCTGCGACGCCCGAACACCTTGACCGACTGCGGGTCGTTGTCCATGAACAGAGTCGGAGCCCTTGAGCCGGTGAGCTTTTGGAGGAACGGGCTCATAGCCGAGACCCCGGCCCAGTTTCCGGGAAGGCGCGCGCAGATCACGTGGAGACCGATTTCGCGACTACGTTCGATCAGCGACCAGAGCGGCGCTGTCGCCGCGGCCTTACCGAGACCTCCCGCGGGCCGTAGTTCGTGTTCGTCATCGATCAGAACGAAATGATGCGGTCCGTCCCAGACAGGTCTGGACAACAATTCCTCCTGACTCAGCCCCGGTGGTGGGAGCCGGTCCCGCAGAACTGATGCCAACTCGTCGAGCACCCCGTCGATGTCGTCCGGCGTGTACGCGTATCCGCGCACATGCGGTCCCGTGATCTTGCCGATCAGCGATGTCTTGGGGTCGATGATCGTGATCTGTGCCTGCGTCGGCGACAATCGATCAGCGACGGACTGCCCGAACGCGGTCAAAGCGGTCGTCTTCCCGCAGCCCTGACGACCCACTATGAGGAGGTTCGGGGTCTGGAGCGTTTCCAGCGCGACTGGCTGTAGCGCGGACTCTCCGATCGCGAACGGAATGCTGAAAATGCTTGCGGTGTCGGTGGTTCCGTTGTTCTCAGCATCGCCGGAGATGAGGTTGCGCAACGTGATGCGCTCCGGCAGGCGCGCCAGCGTGCCCAGTCTCTCGGCGCCCGACGTCGACGACAGCACCTCGCCGATCTGGCGCGTGGCGATCCTCTGACCGTCCGACCCGATCAGTTCGGGCACACCGATCAACAGCTCCTGACCGTGGCGCGTGACGCCGAAGCCCGGCTTGTCCAGCGTGTGTCGCGCCGCGCGCCGGTGTGCCATTCCGCTGCCCATCTGCGTCTCGTCGGGATTGCTCAGTCGCAGCTGAATCCGCGCGTTCGACACGCCGAGCAACGCCTGCTTCTGCCCGATCAGCCATCCGGAGGCGCTTGTCACCACATGGACGCCATACGAAAGCCCCTGGCGCGCAATGGCTATCGTCCGGTCACCGAAGGTCGAGTCCTTGTCGTAGAGGTCACCGAAGTTGTCGATGACGAGGAACACATCGCCGAATCTGTCGTCGGGATCGGTGGCTCCGTCGGCACCGCGTGCCCCGAAGCGGCGCTCGCGGAACTCCGCGATGTCCAGTTGGTATCGCTTGAACGATTCCTCGCGCGCCCGGATGATTCCTTCGATGCTGGCCAGCGTTCGCGACACGCCTTCGGTATCGGTCACACTGACCACACCTGCGACGTGCGGAATGGCTTCGAGTGGATGCAGCGAGGCGCCGACGCAATAGAACGTCACCCGTTCCGGCCGATACATCAGCGCCGCGGACGCGACGAGCGTCATCAGAGTTGTCGACTTTCCACGTTGCGCTGTCGCAACGACCACCACGTTGTCCATCTCCGCATCGATCGCGTGGACCCGCTGCGCATGTTCTTCAGGGAAATCCTCGATGCCCACGGGAAAAACAAGTCCCGGATTTTGGCCGTAATCGACCCACCACGGCTTTCCGCGCCAGCGCTGAACCAGAACGTCGACGGTCTCGCTCTCCTCCAACGGGGGCAGCCAGATCTTGTGCGGCGCACGGGCGTCGTGGGCGTTCAGTGATTCTCGGATGACGTCAAGGAGCTTCTTCTTCTTGAATCCGTCTGAGTGATAGAGGAATTCGTCGGGCTGCTCCGGCAGTTCCGTGCTCGCCAGCGCCGCGCTGTCGGCGGCATCCAGCGGCTGGTACTGCCACGTCAACGGGCGGGGTCGGGTGAAACCGAGACTGACCGGCGTGCGGGCGGATACCTTCTGCTTCGGCGCGACGAAAGGCGCGGATACATAGAAGCATCTGAACTGCTCGAGATCTCTGGGTCCGACCTTCAGCAGGCCGTAACCGTTCTCTGCCGAAGGCAGATGCAAGGCCGCATCACTGCCGATGACATCGCGCGAGTCTTCGGCCGTTTCCGCGCGCAGCGCCACCCGAAATGCGATGTTGCTCTTCGCCTTGCTCAGCGACGAGAGATCCAGGCGCTGGCCGCCCAGGGTGAAGAAGACGTTGCACCCGCGTCCCTCCTGCCCTATGTGGATCACCAGATCGATCCACTCCGGATGGTGGTGGAACAGCTCCAGATACTCGTCGATGATGACCAGCAGGATCGGCACAGGCTCCACATCGCGTCCGGCCAGACGCATCTCTTCGTACTCGTTCGCGTCCCGGGCACCGGCATCCTTGAAAAGCCGGTAACGCCTGGCGATCTCACCGTCGATGGCCTTGCGCATACGGTCCGCGAGATGGCGATCGTCCTGACCAAGGTTGGACAGCGACCCCGCCACGTGAGGCAGCCCCTCCAGATCCTGCGCCGCGGATTCGAATTTCATGTCGACGAAGATCACATTGAACGTCTCCGGCGAATGGGTGAGGGCGATGCCGTTGCACAGCGCCAGAAAGTATTCGGACTTCCCGGATCCCGAAGTTCCCACCACCACTGAATGGAACCCGTAGCCGCCGAAGTCCTTCGCCCGAAGGATCACATTCTGGATCTCGCCGTTCGGCTTCACACCGACCGGGATCACGGCCCACTTCGGGTCGCCACGTCCGCGGCTCTGCGCCCAGAGCTGGTCGACGTCGAGGTCCCGCGGATCGTCTATCCCCAGCGTCTTCAGGAGTTCCGCGCCCTGGCTGCCTGTGTCGACAGGCATCGCGGCAGCCTCGGGCGACCAGCGCGCAAGGGACCGCGCAAATCGGCTCGCGGTTGTTTCGGGAAGCGAATCGGCCACACAGTGAAACGCGCCGCGGTGACGCAGCGCGCCGTCGACCAGTTCGAACTTCTGGTCGTCATCGGCGAAGCCCACCCCGATGCCGGTGCGAGTCGCCATGCGCAGCAACGTGATCCCGGACATGCCCTTCCTTCCGGTGACGCCCTCCCACTGCTCGGGAGTTCCCGCGGCATCGTCGACGATCACCCAGTGTGGACCCAATGATGCTGCGCCCGAGCTGGTTCGGGCTTCATCGCGCTGCATCAGCGCGGCCGCCGGGCTTTCCGACATCGCCGGAGCCGGTGGCGCCCAGGGTCCGCGGCCCTTACGGTGCAGCTCGGCGTCCAGGGCTTCTTCGAGTTCGGTGGGCGAACTGAAGACAAGGCGCCGCATCCCCGATGCGTCGAACATCTCGTCGTGCTGGTTGTGCGGCAGCCACAGCAGCCAGTTCCAGCGCTCCGGGTGACGGGTCACGACCATCACCTTCACGTCCTCCGGGCTGTGGAACGCGGCCAGTCCGCACAGCACGGCACGCATGAATCCCATGAGCTCATCCGGATTTTCACCAACCACACTGAATCCGGGCCGCGACCGTAGATCGACGACCTTCCCGATTCCCCGGATGCGTGTCTGCTCGAGAATGAAGTCCCGTAACGCGCGGCCCGTGACAGGCTCCAACTCCTCGCCAACCGGTACGTCCGGCAATTGAACCGACACTCCGGAATCCGCGGCAGCCTGGACACCGACCCCGAACCGGACGTCGAGAAAGTCGATGTCGCCGGGCCGTCGCTCCCACATGCGCGGACTGCCGATGATCGTATCCAGCCGCAGTGGGTCACTGTGAATGAAGAGCTGCCGGCTCCGCAGGTTGTGTGCGCAGCGCTGGATCTCCTCACGATCCTCGTCCAACTGGCGCAAGTACTGTCGGCGCTGCTGCTCCTGCTCACCCCAACTGGTGCGCCGCCCACGGCCGAACCGGCCGCTGAACATCAGCGCACCGAAGCCAACCAGCCCGATCATCGGGAACAACCCCGATTGCAGCGACCGAACCCCCGACGTGTACATCACCAGGAGCGTTCCGACGATCCCGATCAACAGCGCGGGCAACGCGATCATGATCAGAATGTTGCGCGGCTCCCGTTCCGGGAGGGCTAGCGGCGGCGCCACCGCGATGCGGACCGGCGGCACCAAAGGTGCGGCAGTACGGGTTCCGCGCACGAATGCTTTCTTCGACATGGTTATCGGCTCCCGTTCCCAGCGGAACCCGGAACGATCGGTGCCGCCGAACCCCCGGCGTCGATCGCATCGCGCGCCAGTAACGCGGCTGACCGCGTGATCGCGGGTCCCGGCGCGAAGGTACGCAGAATCGGCCAGGGCGCCTGGACCGCGCGGCCAGGGTCGATTCCCAACGCCTGCAGGGTGTCTCTATTCCATTCCAGCCCGTATCGGACTCCCTGAGGCGACACCCAGAACAAACTCTCGCGCGTATCGGACGATGCGACACCACTTGTCGATGCGACGAAATTCGCTGCGCCGGGCAGAATCAACGTCTCGTTGGCCTCCGTCGAGGCTGGATCCCGGCTGTCTCGGACCAGTCGGACAATGTGGGCATCCATGGCTTGCGGAGTCGGCAGACCACGGCCGGTGAAGATCGTCACCACCGCCTGGCGATCGGTGGACTGTTTTGTCCAGCCGACACACGTCACCGGATTCGCCGTGGTATCAACGAATTCCAATTTCCGAGTCGGATAGAAGTCGACGTTGAGAGCATCGACCTGCGGTATGCCGACCACTTTGTCCGGTGACACGACTTGCGGTTCAGTGACCCCCTGGCTGTCCGCTGTGCGCAGCAGATCCGCGACGAATGCGGTGATCTTCTGGATTCCGTCCGGCAGCAGGATGTAAAACCCGCTCGCAACGCCGTTGGCGTCGTCGGTCTCCAGCACCCGGCCGACGACGGCGTCCGGCAACCAGTTCGACGGGGATCCCGCGTCCGGAATGGCTGGAACCACAAGGGGTTCGGTAGCGGGCAACGCGTCGAAGAGCGCGGTGGACATCTCCACGGGCGCTGTGGTCCCGGGGTCTAGTCCCAGGTTGAAGGCCACCGACCGGTCGCTTAGGTCGATCTGGGTGCGCTGTCCGTTCCAGATGAGATAGGTATCTCCCCGGTGGGTCGCGAGGACGGCCTGCGAATCGCTCATCGGACGAGCCCGATCGCCTGTCAGCGATCCCGCGATCGCCGTCACGGTAGGTGATGCGGCAGCGCCCGCCGCAGGTGCGGTATCGCACAGTGACCATGCCGAATGCTCGCCTGCGGAAACGGTCAAGTCGTCTGGCAGACCGGGGATTCCGATCATCGGGCCGGTGGGATGCTTGGCGATTTCCGCCGCGGTAACCCACGTCGGCGACGCCGCACTTCCCGTCGCCAATCGCGCCGACGTCAGATTCAGTGCCGGATAGAAGCGGTCGCCGATCCGCGCGTACAACGCACCCGTGTCACGATTCCCGACGATCGCCGACTGCCCGACAAGTCCGGCCGGCTTCATGAAGTGGAGCAACCCCATCCATCCGCAACCGATCAGCACCAGGACGACCGACAGTGCTACGGCCGCCTGCTGCTTGCGGTCGTCGTGTTTCATTCGCACCGAGAACCGGGTTATCGCGGCCCGTAATCGCCGGTTGTAGAACAGATGACCAGAATTCTGGTCTCGGTTGGACAGATTCAGCGGCACGGCGTGCGGTCCTTTCGGCACCAGGACCGGCCGCCGTCAGTGCAGTCCGGTCCCGTAGCGAACCTCGTTGTCGGTCTGGGCTTCTTCGCGCAGGGCAGTGAACGCCAGGTTCAGGCGTTCGGCGAGTTCGTGATGGCCGTATTCGGTCATCACAGTGGGGGCCAAGGTCAACTCGACGAGCTTGCCGTCCGAGTTGGCAACGGCACGAAGGTCACCCATGTCGACGCTGTAGGTGATCGCCTCTGCCTGCGCCAGAAGGGCTTCCCAACGATCGGCTGCTTCATTCAGTTCACGCAACACCGCATCGACGATGTCCCGACCGCTGAGTTCTCCCTGACTGTCAGGCCCCAACATCTGTTCAGTGTGGTGGAGCATCGATACGCGGGTCAATTCAGACATCGGTCTCGGCCCACGATTGCGGAGACTCCGGTTTCAGCAAACTAACCTTTGACACGTGATAGGCATCACACATAACGTCTGATAAATCCAACGGCGCGTTTGCGTAACTGGACCATCGGGGTGAGGCGGGCAGCGCAATGTCTATGGGCAACAAAGGTATGCGGGCAGGCGCGGTCGCGGTCGCGCTCGGCTTGTCCCTGGCAGGACCGCACGCGATGGCTATCGCACACGCCGACACCGGCACCAGCGGTTCGACTTCTGCTCCGTCGAGTGGCGGCAAAGGGCCGGAGTCTCGTTCGACGGCCCGAAGCCAGCGACCGGGCGGTTCAACGTCCCGCAAAGCCGCGCACCCTGCCCCCGCCCAGATCACGCCCACGGCTGTCAGCGCAAAGGCGGTTCAATTACCGCGATTGCGAACCAAATCTGCGGAGCCCCCGGTGGGCGCCCTTCGCAACACCGGGTCACCACGAGCCGTGCCGACGACACGCGAGGCGCCTACAAACGTGGCCCTTGCACGCGATGGGGAGGCGACTGCCGCCCTCGTCGCCGCACCTGTGGCCGCGGCGTTGACCGGATCACCGGTGAAACGCATCCTCGACGCTGTCGCCACATGGCTGTCGACACTGCCCGCCAATCCGATCACCGACGCCCTGGAGGGCGGACTGTTGCTGATCCGGCGGACCCTGTTCCCGACGGTGGACCAGCCACCCGATGAGGCCCCGGTGGTGACTACGCCGACGATCACCATCCACAACACCAGCGCGACCGACACGATGTGGATCTACAACCTCACGACCTCGGGCGACTACAGCATTCCCAGCTCGTTCGTCCCGGTCGAGATCGCACCCCTGAGCAGCGCACCCGTGACGCTGGCGGTCGGTACGGGAGCTCCCGGGTCGCCACAGAACCGGATCTACATCGTCGACGGACCTGCCGGCTTCTCGCTTCCCGTAGACGCGACAAGTGGCGTCGACGCATTCGACCCGGTGGCGCTGACAGCGGAGAACTCGTTCTTCAACTACAACTTCCTCGAGTACTACCTCTATCCCGCTAACGGTGGATACGAGTACACGATCGACACGTCCTACATCGACGAGTGGTCACTGCCGATCCAGTTCAAGTTCACGACAAACGGTGCCGACTGGTCCGGGGCGGTCAGCGGAACCACTTACGGTTTCAACGATTTCGACACCGTCGTCAACCAACTCACCGCCGCCGGGGGCCCCTACAGCGACCTGGTGTGGAGCGGATCGACACCGTGGACGCCCCTGCCCCCCGACACCATCAGCCGCATCATCGGACCCGACAAGGTGTGGACCCAGCAGTCCTTCGAACCGGCGTCGAACATCAACATGAACACCACGGGGTGGGTCCCGACGTCCTATCAGAACTTTGTCCAGGGAACCGTGACGAACTACACGAATCCCTACTACTACAACGGAACCCTGTATTCTTCGACGGGCAACTTCAATTTCTGGAAGAACTCGGTCGACGGGCCGGCCTCGACGCCCTACCCGATCGCCCTTCGGACAGCGGCAATTCTTGACGGCTTCCCCGCGGTGGACGGCGTCTACGGATTCTTCACCTATCCGAACGACGAGACCGCCGGCCAGTTCACCAACATCCCGACAGCGGTGTCGCTCGACATCTACATCAGCGGCACTTCCGACGGGCTCACCGACAGCGCCATCGGCGGTGGCACCTGGCTCTACTCGACACCCCCGGCCACGCCCGGGTTTCCGAACCCCTATGACCGAGCGACCCTCACGGGAACCGACGCCACCGATACGTTCATCCTCAATTACCTCTACAAGAAGCCCTACCAGGCCCCGCTGATCCAGGCGAGCAGCGGCGATCACGACATCGTCGTCATAGATCCCAACGCGATCGGGGCCACCAGTACCTCCATCGACTTCGTCGATGTCGCCAACTTCAAGGGCAACCACAACTTCACCAGCCAGTTCGTCTACGAACGCTCGACCGGCAACCTCTACTACATCCAGAATCCTTCGGCCCGCAGGTACACCGCGGTTCTCGCGAATCTCGCGCAAAGCGAGATCCTTCCGGAGCACACCATCTACGTGCTCTGACACCCACGTGCCCTGACACCCACGTGCTCTGACACCCACGTGCTCTGACACCCACGTGCTCACCGATGGCGGTTCTGGTGGTGATGGTGCGTCCGGGTGCCCGGTTGCGGCATGTTGGACTGGTTGGGAAATGCCGGATGGTGCGCCGGTGCATTCACCGACGGCCCCGGGCTGGTGCCCGATGTGTCCGCGTGAGCGGTGTTCGCCGGGCCGAGCGCGATGAATGCGGGAGCAGCGGCCAGGACGACTCCCGCCATCAGGCGGCGAACCCAGGTCGTGGCGGTGGTGTTGCGTGTCTTGGTCATGACTAAATGGTGGCCCGCCGCAGCGTCCGCCAGTAGGGGGCGGATTCTTGTCACGCCACAACTGGGATTTGTGACCGCCTACAGGATCGCGGTCGGCACATGAGCATTCGCCCGGCTCTGCGCGACTTCCGCGAACGCCTTCGCCGACAGCAACGTGGGGTCGACAGCAACGTGGGGTCGACAGCAACGTGGGGTCGACAGCAACGTGGGGGCGGGGGAATCGGGGCCCGATTCAACCGTGGCGTTACTCCCGGCGGCGCGCCGACGCCCGTCCTAGGCCGGCACTTATCGCGCAGTCGCTCAGAGGCGGGCGATTGCATAGCCGGCGACTTTCGTCCGGCCCCGGCCGGAGACCACCGCCGGGAGTCGAGGCCGGGACCGTCGCTGCCGTCAACGTCCAGTCGCGATGTGCGCCAATAGATCTCGGACCGCACCCGCCGGGGGAGTGCGCTCGCCGGTCCACACCGCCCGGAATTCCCGGCGCCAGTCCACGCCCGCGACAGGAATGGCACGCAGACGACCTTCCGCAAGATCGTCGCGGACGGTGAGGCTGCTCATGACCGCCGGGCCCGCACCCGCAAGAACCGCAGCACGAACCGAGGCCGCCGAAGCGAACTCCAGCACATCCGGGGTGGCCTCCGTGCCCGCGGGCTGCTCGGAGTCCACACCGCCGAGCAGGTGCCACCAGCCCGACTTTCGCGAGACCAGAAAACTCTGGTTGAGTTCCCCGGCCGTCAGCGGCGCCGACCGCCGTGCCCATTTGTGCTCTGGAGGAACCACCACGATGAGCTCGTCCGCACCGACCACTCGACTGCGCAAACCACGCAACGCACCCGGTGTTTCGATGAAGCCCAGGTCGGCCTCGCCGTCGCGCACCGACTTGATCGCCTGATCGCTGTCAGTCGCGCTGAAAGTGACCTCGGGCGCGACCGCACCCCGACGTTGCGCGGCAACCTGCATGGACACCAGCCATCGGGGAAGCAATTGCTCGGCGACGGTCAGACTCGCCGCGATCTTGATCCGGGCACGGGCAGCTTCTCGAAGTGACGCCAGGCCCGCGTCGAGCAAGCGGGCGACGTCGAGCACCTGGTTCGCCCAGCCGGCGACAACTGTGCCCGACGGCGTCAGGCTCGAACCGTGCGTGGTGCGGGTGACCAACCGCACGCCCGCCTGCGACTCGATCGACTTCAGCCGCGCGGATATCGCCTGCTGGGTGAGCCCGAGCTCACGGCCGGCGGCACTAAGACTTCCGGTCCTCGCGATCGCCGACAACACCTCGAGCGCACCGAGATCGGGCATCCGTGAGCTCAGCGGCATGGCGTCGATGGTATCGGCGTCAGAGCCGACGACCGAGCCGGCGCATTCGTGTCAGATCAGTAGCAAGGCTCGTTGCCGGGGGTGTAGTAGGGCACCCCCGCCGCCGTGTAGCACGGTGGCCGGCCTTCGGCGCGCTGCCGCCACTCGTCGACCGCATCGGCGACGATCACGCTGCCCACGACACCCGACCCCAGCGGCGGCACACAGCCGTTCACCTCCACCGCGGGACCGCCCACGTTGCCGCACACATCCGCGTGCGCCACGGAGATATGCGCAAACGGCAACGCGGCAACGGCCAGACCCAGCACCAGTCCGACGGACAGTTTCATCATGGCCGCATGTTAACGGCCCCAGGCAGTTACATTCGGGCACAACGCAGAAAGGCGGGCATGCCGTGTCGCAGGTGTCGGAATCCGCAGATTCAGTTGACGGCGTTCCACTCGCATTTCGCTATCCGGCGGCGAAAGCCGGGACCGGCCACGCACGCCTCCGCGATCGGGTCCTGCGTTACACCGGCGTCGATCTGTTTCCCACCGATGCTGTCTCGGAAGCCTTCAAAACCGGACTCACCGAGGGTGACCCGGTCGCTGAGCGATTCGTGCAGGAGACCTACCACGGTGAGCTCGGGGCCAGAAGGGCGCGCGATCTGGTCGAAGAGGCGATGCGCGTCGGAATCGACAACGTTCCCGAGGCACCGGAGTCCATGCGGGCTCTCTTCGACGAGTTCGAACGAGTCCCGGACTGGGTAGACCGGGATCTGGTCGAAGAAGGGGCAGCCGTCTGGCGGCGCTGGGCATACGCCCTCGGAGCGGTCGGAAACGCCGGAACGATGGACACCTACACCGAAGGCTGGCTGGCGATGCCGCTGTCGCTCTCGGGCGGATACGCGGGCGACAGGGCCCTGCATCGCTACCTCGAGACAACGCGATGGTGGATCGAGGTCTGCAAACCCGGTGCCATCCTCAACCCGGGATCACTGGCTCGCAACATCTCCCTGCACGTGCGGATCATGCACGTCAGCATTCGCGAACGGGTCAAGGGCCACGCCGAGTGGGACTACACACGTTGGGGGCTGCCCATCAGCCAGTCGGCGATGTTGCTGACACTGCTGGGCGGAAGCGTGGCACCGGCGCTAGGTCTGACCCCACTGGGATACCTGACGTCGCCCCGTGAAACGCGCGCCGTGCTCCACTTCAATCGCTACTGCGGTCACCTCGTCGGTGTGCGGTGCACCGACTATTTTCCGCAGACGGCGCTCGACGCATGGCGGATCCTGTTCATGGCAGACGCCGCGCGCAGCTACGACTCCGCTGACACCGGAGCAGAACTCGTCGAATCATTCGTTCCCGCCTTCTCGCCCAAGGACGCTCAGCGCGGCCTGGGCAAAATTCGGGCCAAGTACCACTACCGCGTTCAGGCGGGCTACGCCGGACTGTTCATGCTTCCGTGGAATCGCCGCCGCTACAACCTGCCCGCCGCCGGCGCGGGAATCGCACTGCTGGTGCTTCGGGCACCGGCGATCGCCCTCGTCGAAGTCGCACGCCGCCTGATTCCGGGAGTGGACGAACGATGGCAGCGCTTCGCCCTCAACCGGTGGGAGCGGTGGTACCAGTGGCAGTCCGGCGGCAAGGCCGCCGAGTTCAAGGCCGCAACTCCGCTGCGCCGCTGAATCTTCGGGGCCGCTGAATCTTCGGGGCCGCTGAATCTTCGGGCCGGGTCGCCTATCTCACGTAGGGTCCGAGCAGCGTGTCCCAGGCATGCTTCAGCTTGTCGTATTCATCCTGGCAGCCGTCGGCTCGATCTTCCGGAAGCAGCCCGTCGGTCACCAGGTCAGCCGCCTGGTCGGGGTCGGCCCCGTAAGCCCAGCACTCGAAGTTGTACATCCGGGCGCGGTCGGGTGTGTGGGCGTCGGCGAGCGCACTGTCATCGATCTCGCCGCCGTTCTCCTCGCTGCTGTCCTTGTACAGCCGCGCCGTGTTCTTCACCGCGTTGATGGACGCGGCATCGATCTTTCCGTCGACCGGACGGAGCAACAGATAGGTGGACGCCTGATCGGCGACATCCTCCTTGCGTCCCGTGGCGGGCAGGTCGTAGATGTTGACGACCATGTGCCCCGACTCGTGGTAGAAGGCTTCCATTTCGGTGTCGAATGCGGACTGCTCCGGATCGGCGTCACCCAGCTTGGTGAAGACATCGAGGGCATTCGTCGCGTCCTCGTAACACATGGTGATGGTTCGTTCGCTCGTGCTCCAAAAGTCGTTCGGCTGACCGCATTCCGAACCCTTCAGCGTGATGTCGTAAGGGAGTTTGAGTGTGCTGTTGATGTCGTCGGCCAACTGCGGGAGAAGATTCTCAGCCTCGAAGAACTCGCGCCCCCGCACAGCGTCGGGCGATGTCGCGTCCTCCATCACCACCGACATCTTTCCCGGCCAATCCTGATCGGACGGATCGGAGTCCGCCGTGCCGTTTCCGTTGACGTCCGTCGCGGTGGGCGTCCCCGAGACGATCTCGGCCGTCGTGACTTCCATGGTTGTCGTCTGCGATTCGTTCTTGGCGTCTGACCCATGCCCGCAGCCCGCCACCACGATCGCCAGCGCCATTGCGACGCCCGTGCGCGCCAAGTTCCCCACCATGAAGCCCTTCTTTCTGCACTCCGGCACCCGTAGCCTGACTGAATGCCACATGTGAGGCTGCCACAGGCATCCATCGAATACTCCGAGTTGGGACCGGCTGACTCCACTCGTCCGCCTGTACTTTTCGTTCACGGCGCGCTCGTTGATGCCCGCTTGTGGTCGTCAGTCGCCGAACACCTCGCAGCTCAGGGATTTCGGTGCATTCTTCCGAATTGGCCGCTCGGTTCCCATACGACGCCGGTCAACGACCGTGCCGTGCTGTCCCCCCAGAATGTTGCCGAACTGATCCATCGGTTCGTCGTCGACCTGGACTTGACCGACGTCACCCTCGTCGGGAGCGACACCGGGGGCGGCCTGTGTCAATTCTTGATCGATGCCCATCCCGACCGGATCGGCCGATTGGTGCTCACGAATTGCGACGCGTTCGAAGTCTTCCCGCCGTTCCCGTTCAACGCGATATTCGCCCTGATGCGCTGGGGTGCATCCGTACGCGCTCTGGGCTCGCTGATGGGGGTCACGGCGCTGCGTCATTCACCGGCGGGATACGGCTTGTTGATCACAAAGCCGGATCCCGAACTCACGTCATCCTGGCTCCACCCCGCGAGCACCGACTCGGCGATCGCCGGTGACTTCGCGGCACTCGCCCGCGAGATCGGAAGAACCGACCTCAGCTCCACGGCTCCGCGACTGCATGAATTCACCAAGCCGGTGACACTGGTGTGGGGTCAAAGCGACCGCTGCTTCACCCCCGAACTGGGCCGTCGACTGGCCGCCGCCTTCCCCGATTCCGAACTCGTCGAGGTCACCGGCGCGCGGACCTTCGTGTCACTGGACAATCCCGGAGCCGTCGTCGCGGCAATCGAGCAGATCAACTCCCGCTGAACGGGTCTCACCGCATACTTGCGTCGTGACGAACACCGAAACGGCCGCGCCGGTTCCCCGGCCACCCTCCGCCGCCGAACTCGGTCGCGCACTGCGGCTCATCGAACCGATCCGCAAGCTGATCAATCCCAAAGTGTATGGAATCGAGAACGTCCCCGCCCGGCGCGCTCTACTCGTCGGCAATCACACTGTGATGGGCTTGCTCGATTCGCCGCTGATGTGTGCCGAGTTGTGGGAGCGCGGCATCGCGGTCCGTTCGCTGGGCGACCACGCGCATTTCAAGATACCCATGTGGCGCGACGTCCTTACGGCATGCGGTGTAGTCGAGGGAACCCGTTCCGCCACAGCGGAATTGATGCGGCGCGACGAAGTGATCCTGGTCTATCCGGGTGGTGGTCGCGAGGTCGCCAAACGCAGAGGCGAGAAGTACACGCTCATCTGGAAGAACCGGATGGGCTTCGCGCGGCTTGCCGTCGAGCACGGGTACACGATTGTGCCGTTCGCCGCGGTGGGCGCCGAGGAAGCCGTCGACATCGTTCTCGACGGCGACAACCCGCTACTCGCCCCGACCAGGATGTTCGTCAAGAACGTGTTGGGCAGCTCCGACTCGATGCCGATCATTCGGGGGATCGGCCTCACTCCGTTCCCCCGGCCGGAGCGACAGTACTACTGGTTCGGCGAGCCGATAGCCACCGAGTCGATTCAAGGCCACCAGGACGACGACAGCGTCGTCGAGTCTGTCCGCGACCAGACCAAACGCGCCGTCGAGGCCGGGCTGGAATTCCTTCTCGCCGAACGAGATCGGGACCCCAACCGTTCGGTGGCGAAACGGCTGCTGGGTCCTGAGCGCCGGTGAAACGGGGGACCGCTTCACCCACCGATGCGGAAGCGCTTGACTCGAGATGTGGCCCCGGACACCAACTCGACCTGGCTTCGCGGCAATTGGAGATGCGCCGCAAGTAATTTCGTCACGGCCTCGTTCGCCTTGCCGTCCACCGCCCGTTCGGGAACGTAGATGGTCAACTGGCCGTCTGCAACCGTCTCGACCAGCGGGCCCTTTCGGCTACCGGGCTTCACCTTGATAACGACGAAGTCGGCCATGATTGCGACGCTACCTCGTTCAGCGCCAGTAACCTTCGTGCGCCAGCGCCGCTTCGTCCTCCAGCAGTGGGCCCACGACCGTGACGGCGCGCTGACCGTGTGTGAGGACATCACGGCAGGGGAGCGCAAAGGAGGTCCGGCTCGGATCGTCGCCGGTGAATTGGAATAGCCGGGTATTGGACATCCCGTAGACCACCCTTCCGATGCCCGTCCAATAGGCCGCCCCCGCGCACATCGTGCACGGTTCGGTGCTCGCGTACAGGGTGCCGGTGTTCATACCGTCGTAGTTGAGGATCCGCCACGCCGCGGCGGTCGTCACCAATTCGGCGTGCTGCGTTGGATCGCCACCCGACACCGACGACGTATTGCCGTGCTCCGCAACGATGTTGCCCGCCGCGTCTGCCACCAGGGCGCCGTATGGGGCTCCTCCACGTTCTCGTGCCTGGACCGCTAATTCGAAGGTGCGCCGAAGCAGGCCGAGGTCAATCGCGTCGTCGGGTGCTGGCTGACCTTGAGCGGGATCGGCTCCGATCACCTCTGCCCCGGCGAATCCGGCAAGAATTCCGAGGCCCATCAAGGCCGTCCGGCGATCCACAGTTCCCATCCACAGAGGCTATCGCTGACTTCCGTTTCGATGCCGGTTAAGCAGGGCGGGGGCGTCCTGGATCGACGGCAGCGAACGCCCCGGTATCAGGCGGTCTCGACCTCGGCTTTGATCCGGTTGAGCGTGGTGGTCATGTCCCGGATGTTGCGCCGGGTGCGCAACTGGCCACCGAAGATGCCGAAGAGAGTGTCGAGCAGGCCGGGCGTCATCCGGAACGACTCGGTGACATCAGTGCCATCACCGGCGGGCGTAAGAAGGTAGTGCCAGTTGTTGACCGCCTTGTCGCCGGCGAGCACCTCGAAACCGAATTCACGCCCGGGCTCACAAGCCGTGACGCGGCACGTCGTCCAATAGATCGGCCCGATCTCGTTGCGCTTGACGTGGCCGCGGAACCTCGCGCCCAGTGCGGGGCCGGTCGCCCCGTCCAGCCATTCAGATTCGAACACCTCCGGCGAGTACTTCGGGGTGTTGCGAATGTCGGCGATCAGATTCCAGACCTGATCGGGCTGGGCACTCATGTGCACGGTGACCGAACCTTTCATGGCGCGATCCTATCTAGCCACAACTACGGAAGCGCCCGAAAAGCCCCGACCTGTGGTGTATGACGGCAACGGCATCCAACTCGGCTGGGCAGGACGATCACGCCCCTAGGACCCGGCGACACACCGACAGCCATACACAGAATTTGGCGTATAAGGGCCTATAACCCCATCAAACACAAAGGTCACGACCTCTTTCGAGTTCGTGACCTAAGTGCTCGCAGTTCGTGGAACCGCTCACGGTGGGCGAAGGGGGACTTGAACCCCCACGTCCCGAAGGACACTGGCACCTGAAGCCAGCGCGTCTGCCATTCCGCCACTCGCCCAAAACAACCGGGGGAGCCTATCACGACAAACGTGGCTACCCACAGCCGCAGGTTGCTGACCTGGCTCGATACGACTCTCGGCAATCGGCTGCACACCATTGGCCCACGTGGGCCGATAGCATGCAGGGGACAGGGGTTGCGACGGTCGCCGGCACTGGGTCGGCGCTGAGCGGGTCAGGCGGTGAGATTGGGAATCCAGAAGGGCCTGGTCCAACGCATCGAGCGCAAACTCGAGAACACCGTGGGCGACGCGTTCGCCCGTGTTTTCGGCGGTTCGATCGTCCCCGAAGAAGTTGAGGCGGCGCTGCTGCGGGAAGCGTCCGACAGAGTGCACACGCTGCAGGGTGGACGTTTTTTGGCGCCGAACGATTACGTCATTACCCTCAGTGTGTCCGACTTCCAGAAAGTGAGTGCCGACCGCGATCTCACCACCGATACTTTCGCCAGACATTTGGCGGGACATATCCGGGAGCAAGGCTGGCAGACCTACGGTGACGTCGTGGTCAGGTTCGAGCAGTCCGAGAGCCTGCACACCGGTCAATACCGTGCCCGCGGTGTCGTCAATCCCGACGCGCACCCCCAGCCCCTCGAGAGCGCAGCCGCCCCTCCACAATCGAACCGTGCGGACACCGCAGAACCAGGAGTACTACCGATGAGCGACAACTCAGGCCACCGCGGCGACCCGGGTCAGGGGCGGCCCGCCGACGACTACTACGACGAGCGTCGTGGCCGCCCGCAGGATGACGATCCACGTGGCCGTGGCCAGGAACGTCCTCCTTATCCTCCTGATTACAACCCCAACGACTATCCGCCTCGCGGGGGCTACCCCGACCGCGGCTACGGGCCGGGCTATGACCAGCGCCCGCCGGGCGGCAACTACGGGCCCGGCTACGACCCTCGCTACCAGAACTACCGTCCGGAACCCGGCCGCCCAGATTTAGGCCGGCAGGACCCCGGTTACGGAGACCCCTACGGTCCGCCGCAGGGTGGCGGCTATCCCGGCAACGACTACGGCCGGGGCCGCCCCGATCCGAACTACGGCCGTCCCGATCCGCGTCAGCCCTATCCGGACCAGGGCTACAACGCGCCCTATGGTCGTCCCGACTACGGGCCGCCGGATTACCCCCGCTACGAGCAGGGCGGCAACTTCCGCGAGCCCGCCGCCCGCGACTACGACTACGGTCAGCCGCAGGCGGCGAGCTACGGCGGTTTCAACCATGACGAATACCCGACCGCCGGCGGTGCCGTGACTCTGCAACTCGACGACGGCAGCGGTCGGACCTACCAGCTTCGCGAGGGCGCGAATGTGATCGGCCGTGGTCAGGACGCCCAGTTCCGGCTGCCCGACACCGGCGTTTCACGTCGCCATCTGGAGATCCGGTGGGACGGGCAGGTGGCGTTGCTGTGCGATCTGAACTCGACGAACGGGACCACCGTGAACAACGCACCCGTGCAGGAGTGGCAGCTCGCGGACGGCGACGTCATCCGCCTCGGCCACTCCGAGATCATCGTCCGAGTTCACTGACATCCGTATCCCCTGGATAACGGCTTGGCCGAAGGCGTGTGGCTTCACGCCGGTCGAGGCAGACGTCGAAGTATCGTGACGGTGCCAGAAGACTGCCGCGACACGGGGACGGAGGGGACGCCGGATGCAGGGACTTGTTCTGCAGCTGACGCGCGCCGGGTTCCTGCTCCTGCTGTGGCTCTTCATCTGGTCGGTGCTGCGAACATTGCGTAACGACATCTACGCCCCGACCGGAGCCGTGATGGTTCGTCGCGGCCTCACCTTCCGCGGCGCGCTGCTGCCGACGCGGCAACAGCGGAACACCGCGCGCTACCTGGTGGTCACCGAGGGTTCGCTCGCCGGCACCCGCGTAACCCTGGGCACCCATCCGGTCCTGCTCGGCCGCGCCGACGACTCCACTCTGGTCCTGACCGACGACTACGCCTCCACGCGCCACGCCCGGCTGTCCCAGCGCGGTTCCGACTGGTACGTCGAAGACCTAGGATCGACCAACGGCACATACCTCGACAGGGCGAAGGTGACCACGGCAGTGCGTGTTCCGATCGGCACGCCGGTTCAAATCGGCAAAACGGTAATCGAGCTGCGCCCGTGACCCTTGCCCTCCGCTATGCCGCCCGCAGCGATCGCGGCCTGGTTCGCGCCAATAACGAAGACTCCGTGTACGCGGGGGCGCGTCTGCTGGCGCTGGCCGACGGGATGGGCGGCCACGCCGCCGGCGAAGTGGCTTCGCAGTTGGTGATCGCCGCACTCGCCCATCTCGACGACGACGAACCCGGCGGCGATCTCCTCAGCAAGCTCGAGGGGGCGGTTCGCGCCGGCAACCAGGCGATCGCCGCGCACGTCGAGCTCGAACCCGAACTCGACGGTATGGGCACCACCCTGACCGCGATCCTGTTCGCCGCCGGCCGGATCGGGATGGCACACATCGGCGACTCCCGCGCCTACATGCTGCGCGACGGCGAGCTGGCACAGATCACCAAAGACGACACCTTCGTGCAGACCCTCGTCGACGAGGGTCGCATCACTGCCGAAGAAGCACACAGCCATCCCCAGCGCTCGCTGATCATGCGCGCACTCACGGGACATGAAGTCGAACCCACTCTTGTCATGCGCGAAGCCCGCGAAGGCGACCGCTACCTGCTGTGCTCGGACGGGCTGTCTGATCCGGTCAGCCAGGAGACCATCCACGAAGCACTGAAGATTGCCGACGTCGCCGAGTGCGCGGACCGCCTCATCGAATTGGCGCTGCGCGGAGGCGGTCCCGACAACGTCACGGTCGTCGTCGCCGATGTGGTCGATCACGACTACGGGGGACAAACCCAACCGATTCTGGCGGGCGCGGTATCGGGCGAAGATGACGACACCGCGCCGCCCAACACCGCGGCCGGTCGCGCCGCCGCCATCAACCGCCGCCAGAACACCGCCAAACGCGTTGTCCTGCAACAAGAAGTACCTCCCAAGCCGAAGTCCCGGCGCAAAATGGTGATCATCGCCGCACTGGTCGTGGCGGTTGTCATCGCGGGATTGATGGTGGGCCGCGGCATCATTCGCAGCAACTACTACGTCAGCGCGCACGACGACACGGTCGCGATCATGCGGGGCATCCAGGGGTCGATTCTGGGAATCTCACTGCAGACGCCCTACCTCCTGGGTTGTCTCAACGACCGCAACGAGCTCTCGCAGATCAGTTACGGACAGCCCACCAACAATCTGGGCTGCCAGTTGATGCGCGTGCAGGATCTGCGTCCCTCGGAACGGCGACAGGTCTCCGCCGGACTCCCAGCCGGCAGCCTCGACGACGCCATCGCCCAGTTACGGGAACTCGCGAAAAACTCCCTGCTGCCGCCGTGCGCGCCGCCGGCGCCGCCCCCTTCTCCAACCCAGGCTCCCGATCCAACGCCCAGCCAGAACCCGGCTCCCACCCAGAACCCGACTCCCGCCCAGGGCCCGAGCCCGAGTTCAAGCCCGGCAACAGGATCACCGTCGAGCGCTCCGGCCTCCCCAACCGCCACCCCGACCGGGAACCCCACCCCGGCCACGTCCAGCCCGGCCGCCGCAACACCCACGACTTCGCCCACCGCGGCAACACCCACCGCCGCAACACCCGCCCCGGCGACCACCCCGGCCACCACCCCGGCCCCGCCCGCTACGACCACCATGCCCCCGCCCGTCACCCAATTGCCTGCTGCGCCACAAGAACCGGGCACCGACTGCCGGACGGCGGCATGAGCACCCAGCCACAGCTGCCCGTTACCGCATCACCCGCGCTCCCGGCCCGTCGCAACATCGAACTCGGGCTGCTCTGCTTCGCAGCCCTGATCACGTTCGTCGCCCTGTTGATCGTGGAGGCCAACCAGGAGCAGGGGATTCGCTGGGACATCGTCAGCTACATCCTCGCGTACCTGACGCTGTTCATCTGCGCGCATCTCACGATCCGACGCTTCGCTCCGTATGCCGACCCGGTGTTGCTGCCCGTCGTCGCGCTCCTCAATGGCCTGGGACTGGTGCTCATCCACCGCCTTGATCTGATCCCCGGCGCAGGCACGGCGTCCACGTCGGGTCCGACCAACGAGCAGCAGATGTTGTGGACCCTGGTCGGGGTGGTGGGTTTCGCCCTGGTCGTCATCTTCCTGCGCGACCATCGGGTGCTGGCCCGCTACGGCTACACCTGCGGACTGGTCGGTTTGGTGCTGCTTGCCATTCCGGCGCTGCTGCCGGCGAAGTTCTCCGAGACGAACGGCGCAAAGATCTGGATTCGCTTCCCCGGCTTCAGCATTCAGCCCGCGGAGTTTTCCAAGATCCTGCTTCTCATCTTCTTCGCCGCCGTGCTCGTCGCCAAGCGGAACGTATTCACCACGGCGGGAAAGCATTTCCTCGGGATGGACATTCCCCGCCCGCGTGATCTCGGGCCGCTGCTGGCGGCCTGGATCATCTCCGTGGGTGTCATGGTCTTCGAGAAGGATCTCGGTACGTCACTGCTGCTCTACGCATCGTTCCTCGTGATGGTCTACATCGCCACTGAACGGTTCAGCTGGGTCGTCATCGGTCTGACCCTGTTCAGCGCCGGCAGTGTGATGGCTTACTTCCTGTTCGGACATGTGCGCGGCCGGGTCCAGACCTGGCTTGATCCGTTCGCCGACCCAGAGGGAGCGGGCTACCAGATCGTGCAGTCGCAGTTCAGCTTCGCGACCGGCGGCATCTTCGGCACCGGTCTGGGTAACGGGCAGCCGGGAACCGTTCCGGCCGCTTCCACCGACTTCATCATCTCGGTGGTCGGCGAGGAACTCGGGCTCGTCGGCCTGGCTGGTGTGCTGATGCTGTACACGATCCTGGTCATGCGTGGCCTTCGTACCGCCATCGCCGTTCGTGACAGCTTCGGTAAGTTGTTGGCCGCCGGATTGTCGTCGACACTGGCGATTCAGTTGTTCATCGTCATCGGCGGCGTGACCGCACTGATCCCGTTGACCGGCCTCACGACGCCCTGGATGTCTTACGGCGGTTCGTCTTTGGTGGCCAACTACATCCTGCTGGCCATCCTGGTGCAGATCTCGCACGCCGCACGCCGGCCGATTCTGGTCGGTTCGCAAACCTCCATCGCCGCGGCCGGCACCGAGGTGATCGCGCGGGTATGAACGATTCTCTGCGCCGAATTTCGGTGACCATCCTCCTGTTGATCGTCGTGCTGCTGGTCAACGCGACCGTCACACAGGTTTTTCGCGCCGACGGCCTGCGAGCCGATCCCCGCAACCAGCGCGTTCTGCTCGACGAATATTCGCGGCAACGCGGGCAGATCACGGCGGGCGGTCAGCTCCTGGCGTATTCGGTGTCCACCAACGGGCACTATCGATTCCTGCGGGTGTACCCGAATCCCTTTGTCTACGCACCGGTTACGGGTTTCTACTCGCTGCGTTATTCGAGCACCGGACTGGAGCGCGCCGACGACGGCATTCTCAACGGCTCCGACCAACGGCTCTTCGGACGCCGGCTCGCCGACTTCTTCACGGGCCGCGACCCACGCGGCGGCAATGTCGACACCACCCTCGTCCCGCGTGTGCAGCAGGCTGCCTGGGATGCGATGCAACAGGGTTGCGGCGGCGGGCCGTGCAAGGGATCGGTTGTGGCACTTGAGCCGTCGACGGGTCGCGTCCTGGCGATGGTGTCCTCACCGTCATACGACCCGAACCAGCTGGCCAGTCATGAATCCGAAGAGCAGGGCAACGCGTGGAAGCAGCTTCGCGACGACCCGAACTCGCCGCTGACAAACCGCGCGATCTCCGAAACGTTCCCGCCCGGTTCGACATTCAAGGTCGTCACGGCCGCTGCGGCACTGCAGGCCGGGGTGCCCGACACCGCTCAACTCACCGCGGCGCCCCGGATTCAGTTGCCCAACAGCACAGCCACCTTGGAGAACTATGGCGGCGCGCCCTGCGGGGACGGGCCCACAGCCTCACTGCGCGACGCCTTCGCCAAGTCCTGCAACACCGCGTTCGTGGAGCTCGGTACGAAGATCGGTGGGGACGCACTTCGCACCACGGCACAAGCATTCGGGCTCGACACTCCCCCGGAGCCGATTCCGCTGGAGGTGGCTCCGTCAACGGTCGGCCCCATGGTCGATGCTGCGGCCGTCGGCATGTCGAGCATGGGCCAGAAGGACGTCGCCGTCACACCGCTACAGAACGCGATGATCGCCGCCGCAATCGCGAACAACGGTGTGGTGATGCAGCCGTATCTGGTCGACAGCCTCAAAGGCCCCGATCTGGCTAATGTCAGCACGACCGGGCCGCATCAGTTGCAGCGTGCGGTATCCCCGCTGGTCGCGGCTAAACTAACGGACTTGATGGTCGGCGCCGAACAGAACACCCAGCAAAAGGGAGCTATCCCCGGGGTGCAGATCGCCTCCAAGACCGGGACCGCCGAGCACGGCACCGATCCGCGTAATACCCCGCCGCACGCCTGGTACATCGCCTTTGCCCCCGCGCAGAGCCCCAAGGTCGCGGTGGCCGTACTCGTGGAGAACGGCGGCGATCGTCTCTCGGCCACTGGTGGGGCGCTGGCCTCGCCGATCGGGCGCGCGACCATCGCCGCGGCATTGCAGGGGGCCGCGTGAGCCCCCGCGTCGGAGTGACACTCTCGGGCCGCTACCGGCTGCAACGGCTGATCGCCACCGGCGGCATGGGGCAGGTGTGGGAGGCGATCGACAGCCGGCTCGGCCGCCGTGTGGCGATCAAGATCCTCAAGCAGGAGTTCTCGTCGGATCCGGAGTTCGTGGAGCGGTTCCGCGCCGAAGCGCGCACCGTCGCCATGCTCAACCATCCGGGGATCGCGGCCGTCCACGACTACGGCGAAACGGACATGGACGGCGAAGGCCGCACCGCGTACCTGGTGATGGAACTGATCAACGGTGAACCGCTGAACTCGGTGCTGAAGCGCACCGGTCGGCTCTCCCTGCGGCACGCCCTCGACATGCTGGAGCAGACCGGACGTGCGCTCCAGGTGGCGCACGCGGCCGGGCTGGTGCACCGCGATGTGAAGCCCGGGAACATCCTGATCACACCCACCGGCCAGGTGAAACTGACCGACTTCGGAATCGCGAAGGCCGTCGACGCCGCCCCCGTCACGCAGACCGGGATGGTCATGGGCACGGCGCAATACATTGCGCCGGAACAGGCGATGGGACACGACGCCACCGCCGCCAGCGACGTCTATTCGCTGGGTGTCGTCGGATACGAAGCTGTTTCGGGCAAGCGGCCCTTCGTCGGCGACGGTGCCCTCACCATCGCCATGAAGCACATCAAGGAAACGCCGGCCCCGCTGCCGGCCGACCTGCCCCCCAATGTGCGGGAATTGATCGAGATCACCCTGGTGAAGAACGCCGGGATGCGTTACCGCAACGGCGGCCAGTTCGCCGACGCGGTGGCTGCGGTGCGAGCCGGGCGACGCCCGCCACGACCCAACTCCGCGCCCACGATCGGGCGGGCAATCCCGTCCAACATTCCATCGGGTGCCCAGGCCCGGGCGGGTGCGCCCGCCAGGTCGCCGGTCATGACGACGCGGCCGCGGCCGGCCGCGGGAAAGAGCCGCGCTCAGCCCGCTCGCCGCACCTTCTCGTCGGGTCAGCGTGCGCTCCTCTGGGCTGCCGGTGTCCTCGGTGCTCTCGCCATCATCAGCGCAATCCTCATCGTGCTGGCCGACCGGGACAAGAAGCAGAACACCCCGGTCGAGCAGACGGTCACCGATACCGTGACCCCCGAGCAGATCGCACCGCCCGCGCCGGCGGCCCCGTCCGGCTGGACCACCGACCCCGAGACGGGCGGTCCCGTTCTACGCATGCAATACGCAGATTTCGCCACGGCAACGGCCGCTGGCGCCCAGTCGACTGGGCCTTATCGAGACGACGTGATACCGCGATGACCACGCCCGCTCCATTGTCCGACCGCTACGAACTGGGGGAGATCCTCGGCTTCGGCGGCATGTCCGAGGTCCATCTCGCCCAGGATCTGCGGCTGCATCGCGATGTGGCAGTGAAGATCCTGCGGGCCGATCTGGCGCGCGACCCCAGTTTCTATCTCCGATTTCGGCGTGAGGCGCAGAACGCCGCCGCCCTCAACCACCCGGCCATCGTCGCCGTCTACGACACCGGTGAAGCCGAAACACCAACGGGCCCACTGCCTTACATCGTCATGGAGTACGTCGACGGTGTCACGCTGCGCGACATCGTTCACAACGACGGCCCAATGCCCCAGCGGCGAGCGCTCGAAGTCATCGCCGACGCCTGCCAGGCGCTGAACTTCAGCCACCAGAACGGCATCATCCACCGCGACGTCAAGCCGGCGAACATCATGATCTCGAAAACCGGCGCCGTGAAGGTGATGGACTTCGGGATCGCCCGGGCGATCGCCGACAGCGGAACCAGCGTCACCCAGACGTCCGCCGTCATCGGCACCGCGCAATACCTCTCTCCCGAGCAAGCGCGCGGGGAGTCCGTCGACGCGCGCTCCGACGTGTACTCGCTGGGCTGTGTCCTCTACGAAATCCTCACCGGCGAACCACCGTTCGTCGGTGACTCCCCGGTCGCCGTCGCCTATCAGCACGTGCGTGAGGATCCGATCCCGCCGTCGCAGAAGAACCCCGCCATACCACCCGAACTGGACGCCGTGGTGCTGAAGGCCTTGGCCAAGAACCCCGACAACCGCTATCAGACCGCAGCCGAGATGCGTGCCGACCTGGTCCGGGTGCACAACGGGGAGGCGCCCGAGGCTCCCAAGGTGCTCACTGCCGCGGAACGGTCGTCGATGCTCAACAGACCGTCGGCCGCAACCCCCACCGAACACACCACCCAGATACCCCGTCAGGCAGTCGTCAGCCAACGCGACCGCGGAGGGGGCTCGATCGGCCGCTGGATGGTTCTCGTCGCCGTTCTGGCCGTTCTGACGGTCGTCGTGACCGTCGCCATCAACCTGGTCGGTGGCGGACCCCGCGATCTGCAGGTGCCCGACGTCCGGGGTCAAGCCTCGGCAGACGCGATCGCAGCCCTGCAGAACAAGGGTTTCAAGATCCGGACACAGCAGAAGCCCGATAACTCCGTGCCGCCGGACCACGTCATCAACACCGATCCGGCCGGAAATTCGTCGGCCAGTGCGGGTGATGAGATCACCATCAACGTGTCCACCGGCCCCGAACAACGCGAGGTACCGGACGTCGCGACGCTGAGCTACGCCGACGCGGTCAAGAAACTCAGTGCCGCCGGTTTCGGGAAGTTCAAGCAGGCCGACTCGCCGTCGGCGCCCGAACAGAAGGACAAGGTGCTCAGCACCGTCCCGCCGGCGAATCAGACGTCCGCCATCACCAACGAGATCACCATCGTGGTGGGGTCTGGTCCGGAAGCGAAGCCGATTCCCGACGTCGGGGGACAGACGTTGGATCTGGCGCAGAAGAACCTCAACACCGTCGGCTTCACGACGATCCTCACCGCCCCCGAGGACAGCCCGCAGCCCGCCGGTGAAGTTCTCGGAACCGACCCGCCGGCAGGTTCGAACACCCCGGTGGATACCCCGATCACCATCAAGGTTTCCAAGGGCAATCAGTTCGTGATGCCGAACCTGGCCGGCCAGTTCTGGACGGACGCCGAACCCAACCTACGTGCGCTGGGATGGACCGGGGTTCTGGTCAAGGGCGCCGACGTTCCCAACACCGGTCAGCGGACGAACGCGGTGGTGGCCCAAAGTCCCTCCCCGGGGACCGGGGTGACGTTCGGCAGCTCGATCACGCTGAGCTTTGCCTCGTAGCCGCCTGTACGGTGTCCGCCACCTCCTGCTCTAGGCGACGCACCAAACCCTCGTCCGGCGCGTCTCCGCAATCCCCGAGCCAGTTGGCCAGCATGCGATGACCGCCCTCGGTCAGGATCGACTCGGGGTGGAACTGGACTCCGTGAATCGGTAGCTCGGTATGCCGGACACCCATGATCACCCCGCTGCCGGTCCGCGCCGTCACCTCGAGTTCCGGCGGCACCGTCTCGGGAAGGATCGACAGTGAGTGGTAGCGCGTCGCGGTGAACGGATTGGGAAGTCCTCGGAGTACCCCGACGTCGGTGTGAAGCACCGAGCTGGTCTTGCCGTGCAGAAGTTCCGGCGCCCGATCCACTGTCGCACCGAACGCGACCCCGATGGCCTGATGACCCAGACACACTCCCAGCAGCGGTGTTCCCGAGGAAGCACACGCCCGCACCAGGGGAATGGACGCACCTGCCCGTTCCGGGGTTCCGGGTCCGGGGCTGAGCAGAATTCCATCGAAGTCGTCGGCAACCGAATCGGTGAGCCGCGGGTCGTCGTTACGCCAGACCTGTGCGTTCACTCCGAGCTGACCCAGGTACTGCACCAGGTTGAAAACGAAGCTGTCGTAGTTGTCGACGACCAGAACGCGCATCGTGCAAGGTTACCGACACCAGCGCTGGGTCAATAGCCGACTGGACCGGCCGGCTGCGCATACCGCATTCGCACCGGTTCACCGAGGCCCGCGACCTCGACATCGTTGCGCTCCTGCACGCTGTATCCGAGGCCAAACCGCACGACGTACTGCTTGTACAGCGAAACCAGGGGAGCCGACGCCAGCGCCGCAGCCATGCCGGACGCGTCGCCGATAGCGGTGATCCTGTACGGCGGACTGTAGGTCCGCCCGTTGAGCAGCAGGGTATTTCCCACACAGCGAGGCGCGGACGTTCCGACGATCCGCTGATCCTGCATCTGGATCGCCTCGGCGCCACCACTCCACAGAGCGTTCAGTACGGCCTGGATGTCCTGCTGGTGCACCACGAGATCATCGGGAGAAGCGTCCCGTGGGAATCGGCCGTCCGCATCGCGCTGTGCGTCGGAGAGGACCACCACCAGCCCGGGGCCATGCACGGGGCTGAGCCCCGCATCTGGTGCCAACTCATCGGCCCGAGACAGCATCGCCGTCAATGCCGTTCCCGCCGATCCGCCGTGGGTCGAGTCGATCGCCGCGGCAAGGGCATCGCGCTGACGGCTCAGCCGATCGACCGAATTCTGCGCCTCGTGGACCAGATCGACCAGACGCGGCGCATCGCTGCGGCGGATCTCGCCGCCGCCCGACACCCCGTGGGTGGTGGCGAGCAGAACACCCGCCAGCAGACACACCACGGGCACGCCGAATCGCCACGGGGAGCGTGCGTCCTCCGCGGCTGACTCTCGGACCGGCTCGGACCGGCCGCGGCGCCACTGGGTTAATCTCATAGACGATCTGTGCACCATCGTTGCACCAAAATTTCCGTCCCGAAGGTACCCATGCCCAAGTCAAAGGTTCGCAAAAAGAACGACTTCACCATCAAGCCGGTCAGCCGCACCCCCGTGAAGGTGAAGGCCGGCCCCTCCAGCGTGTGGTTCGTGGTGCTGTTCATCGGGCTCATGCTGATCGGCCTGATCTGGCTGTTGGTGTTCCAATTGGCGGCGTCGGGATACAACGCTCCACAGGCGTTGCAGTGGATGTCGGACCTCGGTCCGTGGAACTACGCAATCGCCTTCGGGTTCATGATCACCGGCCTGCTGCTGACGATGCGCTGGCGATAAAGTGGCGCTGATCACAGTAAATGGTCTCGATCAGATCACTTCTGTGTGACGGCAGTTTTCAAACCGGCAACTTGTTGTTAATCAACTCACATCGATGTGATTTATCCCCACTGTTGATAACCGCTGTGGATAACTCAACGCTCGGCGGATAAGTCCTGGAGGGACCGGTGGAGCAGACTGAGTGGGGTCCCAAGACCATTGGCGTAGTCGCTCTCGCGGTGTTGGGCCTGCTACTGGCGATGTCCAGCGTCAGTGTCGCTTCCGACGCCCCGGGGCGGTTCCTCGCCGGCCTGGCGGGTGCGGGCCTCATCGTTTTCGCCGGCGGGTCGTGGCGGGCTCGGCCCCGCCTGGCAATCACCAGCGAAGGCCTCGTTCTGCGCGGCTGGCTCCGGACGACGACATTGCGTCGCGCCGACATCAGCTTGATCCGCATCACGGAATTCCGGCGTATCGGCCGCAAAGTGCGACTTCTGGAAATCGATACGAAATCCGATCAGCTCATCGTTCTGAGCCGCTGGGACCTGGGTGGGGATCCACTGGCTGTGCTGGACGCCCTCACCGACGCCGGCTACACCGGCAAGTGGACCGGCACCGGTTAACGCCGAAAGGCCCGGCCTGAATCATCAGGCCGGGCCCCTGTGTTCCGATTGAGGCGTCTTCCGATTGAGGCGATCCGAATCAGGCGATCGTCACGGATTCGATGACGACCTCATCGGTGGGTCGATCGTTGCGATCCACAGACGTCGTCGCGATCGCCTGCACAACCTTCTGCGAATCCGGGTCGACGACCTCGCCGAAGATCGTGTGCCGACGGTTGAGGTGGGGGGTCTGGCCGACCGTGATGAAGAACTGGGAGCCGTTGGTGCCCGGCCCCGCATTGGCCATCGCCAGCAAGAACGGTCGGTCGAACTGAAGTTCCGGATGGAACTCGTCGGCGAACTTGTAACCGGGTCCGCCGCGGCCGGTACCCGTCGGATCGCCACCCTGGATCATGAAACCGTCGATGACACGGTGGAACACCGCGCCGTCGTAGAAGGGACCCGACGTACTGCCCGACGCGTTCTGCGACGAGTAATCCTTGGTGCCCTGCGCCAGTCCGACGAAGTTGGCCACCGTCTTCGGCGCATGGTTTCCGAACAGCGCGATCTTGATGTCACCGCGGTTGGTGTGCAGGGTTGCAGTCGCAGTCTGTATGGGGCTCGTAGTCACGGGAACACAGTGTGCCACTTCGCCGGAGAGGGTTTTTCGCGGGCCACGGATATGGAAGGGTGAGACTTCCCGGTGTCCGAACCGGGCACGGCAGGAGGTACCGATGGGCCGCAAGACGGAGATCAGACTCACCCCGCGTGAACGCCTGTCGCGCGGCTTGCGATACAGCGCGATCGGTCCGGTTGACGTCACGCGAGGAGCGATCGGCGTCAGCGCGCAATCCGCCCGCGCCACGGCGGCGCAGGTGCGGAAGCGCTTCCAGGAGGCGCGGGAGGCCGCCGCGGAATGGGACGCCCTCGACGAGCAGGGGCCGGTTCAGCAGGTCGTCGCCGCGGTGCCCCAGGTCATCCACGAGGTTCGGGTCAGTCAACGACGTCACCGCCGCATATGGGTGTTCGGCGCTCTCGGGGTGGTGAGCGTCGTGGCCGGGGCGATCGCATTCCGGACCATTCGTTCGTCGCAGTCCGACACGCACGGTGAACAGTCACCGCTGGCCCCCACCGTTGAGGTCTCGCCCAAGCCCTGAATGTCAGCCGTGCCCGTCAGCGTCTTCGACCTGTTCTCAATCGGCATCGGACCATCGAGTTCCCACACCGTCGGACCCATGCGTGCGGCGGCCCGTTTCGTGCGGAGCCTCATTGACGATGGCCTGATCGACTCGGTAACCAGAGTGCGCGTCGACCTCTTTGGTTCGCTCGGCGCAACCGGTCGCGGACACGGAACCATCGGGGCCGTCGTTCTCGGCTTGGCCGGCGCTGATCCCGAGACAGTCGATCCGGCAGACGTCGATCGCCAACTCGAAGTCGCACGGGCCGAAGGGCGACTGGCCATTGCCGGCCGTCACGTCGTCGACTTCGACATCGACGCCGATATTTCACTGCACCTCCAACGCCTGGACTTTCACAGCAACGGGATGGCCTTCGAAGCGATCGCCTCCGACGGGACGGCGATCGATCGCAAGATCTACTTCTCGATCGGCGGCGGAGCCGTCGTCGACGAAGGCGCCCTCGAGAGCGGGCCGTCGACCGAAGTCCTGCCCCACCCATTTCAGACCGCCGCCGAGTTGGTTGCGCTCGCAGAGCGCAGCGGCTGCACGATTGCGACGATCGTGGCCGATAACGAGCAAGCCCTGGGACGACACAGCGACCAGCGGGCCGCGCTTCTGCGAATCTGGGCGGTCATGCGCCAATGCGTTGCCTCCGGACTCACCCACGCGGGCATCCTGCCGGGCGGACTGCACGTACCGCGCCGTGCCGCGCGGCTCGCCGCGCAGTTGGATGTGCGCCCCGACGATCCGCTGTATGTGCTCGACTGGGTGACCGTCTGTGCATTGGCGGTGAACGAGGAGAACGCCGCCGGCGGCCGAGTCGTCACCGCACCGACGAATGGTGCGGCCGGCGTCATCCCGGCCGTCCTGCACTACTACGACCGGTTCGTTCCGGGTGCCGACGACGACGGCATCGTGCAGTTTCTCTTGACCGCAGGAGCCATCGGCATGTTGATCAAGGCGAACGCGTCGATCTCCGGTGCTGAGGTGGGCTGTCAGGGCGAGGTGGGTTCAGCCTGCGCGATGGCCGCGGCCGGGCTCACCGCCGTGCTCGGCGGCACAGTCAGACAGGTTGAGAACGCCGCTGAGATCGGGATCGAACACAACCTGGGGCTGACATGCGATCCGGTTGGGGGACTGGTCCAGATTCCGTGCATCGAACGCAACGCCGTGGCCGCCGTGAAAGCCATCACCGCGGCGCGCATGGCGCTCCACGGAGACGGAACCCATCACGTCAGCCTCGACACGGCCATCAAGACCATGCGGGATACCGGTGCCGACATGGCCGAGAAATACAAAGAAACCGCTCTAGGCGGACTGGCCCTCAACGTCGTTGAGTGCTGACCGCGTCCGTGCGCGAAATCGACCACAGGGCTGTTGCGGCCCCGCCATTCGCGACCACGATGTCGATCTCGCGGTGACGCGAAGCGAGTGTGGAGCCTAGGAGATTCGAACTCCTGACATCTGCCTTGCAAAGGCAGCGCTCTACCAACTGAGCTAAGGCCCCTAGGCGTCGCCGGCCGGTTCATGGGGCAGGGAGTGCCAAATTTCACCGCGACTGCGGATCCACCAGACTCCGAGGGCCGCCAACGGCGCCACCCACAGCAGCGACGTGGAAACCCTCCCCACCGACCAGGACATCGTGGGCCTAGGAGGACTCGAACCTCCGACCTCTTCGTTATCAGCGAAGCGCTCTAACCGCCTGAGCTATAGGCCCGTACTCGCATACAGACGAGCGACGAGATTACCGCACGGGCGCCAGTGCGCCCAAACCGCGGAACTCAGTCGCGGTCGGCCAGCGTCACCTCGATGCCTCCGACGATGTCGGTGCTGAGGTTGTAGATGAACGCGCCGATGGTTGCCATGGCGGTCAACAGCACGATGTTGACCAATCCGATGAGTGCCGCACCACCGAAAATCGTCCCGCTCGAAACCAGCTCGCCGCCGCCGCCGCTGGTGCTCGTCAGCAGGTCGCCGACGTTGCTGTTCAGCTTGCTCCACACGCCCATTCCACCGAGCACCAGATAGAGGAACGCCACCGCGATCATCCATACGAAGAACAACGCGACAGAGAGCAGTGACGACACCTTCAGGGCGCTCCACGGATCGATGTGGCGGACCTGCAGGCTGGCCCGGACCGGGCCCGCCGGCCGGGGCGCAACCTGCACATGCGGACTGGACACAGGCGGCCTCGGATCGGCGGGGCGATCCCGCCGGACGGGTGGCTGGTTCACACCCGAAAGGTCAGGCAACTCAGCCGGATTCGTCTCCGGGCGAACGATCTCGGTCCGCTCGGCAGGCTTCTCGACGCGTGCGGTCGGCTGCTCGGGTGCGGCGGTTCCGGTGATGTACCGCGATACCCGGGCGTCCGCCCCCGCCGGCGCCGGCTGAACGGGTGCTCCGACTGGTGGGCGGCCGGTGCGCTGCCACGGCGGCGCCTCGGTGCCCGAGTCTGTCTTGCCGGGCTCATTCGATGAGCTCACCCTCACTCCTTAGATTCCGAAGATTCCGAACCCGGTTCAGGCGCTTCGTCACCGCTGTCCTGTTCCTCCGCGTTGCGGGCAATCGCCAACAGTGTGTCGCCTTCACCAAGGTTCATCAAGCGGACGCCCTTGGTCTGGCGCCCTGCCTGGCGAACCTGGCGTGCGGCCGTCCGGATGACTCCGCCACCGGAGGTGATCGCGTAAAGCTCACTGTCGTCATCCACCACCAACGCGCCAACCAGACTGCCACGGCGAGAGTCGTACTGGATCGTCAGGATGCCCTTCCCGCCGCGACCCTGAGGGGTGTATTCCTCGAGCGCTGTGCGCTTGGCATAGCCGCCGGCGGTGGCCACCAACAGGTAGGTGCCCTCTCGGACGACATTCAGCGATAGCAGCCGGTCGTCGGCGTTGAATCGCATGCCCTGAACGCCTGAGGTCGCGCGGCCCATGGGGCGCAGCGCTTCGTCGGTGGCCGAGAACCGGATCGACTGGCCGTTCGCCGACACCAGCAACAGATCCTCTTCGGCCGAGCACAAGACGGCACCCACGAGTTCATCCCCGTCACGGAGATTCACCGCCACGATGCCGCCTGACCGGTTCGAGTCGAAGTCGGTCAGTTTGGACTTCTTGACCAAACCGTTGCGGGTGGCCAGGACGAGATACGGGGCGTCCTCGTAGCTCTTGATCTGGATGACCTGTGCGATACGTTCCTCGGGCTGAAACGCCAACAGGTTCGCCACGTGCTGGCCGCGTGCGGTCCGCAGCGCCTCCGGAAGCTCGTACGCCTTGGCCCGGTACACCCTGCCCTGGGTGGTGAAGAACAGGATCCAGTCGTGGGTCGAGCAGACGAAGAAGTGGCGCACGATGTCGTCTTGCTTCAACCCGGCGCCCTGCACACCCTTGCCGCCGCGCTTCTGGCTGCGGTAGAGGTCGGTTTTGGTTCGCTTTGCGTAGCCCGTTTCGGTGATCGTGACCACGACGTCCTCGCGTGCGATCAGATCCTCGTCGGAGACGTCGCCGTCTGCGGCGATGATCCGGGTACGACGATCGTCGCCGTACTTGTCGGCGAGCTCGCGGAGTTCGTCGCGCACGATCGCACGCTGACGCTCTGGCTTCGCCAGAATGTCCTCGAGGTCGGCGATCTCGGCTTCGATCTTCGCCAGATCGTCGACGATCCGCTGCCGTTCGAGAGCCGCCAGACGTCGCAGCTGCATGTCGAGGATGGCCTGCGCCTGGATCTCGTCGATGTCGAGCAACTCGATCAGGCCGGCGCGAGCGATCTCGACCGTTTGCGACGCGCGGATCAATGCGATCACTTCGTCGAGCGCGTCAAGGGCCTTGACCAAGCCGCGCAGAATGTGGGCGCGCTCGTTCGCCTTGCGCAGCCTGTAGGTCGTCCGGCGGACGATGACGTCGAGCTGGTGCGCGACGTAGTAGCGGATCATCTGATCGAGCCGCAGCGTCCGGGGGACGCCGTCGACGATCGACAGCATGTTGGCGCCGAAGCTGGTTTGCAGCTGCGTGTGCTTGTAGAGGTTGTTCAGCACGACCTTGGCGACCGCGTCGCGTTTGATCTCGACGACGATCCGCAGACCGACGCGGTCGCTGGACTGATCCTCGATGTTGGAGATCCCGGCGAGCCTGCCGTCGCGGACCTGCTCGGCGATGGAAGTGATGAAGTTGTCGTGGTTCACCTGGTACGGCAGTTCGGTGATGACGATGCCGGTCCGGCCGCGTGAATCCTCTTCGATCTCGACCACGCCGCGCATGCGAATCGATCCGCGGCCGGTGGTGTAGGCATCGATGACGCCCTGGGTTCCGACGATCAGTCCGGAGGTGGGGAAGTCCGGCGCCTTGATCCGTTCGATCATCGCGGCCAAGGTGGCCTCTTCATCGGCGTCATGGTTGTCCAGGCACCAGTACACCCCCTCGGCCAACTCGCGCAGGTTGTGCGGCGGGATGTTGGTGGCCATACCGACGGCGATGCCGCCCGAGCCGTTGGCCAGCAGGTTGGGGAACCGACTGGGCAGAACTGTCGGCTCTTGGACGCGCCCGTCGTAGTTCGGGATGAAATCGACTGTCTCCTCATCGATTTCACGAAGCATCTCCATCGCCAGGGGCGTCAGGCGTGCCTCGGTGTACCGCATCGCGGCCGCTGGGTCGTTGCCCGGAGAACCGAAGTTGCCCTGGCCGTCGACCAGGGGGTAGCGCAGCGACCAGGGCTGGGCCATCCGGACCAGGGTGTCGTAGATCGAGGCATCACCGTGCGGGTGGTAGTTACCCATCGTTTCGGCCACCGACCGCGCGGACTTCGCGTGGCTGCGGTCGGGGCGGAATCCCGAGTCGTACATCGCGTACAGAACGCGCCGGTGCACGGGCTTGAGACCATCACGAACCTCCGGCAATGCGCGGCCGACGATCACGCTCATCGCGTAATCGATGTAACTGCGCTGCATTTCGTGCTGGATGTCGACCGGTTCGACGCGATCGCCGGCTTCGCCTCCGGGCGGCAGGGTGGTGTCAGTCATCTAAGCCTCTGTCTGTGTTGGCTTGTGGATCAAACGTCTCTGGCATCAAACGTCAAGGAAGCGAACGTCTTTGGCGTTCCGGGTGATGAAGCTGCGGCGCGCCTCCACGTCTTCGCCCATCAAGATCGAAAAGAGTTCGTCGGCCGCTGCCGCATCATCGAGGGTGATCTGACGAAGCACGCGGACCGTCGGATCCATTGTGGTTTCCCACAGTTCCTTCGCATCCATCTCGCCGAGACCCTTGTATCGCTGAATGCCGTCGTCTTTGTTGATCTTCTTGCCGGACTTGAGGCCGGCCTCGAGCAGACCGTCACGCTCCCGGTCGGAGTAGGCGAATTCGGGCTCGATGCGCTGCCACTTCAGTTTGTACAGCGGCGGCTGAGCCAGGAAGACGTGGCCGTTCTCGATGAGCGGTCGCATGAACCGGAACAGCAACGTGAGCAGCAGCGTCGAAATGTGCTGGCCGTCAACGTCTGCATCGGCCATCAGGACGATTTTGTGATAGCGGAGCTTCGCGAGGTCGAATTCGTCGTGGATACCCGTGCCCAATGCGGTGATGATGGCCTGGACTTCGGTGTTCTTGAGAACCCGGTCGATGCGGGCCTTCTCCACGTTGATGATCTTGCCGCGCAGCGGCAGGATCGCCTGGAACATCGAGTCGCGACCGCTCTTCGCCGAACCGCCGGCCGAATCGCCCTCCACCACATAGAGTTCCGACTTCTTGGGATCTGTGGAGCGGCAGTCGGCCAGCTTGCCGGGCAGCCCGCCGATGTCGGTGGCACTCTTGCGGCGAACGAGTTCGCGGGCCTTGCGGGCGGCCAGCCTGGCTTGGGCCGATGAAACCGCCTTGTTGACAACGGTTTTCGCATCGCTCGGGTTGGCTTCGAACCAGTGCGTCAGCTGCTCGTTGCACACCCGCTGAACGAACGACTTCACCTCGGTGTTGCCCAGTTTCGTCTTGGTCTGACCTTCGAACTGCGGTTCACCGACCTTCACCGAGATGACGGCGGCGAGGCCTTCGCGGATGTCGTCGCCGGTCAGATTGGAGTCCTTCTCCTTGAGAAGCTTCTTCTCCTTGGCGTACTTGTTGACGACGCTGGTCAACGCGGTGCGGAAGCCCTCTTCGTGAGTCCCGCCCTCGTGGGTATTGATGGTGTTGGCGAAGGTGTGGACCGACTCGGAATAGCCCGCGTTCCACTGCATCGCGACCTCCACCTCGTGGCCCTCGCCCTTGCCCGAGAAGTCCACGACACTGTTGTGGATCGCCTGCTTGGTCCGGTTGATGTGTTTGACGAAATCGACCAGCCCACCGGGATAGTGGAAGGACCGCCGCTTCACCTTGTGCTGAACGGTGGCGCCCTCGGCGGCCATCTCTTCGGCGGACTTCGGTGCTTCGGCGTGATCGCTGACCACCTCGTCCACGACCTCTGCCGGCGTGACCCGCTCATCGGCGAGGTTGATGGTCAACCCTTTATTGAGGAACGCCATTTCCTGCAACCGCCGAGCAACGGTCTCGAAGTCGTAGGTCGTGGTCTCGAAGACATCGGGATCGGCCCAGAAGCGAAGGGTCGTACCGGTTTTCGCGGTTGTATCACCCTGCTTGAGAGTTCCCGGGACCGACCGATCGTAGGTCTGGTACCACTCGTGGCCGTCGCGGCAGATGTCGACTTCGAGCCTCGTGGACAACGCGTTCACAACCGAGACGCCGACACCGTGGAGACCACCCGACACCTGGTAGGCGTCGGATTCGAATTTGCCGCCGGCGTGCAGAACCGTCATCACGACGTCGACGGTCGGGGCGCCGGAGGCGTGCATTGCGACCGGGATTCCACGGCCGTCGTCGCGGACCTCGACACCCCCGTCTTCGAGAAGGCGAACGTCGACCTGGGTGGCGTATCCGGCCATCGCCTCGTCGACCGCGTTGTCCACGACTTCCCAGACCAGGTGGTGCAGTCCACGCTCGCCTGTCGACCCGATGTACATGCCGGGACGTTTGCGGACAGCCTCCAGTCCTTCGAGGATGGTGATGGACTGGGCGCCGTACTCTGCGGGGGCATTGTTCTCTTGGGCAGCCACGGTCGGACAGATCTCCTCGGGGTTTGGAGGCGAGCGGTTCGTGCGGCCGCGCGCAGGTCATCCGTGAGTCTACCGCCAACACCCGACAGCACCGATTCTCCGTCGGCGTTTCTGCACACCTAGTTGCGCCGTGCGCCGCAGATTTCGAACCGGGACGCGTCAGGACGCTTGACGAACCCCCCGAATTCGTTTGGGTGGCTCTCAGCCGACATGCCTCCAGGCTTCAGCCGTATGTGTCCCTCGGTCCCCTCCCGGAGATGTGACGCGGGCCCTTCCGCCAGGACGGCCCGACCGGTCCGGTGATCTTGAGCGAGGTCACGACGCCGTCGCCGACAACGGCCGCTATCTTCGCCAGCAGCTGCGCCTGCACCATTCGTAGCTGAGTCGCCCATGCCGTCGATTCCGCGGCGACACTGAGCACGCCGTCGACAAGAGCCGTGGGTTCGGCATGTTCGGAGATCTGGTCACCGACCGCGGCGGCCCACTGCGCGAAGACCGCCCCCTCCGCGACTTTCGGCGACCACCCCCGAGTCTTTGCGAGGTCGCGGGCCGCAACGCCAAGGGGCTGCGGATCGCGCTTGTCCGGACCGGGCCCGGACCAGGTCCGGCGACCCCGGCTCTGCGCGGATCGCCGCGGAGCCGCCGAACTTCCGCCCCGACCGACATCCTTGCCCTGGCTTCGAGCCGCGCCGCGAGCCTCCTCCAATACTCGCCGCACCAGATCCATCCCTCGGACACCGCTGAGGTGGTCCGGGATCTGCACTGGTTCGTCGGGTTCGGTCATGTCGTGACCTCAGCAATCTTCGAAGCGCGACCGGACTCCTTCTCACACACGGAAATCCCGATCCGATGGTCGCGCCACTCGGACGGGATGTCGTCGTCCACCGCCGCGGTGACGAGCACCTGTTCAGCATCGGCCGCCACCGACGTGAGTGCCCGGCGTCGGGAGGTGTCGAGTTCGGCGAAGACATCGTCGAGAATCAGCACCGGTTCACTCCCTTCGCTCCGCAGCAATCCGTAGGCGGCCAGACGCAGAGCAAGCGCCATCGACCAGGATTCGCCATGACTTGCGAAGCCTTTGGCGGGCTGGTCGCCCAGTCGCAACTCCAGATCGTCTCGATGAGGTCCGACAAGACACATCCCCCGGTCGAGTTCGGCTTGGCGGTGCCGAGCCAACTCGGTCAACAGTTCCTGCTCCAGTGTCTCGGGATCGTGGTCGGCGGTGGGGACCGCACTTCGATAGGCGATCGCAGCCGGACGCGAGTGGGGGGCGAGATCCTGGTACGCCTTTTCGACTTCCGGAGCCAATTGGTTGACCAACTCCAATCGAGCCGCGATCAGCTGCGCACCGTGCGTGGCCAGGTGCCCATCCCACACATCGAGGGTGTCCATCGCACCACGGTCGCCCCGCAACCGCGCGGCCGTCGTCGACTTCAGAAGCGCAGTGCGTTGCCGAAGCACTTTGTCGTAATCCGCTCGCACACCGGCGATCCGCGGTCTCCGGATGCTCGCCAATTCATCCAGAAATCTGCGCCGCTCGGATGGATCACCACGAACCAAGGCAAGATCTTCCGGTGCGAACAGCACCGCTCGCACGGCACCGAGAATCTCTCGGGTACTGCGCACCGGCGACTTGTTGAGCCTGGCCTTGTTCGCCCTTCCCGCCGCGATCTCGATGTCGACGGCGAGTTCCCGACCCTCGCTGACGACGATCGTCGAGATTATCGCGCGACCAGCCCCGGCCCGGATCAGTGGCGCGTCGGTGGCGACCCGATGTGAACCTAGCGAGGCGCAATACCAAAGAGCCTCAACAAGATTGGTCTTCCCGAATCCGTTCGATCCGACGAACACCGTCGGCCCCGGCGTCAACTCCAGATCTACCTGATCCCAGGAACGGAAATCACGCAAACTCAGATGCCGGACATACATTTCGAAATATCAGCCAGAGAGCGGAACGCGTTGCACCGCATGCCCACCGAATTGGTTACGCAACGCCGAAACCGCTTTCATGGCCGGCGAATCCTCCTGGCGCGACGCAAACCGGGCGAACAATGAAGCCGCAATCACCGGCATCGGGACTCGATGTGCGATCGCCTCCTCAACCGTCCATCGACCTTCACCGGAATCCTCTGTGTAGCCGGATATGTCGACGAATTCAGGGTCTTGGGCGAGCGCGCGCGCCAGAAGTTGCTGCAACCAGGAACGGACAACGGTGCCATTGGTCCAGGCCTGAATTACGGCCTGAGTGTCCTTGATGAGTGACTCTGCGGCCAGCAACTCATAGCCTTCCGCATAGGCCATCATCAGTCCGTATTCGATGCCGTTATGGACCATCTTGGCGTAGTGGCCGGCCCCGACGGGTCCCGCGTGTACAAAGCCGTCGGCGAGTTCGCCTGGCGGCCGCAGAGTTTCGAAGATCGGCATGACGCGAGCGATGTCGTCGTCGCTGCCGCCGACCATGAGTCCGTAGCCCTCCTTCAGGCCCCAGATCCCACCCGATACACCGGCGTCGACAAACGAAATGCCCTTCTCTGCAAGGAATTCCGCGTGTCGGCCGTCTTCCGTGTACCGCGAGTTACCACCGTCGATCACCAGATCGCCCTCGGACAGGACGTCCCGCAACGAGGTGATCGTCTCGTCGGTGATGGGTCCCGAGGGGACCATCACCCACACGACCCTGGGTGCCGCCAACGACTCCGCCAGCGCGGCAAGAGTTGGCACGTCGCTGACCTCGGGGCGAGGGTCGTACCCGATCACCTCGTGCCCACCCTGGCGCAGCCGCTCGCGCATGTTGAAGCCCATCTTGCCCAGGCCGATCAAACCAAGTTGCATCGCAATTCCTTTCGACGAATCAGCCCGGCAGACGCACCGGCATCAACAGGTACACGTAGTCCGTTTGAATGGCGGGAAAAGGACCGGATCCGACCACCGCACCGGCACCGCCGTCGTCCCCAGCGGGACGGAGGACCGCCGGCTTACTAGACGTCGTGAAGCCAAAGGTCACGCGTTCGGAATGAAGCGACCCCAGCCCATCGGCGAGATAGGACGGATTGAACGCGATGGTGATGGGTTCGCCGGCGAACTCGACATCGAGATCCTCCTCGGCACGGCCGAGGTCGTCTGCGCCAGCCGACAAGCGGAGCCCGCTGTCGCTGAACTCCATCCGAACCTGAGCGCCTCGATCCGCCACCAGCGCGACACGCTTGATGGCCTCCGTCAGCTCGGCCACACCGATAGTCGCAACGGCCGTATGTTCAGTTGGAAGCAGCTGACGGAATTTGGGGAATTCGGCGTCCAACAGGCGCGTGGTGCTGCGCTTGCCGCCGCTGCGTATACCGAGCAGTCCCTCTTTGCCGAGGCCGGCGCCTGCGCCCAGAGCAAGGTGGACATCGGATCCCGAGGTTCCCGCCTTCGCCACCTCCGCCAGCGTTTTCGCCGGAACGAGGACAGCTGCCTCCAGATCCGGAGAGACGGTCGACCACACCAGTTCGCGAACCGCCAAACGGAAGCGATCCGTGGCCGCCAGAACCACCGACTCGCCGGAAATTTCGACGCGGATGCCGGTCAGCATCGGCAAGGTGTCATCCCGGCCCGCCGCGATCGCCACCTGACCAATGGCTTGGGTGAACAGATCCGCCGAAATGACGCCGGTCTCTTCCGGAAGTGCCGGAAGAGAGGGATAGTCTTCAACCGCCATCGTCGGCAGCGAGAACCTCGCACTGCCGCAGGTCAATGACACCCTGGTGCCTTCCGCACTGATGTCGACCGGGCGGGCCGGCAGTGCGCGGCTGATATCGGACAACAGTCGTCCTGAGACCAAGACGCTTCCCGGAGATGCGATTTCTGCCGGCACATGAACTTCGGCGGACACCTCGTAGTCGAAACCGGAGAATCTCAGTCCGTCATCGGTTGCGGTGATGAGAATTCCCGCCAACACCGGAGCTGTCGGGCGGGCCGGCAGACTGCGCGCCACCCAGGCGACCGCTTCGGCGAAGTCTTCCCGTACCAAACGAAATTTCAGGTCGGAACCAACTGTCGTTGTCGCCACGTTGTCCAAGGGTCCCTTCATAACCGCACCAAATCTGAGCTTTCCGCGAACGGCAGTCAGATGCATCACCGTAGAGCGTAGGGCGTCGTCTGAAAAGCGATTCGGACGGACTCCGATGTTTGCCTGATTGGCGGGCCGAGACGACGGTGGGAGTACTTCTCCCCACAGCTGTTGTTCAAAGAGAAAACTTGAAAGTTATAAAAGCAACAGCAGTAGGGCCTGTTGATGATGTGGATGAATGCACGTAACACCTGATCATCGCTGTCGCGGCCAAGCCCGGTGGGTGTGTGTGAGGTGTTGATCGTTGTGGGACAGGACAGTCCCGGGTGTGGATGAGTGGATGTTGTTGGCGGTAATCCCGGGTTCGCTGGAGGTGAACACAGGGTTTTCCACAGCGATGTGCACAGGGCATTCGTGTGACTACTGGTGTAGTAGGTGCCAAAGTTTTTTGAAGAATTCTTGGTAGCCCGGCTGACACGCCGTAAAGACACGCGAGCGCGATCAGCGCTTGGAACGCTGCCGGATCCGCGTGGTGAGTTCCTTGACGTGATCGAAGACCTCATGACGGTGAGCCATCTCGCTGCGGATCTTCTTCTGCGCATACATCACCGTGGTGTGGTCGCGGCCGAAGGCCTGCCCGATTTTGGGCAGAGAGAGATCGGTGAGCTCCCGGCAGAGATACATGGCGATCTGGCGAGATTGAGCGAGCGCCTTGGTCTTGCCAGGACCGCGGAGCTCTTCGACGGTGGTGTCGAAATACTCGGCCGTGGCGGCCATGATGGTGGCGGCGCTGATCTGCATGGTGCCGGCATCGGCCAGGAGATCGCGCAGGACGATTTCGGCGAGTGACCTGTCGATAGATGCCCGGTTGAGCGACGCGAATGCCGTAACCCGGATCAGCGCGCCCTCGAGCTCACGGATGTTGCGTTCAACGCTGCTGGCAATCAGTTCGAGAACCTCATCGGGAACATCCAGCCGCTCGGCTTGCGCCTTTTTGCGGAGGATGGCGATGCGGGTTTCGAGTTCCGGTGGCTGGATGTCGGTGATCAGTCCCCACTCGAATCGCGTACGTAGCCGGTCCTCGAGAGTTGCGAGCTGCTTGGGCGGGCGGTCGGAGCTGATGACGATCTGCTTGTTGGCGTTGTGCAACGTGTTGAAAGTGTGGAAGAACTCCTCTTGGGTGCTCTCCCTGTTCTCGATGAACTGGATGTCATCGACCAGAAGAACATCGATGTCGCGATAGCTGCGCTTGAAGGCGACCTTGCGATCGTCGCGCAGCGAGTTGATGAAATCGTTGGTGAACTCTTCGGTCGACACGTATTTTACCCGGATCCCGGGGAATAGTCGCTGAGCGTAGTTGCCGGCTGCGTGCAGTAGATGAGTCTTTCCGAGACCTGATTCGCCCCAGATGAACAGCGGGTTGTATGCGCGTGCGGGTGCTTCGGAGATGGCGAGTGCCGCGGCGTGAGCGAACCGGTTGGACGCGCCGATGACGAAGGTGTCAAAGGTGTAGCGACGGTTCAAACTGGTGCCGGTGGTTTCCGTGCTGGTGGTGCGGCGAGACCGCTCCATGAAATAGGACGGCCAACTCTCGTGATCGCTTTCGACAGCGTCCGTGTCGTCGACGACGGTGTCGGGATCCTCAGATGTATCGGTGTCGGAGTCCGAATCGGCCGTCGGGTCGAATCGCTGCGGATGGTCGGATTCGTCGGCATCGTGAACCACCGGCGGAGCGATCCTGACACCGAGTTCGATCGGTTGTCCGAGCCGGCGGCTGAGAACCTCGACGATTTGTGTGCGAAGGTGACGTTCGATTTCGATCTGGACGAAGCTGCTCGGTACGGAGAGCAGCGCGAAGCCTTCGACGATGGTCAGGGGCTGGACGAGCTTCAGCCAGGCGCGCTGTTGAGGTGTCAGGGGTGCACCAGTGGTGAAACCGTTGGGGTCGGTTCGAGATCCACCGAGAGGATCACTCTCGCCGTTGAGCTCTGCGACGACGGAGTTCCAGACGGAGGCGAATGCCGTGGCACCGGGATCTTCGACCAACGACGGGTCCCCCTCGCCTGCTTATGAGCTGTCGAGATGTTACGACGACGAAGGAACTGTCCACAGGGTTATCCCCAGTTGTGTACAGACGGTCGCCCAAATCTCGCAGCGTGTCGGCGATACATGTCGGTTCGACTGAGTGATCCAGTCGGTTGGTGTCGGTCTGGACCGCTTGTCGGTCCGGCATCCTCGCTGTGTTCGTCTGCAAGCCGGTCGATCTGAAACCGGCCCCGGCAGAAGCTAGCAGGATTTGGGCGTGGTCGCCAAACAGTTGCGCAACATTGTTGACAACTTGGGTGGAAGGCGCAGTTCGGGTGTGGCGCTGGCGATTTCACTGTAGTCACAATCGTCACCGAACGAGGCCGGTCGAAGGTGGGTTTGACCGGGCGAACCGACGTCAGTACCCTCGAACAGTCGCTCGGACGTGGCGATACGGCTGCGACCGAAGCCTTCGGGTCAGCGCCGGTTACACAGTGAGACGCAGAGCTTAGCGGCGATTGTGTTCGCGTGATGCGAACCTGATCGCCGGGTTCGGCAACAAGGAGTAGAGACCATGGCCAAGGGCAAGCGGACCTTCCAGCCGAACAATCGGCGTCGTGCGCGCGTTCATGGTTTCCGGTTGCGCATGCGGACGCGTGCGGGTCGTGCCATCGTGTCCGGCCGGCGCCGCAAGGGTCGCCAGTCGCTCACTGCCTGATCGCAGAGTCAGGCGCTCCGTGCTCCCGGGTCGGTACCGGATGACACGGGCTGCCGAGTTCGATGCCACAGTCAGACGTGGGGTGCGGGCTGTGCAGCCCGACATCGTCATCCATGCGCGACAAGATTCAGATCCGAATGGCTCCGAGGTCCCAGGGCCTCGCATCGGTTTGGTTGTCGCGAAGTCGGTCGGCGGTGCTGTCGATCGGCACCGGGTCGCCAGGCGCCTACGCCACGTAGCGAAAGCCATGTTGGTCGAGATGAATCCGGAAGACCGAATCGTCATTCGCGCGTTGCCGGGGAGTCGGACCGCCCTGTCCTCTCGATTGGAGCAGCAACTGAGTGCGGGATTGCTGCGTGCCCATCAGCTCATGGAGAGGCGCCGATGAGGGAACGTGATTCAGGCGGATCGGCGGAGTCCTGGGTCGTCGGCGCGAAACGGTTGCCGGTGCGGGCGCTGATTTTCCTGATCCAGCTGTACCGCCACATGATCTCCCCGTTGCGCTTACCAACCTGCCGATTCATGCCCACATGTAGTCAGTACGCCGTCGACGCACTCACCGAATACGGCTTGATGCGGGGTATTGGACTGACGTTGGTCAGGCTCGCGAAGTGCGGTCCGTGGCATCGGGGAGGATGGGATCCAATTCCCGAACGCCGCTCACTAGTCAGGAGCACTTGTGTTTGATTGGTTCAGCCTGGACGTCATCTACTACCCGGTGTCGGGAATCATGTGGCTCTGGTACAAGCTGTTCGCGCTGATTCTGGGGCCTACGAACTTTTTCTCCTGGGCCTTGTCGGTGATGTTCCTGGTCTTCACCCTGCGGGCACTGCTGTACAAGCCGTTCGTCAAGCAGATCCGAACGACGCGCCAGATGCAGGAGTTGCAACCCCAGATCAAGGCGCTGCAGAAGAAGTACGGCAAGGACCGTCAGCGGATGGCGCTCGAGATGCAGAAGCTTCAGCGGGAGCACGGGTTCAATCCGATCCTGGGCTGTCTCCCCATGCTGGCGCAGATCCCGGTATTCATCGGTCTGTATCACGTGCTGATGTCGTTCAACCGGACACAGACTGGCATCGGCCGATTGGGCTTGTCGGTCGAGGAGAACCGCAGCCTCGCGAACTATGTATTCAGCGCCACCGATGTGAGCCATTTCCTCGACGCCAATTTGTTCGGTGCGCCGCTCGGGGCGACGATGATCCAGCAGCATGGGCTGGACGCGTTCACCGTCTTCAGCCGTCCTGCCGTCATTGCGGTAGCGATTCCGTTGATGCTGCTGGCCGGTATCGCCACCCACCTGAACAGTCGTGCGTCGGTGGCCCGTCAGAGTCCGGAGGCTGCGGCCAACCCTCAGACGGCGATGATGAACAAACTCGCCCTCTATATCTTTCCCCTGGGCGTCGTGATCGGCGGGCCCTTCCTCCCGCTCGCGATCATCCTGTACTGGGTGTCCAACAACATCTGGACCTTCGGTCAGCAGCACTACGTGTTCGGAATGATCGAGAAAGAGGAAGAGGAGAAAAAGGACGAGGCGATCGCCCGACGAGCCGCCAATGCTCCGGCCCCGGGCGCCAAGCCCGCGCGGCAGCGGAAGAACCCGGTTGCCGGCGCTCCGGAAGCAGATGCGGCGGAGGGCAGCGAGTCCGAGGAGCCAACGGCGGGGAACGCTGAGGGAGACGGTGGTTCCCAACGCACCCCGCGTCCGGGAGCGCGCCCGAAGAAACGCAAGCGCTAGATGGTCTTTCGACCGCGGCGCTGATGACAGTCCGAGTAGAGGAGACACAGATGACGGATGCAGAGACAACCGACGTGGAGACGACCGGGGTGGAGACGACCGGGGTGTCGAACAAGGCCGAGGACCTGGAAGAGCGATTGGTCGCCGAAGGGGAGATCGCCGGTGACTACCTGGAGGAGTTGCTCGACCTTTTGGACTTCGACGGCGACATCGATCTGGACGTCGAGGGCAACCGTGCGATCGTGAGCATCGACGGTGGCGAAGACCTCACGAAGCTGGTGGGTCGCACGGGCGAAGTGCTGGATGCGCTGCAGGAGCTGACGCGGTTGGCCGTTCATCAGAAGACTGGTGAACGGAGTCGGCTGATGCTGGACATCGCCAGCTGGCGCCGCCGACGCCGCGACGAGCTGAGCGCTCTCGGCGCGAAGGTGGCGCGCCGCGTGCTTGACTCCGGACAGCGTGAAGAACTCGCGCCGATGACGCCGTTCGAACGCAAGATCGTCCACGATGCGGTGGCGGCCGTCGACGGCGTTCGCAGCGAGAGCGAAGGTGTCGAACCCTCCCGTCGTGTCGTCGTGCTGAAGGGCTGAATTACATCGATGTAGTTCAAGGGTTGCAGTCCGTGCGCCCCGAGGGTTTCGGAGGATGTTTCACGTGAAACATTCGGACATGCCGCCACCGCCGGCCCAAGCGGTCGACGTCTTCGGAGATCGACTGGATCTGGCGATGGGCTACGCGGAGATGCTGGCGACCGCCGGCGTCGAGCGCGGACTGCTCGGACCCCGCGAAGTCGAGCGGCTATGGGACCGACACATTTTGAACAGCGTGGCGGTGGGGGAGCTCATTCCAGCGAGTGCCCGCGTTCTGGACATCGGCAGTGGAGCCGGGCTCCCCGGCATCCCGTTGGCAATTGCCCGGCCCGATCTGAGCGTCGCACTGGTGGAACCGATGCTGCGGAGGACCGACTTTCTCGCCGAGGTCGTCGTCGGGCTGGGACTGGACGTGACGGTGCGACGGGGGAGGGCAGAGGACAAGACCGTGCGCGACGATCTCGGGGACGCCGACGCAGTCGTCTCCCGTGCCGTGGCTGCCCTCGACAAGCTCACGGGGTGGTGCCTCCCGCTGCTACGAGTTGGTGGACGGATGCTCGCGCTCAAGGGTGAACGCGCGGATGATGAAGTCGCCGAATGGGGGGCAGCGATGTCCGCATTAGGTGCCGTGAACGTGGCAGTGATGAGATGTGGCGTGAACTATTCGAACCCGCCCGTGACGGTCGTGTCCGCGGAAAGGGGCGAACGAGCGCCGGCCCGGAGACGTTCAACGCGTTCGGTGGAGAGGAGAAGGCGATGACTGTGCCCCCGGGTGAGGATCGAGCCCACCAGAACGGTGGCGACGTTTCACGTGAAACATGGGCCGCTCCCAGCGAGTTCGACACACCGATAGCCGCGGCCGCCAAGCGCGCGATGCAGGTGCTGCACACTGCGGCAGGCAGCCTCCCGCGGCCGCGGCATCGCCGAGTCTTCACGGTCGCGAATCAAAAGGGTGGCGTGGGAAAGACCACCACGGCGGTCAACATGGCCGCGGCTCTCGCGGTGCAAGGCCTCAAGACGTTGGTGATCGACTTGGATCCCCAGGGCAATGCCAGCACTGCGCTCGGAATCTCGGATCGGCGCTCGGGCACCCCGTCGTCGTACGAAGTGCTACTGGGTGAGATCCCGCTGGAAGCTGCGATCCGGGAGAGCCCGCACAGCAAGCTCCTGTTCTGTGTGCCCGCAACGATCGACCTGGCTGGCGCCGAGATCGAACTCGTCAGTATGGTCGCCCGCGAGAATCGCCTGCGTTCGGCCCTCGCCGAATTGGACAAGCACGAGTTCGATTACGTCTTCATCGACTGCCCGCCATCCCTGGGACTGCTGACGCTCAACGCTCTCGTTGCCGCGCCGGAGGTACTCATTCCGATCCAGTGCGAGTACTACGCGCTCGAAGGTGTATCGCAACTGATGAACAACATCGAGATGGTCCGTGCACATCTGAATCCGCAACTCAACGTGTCGACCGTCGTTCTCACGATGTACGACGGCAGGACCAAGCTCGCGGATCAAGTGGCTTCGGAGGTGCGCCGATACTTCGGTGACCGGGTTCTGCGCACCGTGATTCCCCGGAGCGTAAAAGTCTCCGAGGCGCCCGGCTATAGCATGACGATCATCGACTACGACCCGGGCTCACGCGGCGCGATGAGTTACCTCGACGCCAGCCGCGAGTTGGCCAGCCGGGATCAGACAGCACCAGGGGAGGCAATGGAATGACACAGCCGTCACGGCGCAAGGGCGGCCTTGGCCGAGGTCTGGCATCACTGATCCCGACGGGCCCCTCCGACGGGCCCGGCGGCCCACGGATGGGCGAGGCCGCGGCGGACATCGTGCTGGGCGGAGGAACCCAGATCGACGCTGTCGCGGTAGGTGCCGACTACCGCGAAATTCCGCCGTCCCAGATCGAGCCGAATCCGCAGCAGCCACGCCAAGTGTTCGACGAGGAAGCACTGGCAGAACTCGTTCATTCGATCCGCGAGTTCGGCCTGATGCAACCGATCATCGTTCGGCCGATTCCCGGCGCGCCCGCCGCCGGCGCACCCCGCTATCAGTTGGTGATGGGGGAGCGGCGCTGGCGTGCGGCGCAACAAGTCGGTCTCACAACCATCCCCGCCATCGTGCGGAAGACCGAAGATGGCGACCTGCTCCGTGACGCTCTGCTCGAAAACATCCACCGCGCTCAACTGAATCCCCTCGAAGAAGCGGCCGCGTACCAGCAACTGATCGAGGAGATGGACGTCACCCACGATCAGTTGGCGGCGAAACTCGGACGCTCGAGACCGCTGATCTCCAACATGATCCGTCTCCTGCGCCTCCCGATAGCGGTTCAGCGCCGGGTCGCAGCGGGCGTCCTATCGGGCGGCCACGCGCGGGCGCTGCTGGCGTTGGAGGCGGGCCCGGAGGCCCAGGAGGAGCTCGCCGCCAGAATCGTCGCCGAAGGAATGTCGGTGCGCGCGACCGAGGAAGCCGTGACGCTGGCCAATAGAAACGGGCCGCCATCGGCAACACCCCCGCGGCGCAAGCCGATCCAGATGCCTGGACTGCAAGACCTCGCCGAGCGACTGTCGGGGACCTTCGATACTCGCGTCACGGTGAGCCTAGGTAAGCGCAAAGGCAAGATCGTGGTCGAGTTCGGGTCGGTGGATGATTTGCAGCGCATAGTCGACCTGATGGACTCCAAAAGCACCTAAATCGAGCGTGGAATCCGACGACCTAGGACACCGGCTAGTTACGTCACAGTGACGGTGACCTCGGGGACGGTTTGCCGGCTTTCGTCGAGCAGCCGCCAATCCTTCGGATCATGCTTGGGCCCAATCGCTTTGGGAATCAAACGCCCGATGGCGAGGTAGCTCGCCTGGCGCGAAACCCGCCGGATCCGTGTCGGCGGCTTTCTGAGGTCATTTTCATCAAGCTCTCCTATTCTGGAAGGGCTGCTACGCACATCCGCGCAGCGCCAAGGCCGGGGAGGCTTGTGTCTGTTCGCATCACGCCGCTGCGGCTCGAGGCATTCGAGCAGCTGCCCAAGCACGCCCGCCGCTGCGTTTTCTGGGAGGTCGATCCGGCCACGCTCGGCACGGGGGACTATCTACCCGACCCCGAATTCGAGAAGGAAGCATGGCTGTCGATGGTCATGCTCGAGTGGGGGTCGTGCGGTCAGATTGCGACGGCGGTACCGGACGTCGGCGCGGACGAGATACTCGAGACCGGAGATGACGTCGACGAATCCTGCCTCGGTTACGTCCTCTACGCGCCACCGCGGGCCGTACCCCGCGCGCAGCGATTCCCGACCGGCCCGGTCAGCGCGGATGCGGTTCTGCTGACGTCGTTGGGCATCGAACAGGGACACTCCGACGGCTTGGCCCAGTCGATGCTCGCGCACGTGGTGAACGAACTCGTTCGACGAGGTGTCCGTGCGCTGGAGGCATTCGCTCGCACAACCGAATGCGCCGACCTGGCCGACGGGCACGCTGTGACACCCGAACTGGAGCCGGTGCTAGAGGTGCTCGGGGATTGCTCGTTCGATCAATGCATGGTTGACGAGGAGTTGCTCAAAGGTGCGGGATTTACGGTCGTCGCACCGCACCGATACTTCCCGCGCCTTCGTCTGGAACTCGACAAAGGACTGGGATGGAAAGCCGAAGTCGAAGCGGCCCTCGAGCGACTGCTCGAGGCGGCGCAGCTACAGCAGCCGGTCGGTTGCGGGGCCGAACTTCCCAGCTAGAGAGCCGGGCGGGCCTGCTCGACGGACATCTCGTGCGCGAGCAACTCGGCGAAGGTGAAAGTTCCTGTCGGACGGTCGTTTTTGCCCAGGAGGTAGAGCCGCTTGACTGCGGCGAGAATGCCTTCCGCCAACGAGTCGCGGAACTCGGCATCGACCAGCATGGCGCGATCATGTGGATTGGTGATATACCCGACGCCGACCTGAACGGTGGGCATTCTGGTGAGGCGCAACAGATCCCAGGTCCGGCCATGGGTCCGGCAATCGCGCAATCCGGTTCGCGCCACCACTTCTCGTTGCACGAAGTCGGCGAGATTGCGTCCGATAGTGGACACCGAGCCGTGTGAGCTACCGAAATAGAACGACGCGACACCATTGGCTGACGATGTGGCCTGCGATTCGCACCTCAGGCTGATCATCAGATCGGCACCGACGTTATTGGCGGTCGCCGCACGTTCCGCGTCGGAGAGTCCAGCACCGGCGGGCCGCGAGAGGAACGTTTCCATACCGATCGCGGTCATCCGGCCTTCGAGGCGACTTGCCAAGTCCCACAAGATGTCTGCTTCACTGGTCGGCCCGTCCGGGCCCTGGACGATCTGTCCGTGGTCGGTACCCCCACCGCCCGGATCGATGATGATGCGCTTACCCGAGAGGCGCGGGCCGGAACGACGCACCAGCTCTTCTTCGCGAATGGCGTGGATCGACCCACCGGTAACCCGGGGACCGAGAAAATACAAGGAGCGCAACGTTTCCGGACCGCAGATGCCATCAGCGGACAGGCCGTACTCACGTTGATAGGACATCAGGCAGTTGTGTGTCTGGAGACCGAAGAAGCCGTCGACCATCCCGGTGTAGAACCCGAGTTCCTGAAGCCGGGCCTGCAGTGTGGCCACGTCGTCGCCATACATTGGGGCGCCGAACTGATGGATCAGGGTACGAGCACCGAGCCGATAGGACGCCTCGCGCAGCGCCCGGTAGGTCGCCTCGCCGACGATCCCGTCGACCAGGAGCCCCCGGCGCTGCTGGAAGTCACGAACGGCGTGATCGAGTTCATCGTCGAAAACATCGACCGCGATCTGCTTGCCCGTGGTGAAGGAGTCGTCCGGGCCATCCACGAAACCGAGCGCGGCGAGTGCGGTCCTGATCTCCACAACTTGCCGGCCGCGATCGCCGTGGCGCAGCACCTCACCCTTGTCGGCGCGATGCCAAGCGGCGTCGTCGCCCAAGAAGTGATGCTGAGACGGCATAGAGTAAGGCCCTTCGGTGACCTGGTCAGCGGTGCCGGTGCTGACGTATCAAGACATGCTTCGGCAAGTATTCTCGCAGAAGTCGGCCGTTTTCAGGAAAGCGGCAGGCAGGGCCGCTGTAACGGAATAGCGACGAAAGGCACCGAAACGCGGTCGCCGACGGCCGTACCCACCGATCTACTACAGGCTGTCGGAGATTTCGCGCAACAGCGCTGCCTTGCCTTTGGCACCGACAATCCGCTTCACCGGCTCCCCGCCCTTGAACAGGATCAGGGTGGGAATCGAGACGACCTGAAAGTCTCGCGCGGTCGCGGGGTTCGCGTCGACATCGAGCTTGGCCACCGTCAACTGGCCGGCCTTGTCGGCGGCGATCTCTTCGAGAACCGGTGCGACCATGCGGCAGGGGCCACACCAAGTCGCCCAAAAATCAACGAGCACAGGCAGATTGCTCGCCAACACGTCTTGGGCGAAGGATTCGTCAGTCACCGTCACCGAGGCGCTATCGCCACTCATGGTTGTGCTCCAATCATCTCCGAAGTACCAGCGCTGCCGGAATGTTCCGCGTCAGCCAGCCACCGCTCGGCGTCGATGGCCGCCGAGCAGCCGCTGCCCGCTGCGGTGATGGCCTGGCGGTAGGTGCGATCGACGAGGTCGCCCGCGGCGAACACACCGTCGAGCGTTGTTGCGGTGGAGTTGCCGCGGACCAGTACATAACCGTCGGCGTCGGTATCGACCGCGCCCCGCACGAGCTCCGACCGGGGTTCGTGGCCGATGGCGACGAAAACACCCGTTACGGGCAGCGTGGACTCAGCGCCACTGACGACATTTCGGACGCGCAGGCCGGTCACGGTGCCTTCGCCTTCGACGGCCACGATGTTGGTGTTGGTCAGGAACGTGATCTTGTCGTTCGCCCGCGCACGTTCGAGCATGATCTTCGAAGCGCGGAATTCGTCACGTCGATGCACGAGGGTCACGCTGCGCGCGAACCGCGTCAGGAACGTGGCTTCCTCCATAGCGGAGTCGCCCCCACCGATGACGGCGATGTCTTGATCTTTGAAGAAGAAGCCGTCGCACGTGGCGCACGAACTGACTCCGCGGCCCAGCAGCTCCTGTTCGCCCGGAACGCCGAGATAGCGTGGCGCCGCGCCCATGGCCAGGATCACGGCTCTCGCCCGGTGCGTCTCGCCCCCGGCGGTGACGACTTCCTTGATCGGACCGTCCAGCGCCACCGACTCGACGTCTTCCATCTGGAGGTCGGCACCGAACCGCAATGCCTGTTCGCGCATCTCGTCCATCAGCTCGGGCCCGGTTATCCCGGACCGGAACCCGGGATAGTTCTCCACCTCGGTCGTCGTCATCAGTGCACCACCGAACGAGGTGCCCTCGAAAACGAGCGGCACGAGTTGGGCGCGCGCGGTATATATGGCGGCGGTATAACCGGCGGGGCCGGATCCGATGATGATGACGTCGTGCACGGTGGAAACGTCGCTCATACGAGCCTTTCTGCTGAGAACTGGTCAATATCCAGCGGCCTGCCTATCAGAACAACAGGGTAGGCCGGGGTGTTCCGCACCTCGCCGGCTAGGGGCGGTGGATGGTCCTATCGGCGATCAATCCCGTGTCGACGGCACTGCAGCTCGGGGCCACCGCGAAAACGATCAGTTCATCGTGACGGCCCCCCGCCAGCACCAAAACCACGGCCTGTTGACTCCCGATCTGCACCGGATCAGCGCCCAGGATCTGTTCGGTGCCGTGGCCAAGAGCCCGAAGGCACGCGGCACGCCGCTTGGGGTCGCTGAGGGCACCGAAATTCGGAACTCGACCCACCAGGGCCACCACTTCCTGGTCGGACAGCGGGACTCTGGGGCCAACGGTGATCAAGCCGGCGCTCGTGGGGTTGCTCTTCGTGATCTCCGGTGAATGGGCGAGGGCCGCAATGCCCACTACGGCGGCGGCGCAGGACGCGATCAGTCCGCAGGCGGCGGCCACCCTGCGGGTGGTGTGAAACCCGGGCCGAGCCGCGTGCGCGGGTTGGTCCCTAGACGTGCCCGTGACGGTATGCGGTCCGCCACTTGGTTCGCTGGGGTGTGTGTCCACCGGACAAGTGTGCCGATCACGTTCCCGGCAGAAGCGAGGAGCCGGGGTTGAGGTGACCGAGAATCACTGCGAGCCGGGCACGCGCCCTGGCGCGGCGGCTCTTCACTGTGCCCTGGGCGACACCGAGCAGCGCGGCGGTATCGGCCACCGAGTAACCCTGCATGTCGACGGCTACAACGGCGGCGCGCTGCTCGACGGGGAGCTGCATCAGGGCGTTGCGCACCACTACGGCGGTGTCGACCTGCGACGTGCGATCCGGCACCGCGCACGAGTCGTCGACCGGGATGTTCGTGGAGTCCCTCTTGCTGCGGCGGAGCTGATCGCGGCAGGCGTTCACGACGATCCGATGCAACCAGCCACCGACGGCCGCGTCGTCCCGAACGGACCCCGCGTACCGGTGAGCCGCGAGCAGTGCATCCTGCATCGCTTCGCTCGCGTCCTCGGGGCTGCGGCAGGTGCGACGCGCGACCCGGTAGAGCCGGCCGTGGTGGCGGGACACCAGCTCGGCGAATGCGTGCCGATCTCCGTCCACATGTGCCGACAGCAGTTGCGCGTCAGTGCGGAAATCTGGGGTGTCGGGCTGCTCGCCCGGACCGGAGTCGCTGTGCATGCGCGGACGGTAGCCCGGCCGCGGTGCGCGGGCACTTCAGCGCAGATCGACCTGTGGGGTGATCAGGAAGCGGCCTGAACCGTGATCTTGGACAGCTCGGTTCTGCTTTCGCCATCTGTCGTGCCCAACGTTGAGATCCACACCAGAAGATTCGAGGTCGGCGCCGCGGTGGGAACCTGGATGGTGTTGTCGCCCTGCTTCAAGGTGGTGGGCCCGGCAAGCACTTTGGTGTCGTCGAGACTCGCGGGGTTGGGTGTCGTGGCCGATCGGATTTGAACCTGGGTTCCGGTGCTCGGCACGGTGACGGTGACGGCACCGATCACGGTGGGCTGCGGCAACTGAAGCATCAGTCCCACGCCGCTCTTGAAATTGGGGAAGGGGACCGGATCGGAGTATGTATCGGTGGGCCAACCCTTGGAGCTGCCGTTGATCGCCTGCCCGGCCTGGGAGGGCGCGTCGGCGCCGCCGCCGGGAGAGAACACCGTGGCACTGCTGGGCTTGACGGAGGATCCTGCCGCCGCCGTTCCTCCGGAGGTGGACGGGTTGAGCCCGAGTTCGTCTCCCTTCAGGCCGCCCACGTCTCCGAAGATATGTCCGAGGACGGTGGCCAGGAGAACGACCGTCACGACGAGGATGGCGCCGGCGGCTCCAAGACCGATGAGCAGATTCCGGCGTCGCCGGTCGGAATCGGGGCGGTTGCGATGCACGCGGCCGAGGTGGCGGTCTGCCGGCCCAGTGGGGGGTGGTGGGGGTGGCGGGGGAGCCGGGGCGGCCTCGGTGGGCTCCATGATCTCGGTGCGGTCTGCTTGCGCGGTGGCTTGTTTAAGAAGGTTCAAAAGTGTTGCTGCACTGCGGATTCCGTCGGTTTGAACAGAGCGGATCGCCGCCGCTGAAATCTGGAACGGGATCTGGCGATCGAGTGCGCTGGGCTCGACGGGATCGCCTGCGGAATTCGTCTCGGCAGGGTCGAGGCCGCTGAGCGTCCCGGTTTCGGGCAGCGGCCAGCGGTCGACGAGCAGCGCATACAGCGCGGCACCGATGCCGCGAATGTCACCTTCCGGGGTGGCTCCGGGCAGCGTCGCGGGGAACGCGAGTGCTACGTCCCCCTGCATGCTCACCCGGATGCGGCCGGGATGGTCGATGGACAGAGCCACTCCCGCCTCATGGGCGGCTTCGGCGGCGGCGGTGAGCGACTGAATCGCTCGCGCGCCCCCAATCGGGGAGGGCCGGGTGTGGGCGACCTCTGTCAGGGAACCCCCACGCAGCCACTCCGAGACCACCAGCCCACCGGTCGGAGTGTCAGCGATGTCGAGCACGCGGGCGATGCCCGGCTTATTGATCCGACTGAGTTGCGAGGTGCTCTCCAGGATGTCCTGGACCTCGGCCGTCGTCAGTGTCCTATCGGCGTTCACAACCGTCAACGCGACCTGCCGGTCGAGCGCCGTGTCTATGCCCTGCCAGAACTCGAGCCCCGGGGTCCCGCCATGGGAGGCCAACAGCCGGAAGCGCCCCCCGGCGAGCGTGGCGCCGGGGACCAGGGGAGTGCCGTCCGAGCCCGAGGGTAGGTCGTTCACCTCCGGTCCTTTCTGCTTGGCACGTCCGGTCGCGGGCGAATTGCTCTGCTCAGGGTAGATGACACCCTCCGGCGCGGTCGGACGGTCACGCGGTGTCGGAACAATGGCCGCGGCCCCCGGAGTCGCCCGGCCGATTCGGCGAGCCACAGCCGCCCGGGCTGCGACCGCGTCGGGGACCCGGCCGGCGAGGAGAACACCGCAGACGACCGGCAACATGATGATGCCGATCACGAGGAGCCGCACCAGCGAGCCCGCGCCTCCTCCGCTCACGGTCAGCGAACCGAGACCCAACAGCCTGTCTGCGAGGTATGCGGCGAGACCGGCCAGCACGGATGCGGCAGCCGTGACCAGGATCGTGCGGATCACCTCGGGGTCGAGAAGGCGTCCGCCGGGCGGCCGGAGACTTCGGCGCAACAGCAGATGACCCAGCGCGGCGCCGGCGACAAACCCGATGCCGTTCGCCAGACCCAGATACCCGGCGACCAATTCCCGGTCCTCGGTCAGATGCGGTGCCAGCAGGGATGCCCCGATCTTCACCGCGGTGATGACGATGATGATGAGGATCGGTGTCCACGGCTGTTCCCGCGCGTAGAAGACCCGCAACTGCAGCAGCACGAGCGCGTACGGAATCAGCGTGAACGAAGACAAGGCGATAGCCATGCCCAGGTAGTTGGCGTCGACCTCGCCGAACTTCCCGTAAGCGAACAGGGCGCTTCCGATGGCGGGTCCGCCAACGGTCATCAACGCCACCACCGGGATGAGCGTGACCATGGTCAGCCGCGTTGCCAGCGAGAGGTCCGCGAGGACGGCGGGGATGTCGTCGGCCGCCGCATTCCGGCTCAGCCGCGGCATCACCACGGTCAGCACGGTCACCCCGATGATGCCGAAGGGCAGCATGAGCACCAGCCACGCGTAGGTGTAGATCGCCGGACCGGACGCCGCTGCCGTGCTGGCGATCTGATTGCCCACGACCAGCCCGGCCTGGCTGATCAACACGTACAGCACCATCGCGCCCGCCATCGCGCCGAAACGCTTCAGCCGCTTGTCGATTCCCCACAGCGGGCGAAGGCTTATCCGCTGGGCGCGGATCGCGAAATAGAGCACTCCGGCCTGGGCGACAACACCGAGTGTGGTACCGATCCCCAGCACCAGCAGCTTGGCGTTGCCCATCTGAACCGGATCCACCGAAAGCTGCCCGGGCACAGCCAGATAAACACCCAACGTCGCGATCGCGACGACGTTGTTCACCACCGGCGCCCAGGCGGGAGCCCCGAAGATGTTGCGGTTGTTCAGAATTGCCATGAACACCGAGGACAGCCCGTAGAAGATCACCTGGGGCAACAGCAGATAGGCGAACGCCGTGGTCAACGGCTGATTCACCTGCGGGTCATTACCCAGCATCAAGCGGACCAGCACCGGCGCCCCCGCGACGGAGAGCACCGTCGCGACCGCCAGAACTGTTGTGGCAAGAGTCATCAGGCGACGGACGAAAGCCGCCCCGCCGTCGGCGTCCTCCCGTTCGGCACGAGTCAGGACCGGCACGAAGATGGCGGTGAAAGTCGCCTCGAGAACCAGCGCGGCGATCAGATTCGGAAGCTGATTGGCGACGGTGAACGCGCTCGACAACGCGGCGCCCAAGATTGCAGCCAGCAACACGATCCGGGCGAATCCAGTGATCCGGCTGACCAGCGTTGCCAGTGCCATTCCCCAAGAACGGGATACGACCGCGGCATCGGACATTTCGCGCCGATCGTCGTCGACAGAGTTATCGGGCGTCACACGGATCCCCGGGGGCGCGGGCTTCGAGGCCGGTCGAGGTCCGCACGGTCCGGCTGCCCTCGGAACCGGTGATAGAGGCGGCGCCCGACCAACAGCGCCAAGATCGCGCCGCCGGTGAGGGTGATCGCGAAGAGCACCTGCCCGTAGGCGTTCGAATGGACCGACAGGCGAACTGGCTCACCGAGCTGTAGGCCGTTGGGGGTTCGCAGTGTGACGTCGATGGCGACGCGCTGCGCGAAGTTGACCTCTACGGGTATGCGCAGCGGCAGATAGCCGGGTGGCAGTTCCTGGTCACCGATGTCGGTGACGGTCATGCCGGGCGGCGCCTCCACATCGAGACGGACATTGATGGGTACCGCAAGATCGTTGCGCAAGGCCAGCGGCAACGGGCTGTGTTCGGTGGCCAGCGTGTACGCACCGCCGGGGTTGACGATCGTCACGGCGCCGAACAGGTCCTCGATGGTGTCGCCCACCGCCGTCAGTCGTTGCCGGGCCAGGTCGTTGCGCGAGTCGGCGGGTTCGGTCTGGCTCAGAGCCCGCAGCATGTCCTCCCGGAGCGGCGCCGTGTACTGGAGGCCGGTCAAGCCCGTCCGCGGGTCGGTGCTCAACGCGGCAGTCAAACCCCAGAGCCGGTTCACCTCACCGCTGATGGTCGATACGACGTCGTCGGAGAACCTGCCCCGGCCGTCCGTGCGTTCATCTGCCCCGGTTCCCCCTGGGCTGGTTCCCCCTGGGCTGGTTCCCCCTGTGCTGGTTCCCCCGGCGTCGGTGATCACCACTGCGAACGGTCGGGGGACCGCCAGTCCGGAGTGAATCGCTGTCGCCACGGCGGTGAGTATGGCCTGCGCGTCGTCGGCCTGCGGACTCCACCTCATCGGCGGAACGAGAATTTGAGTCCGCGGTTCCGCGCCGGGTAGCAGCGCGCGCCACAACATCGCCGCCATCGAGTCCTGGCGACGCGCGACCGTGGAGTCGTGATTGATCGGAACAGTCAACGCCGAGTCGAGATAGGTCGGTTCTTCGGGATCCGTGCCGACCGCAGCCAACGCGGCGCCCACCGCGGGATCGAACGGTGCCAGCACCACCTGGCGGGACAGCCGTTGCGGAGTGACGTCGCAGGTGATGGCCTCGCCGGTGGAGCTGTCCTCCGCAGGACAAGCCGCCGCTGCGACAGCAACTGTGGGGCCTTGAGCGTTGAGCAGATCGACGGCGCCACCGGTCAAGGGACCGTTGCCGAAGATGGTCGCCCCGCGGGTTGAGGTGACGCCCAGTATCTGATCGACGATGTCGCCGCCGCGAGTGGTGGCAGCATCGCTCAGGCCGGGGTCGCCGACGCGGCGCAGCGCGCCCAGATCCGCTTGGGCGTAGGGGGTGGGCGCAACGCACAGTCGCTTCGCCAATGTCCGCAATCGGCCGAGCCATGATGCCGCCGACTCCTGCCCCGCACCCGGACGGCTCTTGCCGTCGTCGCCAGAACTGTCCACCACGTAGCCCGCCGTCATCGCGTTCACGGTGACCAGCAGATCGGGATCGACCGCCAGGCATAGAGCGCGGCCGACTTGCCCGTCGGGATCCACGGCCGGGTTGGTGGCGAATTCCGCGGAGGACAACAACGTGTCCAACCTCCCGCCAGGTGCCAGGGACACCGCCAGGTCGTCGTTCATCAGGCGCACCGGCGTCGTGCCGCCCGGCGCGCCGGGAGCCAAACGGGGCTTGTCGGCCAGCGGCCAGAGCATCGTCGTCAGCATCGGGCGTGAGGTGTCGGGCGGTACGACACCGGCTAGCTCACCAGCCGATGTGTCTGTGGGGTCGGGAGGTACGCCGAGGACCGGCAGAAGAAAGCGGGCGTCGTCGAGTCTGGCGGCCTCGCCGTAATCCGGCGTTCCGTTCACGTTGACGAGCAACGGGTACACCCCGGGCTGATCGATTCCGAGGGCCGGTTCCATGGGCGCCCGCATCGGATAGGTGAACGTGAACCCGACCGCTTGACCGCGGACGATCTCAGGGGAGATCTCGACGAAGTCTCCGACGGGCTGGTAGCTCTCGTTGTCTGCCGCAAGGATGGTTCGCAGTCCCGACGACGTCGATACGGCCGGGGCATGTTCAAGGCGGGCCACCACGTCATGCACCGGCCGGTCGCCGGTGTTGGTCACTGTGCCGGTGACGGTGACGGTGGGTTCGCTCGTGGTGGTGACCAGATTCGGGGTCACATTGTCGATCCGAACCCGGAGGAACTCCGGCGACGCGGGCTCGGCCGAGACCGGTAGCGCGGCCGGAAGGACGGCGACCGCGACGACGATCACCATCCGGGCAGCCGCGGCCGCCCGTCTGCGCACCGTCACGTCGCTGGTCCGCGACCGTTCGTCGACGGACCGGACTGTCGCCGCTCCGTCTCGTCGGAGCGACGGTTACGAGCGTGCGAATGGGTTTGCGGCCGGCGACGCGGTTCCATCGGCGGAATGGGTGGCAGCGCCGCGGGTCCGTCGGTCTGCAGCAGGTCTATCAGCTCTCCGGCAACCTCGGCGAGGCGGCGTTCGTCGGCGTAAGCCAGGCGGTTGGGCAATTCCCTGATCGGAACCCATGCGACCTCGGTCACTTCGACGTCTTCGTCGCTCAGCTCACCGCCCGCGAAACGCATCAAGTAGTGATGAACCGTCTTGTGGACGCGTCGTCCATCGGTCACGAACCAGTAGTCGATGCTCCCCAGCGCGGCCAGTACATCGCCGTGTATGCCGGTCTCTTCGGCGACTTCGCGAATTGCGGTTTGATCCGCGGTTTCGCCCTGCTCGATGTGGCCCTTCGGCAACGACCACAGCATGCGGCCGCGCCGATCCATCCGCCCGATGAGGGCAGCGAGCTGAGCCTCGCGCGGGCCGTCGATGCCGTCGATCACCAACCCGCCGGCGGAGATTTCATGCACCGTGCGCAGACGCTGCTGCGTGTGGCGCGGGTTGTGGGGGCGCTGTCTGCGCGGCTTCGGGTGGGGGCCGGCGTTCGCGGTGTCGGACACGCCATGATCGGCGTCCGCGGAGGGGACGGAGTTGTCGGCGGCTTGTGCCTGTGGCTGTGGCTGTGGCTCGTCGGCCGTGCGGCGTCCACGGCGCCGGTTGCGGCGTCGTCGTGGTTTGGCCTTTTCGCCGTCCGACACCCAAGCGATAGTAGCTGGCAGGCCTGCCCCGATCGGCCGCTACTCGCCGGTCGTCGGCGGTCGGTGAGCGCGTAGGCTCACCGGACGTGTCCGAAACAGGCGAGGACGTCGAGTTGCTGGGCCGGGCTGCGGCTTCGCTGAACCGGCAGAGCGGGCTTCTCGGGGAGTTGGGCGGACTGTTCGCCGATGCCGGCCACGAGTTGTATCTGGTCGGTGGGAGTGTCCGCGACGCATTGCTGGACCGGTTGACCACCGATCTCGACTTCACCACCGATGCCAGGCCCGATGTCGTTCAACGAATCGTCCGGCCATGGGCGGATGCGTTGTGGGACACGGGGATCGCGTTCGGCACTGTCGGTATCGGCAAGGCCGGCCAGCGGCTGGAGATAACCACATTTCGCAGCGACAGCTATGACCAGGTGTCGCGCAATCCCGAGGTGCGATTCGGAGATCGGCTCGAGGACGACCTCGTCCGACGAGACTTCACCGCGAATGCGATGGCGGTGCGGATCACGCCCGCCGGCCCCGGCGAGTTCCTCGATCCGCTCGGTGGTCTGGCGGCGCTGCGGCAGCGGATCCTCGACACCCCGACCGATCCCGCGGTGTCCTTCGGTGACGACCCGCTGAGGATGTTGCGAGCAGCGCGGTTCATGTCGCAGCTGAAATTCACGGTGTCCGATCGGGTGCGGACCGCCATCGAGACGATGGCTCCGCAACTCGGGCGGATCACCGTCGAACGCGTCGCTGTCGAACTCGACAAAATGCTGATGGGCGCCGACCCGGTCGCGGGTGTCGAGCTGATGGTTCACACCGGCATGGGTGAAGTGGTGCTTCCCGAAATCGGTGGTATGCGGATGGCCATCGATGAGCACCATCAGCACAAGGACGTATATCAACATTCGCTCACGGTGCTTCGGCAGGCGATCGAACTCGAGGACGGCGAAGCCGACCTGGTGCTCAGGTGGGCCGCCCTGCTCCACGACATCGGCAAGCCCGCGACGCGCCGGCACGAATCGGACGGTGGCGTCAGCTTCCATCATCACGAGGTCGTCGGCGCCAAAATGGTGCGCAAGCGGATGCGCGCTCTGAAGTACTCGAAGCAGATGGTCGACGACGTGTCTCAACTTGTCTACCTGCATCTGCGATTCCACGGCTACGGCGACGGCGCGTGGACGGACTCGGCCGTTCGGCGTTATGTGACCGATGCGGGCCCGCTGCTTTCGCGGCTGCACAAGCTGGTTCGCGCCGATTGCACCACCCGCAACAAGCGCCGCGCGGCGCGGCTCCAGGCCAATTACGGCGGTCTCGAGGCACGGATAGCCGAGTTGGCGGCCAAGGAGGACTTGGCTAGGGTCCGGCCCGACCTAGACGGGAACGAGATCATGAGGATTCTCGGTGTGTCCGCGGGCCCCGAGGTGGGGCAGGCCTGGCGGTACCTCAAGGAGCTACGGCTCGACCGCGGGCCGATGACCCCCGAGGAGGCGACTGCCGAACTGCTTTCGTGGTGGAACGCGAAGGGCGAGAAACCCGTCTGATTGTTTCGTGGACTACTGCTTGGGTGCTGGTGACGGAACCGCTTCGATCTGGACGGGCCAACCCGATCTCGATATCGACGGAGACGGAGATTTCGAGGGTCTCCGGATGGACTTCGACGGTGACGGATTGTTCGATGACGCGCTCGTCGATGCCGATGGCGACGGGCTCGCGGACCACCTCGCCCTCGACCTCGATGACGACGGGATGCCGGAGAGCATGTACGGCGACGATGGATCCGGCACCTGGGCGATGACGCCGGGTTCTGAAGGACGACTCCGATGGCTCGGACTCGACGGAGTCGAACACACAGCCGCGGGTCCAGTCGATTTCGACGCCGACGGGCTGGTCGATCGGCTGCTGGATACCGATCGGGACGGTTCGGCGGACAGGGTGCTTTTGGCCGGCGACGACGGCGGATTCCCCGCCGGGTATGTCGACACCGACGGTGATGGCCGCTGGGATCTTCGACTTCTCGACAGCGATGGAGATGGCGCCGCCGATCAGGCCAGTCGGCTCTGATCGCGTCGAATGTGAACCGTGGGCGCCGAGTGTGCATCCAGGGCGGGATTTGAGGCCGAAAGCCCGCCCTGTGTGCACACTCGCGTGTTCTAGCGGCCCGCGCTCGGGTGTGGCGGCGCGGCTCCGCTTCGCGACCCGCTCAGCGGCCCGCGCCGGGCGGGCCGGCGAAGGCCTGCGCGATACCCAGCCACTTCTCGGCGTCGGCACCCTCCGCCACCAGAGCGAGCTCAGCGCGGGGTCGACGCTGCGTGACGAGATGACAAAAGTCGATCGCCGGCCCGGACACCCGCTGGGCGGCGTCGTCCGGGCCCCACACCCAGGGCTCACCGGAGGGCGCACTCAATTCAACGCGGAACGGCTCAACGGGCGGGGTCAGACCGTGCACGGTGAACGCGAAGTCCCGGGTGCGCACCCCGAGATGCGCGATCGCCTTGAGCCGGTCGGTCGGCGGGGCGTTGACGCCAAGGGTGTCCGCCACGTCGAGGCCATGCGCCCACGTCTCCATCAGTCGCGCCGTAGCCATGGACGCCGCGCTCATCGGAGGGCCGAACCACATCAGCTTTCGCCCGTCTGCGACGGTTCGCAACGCTTCGTGGAGTTGTCCGCGTGTGGTGCGCCAATCGGCCAGCAGGTCCGCCGGCGCGGTCAGGGTGGCTAGTTCTTCGGCGGCGGCGTCGACGAAGCCGAACGGGTTCGCCGCGGCATCTGCGAGCAGCGCGCCGAAAGCGGATTCGTCTGTGATCGATGTCAGCGCTACCCGGTCGGTCCAGAGCAGATGCGCGATCTGATGGGCGATTGTCCAACCCGGGGCCGGTGTGGAACGCGACCAGTCTGCGGCAGGCAGGGGGCTCACCAGCGCGTCGAGGGCGTCGCTCTCGGCGCGTAGGTCGTCGACGATCGAGGCGGTTGTGCTCATAGCGACGACTCTAATTGCGTCGCGGGCTCCTGCCGCCGAGGACGGCGTGCAGCACAAGCCCCAGCAGATAGATCGCCGAACCGATCAGAGCGGCGATCGGGGACTTACCGTCGATGGGAATGATCGCGGCGCAGGACGTGATCGCCACGATGAACGACATCCAGAACAGGGAGTCCTGCACGGCGAAGACATGTCCGCGCAAGGCGTCGTCGACGTCGATCTGCATCGCGCTGTCCGCGCACAATTTCACGATCTGACCGGCCAGGCCGAGGAGAAAGCCACTGGCCACCATCAGGACCAGGTTCAAACTCGCGGCGACAAGCTGGACGCAGGCCGCGGCGATGAGGGCTCCGTTGCCTGTTGCGTAGCGGCCCCACCGGCGAACCGCCCCAGGCGTCACCACATTGGCGAGGAAAGAGCCGAGACCTGTCGTCGCGACGAACACGACGGCGGTGCCGAACCCGGCGACGACGTCCGCGGAGCCGCTGTGCCGAACGATCACGAGTACCAAGAGCGTGTTGATGCCGAATACCATGCGATGCGCCGCAAGTCCGGCCAGCGTGGAAGCGACCGCAGGGATCCGAGCCGCCGTGCGTGCTCCATACAGCCAACCGGTGGCCACCGTGTACACGGTTGATCCGTGGACGGCGCGCACCGAGTCGTCGGGACCGAGCTCGTGGCGGGGGAAGCGCACCGCCAGCAGCAGCGCGACCGCCACCGGTATGGCGACCAGGAACATGATTGCCGCCGCCGCGGTGTCTCCGGCGCCGAACAGCCAACGGGGCAGCAGCATGAAATTCGCACCGAGGAATGTCGCCGTGGCACCGACTGCGGTGGCCACCGAGTTCATGGTGATCACTTTCCGGCGGGGCACCACGTGCGGCAGTGCAGCCGACATGCCGGACGTCACGAACCGGCCGAACCCGTTCACCGCCAAAGCTCCACACAGCACCGCGAAGTCCGTCGCCCCGATCGCGAGTAGGGCGCCCACACAGATCACCAGCAGGAGCCGGCCCAGGTTCGCACCGATCAACACCGCACGGCGGTCCCAGCGGTCGAGCAATGCACCGGCGAACGGGCCTACCAGTGAATACGGCAGGAACAGCACCGCGAATGCACCGGCGACGGCCCATGGATCGGCGGCGCGTTCCGGGTTGAACAGCAGTCCGCCGGCGAGGGTCGCCTGGAACAGTCCGTCGCCGAATTGGCTCGCCGTGCGGAGTTCCAGAAGCCGCCGGAACTCAGGCAGGTTTCGGACGGTGTGCCACAGCGAGACGGATCCGCGGGCATCCACCCGTCCAACCCTACAAATACTTGGGTGCGGCCCACGCTTGTAGGCCACGACCACCGCGCGGTGATGCGATGATGGAGGTGTGGCTCAGCCGGAAGATCCCGAAGACTTCGTCGCACCAGCGGCGCAGCGGGTGCGTGCGGGGACCTTGCTGCTGGCGAATTTCGACCTCCACGAACCGACATTCCGGCGCAGCGTCATCTATGTCGTCGAACACAATGACGGTGGCACGTTGGGCGTGGTCCTGAATCGACCTAGCGAGACGGCCGTGTACAACGTCCTTCCGCAGTGGGCGAAGTTGGTGGCCAAGCCGAAGACGATGTTCATCGGCGGGCCGGTGAAGCGGGATGCGGCCCTATGTCTGGGCGTCTTGCGTGTGGGCAGCTCGGTTGACGGGATGCCCGGCATTCGGCACATCGCCGGCCGGATGGTGATGATCGACCTCGACGCCGATCCCGATCTGGTTGCGCCCGCAGTGGAGGGTGTGCGGATTTTCGCGGGCTACTCGGGTTGGACCATCGGTCAGCTCGAGGGCGAGATAGAACGCGACGACTGGATTGTTTTGTCCGCGCTGCCCTCGGACGTGTTGTTCGAGCCGCGCACCGACTTGTGGTCGAAGGTCTTGCGCCGGCAGCCGTTGCCCCTCGCGATGATGGCCACCCATCCCATCGACCTGAGCCGGAATTAGGCGAGACGGCGGCGCCCGAGCGTCAGCCGCAGATCTGATTGCAGCCCGCGCAGCTGCCACCGCAGCTCGCTTGTTCTGACTTTTGTGCCGCGAATCGTGCCGTGCGCCACGATCCCGCCGCGACAGTGCCCACTGCGCCGACGACGCAGACGATCAGCACGACCAGGCCGGTACTCGCCGGGGCGGCGATCGCAACCGCACCACCGGCGCCCAGGATCACGGCAGCGGCCAGCTGGGTCGGAACCACGGCACGCAGCACTTGACCGGTGACGTCAACGGCCGGCCGGGTCAATGTCCGCAGTCCCGAGAAACCGACGAGGACGGCGAGACCCAGGCACACCAGGCCACCGATCAGCATGCCGTCAGGATACGAGGCCGACGTCAGCGCTGTGGCGCGGGTACCAAGATTGTTGCCGGCGCGCCGACCGCTGCCGGATTCGCGGCCGCCGGCAACGCGCCGGCCGCTGCTGTCGCTGCCGGTGCGGTCATAGCCGCTGCCGGAGGTGCCGCTGCCGCCGGGGCTGCTGCCGCCGGGGCTGCTGCCGGGATGGCCCCGGGAACACTCACCCTGAAGCCGTTGACGATCGCATCGGTCGCATCCGCCGTCGCGACGACCTGGCTTGCACTCGTCGTCACAGACAACGCCACCAGATAGCGATTGGCTCCGGATTGGACGATCACGTTGCGGCGCGAGGTGTTTAGTGTCAGGTCATTCTCGCGGTAGGTCCCTTCGATGACGGACGACGGGAAGCCGCCGAATTCCGACATCGATGCGTCGGTGGTCTGCCACGCGAACAGCTGCTGGCTGTCGACGTATCCGTGGCTGATCGCCTCTCTGGGGTCGAATTCGCCGACCAACTTGTAGACAACGAGCTGAGCGTTGGACGTGTACAGCCCGTCGCCGCCCTGGCGGTCCGCTATCACCGAGAATGCGTCTGGGACGTTGGGATCGGGGACGACGGTCCAGCCCGGCGGCATGGGCAAGACGATGTTCAGCGCGGTGAAGCCCTGTGACTTCTCCGGCTCCATCGCCACGCCCTTCTCCTTCAGGAACTCGGCGATGGTTCCGGAGGTGGCGGGCGTGATAGACGCGGCCGGTGCGGCTGCAGCGGTCGTCGCCGGGATCGTTGCCGGACCAGCCGGGGGCGTCTGCTCGGCGGGGACGGCCTGGGAGGCTGCGCTCGCGTTGGGAGTGGCGGCATCCGGAGTGACGGTGACGGTGACGGTCGCAGGTGCGGGCAGCGGTTGAATCGGAGTCTGCGGATCCGCCGACGCGCTCACGCCTGCCAACCCCACGACGGATGCCAGTCCGGCTGCCGTCCCCCCAACCACTAGTCGCCAATTGCGGACGATCCCGATCATGACTGCTGTCCTTCTCAACGCGGTTGGCTCCGGTCGTGCTTTCGGAACCTTCTCTGTGTGGGGCCGACTGTAGCCGCGCGCGCACTCCGCTCGACAGGGCCGGATCGGAGCTGGAATCAACCTCTCATCCGTCTGCAACGCAACCGATACCAACCCGGCACGTGCGGCCAGTGCAGCTCACGACGTCTGTCATGGCCCTTATACCCTGTTTGTCGTGACCGACTCGCCGACCGCCCCCGCCGACGCGGACGTACCGCAGTACCGCTACAACGCTGATCTGGCCAAGCGGATCGAGCAGGGGTGGCAGGACAACTGGGCAGCGTGGGGCACCTTCAACGTTCCCAACCCGGTGGGGTCGTTGGCACCGGCCGACGGTTCGGCGGTGCCGGACAACAAGATGTTCGTCCAGGATATGTTTCCGTATCCCTCCGGGGAGGGTCTGCACGTCGGGCACCCGCTGGGATATATCGCCACCGATGTGTACGCGCGCTACTTCCGGATGACCGGCCGAAATGTGCTCCACGCGTTGGGCTTCGACTCGTTCGGTCTGCCGGCCGAGCAGTACGCGGTGCAGACGGGAACCCATCCGCGGACTCGTACCGAAGCCAACATCGTCAATTTCCGCCGCCAGTTGGGCCGGCTGGGTCTAGGGCATGACGCTCGCCGGAGCTTCTCGACAACCGATGTCGACTTCTATCGCTGGACCCAATGGATCTTCCTGCAAATCTATAACGCGTGGTTCGACCCCGAGCAGAACAAGGCCCGGCCGGTGTCCGACCTCATTGCTGAATTCGACAGCGGTACAAGAACTCTGGAGGATGGCCGATCCTGGTCGGCGGTGTCCGCGGCGGAGCGCGCGGAAATCGTCGACGGCTATCGATTGGTCTATCACGCCGATTCCCTGGTGAACTGGTGCCCCGGTTTGGGGACCGTGCTAGCCAACGAGGAAGTGACATCGGAGGGCCGCAGTGACCGGGGCAACTTTCCGGTCTTCCGGAAGCGTCTGCGGCAATGGATGATGCGCATCACCGCGTATTCGGATCGTTTGTTGGACGATCTCGATGTCTTGGATTGGCCGGACAAGGTCAAGGCGATGCAGCGCAATTGGATCGGCAGATCACTGGGCGCTTCCGTGCTGTTCGACGCCGACGGAACGGACATCGAAGTCTTCACCACGCGCCCCGATACGCTTTTCGGGGCAACGTATTTGGTCCTCGCGCCCGAACACGCCGCAGTCGACCACCTGACGTCTTCGCAGTGGCCGGAGGGAGTCGATCCCCGATGGACCGGGGGAGCGGCCACGCCTGCGCAGGCCGTGGCTGAGTACCGGCGGGCGATCGCCGCGAAGTCCGATCTCGAGCGGCAGGAAAACAAGGCCAAGACCGGTGTGTTCCTCGGCGGCTACGCCACCAATCCCGCCGATGGGCGTCGCGTTCCGGTGTTCGTCGCCGACTATGTGCTGATTGGATACGGGACCGGGGCGATCATGGCTGTTCCCGGGCATGACCAACGCGACTGGGAGTTCGCGACCGAATTCGGATTGCCGATCGTGGAAGTCATTGCCGGCGGCGATGTCTCGTCGGAGGCTTACGTCGGTGACGGCCTGCTGGTCAATTCGGGCACGCTGAACGGCCTTCGAGTCGACGACGCGAAACGCGTGATGACAGAACGGCTCGAAGCCGACGGACGTGGATGCGGGCGGGTCGAATACAAACTCCGGGATTGGCTGTTCGCGCGGCAAAGGTATTGGGGTGAACCGTTTCCGATCGTCTACGACACCGAGGGTCAGGCGCATCCGTTGCCCGATTCACTCTTGCCGGTGGAACTGCCCGACGTCCAAGACTACTCGCCCGTGCTGTTCGATCCCGACGACGCCGACAGCGAGCCGTCGCCACCACTGAACAAGGCGACTGACTGGGTCAACGTCGAATTGGATTTGGGCGACGGGCTGCGGACCTACACCCGCGACACCAATGTGATGCCGCAGTGGGCCGGCAGCTCATGGTACGAGCTGCGATACTGCGACCCGAAGAATTCAGACCAGTTGTGCGCCAAGGAAAATGAGGCCTACTGGATGGGCCCGCGCCCAGAGATCCACGGCGCGGGCGACCCGGGCGGCGTCGACCTCTACGTCGGTGGTGTCGAACATGCCGTACTGCACCTGTTGTATTCGCGGTTCTGGCACAAGGTTCTCTACGACCTCGGACATCTATCTTCTCGGGAACCGTTCCGGCGCCTGGTCAATCAGGGTTACATCCAGGCCTATGCGTATACCGATGCGCGCGGTTCCTACGTGCCAGCCGCCGATGTCGTCGAGCGCGCCGGGAAGTTCTTCCTTCCCGGTCCCGACGGTGAGATCGAAGTCTTTCAGGAGTTCGGGAAGATCGGCAAGAGCCTGAAGAACTCGATTTCCCCGGATGAGATCTGCGACGACTACGGCGCCGACACACTGCGGGTCTACGAGATGTCGATGGGGCCACTGGACGCCTCCCGGCCGTGGGCGACGAAAGACGTCGTGGGCGCGCATCGGTTCCTGCAGCGCGTGTGGCGACTCATTGTCGATGAAAAGACCGATCGGACAAGGGTTTCCGAGGAGGGCGAGCTCGACGACGCCACGCTGAGGGCGTTGCACGGCACAATCGCCGGCGTCGCGGATGACTACACGAACCTGCGCAACAACACTGCGGCGGCAAAGCTCATCGAGTACACCAACCACCTGACCAAGGCGGGTGTCACAGCGCGCGCGGCGTTGGAGCCGTTGGTTCTGATGGTCGCACCACTCGCCCCGCACCTCGCCGAGGAGCTGTGGAGCCGTCTAGGACACCCAAAATCGTTGGCACACGGTCCATTCCCCGTCGCGGACGAGCGATATCTCGTGACGGACACGGTCGAGTATCCCGTCCAGGTCAACGGGAAGGTGCGCGGGCGAATCACCGTTGCGTCCGACGCGGACAGATCGGCGGTGGAGGCGACTGCACTGGGCGACGACAAGGTGGTGGCGTTCCTGGCCGGCGCGCAGCCCAAGAAGGTGATCGTGGTACCCGGCCGTCTGGTGAACCTCGTCCTCTGACGGCCGCCCGTATCAAGCGATCGGTCCCCGGGGGCGCACGATGACCTCGTGGATATGCGCGTCGGGTGGCGCATTGACCGCATCTGCGACGACGCGCGCCACGGTCTCCGGACTCAGGAACCGCGCGGGGTCGTAGACACCGCCCTCGTAGGACACGAGATCCTGCTGCATTGCGGTATCGATCCGGCCGGGGTGAACGCTGGTGACCCGTAGGAGTGGCTCGTCGACGCGCAGTGAGTCGGCGAAGGCCCGTTGCGCGAATTTGCTCGCCGAGTACGAGGCGAGGCCGGGCGATGACGTCAATCCCGCCCCGGAGTTGATGAACACGACTTGGCCGCGTGCCGCCCTGAGCGGGGGCAGTAGCGCCAAGGTGAGTGCCACCGCACCGGTTATGTTGACTTCGAACGTCTTTCGCCACTGCTGCGGGCTGGATTCGGCGAATCTACCCGGGTAGGCGACCCCCGCGTTGTGGACGAGCACATCCAGGGTTCCGAGCGCCTCCGCGTGTGCGGCGAGTGCATCGTGGGCGGTCAGGTCCACCGGCCAGACCCGCGCGCTCAGTTTGGAGGCCACCGCATCGAGACGATCTGAGGGGCGTCCCAGGAGAATCAGGTCATGCGTTGCGGCGAGTGCGTCGGCAATGCAGGCCCCGACGCCGCGCGCGGCCCCTGTGATCAGTGCGGTCGGTCTGCCCGAGTCGGTCTGACGCATGACCGTGACCCTACCGATCTGCAAATCGCCGGGGGACGTCGCAGAATGAACGTGTGGCATTCGACCCGAGCTTTGCCCCGACACAGTTGGCTGCTCGCGCCGCCTATCTGCTGCGGGGTAACGATTTGGGGTCGATGACGTCGGCGGCGCCGCTTCTGTACCCCCATATGTGGAGCTGGGACGCGGCCTTCGTCGCGGTCGGGTTGGCGCCGTTGAGTGTCGAACGGGCCGTGGTCGAGCTGGATACGTTGCTGTCGGCCCAGTGGACCAACGGGATGATCCCGCACATCGTCTTTGCCAACGGAGTCGACGGCTACTTTCCGGGGCCGGCGAGGTGGGCGTGCTCGGCGCTGTCGGAGCACGCCCCGAAGACCAGGCATACGTCGGGCATCACGCAGCCCCCCGTGCACGCAATCGCGGTGCAGCGCATCCTCGATCGCGCCCGGACGCGGGGCCGTTCGACCCGTGCGGTGGCGGAAGCATTTCTGGATCGTCGGTGGGCTGATCTGGTTCGGTGGCATCGGTGGCTCGCAGAATCCCGCGATCAGGACGAGCGGGGCCGCATCACGCTGTACCACGGGTGGGAATCAGGTATGGACAACTCACCGCGGTGGGATTCGGCCTATGCCAACGTGATTCCCGGCGCGGTGCCCGAGTACCAGCGTGAGGACAACAGCATCATCACCGATGCGACTCAGCGTCCCACCGACTCCGAATATGACCGCTACCTCTGGTTGCTGGAGGAGATGAAGGCCGTCCGCTACGACGACGCCCTGTTGCCGAAGGTGATGAGCTTCGCGGTCGAGGACGTTTTTGTCTCCGCGATATTCTCGGTGGCCTGCGATGTACTGGCCAACATCGGTGAGGATTACAAACGGCCCAATGCCGACGTTCGGGATCTGTATTCGTGGGCGAATCGCTTCCGGGCCGGAGTCGCGGAGTCGACTGATCAACGCACCGGTGCGGCAAGGGATTTCGATCACCGTGCGGACAGGTGGATAGTGACGGAGACGGCTGCTCAGTTCGCGCCGCTCTTGTGTGGCGGCCTGCCCCACGAGCGGGAGCGTGCGTTGCTCAAGATGCTGGAAGGCCCACGATTCTGCGGGCACCCGGATCTTCGGTACGCGGTGATCCCGTCGACTTCGCCTGTGTCGCGGGACTTTCGGCCGCGGCAGTATTGGCGCGGCCCAGTGTGGCCGGTGTTGACGTGGCTGTTCTCGTGGGCCTTTGCCCGCAGGGGGTGGGCGGAACGTTCGGCCTGGCTGCGTCGCGAGGGTCTGCGACAGGCCAGCGATGGAACATTCGCGGAGTACTACGAGCCGTTCACCGGTGAGCCGCTCGGCAGCATGCAGCAATCATGGACGGCCGCAGCGGTTCTCGACTGGTTGGGTTAAGAGCTGTTGGCCTGACTATCGTCGTCGTGCGGCTGGGGCTCGTCGACAAGTCGTTCCAGGGGCAGTAACGCCTTGGCGAGGGTGTTGCGTTCGTCGTCGGTGAGTTTGGTGAGCATCGTGGCCAGGTAGGCGCGCCGCGCGGCGAGGGCTTCGCGATGCTGGATCAATCCCTCGGGAGTGACTTCGACCAGAACGGCGCGCAAGTCGGAGGGGTCGCGAGATCGCTTGACCAGGCCCAGCTTCTCGAGTCGCCGGATCGCGACGGTGGTGGTGGGTGTGCGAACCCGTTCGCGTGCAGCCAATTCCGTCATCCTGATGGGGCCCTGGTCGAGCAGAGTCAGGAGAATGGACAATTGCGCGAGAGTGAGGTCGTTGCGACTGTTCTCGCTGCGATTCGGGTCTCCACGCCGTAGCACGGCGAACAGCTTCGAGAGCACGCGTTGCAGATCACCGGAGAGTTGGGTGACCGGCGACTCGGCCTCAATCATGGTTCGACAGTCTAACCTGTCTGCGATCCATGAACAGTCGGATGTTCAGCGAGTATTTCGCCATTCGATAAGGGCTTGAGCTGGGCCGAGATCGTAGTCGGGTCCGTTGCTCCCAACGGTCATGAGGGTGACGCCGAGGCGCGCCAGGGCTTCGGCGTTCGCGACGACCTCCTCGGCCGTCTTGCCGCCGACTCCTGAGGAACGCTCCACCGTGGACGGGTCGCGGCCCGTCGCCGCGCAGTGACCGGCTAAGACCTCGGCCTTGCCGGGATAGGTTTCGGCGTCGGTGAATCCGTGCCAGATGTCGGCGTACTGGGCGACCAGGCGCAGGGTCTTCCGCTCGCCCTGGCCACCGATCAGGATCGGGATGTCGCGGACGGGCGCGGGATTGAGTTTCGACAGTCGTGATGTGATGCGAGGCAGCGCAGCGGCCAGATCATCGAGACGGCTGCCCGCGGAGCCGAATTCGTAGCCGTACTCGTCGTAGTCCCGTTCCTTCCAACCACTTCCGATGCCGAGGATCAGCCGGCCTCCGGAGATGTGGTCGACGGTGCGCGCCATGTCGGCGAGGAGTTCGGGGTTCCGGTACGAGTTGCAGCTGACCAGCGCACCGATCTCGATCCGGGAGGTTTGTTCCGCCCACGCGCCGAGCATGGTCCAGCATTCGTAGTGTTCGCCTTCGGGATCGCCGTAGAGGGGAAAGAAGTGGTCCCAGTTGAATGCGACGTCGACGCCGATGTCCTCGCACCGGCGGACGGCGTCGCGGATCTGCGCGTAATCGTTGGAGTGCTGTGGCTGGAGTTGGACGCCGATACGGATGGGAAAGCTCATGACTCCACCGTAGGCGGTCAGCCGTCGAGGACGCTGCGCACGATGTCGATCAGCGCGCTCGGCTGATCGCCCTGTATCGAGTGGCCGGCGTTCGGGACTATGTGAACCTTCCGGAAACCCGGTGCGGTGCGGGCGAATTCGTCGGCGTCTTCGTCGTCGACGAAGGGGGACAGGGCGCCGCGGACAAGTGTGGTGGGAACGGTGAGCCGCGGGACGTCGTCCCAGAGGTTGTCGAATCCGGCAGCAGTGCGAAACGCGTCGTAGCGCCACGTCCACGCGCCGTCGTCGAGACGCTTGGAATTGTGGAAAACACCGCGGCGCAGGGATTCCCGGCTGCGATGCGGTGCGACGGCGTGGGCCGCGTCCACCATCGCGGCGAAGCTCGTGAAGTTCCGGTCCTGCTGCAGGAGGGCGACCGTTCCCTTCTGTGCATCCGTCATTTCGCTGTGCCGTTTCCGGGCCGACGGCGTGACGTCGACCATGACGAGCTTGTGAACGAGATCCGGGGCGCAGACCGCCAATCGCATCGCGGTCAGGCCGCCCAGTGACATCCCCACAACCAACTCGGCTTGCGGGGCAGCGTCCCGGATGACGGGCTCGACGGCTGCAGCGTTCAGCTTGGGCCCGTAGTCACCGTCCTCCCGCCACGCGGAGCGACCGTGGCCGGGGAGGTCCAGCGCGACCGCGGACTCATCGAGCCCGAGGATCACGGTGTCCCACGTGTGGGCGTTCTGTCCGCCACCGTGCAGGAACACCACCCGAGGCTCGCCGGCACCCCAGCGCAGCCCACTGATCGGTCCGATGTCGAACCTGTTCACGGGCGGCAGCACACCTATGAGTCCTAGCTGCTCGGCGTTCTCGGGCAGCAGTGCGAACTCGTCAAGACCGCTGAGTTCCTCATCCGAGATCACGGTGTCCATCTAACGCCGAGTTGGGCGCCCCTGGTGTACCCGACCTGGTGTACCCGTCCTGGATCTTTCCGCCCGAACGTCCGTTCGGGCGTGAACCAGGTCAGCCCTTAATGAACTCTTCGAGCTGGGTGCGCGCGACGTCGTCAGCGAGCTGCTTCGGGGGGCTCTTCATGAGGTACGCCGACGCCGGGATGATCGGACCGCCGATGCCGCGATCCTTGGCGATCTTGGCGGCGCGCACCGCATCGATGATGATGCCGGCCGAGTTGGGGGAGTCCCACACCTCGAGCTTGTATTCCAGGTTCAGCGGCACATCGCCGAAGGCGCGACCCTCCAAGCGGACATAGGCCCACTTGCGGTCGTCGAGCCAGGCGACATGATCGGACGGGCCGATGTGAACGTTCTTGTCCTCGACCTTGCCGGCCAGTGAACCGGTCAGGTTGGAGGTCACGGCCTGGGTCTTGGAGACCTTCTTGGACTCCAGACGCTCGCGTTCGAGCATGTTCTTGAAGTCCATGTTGCCGCCGACGTTCAGCTGATAGGTGCGGTCGAGTGTGACGCCGCGGTCTTCGAACAGCTTGGCCATCACGCGGTGGGTGATGGTGGCCCCGACCTGGCTTTTGATGTCGTCGCCGACGATGGGGACACCCGCATCCTCGAACTTCTTGGCCCAGACGGGGTCGGAGGCGATGAACACCGGAAGAGCATTGACGAACGCGACCCCGGCATCGATTGCGCACTGCGCGTAGAACTTGTCGGCCTCTTCGGAACCCACCGGCAGGTACGACACCAGCACGTCGACCTTGTTGTCCTTGAGCACCTTGACGACGTCGACCGGCTGTTCGTCGGAAAGCTCGATGGTGTCGGCGTAGTACTTGCCGATGCCGTCGAGGGTCGGGCCGCGCTGGACGATGACGTCCGTCGGCGGCACGTCGGCGATCTTGATGGTGTTGTTCTCGGAAGCGAAGATCGCTTCGGAAAGGTTGAAGCCGACTTTCTTGGCGTCGACGTCGAAAGCGGCGACGAACTTCACGTCGCGCACGTGGTACTGGCCGAAGGTCACGTGCATCAAACCGGGCACGGTCGAATTCGGATCCGCGTCCTTGTAGTACTGCACGCCCTGCACCAGCGACGAGGCGCAGTTGCCGACGCCGACAATCGCGACCCGCACATCATTGGATGCTTGATTAGTCATGGACGTTCTCCTTACGTGTACTTCTCTTCGGTTGCACGGGTGGATCGCTCGGCGGCGATGAGGTCGTTGAGCCACTTGACTTCTCGCTCGCTGGATTCGAGTCCCAGCTGGTGCAGTTGCCGGGTGTATCGGTCGAGGGAATTGCTGGCCCGCGCGATGGCTTCACGTAGTCCTTCGCGGCGTTCTTCGACTTGGCGGCGCCGGCCTTCGAGGATGCGCATCCGTGCCTCGGCCGGGGTGCGATTGAAGAATGCCAGGTGAACGCCGAAGCCGTCGTCGGTGTAGTTCTGCGGACCGGTGTCCGCGACGAGCTCGGTGAAGCGTTGCTTGCCCGTGTCGGTCAGCTGATAGACGCGGCGAGCGCGGCGCACCATGGTTCCGGCGGGCGCGGCGTCTTCGGCGATCAGCCCGTCTGTTTGCATGCGGCGCAATGCCGGGTACAGGGAGCCGTAGGAGAATGCGCGAAACGCGCCCAATAGGCCGGTCAGTCGCTTGCGGAGTTCGTAGCCGTGCATGGGTGACTCGAGCAGGAGGCCGAGAATCGCGAGTTCCAGCATCTCGGTTCACCTCCTGATCGCGATCGTTGGGTGCGCCGTTACGGCGGCACGACACCTCCGGCAATAGTATCGAAGCGATATATTCGGCGCCACTCAGTGGTCAACCGCGCCGACGCAGGAACCGAAGATCACGCGGGGCGCCGGCGACGAGCGCTATAAGCGCGCCGATGTCGACGGTCGCATGACCGACCGATCGAACGGACCGTCGTCAGGACGGATAGCTGATCCGCTGCACCGAACCGTCGGGATTCAGTTCGATGTTGCCGCCGCCGAAGTCGCTGGAGATATAGATCGAAATCTCCATGCTGTCGGGCGGGGCGGTCTCGTCGCCACTCGGATCGAAGATCAAGTAGGTGCTCGTGACCTCGGCCGGCTTGATGCCCAGGGTTTCCGGCGCGCCGCGTAGAACGCCGATGATGGCCTTCATGTCGAACTTGCTCAGGTCGACGACGCGGTCACCGCTGCTCTTCGAGGAAACGCTCGGGTCATCCCACCCGCCGCGGTAGGTGTAACTGAGCTTTCGGCGATCGTCTCTTGCGTCGGGCCGGTCCAGCGAGGCGTAGTCCGGATAGACCACCAATCGGTAGCCGCTCGTGTCGCCGAATTTCTGCTTCATCTGCTCGAGCAGTCCTGTCAAACCGCCCAGGGATTGCAGCTGACGCGGGGGAGTCAGCACCACCGGTGCGACTCCGTCGGGCTTCGCGCCCGGATCGGAGGTGAAGCTCAGCGGGGAACTGGTGTTGCCGTAGAGACCCCAGCCGATTCCGATTCCCAGCACCAGGATCACGCCGAGCACCGCCAGGCGGATGCCCAACCCGCCGCCGGGGAGCATCGGAAGTCGGGGCTTCCTCAAATGGGGCAATTGAACGGGAGCGTTCTGGGTCTGCAGATCTCCGACCAGACTCCGCAGATCGCCGAGCGTCGCCGCACTGGTGGCGGCTTTGACGCGTTGCTGATGCTCGGCCATCGACAGCTGCCCCTCCGCGAGTGCGCTGTCGAGGATCTGACAGGTGTCGTTGCGGTCGCTGTCCTTTGCGCGCGTGCTCGCCGATTGCCCTGTCACCACAGCGATGATCGTAAGGAGTGGTCGCACAATTGCAACCGGCGGTAGACCCGGTCGTGCCTCGCCGTTGAGGTCATCGACGTACTCTGGTCACCGTGCGACTGCAGCGACAGGTGGTGGATTACGCGCTCCGGCGCAGGTCCCTGCTGGCCGAGGTCTACTCCGGTCGGACCGGGGTGTCCGAGGTGTGCGACGCGAACCCGTACCTGCTGCGCGCCGCGAAGTTTCACGGGAAACAAAGCTCGGTCATGTGCCCGATCTGCCGCAAAGAGCAGTTGACATTGGTGTCGTGGGTCTTCGGTGAGCACCTGGGCGCCGTCTCCGGCTCCGCTCGCACCGCGGAGGAACTGGTCTTGCTGGCAACTCGATTCGACGAATTCGCCGTACACGTTGTGGAGGTATGCCGGACTTGCAGTTGGAATCACCTCGTCAAGTCCTACATATTGGGTCTGCCTCGTCCGGCAGGATCGCCGCGCGGCAAGGGACGGGCTCGCGGCACCGCGGCGCGCTCCGACGCCCGGACGGCCAGTGAATAGCGGAAGCGGCCGCGACGGATCTCCGGACGAGACATCCACCGATATCCCGATCGACGACCAAGCCGATAGCGCACGCCCGGACGGTGGCGACCCCACGACGGTGGGCAGGCATAGGGTGGCTCGCCGCGCCGCCGTGCAACCCGATGATTCTCCGACCGACGGTCTGACGTCGATCATTCCGCCCGTGCGCGATGACAGCGGTCACCAGCATTCGGGCGCGGCACTCGAACGTGACCCGCTGGAAGTGGTCAAGGCGGCCATGGAGGGCACCCCGCCCCCGCCGCCCCCGCCCCCGCCCCCGCCCCCGCCGCCGACGGCCCCGCCCCCGCCGCCGACGGCCCCGCCCGGTCGAGGCTCCGGAAGCGACGGCGGGCCGCCCGCCGATCCGCCCAAGCTCAAGCACCAGATCAACTGGGTTTGGCTTCGACGGTCGGCTTACCTGGCCGTGGTGTTCGTGGTGTTGCTCCCGATCCTCACATTCGGGATGGCCTATCTGATCGTCGATGTGCCCAAGCCCGGTGACATCCGGACCAATCAGGTCTCCACGATGCTGTTCACCGACGGTTCGGAGTTGGCGAAGATCGTGCCGCCGGAGGGCAACCGGGTCGACGTCAACATCGATCAGATCCCCGTCCCGTTACGAAATGCGGTGATGGCGGCCGAGGACCGCGACTTTTACACTAACCCGGGATTCTCGCTTTCAGGCTTCGCCCGCGCGGTGAAGAACAACCTGTTCGGCGGCGACCTTCAGGGTGGCTCGACGATCACCCAGCAGTACGTGAAAAACGCCCTCGTGGGGAGTCAGCGCTCGGGCATCGGCGGAATGATCCGCAAGGCCAAGGAGTTGGTCATCTCCACCAAGATGTCGCGGCAGTGGCCCAAGGACGACGTGCTCCAGGCGTACCTGAACATCATCTACTTCGGCCGCGGCTCCTACGGGGTCGGCGCAGCGTCCAAGGCCTACTTCGGAAAGCCCGTCGATCAGCTCAACGTGGCAGAAGGCGCGCTGCTGGCCGCATTGATCCAGCGGCCTTCGACTTTGGACCCTGCTGTCGACCCCAACGGCGCGATGGCGCGCTGGAACTGGGTTCTCGACGGCATGGTGACGATGGGAACGTTGTCCAAGGAGGAGCGCGCTCAACAGGTGTTCCCCCAGACCGTGCCGCCGGATCAGGCGACCTCGTCGAATCAGGTCGAGGGTCCGAACGGGTTGATCGAGCGCCAGGTCACCAAGGAGTTGCTCGAACTCTTCGACATCGATGAGCGCACGCTGAACACTCAGGGTTTGCAGATCACGACGACGATCGATCCCGACGCGCAGAAGGCCGCCGAAGATGCGGCGTCGAAGTATCTCGACGGTCAGGATCCGACGATGCGTACGGCTGTCGTGTCGATCGACCCGAAGTCGGGGGCGGTCAGGGCCTACTACGGCGGCACCGACGCGCAGGGTTATGACTTTGCGCAGGCCGGATTGCCGACGGGCTCGTCGTTCAAGGTCTTCGCACTGGTCGCGGCGCTCGAGCAGGGAATGGGCCTGGGTTACCAGGTCGACAGCTCACCGGTGACGCTCAACGGAATCACCATCACCAATGTCGAGGGTGAGGGTTGCGGCACCTGCACCATCGCCGAGGCACTGAAACGTTCGTTGAACACCAGCTACTACCGGCTGATGCTCAAGTTGAAGAACGGGCCCGCCGATGTGGCCGACGCCGCGCACCGGGCCGGCGTCGCCGACAGCTTCCCCGGGGTCGCGCACACGCTGTCCGAGGACGGCAAGGGCGGCCCCCCCAACAACGGCGTGGTGCTCGGCCAGTACCAAACTCGCGTGATCGATATGGCGTCCGCGTATGCGACGCTCGCGGATTCGGGCGTCTACCACAAGCCGCATTTCGTGCAGAAGGTCGTGAACGCTCAGGGCGAGGTGCTGTTCGACGCAAGTACCCAGGACAACGCCGGTGAGCAGCGCATCGACAAGGCGGTCGCCGACAACGTGACCGCGGCGATGCAGCCGATCGCCGCGTGGTCCAACGGTCACACCTTGGCGGGTGGCCGGCCGTCGGCATCCAAGACCGGAACCAACCAGCTGGGTGACACCGGCGCCAACCGCGACGCGTGGATGGTCGGGTACACCCCCTCGCTGTCCACGGCGGTGTGGGTGGGCACCGTCGACGGAACCCAGCCGCTGGTGAACAAGTGGGGCGGGCCGGTTTACGGCTCCGGGATTCCGGCCGACATCTGGAAGGCCACGATGGACGGGGCTTTGCAGGGCACGAACGTCGAGTCCTTCCCGACGCCCACGGAGGTCGGTGGCTACGCGGGCGTTCCCGCGCCGCCGCCGCCGTCCACGACGACACCGACCGATACCCCGCCACCCCCGACCGAGACGGTGATCCAGCCGAGCATCGAGATCGCGCCCGGCATCACCATTCCTATCGGTCCCCCGACGACCGTGCCGATCGGACCGACGCCGGCGGCTCCCGACGCGCCCCCGCCCGGCGCGCCGGTGCCGCCACCCCCGGGTGACCCGAACGCGTCAGCGCCGCCGCCTCCGCCGGCGCCGTGATCGACGGCTCGGACAAGGATTCATCCCCACCGCCGCGTGCGACCGTGTCGCCGGTGGCCCTCGCCGACGACCGTCGCAGTCTGGACGACCGGGATATGCCGAGCCGGACGGATGCGATCGGCTCCGCGTTGTCCGGGGTCGTCGGAGGTCCCGTCGGCCGGCACGCGCTGATCGGGCGGACACGGCTCCTCACTCCGTTGCGCGTCATGTTCATCGTCGCGCTGGTCTTCATGGCGCTCGGGTGGGCGACGAAATCGCCATGCCTGCAGACGGTGGGTGCGGGCGCACCCGACCAGCGCGTGGCGAACTGGCAGGGCCAGCGGGCCTATTACGAACTCTGTTACTCGGATACGGTCCCGCTGTACACCGCGGAGTTGTTGAATCGCGGCAAGTTCCCGTACAAGTCCAGCTGGATCGAGACCGGGCCGGGAGGGCAACCGCAGACCCAGTACGACGGCAAACCCGCGGTGCGGTACATGGAGTACCCGGTGCTGACCGGTGTGTACCAGTACCTTGCGATGGCGCTCGCCAAGACGTACACCGCCGCGGCGAAGGCAGTGTCCTTGCCCGTCGTCGCCGAAGTGGTGATGTTCTTCAACTTCGCCGCCCTCGGACTGGCCCTGGCCTGGCTGGCGACCGTGTGGGCCACCGCGCTCCTGGCCGGCCGGCGAATCTGGGACGCGGCGCTGGTTGCCGGATCGCCGCTGCTGATCTTCCAGATCTTCACGAACTTCGATGCGTTGGCTACGGCTTTGGCGGTGGGTGGTCTGCTGGCGTGGGCGCGTCAACGGCCGGCGTTGGCGGGGGTTTTGATCGGGCTCGGGGTGGCCGCCAAGCTGTATCCGGCGTTGCTGTTGTTGCCGATCGTCGTCCTGGCGCTGAGAACCGATCGCGTCGCGGACGCCGCGCGCACCGTCGTGGCGGCCGTCGGCGCCTGGTTCGTGGTGAATGTGCCGGTGCTCGTGTTGTTTCCGCGCGGTTGGTCGGAGTTCTTTCGGCTCAACTCGCGACGCGGCGACGACATGGACTCGATCTACAACGTGGTGAAGTCCTTCACCGGCTGGCGGGGATTCGATCCCGGCACCGGGTTCTGGGAACCGCCGGTGGTGCTGAACAGTGTTGTCGCCGTTGCTTTTCTGTCCTGCTGTGCCGGTGTCGCCTACATCGCATTGACGGCTCCGCGGCGCCCGCGGGTGGCGCAGTTGGCGTTCCTGATCGTGGCGGCGTTCCTTTTGGTGAACAAGGTGTGGAGCCCGCAGTTCTCGCTCTGGCTGGTCCCCTTGGCGGTGTTGGCACTGCCCCACCGCAGGGTCCTGCTGGCGTGGATGACGATCGATGCGCTGGTGTGGGTGCCACGGATGTTCTACCTGTACGGCGAACAGAACATGGGCTTGCCCGAGCAGTGGTTTACCGCGACGGTGGTGATCCGCGACCTCGCGGTGGTGTCGTTGATGATCTTGGTAGTCAGGCAGATCTATCGGCCGCAGTTGGATTTGGTCCGCTGGCGGGGACGGCTGGACGATCCCGGTGGCGGGGTGTTCGACCGGGCACCGGATGCGTTCCCGAGTCGATTCCCGAACTGGCTCCGTCCCCGGCCGATTGCCACGTCATTAAGCGATTTCGCTGATCAGCCGGGGCTCCGGTAACCTGGCCAGGTTGCCGACGCAGGCGACTCTCCTGCCACGGGATCACCCGTGGCCGCAACGACCACAGGAGGTGATGAGGTTCCCATGCGTCCATACGAAATCATGGTCATCCTTGACCCCACACTTGACGAGCGCACTGTCGCCCCGTCGCTGGACACGTTTCTGAACGTTGTTCGCAGTGACGGCGGATCTGTCGACAAGGTCGACATCTGGGGCCGCCGGCGGTTGGCATACGAAATCGCCAAGCACGCCGAAGGCATCTACGCCGTCGTCGACGTGAAGGCCGAACCGGCCACCGTGTCCGAGCTCGATCGTCAGCTCAATCTCAACGAGTCGGTTCTGCGCACCAAAGTCATGCGCACCGACAAGCACTGAGCCGCTGAAGCACTAACAGGCATCAACGTCGACGTCAGCCGATGTCGTAGCGCTTCCATAGGCTCCCGGTGAGCCGGATGCGTTGCGCGTGGCCGGTCGACACATCACCTCAATCCTCAGGAGGACCTTGTGGCCGGTGACACCACCATCACCGTGGTTGGAAACCTGACCGCGGATCCCGAACTGCGGTTCACGCCCTCGGGTGCGGCCGTCGCCAACTTCACCGTGGCGTCGACTCCGCGGATGTACGACCGTCAGAGCGGCGAGTGGAAGGACGGCGAAGCGCTGTTCCTGCGCTGCAACATCTGGCGTGAGGCAGCCGAGAATGTGGCGGAAAGCCTCACTCGCGGTTCTCGGGTCATCGTGACCGGCCGGCTCAAGCAGCGGTCCTTCGAAACCCGCGAGGGTGAGAAGCGCACTGTGGTTGAGGTGGAAGTCGACGAGATCGGCCCGTCGTTGCGGTATGCCACCGCCAAGGTCAACAAGGCCAGTCGCAGTGGCGGCGGTGGCGGCGGCTTCGGTAGTGGCGGCAGCAGCCGTCCGGCGGCATCCGAACCCAGTGAAGATCCGTGGGGCAGCGCCCCGGCATCGGGATCGTTCGCGGGCGGCGACGACGAGCCTCCCTTCTGAGAATCCACTAATCCCGAATCCTTCAGTCGCGCGCTCGCAACGCGCGGCCCATCAGAACGAAAGAGACTGACAGATGGCGAAGTCATCCTCCACTAAGCGGCGTCCGGCCCCGGAGAAGCCGATCAAGACCCGCAAATGCGTGTTCTGCTCCAAGAAAGGGAAGGGGCAGGTAATCGATTACAAGGACACCGGACTCCTTCGCACCTATATCAGCGAGCGCGGCAAGATCCGTGCCCGCCGGGTGACCGGAAACTGCGTGCAGCACCAGCGTGACATCGCGATCGCCGTCAAGAACGCGCGCGAGGTTGCCCTGCTGCCCTTCACGTCCTCGACTCGCTAGAAGCATCAAGGCAGAACGGATATATCGACATGAAGCTCATCCTGACCGCTGAGGTCGACCACCTCGGCACGGCCGGAGATACCGTCGAGGTTAAGGACGGATACGGCCGGAATTATTTGCTGCCCCGCGGCTTGGCCATCGTCGCCACTCGTGGCGCCGAGAAGCAGGCCGACGGTATCCGCCGTGCGCGTGAGGCAAAGGTCGTGCGTGACCGCGCGCACGCCGACGAGATCAAGGCGGCCATCGACGCCCTGGGTGCCGTTTCGCTCCCGGTGCAGGCTGCCGCGGACTCCGGCAAGCTGTTCGGCTCGGTGTCGGCGGGCGACGTCGTGGCAGCCATCAAGAAGGCCGGCGGTCCCAGCCTGGACAAGCGCATCGTCCGCATGCCCAAGGCGCACATCAAGGCGACGGGCGCACACACCATCGCGGTGCATCTGCATCCCGAGGTGAATGTGGACGTCACGCTGGACGTGGTTTCCCAGGGCTAGTTTCCCAGGGACAGCAATACCGAACACATTCCCCGGGTGAGGGCCGCGAGCGGCCTTCCCCGGGGAATTGCTGTATGTGCCGGCGAACTCCGCGCGCCGTGTTGGCGGATCAGAATCTCACCCATTGTTAACCCGTAAAACAACGTCTCGCAACACAACACGCCCGACCCGGCAATCCGCACAGACACGCCGCACGAGTTGTCATCCACAGATTGTCGCCAACGTTAATTTGCCTTGACCAGCAACGATGGACTCGCAACGTCGAATACTCCACAACTTGTCCCCAAGCCCCCAACACTGCTACCCCCAGGTATCCACAGCGGGCTAACAGATCCGTCCACAAGCGCAATTTGTCAGCGCCGCAGCAACGTCTAACGTGAGCCGTCTGCGGTGAGCGCGACCGTGCCCGCCCAGCATTGTCAGTGCTCTGAATTAGCGTCGGGAATCACCGACTCGAACTTGGTTCGAAGGCAAAGCGGGAGGTGGCGGTAGCCCAATGGCGGTAGTAGACGACCTCGGCCAGCCCCCCGCCGCCGAAGAATTTGGCCGGCAGCCACCGCAGGATCTCGCCGCCGAACAGTCGGTGCTGGGCGGCATGCTGCTGAGCAAGGACGCCATCGCGGACGTCCTGGAGCGGCTGCGCTCGGCCGACTTCTACCGGCCCGCCCACCAGAACGTCTACGACTCGATTCTCGACCTGTACGGCCGTGGCGAACCGGCCGACGCGGTCACAGTCGCGGCCGAATTGGACCGGCGCGGGCTGCTGCGCCGCATCGGCGGCGCGCCCTATCTGCACACGCTGATCTCCACCGTGCCGACCGCCGCGAATGCCGGGTACTACGCCGGAATCGTCGCCGAGAAGGCTTTGCTGCGCCGGCTGGTGGAAGCAGGCACCCGGGTGGTGCAATACGGCTACGCCGGGGCTGAGGGTGCCGATGTCAATGAGATCGTCGACCGTGCTCAGGCGGAGATCTACGACGTCACGGAACGCCGTACCGCCGAGGATTTCCGTCCCTTGGAGGAGCTGCTCCAGCCGACGATGGACGAGATCGACGCGATCGCATCCAATGGCGGAATTTCCCGTGGAGTGCCGACGGGTTTCACCGAGCTCGACGAGCTGACCAACGGACTGCACGGTGGCCAGATGATCGTCGTGGCGGCTCGGCCGGGTATGGGGAAATCGACCCTTGGACTCGACTTTCTGCGCGCGTGCTCGATCAAGAACAGGTTGTCGAGCGTGGTGTTCTCACTCGAAATGAGCAAGACCGAGATCGTCATGCGTCTCCTGTCAGCCGAGGCGAAGATCAAGTTGGCCGACATGCGGTCCGGCCGGATGAGCGACGACGACTGGACGCGCCTGGCTCGACGCATGAGTGAGATCAGCGAAGCGCCTTTGTATATCGACGATTCGCCGAACCTCACGATGATGGAGATCCGCGCCAAGGCTCGTCGGTTGAAGCAAAAGGCTGATCTACGCCTGGTCGTGATCGACTACCTGCAGTTGATGACGTCGGGCAAGAAAGTTGAATCCCGACAGCAGGAAGTCTCCGAATTCTCGCGTCAGCTCAAGCTTTTGGCGAAGGAGCTTGAGGTTCCGGTAGTGGCCATGAGCCAGCTGAACCGTGGGCCCGAGCAGCGCACCGACAAGAAGCCGATGCTGGCAGACCTCCGCGAATCGGGTGCTATCGAGCAGGACGCCGACATGGTGATCCTGCTGCACCGGCCCGATGCGTTCGAGCGCGACGATCCGCGCGGGGGAGAGGCCGACCTGATTCTGGCCAAGCACCGCAACGGGCCGACGAAGACGATAACCGTTGCGCACCAACTGCATCTGTCGCGGTTTACGAACATGGCGCGGTAATCGATCGGCAGTGTAGGTTCTCATTTTTGACTTCATAATCTCAGTTACGGTTTCATACGCGCTTCATTTATGAAACGAAATCGAGACGGCCGGGTGCATTGGCGCGGTTTGGGGTGACCGTGATGGTATGGCCGGCCTCTTGGTGGATTCCGCTCACGCAGTCGCGGAGATCCGAGACAGGGATACCCTGTCCGAGGTCGCGATCCTATGGAATTGTGCGACAACAGATTTCCTGAGTCGCGCGGTTCCGTGGCGCACGTTCCGCTGGCGTGATGGCCAGCGGCACTATTCCGGTACGTACTGGTCGGCGACCAATCGTGACCACGTGATCTATGAATCGCGCCTGGAGTTGGCGCGGCTGTTGCTGGCCGACTACGACACCGCGGTGCTGAATGTGATCGCACAGCCGTTTCTGTTGCGCGCCAGAGTGAATCGGCGGATGCGCAGACACATCCCCGACTTCCTGCTGTTCACCGACACCGTTCCCACGGTGGTCGACGTGAAGCCGCGGCACCGGCTTGCGGTGGACAAGGTGCGTTTCACGTTGGACTGGACCCGCGCACTCGTCGAGACACTCGGCTGGCGGTACGAGGTGTGGAGCGGCTCGCCTGACGTGCTTGTGCACAATATCCGTTTTCTGTCGGGCTTCCGCAACCCCGACCGGTTCGATCCGGAACTGGTGAAAGAGATTCACCACCAGTCGGTTTCGGATGTGACCCTGGGTCAGGTGCTCGACCGCGACCTCGGTGAGCCGCCGTGGAGGGTCCGGGCGGCGGTGCTGCACCTGGTGTGGTGTCAGGCCCTGGAAGTCGACATCACCGTGCCGTTGAGCAAGGCCAGCCCTCTGGTGAAAGGAAAGTGTCATGTCCGCTGAAGGTATTCGGATCGGGGTAGGCACCAGGGTGCTCCACGACGGCCAGCTCTGGGAGGTCACCGAACTGCACCCCGGGCCGACGGGAACCGAGGTGGTCCTCGGCGCCTACGGCCGCCACAGCGAGGTCGTCCGGATCAGTCTGCGCGAGCTGCTCGACGGCCATCGGGCCCGCGTGTACGGGGAGGGCTCCGGCCCGAACTCCGATGACCCGCTCGACCCGGCCGACGTGGTCCTGTCCGCTCTGAGCGAACCCGAACGTGAAGCCCTACGGCAACGCGCCGCCGACATTCGAGAGGTACTGACCGGATACCGATGCGGGACAGCGGAGTTCGCCCAACCCGGTGAACCCCGACCCGGCTATGACCCGGCGTCGCCGCTGACCGCCCGCTACGCGGCGAAAGCCGCCGAACTCGGGGTTTCGATGCGCACGGTGCAAAGCTGGGCCGCGGACTACCTGGCCTACGGCGAGGCCGGTCTGGCGCGCAGCACGGTCAGCCGGCAGAACCCGACCGGCCGTGTCGATGAGCGGTGGGTGCAGACCGCGGTGGAGGTCATGGTCGAACACACCGACCAGTCCCGGCCGTCGCAGGCGATGGTGATCACACGAACCAACGCCCGCGTCATCGCCCGGTTCGGCGTGGACGTGGTGGCGTTGCCCAGCCGTCCGGTCGCCTACCGGGTCCTGGCGCAGTTGGAGAACCGCTACCCGCTGTTTCGGCTGTCGACGAAACGCAACCGCGATATCGCCGCCCGCCCGGGCGGGGTGTACGGCAAGTTGCGGCCCACCCGGCCCGGGGAGTACCTGCTGATGGACACCACCCGCCTGGATGTCTTCGCTCTGGACCCGTTGACGTTGCGCTGGGTGCAGGCCGAGTTGACCGTGGCGATGGACTGGTACACCCGCTGTATCACCGGGTTGCGGCTGACCCCGGTCTCGACGAAGTCCGTCGACGCCGCCGCGGTGCTCTACCAGAGCTTCCGGCCCCGCCCGGTCGTCACCGACTGGCCCCGGGAGGCGGTGTGGCCCGAACACGGCATCCCGCGCACCGTGATGTTCGACCGCGCCGCGATGGAGGGGCCGATGACCGGGGCCTCGGGTCCGGCGATTGTCCCGGACACCCTGGTCGTTGACCACGGCAAAATCTATATCTCGGATCATCTGAACAGCGTGTGCCGGCGGATGGGCATCTCGATCCAGCCCGCCCGGCTGCGCACCGGCCGCGACAAGGGACCCGTCGAGCGGTTCTTCCGCACCCTGCGCGAAGACCTGCTGCAAGCCCTGCCGGGCTACAAGGGCCCCGATGTGCACTCCCGCGGTGCCGACCCCGAAGCGGACGCGTTCTTCTGCCTCGACGAACTGGAGGACATGATCCGCCAGTGGGTCGCGGTGATCTATCACCACCGCCCGCACGACGGTCTGATCGACCCGCACATCCCGAAGCTGCGGCTCTCCCCGGCGCAGATGTTCGAACACGGCCTGGCCCGCGCCGGCTACATCGAGGCCCCCCGCGACCCCGACCTGGGCTATGAGTTCCTCAAGACCGGGTGGCGGCGTATCCAGCATTACGGGGTCGACTTCGACGGCCGCCGCTACAACGGGGCCGGGCTGGATCCCTACCGCGGCGTGCACAGCCCGTATACCGGGCGGGCCCGCGGCCGATGGCCGATTCACTACGACCCCGACGACATCACCCGCGCCTACTTCCGCGACCCGCACACCCGCCGCTGGCACACTCTGATCTGGGAACACGCCCCCGCCCTGCAGATGGCGTTGAGCGAAGACGCGTTGCGCTTCGCCCGACGCAAGGCCGCCGAGAAGTACCGCTACCCCGACGACCGGCTGGCCATTAACGATCTGCTGGAGCGCTGGAACCTCGGCCTGGGCGCCACCCTGGCCGAACGGCGGATGGCCCTGCGGCTGGCCCGCGAGGAATCCCTCATCACCCCCGACCCAGATCTTCCGCCGGAAGACGACGGCGGCGAAGGTCAGCAGCGGATGGGTCCCGATGCGGCGGCCGTCGGCGGTGACGATGACGACGATGACGACGGCGATGACGATTTCTACGCCGGCGCGTTCGTGGACGCCTGATGGCGCGCCCTGAGACCGCCCCCGCGCGGCCATCGGCACAGCTGGACAATCTGACCCTGTCCCGCAAGGAGGGATGGCGCGAGTTCGTCACCGCCGCCCCCCGCATGCAACCCGAACAGCTCACGCGGCGGGCGCTGGGCATCCTCAGCGCGCAGGCCCGCGACGACTACGAGACGCGCCGGCGCAAATGGCACGCCAACATCGGGCCGATCAAGACCCCGCAACTGGCCGCGGTGCACGACGACCTGTGGGACATCGTCGACAGCAACGACCAGGACGGCGACAAACCCAAAAGCGCGGTGGCCATCGACGCCTATCCCGGTCTTGGCAAGACCACCGCCGTGCTCGACTTCGCCAAAAAGTTTCACCTGCGCGATATCCGCGCCAACGGCGAGTTCACCGACAGCGGCGATGAACGCTGGCCGGTGTGCCGGGTCGGGCTGGCCGGGAATACCGGCATGGTCGCGTTCAACAAAGCCATGCTGGCCTTCTACGCCCACCCGGGCAAGGCCAACGGCAGCACCGCCGACTTCGCCTACCGCGCTTTGGATTGCGTGCTCAGTTGCCACACCAAACTGCTGATCATCGACGACCTGCATTTCCTGCAGTGGCGCAACACCGCGGGAGTTGCGATCAGCAACCACTTCAAATACATCGCCAACGAATTTCCCGTCACGCTCATCTACGTCGGGGTCGATCTCGATCAACGGGGCCTGTTCTTCGACGGCCAACCCCACACCGACCGTGCGATCGCCCAGACCGCGCGGCGCACTACCAAACTCACCATGGCGCCCTTCGGCACTAGGAACGAGCGGCAGCGACAGCAGTGGCATCAACTGCTGTTGACCCTCGAACAACGCGTCGTGCTGGTCGACAAACGACCCGGCATGCTGGCCACCGACCTGTCGGACTACCTGTTCGCCCGCAGCACCGGTCACATCGGCTCACTGATGACCCTGATCAACCGCGGCTGCCTGCGCGCCATCCGATCCGGCCGCGAATACCTCGACCGCGACCTGCTCGACGCGGTCAAGACCGACACCGGATCAGACTGCCGCCGCGCCGAATTCGAGGCCGCCTTCGACAGCGGCACCCTGACCACCGACATCGCCCCCGTCCGACAGTCCCGCCGTGCCGCGCCGTGCGCACCCGCACCTCGCGACCGTCCCGCCGCCCGGAAGCGGAGCGCCGCCCCCATCCGCAAGCGTGCGCCGTGACCGCTGTCCGAACCCTGCCGATCAGGGTCGCGCCGCTGCCCGGTGAGGCGCTGGACTCCTGGCTGGAATACCTCAGCCACCGATTACGGACGACCCACGGCGAGATCCTGACCGCCGTCGGGCTGAACCGACCCGCCACCACGGCCGCCGACCGCACCCACGTCACGTCGGTGCCCGCCCAAGCCGCCGAACGGATCAGCGCATCCACCGGGGTGCCGGTCGAGCAGATCACCGCCATGACCCTCGCCCACTACCCCCCTCAAGCGCGGGTGCTGTCCCTGGGCGTGCGGTTCCCGCGCGCGCGGCCCCGCTACTCACGCTTTTGCCCACGCTGTCTGGCCGACGATGACGGCCGCTGGCAGCTACGGTGGCGGCTGGGCTACAGCATCGCCTGCCTGACCCACCGCTGCCTGCTCCTCGACGCCTGCCCCGCATGCGCAAAACCGCAGCGCGACAGAGTATTCCCCGGCGAACTTCGCGCCTACCCGGGACGGTGCGGGTGCCGCGCCGCCGACGGCAGCGGTCGGCTGGCCGCCCGCTGCGGCGCCGATCTGAGCGACGCCACCACCCTTTCCCTCGAGGCCGACCACCCCACGCTGCACACCCAACACGCCATCGACACCGCCCTTCACAGCGGTGCGGTCGCCGTCGGCGTCTACCGCGACCACCCGATCGCGGTCAGCGACTTCCTCACCGACATCAAAGCCCTGGGCGCCCGCGCCCTCTCGAGCGCCGCCCCCGGCGCGCTGCCGTCGCTGATCCCGCCCGACCTACTCGAGGCCTACCGCTTGGCACATTCAGGTACCCGATCGGCCGCCCGGCCACTGGCGATCATCACCGCGGTCGCACTCACCGCCGCCGCCACCATCCTCTGCGAAGACGAGCCGGCTACCGCGGCCGCGCTGCTGGCCCGGCTGGAAAAACCCATCGAACGCAACGGCGCCTCCCTGGACTGGCCGCGGGCAGGGTGGGCCCGCGCCACCACCGAAGCGGTCAGCGCGCTGCGGTTGACCGCCCGCGCACTCCGGCTCACCTCCACCGCGCAGCTGCGCTACCGCATCGGCACACCGCGCCCCACCATGCCGACCCTCGACCGCGCGGACAGCTTGGCGCTGGCCGCCCGGGTGCCCGCGACCATGTGGAGCGCGTGGGCGGTACGCCTGCGGCTACCCCAGTTGGACCATGCCCGACTGGCGGCCTCCCTGCCGGCCATGCTGCTGATGGTCAACAGCCGCATCCGCGCCGCCGACGCCCACCAGGTGCTCGGATCGACCAGCCAATGGCGCACCACCACCCACCACCTGCGAGCCCTCGCCCGTGACCCGCACTGGGCCGACATCCGCGCAGCGCTGATTCGCCTCGCCGACTACCTGCGCGACACCGACACCCCGATCGACTACCACCGCCGCCGCCACCTCGACTACAGCACCCTTCTGCCCGAAGAAACCTGGACGGCGATCTGCACCTATCTGCACATCCGAACCGCCGGAAGCGAACGGCTACGACTCATGCGCTGCCACCTCTACACCACCATCAGCGCTAACCCCGTCGACCGCGCGCCGTGGCTGCGCGACACCAACGAATTCCGCTCCGCCTTCTTCCGGTTCCCCGTCCTGCTCACCCCAGAACTACGCCGCGCACTCGACGATCACGCCACAGAATTTCTGTGTAACAACGGCATTGACGAACCGCTCAGCTGGCGCCCCCCGTTGACACTGATCGCCGACCTGACCCTGCCCGGCGCCGACCCCGAACGGCCGCCCCTGCCACGGTTCCACCACATGGTCCGCCAAGGCCACGCCCTCACCGCGATTGCCGAGCAGCTGCACACCACCCCCGATGCCGTCCGCCACGTCCTGACGGTTCATCCGGCTCCGAGCAGCCAGCGCGGCCCGACGGGCTGCCCGGCACCGGCACTCTCGGATCTGGCCGACAGACTCTCCGGTGCGCAGCTACGCCAGCTCTACCAGGAGCAGCACATGTCGCTGCGGAAGATCGCCGCACGCTACAACACAAGCCGACAAGTCGTGGCCGCCTTGGCCCGTCGCCATCGCATCCCCCTGCGACCCCCGCAACGAGAACCCGACTTGGGCGAAGTCGACCGCGACTGGCTCTACCGCGAATACGTCGACCACCAACGCGCCCTGCCCGAACTGGCCATCGAAAAACGGATGAGCACGGCGAACATGGCCCGCTGGGCACACCGCCACGGCATCCCCCTCAGGGGACGCGGTGGGTCCAGCCACACCGCCACTCTCGCCGCCCGCAAAGCCGCCCACAGCGCTCCGAAACTTCTGCAGGCCGCACTCACCGGGGCCGGCGGCGCCGAGCGCCTCGCCCGCTTCGCCGCCGCCAGCACATACCCGACCGTCACGGCCGCCGCGGCAGCCCTGGGATTGCACCAGGGCGTGTTGCAATCCCAGATCAACCGCCTGGCAACCGACCTCGGCGGACCGCTACTCACCCGCGCCCAACGCAACCACCCCATGACCACAACCGTTCTGGGTCGTCGGGCCCTGCGGTCCTGGGCCACGTGGGTCTCGGTGCAGGAAACCGCCGCCCGACGAGCTACCCCGACGGGCAAGTTCTCCTGATATCCGACGCACCGATCGCGTGCACACCAACTCCTAATGCCGCAGATGCTGCAGGTGTCGACGATGACTGGGCGGGGTCGCGGGCGACACCGTCAACGTGGTCACCGTGAGCGGCGGGTTACACCTCCTGCAAAGGGAGTTCAGTGACATCCCCCAATTGCATTGGCCGGTGGTGCTGAAGAGTACGGAATCCGATGTTGGCGTTGCCGATCTGGAATGTGACTGTGACGCCCTGCTGCTCGTTTCGGTTGAGAGGCCCTGCCACTGTCGATGCTGTGGCAACCCGCGAAGTGACGAAGACCGAGAGCCGCCTGGCTGCCCGTTGTGCGGCTATCGCGTCGGTGGGTGCGTCGGTGATCCATTTCGCGGTCACCCCGATGCACGGGCGGGACTGGCTGCCCTCGGGGGTGTTTTTCGCGGTATTGGCCGGCTTCCAGCTGATGTGGGCGATCGCCGTCTGGTCCCGGCCCCGCACGTGGTTGCTCGCGGCCGGGATTGCGGCCAATGCCGGAGCGGCCGCGTTGTGGGTCATCTCGTGTATCACGGGGCCGCCCGTCGGGCCCTCGGCCGGTCAGCCCGAAGCAGTGGGGGCCGCCGGCATCTGTGTGCTTTTGCTGCAGTGTTACGTCGTCATGGGTGCGGCGTGGGCGTGGACGCGGACGCATGAACCAGAAGAGGTTTCGGGTTTCGGCAGGGCGATGGTCCTGATGGGGGCCAACACCATCATGGCCGGGGCGGTCGCGGTGGGCCTGGCAGCCAGCCTGCAGGGGCACCATCACCACCACCATGGCGGTGCGACCGAAGCCCAGGCAGACCATCACAGCGGGCACGAGGCCCACATGGAGGGCCACCATCACGATGAAGCCGGTCACGCCGATCCGGTCGGCCCGCCGGGGCCCGCAGCGCCCCGTCCGGCCACCGCGCCCGAGCCTGTTGAGGCGGGCCTGCCGGTGACCGATATGAGCCTCGACATCGCCGATGCTGACCTCCAGCCGCAACAGAGCACACCAAATCCTGCGGTGCCGCAGCACTCGTCGCCGGCCGCACCGTCCGGGCCGGGGTCAACCGACAGTGAAACCGACTCCGACGGCGACGGACACCACCACGACCATCACGACTGAGATCGCCGCGGTGCCCGGAATCGCCGGTTAGTGTCCGTGGCCGCTGTGCGGATCCTGCGCGCTGCTACTGCTGGCCGGCGGGGGTGCGATGGTGAGGCTGGCGGTCGTCGCGGGTGCCGCGGCCGGCGGTGCGGTGGAGAAGCTGATGCCGTTGGGCCCGGTGCCCGCCGGAATGGTCGCCGTCACCGAGAGTGCGGTGACGTCGACCACCGAGACGGTGTTGTCGAAGCTGTTGGTCACCCACGCCCACCGGCCGGAGGCGTCGATGACGACACCGTGCGGGCCCGAGCCGGTGGGGACGGTTCCGCGGCCGGTCATGGTGGCGGTGTTGATCACCGACAGCGTGTGGCCGGGCGCCTGTTCGCTGCCCTGGTCGGCGCAGAGCACCGTCTTCTCGTCGGGAGACAGATATAGCTGCACGGGGCTGTCGGGCACCGCGACGGTTCCAATCACTTTCCGTTGGGAAAGATCGACTTTCACCACGCTGGGCGGGTCGCTGATACCGGTGTAGGCGTATCGGCCGTCGGCGCTGACGGCGACCTGCAGTGGGGATGCGCCGACCGCAACGCTGCCGAGCGAGGTGTCGGTGGCCGGGTCGATCAGGTCCAATTCGGCGTCCATCATGTTGGCGACGACGATCACCGACCCGCCGGCCGCCGGCCGCAGCCCGTGCGGCATCCCCCCGAGGGTGATCCGCCCGGCGGGAGCCAGTCCGTTGCGCTGGTAGACCGATACGGTGCCGTCGCCGGCGTTGGTGACGTAGACCTTGCCGTTGGGTGCTTCCACGACGTGGGCGGGGTGGGGGCCGGTCGGGGCGCTGGCGATCACGCGGTAGGTGGCCGGGTCGATCGCTACCACCAGGCCGGCGCTGCTGGTCGCGTACACCACGGTGCCGTCAGGGCCGACCTGCACGTTGTGCGGGCCGGTGATACCGGTCAGGGTCATCGCGACGGAGTTGGTGGCGGTGTCGATCACGCTGAGGCTGTCGGCGCCCTCGTCGGCCACCCACACCGACCCTGCCGGGGGCGGACCTGCTTGCGCCGGGGTGCGGTCAGGTGCTTGAGAGCAGCCCGCCAACCCGACCCCGAGTGCGGTGAGGGCACCCAGCGCGATCAGCTTGGCGGTGCGGGCCACGGTTACTCCATTGATCGGTCGTGCTCCGACCGGTTCGACGTTACCCCCGCCGCGGGGTGCGATCGCCGGAACCTCCCGGTGGTTTCAGTGGGCGTGGTCGAAGACCACCAGGGTGTGGGTGAGGGCGCCGTCGACGAAGTAGGCCCGGCAATCGAAGTGGTCGGCGATCATGGTGCCGACCTGGCTGGGTGCGTTGGCCACACCGGAGACGTTGAGCACGGTGATCCGCGAGGCATCCACGCCCTTGAGTTGGTCGTTGGCGTTGAGCGAGGAGAAGTCCCGCCCCTCGGCATCGAGAGTGCCTGTCTGCGTGTGCAGTTCAGAGATCGTGGCCGTGTCCGGCGACACCAATTTCTTCATCACCTCGGCCTGGCACCGCTGTTGCGCCGCTTGCTCGGCAGAGGGCGAGTCCCCGGGCGTCCCCGCCCGTAAGACTCCCGCGCCGACCGCGACCGCAACCGCAGCGGCCACGGCGATCAGCGCGGCGGCCCACCACAGTCGGCGTCGATTGCCGTGACGATCACTTTGGTGGTTGCCCATCGGATTCCTGTTTCTCCAGTGTGCTGGCGGGGGGGACCCGCGACGTGCGCGGGCGGCGGGACCGCGGGGGCTGCGCTGCTGGCCAGCCACTGTGGCCAGGGGACGCTCCAGTCGCCGTTCTGCCATAGTTCCAGCGGCGCCCCGCCGGTGTTGATGATTTCGACGACGTCGCCGGGCTGGGAGAAGTCGTAGAACCAGCGCGCGTTGTCGGCGTTGAGGTTCAGGCAGCCGTGGGAGACGTTGGTGTTGCCTTGGGCCCACACGGTGTCCTCCAGTTGGTGCAGGTAGATCCCATCGCTGCTGATGCGGGTGGCCCAGTTGATCGTCTCCTTGTAGCCCAGCCGGGAGTTGATCGGCAGGCCGTAGGTGGAGGAGTCCATGACAACCGGGTTGGCCTTGTCCATCACCGTGTAGATCCCGGGCTGGGTCCAGAAGCTGATGGTGTGCCCGCCGATGGTCTCGCTGCCGCCCATTCCCATCGAGGTGGGCATGGTGCGCACCAGTTGTCCGTTGCTGAACACGCTGACCTGTTTGGTGATGTCGTTGGGGACCGAGATGTGCGCATCGCCGATGCGGAAGTCGACCCCGGCGTCGGCCTGCCCGTAGAGACCCCCACCGAGGGGGACACCGTAGATGTCGGCTGCTACGGACACGGTGGTGCCGGGGGTGTAGTAACGCTCCGGTCGCCAGTGCGCGGTCTGGTCGTCGATCCAGTTCCATGCGCCGGTCACCGGCGGGCTGGTGCTCACCCGCAGGGCGCGTTGGGCGGCAGCCCGGTCCGGGATCGGTTCGTCGAAGCGGGTCACCACGACGGTCCCGACGCCGTAGGTGCCGCCCGCAACCAGGTCCTGGTTGGCGGTCGTGGTCAGTCGCACCGCGGTCTGATTTCCCGGGACCAGGGTGGAGAAGGTTGAGACCAGCGCCCGGGTTACACCGTCGGCGCCGATGGCGGTGGCGGTCACGGTGTAGCTGCGGCCGTAGCCCAGGGGCACGGTGGGCTTCCACACGGTGTTGTCCGGGGTGCTCACCCCTTCGATCGGCTTGCCGGCGTCGTTGACCATGGTGACGCTCACCAGATCCCCGCCAGTCGCGGTGACGGTGACCGGTGCCAGTGGGTCGACGTCGGTCGCCGCCGGCCCGGTTCCATGGCCAATTCGACCGGCGGCGGGGCGACGGTGGGGGCCAGGCGCGCCGAGCCCGCATCGTGGGCGCACAGCGCCGGCGGGCAATTCAACGGCCCCAGCATGACGAGCGCCATGACGATCAGAATCGCACCATGGATCAGCAGTAGCGCATTGCGCCGCAGTGCCCTCGACATGCTCCGCCTCACCCCCCGAACAACAGGTACAGCCCGGCCAGGGTGTAGCCGACCATCACCAGCATCATCGCGAGCTGCCCGGTGAGTTGGTGGCCCACCGGGATGACCCGAAGCGCTTGATCGTGCGCGGCGACCACCCCGATGACATGGCCCACCACGACGGACACGACCTTGATGGTCCACAGCAGGGTCGGGTTCATCGACATGAAATACACCACGTCGGCGGAATCCAACCCGAACGGCTGCCAACCCCTGCCCATCGGATCGACCAGCCGCACAACGGTTTCCTGGCCGCGCTCGACGAGGTAGGACAGATAGTGGGCGAAGACGTATCCCACGACGATCGGGATGAGGCAGTGCGCCAGCCGCCCCGGCAACGCGCGGCGCTGCTCGCGGGTCACCCCGCCGGTCGCGCGGGCCGCCGCCCGAAATGTCACCCCGACCACCGCAACGAACAGCAGCAGCCCGGCGCTGCGCAGCACCGAGCCGCCCCCGGACTCGCCGAGGAGGGGCACCGCGGCGGCGTTGCGGTCCACGAAGTTCCTGAACCCCTTGGACTGGGAGAAGCTGTCGAAGGCGGTGGAGCCCAGCAGCACCGCCATCACCGCCACCGTGCCGGGTCGCACCGGCATGGTGGGCAAATGGTCGAGCGGATTGCCCACCACGATGCCTCCGGTGTCACGGTTGCGCCGAAACGGGGACAGCCGCGACACCGTCACGCTGTACACCTCGAAGGGGTCGGCGCGGGCGAACCATCGCGCACCGAACACCGCGGCGCCGGCGAACATCGCGACGACGTAAGCCAGGGTCCAGGCCTTGATCGCGGTCAGAGAGCCGGGATCGGGGCTGGCCAACTCCAGCCACACGAACCCGAACAGTCCCGCCACGGCCGGCCAGTACCCCCACCGGGACGGGTAGCGGCGAGGCGCATTCCCACCACGCCCACGTCCTAGGAGTCGCCAAACCGTCCGCACCGGTGAGATCACCCGCCAGACGGGACCGATCAGGATCGAGACCGCCACCAGGCCGACCCACAGCAGCACGTAGAACGCACCGGGTAACGCGTTGTCGGCGTTCTGCGGCCCCCAGATCGCGGCAATCCCAATCCAGATCGTGGCAGCGAGCGCGACAGCCGCCAGCACTGTCCGGACGGCTGCGGAATCCACGATGCCCGTGACCCACCGAGGCAGCGCATGCCCGGGCTTGGCCGGATCGAACTTCGGGGTCCGCCAGGCGACCGCAACGACGGCGAAGGTCAGGATCAACGCCCACACACCGCCGATCAGCGCGTAGGTCAGCGGGATCGGCAGATCGGTGGACCCGCCGACGCCGTGTGCCAGAACGGTTTCGGTGCTCTGGGTCATGCGGGCCGCACCGTGAGCGTGACGACCGTCCGGTTCAGTTCGTGCAGTTCCACGTCCACCCGTCCGGGAACATCGACGGTGAACTCGAAACGCTGGCCCGGTCGGGCTTGTACGTCGAAGACGTGAGCAGGAACGGAATGCACGTGAATGCTGTCCGGTGCATCGCTGTTCACCTCGAGCACGATGGGCTGCCCGGCCACCGCCTGCGCTTCGGCGTTGGTGGGCGTCACCACCCCTGCGGCGATGGTGATACTGATCGTCGCACCGGCGTCGCGGGAGCCCGCAGGGGGAGGGGTTGCCGAAGACGCTGCAGCAGAGGCGGATTCAGCGGACGAAGACGATTCCGTGGAGGGTGTGGGGGTAGACCCACACCCTCCCGCGGCCAGGGCGATCACCGCGGCGATCACCGGAAACGTACGAGAGACCTTCATCGGGTCACTTCGCCGCGACGCTGATCGCCGGTGCCGCCGGGTCTGCGGCCGACTGACGGCGGGAGGCCCGGTCGATCGCGAACACTCCCAGGCCCAACCCCACGACGGAAAGGCCCAGCGCGGTCCAGGAGATGACGGGCAGCAGACCGCCGCCGGGCTTCTGCCCGATCGTTACCGTCGGCACCGGGAACTTCGGCTTCTCGGCGCCGGCGCTCTGCTCGGTCCAGGCCTCGGTGCTGCCGTCGGAGAACGTCTGCGTCGTCGGCAGCGCCAGGGTGTCGGCCTCCGGAATCGGCCCGACGTAGAGAGCGAACTCCTGGAACTGGCCCGAGGGGATACCGCCCCCGGTGGCCGTCCAGGTGACCGTGCTGACCACTTCGTTGACCGGGCTGCCGTCGTCCTTGCGCAGCGGCGGGTCGATCTTGCGCTTCTGGATGTCCAGGGTCCAGCCGGCCACCGGTTCGGCCCGCACGGTCCGCATCGGTGTCTCCTCGGGGATGCGCACCTCGACCTTGGTGGTGTTGGGTTTGCCGGACTCGGTGGGCACCCCCAAGGTGACCACCCCGAATCCGCCGGGAACGGCGCCGTCGGCTTTGGCGTCGACATGGGCGGCCGCAGCAGGACTGGCGATCAGAGCCACCGCTCCGGCGACCAGGCAAACTCCGGCGACCTGCCGCAGTGATGTGAACATGGGACCTCCATCTTTTGGTGGGATGTGTTGGTGGGACTGTGTTGGTGCGACTGTGTTGGTGGGACTGACGTGCCTGGGGGGTTGAGCGGTCAGCGGACGCTGTTGGCCGTCTGTGGATCGGGGTCGCTCTGCAGGTGGCCGGTGCGGGCCAGTGCGCGCAGCGCGGCCGCCGAGAACAGGCCGATGCCCGCCAGCACCACCCAGATCAGCACGGCGGCGCCGCGCTCGTTGGCCGCCTGCATCAGCGCGCCGGTGGCGACGTTGCCGGCCAGGATGCCGACGCCGACGATAGTGCTGTAGAAGCCGTAGTGGGTGCCCACCAGTCGGCCGCCGGACAACGCCACCACGGTGTCCATCTCGAAGGGAAACACCGCCGCCGATCCGAGCGCCAGCACCGCGGCAGTGACCAACAGGGCTGCTATCGCCGGCGGGGATCCGAACCTGTTGTCCGGCAGCACGATCAGCGGGACGAAGGACAGCGCGACCACCGCCATGCCGATGACCAGAGACCGGCCGGCACCCCACCGTTGGGAGAACCAGCGGGTGATCCGCAGCTGAGCGGTCACCGCCACCACACCCGACACGGCGAACACCGCGGCGATCAATGCCGATGCGTGCTGCGGGGCAAGGTGGGCGGCGTGCAGGGGCAGGGCCAGATAGACCTGGAAGGACAGCACGTAGGAGCCGATCATCGCCGCCGCGAACAGCAGGAAGGAACGGTTGCCCACTACGGTGCGCCAGTCCTGCAGAACCGATGTCCGCTCCTCGCGGGGCTCCGGGTCGTGCTGGGGCAGAGCGAACAGTTGGGCGATGCTCAACAGCGCGAACACCACCGCCGCAGCGGCCGCGGTGAGCCGGAAGTCGACAGCCATGAACGCCAACCCGACCAGCGGACCGGCCAAGATCCCGGCTTGGTAGAAGATGTTGAACAGTGCGAACGCCTCGACCCGCCGCTGCCCGGCGTCGGCGGCCAGATAGGCCCGCACCGCCGGGTTGAACAGCGCCCCGGCGAAACCTGTTGCCGCCGAGGCGATCAGCATCATCGGCAATGAATGGGCGAAAACCAACAAACCGAAGCCCGCCGTGCGCAGCAGACACCCCGCGACGATGAGCGGCTTGTAGCCCAGCCGGTCGGCCAGCGTGCCGCCGACGATGAACATGCCCTGCTGGGAGAAGTTGCGGACCCCCAGCACCAGACCGACCGCCCACGCCGCCAGCCCCAGCGGACCGGCGAGATACCCGGCCAGATACGGCATCAGCATGTAGAAACCGAGGTTGATGCCGAACTGGTTGATCATCAACAGCCGACTCGGCCACCCGAAACTGCGGAATTGAGCAACCACGCCCATCAGCGCTGCACCTCCGCCGGGTTGAGCACCCGCGCGCACCGGGTCCAGGAATCGGCCACGGTCTGCGCCGGGTCGCTGATCGTTAGCGGTTGCGTCGGCGGTGCGATCCCCAGCAGGCCGTGTTCTCGGCAGTAGTCGTCATTGAAGATGCTGTCGAAGTAGCGCTGCGGGCCGTCGGGGAAGATCGCCGCGATCGTCGTCCCCGCGGGGTAGGTGCGGGCCGCCCACCCGGCCACCAGGGCGACCGCGCCCACACTCCACCCGCCGGTGGCGTAGTGCGTCTCGGCCAGGGCCCGGGCCGCCCATACGGCCTCGGCGGGGGCGACCCAGTGGACCTCGTTGAACGCCGGGTAGTCCACGTTGCCGGGATAGATACTCGAGCCCAGCCCGCGCATCAGCCGCGGTCCGGCCGGTTGTCCGAAAATCGTCGACCTGACCGTGTCGACTCCGACCAGTTCCATGCCCGGATGGGATTCCCGCAACACCCGGGCCACCCCGGCGGAGTGTCCGCCGGTGCCCACCGAACACACCAGCACGTCGATCCGGCCGAGTTGGGTGTGCAACTCCACGGCCAGCTCCCGATAGGCGTCGACGTTGTCCGGATTGTTGTACTGGTCGGGATTCCAGGCTGCAGGATCATCGGCCAGCAATTCGGCCACCCGATCGCAGCGGGCCCGCTGCCAGCCGCCGTCGGGGTGCGGCTCGGCGACCTGTTCGACCCGCACGCCATAGGCAGCCAGCATGCGGGCGATGATCGGCTCCAGGCCGGGATCGGTGACCACGGTGACCGGATGCCCGTACGCCATGCCCGCCAACGCCAAGCCCAGACCGAGGGTGCCGCTGCTGGACTCGATGATGCGCGCCCCTGGGCGAAGTTCGTCGCGGGCGCGGGCACGGTCCACCATATGCAGGGCGGTCCGGTCCTTGATTCCGCCGGGATTGAAGCCCTCGAGTTTGGCCCAGAATCCCCGACCGCCGTCGGCGAACGGGGCGGTGATTCGAAGCACCGGAGTGTTGCCGATCGTCGAGGCGACGGTGGGTGCGGGCCCGTGGTGCTTAGGGGGCCGGTGATGGGTGGCGTGCAGACTTTTTTGCTGCACAGGGATGACAGAGCTCATCGGATGATTGATCGCTTCCTTGACAGGCCGCGTTCGAAAGACGCAGCCGCTGAAGTGGACGGCAGTCACCGACCGAGCAGCCCGTGAGGGGCCTTTCGGTCTGTAGCTAGCCGATCAGCGGCGCAAGATGCACAGCCGGGCAAGAACGTCCCGGCCGGGAGAAATGAGGAGCGGCCCACGGGGCGGACCCCGTCCGACCAGAGCGGTGTGCTGGGGCGACCACTGCCACAACAGGCCGCCGACGACGATCAGCCCGAGAAGTGGCAGTGCAATCCGGACGCGGTGGAGCAGGGAATCGGCGAAATCATCCGGTGCGCTCTGCATGGTCGCGGCACCGATGTGATCGTGGTCCACCGCAGAAAGCTGGTCGAGATCGCCCGTCGCTGTGACGTGGTGATCGACATGGGGCGCCGAGGGAATGCCCAGCGTTGCCGGAGCAGCGCCGAACAGGGCGACGATGAACATCAATCCGATCGCCGCCCACAACCGGACATGTCCCGGGAGCCTGAACGCACGCATGGTGAGCTCGAATGTAGCAGCGCAGTAGCGATGGATCCGGCCGCGGCCGGAAGGCTTCGTCGAATCTTCACAAAACCGATACTGCGGGCATATCGACCTGCAGAAGGCTGATGACTGTGAGTGGGGTACGGCTTCGGAGGGAACCCATGGCTGCGTGGACACAAAAGACCAGCGCCGGCCACGCGGACCCAATCACGGGGGCGGGGCTGTGATGGCCACCGCCTCTGCAGTCCTCGATGTGCAGGGATTGCACTGGGCAACCTCGGCTTCGGTCATCGAATCGACACTGTTGCGCCGGCCCGGGGTGACCGCCGTCGAGGCGAACGCGCTCAACAACACCGCCACGGTGACCTACGACCCGGCGACGACCTCGGTCGCCGAGCTGGCCGGGTGGGTGCGTGACTGCGGTTTTCACTGCGCCGGCCGCTCGGTTCCCGACCACATCTGCGAGCCGATGTCCGAGCCGCCCGGTGCGCCGCCGGTACCCGGCGGCGAGCATGCGCATCATCGACCCGCCGGGGCCGCCGGGCACTCCCCGCAAGAGATGATGGGCCACGGCGGACATGCCGGGATGTCGATGGACGCGATGGTCCGCGATATGCGCAACCGGTTCCTGGTGGCGGCGGTGCTGTCGATCCCAATCATGCTGTTCTCCCCGATGGCCCGCGACATGCTCGGCTTCGCAGTCCCGGCGCCGTTCGGGCTGCGCGACGACGTGTTCGGCTTCCTGCTGAGCCTGCCGGTGGTGTTCTACTCGGCGTGGATCTTCTTCGACGGCGCCTGGCGGGCGCTGCGGGCCCGAACCTTGGACATGATGGTGCTGGTCGCCGTCGCCGTGGGCGCGGGCTGGCTCTACAGCGTCGGGGTGACACTGACCGGCGGCGGGGAGGTGTTCTACGAGGCCGCCGCGGTGCTGACAACCTTTGTGCTGCTGGGACATTGGTTCGAGATGCGGGCCCGCGGCGGGGCCAACGAGGCGATCCGCACCCTGCTGGAGTTGGCCCCGCCGATGGCGGTGGTGCTGCGCGACGGGGAGCCGACGGAGGTGCCCACCGCCGAGGTGATGGTCGGGGATCTGCTCCTGATACGGCCGGGTGCCAAGGTCCCGGTGGACGGCACCGTGGTGGAGGGCAACTCCGAGGTCGACGAGTCGATGGTGACCGGGGAGAGCCTGCCGGTGTCCAAAGCCCCGGGGGACAGCGTCATCGGGGCGTCGATCAACACCACCGGGGTGCTGCGGGTGCGTGCCACCAAGGTCGGCTCGGACACCGCGCTGGCCCAGATCGTGGCGATGGTGCAGGAGGCGCAGAACTCCAAGGCCCCCGGCCAGCGGCTGGCCGACCGCGCCGCGTTCTGGCTGGTGCTGGTCGCCCTCATCGGCGGGACGGTGACGTTCCTGGTGTGGTGGGCGGTGGGCGCCGGGGTGCAGACCGCGTTGTTGTTCGCCATCACCGTGGTGGTGATCACCTGCCCCGACGCGCTCGGGCTGGCCACCCCGACGGCGATCATGGTCGGCACCGGACTGGGCGCCAAACGCGGGGTGCTGTTCAAAAACGCGACCGCCCTGGAGACCTCGGCACGTATCGACACCGTGGTGATGGACAAGACCGGCACCCTGACCAAGGGTGAACCGGAGGTCACCGACGTCGTCCCCGACGGCATCTCCGAGGACGAGTTGCTGGGTCTGGTGGCTGCGGTGGAAACCGAATCCGAACATCCGCTGGCCGCGGCGATCGTGCGCTACGCCACCGAACGGGGCGTCACCGCGCCGGCGCTGACCGGTTTCCGTAACGTGCCCGGCCACGGCGCGACCGCCACGGTGGCCGCCCGGCGGGTGGCCGTCGGCAACCGCAAACTCATGGTCGAGGAAGACGTGGACTTCCCGGTGTCGTTGATGGGCCGGCGCGACGAGTTGGCCTCAACCGGCCGCACTGCGGTCCTCATCGGCGTGGACGGCCGTGGTGTCGGGGTGATCGCCTTGGCCGACGCCGCGCGGGAGACCTCCGCAGCCGCGGTCGGTGAGTTACACGCCCTGGGTGTTCAGGTGGTCATGCTCAGCGGTGACAACCAGGCCACAGCCTCGCGGATCGCCGGCCAACTCGGCATCGACACCGTCATCGCCGAGGTGCTGCCCGGCGACAAAGCCGCCAAGATCACCGACCTGCAGATCCAGGGCCGCAAGGCCGCCATGGTCGGGGACGGCGTCAACGACGCCCCCGCCCTGGCGCAAGCGGATCTCGGGGTTGCCATCGGGGCGGGCACCGACGTGGCGATCGAAACCGCCGACGTGGTGCTGATGCGCTCAGACCCCCTCGACGTGCCGATCGCGCTGCGGATCGGCCGGGGGACCTTGCGCAAGATGCGCCAAAACCTCTGGTGGGCAGTGGGATACAACGTGATCGCGCTGCCGATCGCCGCCGGGGTGTTCCAGCCGGCCTTCGGGCTGGTACTGCGCCCGGAGATCGCCGCCCTGTCGATGTCGGGGTCGAGCCTGATCGTCGCGGTCAACGCGCTGATGCTCAAACGGCTCAAGCTGCCCGCCCCGCCGGTGTCTGCCGAAGCGCGGCCGTCCCGCTAGGACGATCCGCCCAACGAGTCGATCGCCGCGCGCAACTTGGCTCCCACCTCGTCGGCGACGGTCTTCAGACCCGGCTCGCCGGTCACCTGCACCAGCACCTGGGGGTCCATCGCCTCCACCAGCACCGTGCCTTCCTCGTCCGGATCGCTGCGCACGACGACGTTGCACGGCAACAGCAGCCCGATCTGTCGATCCACGGTGACTGCACGGTGAGCTAGTGGCGGATTGCAGGCACCCAGGATCAGGTAGTTCTCCATGTCGGCGTCGATTTTGGCCTTCAACGTGGCCTTCATGTCGATCTCGGTAAGCACACCGAAACCCTGCGCGGCCAGGGCCTCGCGGGTGCGGGCAACGGCATCGGTGAACGAGGTCTGCAGTGCGGTTGAAATGGCGATGGACACGGGATATCCCTTTCTGACACCGGCAGGGTTGCGTTCCCGAATCTGACACTGCACACTCCCGCCGGCGGCCGGAAACGACGTTCTTTATCGAATCTTCACAGAACGGCTAGGACAGCCCTATCGAACCCGGCAAGGCTGGAGGGCGAACCGACGGGGATCGACGAAAGGGAATTGTTGTGAACAAGACAAAGGCTGTGGCGACCGGAGCGGCTGCGCTGGCCACGGTGGCGTTCATCGGGGCGTGTAGCAACTCGGGCACCAAGGAAGCCACGTCAACGTCGGCGGCGGCATCGACTCAGACCTCGACATCAGCCCAAGCGGCGGCGCACAACCAGGCCGACATGAACTTCACGCACATGATGATCCCGCACCACCAGCAGGCGATCGAAATGAGCGACATCATCCTGGCCAAGCAGGGCATCGACCCGCGGGTGGTCGATCTGGCCACGCAGATCAAGGCCGCCCAGGGCCCGGAGATCGAGACGTTGCAGGGCTGGATGAAGCAGTGGGGCATGGGCGGCATGAGCGGAATGCCGGGAATGGACCACGGCGGTATGAGCGGGATGCCGGGAATGGACCACGGAGGCATGAGCGGAATGCCCGGCATGAGTGACATGCCCGGAATGAGCGGCACCCCCACCACCACCACCACTATGCCGATGCCTGGCGGCTCCATGATGCCCAGCGGTTCGATGATGCCCAGCGGTTCGATGATGCCCAGCGGTTCGATGATGCCCAGCGGTTCGATGATGCCGGGTATGCCGGGGATGGGCGGCATGGCCGGCATGATGTCGCCGGCCGAGATGGATGCGTTGAAGAACGCCAACGGTGTTGAGGCCAGCAAGCTCTTCCTCACCGGGATGGTCAAGCATCACCAGGGCGCACTCACCATGGCCCAGGACGAGGTCAAGAACGGTCAGTTCCCCGATGCGGTGGCGATGGCCAAGTCGATCCTGGACAGCCAGCAGAAGGAGATCGACACCATGAACCAGATCCTGAGTTCGCTGTAGGGCCCGCGATGTCGCAGACGCAGACCTATCAGGTGCGCGGCATGACGTGCGGGCACTGCGCCGGTGCGGTGACCGCTGAGTTGGAAAAGCTCGAGGTAGTCACCGGTGTTTCCGTCGACGTTGTGCCGCAGGGCGATTCGACGGTCACCGTGACAAGCAGCGGCGACCTCGACCGGGATGCCGTCCGCGATGCCATCGACCGCGCAGGTTACGAACTGGCCGGGAGGGCTTCGGGCTGATTGGCGGTGCCCTGATGGAGCACGGGCACCGCCGCGGTGAAGGTGGTTCCCTGACCGGGTCCGAGGCTGGCCGCGCTGATGTGGCCGCCGTGGGCCTCGGTCAGGGCCTTGGCGATGGCCAGGCCGATCCCCGAACCCCCGTGCCCACGGTCGCGGGCGGAGTCGGCGCGGTAGAACCGCTCGAAGATGTGCGCAAGGTGTTCGGCAGCAATCCCTTCGCCGTCGTCGGTGACGGTGAACACGATGTCGGACCCTGCCCGTGTCGTGGTGAGCGCGACGTGCCCACCGGCGGGCGTGTGCCGTAGGGCGTTGTCGAGCAGGTTGCCCAGAACCTGGGTCAGCCGTTGCCGGTCGGCCCACAGCCGGCCGCCGCCGCTCTGTGTTGTGAGGGTGACGTTCTTGTCGGCGTAGCGGTCGGCTGCTGCTGCGCGGACTGTGTCGACGAGGTCACTGACGTCGACCCATCCCGGTGTGATCGCGGCGTGGGCCTCCTCGGCCTGGGCCAGAGCGGCGGCGTCGGCGGCGAACCGCACCAGCCTTCCGGTCTGCTCGCGCAGCATCGCGATGGTCTGTGGGTCAAGGGTTTTCACGCCGTCCTCGACCGCTTCGAGGTAGGCCTCCAGGACTGCGACCGGGGTGCGGATCTCGTGGGCCAGATCGCCGAACAACTGGCGGCGGGTGGACTCCACCGCTTGGAGGCGCTGCGCCATCCGGTTGAACGCCGCGGCCAGCTCGTCGAACTCCTCGCCCAACTCCGGGGAGGCGACCCGGATGTCATAGTGGCCCTCGGCGACCGCCGACGCGGCCGCGGAGACCTCGTTGACGGAGCGTTGCAGTCGCCGGCTCAGGTAAGCGGTGACCACGAATGCGGTCACCGCGGCAACGGTGATGGCGACGGCGATCGACAGTGCGGTGGCGTGCTGGTAGGCCTGCTCGGCGTGGAACTGCTCATTGGAGTCGTGCGCAAACCCGGCCATGTGCAGGTGTTCACGGAACAAGGGTGGCCCGACGACCGAGGCCACCGCCCAGGTGGTGACACCCCCGGCGAGCAGCACCAGGGTCTGCGCCAACAGCAGCCGCCGACGCATCCCGAACCCGGCGGGCTTCGGTGGCGCGGCCGGCGCGGTCACTGGCCGACGCCCATCCGGTAGCCCACCCCGCGCACGGTGAACACGAACCGCGGGTCGGCCGGGTCGTCGGCGAGTTTGCGGCGCAGATGCCCGACGTGGACGTCGACGAGGTGGTCGTTGCCGACCCACGGCTCACCCCACACTTCGTCGATCACCTGGCGGCGGCTCCACACCACGCCCGGCCGCGAGGACAGGGCGGCGAGAATGTCGAACTCGGTACGTGTCAGCGGGATCGACTCACGATCGAGGTAGACCTGGCGGCTGGCGACGTCGACCGACAGCGGGCCGAACACGCGAGCCGGTGTCGAGACGGCGGCGGCCGGTGCCGCCGGTACGGCACGGGGCCGGCGCAGCATGGCACGGATCCGGGCGACCAGTTCCCGTGGGCTGAAGGGTTTGGTGATGTAGTCATCCGCTCCGACCGAGAGACCGACGATGGTGTCCATCTCGGTGTCGCGGGCGGTCAGCATGACCACATACGCGTCGGAGAATGTGCGCAGTTGGCGGCAGACTTCCAGGCCGTCGATACCGGGCAGCCCGAGATCGAGCACCACCACGTCGGGGTCGACTTCGCGGGCTACTGCCAACGCCTCGGCACCGCTGTGGCGCACTGTGACCTCGAAATGCTCCCGCGCCAGATAGCTGGCGACCACGTCGGCCAGCGCCACCTCGTCGTCGACCACCAGAGCGCGGTAGCCCCGGTCAGCCGCGGGGGGCGGGCTCTCGGGAATCAGATCCATGCCTTCATCGTGCCGCGCCCTCCGGCGGGATTGGCATCTTGAGCGAATCTTCACACAACCAACACCAAACCCCCGCGGGAGGCGGCGCACCGTAGAGGGATGAGCCGACCGCTCCTTGCCGAGATACCACTGACCCGGCGCGGATTCCTGGCTGCCAGCCTGCTCGGCGGTGCGGCATTGGTGGCCTGCGGCCGCACGGCCACCGCCCCCGATGGCCTCGGCGCGGAGGCGATCACCGCAGCCGAAGCGGCCCGCCCCCACACCGGAAAGACCGTCACCGCCCGCTTGGCACCCGGCTTGGCGGACGTCGACCTCGGCGGCACCAGGGCCCGCACCCTGGCGTACAACAATCAACTTCCCGGTCCGCTGATCCGCGCGAACGTCGGCGACGAGCTCGCCATCACCGTGGATAACGGGCTGGATCACCCGACCTCCATGCACTGGCACGGCATCGCCCTGCGCAACGACATGGACGGCGCCGCCCCGGCCACCCCCAACATCGCACCCGGGGCGAGCTTCACCTACTCCTTCACCTCCCCGTACCCGGGCACCTACTGGGCGCACCCGCACACCGGCCTGGACACCGATTACGGCCTGTATGTGCCGATTATCATCGACGACCCCACCGAGCCCGGCCGCTACGACGCCGAGTGGATCGTCATGCTCGACGACTGGACCTCCGGGGTCGGCAGCAGCCCCGAGCAGATCTACGCCGGACTGCGGCCCGCGGGCGGCGGCATGGGACAGATGCCCGGTATGGGTGGCATGGGCGACATGGGACACATGCCTGGCATGGGCGGCATGGGTTCGATGCCTGGCATGCCGGGTGTGGGCGGTGCTGCGGCCAGTGACCTGTTGGGCGGTGACGGTGGCGATGTCACCTACCCCTACTACCTGATCAATGGCCGCATCCCCGGGGCTGCAAGCACGTTCACCGCCAAGCCGGGGCAGCGTATTCGGATCCGGATCATCAACGCCGGCGCCGACACCGCTTTCCGGGTCGCCTTGGCCGGGCACCGGATGACCGTCACCCATACCGACGGCTTCCCTGTCGTGCCCACCGAGGTCGACGCGCTGCTGCTCGGCATGGGGGAACGCTACGACGTCATCGTCGCCGCCGGCGATGGTGTGTTCCCCCTGGTCGCCTCAGCTGAGGGGAAGAACGCCGTCGCCCGCGCGCTGCTGTCGACCGGGGCCGGCAGTGCACCGGATGCCGGATTCCGGCCGCCGGAGCTGACCCGGATGGTCGCCACCGTGGACAGCTTCACCGCGCCCGCGCAGTTCCAGTTGCCGACGGACAGTGATCTGGGCCTTCAGGCCCAACTGACCGGAACGATGGCGGCCTACGACTGGATGATCAACGGCAAACCCTACGACCAGACGGTGCCGCTGACCATTCACCAGGGGCAGCACGCAACCCTGACTTTCACCAACCGCACCATGATGTGGCACCCCATGCATCTGCATGGCCACACCTTCCAGGTCATCAAAGCCGACGGCAACCCCGGACCGCGCAAGGACACCGTCATCGTCAAACCCATGCAAACCGTCACCGTGCGACTTGTGGCCGACAACCCCGGCATCTGGATGCTGCACTGCCACAACGGATATCACATGGACGCCGGAATGATGACCACCCTCAACTACACCGGCTGACCGCACACGTTCATCCACACAGAGAAAGGAGAGGTTCCCATGATGTTCTGGTCCGACCACGACATGAGCGGATGGGGGTACGCAGGCATGGCAATCGGAATGGTGTTGTTCTGGGTCCTCATCATCGTCGGCATCATCGCCCTGGTCCGCTACACCGCCGGCGCTTCGCCGGCCCGAGCCCTCACCGCGCCCCGGCCCTACAGCGACTACGAAACATCCGAGCAACTGCTGGCCGCCCGGTTCGCCCGCGGGGAGATCGACGAGACCGAATACCGCCACCGCCTCGAGGTGCTGCACAGCACCCCACGCCACTGACACACTGCCAGGAGACCCTGCGTTCATGAGCCGCAACGATCCCCAACTCCCCGAACGCCGTTCGGCGCTGCGGGCACTGGGCGCACTAGGCCTACTGGGGTCCGCAGCGCTGCTCGGGTGGCGGCGGGCACCCGACGGGCACCGCCGCGGCAGCCCCGAGGTCCAACTGGCCGACAACGGCATGATGGACGGGGCCAACATGGGCCAGTACATGGAAATGTTCGCCCGGCACAACGAGATTCACCGCACCGTCACCGACATCCCCGGCGGAGTGCGGGCCACCACCGAATCGAACTCACCCGAGCTGACCGCCCAACTGCAAGCACACGTGTCCGATGTGTACTCCCGCCTCAACCGCGGCTTCCCCATCATGGGGGCGGCCACCAGTGCGACCCTGCCCGTCCTGGTCCGCAACGCCGCCAACTACCGGCGCCACCTCACACTGACCCCCACCGGTGTCAGCATCGAGGAAACCTCCGACGACCCCGCCCTGACCCAGGTCATCCGCGACCACGCCCGCGAAGTCAGCGGCTTCGTCGCCGACGGCATGCCCGCAGCCCTGCAACCCATGATGGGCGGCATGGGCATGGGCACCGGCGGGATGGGCATGGGCGGCATGGGGATGGGCCCCGGCGGGATGGGGGGAATGGGCGGCGGCATGGGCCACTCCTAGACACCTCCACCGAACGATCGCAATGACGTTCGTCTTCAAACCCGCACCGGTATAGCAATCTCGGGCCCACCGGCCCGGATCTTCAACAAGGAGGGATCCACCATGACCGAAACGACACCAGCCACCGACATTGATTCTGTTCTGGCGGTCCTACCACTGCCTTAGGGCTGAAGATGGTGCCGCGGCGTTCGGCGACTGGTGGTGACTCGGCCACTGACTGACACCCTGCTGGGTTGTCTTCGAATTGATCTGTCCCACAAGATCGCCGTGCGCTCGTACGGAGGCCCCGGCTGGGCGGACATGACTTAATCAGGAGCTTGGCGGTTCCCTCATCAATGTCTTGTCTGCCCGCCCATCCGGGGTGTCCACAGCTGCACGTCGGACAGACACCAGAAGGGACAAACCCATAGTGGCACTACAACGCGGCGTCGTCATCGGCGCCGACACCCATTTGGACACCATCCACCTCGCCGCCCTCGATGGGACCGGCCGCCCATTGGCCGACGCGGAGTTCCCCACCACGCCGGGCGGCTACACGAGAGCGGTGAGATGGGCCCGCGATCTGGGGACGGTTCAGCTTGCCGGAGTTGAAGGCACCAGCTGTTACGGCATGGGCCTGACCAGCGCCCTCCAGAGCGCCGGCATCGCGGTCGTGGAGGTGATCCGCCCGGATCGCTCTGCTCGCCGCCGCCAAGGCAAGTCAGACCCACTCGACGCCTACTCCGCTGCCCGGATCGCCCTCGCCGGCGACGGGATCGCGGTGCCCAAGGACGATCGCATGGCGGCGTTGCGGGCCGTTCTCACCGCGCGGCGCAGCGCCGTGAAAGCCTGCACCGCAGCAATCAACCAGATCAAATCCCTACTGGTGACCGCTCCACCCGATCTGCGAGAGCGCTACCGCCACCACGCCCGCACCAAGCTCATTCAGACGCTGGCTCGCTGCCGTCCCAGCATGCACAGCGACCCCACGGCCCTGGCCGTCCTGATCGCCTGCAAGGCCCTCGCGCAGCGAGCGGAGTTCCTCCAGCAGCAGGAACGTAACCTCACCACCCAACTCGACGAACTGGTCACCGCGATCAACCCCGGTCTGCTGGCCGCCTACGGCATCGGCCCGGACACCGCCGCGCAGCTGATCATCACCGCCGGCGGCAACCCCGAGCGGCTACGCAGCGAGGCCTCTTTCGCGGCGTTGTGCGGGACCGCGCCGGTACCGGCTTCGTCGGGAAAGACACAGCGCCACAGACTCTCCCGCGGCGGCGACCGAGCCGCCAACAACGCCCTGTATCGAGTCGCTTTGGTCCGAATGTCGTCGGACAAACGCACCCGCGACTACGTCACCCGCCAAGTGGCCAAAGGCCGATCCAAGATGGAGATCCTCCGGTTGCTCAAACGGGCCCTGGCCCGCGAAGTCTTCCGTCTGCTCACGACGGTCTGCGAGGTCGACGACTACAGCGATCTGCGGCCCGCACGCCAGCACAAGAACATCAACCTGACCGCGGTGGCCCAGCACTTCGGGGTCTGGCCCACCGTCATCTCCCGGCTGGAACGCGGGCTGCAACGCGACGACGCCCTCGCCGCTGACTACCGACAATGGCTCACCGCCGCCTGAGCGCCCCTCGCAGCGTCGTCTTCAGGCCCCTCAGGCTCGCGACCGGGGTCTATGCTGAAGCCGTCAACCCCGACGGGTGGATGAATTCGGTGGAACTCCGAGCGGTCGCGCCACTGTGAGAGTCAGACCTGAAACCCGTCACCGCTTGATCCGGGACGCGAACATTCCCGGGGAAGGAATCAATTGCAATGACGACATCGTCTGTTTCCACGACCCACGCCGGGGAACTGTCGGCGGCCAAGGCTGCGGCCTGGCTGGCGCTGACCGGGTTCCTGGCGCTGGTGGTGCTGTACTTCGTGGGCGTCGACCAGGGGGCCGCCTCGGTGTTCGGCGACAACATGTACATCCACGAGTTCATGCACGACGCCCGGCATCTGCTGGGCTTCCCCTGCCACTGAGCCATGGAACGCCGAATCATCGGGCGCGGCCTTCTGGCTGGCGCCTTGGCTGGGCTGTTCGCATTTCTCTACGCGCGGGTGCTCATCGAGCCGGTCATCGGTCGGGCCATCGCCTACGAGAGCGGCCGCGGTGACGCCGACGCCGCGATGACCGGCATGCACGAGCACGACATGGAGTTGTTCACCCGCGACGTGCAGTCCTGGGTGGGCATGGGGTTCGGGGTGCTGGCCTTCAGCGTCGCCATGGGCGGACTGTTCGCCCTGGCCTTCGTGATGGCCTATCCGCGTGTTCGGGGATCCTCGGCGCGGATGACCGCGCTGCTGCTGGCCGGCACTGCGTTCGTCACGGTCTATCTGGTGCCGTTCCTGAAGTACCCGGCCAACCCGCCCTCCATCGGCGAAGCCGACACCATCAAGGAACGCTCCGGGCTGTACCTGCTGATGATCCTGCTGTCGGTGGCCCTGGCCATCGGGGCGCTGTGGCTAGGACCCCGGCTGGCCCCGAAGTTGGGGGCCTGGGCTGCCGGCCTGACCGCGGTGGGCGCCTACGTGGTGGCCGTCGCGGTGGTGATGTGGGTACTGCCCGGCATCGCCGAGACCCCGGAGCCGCTGACCGACCCGGCCGGCAAGATTCTCTACCCCGGTTTCCCCGCCGATGACCTCTACCACTTCCGGCTCTACGCGCTGGGAACCCAGGTGGTCATCTGGGCGACCATCGGGGTGGCTTTCGGGGTGATGGTGTCGCGGCTTTTGGAATGTCAACGCCGACAGCCGATTACGGCGTGAGTGGGATCCTCCGGCTGACACTGCTGACCCACGGCATGACCAATGCGATGTCAGCCGGACGGTTTCCCACCGACGAACCCCTTAACGCCCTCGGTATCCGCCAGGTCCGCGCCTTGGGCGATCTGGGTTCGACGGACCGAGTCGTGGCCGGCCCCGAGACACGCACCCGCCAGACCGCCGAACTTCGCGGCTGGCAGCCCGACCTTGATCCGGCCCTGGCCGACCTGGACTGCGGCACCTGGCACGGCCGCACCCTCACCGACGTTGATCCAGTCGCTCTGCATCAGTGGATGGCCGACCCTGCCAGCGCACCCCACGGCGGGGAATCCATCACCGCACTGATCGACCGCACCGCCGACTGGCTTCACGCCGCTAGCACGACCCCGGGCCGACTCGTCGCCGTCACACACCCCGCCGTCATCCGCGCCGCGATCCTCACCGTTCTGGACGCGCCCCCGGAATCGTTCTGGCGCATCGACATCCCCCCAGCCAGCCCCACCACGCTCCACCACCGCAAGCACTGGACACTCCACCCGAACTAAACGGACCCCTCGCAGCAGTCAGAGGGACTTGACATCAATAGGAGCATCACGCTCGACCCGATCGACACCACCGAAGGCCATGTTCACCGCAACACCCGGCTGTACCAGGTGTTGGCGTGGGTGGGCATCGTCGCCGGAATCCTGTTCATCGTCGCGGTGGTCTTCTTCTCCGGATTCTTCGCAGCCCGCGCGACGGGCGGCTACGGGTGGCACCGCGGCTACCAGAACGCCCAGATGGGTCCGGGCGGCCCGATGGGCGGCGGCTGCCCGATGATGCAGATGCAAGGCGGCATGGGCCCCGGGGGCATGGGCGGCATGGGAGCAGGCGGGATGGGCCCCGGCGGCATGGCTCCGGGCGGACCTCGGCCCTCGACCCCGCCCTCGTCGATGCCGATGATGCCGCCGCCGGCCGGACAGCGGTAAGGCGGCCGCTTTGCGCGCAGCGGGATCGCCACCGTAGTCCTGATTCGGCGAACAGCGAGTTGGCTCGGGCACCATCGCTGTCGGTCGAGCCGGCGCACTCGCTCATGAGCGAGGAATGTCGCTGATCCAGCGGGCTGCCAGTAGCCCGGACAGCGCGGCGGTGACACCGGCGGCGACTACTGCGGCAGCGCGCTGCCGCCGAGATCGCTCAAATCGACACCGTCCGAACCAAATACGCCGACCATTACGCCGCCATCCCACTGGTAGCCAACAAGCCCGTCGGCATCCCCGCACTCAATGCTCTAACAGCCCGGTGTAGCGACAAAGATCCCTAACGGCCCCACGCTCGGGCATGTCACAGTGACAAAACAACCAACCGGGCCCAGGCCGCCAGGGAAATTCGCCACCCGATCCACCCACGCATCCCCTAGGAAATGAAACGGCTTCTGGGACAAACCGCGTATGAACGACGCGAGACAGTCTGAAGAGCAGCAGGTCAGAAGACCGGGATATGAAAAGGAATTTGGGAACCTACAGGCAGCAGCGACGTCCAGCCGCACGTGCGGTTGAGGGACGCGAGGGACTGTCAGATTAACGGTGGATCCGACCTTGGCATTGGTTAGTTGCCGGTCGGGGTGATCCGGCCGCTGAAGGTGATCGCGAACGCGTTGAGTGCGGGCTTCCACCTCATTGCCCATCGTGCCTTGCCTCGGCCGGTGGGGTCTAGGGAACGGGTCACGAGATAGAGACATTTCATCGCGGCCTGCTCGGTTGGAAAGTGTCCGCGGGCTCGGATTGCTCTGCGGTAGCGTGCATTTAGTGATTCGATCGCGTTCGTACTACAGATGATTCGTCGGATCTCGAGGTCGTAGTCCAGGAAGGGCACGAACTCGCTCCAGGCGTTCTCCCATAGCCGGATGATCGCTGGGTAGCGGGCTGCCCACTTCGCGGCGAACTCGGCGAACCGTTCCTTGGCCGCGGACTCGGTCGGCGCGGTGTAGACCGGCCGGATATCTCTGGCGATCTCGTCCCAATACTTGCGTGATGCGTAGCGAAAGGTGTTGCGTAGCAGGTGAATCACACACGTCTGCACCAGGGTGCGATCCCATACCGCAGTGACGGCCTCGGGCAGTCCCTTCAGTCCGTCACAGACCACGATGCACACATCGTTGGTTCCGCGGTTCTTGATCTCGGTCAGGACCGACATCCAAAACTTGGCGCCCTCCCCGCCATCGCCGGCCCACAGTCCGAGGATGTCGCGTTCCCCGGCGCAGGTGACTCCGATCGCCACATACACCGGCCGATTAGCGACCTGTCCATCACGGATCTTGACGTTGATAGCGTCGATGAACATCACGGGATATACCGACTCCAGCGGACGGTTGCCCCACTCGGTCATCTCAGCGATCACCTTGTCGGTGATACGGCTTATGGTGTCCTTGGACACCGTGGCGCCGTAGACGTCAGCGAAGTGCGCCGACACTTCACCGGTTGTCAATCCCTTTGCTGTTAAAGACAATACGATTTCGTCGATACCAGTAAGGCGGCGTTGGCGTTTCTTGACGATCTGCGGTTCAAACGAGGAATTGACGTCCCGGGGTACCTCAATCTCGACCGGGCCTATCTCAGTGAGCACCGTCTTGACCCGGGTGCCGTTACGGGAGTTGCCGCTGCCACGCCCGGCCGGATCATGCTTGTCATAGCCCAGGTGCTCGGTCATCTCCGCATCCAGCGCTGTCTCCAGCACGGTCTTGGTCAACTGGTTCAGCAGCCCGTTCGGGCCGACCAGCTCGACTCCCTGCTCTTTCGCTTGCGCCAGCAGCTGCTCAGCGAGCTGGCGTTGATTCAGTTCGATCGCCACAAGATCGAGTGTTTCTGACATGGTCAGTCCTTCCCGCCAAGCTCACGCCTGGCGTGTCAGACCAAGATCAGATCCACCGTTGTTCTGACAGACCCGGACGCGACGACATTCCGGTCGAGGATGCAGCAGCGGTGGTGAGCGTGACCGCCGCCGGCGAAGCACAGGTACTTGGTGAAAAACGCCGGCCCGAGATCTTTGATTGCGGTCGTGTTCTTGGGGCGGAGGAGGTCGTATGCGGCGCGTGGATCCTCGCGGCTGAGCCGAGCGGCCTGTTGGAGTAGTGCCCCGGCGGATTCAGGGTCGGCGGCGATCGAGGCGATTCTGGCTTTGTTATGGCGTTGGCTGTCGTCGCTGCCCCACGCGAGTGCGTTCCACAGGAGCGTTAGCGCTGCGGCCGGGTCATCGAGGGCTGGCTCGGCGATGTTGAAGATGTCGGCGCGGGTGATGCTGTCGCCCAGGATTGTGTCGGCGAGTTCGTGTTTGGTGAGCTCGCTTGTCCACCAATGGCGATTGACCGGGAACCCGTGGCCGTGGATCCAGTGGACCGGATCTGTCGCCCGGAGCTGGCTGACTGCGTCAGCTGGCAGGTGGGTATTCGCGAGATCGGTGGCAGTCACGGATCGGATTGTGCAGGACCTGTCCGACGGTCAGTTCGTTCGTTGGGCGACCGGGATGTCGGTGCCCACTGCTAGAGACGTTGGCAACAGACAAGACAGCAGAAGGGGGGATCATGGCGGACAAAGCGCCGATCAAGATCGTTGGGGACCAGCTGGTGATGGGTCCGGTGACGGTCGGGTTTCAGCGGACGCTGCGGATCCCCGAAACGGGTCTGCATTACCTGCCGCCCGGTCTGGGACGGTTCCCGTTGCGGCGGGTGGAGGACTATCCCGACACCGCGCCAGCCGAGTGGCTCGCCCGCGGTGGGGTGATGCTGCCGATCTATCAGCGTGAGGCAATGTGGTTGTCGTTCGACGCTTCTGAGCCCGCTGCGTTGCAGGTAGGGGTGGGCAAGGTGTGTGCGGTGAGTGGGCTGCCGTGGATCGAGAACCTGGTCAAGGATCCGCAAAATTACGTAGCCCTGCCGGCTCAACCGTGGCTCGATGGGATTAACGCCGGCGATGGCTTCATCCGACAATTCGTCGCCGTCCCACTCGGGTCGGGCGCCACCGTGGAAGGACAGGTGACTGGCCACGAGACCCACGGCGGGGTGCAACTGCGAGCCGTCGGACTGACCGAACAGGCGCTTGAAGCTTGGCGCGCAGCGCAGCGGGCGGACGAGTCTGGAATCTGCTGTGACATGGCCCCCATGCCATGCCCGGAAGCTACCGGTTCGGCGGACATGGGGCTCGGTGCCGGTGGGCGGATGCGTCAGGAGGTTTACACCGATGACCGTCCGCTCTCCGATTACGACCAGAGCGGCACGCGGCGGGTTTTCGTCCATTTGTGTTCGGCCGCGCAGTGGACGGCCATCACCGGAGAGGTACCGCCCCCGAGTCCGGTCGACCGCGGCGCCTACGTCAGCGCCGGTCTGCCTTGGTTCGACTACTATGACGCCGATGCCCAGGACCTGGCGCCTTCGCAGGTCCTGGCGAAGGTCAAGACAGTCGGCGAGAAGCTTGGTGGCGAGGACGTATCCTTCGTGCCCGTCGATCCCAAGACGGTGATATCGCTGGGCGACCCCAGCTCAAACACCGTCACGGACGGAAACTGGTAAGCGTCTTTTCGCCCCAGTGTGCGGCAACGTTCAACTCGTCTTCTGCTTGCTGTCACCTAGTATCCGGCGTGTGTTCATCGGTGACGACTTGCGACGGGTGCGGTTACCTGCTCGGTCGACCCGCATATGGACGCCGATCGCGGCCGCGGCGGTCCTCCTGTTGCTGGTCGGGTTGCAGGTCACCGCGGGCGTCGCCGGGTTCCAGGGTCCGCTGCACAGCCTGATGAGCGACTACGTCGCCACTCCGAAGTCGGCGACGGTGAGTTGGGTGGCTCTCGGCGTGGCCCTCGTCGGCTTGTCGAACCGACGCCGGATCCTGGCGTTGTCGGTGGCCGCCGCGCTCGATATCGCCTTCGCCGCGGAGCGGGTCCTGCGCGGTGGTGTGCTGACGCTCGGCAACGGGCCGATGATCGTGCTCACGGGATTGGCCGTGGTGGCGTGGCGGCTCTGGACAGGAGCCGAACGAGCCACGGCCCTTCGCGCGATCTCGTACGGATATCTGCTCATCATCGCGACCAAGGTGGGCGACACGTGGCTGCGCATCACCGCGGCCGTGCGGCCGACGGTCCTGGACGAGTACGCGCTCCTAGCCGACCATGCGCTCGCACAACCGTCGTGGGTGATGGGCAGACTCGTCGAGGCAGGCGGTCCTGTCCCCAGCGCCCTGTTGCACTGGGTCTATATCGAATTGCCCTTGGCGGCAATGGTTGTCGCGATCTATCAACTGCGCAATGTCCGCACCGGCGTCTGGCCGAATCACTTCCTGATCCGGACGTTTCTGGTACTCGGCTTGATCGGGCCGGCCATCTACGTGCTGTTCCCGGTCGTCGGCCCGGACTACGCCTTCGGCAGTGCAGGCCACGGATTCGCGGTCGGCGACTACTGGCCGGACGCGCTTCCGCCGCTCGACCTCACGCCCGCGGCCATCGTCTTCGACGACGTCACCGCACGCAACTGCATGCCGTCGATGCACACCGCTTGGGCGCTGGCTGTTTTCGTCCATTCCCGCGGGGGACCGTACTGGCTGCGGTTGGCAGGCGCCTTTTGGCTGGCGGGCACCGTCGTGGCGACGCTCGGCTTCGGCTATCACTACGGCGTCGACCTGTTGGCGGGCGCGGTGCTGTGCTTGACCGTGGAGTCGGCGCTGCGCGAACCGGTGTCGCAGCGCGTCCGGTCGCGACTGGCGTTGGTCGTGTTCGGCTCAGCGTTCCTGGCGGTCCTTCTCTTGTGCTGCCGCTACCTGGCAGACGCGATGGCGCACTACCCGTTGTTCTTCGGCCCGCTCTTGGTCGCGGCGATGGTCGTATTCAGCACGGCGTTCTACGCGGCCTTCTTCAGAAGAGCAATCGGCGAACCCGGTCGGATCGTCGTCACGGGCGGATCAGATCCGATCGCCTCCACGACCTAGCTCTCACACTGCAGAGTCGTCCGCCTCATGAACCGGCCCTGTTGCGCCGAGAGGAGTTCAGAGCTGCATCGAAAATCTCGCCGATCGTCAGCACTTCTCGAATTCGGTGGACAGCTCGATCTCCAGCGGGAGTCGGACGTGCTCGGGTGTGTGCCGGTAGCAGCCCCCAACGATGAACTCGGCGGGGCCGTCGCCGGTTCGGACGGTCACGGCGACGGGCCTACCGAATCGCTGCAGCAGTGCGGGGACGCCGAAGGCAACCCGTCGCGCCTCAGCCTGGCTGCCGGCGTCGGTGGCGATCGCGAAGTCGACGACGGACTCGGCCTGCATTCCCTGGGCCATCGGGACGTCGGTGTGCCCGGTGGCCTCCCAGTAGGGGCCGACGAGCGCGCTGACTTCCCGCCAGGTCCGCAGATCGGCGTCACTGGGGGGACGCGGGGTCGCGTAGTAGGTGTGTGGTCGGTACCGCGCGTCGTCCTGCACCGCGATTCCCCAGCTGGCATCGGCGAGCATTGGTTCCCTCGACTGCAATGCGAGTGCTTCGGACTGGGTGGCGTCGGGCCTCAACGTGATCTGAACCCGACGGCTGTCGCCGGCTCGATTCCAAGCCGGGGCGGTCAAGCTCGCGTCGGCGACGATCGGCGAGCGTGCCATTCGCAGCCACGCCGCCGCGTCGTCGGCAATCTCGTCGCCGCTGGGGCTGTCCGCGGTGTTGTTGGAGCCCCGCTGGAAGGACGCCGACTGATAATCCTGTGAGTAAAGCGTCTTCGCCGGAGGGGGCACGATCGGCAACCGCAGGGACAGGCTGGCAGAGCGTTCGGCCAAACCGGTCGCATCAGTGCGATCGGCGAAGTAGCGGGCGACGTCGCGAATCTGCGCCTCAGTGACGTCTTGCTGCAGCGTCACCGCCAGGTTGAAGTTCTCCCCCGAGGTGAAGTTCTTGTCGTAGTGCATGTCGGTGTCGGCCACCCCCGCCATCGCGCGCACGTGACGATCTAGCTCTTCTGCCTCGCTCCGGTGATCAAAAAAGCAGCTCGTGGCCATCAAAGCGATCGCCAGCACCGTTGCGGTGGCGATGAACCGTTGGATCGGGTTGAGTGGCTGAGACTTGCACTCCGCCGGACGCGTCGTCATGCCATGAAGTATCGACGCCGGAAGCGACGGGCGCGCTGTGCCTCGTCAATCTGCCGCTGCCGCATCAACGCCGTCCCCCTTCACAGTGAGGTGACGGTTGGGCGTGGGAACCTACAGCGGGGCCCGATGTCGGGGTGCGGCGCAAGCGAACCGTCTAGCCTGACGCCATGGCTGTGAACTCCCAGGTTTCGCGCTCGTGGCTCCTCGTCAACCCCTCTCGGGAGCCGGATCTCGAAGCGGTGCTGACGAACACGAAATCCGATGAAGTGATTCTGGATCTGGAGGACGCCGTCGCTCCCAATGAGAAGGAGGCCGCGCGCGAAAGGGTCGTGGAGTTCCTCAACTCCGGAGCCCGGGCATGGGTCCGCATCAATGACGCATCGAGCGAGTTCTGGTCCGCAGACTGCCGGGCTCTAGCTGACTGCCGAGGCATGAAGGGTGTCGTGCTGGCCAAGACCGAGGGTGGAAATCACATGTGGGACACCGCAAACCGGCTTGGAGGCGAGTCGCCCGTCGTCGCGCTGATCGAAACGGCGCGCGGGATGTCGCGCGTCCACGACATCGCCGCGGCGCGGCCGTGCTTTCGAATCGCGTTCGGAGTCAACGACTTCACGTTGGACATCGGCGTGGAGCAGGACCCGCTGGCTCTGGCCTACAGCCGTTCCCAGCTGGTCGTGGCTTCCCGCGCCGCGCATATTCCCGGGCCGATCGACGGCCCCACGCGTGATCCTGACCAGCTGGCCGAGGGTGTGGCGCTCACCCGGCGGATGGGCATGACCGGCAAGCTCGCACTGCGCTCGTCTGACGCGGAAACCATCAACATCGGGCTGAGCCCGTCGGACTCGGATATCGGCTGGGCGCAAGAGTTCGTCGAGCAGTTCAACAGTGCCGGTGGAAAGCCGAAGGACGGCAGCGACTTACCTCGATTGAATCGAGCCAAGACCATTCTGGAGAGGGCGCGCCAACTCGGGCTGATAACGAGCTGACGACGGCGGCCCGCCGCGCGCAGATACGGCCGATTATTCCCGGCTCACTAGGATCGTGTTTCATGACCGAAGGCGTATCTGGAGCAGCGTCGGCGCACGCACAAACCGGCGAGGTGCCACCGCTCGATCCTGAGGGCTCTGGCGTCCTTCCGCCCATCGCTCCTCGCGTGCGCCGACTTTTCTGGCTGCTCGAGCGGTTCGCCCCCTTCGTGGGATCGCGGTGGGCGGTCGAGTTGTGGTGTACGCCGCCGGTTCTTGAGTCGAGCTTGCGCATGCCCCCGGGTGTGTCAGCGGGCAAGCCGGTCGAGGCATTCTGGGACGGGCACCGGGTAGCCGGCGAGGAATGGGGCGACGGGCCCCCGATCTACCTGGTGCACGGGTGGGGCGGTCAGCGCCCGCATTTGGCGGTGTTCGTCAAACCACTGGTGGAGGCGGGCTACCGGGTCATTGCGTTCGATTTGCCCAGCCACAACGAATCGGATCCAGGTGCGCTCGCGCCCGGACGCACCACCGCCATCGAATGCGCGAACGCCATTGCGGCCATGATCGATGCGCACGGGCCCGCTCACGCGGTGGTCGCCCACTCACTCGGATCGAATTCGACCATGCTGGCGGCGGCTCAGGGCACGCCGGTCGGGCGCTTGGTCTTCTTGGCGCCCATGGGCGAATTTCCCCTCTATCTCGATTGGTTCGCGACGCGGCACAACTTCGGCCGCCGGATTCGTGCGGGACTGCAGCGTCGCCTTGAGAAGCGGATCGAGATGCAGCTGCACGAGACGAACATGACGTGGAACGCCCGGCTGGCCAACTACCCGCCGCTCCTCCTCATCCACGACCCCGACGACCCCGACAGCCCCTTTGCCGCCAGCGAACGGGTGGCAGCGGCGTGGCCGGGCTCGCGCCTGATGGCAACGAAGGGACTGGGCCGACTGGCGCACTACCGAATCCTGCGCCACCGCCCCGCAATTCTCGCCGGGGTCGAATTCATCGGCCCGCCACCCGCGGATCCCAGCGCCGCAGAGTAACCCGGCAGCAGTTCGCAGCAGTAGCGGCATTTGAGAGGGCACCGCGCCATACACTGGCCGCGTGAATATCAGCGAGCTCATCGGCGGCGCAGCCATGGCGTCCGTCCGGGCCGGTGTCAAGGTGGCCGACGCCGGACTCACTGCCGCGGCCATGGCCCTCGGGGCCGTGAAGGAAACCATCGGCGAGGACGGCCCGAAGACGGTCGACCCGATCACCGACCTGTTCCCGCTGCGTGGCGCGATCGTCGGTGCCAACCGAGTCGCCGAACTGACCGAAAACGACCGGGCATTGGGCCGCTCCCTGGCCCGCGGTGGGCCAATGGACAAGCTGACGCGACCGGGAGGGGTTGTCGACCTGCTGACCGCGCCCGGCGGTCTGCTCGACCGGGTGTCCGGTGCGAGTAGCTCATCGCTGGAGCGGATCCTGGCGCCGGGGGGACTCGCGGATCGGTTGCTCGCCGAGGACGGTCCCTTCGAGCGGATGTTCGCGGAGGACGGCATCGTCGAGCGGATGTTCGCCGAGGAAGGCGTCATGGACAAGTTGCTGGCGAAGAACGGCCCGCTCGAGCAGCTCACCGAGGCCGCTGAGATATTGAGTCGGCTGCAACCCGCCGTCGAGACTTTGACGCCCACCGCCGACACCCTCGAAGCCGCTGTCGACACTCTCAACAGGATGGTCACCTCGCTGAGCGGAATCGCGGACCGCATTCCGCGGCGGCGCTCGAAGCGTGCCATCGAGCCGCGCACCATTGATCAGGACGCCATCGATCAGTGAGCCGCCGGGCTCAACTGCCGTAGAGATGCAGGGCGCGTGCGGCGGCCGTAGCCACATTGCCGCTCAGCGTCACGATGGGCGGTCCGCCAGGTACGTGGATCACATTGGCAAGGACGATCACGTAAGTGTTCGAGCCCGGGTCCAGCCACATCGAAACCCCGGTGAAGCCGACGTGACCGAAGCTCCCGACAGGAAAGACAGTCCCGCGGGGCTTGGAGTAGGCAGTGTCGATATCCCAACCGAAGCCGCGACTTCCGTGCGAGACGGATGCCGGTTGCTGGGGAGTCGTCATCAGTTCGGCGGTCGACTGCTTGAGCGGAAACGAACTCGGCCGTCCCGCAAGTCGATCGAGGAGGGCCTGGGCGTAGGTGCCGAGATCAGGTGCGGTCGAGAACACGCCGGCACTTCCGGCGACCCCGCCCATGCGGCGTGCCGTCGGGTCGTGGACGGTTCCTCGGATCAGTCGGCCGTAGTCGGGATTGACACCGGGGGTGTCGTCGTCGTGCGCGGTCGGCGCGATTCGCGGTATGAGATCGCTGTCCCACCAGCCGTCCGTGCAGTCGGTCAGTGAAGCGCTGCGGTCGTAATGGACTGTGTTGCCGACGATTCGGCGCGGACCGCAGGACTTGAGCGCTGGGAGATAGCGGGTGTCGGTCAGGCCGAGTGGGGCGAAGATGTGGTCCTGCACGTAGACGTCCAGCGGCTCACCGGAGATCTTCTCGACAAGCGCACCGAGGATGATGAAGCCGACGTCGGAGTAGTGAAATCCTTGGCCGGGAGGGAATTCCAGGCGGGCGGACAGTGCGCGACGAATGCCGTCCGCCCGGTCGGGAGTCGTCAACCCCCACGGACCTTCGTGGCTCAGATCTCCGCCGATCCCCGAGGTATGTGTGAGCAGCATCCGCACCGTGACCTGCGCGCGAAGCGGATCGTTCCCGCGGTTGAAGTCCGGGAAGTAGGTCTGCACGGGCGCGTCGAGGGCGATCCTGTCCTGTTCGTAGAGTTGCAGCACCGCGGGTGCCGTCGCGAGTGGCTTGGACAGCGACGCGACATCGAAGATGGTGTCGGGCGTCATCGCCTCCGCAGGCGACGCCGGCCCGTCGGGGGCCGGTTCACCGTCGAGTTTGCGCGATCCGAATGCCTGACGGAAGACGATGTTGCCGTCGTGTCCGACCTGGACCACGGCGCCGGGAAGACGATGCGCGGCGATGTCACTGTTGACGAGTCGTGAGACGGCGGTGAAGTCCCCCTCGGGGACCACGGGTGGAAGCGGCTTCGCCACGGAAGTGGCGTGTGGTTTGGCGGAGGTCGAAGGAACGCCGGTCGGTGGTCCGGCATTCCGCGGCGGGTGGCTGTCGTGTCCGCAGGCAGCAGTGACCGCGAGGCCCAGGCCGATCGCCCAGGCGATGCACGCCCGCGAGAAACGCGACACCGGCTTCGTCACCACGTAAACGGTATTGCACCGGTGGTCGGCGTCCCGCCGGCCCGAGCAGCATGGGTGCGACGATGGGTGCGTGACCGCAACGCTCGTCGCCAAGGACCTGGCCGGTGGGTTCGCCCACCGCACGCTCTTCGAAGGCGTGGACCTGACGGTGGCCCCGGGCGACGTCATCGGGGTCATCGGTGTCAACGGGGCGGGCAAGAGCACGCTGCTGCGGATTCTCGCCGGCGACCTCGAGCCTCTCGACGGTACCGTCAGCGTCGCACCCACGAACGCGTTCGTCGGCTGGCTGCCGCAGGAACATCAGCGGATGTCGGGGGAGACCGTCGCCGCCTACATCGCCCGCCGAACCGGGTGCGCGGCGGCGACGCAGGCGATGGAAGCGGCGGCCGCTACCCTGGCCGACCCTCCGGTGTCAGACGGCGAGGATCCCGCCGACGTCTACGAGGCGGCCTTGGACCATTGGCTCGCGAGCGGCGCGGCGGATCTCGACGAAAGGTTGCCGGCCGTCCTCGCCGAACTCGGACTGAATTCCGATGCGGTACAACCAGACTCAACTGAAATGGCCGCCTTGTCGGGTGGCCAGGCGGCCCGGGTGGGGTTGGCGGCGCTGATGCTGTCGCGATTCGACGTCGTGCTCCTCGATGAGCCGACCAACGATCTGGATTTGGACGGCCTGGCACAGCTGGAGAGCTTCGTCCGAAGTCTTCGCGGCGGTGTCGTGCTGGTCAGTCACGACCGGGAGTTCCTGTCGCGCAGCGTGACTCGCGTCCTCGAACTGGACCCGGCGCAGAACACCAGCACAGTCTTCGGGGGTGGCTACGAAAGTTATTTGGAGGAGCGGGAAGTCGCGCGGCGCCATCGCCGCGAACAGTACGAGGAATTCGCCGACAGGAAAGCCGATCTCGTGGCGAGGGCTCGGACGCAGCGGGAATGGTCGAGCCAGGGCGTGCGCAACGCGATCCGGAAGTCGCCCGACAATGACAAGCTCCGACGGCGCGCGGCCGGCGAATCCAGCGAGAAGCAGGCGCAGAAGGTCCGTCAGATGGAAAGCCGGATCGCCCGCCTCGAAGAGGTCGCCGAACCACGCAAGGAATGGACGCTGCAGTTCACGATCGGTTCGGCGCCGCGTTCCAGCTCGGTTGTGGCGACACTCGACAAAGTCGTTGTGAGACAAGGCGATCACGTTCTCGGACCGATCTCGCTTCAGGTCGGCGCTGGCGAACGGATCGGCATCACCGGCCACAACGGTGCGGGCAAATCGACATTGTTGCGACTTCTGCTGGGCCGTTTGGAGCCCGACGAGGGACGTGCGAGTCTGGGCTCCAGCGTGGCCATCGGCGAGATCGACCAGGCCCGAGCGGCTTTCACCGGCACCGACAGACTCGTCGACCGTTTCGAGCAGCGGGTGCCGGACTGGTCGACTGCCGATGTTCGAACGCTGTTGGCCAAGTTCGGTCTTCGGGCGGATCATGTCGAGCGCATGGTCGGCGAACTGTCGCCCGGCGAACGAACCCGGGCCGGCCTTGCGTTGCTGCAGGCGTGTGGCACCAATGTGCTGGTGCTCGATGAGCCGACGAACCACCTGGATCTTGCCGCCATCGAACAGTTGGAACAAGCGCTTGACAGTTATGACGGTGCGCTGCTGCTGGTGACGCACGATCGCCGGATGCTGCAGAACGTCCGGCTGGACCGGTCGTGGATCGTCGATGCAGGACAGGTGGTCGAACTCGAATAGGGTTCGGGTATGACTACCGCGGAGATCGTTGACCGACAGGCCGCAGGCCAGGAAACCGTTGTCGTAGGTGTCGATGGATCGGACGACGCTCTCGGCGCTGCCCGGTGGGGCGCGCAGTTCGCAGTCGCATACGGGATGCCGTTGACTCTTGTGCACGCAATCCCGAAGCTGCGCTGGCATTTCGCCAGCGTCGATCCGGCTGCCGAACTCGACCGAACCGCCGATGGCGACGCGGTGTTGGCCGCGGTGGAAGCGGCCGTCCGGTCGGCGCATCCGGACCTGGCGATCCAGTCGAAGGTTGTGAAGGGCGGGGTCGCGGATGTCCTCGCCGACGCGTCGGAGTCCGCTCGGGTGGTCGTAGTCGGCGCGGGCGATCACCGCGCTCTGGGCGGGCACACCGTCCGCATCGCGCATCGCACGCACTGCCCGGTCGTGGTTTGGCGGGAGCCGGAAGGCACCCGGACCGGGAAGCCGCTACCCGTGGTCGTCGGCCTCGACGATTCCGAAGGGTCCGCGCGCGCTGTGGCGCAGGCGTTCGACATCGCCGCCAGGCTGCGCGCACCCCTGACGGTGGTGCACATGTGGGAACTCGACGCGGCGGTCGGAATGGGTGACCTCGGGGGCCAGGGCATGATGGACTGGCCGCTGCTCGAGGTGTTGCAGAATCAGCAGCGGCAGCGGATGGATCAGCTGGTCGAGCCGCTCGCGCACCGATATCAGAGCGCCCACGTCACCAAAATCTTCGAGGACATTAGCCCGGGTAAGGGCCTCACCGAATTGTCGCGGGAAGCACAGCTGGTGGTGGTGGGCAGTAGCGGCCACGGACGACTCGCCGAAACGATCCTGGGTTCGGTCAGTCAGAATCTGCTCCACCACGCCGAATGCCCGCTGTTGGTGGTCCGGTAGCCGACATCGGGGACCGGCCGATCTGACTCTGTCCAGGGTCTTGGGTAGGGTCTCGGCGTGACTTCACGCGTACCGCTCAAAACCGTAAATGCCCGGCTTGCTGAGGAATTGGCTGTTGGCGAAGCCCAGGTGGCTGCCGCGGTTCGCCTGCTAGACGAGGGTGCGACGGTGCCGTTCATCGCCCGCTACCGCAAGGAAGTCACCGGCAGTCTCGATGACGGGCAATTGCGGACGTTGGAGGATCGGCTCGGCTATCTACGCGAACTGGACCAGCGGCGAAGCGCGGTGTTGGCCTCCATCGAGGAGCAGGGCAAACTCACCGACGATCTGAAAGACGCCTTGCTCGCCGCGGACACCAAGGCGCGCGTCGAGGACATCTACCTGCCCTTCAAACCCAAGCGCCGCACCAAGGCGCAGATCGCGCGGGAGGCGGGGCTCGAGCCGCTCGCCGACCGCCTGCTGTCCGACCCCACGGTGGTGCCCGAAGAGATTGCGTCGGAGTTCCTGAACGACGAGGTGGAGGACATCTCGAAGGCGCTCGAAGGCGCGCGCCACATTCTGGTGGAGCGGGCCGCCGAGGACGCGGAATTGGTCGGCAGGATTCGCGAGAAGTTCTGGGCCGACGGGACCCTTCGTACCGCGCCGTGGTCGGACGAAGTCGCCAAAAGTGCTGCGGCGCAAAAGTTCCGCGACTACTTCGACTATTCCGAATCGTTGGAGGACATGCCGTCGCACCGCGTGCTGGCCGTCATGCGCGGTGAGAAGGAGGAAGTGCTGTCGCTGAAGCTGGAGGGCGGCGACGAGGCGGCCTACCAGCACATGATCGCCCAGGCGTTGGGCATCGACCTCACCGCCGATACCCCGGCGACGCCGTGGCTGGCGGCCGCCGCCGGGTGGGCTTGGCGCACAAGGCTTGTGGTGGGAGCGTCCGTCGATGCCCGGATCAAGCTGCGCCAGCGGGCCGAGGACGACGCCGTGGCGGTGTTCGCCAAGAATCTGAAGGATCTATTGCTCGCGGCGCCCGCGGGCAACCGCACCACGCTCGGCCTGGACCCGGGATTTCGTACCGGCGTGAAGGTGGCTGTGGTCGACAGCACAGGCAAGGTGGTCGACACCTGCGCCATCTTCCCGCACCAGCCGCAGAACAAGTGGGATGCGGCCAAGGCGGTGTTGGGAGCTCTCGTGGCACGCCATGGTGTCGAGCTGATCGCTATCGGAAACGGCACCGCGTCTCGCGAAACCGATTCGCTGGCAACGGAACTGATCGCCGACATCCGGGCGGCCGGCGCCGCGCCACCGGCGAAGGCGATGGTCAGTGAGGCCGGCGCCTCGGTGTATTCGGCCTCGGCCTATGCCGCGCACGAACTACCGGATCTGGACGTGACGCTGCGCGGTGCGGTGTCGATCGCGCGGCGGCTCCAGGATCCGCTGGCCGAACTGGTGAAGATCGAACCGAAGTCGATCGGTGTCGGGCAATACCAGCACGACGTCGCGCCCGGGACGCTGGCGCGCAGCCTGAACGCGGTGGTCGAGGATGCTGTGAATGCGGTGGGAGTGGATCTGAACACTGCCTCGGTGCCGCTGCTGTCCCGGGTGTCGGGTGTTTCCGAAGCTCTGGCGGAAGCGATTGTGAGCCACCGCGATCAGGCCGGCGCGTTCCGGAGCCGGCAAGCGTTGCTCGATGTTCCACGCTTGGGCCCCAAGGCATTTGAACAGTGCGCTGGCTTCCTGAGGATCCGGGGCGGTGACGATCCGCTCGACGCGTCCGGCGTTCATCCCGAGGCGTATCCCGTCGTGCGGCGGATCCTCGATCGTTCCGGGGTCACGCTCGCCGAACTGATCGGCAACGAGCGGTCGCTGCGTGCGCTTCGGCCCGCCGACTTCGCCGATCACCGGTTCGGTATACCCACCGTCTCGGACATCCTGTCCGAACTGGAGAAGCCCGGCCGCGATCCGCGACCGGCGTTCTCCACGGCGACGTTTGCCGCCGGGGTGGAGAAGGTGGCCGATCTGAAGGTCGGGATGGTGCTGGAAGGAGTCGTGACGAACGTCGCGGCGTTCGGCGCCTTCGTGGATGTCGGTGTGCATCAGGACGGGTTGGTCCACGTCTCGGCGATGGCCGAACGGTTCGTCTCGGATCCGCACGAGGTGGTGCGGTCGGGGCAGGTGGTTCGCGTGAAGGTTCTTGAAGTCGACGTGGAACGACAGCGAATCAGTCTCACCTTGCGGCTCATGGACGATCCGCAGGCCGTAAAGGGCAAAGGGCCGGAGCGGGCCGGCGGGCCCCGCCGCGATGCCGCGAGCCGTCCGCAGAAGTCCCCGGGGCAGCGAAACCCCAACCGCGATAAGAATTCCGGTCGTCGCGAATCAAGCTCGGCGGGCGGGTCGATGGCGCAGGCGCTGCGAGACGCCGGGTTCGGGAAGGCCGGGTTCGGGAATTAAGTGCGCTAACGCCGCGGAGTTCATTGCCGATAACCGGGTATGAGTTCGTTTCGCGCCGTCGGTGCGCTGGTGGGCGCGCTGGCGACGCCTTGGTTGACGCCCTGGTTGTCGCCGGTGACGGCGAGTGCCGACAGTTACGCACAACTCGGTCCCGTCCCGGTGGTGGCATCTCCGTCATGCGGCGGCACTGTCAGGGCCGACGCCCAGGTGACGCCGCTGCAGATAGGGGATCAGGTCGAGAACGGAGTCCGCGTGGCGATCAGCTATGACGCGGGCGTCTACGACGGGTCCTGCTCGCTCACCGTGACCGCCGATTGGGTCAATCTGGGCACAGGCGCGTCGGGACAGCGAGACATCACCGCTGTTTCGACTATCGACGGGCACTACGGATTCATCGGCTACGCCAACACCACGTTGGAGACGGGTGGCGGAACAGTGGTCGTCACGCTCAGCTCCCATCCGGGTGCCGAACTGCGCGTCACCCCGTGACCGGTCGTCCGGTCTGTGAAGCGAGCTGATTCAGAACGGCATCGGTCCGGATTTCCGGAGGTCCCTTGACGACGAGCGCCGAAAGGTCGGAATGCTCGGCGAAGATCGAGCAGAGGATCTCCTGGGACCGGGCGCGGGCATGTGAGCCGTCGCGTTGCGGGTCGGGCTGCCACGGGAAATCGTCTTGGCACCACACCACGCAGTCGCTGACGGATGTCCATTCCAAGGCCCTGGGCAGCAGCGACCAATCGTCGTAGTACTGGATGCTGTACACGGCGGTCATGAGGGGGCCACTGTCGGCGACGACCCAGCGCTGCCCGGCTTCGTTGGCCCGCTGTAGCGCGGACAGCTCCGAATCATGTTGCGCAGCCATGATTCCTGCCTGCTCTGACACCGAAGGGACTCGTCCCTGATGCTGATCGATCCAGATGCGCAGGAATTCCGAGACGACAACACCCGACAAACGCTCACCGAGCATCGCGGCGAGAGTCGACTTACCGGTCGACTCGCCGCCCACTACCGAGATGATCCGGGCCTCAGGCATGGGTGGGTGCGGGGGATGAAGGGACGTGGTCGTCAGACCGGGCGGCCCACGCACGCCAACCTGTGATGGCCATGACTATGAGCACCGCATAGAACAGCGCGGTGAAGTAGAGACCCTGACTCGTGTACAGCACTGCGCCGACCGTGTTGACGGCGATCCACACCGGCCATGCCTCCGTCTTCTGCAAGACCATCAGAAGTTGGCCCGCCATCGACCCCACCAGCATGAAGGCGTCACCCCAGGTGCCGACTCCGCCGATGCTCTGCAGCAGCAGTGCTACGGGCGCCCACAGGACAAGGACTCCTGCGGCGGCGCCGATACGGATCGCCGGGGTGAGCGTGCCCGGCGTTCGGACACCGGTCTTACCCCAGGAGAACCAGCCCCAGATGGCCGCGGCCATGAAGATCAGCTGCGTGGCGGCGGAAGCGAACAGGTCGACTTCGGTGAACAGCCAGCCGTACAGCAGGCTAGACAGGAAATAGAGGGGCCAGGACCATCGGGTCCCTTTGATGCAGAGGCCGATGGCAAGTAGGGCCGAGACCACCGAGGCGAACTCGATCACGGTGACGTTGTAGCCCCACACGGTGAACAGCACAGTCATGACGGACGCTCCCTGCCCGGCATTACCCGGGCGGTCATGCGGTCGGCGGCGCGGTATGCCACCTTCTCAGACCGGTTGCCCCGGACTCCCGCGTTATACCTGTGGAAACAAGGCTAGCGGGTGCGTGGATTCCTTGCGGCGTTCCCCCGTCACCGAGGTGTCGTGGGACGATCTGAGGCGTGTGCTTTTCGATGACGGCAGATCTGGTGGCGGGAACCGCGTTGGTTCCGGTGGCGGCGTTGACGCTCCGGGAGGTCAGGCAGCGGCGGGAACTGCCGTTCGCGCTGCTGCCGGCGACATTCGCACTGCACCAGTTCCTCGAAGTGTTCGTCTGGGCGGGGCTGGACGGCGACGTTCCCGCCGGGCTGGCCGAGTGGGCGATGCGCGCCTACCTCTTCATTGCGTGGCCGCTGTTACCCACCTATGTGCCGCTTGCGGTGATGCTGCTCGAACCCAAGAGCGCCCGGCTGCGCGTGGCACCTTTCCTGGCGCTCGGCGTTGTCGTGAGCGCGTACCTGGCCTATGTGGTTCTGGCGAATCCGGTGAAGGTGATCGAGCACGCGCACGGGCTGGAGTACGCCACCGTCGTGCAGCACCCGTTGATCTGGGCGGTGCTGTACATCGTCGCTGTGATCGGTGCGCCGCTGATGTCGCGCTATCGATCGATCATGGCGTTCGGGATCGTGAACCTGGTCGGCTTGATTTTGGTGGCGGTGTTCTACACGCAGGCTTTCGCTTCGCTGTGGTGCGTGTTCGCCGCGATTTCCTCGGTCCTGATGCTGGTGCACATGGTCAGACGTCGTCAGCTGCCCGAGTCGGATCGTGCGCGCGGCGGGCGGGTCCTCGTCTGACGTCCGTGGTGTGGCGCTAGGTCGTCGGGCCGCTTAGCGGGCCACCCTCCCGGATGAAGCAAAAGCCGTGCCAGGGTGACCACCGCTCCGCCGAGAAGCATGCCACCGATGACGTCGCTGAACAGGTGGGCGTGGACATAGAGGGCCATACCCGCAACGCTCAGCACAGTGGTCACGACGAGGACGGCCAGCGTCGCCTTGGCCGAAAGTGCGCGTCCGGCGGAACCGATCACCGCGATGGTTCCGAGCAGGGCTGCACTTCCGGCGACGTGGCCGGACGGATAGGTATGCGAGTAGTCCGCAAGCACCGACCAGTCTGCCGGCGCGTCCGGCGGTAGAGACCGTCCGACGAGGGCCTTGAGGGTGTGTTCCACGGCCACAGCGGCGGCGACCGCACCCATCACGAGAATGACCGGGACCACCGAGCGAACGCGCCACGACAGCAGGCCGCCGAAGACCGCCGCCGCGATCGCGACTCCCATTGGGTCGCCGATGAACTTGAAGATCGCGTCGGTCACCACGGTGGTGTGATGAGACTTGTGGTCCCCGATCTGGTTCGAGACCGCAGCGTCGATGCCTTCGGCCCAGGCCGTGCCGCTGATGGCGCCCACCAGAACCAGGGCGGTGAACAGGCCGCCGGCGAGCAGAGCCAATGCCCGACGACCGTCGCTGAACGCCGCGCCGATCAGCAACGTGGCCGCCGCGCCGGCCAAGAACGTGATTGCCATGCGGCTATTCGACCATTGACCCGATGGCCGGCTGGCGGTCGTCGGGTTGACGATCGTCGGGTTGACGATCGCGGTGGATGACCGCCGCTGCGGTCAGCGCCACCAGGGTGCCGCCGATGATCCAGGCCGCCAGGACCGCGACACCGTGACCCGCTCCATGGCCGCCGAAGTACACGATGCGTCGCAACGCATCGGTGGCCGCACCGTTGGGGAGCGCTCCGCTGAGCGCCCGCCAGAACGGCGGCAGGAGCGCCGGTTGATAGGCGCCGCCGGCCGACGGGTTGCCGAGGATCACGAAGATCAGCAGGGTCAGCCCGATTCCGATGACGCCGAACAGCGTCTGCAGGGCGATCGTCACGGTGGCACCCGAGAGGGTGACCAGGGTTCCGATTCCGGCCACCGCCCAGAAGTTGCCGCCCAGCGCACCGAGTGCCTTCTCGGCGATGAGTGCGCCACCGACACCCGAGAGCAACGCGTAGGGCACCGTCGCTCCGACGCGCCAGAACGCTCGCGGGAGGTTCGCCGGTCGTGAGCCCTTGGCGATTCCGAGGATCGAGGCGAACAGGTATCCGCCGACGGCCCAGCCGATCACCAGGTAGAACCCGGACAAGCCGCGTCCGTCACCGGGACTGAGCGGCACGACGTCCTCGACGGCGAGTTGGCGGTGCTGCTGCTGGGCCGCGGTGGTGAACAGGGTCTCGACTGCGGTGGTCACCGAGGTGCCGCCGCCCGAGGCCACGAGCAGGCGATCGTTGGTGCCGGCCGGATCGACCAGGTACACCGCGGAGGTCTCGCCGTTCTGGAGCGACTGCCGGGCCTGCAGTGCGTCCGTGGAACCGGTGGCCTTGACGGGTTGTCCGGCGACGGTGTTGAGCTGCTCGACGACCTGTGCTGCCACCTGTTGCGGAGCCACCACGGTCACCGGGATGTGGTGCGCCGCGGGGGCGTGGAATGCGCCGAGATAGGACAGGATGAACCCGAATTGCAGGATGAGGACCCCGATGGCGGGCACCAGGGTGCGCGCCGACAGGATGTCGCGCAGCCGGTCCTGGCGGGTCTCCGGTTGATCGGGGATGGCGTGCTTGCCGGGGCTCGTACTGGAAACGGGCATGCGGGTATCGCTCTGAACGTGAGTCATTGTGCGTCAGTCCTTCGAAAATGCCGGTACAGCTGAGATGCGGTCCGGCGGTGCGGCGGAGCGCCGACGGTTACCCGTCGTCGCCCGCGCTGTCACCGGTGAGTGCTTGCTTCGCCGTGTCGACGGCGTGAGTGGCGATGTCGATGGAGTTCTCGACGATGGCGCTGGCGCCGCCGGCGACGTCACCACGAAGGATGTCGGCGGCATTCTCCACGATGTCCGAGGCCTTCTCGACGGTGTGGGCGGCGATTTCCTTGGCCGCATCGAGTGCGTTCTTGGGGTCGAGATTCATGGTTTCTCCTTCTGTTTGCTCAGGCTTCCTGATGAAGCCGATCAGTCCGATTCTTCTCCTGCGTCGGCCCGGCGGGCACGAAACAGGTTGACCTCATGGTCGATGCCGCGCAGTTCCTTCTCGCCCGCGAAGGACCAGCGGAACCGTTCGTCGTCGCCGATCTGCTCGCGAGCGTCCTCGGACACGAGGACGGAGTCGGGGCGGGCTGTCGAGGTGACACGGCTGGCCAGGTTGATCGGGCTGCCGAACCAGTCGCCGGCGCGGCTGACCGCCGAACCGTAGGTGATGCCGGCGCGCAGTCGCGGCAGCAGCTCGTCTGCGTCGGCGGCTTCGGTCAGGTTCAGGACCGCCTCGAGCAGCGCGGCCGGGTCGGGCGACACGAACATGACCGCATCGCCGATCGTCTTCACGAAACGCACCGGGGCTACGGCGGCGTCGCGCGCCAGGTCCGCTAGGCGGTTGGACATCGCTTCGAGGTCTTCTGGCGGAAGCTCTTCTCCCAGGCGGGTGAATCCGACGAGGTCGGCGAACGCCGCCGCCACCTCGCGGGCCCCCGGCACCGGGAGTCCTTCGGCGCGCTCGCTGGCGTTGACGGCCTCGGTTTCGGCCGCATGGCGCAACTGCAGGAACAGCATGTCCTGGATCATCGGACCCAGCATCGGCGCGACGGAGTCGGCCAGCAGTTGCGAGCTCTTGGCGACTTCCAGCTCGGTGGCGCCGGGTCGGAGAACCGCTCCGAGCACCGCCGAACGCATCACCTCGGCGCCGTTGGACAGCCCTTCGGCCAGGACGCGGACGACTGTGAGCAGCTGGTCGGGGTCGATTCCGTGGTCGAGAAGCCGTTTGATGTGGGCGGCGACGTCGCCGTCGGGTCGCATGAACTGTGGTGCGTCTGGGTCATCCACCACGGGCAGGCCGAGAGCGTGTTGGTAGCGGAGCAGCTGGTCGATCGGGAGACCGGACTGATCGCTGATCTGACGGGCCGAGATGTAGCTGCCGTCGTCACCGACGACGCGGCGGGCTGGAAGAAGCATCGGCGCGAAGGAATTGTCGATGTCCTGCGCGCTGATCCCCTGCTCCAACAGCCAGGCGATCAGGTCGGCACGCTCAAGGCGTGGGTCCATGACCTCCAGATAGTTGGTTGTCATGTTTCCACCTTGACCTGTGCGCGGGGACAAAGTCTTGACAGAATGAAGTGAAGAAGCAGAGCAGTTTTGTTCGATGGGAACAATTTGAACCAATCTCGACCGCGTTTCACCGGGTTATCGCTCGGTCCGCAGGTGATCGCCGCGTTGGAGGAAGTGTTTCCGCGCATGGCGGAATTGTCGGCGGCAGCCATCGTCGCCGAGGTCCCCGCCTACGCGGGTCCGCTACAGGGCCAGGTCGGCCAGAACGTCGCCGATGCGGTGCAGGCATCGCTGGCGGCCTTTCTGCGGCTGGCGACGCAAGGCGAGCATGCCGGACGCGATTCGTCGTTGTCAGTGGCTTTGGAGGGGGCCTACGAACTCGGGCGCGGGCAAGTTCGCGACGGCCGCTCCATCGATGTGTTGCTGGCTGCGTACCGGGTGGGAGCCAGGGTGGCCTGGCGCGAACTGTCGGGGGCAACGGTCGAGGCGGGACTGTCGGCGCAGACGATCGCCCAGTTCGCTGAGCTGGTGTTCGCCTACGTCGACGAACTCTCGGCCGCCAGCGTGTCCGGATACGCCGACGAACTGGCCATCACCGGAAGGGCCCGGCAACGCTATCTCGACCTGTTGACCAGCCAGTTGCTCAACGGCGAGGACGGCGAGACCCTGCGAGCGAGCGCCGACACCGCGGCGTGGCCGCTACCGGAGACCCTCACCGCCGTGTTGGTCCCGGCAGCGCAGATGTCCCGTGCGGCCACGTTCCTGAACCCCTACACACTGCAGGCTGCGGAGGACCTGCCCGGCCTCAACCCGGCCGAGCCGTGGGCAGTCCTGCTGGTGCCCGACGCGGAGATCGGGGGACGATCCGTCCTGCTCTCCGCGCTGGCGGGACGCTCAGCGGTCGTCGGGCCCAGCCGGCCCTGGCTGTCCGCTCGGATTTCGTATCTGCGGGCGATCCGCGCACGGCATCTCGCCGCGAAGGAAGGGGCCGAGAAGGGCGTGGTCGTCGACACCGACGAACACCTGGTGGAGTTGGTGCTTCGTGCCGACCCGGACGCCGCCGAGGACCTGCGGCGCAGGGCGTTGGCACCGCTGTCCGAATTCAGCCCGAATTCGGCCGATCGGCTGGCCCAGACACTGCGGAGCTGGCTGCTGCACCAGGGCCGCCGCGACGCTGTCGCCGCGGACTTGATCGTGCACCCCCAGACGGTGCGCTATCGAATGAACCAGATCCGGCAGGTCTACGGGGATCGGCTGGACAACCCGGAAGTCATCTTCGAACTGACTGTGGCCCTGGGTATTACGTCATGAATGTCAGCGGAATCGGATGTCCAGTGTGGCAAGCCCGAAGATCTTGCGGCCGTCCGACTTCGCCCCGACGATGACGACACCGCTGCGGGTCTCCGGATCCAGTGACTTGATCCGCCCGCTGAACTCGATGTCGCAGCCCTCGGTGGCCGACACGATCGCGGGTTGTGACAACCGCACCGCGTATCGGGTGACGGCGCCGGGATCGCCGGACCACGCCGAGGCGAACCCGGCCCCCACGCCCATCGTGAGCATGCCGTGGGCGATCACGTCCGGCAGTCCGGCGAGCTTGGCGATGTCCTCGTCCCAGTGAATCGGGTTGGCGTCGCCGGCCACGCCGGCATAGTTCACCAGGTCACCGCGGGACAGGCGGGCGTGATGAGTAGGAAGCTCGTCGCCCACTCTCAGGTCGTCGAAATTCGCGGTACCGGGAGTGCGGCTTGAGTCGGTGGCGATCTTTACTTCGCCTTCCGGCCGCACCGTCTTCACGTAGTTGGAAGCCGCTGCGCCTATGCCGGAGAAGTCGACGTCGTGCATCATCGCCTTCTGCACGGCGGCCATGGTTCCGGGATTGATGTCGTCGGCGGTGACGCCGACGACGGTGGTGTGCAGTGTGTGGACGCGCTCACCGGCAGTGTCGGTGAAGGTGTTGGTCACGGTGATGATGTCGCGGCCGGCAACCCTGCGCACGGATGTCAGTTCGACATCGATGAGCAGTTCGTCGCCGGCGACGATCGGCCGGTGTTGCTCGAAGACTTCTTCGGTCTGCAGGTAGGTGTCGTAGCCGACGACCACGGATTCGAACATGCGACGGTTGCAGGCCATTGCCGGAGTCGAGGTGAAAGTCAGCGGCGCGACAACGCCGGAATATCCGAGAGCCCTGGCAGCGGCCTCGTCCCAGTGGACGGGGTGGTAGTCCTGCACGGCGCGGGCATACTCGCGTACCTTCTCGCGGCCGACTAGGTAGGGGCCGCCATCGGCCTGGTAGTAGTGGCCGACCCGCGATTCGAGCACCGGTGCGTCTGCTGCTGAGGTCATGAACGGACACCGTAGCAATGCGGCCCTGCGGGCGAGCCCCGTCACAGGCCGCGCCGAGATGATTTGGCGCTCGCAGCGCTGCCCCATTACTTTGCTGGTGTGCTTTTCTCTGCTGTTGGCCTAGTTGCGCGCTCAATTGTTCCTTTGCTCGCCGTTGCGGTTGTCGCGTGTACGGGCGCTCTCGCGGAGTCGGCTCAGACCGGTTCGGACCCGACGGTGCGCCTGGCCTCCGACGACGGAAATCCGCTCGCCGGAATGCCGTTCTACGTCGATCCGATTTCGGCCGCGATGCGGGCGGCGAACAGTGCCAATCCGCCCAGCCCGGAACTGACCGCGATTGCCAACACACCGCAGGCGTACTGGCTGGACCAGGCATTTTCGTCCGGTTCGGTGGGCGGGACGGTAGCCAAATATGTCGGTGCCGCGCAGGCTGCTGGTGCGATGCCGCTGCTGACGCTGTATGCGATCCCGCACCGCGACTGCGGTAGCTATGCCGCCGGCGGATTCGGCTCGGGCGCGGCGTACCGCGGATGGATCGACAGCATCTCGGCTGGACTGGGCGGGTCGCCGGCCACGATCATCGTGGAGCCCGACGCCATCGCGATGGCAGGATGCCTCTCGCCGGATCAGCGGCAGGAGCGTTTCGACCTGTTGCGCTACGCCGTTGAGACGCTGACCCGGGATCCGGCAGCCGTCGTCTACATCGATGGCGGGCATTCGCGGTGGATGACTCCCGAAGATCTGGCTGCCGGGCTGAATCAGGCCGGGGTGAGCCTGGCCCGTGGCTTCAGCCTCAACACCACGAACTACTACACCACCGATGAGGAAATCGGCTATGGCGAAGCCGTATCGGGGCTCACCAACGGCGCGCACTACGTGATCGACACGTCCCGCAACGGTGCCGGGCCGGCCGAGGACAACCCACTGAGCTGGTGCAACCCGGCCGGTCGTGCCCTGGGCACTCCGCCGACGACGGACACGGCGGGCCCGCATGCCGATGCGTACCTGTGGATCAAGCGGGTCGGTGAATCCGACGGGTCGTGTGGACGCGGGGAGCCCGGCGCCGGGACCTTCGTGAGCCAGTACGCAATCAATTTGGCGCGCAACGGCAACTGACGGCGACACCATGACCGCACCTGCCCGACTCGATCAGTGGGAGACAAGGGCCGAGTGGCCCCTCGCCGGGATCGCGCTGGTGTTCCTTGCCGCCTACACGATCCAGGTTCTGGTCCAGCCCACCGGCTTCGCCGCACTGGCCGTGGCACTCGTCACTAAGGTGTGCTGGGCGGCCTTCGCCATGGACTACCTGGTTCGACTCTGGTTGGCGGACGATCGAAGGCAGTGGTTCCGGCGACACCTGGTAGACCTCGCCATTGTTGTGCTGCCGGTGTTGCGACCGCTGCGCCTGGTGCGCCTGGTGATCCTGGTGAGCGCTCTTCAGAAGGCGGTCGGTAGGGCCATTCGCGGCAAGGTGGTGGTGTACGCCGCCACCAGTGCGGCGTTGCTTGTGTATGTCGCGTCCCTGGCGGTGCTTCAGGCCGAACGTACGGATCCGAACGCCAGCATCACGAGTTTCGGACAGGCGGTTTGGTGGGCGATCACCACCGTCACGACGGTTGGCTACGGCGACGGGTACCCGGTCACCACGACGGGCCGGATCGTCGCGGCCCTGCTCATGCTGGGCGGCATCAGTCTCATCGGCGCGATTACCGCCACCTTCGCCTCGTGGATCGTGGAGCGGGTGGCCGCGGAGGACAGCAGCCATCAGGCCGCCACCGCGGGGCATATCGAAGACCTTCGCGGCGAGATTCGCGCGCTGCGGGAGGAACTCGCCTCCAGCCGCGAGATCGCTGCCAAGTAGCGGCTCCGGAACTCAAGATTGCGGGGAACCCCGGTATTCCGCTCGGTACTGCTGGACCTCCGCACGTGAGGGTTGCCATTGCATCAGACCGCCGCGGTCCTTGGCAGCTTTGCGGGTCAACGCCGCGCCCGTCACGAACAACACCAGCGCGGCAATCCCCGTGCCGACCGACTGGTCGAACGCCTGGGCTCCGGTGGCTGCCAGCCACCAGCCCATCGCGGCGAACCCACCGAAGATCAGCACGATTCCCACCAGCGCGGTCGACTCCCCGCTGGCCCAGGACTTCGATTCCCGATGCATGGTCCGCGCCTCAGTGATTTCGCAGCTTGGTGATGAGCTTGTCCTTGGTCAGGCCTGAATAGCCGGACAGTCCAAGCTCTTTGGCGCGCTTCTTCAGCTGCGGGACGGTCCAGTCGTCATAGGAGCCTGCCTTCCCGCCCTTCTTTCCGACCGTCGACGTTCCGCGAGCGGCGGCAGCGTTCGAGATGCGCGCCGCCTTCTCCTTCGAGTCGCCGTCGCGGCGCAGTTCGCGGTACAGCTTTTCGTTCTTGATCCATGAGTTGGGCATGCCGTCATCTCCTGTCGCAATACAGCCGATTTCGGATGCCCGCGTTCAGCTCGGGTGAAACGGGTTGCGCCGGATTCCACTGACAATTCTTTGGGAGGCCATTCTTCGGTAGATCAATCTTTGGTGCCGGCTGTGATCACGTCGAACAGTGGGCTCATCCACCACGGCCGCGGAATTCGATGCTGGGCGGTGACCGTGAATCCGGCATCTTCGAACAGCGCGCGGAACTCGTCGGTCGTCGCGTTGTGCTGCGGCTTCCACAGGTTGCCGGCCGACATCTGGAAACGGGATCCGCGGGAGGCGATGGCGGTGACGACCACCAAGCCGCCGGGGGCGAGGACTCGGTGAAACTCCCGCAGCGCGGCTGGCTGGTTGAAGAAATGAAAGGCCGTGGTGGACACAACCGCGTCCAAGGACTCGTCCTCGAAGGGTAACTGTTCGGCAGGGCCGCGCAGCCAGGTCACACCGTTGGACTTGGAGCGCGCCTTGTCGAGCATGCCCTCGGACATGTCGACCCCGTAGATCTGTGCCGGACGGAGGTCCCGCTCGATCCGGGTAGTGAGAACTCCAGTGCCGCAGGCGATGTCAGCGATCTTTTGCGACTTGTGGGTTCGCAGCTGCTCGATCGCCGCATCGTGTGGCGGGCGGTAGACCTTCTGCTGTAGGGCGGGAAGGTCATAGATCGGGGACAGGAAGCCCCACATCTGTGTCACCGCGTCATTCAGCCGACGTCCATGTTGTGCGGTCATCGGCTCAGCTTAGGTTCCCCGTTGAGTATCCGAATCTGCCGCAGCTGTGGGGGTCAGTCGGTCGTCGACGTCAGTTCGCGTGTGCGCGGCTTCGGCCAGGGCGCCGGAACCGGTCGTGGGCGCACGTTCTGGGGCCACCAGAACCAGCGTCCCAGTAGTGCAGCGATGGACGGCGTCATGAACGATCGCACGATCAATGTGTCGAACAGCAGACCCAATCCGATGGTGCTTCCAACCTGAGCGAGCACCGTCAGCTCGCTGACGGCGAACGACATCATCGTGAAGGCGAACACCAGACCCGCTGAGGTGACGACGGATCCGCTGCCGCCCATCGCACGGATGATGCCGGTATTCACTCCGGCGTGGATCTCCTCCTTGAGTCGGGATACCAGCAACAGGTTGTAGTCGGCGCCGACCGCCAACAGGATGATGACCGACATCGCCAGCACCATCCAGTGCAGTTCGATGCCGATGACGTGCTGCCAGATCAACACCGACAGCCCGAATGACGCTCCCAGCGACAGCAGCACCGTCCCGACAATGACGGCCGATGCGACGACACCGCGCGTGATGATCAGCATGATGATGAAAATCAAACAGAGCGAGGCGATTCCGGCGATGAGGAGATCCCAGGTGTTGCCTTCGTTCATGTCCTTGAACATGGCGGCGCTGCCACCGAGATAGATCGTCGACCCCTCGAGCGGCGTCGCTTTGATGGCCTCCTTGGCGGCCGTCTTGATCCTGTCGATCTTGGCGATGCCCTCAGGCGTCAGGGGATCGCCGTCGTGACTGATGATGAACCGCACAGCATGGCCGTCGGGAGAGATGAACTGCTTCATCCCGCGTTTGAAGTCCGGGTTGTCGAAGACTTCCGGTGGGAGATAGAACGAGTCGTCGTTCATCGACGCGTCGAAGGCGTCGCCCATCGCGGACGAATCGGTCTGCATCGCAGACATCTGGTCCTGCAGACCCTGCTGGGTCGACTGCATGCTGAGCATCTGCGTCTGCATGCTCTTCATGGACGCAATCATTTCCGGCATCAGCGCATTCATCTGTGGCATCAACGAATCCAGGCGTTCCATCAGCGGGACGATCGTCTTGATGTCGTCGGTCATGACGTCGATTCCGTCAAGAGTGTCGAACACCGACCGGAAGGCCTGGCACAGCGGGATGTCGAAGCAGTGGGGTTCCCAATAGAAATAGTTGCGGATCGGCCGGAAGAAGTCGTCGAAGTTGGAGATGTTGTCGCGCATCGTCTCGACGTCGCCCACCATGGTTTTCATCTGGACGACCATGCTGTGCGTGACTTCCGACATTTGCGTTGTGAGACTTTGCATCTTCTCCATCTGGACGATGTTCGTCTGCATGGTGTCGACCTGTTTGAGCATGTTGGCGGTCAGGTCTCGGTTGTACTTTTCGGTCAGCTTCTGTGAGGTGCCCTGCATGCTGATCTGGAAGGGAATGGACGTGTGCTTGATGGGCTTGCCGTCCGGGCGTGTGATCGCCTGGACGCGCGAGATGCCCTCGACCCGGAACAGCGCCTTTGCGATCTTGTCGATCACGAGGAAGTCGGCGGAATTCCTCAGGTCGTGGTCGCTTTCGACCATCAGGACTTCGGGATTCATGCGGGCCGCGGAGAAGTGCCGGTCCGCGGCGGCGTAGCCCTCATTGGCCGGGATGTCCTGCGGGAGGTAGGCGCGGTCGTTGTAGTTGGTGCGATATCCCGGCAGCGTCAGAAGTCCGATCAGTGCCAGTGCCACGGCTCCGACGAGAATCGGACCGGGCCAGCGCACGATTGCCGCACCGATCTTCCGCCAAAGTCGAACTCGCATGGCCCGTTTGGGTTCGAGCAGCTTGCCGAATCGGCTGGCGACCGCGATCATGGCGGGGCCGAGCGTCAGTGCGCTGATCACGACGACGAACATGCCGATTGCGAGTGGGACGCCCAACGTCTGGAAGTACGGCAGGCGCGTGAAGCTCAGGCAGAACGTCGCCCCCGCGATTGTGAGACCTGAACCCAGAACCACGTGCGCCGTGCCGCCGAACATTGTGTAGTACGCGGATTCGCGGTCTTCGCCCGCGGCGCGCGCTTCTTGATATCTGCCGATCAGGAAGATCGCGTAGTCGGTGGCGGCCGCAATCGCCAGCATGACAAGAAGATTCGTCGCGAACGTCGAAAGCCCGATGATGTGGTGATGCCCCAGGAATGCCACGCTGCCCCGGGCGGCCGACAAGCTCAGGATGACCATCCCGAGCATGATCAGCAGCGTCGTGATCGATCGATAGACCAGAAGCAGCATCACGATGATGACCGTGAAGGTCAGCGCTTCCATCAGCTTGAGGCTGCGATCGCCGGCGAGCTGCTGGTCGGCCAGCAGCGCGGCCGGGCCGGTGACGTATGTCTTCACGCCGGGCGGCGGCTGCAGGTCTTCGATGATGTTCTGGACAGATTTCACGGACTCGTTGGCGAGTGCCTCACCTTGATTGCCGGCGAGACTCACCTGGACGTACGTGGCTTTGCCGTCGGTGCTCTGAGCGCCGGTGGCGGTGAGCGGGTCGCCCCAGAAGTCTTGGATCGACAACACGTGCTTGGTGTCGGCCCGCAGCTTGGCGATCATCTCGTCGTAGTACGCGTGCGCGGCATCGCCCAGGGGTTCTCGGCCCTCCAGGACGATCATCGCGGAGCTGTCCGACGTGCCTTCCTGAAAGACCTTGCCGATGCGCTTCATCGAGATCATCGACGGGGCTTGGCCCGGGGCCATCGACACCGCCTGGCTCTGGCCCACCACTTCCAGTTGGGGCACAGTGGTGTTGAGGACGACGATGATGGCGATCCAGCCGAGGATGATGGGCAGCGCAAAGGTACGGATCACCCGTGCGACGAGCGGCCTGGGGGTTCTCACGCGGACTTCACGAAGCAGTAGGTGAGTGCGTCGACGCCGGTTGCCGTCCGTTCGTCTTTCACTTCGTCGTCGACGGTGATGCGGCACGAAATCGAATCACCTTTGCTTTGCGCAAGCAGGATCGGCGCGGCCGAAGGCGCGGATGTCTCCATGGTCAGCGACCAGGGCAACGGGGCGTCGTCGATGCGCTTCGGTTTGGCGTCGAGGTCGAGGTAGTTCAGATTGGCCGAGCCTGCCGGACCCCAGATCTCGTACTTGACGACTTTGGGATCGAACGGTTTGGGATCGTCGGCGAAGACCTTCGGTGTGGTGATGATGCCGTCGGAGCCGAAAAAGCTCCGGATGCGATGAACGGTGAAACCGCTGACCACGACGACGACCAGCACGAGCAGCGGTATCCACGCTCGTTTGAGAAAGCCGATCATCGTGAGCCCCCGTCCACGTCCAACGAAGTTTCACAGTACAGTGAAAGTTGTGAGCGTCAAGCTGGGGTCGGGTAATACGGCTACCTGCGATAATCAGCGGATCGTCTTAGTACCGTGAAAGTTGTGAGCGCCATGGAGAGCGACGCGGAGGCACCGCTGCATGCCGAGGTCATGCAGTTCGTGGAGCAGATGGGTGGCTTCTTCGAGTCCAATGGTCTGACGCGGCTCGGTGGCCGTCTATTGGGCTGGTTGCTGGTGTGTGATCCGGAACGGCAATCGTCGGAAGAGTTGGCGGTGGCACTCGATGCGAGTAGCGGTGGGATCAGCACCAACGCCCGCATGTTGATTCAGTTCGGTTTCATCGAGCGGCTGGCGATCGCGGGCGACCGGCGCACGTTTTTTCGCTTGCGGCCCAACGCCTTTGCCGCGGGTGAACGTCAACGACTGCGGACCATGGCCGACCTGCAGAGTATGGCCGAGATCGGCATGCACGCGTTGCGCGATGCGCCACCGGAACGCTGCCGTCGGTTGTCCGAGATGCGAGATCTGTTGAGCTACATGGAAAAAGCACTCACCGAGGCGCTCGGTGACTACCACCAAAGAGGTGCTGGCGATGGCCCGTAATTTTGTGAAGTCTCTGGTTCTTCAGGGCGCGGCGCTATTGATGCTCGGGGGTTCGGTGACCGCTATGGCGGGCGTTGCCTCGGCGGATGCGACAGACGACTATCCGATTCCGAACCGGATGCTGAAGACACAGTGCACCGCTGAGCAGATCATGGCTGCCGCGCGCGACGTCAAGCCGGTCTACTACGAGCGGTACATGATCGACTACAACAACAAGTCGGCCGACATCCACCAGGCGGTCCAGGACCGCATTCACTGGTTCTACTCGATGGACTACGCCGGACGGCGGGCGTATTCCGAGGAGATCGCGACCAATATCTACGGTGAACCGCTGGCGTTCGCCTGGCCCAACTGGGCGAAGCTGTTCTTCAACAACAAGGGAGTCGCGGCACACACCACCGACGTGTGCATGCAGTACCCGCCCGACGACATGTCCGTTTGGGTCTGGTAGGTCTTACCCGTCGAGGAGTCTGCGGAATTTAGCCGCGGCATGGACAGTGGCGCCCGACTCACGGACACGGATACTCAGGGCGCAATCCGATGTGACGACGCAGATTTCGTCCGGATCTTCCGCTGCTTGCACCAGTCGCACGATTTCGTCGTCGGCCGAGTTGGCCCGGGCCCTGTCCGCGTGCGCGACGGTGATGGTGGCCGATCGGATCGGTGGATTCGGGGGCTTCTCGAATACCACTGTGACGTCGTGGTCGGGGCCCACCCACCGCTCGAGGCTGTCAACCAACGCCACCGCGGCCTGCCGGCGGTCCTTCCACCAGCCGTCGGGACGGCAGCCGATCACGTTCATGCCGTCGACGATCCAGCGCACCCCGCTTACGGTAGGGGATCGTCCGGTTCGCCGGGCATTTCGGCGTCGAAGAACCGTTCGGGGTGGTGGTAGTTGTTGGTGGTGTTGGGGAGTGGGAGTTGTGGTGTTGGGATCCATTGGGTTTGGCCGTTGGTGAGTTTGGTTGTGCGCCAGCCTTTGCTGAGGAGTTTGTGGTGCGGTGCGCAGGCGAAGGTCAGGTTGTCGATGTCGGTTGGTCCGCCTTGGGCCCAGTCGTCGATGTGGTGGACTTCGCAGAGGTAGCCGGGCATATCGCAGCCCGGGTGTGTGCAGCCTCTGTCTTTGGCGTGCAGGACGATTCTTTGGTCGGGTGAGGCGATGCGTTTGGTGCGGCCCAGCCACAGGGCGCGGCCGGTGACGCCGTCGAAGATGCTCAGGTAGTGATACGCCGGGGTGGCCATGCGGATCAGGTCCCGGATGGGTAGGTAGGCGCCGGAGGCGGTGACGGCATGGCCGGTCTTAGCGTGCAGGTCCTGGATGGTGGCGGTGGCGATCACGGTCACCGGTAGGCCGTTGTGCTGTCCGAGTTTGGGGTCGCCCAGGGTGGCGCGGAAGACGGCGGCTAGTGCGTCGTGTTGGCGTTGGGCGTGGCTGCGGGTGTCCCGCTCGGCGGCCTCGGGCGACGCTTGGCCGTCGGTGAGGGGGGATTGGTCGGCGGGGTTGCATATGCCGGGGGCGGCGAATTTCGCCAGCAGTGCGTCGATCATCGCCCGCATTTCAGGTGTCGCGACTAGCGTGCCGGTGCTCATGCCGTCGGGACGCTGACCACGGGTCCAGGTGAAGCCCCGTTGACGGGCGCGGTCCTCGTCGGAGAATCGTCCGTCGGGGTTGACCCGCATCGCCAACTGCACGGCGAGTTTCTCGAGCTGGTCGGGGCGCAACTGCTGGGCGTGGGAGGCCAGGAATGCTTCGCTGTCGGCGATCACATTCGGGGCTATGTCTGTGGGGAGGTCGCGCAGGAACTTCTGGATCACCCGAACGTGTTCGCCGTCCAGGGAGCCGGTATGCCAGGCTTGGGCGGTCGCCGGCATTACGGCCGGCAGCGGTTCCCCGGTCAGTGTCGATCGCGGGGCGAGTTGTTCGGCGTCTCGCAGGCGTCGGCGGACCTCGGCCGGGGTGACCCGGATCGCATCGGCGATCGCCTTGGCCATGACTGTCGGGGCGTCCGATTTCGCGGCCGCGAGCGCCACGGTGTGACTGACCGCTGTCAACCGGCGACGCATCGTCTCGAGCACGTCGAGCAACCGCAACTGCTCGGCGATCCCCAACCCGGCCGGATCAATGTCCGCGAGCGCGTCGACACCCTCGGTGAGGGTGGCGACAGCGGCGGCGAACATGACCGAATTCTATTGCGCCCCAATGACAATCTCCGAACGACAAACAGCAGACTGTGGATGAATCGATGTCTGTGCACAACCCCCTAGCGCGAGCAGGCACTCAGGTCCCCGACACCCCGAGAAAATCGGGCCTTCAGTGTCTGCTCGCGGTAGGGAAGGCGACCCAGGGGATGCAACCCAGGGGAGGCGACCCGGCATACCCGGGCACGAAGGGCTACCGGCGGGGCGAACGCTTCGCTAGCGTGGAACTTGGAGACAACTGGAATCAGCGAAAGGTGTCACCATGGCAGAGGCAAAGCCGGGGACGTATGACCCGAAGAAGGGCGGCAAGTTCGAGCCGACCACCAAGGCGCAGCCCGCCCCGAACGCGCGGCCTGGGAATAACAAGTAGGGCCGGACGTAAGCACCGGCCTCAACACGAGGTGTATCCACCGTCCAGGTACATGACCTGGCCGGTGAAGAAGCTTGACGCATCGCTCAGCAGGTAGATCAATGCACCCACGAAGTCTTCCGGCTCGGCGAACCGGCCAAGCGGGATGCGGCTCATGACGCCCTCTCGCGCGGCGCGCCCGCGTTCGTCGTCGGCGTACATCCAAGCCGTCAATTCGGAGCGAAAGACCGTGGGCGCCAACGCATTGACTCGGATCTGCTGATGCCCCCATTCGGCCGCCAACGACTTGGTCAGCAGATCGGTCGCCGCCTTGGATGCGCAATAGGCGGTGTAACCGCGGTCGGAACCCAATGTCCCGCGAACGGACGACACCAGCACCACACTTCCCCCGGCGCCCTGTTGCAGCAGAACCCTGCCCGCTGCCTGGCACACGAGCCACGCACCCCGCACGTTGGCGTCCATGACGGCGTCGAAGTCCTCGACCGCCATGTCGACGATCGCTCCGGGCTTGTTCATCCCCGAAGCCACCAATACGCCGTCGAGACGCCCGTGCTTCGCCAACGCCGCATCGACCATGGCCGCAGCATCGTCCGGTGTCTCGGGTCTGCGATTCACCAGAGCTGCGTCCGAAATGCCGGTCGATTCAACAAGTTCGGTCAGCCCCGCCGAATTGCCGCCGGCGAGGGTGAGCAGCGCACCCGCCTCGGAGAGCGCCCGCGCCGCAACACTTCCCAGCGCGCCGGTAGCTCCGGTGATGAGTATCGACTTGCCCGCGACATCGAAAAGCGACATCGGTGGAATATAGCGAAGGGCGTCGCCGCCGCGCTCACGCCACGTGTCGTCAGCGGAGGACGCCGGTCGACGGGGCTCTTCTGGCTGCGGAGGGATTCGTCGAGGCCGATCGACCGGTGATGAACGCATGATCGGCGGTCACTTTGGGTACCTGCCCGGTATGAGTGACACAGCCCTGCTGGTCGTAGATATGTTCAATGCCTATCGGCACGAGGACGCCGGCAAGCTGGCGGGCAGCGTGAGCGACATCGTGGAGCCGCTGGCGGATCTCACCCGGCGCGCGTGCGAACGCGGCGATGTCGACGTCGTCTACGTCAACGACAACTACGGCGACTTCACCGCCGATCGCGATTCCATCATCGCCGCGGCGCTGGACGGGGAGAGACCGGACCTCGTGAAGCCGCTTGTTCCCCAGCAGGATTGCCAGTTTCTGACGAAGGTCCGCCACAGTGCCTTCTACGCGACGCCGATGAACTATCTGCTGCGCAGGATGGGTTGTCGCCGCATCATTCTCACCGGACAGGTCACCGAACAGTGCATCCTCTACAGCGCTCTCGACGGCTATATCCGGCACTTCGATGTGGTGGTGCCGCCTGATGCGGTAGCCCATATCGAGCAACGCCTGGGCGGCGCGGCGCTCGAGATGATGGAACGCAACATGCGCGCTGAGTTGGTGCCGGCCGCCGAATGCCTAACCTGACAACCATTTTCCGAGAACAAGGCCGACGGCGGCCAGGAATTCCTGACGATCGCCGGCCAGTGAGTTGCCGTCCTCGCCGAGCGCCTTCATCAGGTCTGCCAGCGCATCGGCTAATGCGTTGAGCTTCTGTTGTCATCGGCCACCTTCGCGCGTCAGCCTGAGGCGGAGTACCCGCCGACGGCAGTTTCAACCGCCACGCCGCGGGTATTTACATGCGATGACGACACTTCCTGCCGCCCCGATGCCCGTTTCGATGCCCCGGCAGGTCTATCCCGCACAGCACGATTCCCATCTCCTTGTCGGGGCGATGCTGCGCAGCGGTTTGGCGTCAGGTCGGCGAGTCGCCGATTTGTGCACCGGCAGTGGCGTCGTCGCGATCGCCGCGGCCGAGGCAGGCGCGAAGAGCGTTGTCGCGGTAGATGTCTCGGCTCATGCGGTGCGATGCGCCAGGATGAACGCGATCAGCCGCGGCACCGAACTGCGGACGCTGATCGGGCCGTGGCACCGGGTGCTTGGACACGCAAGGTTCGATCTCGTCACGTGCAATCCGCCGTATGTTCCCGACGACGGCAATACGCAGCCCGCCTGGGATGCAGGACCGTCCATCGCTTATAACGCCGGCCCCGACGGTCGACGGGTCCTCGACCCGTTGTGCACCGCGGCTCCTCGAATCCTCCACCAGGGCGGCTCGATGCTGATTGTTCAATCGGAGTTCGCGGATGTTCGGCGCAGCCTCAGGCTGCTGGCGTATGGCGGTCTAAGGGCTAAAATCGTTGCGCAGCGATCCATCCCGTTTGGTCCCGTGCTGCTGCCGCGAGCGCTGTGGCTTGAGCGGCGCGGCCTGTTGGAGCCCGGGGTTCGCACGGAAAAGCTCGTCGTCATCCGAGCGGACAAGTCGTGACTTCGAACGATTCCCGGCTGGTCCGAGTTCAGCAGTCGGGCCCGCTGATGGTTCAGGGGCCGGTTCACATCGAACTCCCCGACGGCACCGCGGTGGACTCGGATCGATTCATGGTTGCCATCTGCACCTGCCGACGTAGCAAGATCTTCCCGCTCTGCGACACCAGTCACCGCCGAAAGATCAGAGCGGCCGCCGAAGCGAAGAGTGACCGGCATCCCAGCGCTTCATGAGGTGGGCGGCCAAGCGGTCCTCGACGAGTTGGAAGGCCTGGATGCCGAACACCACGTCGGCTTCGAGGTGGGGCGCATTCGCCACCAGGTCGCCGACGACGTCGTTGCGAACGACCTGTTCGTGTACCGCGTCCGCCTCGACGTGCTCGTCGTAGAACGCCACGCAGGCCCTAGGTGCCCCGAGCCTGCGGAGCGCCGAGGCCAGCCTCTGCGATCCGGGTGACGACGTGATCTCGGTCGCGGCGAAGTGCCCTACCGCCGCCCCCCGCAATGCGCGATGAAGACCGAACATCGACATCAGATTGACCGGCGCCAGCGATACCGCGGGCACACAATGCAGATAGGCGAGATAGGTGGGGTCCAAATCGGCGGCGACCAGCAGATCCGCGTACAGCTGTTGATGAACCCGGGCGCCGGCGCCGCCGCCGAACTCGTCGAACTCGACGGCAACGAAGGACGCTTTGGCTTGCCCGGTCAGGCGTGGGATGGCCCAGGCGTGTGGATCACCTTCCTTCAGGTGGTACAGCGAACGGTGGACGAAGTACTCCCGCATTTGTTCCCACGTTCCGCGTTCGCGCAGGAAGTACGAAGGGCCCGAGCCTTCGGCAGGTTCGACCGACAGCGCGGCCATGACTTCGCTTGCAGTGGCATCGGTGACCCCCACATCCCGGCGGACGGCGGAAAGGAATATCCGCTCCAGTTGGCCCCTCAGGTGCAGGATACCGCCGTCCCACTCCCATCGATCGTCGACGTGGGCGAAGCCGCGGTAGTGCAGCTCATAGCAGACATACAGCGCCAGCTGCAGGTCCAAGCCATAGGGGTCGGCGTCGGCGAGAGGAACCTCGAGCGGAGACAACCAGTGGCGGGGAGCACGCTGTTGGAGTTGGTCGATCAACGCGAGCGATATGGGTCCATGGGCGTGGGGCAGCGGCGGATCCATCAGAAGCTTCACCAGCCCCCGGTACCCGTATTCGGCCGTCTGAAACATGCGCCCCTGACATGCGCACTCAGGTGCTGTCCCAGACCGAGGTGCTCACCGATACAGAGGATCAGTCGTCGGGAACGCCCGCACCGGCCAGAGCGGGGATCGCGTCCTCCCGGCTCCACATCGACCGAGCACCGGTCTTGAACCGCTCGAGTATGTCGACGACGGACTGACCCTCCGGGGTGTGACCCCAGATGCTGATGCCCTGATGGGTCGTTGGCTCCCAGGTGGATTCGTCGATGACGATCGGATTCCAGCCGAGTTCCCATTCGAACCCCGACGGAGTGACGGCGTAGTAGGACAGCTCCTTGTCATTGGTGTGTTGGCCGACCGATAGCGCCATGTCGAAGCCCAGTGCCTTCACCCGCTGGTAGGACCGCAGCATGTCATCGAGCTCAGCCACCTGAATGTTGCAATGCTGAATTCTCGTGCGAATCGGGTTGAGCGGCAGCCGCTTTACTGCCGCGATGGCGACGGTGTGGTGCCGTTCGTTGACCCGCAGGAAGCGGATCTTGAATTTGACCCCGTTGATGGTCTCGTCGATGTAGTCCGTCAGTCGTGCGTCGAAGACGGTGCTGTAGTAGCCGCGCATCTGGTGCGGGTTCTTGGTAGCGATGGCCACGTGGCCCATGCCGTCGACACCGGTGACGAATCCGCCACGGGCGTCGAGCAGCAACGGATCCGAGGTCGTGCGTGCGCTGACGTACATCTCCTGTGCCAGTCCGTTGGGGCCGGGGAATCGGACGAACCGCTCCACTCCGCGGAGCGCGGCATCCTCCTCGGAACCCCGGCTGATAGGAACGCCGTGAGACTTGATCCGCGATTCGATGACCTCGAATGTGTTGTGGTCGTCGATCTCCCAACCGAGCGCCGTGGTGTCTTCGGCGGGACCCCGTTGCAGTAGGAATCGGCATTCGTTGTCGTCAAGCCGGAACCGCATGACGTCGGGCAGTGCGTCATCGAGGTGCATTCCGATGGCGTCGCGACCAAAGCGCTTCCAGTCGGAGAACCTGTTGGTCTCGATGACCAGGTAGCCGAGATGAACCTTCCCGAACACGCAGCTGTCGAAGGGGTTCATGACACAGCCAGATCGGAACCGGGGGAGAGGAATTCGGTGACCAGGCGATTGAACAGATCCGGACGCTCCCACTGCATCCAATGCCCGGTGTGGGAGGTCATGACCAGTTCGGCGCTGGGCATCAGGTTCGCCAGCAGGGGTCCGCCGGAGGGTCGGTTTACTTTGTCGTCGCGCCCCCAGAGGATCAGCGTCGGGTTGGTCAGGTGCTTGAGTCGCGCGTCGCGGGTGAGGTCCATCCGCCAGAGGGTTCGAAGGTTCGCGGGCCGCCGAAGCGGTGGATTGGCCACCACTTCCGGATCCAAAGATGCCGCGTAGCGCATGTCGATGAGTTCGTCGGGTACCGCGGAGCCGTCGAATACCAGGTAGTCGCGGATGAATGACGCCAGTTTTGCGCGACTCGGACCCTCGGCGCCGTAGTACGAAAGCAGACTCTTCAAGCCGGCGGTGGGCAACCCGCGCGTCGTCCCGATGCCGCCGGGGCCCATCAGGACAAGCTTGCCCACCCGCCGCGGGCTGTCCAGCGCTAGGCGCAGCGCAGCTGCGCCGCCGTAGGAGTTCCCGATGAGATGTGCTGTCTGGATTCCCAATTCATCGAGCAGACCCCTGATCGAGTTGGCCAGATACCCAAAAGGATCGCTGTGGTCGATGTGCTTGTCGGACTTTCCGTAGCCGGGCATGTCGGGAACGATGACCCGGTGTGATTCGGCTAGGACGTCGATGTTGCGCGAGAAGTTGGCGACGCCCGAGGCCCCTGGCCCGCCACCGTGCAGCATGACGACCGCTGTGCCGGAGCCCGTTTCGGTGTAGAAGATGGATCGTCCGGAGACGGATGCGGTGCGTTCGGTGAAAGTTGTTCGTGTCATGCGGAAATTCCCATTCTGGTCGGTTCGGTGGCGGCGAGCCCGGGCGAGCGAGTTAGGTGGACAGGAGGCGGGGGAAGTGTCTGGCCGTGGCCGACCGCTGCGTAGACGAATCCGTCGGGTCTGACTGCCACCGCGAGGGCCTTCTTCTCCTGCAGCCAGCCGACCAGCGTTCCGCCGGAGTCACGGATCGAGCCGTCGTCGATGACGGAGGCCGGTCCGCTGAGCCGCACGGTGGTGACACCGGCGTCCTTCCACGACTGGGCGCCATTGGGTTCGGTTCCAAGGTGGAGCACCGTCCATTGATTGCCGAGCGCGTCGTCGAGTCTCTCGGTTGCGCCTTCGGGCGTGACCACCCACGGCTGGGGAAGTTGCCAGCCGACGGCGGGAGCCGTGCCGCCGTGAAATCCGCGGGCATGGCGTGCGTCTGGAATCCAGCAGAACTTCTGCAGGAGGTCGACCACGCGCGCATGCCGGGTCAGCTTGCGCGCGAATATGTCTCGGACCGCGGCGACGCGGGGGCGATGTTCGGTGATCAGCCAGCCCATTCGGACAGCGCGATTGGTGATTTCAGTGACGTGTGGCTGACGTTCGGTCTGGTAGGAGTCGAGTAGCGAATCCCGAGCCTGACCGCGGATCACCGCGGCGAGCTTCCAGCACAGGTTCGCCGCGTCGCGGACGCCGGCCGACATGCCCTGGCCGAGCCAGGGGGGCATGGCATGTGCGGCGTCGCCGGCCAGGAAAATCCGGCCGACCCGCCATCGGTCGGCGCAGCGGACGTGGTGGCTGTAGACCACCGACCGCAGAATTTCGACGTTCTCCGAGGTGATGCCTTGAGCATTGAGAATTTTCCAGACCTCTTCGCGGCTGGACATCTTCTTCTCGTCTTCGTGTTCCTTGATCGGGAACTCCCATCGGTGGTGGCCCAAAGGGGTGGGGCAGTCGACGGTGGGACGGCTTGGCTTGCAGTGAAATCGCAGGCGGTCGTGGGAATCCCATTCCTTGGTCACCTTGGTGTCGATCACGATCCAGCGTTCGGCATAGGTACGTCCGGCGTAGCCGATGCCGAGTTGACCCCGCGTCGGCGACGAGCCGCCTTCTGCGGCAATGACATACGACGCGCGCACCCTCTTGAAGGTGTCGGTGGTCAGGTCGGCGAGCATCAACTCCACCTCGTCTCCCTTGGGTACGACGCGAAGACACTCGTGGTGGACCAGGATTTCGACGTTGGGGAATCGCTCCACTCCCTCGCGGAGGACGGCGTCGACGGCGGGCTGGTAGATGAATTGTTGGGGTGGGTGGCCGGAACCCTTCCCTTCGATGACCCACTCGAAGAAGGGCTTGCCGTCGGCGCCGACGAAGGTGATGGGTGGACCGGGCAGCATGTCGGCCTGCAAGCGCTCGGCCAGCCCGACGGATTGCCAGATGCGCAAGACTTCTTCGTCGATCGAGATCGCTCTGGCCCGGTTGTACACGTCGGGATCCCGTTCGACCACAAGGACATTGAGGCCTAGCTGGCCCAGGAGGTTGGCGGCCGTCGCGCCCGTGGGGCCATAGCCGATGATGGCGACGTCGTAGGTGGGGGATTCGGTCACGGGACGCTCACATTCCGTCGGCCCGATGCGATCGGGACTTGTTCTGTAATGACCACTACGGTAATGTAGTGATCGTTACAGAGTCAAGGGGCGGGAGATGAGATGGTCAAGAAGCGGGCGGACGGGGAACTTTCAAGATCCCGAATCCTGGACGCCGCCACCGAGATCGCCGCTGAGCGGGGGTATGAGGGCACCAGCATCGGCGCGGTGAGCGCCAAGTGTGGACTTCCGGCCAGCTCCATCTACTGGCACTTCAAAGACAAGGACGACCTGATAGCCGCCGTCATCGAACGTAGCTTCGCGAACTGGCTCCAGGTCTTCCAGCTGCCGAACGACCTGATGGCGCGCGAACAGCTGATGGAAGTCGCCGCCGGGACGGCCAAGGCCGTCCTGGACTCCCCGGACTTTCTTCGCCTTGGACTGATGCTCGCTCTGGAACGTCGCCCCGTCGAACCCCGTGCCCGGGAGATGTACGTCAGGGTCCGCGGCCAGGCCTACGAGTCGCTCCGAAACAGCATCGGACAGCTGACTCCCGGATTGACCGAAGAGCAGATCAGTCAATTGTCCACCTACGCGATCGCGGGCGCCGACGGGCTGTTCATCGCGAAGGAGATCGGTGGCGACAGCATCGACATCCTGGCACTGTTCGCCATCCACGGGCAGGCCCTGTACGACACCGCCGTTCGCATGGCCGCGGAGAACGAAGCGCGATGAACGCCCAACCCCAATGGCCCGTGGCGATCATCGGCTCCGGCAACATCGGAACGGATCTGATGCTCAAGATCCTGCGCGGTGACGGCCCGCTGACGATGGCCGCTCTGGTCGGCATCGACCCGGACTCCGACGGGCTGGCGCGCGCGAAGCATCGCGGCGTACCGACGACAGCGGAGGGAATCGACGGGCTCCTCGCGCTTCCCGGGTTCCACGACATCAAACTCGTCTTCGACGCCACCTCCGCATCCGCGCATCACGCCAGTTGGGCTCGACTGCGGGACAGTGGCGTTCGGATCGTCGACCTGACGCCCGCCGCGGTGGGTCCGTTCTGCGTACCGGTGGTCAACCTCGACGACCACCTCGACGCCCCGAATCTGAACATGGTCACCTGCGGGGGCCAGGCGACGGTTCCGATCGTCGCCGCGATCGCGCGGGTAGCCACCGTGGAGTACGCGGAAACCGTTTCGGCCATCTCATCGAAGTCGGCTGGTCCCGGAACGCGGGCCAACATCGACGAATTCGTCGAAACCACCTCGGCCGCACTGGAAATCATCGGTGGCGCTCGGCGTGGACGGGCGATGATGATTCTCAATCCGGCGGACCCGCCGATTCTCATGCGCAACACCGTCTTCTGTCTTGTCGAAGGCGACGTGAGCCACGACGAAATCGAACGGTCGATCCACGACATGGCAGATGACGTCCGGGCATACGTCCCCGGCTACCGACTGAAACAGCGGGTCCAGTTCGAAAGATTCGGCTCGCGAAACCCACTCCAACGCCCGGATGCCGGTGAGTTCGTCGGCACCCGGGTCACGGTGCTGCTGGAGGTCGCAGGCGAGGCGCACTACCTGCCCGCCTACGCCGGCAATCTCGACATCATGACCTCCGCGGCGAAGGCCACCGCCGAACGGATCGCGGCCCACTCGAGAAGAACGGCAGGAGCCAGATGACCCCGCGCAACGTCTACATCAGCGACGTCACCCTGCGCGACGGCATGCATGCCGTCCGTCACCGCTACAGCCGGGACCACGTTCGGGCGATCGCGGGAGCGCTCGACGCCGCCGGCGTCGATTCCATCGAAATCGCTCATGGAGACGGGCTGGCGGGCTCGACCTGTAACTACGGATTCGGCGCGCACACCGACCTCGAGTGGATCGAGGCCGCGGCGGCCGTGGTGACACGGGCCCGCATTGCGACACTGATCCTTCCCGGGATCGGAACGGTTAGGGATCTGAAAGATGCCCACGGGGCGGGCGTCGGCGTGGTCAGGGTGGCCACCCACTGCACCGAAGCCGACGTTTCGAAAGGCCATCTCGCAGCGGCACGTGATCTTGGCATGGACGCCGTCGGATTCCTGATGATGAGCCATATGACGACTCCGGACGCATTGGCCGGACAGGCCAGGCTGATGGAGAGCTACGGCGCGGGATGCGTGTACGTCGTCGACTCCGGCGGCGCAATGCTGATGCGCGACGTCGCCGAGCGAGTGGATGCGCTGCGTCAAACCCTCTCGCCGGAAACGGAAATCGGAATCCACGCCCACCACAACATGTCACTCGGAGTCGCGAATTCCATCGTTGCGGTGGAATACGGTGCGAACCGCGTCGATGCCTCGCTGGCGGGTATGGGCGCCGGCGCGGGCAACGCGCCACTGGAAGTGTTCGTCGCGGCTGCGACGAGGATCGGCTGGACGCTCGGCTGCGATCTACACGCCCTGCAAGACGCTGCCGACGACCTCGTCCGCCCGCTGCAGGATCGCCCGGTGCAGGTCGATAGGGAAACACTGACGCTCGGATACGCCGGGGTGTACTCCAGCTTTCTGCGGCATGCCGAGACGGTATCGGTGCGTTACGGCATCGACGTGCGCGCCATCCTCGAGGAGGCGGGCCGTCGTCGAATGGTCGGCGGGCAGGAGGACATGCTCGTCGACATCGCGCTGGACCTGGTCGGAACCTAGGCCTCGCGCCCCGCCTGCGCTGGAACGGACCGCGCGCTCTTCAAGATCTCGATCGCGGCTGATGTGTCCACCGAAGGATCGAGAACCGGTGCGGCAGCAAGCGTTCCGATGATGATCGTGATGACGGTGTCGATGACGGACGAGAGGGGAAAGGGCTGGTCGTTCTCCAGCCAGAAGACGCAGACTTCGTCGATCGCGCCGGTCGCAGCGCGGGCCGTCATCCGCACCGCGGGATTTTCCGGATCGAGACCCATCACCACGGATGCCTTGATGATGGCCTGACCGCGGGTCGATTCGAACACCTTCCACGCGTCGGGGTCGGCTCCACGTCCGCCCAGCACGAGGCGCAGCGCCAGGCCACGGTTCGTCGCGAGGAATTGCAGGTGACCCGCGAGGGCGCTTCTCATCTGTTCGGCAGGTGGAAGCGCCGGATCGACCTCGAAGGCGTTGTCCAGCTCGATCGCCGCCTGCTCGATCGCCTCCAGATAGATGCCGCGCTTATTGCTGAAGTGATGGAAGATCAAGCCGTGTGCGACGCCGGCCTCCTTGGCGATATCAGCCACTGCCACATCGGAATACGCCTTTTCCGAGAAGCGGACCGCCGTGTTCAACAGATTCTGTCGGGTCTTCTCGGCTTGTGCAGCCCGCGAAGTGACAGCCCCCTTTGCGCCCGAAGCCATTGCCACCCCTCAGTTTGCTCTCGCTCCGTACCACCTGGACGATAGCGGCTGGGCGTGCCCGCGCTGACGCGAATCTGCGGGACGGGCCAAAAAAATTGACGGGCGCGACACCGACGGCACGACGGACTCAGCATCAGTGCCCGTTGCGCTCCCGGTGCTTGCAACCAGGCCAGCAGCAAGGCCGGCGTTTACCCTCCTCGAGTTCTTCCTGGGTCCGCCGAATACGCCGTTCGCGAGTCTTGTCCTGCTTGGCGTCCTCGACCCAGCAGATGAATTCATTGCGGGCCAGCGGTGTGATGTCACTCCACAGGGCTAATGCAGTCGGATTGTCGAGGAGAGCGGAACGCAGGTCTGCCGGGAGCGCGTGCACCACACCCCCGGGTACCTGCGCAGGGTTCATGTGCCCACCGTAGCCGGGATCAGAAGCCCGGAATCGATTCGATCGATGCTCGCGCGAAATACACCACGAACCCGGCGGCGACCACCCACAGCAGCGGGCTGATCTGACGCACCTTGCCCGTTGCCGCGTGCAGGACCACCCACGACACAAAACCGACGCCGATGCCATTGGCTATCGAATAGCTGAACGGCATCACGGACACGGTGAGGACCACCGGCAAAGCCACGGCCATACCGGAGACGTCCACGTGGCGCAGCTGCGAAAACATCATCGCCCCCACGATGACGAGTGCGGCACCGGCAACCTCCGTCGGAACGATCGACGCCAGTGGAGCAAGGAACATCGCAGCGAGAAACAACGAACCCGACACCAGATTGGCAAGTCCGGTCCGGGCGCCCTCGCCGATCCCGGTGCCGGACTCGATGAACACGGTGTTGGACGAGGCTGAGGTGGCACCGCCGACGACGGCACCGGCGCCCTCCACGATCAGCGCGGTTGGCAAGCGGGGGAAGTTTCCGGAGCCGTCGGCAAGTCCGGCCTGACGGGACAGGCCGGTGAAGGTTCCCATGGCGTCAAAGAAATTGGCGAAGACCAGCGTGAAAACGAGCATGGTGACCGCGAGGACGCCGATGCGTTCGAAACTCCCGAAGCTGAAACTCCCCACAAGAGCCAGATCGGGCAGTGCGAACGGCGAACCGGACAGCGTCGGCACAGACAGGCTCCAGCCGTCCGGGTTCTCCGCCGAGGCCGATCCGAGGTGCCAGATGGATTCGATCGCGACGGCTACCGCCGTGCCGGCCCCGAGCCCGATGAGAATGCCGCCGCGAATTTCGCGGATCACCAGGGCTCCGGTGAACAGCAGGGTGAAAACGAACACCAGCGTGGGAATGGTGGTGATGGAGCCATGACCGCCGGCTCCCAGTCCCACCGGAGGTGATGCGAGCTTGGTGGAGGAGATGAAGCCCGCATCGACTAGACCGATGAAGAGGATGAAAAGCCCGATGCCCGCCGTGATCGCCAGTTTCAGTTCAATGGGCACGGCGTTGAACACCAGGCGCCGTAGGCCGCTGACCGTGAGCGCAACGATGATGAGACCGTCGATCACGACGAGGCCCATCGCCTCCGGCCAGCTCAGCGAACCGATCACCGTGGTGGCCAGGAATGAATTGATACCCAAGCCCGCGGCGAACGCGAACGGTAGCCGGGCGAACAGCCCGAAAGCAATCGTCATCACGCCGGCACACAGCGCGGTGGCCGCCGATACCTGCGCGAAAGGCAGTATGTTGCCTGCCACGTCCGGGCGACCGGACAGGATGATCGGGTTCAGCACGACGATGTAGGCCATCGCGATGAACGTCACGACACCGCCGCGCAGTTCGGCGGCTACGGATGACCCGCGGGCTGAGATCTCGAAAAAGCGATCGAGCCGGTTCACCCGTCGAACACTAAGGGAGTACCGACCGCCGGGTCGCCTCGGTTTAGGGAATCGACCTGTCGCGATGCCCGCTGAGAGCTAGCGTTGCCTTCGGGTAGGGCGGCGGCGGGGGTTTGCGAGATGCGCGCATCGGCATGCATAGGGCGTGTGGGTGGGCTGGCGTTCGCGCTGGGCGTCTGGGCCGTCGTCGCGGCCGGTGGTCCCGCAGTCGCGAATGCGGCACCGAGCGGCGACTCATCCGCGAGCACCGAGGCGTCGGCGCCGAGCGCTCCGGGGTCGGCCCGGTCGACGAATTCTGTGGCGGGGGCTGTTGGACCCAAATCCCCTCGACGGTCGGCCTCCGCCGCGCGGTCCGCACCCGGGGAGCGCGCCACCGTGGTTCGCCAACGGGGCCGTGCGGTCCCAGATCTGGGGAGACCCGATCTGGGGAGTCCGGATCGTGCGACGCCGGCGTCTCGAGTCAGTGCGACCGCGAAGGCGAGTAGCGGCGGATTCTTCTCGGTGCTGTTCAATGCGTCACCCACGGTGAGTCCCACGCACGGCAGCCCAACCCCCTACGGCCTGGTGTCCGGATCACTCAACGCCACCGATCCCGATAGTCCGACGCTGAAGTATTCGGTCACGTCGGCTCCCACCCACGGAACGGCCGAGATCGCCGGAGACGGCAGCTACACCTACACGCCCGACGCCGCATACGCGGCCACTGGGACGACGGATTCGTTCGGACTCGGCGTCAGCGACGATGTCGGCGGGTTCCACCTCCACGGCCTCGTGGGTCTGCTGAGCCTGTTCACCTTCGGACTCGTCGGTGGCAAGGCGCACGAGGCAGAGGCCACCATCACGGTGAACGTGGCGCCATTCCGGCCGCCGAACAGCGCGCCGACCGGAGTGGTCGCCCTCGGGACTCCGGACGTCGGCGGCGTGGTCACCGGCGTGGTCAGCGGCGCGGACATCGATGGTGACCCGCTGACCTATAGCGGAACGACGACCACGGTGAAGGGCAGCGTGACCGTCGCCACCGATGGATCATTCACCTACACCCCGACGTCGACTGCGCGCCATGCGTCGTCGGCGTTATCAGCGACCACGGCTAAGACCGACTCGTTCAGCATCACCGTCTCCGACGGCAATGGCGGCGTCACCGCCGTGCCCGTCACGGTCCCGATCAGTCCCGTCAATGAGGACCCCACGGCCACGGCGACGGTGAACAATCCGAACGGGTCGACCGGTGTGGTCACAGGCACGGTCGGTGGCGTCGACAGCGACGGAGATCCGCTCACATTCACCGCGCCGACGACCACCCTCAAGGGCACCGTGTCGGTGAGCGCCAATGGATCGTTCACCTACACACCGAATTCCAGTGCCCGCCACACCGCTTCCGCGCTGAATGCCGCCGACGCCGAAAAGACCGACAGCTTCATCGTGAGTGTGTCCGACGGTCACGGCGGCAGCGTCGCCGTGCCGATCTCCGTCGCGATCGCACCGGCCAACGCCGCCCCGACCGGCACGGCCAACCCGGGCAACCCGAACGCATCGACGGGGGTGGTGACGGGAAGTGTTGCCGGCGCGGACGCGGACAGTGATTCGCTGACTTATAGCGGGTCTGCCACGACAGCCAAGGGCAGCGTGGTGGTCGGCGCCAACGGATCCTTCACCTACACACCCAATTCTCTTGCACGGCACGCCGCTTCGTCCGTGGGAGCCACCAGCGCCGACAAGACCGACTCGTTCGTGATCAGCGTGAGCGATGGTCACGGGGGTACGACGGCGATATCGGTGACTGTCGCGATCGGAGGCGCCAATGCGACGCCCAGCGGCACTGCGACAGTTGCCGCACCGAACGTTGCTACCGGCGTCGTCGCCGGAACTCTCGACGTCACCGACGCCGATGGCGACTCGTTGACCTACAGTGGCTCGACCGCAACGGCGAAGGGCAGCGTCACGGTCAACCCGAACGGCTCCTTCACCTATACGCCGAATTCGATTGCACGGCATCTAGCTTCGGCCGCCGGAGCAACCGAGGTGACCAAGACCGACAGCTTCGGCATCACCGTCTCGGACGGGCACGGCGGTACCGCTGTGATCCCGGTGTCGGTTGCCATCGGGCCGGCCAACACCGCCCCCTCGGGTACGGCGTCCGTCGGAATCCCGAGTCCCTCGACCGGGGTCGTGACCGGCAGCGTGACCGGGGCGGATGCCGACGGCGACACCGTGACCTACAGCGGGGCGACGTCGACCGCGAAGGGCAGCGTGACGATCAATGCAAACGGATCCTTCACCTACACACCGACTTCGGTCGCAAGACATGCGGCCTCGCTCACCGGCGGGACAGCCGCGGTAACCACGGACACCTTCGACGTGATGCTCGGTGACGGCCACGGTGGATCCACGGCCGTCGCGGTCACGGTTGCCATCAGTCCCACCAACATCGTTCCGACAGCCAGCGGTACCGTCGGCATCCCGAATGTCGACACCGGATCGGTCACAGGCACCATCACCGGCGCAGACGCCGACGGCGATTCGTTCACCTTCAGTGCACCGGCCACCACTGCGAAGGGCAGCGTGACCGTCAATGCCAACGGTGGATTCACCTACACGCCAACCGATTCGGCCAGGCATGCGGCCGCCGGACAGAACGCTACGGCCGCGGATCTGACCGACAGCTTCTCCGTAACCGTCGCCGATGGGCATGGCGGATCGGTTTCGGTACCGGTCTCGGTGGCGATCAGCCCGGCGAGCAACCCGCCGACAGGGTCCGCGGCGGTCGGCTCGCCCAATCCGTCGACCGGAGTGGTGACGGGAGCCGTCGCCGCCGTCGACCCCGACGGCGACACTCTGACATTTACAGCGCCTGCCACCACCTCCAAGGGTGCCATTGCGATCAACAGCGCCAATGGCACGTTCAGTTACACACCGAGTTCCATTGCACGCCATGCCGCTTCGGCGATTGGTGCCACGGCCGCCCAAACCACCGACACTTTCACGGTCACCGTGTCGGACGGTCACGGTGGTCGGCTGAACCTTCCGATCACGGTGTCCATCAGCCCAGCGAACGCCGCGCCGAGTGGGACGTCGGCGCCAGGATCGCCGAACGCCTCGACGGGCGTCGTCACCGGATCCGTGATCGGCAGCGACACCGACGGGGATTCGCTCACCTACAGCGGGACGACCACCACCTCCAAGGGCAGCGTGACGGTCGCGGTTGACGGGACGTTCAGCTACACGCCGAATTCGACTGCGCGGCACAATGCTTCGGGCTCGGCAGCCACCAACTCCGACAAAACGGATTCCTTCACAGTGACCATCGTGGATGGGCACGGTGGAACCGCAACAGTTCCCGTGACGGTGACGATCGGGACTGCCAACACCGCGCCGTCGGCGACGGCGACGGTGGGCACGCCGAACGCCTCCACCGGCGTTGTCACGGGAAGCATCATTGGCTCGGACGCCGACGGTGATTCGCTGACCTACGGCGGCAGCACCACGACTTCGAAGGGCACGGTGGTTGTCGCGGCTGGCGGAACGTTCACCTACACGCCGAATTCGACCGCACGGCACGCAGCTTCGGCAACGGGAGCAGATCTATCCGCCACCACCGACACGTTCAACCTGACGGTTTCGGACGGCCACGGCGGCACTTCGACCGTGCCGGTGAGCGTGCCGATCGCGCCGGCGAACACCGCACCGATCGGCACCGGCTCGCCCGGTTCGCCGAACGTGTCCACCGGGGTGGTGACGGGCAGCGTCACCGGATCCGACGTCGATGGCGATGCCCTGGTCTACAGCGGGTCGACGACCACGTCCAAGGGCTCGGTGATGGTCAACGCGAACGGCTCGTTCACGTATACCCCGACCTCCACGGCCCGCCATGCCGCTTCGGCGACCGGCGCCACGGCCGCAGTGACCACGGACACCTTCACCGTCACCATCTCCGATGGGCACGGCGGCGTGCTCGGCGTACCCGTCACCGTGGCGGTAGCGCCCTCGAACACCGGCCCTACCGCCACCGCGACGGTGGGAACCCCGAATGCCTCCGGGGTGGTCGCAGGAACCGTGACCGGCAGTGACGCCGATGGCGACACGGTGACATACAGCGGAACCACCACCACGGCCAAGGGCAGCGTGACGGTGAGCGCCAACGGAAGCTTCACCTACACGCCGACCAACAGCGCGCGGCACGCCGCCTCTGCCCTGTCCGCCTCGGCCTCCGACAAGGCGGACACGTTCACGGTGACGGTGTCCGACGGCCACGGCGGTGCCTACGGAGTCGTGATCAGCGTGCCGATCACACCGGCCAATGCCGTTCCGACCGCGACGGTGAGTGTCGGAAGCCCCAATGCGACAACCGGTGTCGTGGCTGGTGCGGTAATCGGTGCCGACGCCGATGGCGACACCCTGTCCTACAGCGGCTCGACCACCACCACGAAAGGCAGCGTGGCGGTGGCGTCCGACGGGACTTTCAGCTACACACCGACCGAGGCGGCGCAGTACGCGGCGGGGTCGGCTTCTGCCGCCGCCGCGGACCTCCTCGACGCGTTCACAGTGACGGTGACGGACGCACACGGCGGCACGCTCACCGTTCCGGTGACGGTGTCGGTGGCACCGATGACTCCGCACATCACGTTTGTCTTCAACTACGGCAGCGGATCGAATTACTGGACCACTGACGCCCGAAATGCGATGAGCGCTGTTGCGGCTTGGCTATCGTCCAACATCGTCGTGGCGGCGCCCATCACCCTGACCTATGACGTTGTCGGGATCAGCGCGGCCAATACGGGAACACTGGCATCGGCGTCGACCTACTTCACGAGTTCGAGTCCGGGCTTCTACGGGACCATTGTGCAGACGAAGGTGTTGACGGGCGTCGACGCGAATGGATCCGCGACGGACGGCCAGATCAGCTGGAACTTCGCGTACCCGTGGGCCTACGGCGCCAAGGTTCGCAACAACCAGTACGACTTCACGGCGACGGCGATACACGAGCTCCTCCACACTTTCGGCTTCCTCACCGGGATCGCGGATCCTTCGACCGTGAGCTCCGACCGCAACTACACCGCCTACGACAGCTTCATCACCAATTCGACCGGAACGAAAGTCATTGGAGATAACTATGTTTGGAACACCTCGTACACGGGGAACCTGACCGGCTCCAACGGTGGCCTCTACTTCTCCGGGCCGAATGCCGTTGCCGCCTACGGCGGACTGGTGCCGATCTATACGCCCAGCACGTGGTCATCCGGGAGTTCGGTCTCGCATCTCAGCGATACGAATACCAACGCCGGCGATCAGGTGATGAACCCGTACATCTCGTACGGGGTGGGTGCGAGGATGCTCAGTTCGGTGGAGGTGGGCATTCTCAAGGACCTCGGATACACGGTGAATCCCCAGACTCCGCTGTACGCGTTCGTGGTCGTGGTGAGCGTATTCGGCTTCCGGCGGAGGAAGTAAATATCAGGGGCCGCCGGGAAACCGAGTTAGCCACACGAACTCGGCGAGTTGCCCCTACTTCGGTGATCCGGCAATCTTTGCGGAATTTATCCTGACTGGAAGTCAATTTGAGGCACTTTACCTGTGTGATCCAGCGGTTTCCATGGATTTTTTCTCATGAGACATTTATGTTAGTTTTGTCACATCATTACTACAGCCGGCAACCGGTTGTACTCAACAACGGCGATGAGGGGTGTCATGGATTCAGCTCGGTTCGGGGTGCGTATCGGCTCGGCGGCCTTTGCGCTGGGTCTCGGGTGGGCAGCTGCCACCGGTTCCGGCGTGGCGGTGGCAGATGACTCGGATGCGGGCTCGGCTTCGCACTCGAGCGACACGGCGTCCGGGGCGGATAGTGCTTCACGGTCGACGGCCGGGCCCCGGGCGCGTGAGCGAGCGGTGTCGGTCACCAAGCCGCGGATTTCGACTCCCCCCGGTGACGCGGCGGAATCCTTGGCGCCATCTGCCGGCGCATTGGGCCGTGATTCGTCGGCCGACGAGGCCGACGAATCGGTGAGCGATTCCCAGGGTGTTGATTCCCAGGCGGCGCAGGGTGATTCGTCGAATCCGTCTTCCTCTCAAGGTGTGGACCGGTCCGCCCCCAAGGCAGCGTCTACGGCAGCGGTGCGCTCCGAGCGGCTTACCGTGAGCTCCGCGGCGGCAGGCCTCGAGGCGGCCGAATCGGCCCCCCTGTCGGCCGAACCTCTGTCGGCCGCATCCCCGCTGGCCGCATCCGACGCGGCCTCCGAGTCGGCAGCGGCTCCGGTTGCGGCATCCGTTGCGGCATCGGTGTCACCTTCGAACATCGTGTCGGGGTTCCTGTCGCTGTTCGGCCTGGGCGGCTCCGGCGGTGGCTCCGGGTCGCCGATGGAGTTCGTGACCGCGGCGCTGGCGCTGGTGCGCCGGGAGATCACCCGGTTGTTCGCCAACCAGGGGCCGTCCGCGGCGCCCTACGTGATTTCCGAGACGGTGCCCGGCACGGTGACGGGGTCGATCAACGCCTCCGATCCCGAGAGTGATCCGTTGTCGTACGCCGTGGTCGACGGTCCGGAGGCGGGCTCGGTCTCGGTCGGTGCCGACGGATCGTTCACCTATGTGGCCGGCGATGAGTTGGAGGCCACCGGCGGCACGGACTCGTTTGTTGTCGAGGTGCGTGACACCGGCTTCCACCTGTTCGGCGGGCCTGTGACGACGCTGGTACCGGTGACGGTAGTGGTCAACGGGGCGTCGGATTCGCCGATGCTGGGCTCCTCAGGGCCCGCCGCCGCGGCCGCCGTGGCAGGCGGAACGACGACCGTTATCACGTGGGACTGGGGTAAGAACCCGGTCCTCAACTTCAACCCCGCCACCGACAAACTGGACTTCGGCTGGATGGGTGCCACGCAGTTCGAGGTGTCGGAAAAATCGGGTTCGACGGTCATCAGCGTCGTGGACAACAACCACACCTACACCTTGAACGGTGTGTCGGTGAGTCAGTTGTCCTCCAGCAACATCATCGCCAAGGATTCCGGCACACAGACCAAGTGGACCAATCTGATTGCGGCGGCGCAGCAGCCGTCGGTGTCGGTCGGTAACGCGTCGAAGGCAGAGGGCAACTCGGGGACGTCCAACATGGCGTTCACGGTCACGCTGTCGAAGGCGTCGAGCACGCCGGTGACGGTGAAGTATGCGACGTCGAACGGGACGGCTACCGCGGGTCAGGATTACACGTCCACCTCGGGCACGGTGACCTTCGCCGCGGGCGAGACGTCCAAGACCATCAACGTCGCGATCGCGGGTGACGCGACCGTCGAGCCGGATGAGACGTTCACCGTGACGTTGTCGGCCCCGACGAACGCCAAGCTCGGCACGGCGACCGCGACGGGCACGATCACCAATGACGATGTGGCCGTGGTCGCCCCGACGGTCTCGATCGGCAATGCGTCGAAGTCCGAGGGCAATTCGGGGACGTCGAACATGGCGTTCACGGTCACGCTGTCGAAGGCGGCCACCGGCCCGGTGACGGTCAACTACGCGACGGCCAACGGAACCGCCACCGCAGGACAGGATTACACGGGCGCCACCGGCACGGTGACCTTCGCCGCGGGCGAGACCTCCAAGACCATCAACATCGCTGTCACCGGTGATACGACTGTCGAGCAGGACGAGACATTCACGGTCACGCTGTCGGCTCCCTCGGGCGCCACACTGGGGACGGCGACCGCGACCGGCACGATTACCAATGACGATGTGGCCGTGGTGGCGCCGAAGGTATCGATCGGCAATGCGTCGAAGTCCGAAGGCAACAGCGGCACATCGAATCTCGCATTCACCGTCACCCTGGACAAGGCCGCGACATCGACGGTCACCGTCAAATACGCGACCAGCAACGGAACCGCAACTGCCGGAGACGATTACGCCGCCGCAACCGGCACCATCACCTTCGCGGCCGGCGAAACCTCGAAGACGGTCAACATCGTGATCAACGGCGACGCGACCGTCGAGCAGGACGAGACGTTCACGGTGACCCTGTCGGACGCCTCGGGAGCGACGATCGGCACGGCGACCGCGACGGGCACCATCGCCAACGACGATGCCTCGACCGGTGGCACGGGCGGTGGGATCAACTCGGGCGACGCCGCAGATGCCAAGTGGGGCGAGGCATTCTTCGCGCCATATGTCGACATGGCGGGATGGCCGCCGCCGAACCTGCTGTCGATCGCCCAGTCCAACGGCACCTCGCTGCTCACGCTGGCGTTCGTTCAGTCGACCACGGATGGCCGGGCCGCCTGGGGCGGGTACACGAACCTGACACCGGGCTCCAGCGATGACCAGGCCAAGGCCATCGATGCGTCAATCGCAGCCTTCAAGGCCGCCGGTGGCGACGTCATGGTGTCGTTCGGCGGAGCCAACGGCACCAGCCTGGCCCAGTACTACTACACGCACGGGGGGTCGGCCCAGCAGCTCGCCGACGCCTACAGCGGCATCGTCGACGCCTACGGGCTCAATCGCATCGACTTCGACATCGAAGGCGCCGCTGTGGCTGACGGCTCATCCGCACTGAATGCGCAGGCGCTCAAGCTGTTCCAGCAGTCCCACCCCGATGTCGAGGTGTGGTACACCCTTCCGGTGCTGCCGGCCGGCCTGACCGCCGACGGTGTGAACGTCGTTGACCAGGCGCTCAAAGCGGGTGTGAAGCTCGACGGCATCAACGTCATGGCCATGGACTACGGCGATTCGGCGGCCCCGCCGGCGGCTCAGACCATGGGCACCTACGCGATTCAGGCGGCGCAGTCGACCTACAACCAGATGACGACCCTGTTCGGCAAGTACGGTCAGACGTTCGACTGGCGGCAGATCGGCGTGACCCCGATGATCGGCGTGAACGACGTCGAGTCCGAGGTGTTCACGGTGGCCGACGCTAAGGCGCTCGAGGACTTCGCCCGCTCCAAGGGCATGGGCATGCTGTCGATGTGGTCGATCCAGCGTGACACCCCGGGCAGCCTGGGTCACGCGTCGCCGAGTGCTTCGGGTCTCAGTGACGCGGCGGGCAGTTTCAGCAAGACCTGGAACGACTACGGCACCGTGAACACGATGACCTTCACGGGAGGCGGCGGCGACGGCACTCCGGTGACAGGCGGAACCACCACCACGATCAACTGGCAGTGGGGCACCAACACGGTGCTCAATTTCGACCCGGCCAAGGACAAGCTGGACTTCGTCTGGATGCAGCCGGCCAACTTCTCCGTCAGTGACGCGACGGGGTCGACGGTCATCACAATCACCGACAATAGCCAGACGTACACCCTGAACGGCGTGAAGCTGAACCAGCTGCAAATGGGCAATATCGTTGCGCTGGACAAGGATACGCAGGCCAAGTGGCAGGGGCTGCTGAGCGGCAACACCGTGCCGTCGGCGCCGACGGTGTCCGTGGGATCGGTGAGCAAGGCCGAAGGCAACAGCGGAACCTCGAACATGGCGTTCACGGTGAATCTGTCCAAGGCGTCGTCGACGCCGGTGACGGTGCAGTACGCCACCGCCGACGGAACCGCCACCGCTGGAACCGATTACGTGTCCACGTCGGGCACGCTGACCTTCGCGGCGGGTGAGACGTCCAAGACGGTCAACGTCGTGGTCAATGGCGACGCGACAGCTGAGCAGAACGAGACCTTCACGCTGACACTGTCGAATCCCGCCGGGGCAACCATCGGCGCGGGCGCCGCCACCGGCACGATCACCGACGACGACACGCCAGTGGCGCCGCCGACCGTGTCGATCGGCAACGCCAGCAAGTCCGAAGGCAACTCGGGTACGTCGAACATGACGTTCACCGTGACGCTGTCGAAGGCCGCCACCTCGGCGGTGAGTGTCCAATACGCCACCTCCGACGGTACGGCGACCGCCGGTAACGACTACGTATCCGGTTCGGGCACTCTGACATTCGCGGCGGGCGAGACCTCCAAGACCGTGAACGTCGCGATCAACGGCGATGCGGTGAACGAGCCGGACGAGACGTTCGTCGTGACTTTGTCGGCTCCGTCTGGTGTCACGATTTCCGGCGCGACCGGCACCGGCACCATCACCAACGACGATGCGACCGGCGGTACCGGTGGCACGGGCGGCACCGGCACCGGCACCGGCGACGAGAAGTGGGGCGAGGCGTTCTTCGCGCCCTATATCGACATGGCGGGCTGGCCGCCGCCGGATCTCACCTCGATCGCGAAGACGCGTGGTGTGTCTCTGCTGACGCTGGCATTCCTGCAGGCGTCGCCGGACGGCTCGCCGGCCTGGGGTGGGTATGGCACGCTGACCCCGGGTTCCACCGACAGCCAGGCCAAGACGATCGACGCGTCGATCGCCGCGTTCAAGGCCGCCGGTGGCGACGTGATGATCTCGTTCGGCGGGGCCAACGGCACCAGCCTGGCGCAGTACTACGCCCAGCACGGAAAGACGGCCCAGCAGCTGGCTGACGCCTACGCCGGCGTGGTCAGCACCTACGGCCTCAACCGGATCGACTTCGACATCGAGGGTCAGGCGGTTGCCGATCCGGCATCCATCGCGCTGAATGCGCAGGCGCTCAAGTTGTTCCAGCAGGCGCATCCGGAGATCGAGATCTGGTACACGCTGCCGGTGCTGCCGTCGGGGTTGACCGCTGATGGTCTGAACGTGGTGGAGCAGGCGCTCAAGGCCGGGGTGAAGCTCGACGGCGTGAACGTGATGGCGATGGACTACGGCGAGTACGCGGCGCCGACGACCGGCCAGAACGCAAGGACGATGGGGGCCTGGGCCATTCAGTCTGCACAGTCCACCTATGACCAGTTGACGCCGTTGTATTCGAAGTACGGCCAGACCTTCGGCTGGAACCAGTTGGGCGTGACCCCGATGATCGGCGTCAACGACGTGACCAGCGAGGTCTTCAAGGCTTCCGACGCGCAGGCCTTGGAGGACTTCGCCCGGGCGAAGGGCATCGGGATGCTCTCGATGTGGTCACTGACTCGCGATACCCCAGGCACGCTGGGGCAGGCGTCCTCGACGGCCTCCGGCCTGAGCGACCCGGCGGGCACCTTCAGCAATATCTGGAACGACTACGGCACAACGAATGTGCTGAAGTCGCTCTAGGGTGTGGTCAGTAGAACCGCCACGACCTTCGGGTCGTGGCGGTTCTGCTTTCAGTGACGGTTCTGATGATGGTGGTGGGTCGGAGTCCCCGGCGTCGGGGTATGCGCCAGTTGCGGGAATCCCTGATGCGGTGCCGGTGAGCTCATCGTGGGGCCGGGGTTGTCGATCATGGCGTCGGCGTGGCCACAAGTGGCGGCTCCCATCGCGATCATGGCGGGGGCGGCTGCCAGCACGGCGCCTGCGGCCAGGCGGCGGATCCAGTCGGTCTTCGGTGCTTGTGTGCTCTGTGTCGTGGTCATGACTCAAATATGGCCGCGGTTTCGCGGGCGTTGTAGGGGTCGCACTCTTGTTTGGCCACAAGTCCGGCTTGTGGTCGCGTTCTTTCGCCGAGCAGACGCTGAGGCCCCCTTCCACGCGGCGTGTCAGGGGCATTTGCGCCTGCTCGCGCGGAGTCAGCCGAGCTGGGAGGCGAGGTGGGCCGCGACGTCGTCGAGCGGGCGAGTGGACCGTTGCACGCGGCACAGGATGACGGCGCCCTCGAGTGCGGCGACCGCGACGTTGGCCGACGAGGTGGCCTGCGCGTCCGTTGCTCCGGACTCGCGGAGCCTGGCTATCAACGCGGCGGCAACCCGCTCGAACGTGTCGCGGGCGAGGCAGGCGGCCTCAGGGATTCGATCCGGGCCGTCGACAGCCAGCGCGACGATAGGGCACCCGGCCCGAAAGTCGCTCTCGCACAACAACTGCTTCCAGAACGTGACCAGGCCGGTGAGTGCACTGCGCGGATCGGCGGCACTCTCAACGATGTCGGTCACCAGGTCGCCGCCGAGTGCGGCGGCCTCGACGATGAGTCGATCGCGGCCGCCGGGGAAGTGATGGTAGATCGAACCGCGGGGTGCGCCGCTATGCGCCAGCACTGCGTCCAGTGTCACGCCGTTTGCGCCGCGTTCGCGTAGCAGTGCCAGCGCGCTGTCCAGCATGCGCTGCCGGGTTTCATCTCGTCTGCCCATTGTCCCCACCGATTGACTATGAAATGTGTCATAAGTGATAGTGAGAGCGTACCGACATGTTTCCCGGAGGGCTGACTGTGGAGCAGTGGCAGAAGACCGCCTGCATCCTGTGCGAATGCAACTGCGGGCTGGAGGTACTGGTCGATGAGCGGCGCCTGGTCAAGATCCGCGGCGACAAGCAGCACCCGGGTTCGCGGGGGTATTCCTGCGAGAAGCCGCTGCGGCTCGACCACTACCAATCCGGCCGACACCGGCTCGATGCCCCGATGCGTCGTCGCGCCGACGGCAGCTACGAGGCCATCGACTGGGACACCGCGCTGGACGAGATCGCCGCGCGCATGCGTGACATCCGTCGGAAATTCGGCGGCGACGTCTTCGGCTTCTATGGCGGGGGCGGGCAGGGTAATCACCTGGGCGGTGCCCACGGGCGTGCTCTGATGAATGCTTTGGATGCCCGGGTCTACGCCAACGCCCTTGCGCAGGAGAAGACCGGCGAGAACTGGGTGGACACCCAGATCTACGGAAACCACACCGTCGGGGATTTCGACAACAGCGAAGTGGTGGTGTTCGTCGGAAAGAACCCCTGGCAGTCGCACGGCGTCGCCCGAGCAAGGTCGGTTCTGCGCGACATCGCGCGCAATCCGGCGCGGGCGATGATCGTCATCGATCCGCGCCGGTCGGAAACGGCACAGATGGCCGACTTCCACCTGCAGGTCCGGCCCGGAACCGACGCGTGGTGTGTTGCCGCGTTGGTGGCGGTACTGGTCCAGGAGGATCTGGTCAATCATGAATGGCTGAACGGCCATACCGTCGGTGCTGCGACCGTATTGGAGGCATTTCAAGCGGTCGATATCGGGTCGTATGCAGCGCACTGCGGTGTGCCGGAAGATCTGCTGAGGGCGGCCGCACGCAGGATCGGCGTCGCGAAAAGCGTTGCCACTTACGAGGATCTGGGCATCCAGCAGGCGCCGAACAGCACGTTGGTGTCGTATTTGCAGAAGATGCTGTGGATTCTCACCGGCAACTTCGCCAAACCCGGCGGCGTGCACATGCACTCGTGGTTGTTTCCCATCGCGGGGAGCTGGTATCCGGTGGGCAAGCATCGGAGGGCCAAGGCAAACCGGCTGCGCCGCGGGGTGGGCTTGGCGGCCATGGACGTGGGAGCCGGGCCGCTGCGGAAGGTATTCGCGGGGCTGTCGGGAGGTGTGGGCAGTCTGTTCGCGCAGGCGATCTCCCGGGTTGTCCTCGGCTGCTTCTTCGATGCGGTCGCCCTACCCGTTGCGGAAAGCGTTGCCGAGCGACTCAGTACACGGGGTGCCGCCACGCGCAGTCCCGTCACCGGCGCACCCATCATCTCCGGGCTGATCCCCGCGGCGACGTTTCCCGACGAGATCCTCGGCGACCATCCCTCGCGGGTCAGGGCCCTGTGGGTGGATGCGTCCAATCCCGTTCACTCACTGCCGGATTCGGCACGGTGGCGCGAGGCGTTCGCCGCGCTCGATCTGAGCGTGGTCATCGACATCGCGATGACCGAAACCGCACGCTGCGCCGACTATGTGTTGCCGGCGGCCAGCCAATTCGAGAAGTGGGAATTGTCGCTGTTCACCATGCACTTTCCGCGCAATCACTGCCAGTTGCGCGGGCCGGTGATGCCACCGCTGGAGGGCGCTAAGCCCGAGGCCGAGATCTATGCCGAGATCATCGACCGCCTCGGTGTTGTCGACCGAAAGACCCTGGACGAGTTGCGGTCGGCGGCTTCGCTCGGCGATGAAGCGTTCGCGCTCGCCTTCTTCGGCAGTGTGCACGCGGATCCGAGACTCGGGGGGCTGGCGCCCTACCTGCTGTACCGGACGCTGGGTGAAACCCTGGGCAAGGGCAACGAGGCCGTCGCCATGCTGTGGGCGATGGCTCAGCTTGCCGCCATTTCGCAGCCGAAGGCCGTTGCGGCCGCCGGACACGCGGGCAGCGGCTTTGCGTTGGGGCAGAGTCTTTTCGAGTCCATTCGGACGCGACGAGAAGGGGTTGTCTTCACCGCCGACCAATACGAAGACGCCTGGAACTACGTCCAGCACGAGGACGGCCGACTCCATCTCGTCATCCCGGAACTTCTCGACGAGCTTGCCCACCTGGACGAGAACAGGGATTCTCACACCAGTGCCGAATTCCCGTTGGTGCTGTCGGCCGGTGAGCGCAGATCTTTCACCGCCAATGTGATCATCCGCAATCCCGATTGGCGTCGACGCGATCGTGCCGGCGCGCTGCGCATTTCGCCGGAGGATGCGGCTTCCCTCGGGTTGGCCAGCGGTGACGATGCTCGCGTCGTCACCACGTCGGGGTCGGCCATCGCGGTGGTCGAGGTCAGCGACATGATGCAGAACGGGCATGTCTCGCTGCCCAATGGAATGGGTGTGAGCTACCCCTCCGCCGTGGGCGACACCGCTGAGGGCGACACCGTCGTAGGTGTCGCCCTCAACGAGCTCACCTCGGTCACGCTCGTGGACAAGTTCTGGGGCACCCCGTGGCACAAGCACGTCCCGGCGCGGGTCGAGCCTGTTCCAGGGCGAGTTCCAGCGTGAGGAGACGTTGACGGGACGGCGACCCGCGCAGAAACCCCGCTAGGTCTGCGGGATGGACAGCGCCGCGTTGAAGGTCGGGCTCGGACGCATGATCGCCGCGGTCAACTCGGGATCCGGCGCGTAGTAGCCGCCGATGTCGACGGGTTCACCCTGGACCTTGCCGAGTTCAGCCACGATCGTCGCCTCGTTCTTCGCCAGTTCATCCGCCAGCGCCTTGAAGCTGTCGCGCAATTCGGCGTCCTCGTCCTGTGCGGCAAGTTCCTGCGCCCAGTACATGGCGAGGTAGAACTGGCTGCCTCGGTTGTCGAGTTCACCGGTCTTGCGGGACGGATTCTTGTTGTTGTCCAACAGAGTTCCGGTCGCTGCGTCGAGCGTCTTCGCCAGAATCTTGGCCTTGGCGTTGCCGGTCTTGAGGCCGAGATCCTCCAAACTCACCGCCAGGGCAAGGAATTCGCCGAGCGAATCCCACCGCAGGTGGTTCTCTTCGAGCAGTTGCTTGACGTGCTTCGGAGCCGATCCGCCCGCTCCCGTTTCATACATGCCGCCGCCCGCCATCAGCGGAACGATCGACAGCATCTTCGCGCTGGTACCCAATTCGAGAATCGGGAACAGGTCGGTCAGATAGTCGCGCAGGATATTGCCCGTAGCGGCGATGGTGTCGAGTCCACGGACCAGCCGTTCCAGTGTGTATCGCATGGACCTCACCTGGGACATGATCTGGATGTCCAGTCCCTCGGTGTCGTGATCCTTCAGGTAGGTATTGACCTTCTTGATCAATTCGTTCTCGTGGGGGCGGTACGGATCGAGCCAGAACAGAACCGGCATACCCGAATTCCGTGCCCGCGTCACAGCGAGCTTGACCCAGTCCCGGATCGGTGCGTCCTTGACGGTGCACATGCGCCAGATGTCGCCCGCCTCAACGGTTTCGCTGAGCAGCACCTCACCGGTGTCGATGTCGATGATGTTGGCGACACCGTCTGCCTCCAACTCGAAGGTGCGGTCATGGGAGCCGTACTCCTCGGCCTTCTGCGCCATCAGGCCGACGTTGGGAACGGTGCCCATCGTGGTGGGATCGAAGGCGCCGTTGGTCTTGCAGAAGTTGATCATCTCCTGATAGATCCGGGAGAACGTCGACTCCGGGTTGACGGCCTTGGTGTCCTTCAGCTTTCCGTCCGCGCCGTACATCTTGCCGCCGGCACGGATCATCGCCGGCATGGACGCGTCGACGATGACGTCGCTGGGGGAGTGGAAATTGGAGATGCCGCGTGCCGAATCGACCATCGCGAGTTCGGGCCGATGCTCATGGCAGCGGTGCAGATCGTCGATGATTTCCTCGTGCAGCGAGGCGGGCAGCGACTCGATCTTGCTGTAGAGGTCGGAGAGTCCGTTGTTGACGTTGACGCCCAACTCGTCGAAGAGCTTCTCGTGCTTGGCGAAGGCGTCCTTGTAGAAGATCTTCACGGCGTGGCCGAACACGATGGGGTGGCTGACCTTCATCATGGTCGCCTTGACGTGCAGCGAGAACATGACGCCGGTGTTGTAGGCGTCCTCCATCTGCTCCTCGTAGAAGTCGCACAGTGCCTTGCGGCTCATGTACATGCTGTCGATCACTTCACCGTCCTGAAGTGGCACCTTCTCTTTGAGCACGATCGTCTCGCCGCTTGAGGTGACCAACTCCATGCGCACGGTGCGGGCCCGGTCCATCGTCATCGACTTCTCGCCGTGGTAGAAGTCGCCGTGCCGCATATGCGCGACGTGGGTGCGCGACGCCATCGACCACTCCGCCATGCTGTGCGGATTCTTACGGGCATACTCTTTGACCGCCCTCGGTGCGCGGCGATCCGAGTTGCCTTCGCGCAGAACCGGATTCACTGCGCTGCCCAGGCACTTGGCGTAGCGCGCCCGGATGTCCTTCTCCTCGTCGGTCTTCGGATCCTCCGGGAAGTCGGGCAGCTTGTAGCCCTTGCCTTTGAGCTCCTTGATGGCGACCAGCAACTGCGGAACCGAGGCACTGATGTTCGGCAGCTTGATGATGTTCGTCGACGGCAGCTGCGTCAGTTGGCCGAGTTCACCGAGATTGTCGGGGACCTTCTGGTCTTCGGTCAGATAGTCGGGGAACTCCGCAAGGATGCGGGCGGCGACTGAGATGTCACTCGTCTTCACGTCGATACCGGCTGCTCCGGCGAAGGTCCGGACTATCGGTAGGAAGCTATACGTCGCAAGCAGCGGCGCTTCGTCGGTCAACGTGTAGATGATGGTCGGCTGCTCGGCGGTCATGCAGGTGTTCTCCCGGCGTCGCTGGCGGATCGATAGGGCCGTGCGGTCACGGCGCTACCCAGTATCCCGGCAGATCGGCTCCCGTGTGCGACATGGTGGGTAATGGGCGGTAAGTGACGAATCCCGGCGAAGTGGCGTCGGCAGGGGACCGGTGATCGGCAGAATCGTGGTATGACTGGACCTCTGGATCAACTGGGCCGGGCGTTGTCGCGAACACCGGGTGGCCTGAAAGGGCGCGATCCCGAGTTCATCAGGCGAATGCTGCCCAGATTCTGGCTGCTGGCCCAGCTGTACTTCCGTGCGGAGGTCAACGGGTTCGAGAACGTCCCCGACGAGCCGGTGCTGTTCGTCGGCAACCACAGTGGCGGGTCGAACACGCCCGACACATTCGTGTTCACGCTGGCGTATCACACCTATTTCACCGTCGAGGGCCGGCCATTGGTGGCGCTTGCCCACGAGATCGTGGTGAACATGCCCATCGTCGGGGACTTCGCGCGGAAGTTCGGCATGGTGCGGGCGGGTCAAACAGTGGCCGCCGACCTGCTGAAGGACGGAGCGAACGTGCTGGTGTATCCGGGCGGCGATGTGGAAGCCCTAAGGCCCTGGAAGGATCGCAACAAGATCGTCTTCGATGGCCGCAAGGGGTTCCTCAAACTCGCCCACGCGCAGCGGGTGAAGATCGTTCCGGTGGTTGCCATGGGCGGCCAGGAAACATTCTTCGTTCTCAATGACGGACGCAGCACGGCGAAGTTCCTGCGCTTCGACAAACTGCTCAGGGTCAAGACGGTTCCGCTGAGTCTGAGCTTCCCGTGGGGGCTGCTGCCCGGAGATCTGCCGCACATCCCCTTCCCGGCCAAGATAAGGATCCAGGTGCTGCCGGCGATCGACCTGCGCGAGATGTTCGGCGACGATCCCGATTGGGACGAGGCCTACGGATACGTGACCTCGGCCATGCAGGTCGCGCTGTCAGGCCTGGCCACCAAAACGGTGATCCCGGTGGTCGGCTGATGGGGTCCACCACGCGTTCGATCCGGATCCGCGGCGACTTCGACGAAATCGCCAGGATCGCCACAGACCCCGACGTCGTCTTTCCGATTATGGGCGGATTCGGGCGGTTCGATCGGATCGACCGGTATTCGGACGGGTCGCAGGAATGGGACCTGTACTTGGACGTCGGCTCCATCCATGTCGGCGGACGGGTGGCCGTCGACGCCCCCGGGGCCGACTCGCTGACGTGGCGGTCGATTCGGGGGACGCACCACAGCGCGCGCCTCGAGGTTTCGCCGGACGACGGCGGGGCTGTCGTCTCGATGACGGTCACGGTGGAGCTCGCCGGGCGGCTCGTGGTCGGGTGGGTGGCGCAGTTCCTCGCCGACGGCATTCTGGGCCGGCACATCGAAGCCGGACTCCAACAGCTGCGGCATCGGATCGAGTACGGATCCTGATCTGCGCAGGTGACCCGTCGCGCAACGAAAATACCGCTCTAGCTGCACCTGCCCGGGTTGACAGCCTTCCTTTCTAAACCTCATCTGTCACATTGGCAACACGACTCGCCGCGCGAATCGGGTACTGCCATCCGGCGGACGGTCTGGTGACATTTGTCACTACATCGACACCTCGCCGTGATCCAAGCTTTGAGTGTGTCGTTCAAACTGGATCCGCTAGACATGGTTCCCTTTCCCCGGCCGCGTTCGCCTTTCGGATATCGCGGAGTCGGCTGAATGAAGCGGCGAGCGGGGATTGTGCCCGAAGAGTTGAGAGGAGGCGCCATGCTTTCGACGGTCCTGCCCGTCGTCTGGCTGGTGTCCGCGCTGTGCCTCTTCATCCCCGCTGTGTTGGTGGTCTGGGCCACGGGCCGGGACGGCCGAAAGTCACGCGAACTCCGTTCGCTGTATCGGCAGGTGATCGCGGCCCGCAGAGAGCACGGCCGGCAATGGGCGACAATCGAAGGCAGCCCGGACGGTTACGGGTTGGAAACCGCTGAACTCAAGCACCTGATCGTGACGAGACGATCTCGATAGTTCACCGCGGCTTCGATAGTTCACCGCGGTTAGAGTCCCGTTAATTCGAAGGGCTCGTTGCTTTCTGGGAATACGCTGAACGCATCCTGAGAAAGCCTTCTCGGGTATCGCTGAGGTGGGGGAAGCGATGAGTGTTGCGCGTCGTATCGGTGTGGCCACTTTCGGGATTGGCATTGGAATCGGCGCTGGAATCAGCGCCGGCGCGGGAATCGGTCTGGCCCAAACAGATCCTGGCCCGGGCGGTGCGGGTTCCGCGCCATCGCGCGAATCGGCTGTCGAGCGGGCAGTCCACAAACCGCGTACCGCCACCGCTCACCCCGGACGCGCAGCGGCCCGTTCGCGAAACGTTTCCCCCGCGCCCCCGCGAGCACCGGAATTCGTTCCGGCGAAACAAACGACAACCTTCGCATCGGTTGCGGCGGCTGCTCCGCCCACACTGGACCAGGTCATCCGATACACACTGTTCAACAAAGCGCCGATCGCCAATCCCGTTCAGCTGTCCGTGAATTCGCAGACGCGAGTGGTCACGGGTGAACTCCGTGCAAGCGATCCGGATGGTGGGGCCGTCACCTATTCCGTGACAAGAGCGCCAGTCAACGGCACGGTGGACATAACCCAGTCCGGCGCATACACCTTCACACCGAACACCGAGCTCGCGGACAACGGTGGCACGGACCAGTTCAGGGTGACCATCGCCGACGCCAACGTGTATCGGCTGGCCGGAGTGCTCGGAACGATCCAGGCGATGCTGCACTCACTCGCCCAGAGTTTGGGGCTCAGTGGTCCGGACTCGACCACGGTCACGGTGAACGTCTCGATCGGCTCCACGGGTGAACCCCCCGATGATGGGGTGCTGTCGACGTTTTGCGGATGCGTCCTGATGCCGAAGGACACCATCTTCCACGCCGATGTGAGCAGCCTGCCGGTGATGACAGAGTCCGACACCTGGCTTGACGTGCTCGGGGCCAACCGGGGCGCGACGTTACGCGCGGCGTGGGGTGGCGAACCGTGGATGGGGAGCACCGGCGGAATGCCGGTGAATGTGGTCGGGGCATCGCACCCATTGGAGACCGTGATCTTCAATCGGGGATATTCGACGACCGGACCGGGCATCGACAACACCCCGTACGCCATCCCGGACCGCCCACTCGTCGAAGGCATGCCGGATGTGCCGGCATGGGACCGCCATCTGCTGGTGTTCCAAGAGGGAACGTGCATCTCACAGGAGCTCTACAACGTTGCCAACGGTGTTGAACTGCCGGCGAATTCCATTTTGGACGGCCTCGGGAACGCGGCCTACGCCGCGCTCTACGGATCCGCCTGGATCGCCGAGGCCGGAGTGCATGTCGACATGAGCTCGCCGTTGTACCCCGTCATCGGACACGCGAATGCCTCACGGCTGCCGTACCTTCCGATGATCCTGCGCCCCGACGAACTCGAGAGTGGCCGCATCGATCACATGCTGGGCATCGTCATCGCGAAGGACCACGGAATCGGATACACCTGGCCGGCCCGTTCCGGCGACGGCGACGGAAGCAACCCGGACGGCGTGCCCATGGGCACCGTCTTCCGCCTGCGCGCCGACTTCGATATCAGCGGATACGCGCCCGCCACGCAGGTCGTCCTCCGTGCGCTCCAACAGCACGGCGCGGTGGTCTACGACTCGATGGGACCCGGCATCGACGGCGCCGGCCTGCTGGCGATGAGCAACGGCTGGAGCGGCACCGACTACGTCACCGCGCGCACGCAGCTGAACAGCGTGCCCATGAGCGCGTTTGAGGCCGTTGACGTCTCGGGAATCGCCGTGGACCCGATGGTCGGCTGGCAGATCTTCGAGGTCGCAGTCTGAAGGTCGCAGTCTGAAGGTCGCAGTCTGAAGGTCGCAGTCTGAAGGTCACAGCCTGAAGGTCACAGCCTGAAGGTCACGTTATGAAGATCACGCTTTGCGCGCAGTTGGACGGTGGGAACCCAGAGGTGAGCCGGATGGGGCGTCCGGATGACTGGGGATCCCGGCCTCACCGGGACCGCGCACACCCCTCAGTCCCCGAGCACTCCTAAACCCACGACCCGTTGTGCAGCACCGCTTCGACCCCCAGCTGTGCATCGAGCACGACCAGGTTTCCCGGTGCGCCGACCCGCAGTTCGGGTGACGGAAGGCCCAGCGCCCGGGCGGTGTTGATCGACGTCTGCTGCACGGCGAGGGCCAACGCCGCATCTTCCGAAAGGCCGCTGTGTGTAACGGAATATCGAAAGACCCGATCCATGGTGGCGGTGCTTCCGGCAATGGTTTCAGTGCCGGCGACACGTGCCACCCGGTCGATGACGTCGACCGACAATCCGCCGATCCCGTAGCCGCCGTCGGGCATTCCGGCTGCGGCCATCGCGTCGGTGATCAGCGAAATGCGCCGTTGGCCGACGCTGTGCAGCACGTGTCGGTAGACGGCCGGGTCGAGATGGACGCCGTCGCAGATGAGTTCGACCATTACCCGCGGATCGTCCAGCAATGCGACGATCGGGCCGGGCGCGCGGTGATGGATCGACGGCATGGCGTTGAACAGATGGGTCGCCACCGTGGCCCCGGAAGATATTGCTGCACAGGTCTGTTCGTAGGTCGCCTCGGTGTGGCCGATGGCGGCGACGGCCCCTGATGCAACAACGCGAACGATCGCGTCAGTCGCCCCGGGCCGCTCGGGTGCGAATGTGATCATGCGGATGGCGTCACCGCCGAGCGAAAGAAGCAGATCGAGTTCGCCAGGGTCAGGATCGCGAAGCAGCGCGGGATCGTGCGCACCGCAACGCTGAACCGACAGCCACGGGCCCTCGAGGTGAATTCCGGAGATGAGTCCCTCTCGCACCAGGGCGGACAGCATCTTCACCCTGAGGGCGAGTTCGACAGGACCCAGCGACACCAGCGACGCCACGAGAGTCGTTGTGCCGTGACGTCTATGGAATCCGACGGCTGCGGCGACCCCCTCGGCATCGCAGGTGCTGAAGTCGAAGCCCGCACCGCCGTGGACGTGGGTGTCGACGAATCCCGGCACCACGGTCACCGCCCCGAGTGAGGTTCGCGCCGTTCCCGGAGGATCGCCGGATCCGATCGCGGTCACCGAGGCACCCGAGAGTTCAATCCAGCCCGGCCGCAGCACTTCCCGCCCGGTGGCAACGGTGTCGGCCGTCAGCAGCACCTACAGGCCCTGCCAATCTGGCTTGGATTCGTAGGTTTCGCGATAGTAGTCGGCCAATTGAAGCCGTTGTGCCGCAGCGCTATCCAGCAGGACGGTGACGTGTGGGTGGTGCTGCAGGATGGTAGCCGGCCACATGGCGCTGACCGATCCCTCCACAAGGTGGTGTACCGCTTCGGCTTTGGATCGTCCGCTTGCCAGGAGCACCACATGGCGGGCGGCCATGATGGTCGCCAGTCCCTGGGTCAGACAGTGGGTGGGCACCCGATCGACGTCCCCGTCGAAGAAGCGGGCGTTGTCGAGGCGGGTCTGGCGCGTCAGGGTCTTGATTCTGGTTCGCGACGCCAGTGATGACCCCGGTTCGTTGAACGCGATGTGGCCGTCGGTGCCGATCCCGAGGATCTGCAGGTCCACTCCGCCTGCCATGCCGATCGCATTCTCGTAGGCGAGACAGGAAGAAGGTATGTCCGGACTCGAGCCGTCTGGACCGATGACCGACCCCGGCGCGAAGTCCACGCGCGAAACGAAGTCCGCGTCAATGACATTGCGGTAGCGCTGCGGATGATCGGCCGGAAGTCCGACGTATTCGTCGAGGGTGAATCCCCGGGCTCGGCGGAAGGACACCCGGCCGGCCCGAAACCGCCTCACCAGTGCGTCGTACGTCGCCAACGGCGATGAACCGGTGGCCAGACCCAGTACGGCATCCGGCTTACGCGTCAGCAGCGACTCGATGGCGTCGGCCGCGAGCTCGCCCAGTTCGCAGGCATCGGATCGGATGACGACTTCCATCAGGCGGCCATCAGCCTGTTCAGGGGTGTCCTAGCTGCGAGCATCGAAAAGTACTGCGCCTGAACTGATGTCGGTGCCGGAGAGCACGTCGTCGGCGGCTGTCACATTCCCCGCCTCCCGCTCATCCATCACCACCACCGGGACGATGGGGCTCATACCCGCGGCCACCACCGAAGGAACGTCATAGGTGATGATGACCTGGCCCGCCGTGACCTCGTCGCCCTGTGTCGCGTGAGAGGTGAATCCGGCACCCTTCAACTGGACGGTGTCGATGCCCAGGTGCACCAGGATGCCGACGTTGTCGGCGGTCATGACGATGTACGCGTGCGGCATCAGCTTGAGCAGCCTCCCGCTGACCGGTGCCACCGCCTGCACCACCGCCTGCAGCGGCTCGACGGCTGCGCCGAAGCCCACCATCCCCTGCGAGAACACCGGATCGGGGACATCGGACAAGGCGATGGCGCGACCGGAAACCGGTGCCAGAACTCGTGTGATGGTCACGGCGTACAGGGTAGTGACTCGACCGGCCGAGGGCGGGGGAACACGGTTCCACGTGCATCGATGTGGTCTAAGCTTCCGCTGAACTGCGACAACGGAGAGGTTCGCCGTAAATGAGTAGCCAGCCCCAAGCCTCCAAAGACACAGGCGCAGAAGGAAAATCGAGCCACACGAGGCGGGGCGTCCCCGGCTTCGCGCAACTGCAGCGTCTGGGCAAGAGCCTGATGCTGCCGATCGCGGTCCTGCCGGCCGCGGGCATACTGCTTCGATTGGGCCAGGACGACCTGCTGGGGCGCATCGACGCCCCTGTCATCGGTCCGTTCTTCCAGGCGATGAGCGCGGCCGGCGGGGCGGTCTTCAGCAATCTTCCGCTGCTGTTCGCGGTCGGTGTGGCAATCGGATTCGCGCGCAAGGCAGACGGATCGACGGCGCTCGCCGCCGTCGTCGGATACGTGGTGATGCAGTCGGTGTTCAAGACGATGTCACCGTTCGTCTTGGAGGGTGAGCTCGACAAGTCCGGCGACCAGGCGCTGATCAACTACAGCGTGTTCGGCGGGATCGTGGTGGGTTTGATCACAGCCGCACTGTTCGATCGGTATCACACGATCAAGCTCCCGCCGTATCTCGGCTTCTTCGGCGGTCGGCGCTTCGTGCCGATCATCGTGTCGCTGGTGTGCCTGGTGGTTGCCTTCGCGATGAGCTATTTCTATCCGATTTTCGACGCCGGCCTGACGGGCCTGGGCCGCTTCATCGGGGGAGCCGGCGCCTTGGGTGCCTTCGTCTATGGATTCGCCAACCGCATGTTGATACCCGTTGGGCTGCACCACATCTTGAATTCGTTCGTGTGGTTCATCTACGGCAGCTATCCGGCTCCCGGCGGTGGGGCGGTGACGGGGGAATTGAGCCGTTTCGCAGCGGGTGACCCGAGTGCCGGGCGCCTCACGTCGGGTTTCTATCCGATCATGATGTTCGGTTTGCCCGCTGCCGCGCTGGCGATGATTCATGTGGCGACCAAGCGTCAGCGCAAGGTCGCGGTCGGCATCCTGTCGGCGGCCGCGCTGACCGCGTTTCTGACCGGCGTGACCGAGCCTCTCGAATTCGCCTTCATGTTTGCGGCTTTCCCGCTCTACGTGGTGCACGCCGTCCTGACGGGGTTGTCCTTGGCCATCGCGTACGCGCTCGACATCCATCTCGGCTTCTCGTTCTCCGCAGGGCTCGTCGATCTGCTGCTCTACGGGACGGCGCCGGCAGCGAAGAACATTCCGCTGCTGATCGGCATGGGCGTCGTCTTCTTCGTCGTCTACTACCTGTTGTTCCGGCTCGTGATCACGAAGTGGAACATGCGGACCCCGGGTCGCGAGCCGGAGAAAGAATTCGAGGCTGAAGAGCAGGCCAACGTCGGTGACGGTGACGGTGACGGTGACGGTGACGGTGACGATTCGGCGACGTCGGTGACAGCGGCATCGTCAACCTCCCCGGGCGAGACGTCCAGCCGGGCCGAACAACTCATCGCCGCGTTCGGCGGGCGGGACAACTTGGTGAACGTCGATGCGTGCATCACCCGGCTGCGAATCGACGTCGCCGATGCGGGGAAGGTGAACAAGGACGCGCTGAAGGCGCTCGGGGCGGCTGGGGTCATCGACGTCGGAAACAGTGTGCAGGCGGTTTTCGGCACCCAGGCCGAGGTGTTGAAGAACGAGATCAACGGCGCGCTTTAGCGCGACGGCATGTCCATCGCCGGGAGAGGGGCGAGGGATGTGTGACCATGAGTGTCGTGCGAACCGGAGAAATCAAGGCCCTGACCGGTCTTCGCATCGTCGCCGCCATGTGGGTCGTGCTGTTTCACTTCAGACCGTTGTTGTGGGAGGCCTCGCCGCGGTTGAAAGACGACCTGGAGCCGCTGTTCAACGCGGGCGCTCAGGGCGTCGACCTGTTCTTCATCCTCAGCGGATTCGTCCTCACCTGGAATTACCTGGACCGCATGGGTCCTCGCTGGTCGGTGAAGGCGACGTTGCACTTCCTGTGGTTGAGGCTGTCGAGGGTGTGGCCGGTGTATCTGGTCACCATGCACGTCGCCGCGCTCTGGATGCTCGTCACGCTGTATGTCGGCACCCATCCGTCGGCTGAGCTGGAGAAGTTCACCGCGATCAGCTATCTGCGGCAGCTCGTCATGGTCCAGCTGTGGTTCGAGCCGTTCTTCGACGGCACCAGCTGGGACGGGCCTGCCTGGTCGATCAGCGCGGAATGGTTGGCCTATCTGGTCTTCGGTGGACTCGTGATGGTGATCTTCCGGGTAGCGCGGGCCAGTAAGGCTCGTAGCTTGCTGCTGCTGGCCTTCGCGGCTGCCCTGCCTCCCACCTTTCTGCTGCTGGCAAGTGGTCACTTCTACACTCCGTGGAGCTGGCTGCCCCGGATTCTGGCTCAGTTCACCGCCGGTGCACTGGCCTGCGCCGCGGTGCGCCAGATGCGGTTCGGCGAGCGTGGGCAGCGCGTGGTCGGCTATCTGTCTTTGGTGCTGACAGGGGTGATGGTGGGGCTTCTCTACTGGCTCAACATCCATCCGGTGCCAGGCATGATCGATTCGGCTGGGCTGGTGGACGTGCTGTTCCTGCCGCTCGTGGTCACGCTCGCCATCGGTACGGGTTCCCTGCCGGCGTTGTTGTCGACTCGGGTGTTGGTGTACGGCGGCCAAATCTCGTTCAGCCTGTACATGGTCCATGAAATCGTTCATCAGGCCTGGAACTGGGTGTTGTTGGAGTACACCCCGGTGATACCGATGTTGACGCAGAAGTTTGTGGTGGTGGGCCTGTTGCTGACCGCGGTCGGCACGGCGGCGCTGTTGTTCCACTTCGTCGAGGAACCGGCGCGGCGCTGGATGCGCAGGATGGTCGATTACAGGGACGTGAAGCCACGGGGCCCGCGTGCGGTCGCCACGGGGTTTGCGAGAGGCGGTCGACTGGCCGATGCTGGCTGAATGAGGGGGAGACGGTCGCGCGTTTTCCCGGGCGCGTCATTGGTGTCGGTCGTGGTGTTGGTAATGGGATTGCTGCTGTTCGTCGGGGACTATCCCGGATCGCTCTGGCGCAGCCATGTCATCTCGGGCCCGTATGCGCGCCTATTGGGATCGGCGACCGATCTCGGGCCCTCGCACCGGCAGACGGTCCAGTTGACGGCGGAATTGCGTGCGCAGCAGAGGCCGGCGCACCTGATGGATTGGGCACACGAGCGAGGGCTGTCGGTGGACTGGGGGGACGGCGACAGCTGGGCGACTGTCGCGGGTCCGCCCCAGGCGGTGTCGCGGGCGTTCGCCGTCCCCGTCCACGACTATCGGAACGACAGCGGCGAGGTGTTCTACGCCTCCCCCCATCAAGCGTCGGTGCCCGCGTCGTTGACCGACGACGTTGCCGAATTGGGCCGGATCATGGGCTACACGCCGTATCGCGAGAGCGTCCCGCCCCATATGCCGCGCGACGTTCCGAACCAGGGTCTTCTTCCGACGGAGTTGCTGACCACCTACGGCGTGAATTCCCTTGCTGCCGGCGGCTTTACCGGGAAGGGCATCACGGTCGTCGTATTCGCGTTCGACGGGTTCGACCAGGGCGACATGGACAGTTTCGCGGACTGGTTCAGTCTGCCGAAGTTCAACCCGGAACTCATGGGCGATATGCCGCCGCAGAATCACGGTGAGGCGACGATGGATCTGCAGATGATTCACGCCATCGCCCCCGACGCGAAAACCGTTCTGGTCAACGCCCGCCCGACTGTCGAAGGCGACGGGCCGTACGTCAAACTGGGCCGCCTGATGGGGGAGGTGGACCGCAAATATCCCGGTGCGGTGTGGAGCTTTTCGATCGGCTGGGGTTGCGACAAATTGTTGACGGCTGCCGATCTGGCCCCGGTGCGGCAGGCGGTGGCCAGGGCGCAGCGCCACGGAACGTCGGTGTTCGACGCGTCCGGGGACCTCGCTGGACTGGAGTGCAAGAACGGTCAGGACTGGTCCGACCGGCCGAGTCTCGACGATGTGGGTGTCGACGCGGTGGCCTCGATCCCGGAGATCACGGGCGTGGGAGGCACCACGTTGTCGACGGACGAAGAGGGAAATTGGCTCTCCGAACAGGCTTGGTACGACATTCCGCTGACTCAGGGCAGCGGGGGAGGGGCATCGACGTTGTTCGCCCGCCCGGCCTGGCAGGCGCGTTACATGGGAGGTGGGCCGCGCGCCCGGCGGTTGTGCCCCGACGTGGCCGCGGTGGCCGACCCCTTCACCGGCGTGAAGTTCGTGCACAGGCGACAGGTCCTCGTGGGTGGCGGAACGTCGCAGTCTGCGCCGATCTGGGCGGGAATCGCCGCCGTGATGAACCAGTTTCTCGTCGCACGAGGGGTTGGGTTGCTGGGCGATCTGAACCCGCTGCTGTATGAAATCGCCGAGGGTGCGGGAGTTCCGGGATTCCGGACCATCGAGCTTGGCGCGAACGCCGTGGACCAGGCTCATCCCGGCTTCGACATGGTGACCGGGTTGGGTACTCCGAATGCCGAGAATCTCGTCAAAGACCTGCTGGTACTCAAGGCGGCCGGCCGGTGAGGCTGCGGGGCAAGTGGCCTTTCAAGCCCGGGTGGCCGAAGCGCATGGCGTGGCTGAGACGCCGCGACGCACCTGTCGCGCTCGGCCATTGGGAGGGCTACGCCGTTCCAGCGGGTTCGTATACGGCGCGGCGCGGACGAAGCACCCGGTCGGTGGCGATCCTCGGGCTGTGGGTGGTCGGCATCGTGGTGAGCATGATGGCGTTGAGCGTCATCACGATCCAGTTGGCGGGTTCGCCCACCCGCTATGTCTGCCCTCCGGACTGTGGACGTCCGCCGACGGGCTTTCCGGTGGCGACCAATCCGCGCTTCACGGCTTCGAACGGCGAATTCTCGGTGTCGTATCCGGATCCCGGCGCGGCGTACACGGTCACCAAGGAACCCAACGGGGTCACCGCAACGTGGAACGGCGGCGACGGGGGCACACTGCGGCTGTTCAGTGAACCGGCCAATGGCCGTGAGGCGCAGGAGATCGCGGAGAAGCTGCTTCAGAAGAGCTTCCCGGATGCCAAGAAGGACTACGAGCTGCCCAACGCGATGGTCGGTTTCCAGCCAGGCTATGGCGAGGTCGCCGATTACTGGCCGCAGGGTGCGGCACGCAGGGCGGATCAGCTGCGAGTGATCATCGTGGTGGCGGTGAAGAACGATTTGGCGTTGGTGGCAGCGCTGGTGGGGCCGAATCATCCGTTCGGCGAGGATTTCGGACCCGGTCCGCCGTCCGCGGCGGCCGTTCAGCTGGCGATGGATATGGGCAAGTACGTCAACAGCTTCAGCTGGCGCGGGGATCCTGCTCGATAGTCCTGACGGGCGCTGACCAAAGTCGCTAATCCTGAACGGCTTTGGCGACAACGACGCACGTCATGAGCCACGCCTTCCATGCCGGATCGGCGTCGCGGTCGGCTAGTGACCACATCGCGTTGTGAATCATCCGGACCACCACCCAGCCGCGGGCACGGTCTTCGTCGAACCCTGCTGTGTCCACCAGCGTGTAGAACCGGTGACGCACACCATCCCGCACAGCATGGGGATCCAATTCGTCCCAGCGGTTCCACAGCATCGGCGCGATTTCGTAGTGCGGGTCGCCGTTGATGGGTTTGGGGTCGATCACCAGCCATGGCTCTCGGATGCCTGCGAGCACGTTCTCGTAGTGCAGATCACCGTGGATGACGCGGTTCTCGCCAGGATCGTTCAGCAGTTCGCGTCCCAGACTGATCGCCTGTTCGACGAGGCGCCGGGGTATCGGAGCATTGCGCGGTAGCGCCGTGAGGTGTGCGTTCCAGCGTTCGATGTAGGACTGCAGGGTTCGCAGCCGCGGTAGCGGCGCGACATGCAGCCGCCCGTACAGCCCGGCGACTATTTCGCACGCCTCCAGATCGGAAACGGCCCGCAGATCGGTGGTGTCGAGGCGTTCGAGGAGCAGGGCCCGTCGGTGCGGGTCGGCGCTGAGCAGTCGCACGGCACCGTTGCCCGCCCAGTGGCGCAGTGCCAGGTGCTCGTGCTCGGATTCCTGGTCCGGGAAGCCGATCTTCAGTACGGCCGATGCTCCGTCCCACGTCCGAACCGGTTGCACCAGTGAGCAATACCCGTTGCTGGGAGGTCCGTCGACGTCCAGGCGCCATTCGGTGAGCAGGTCTCGGGTGAGGTTCGGCAGTGACTGAACCCAGCGAGTCCAGTCCGGCCCGCGCGCGGACATGGCTTGTACTGCGGCGGGAAGTTGGCCGGTCAATCGTCCCGGTCGTCGGGATGCTCGGTGCGATTCGGATCGACCGGCGGCGCCTTGTTGAGCCAGTCGCGCAGCCGGAACAGCTGGCTGCTCACCAATCCGAGAGCGACGAGCAGCAGTCCGACGACGATCGCGACAGTCATGCGGGGTTCGCCCCCTTTCCTACCGAAAGCCTACGCTGGCCGGGTGTCCGAGCCGCCCCGAAACACTGCCCGCGAGATTCGCGAGCTGCGTGCCCGGCTCGACGGACTGAGTTTTCGCGACGCTCACCGATTGGGTCGCCGGCTGCGCGGTATGCGCGATGCCAAACCCGCGCAACTCGAGCAGATCACCCGGCAAGTCGCGTCCGCCGAGGCGCTGATCGCATCAAGAACGGCCGCGGTGCCCGTCATCACGTACCCCGACCTGCCGGTCAGCGAGCATCGTCGGGAATTGATGACGGCGATCGCCGAGAACCAAGTGGTCGTCGTTGCGGGTGAGACCGGTTCGGGCAAGACCACTCAGCTACCGAAGATCTGTCTGGACATGGGCCGGGGCATCCGGGGCACGATCGGCCACACTCAGCCGCGCCGGCTGGCCGCGCGCACGGTGGCGGAGCGGATTGCCGAGGAGGTCGGAACTCCACTTGGAGAGACCATCGGATACACGGTCCGTTTCACGGATCAGGCGAGCGAGCGCACGCTCGTCAAACTGATGACCGACGGCATCCTGCTGGCCGAGATCCAGAACGATCGTCAGCTCTTGCGGTACGACACGATCATTCTCGACGAAGCCCACGAACGCAGTCTCAACATCGACTTCCTTCTCGGTTATCTGCGGGGCCTGCTCATCCGCCGTCCGGAACTCAAGGTGATCGTCACGTCGGCGACCATCGAACCTCAACGATTCGCCGCGCACTTCCACAACGCCCCGATAGTCGAGGTGTCGGGGCGCACGTATCCGGTGGAAATCCGTTATCGCCCTTTGGAAAGCGCTCCTGAGGTCAACGACGACGGCGAGATTCTCTCGGAGTCGCGGGATCAGACCGATGCCATCGTCGACGCCATCGTCGAACTGGAGGACGAGCCGCCCGGTGATGTGCTGGTGTTCCTGTCCGGTGAACGTGAAATCCGCGACACGGCGGATGCTCTGCGCCACCTGACCAACGATCCACGGCGTCCGACCGAGGTCCTGCCGCTCTACGCACGCTTGCCGACGGCCGAACAGCACCGGGTGTTCCAGCCGCACACCGGGCGTCGAATCGTGTTGGCCACCAACGTTGCCGAGACGTCTTTGACGGTGCCGGGCATTCGCTACGTCGTCGATCCGGGGACGGCCCGGATATCGCGATACAGCAGGCGAACCAAAGTCCAGCGGCTGCCCATCGAACCGATCTCGCAGGCGTCGGCGGCACAGCGGTCGGGCCGCTCCGGCCGTACGGCGCCCGGTGTCTGCATCCGGCTCTACTCCGAAGACGATTTCGACGCCCGGCCCCGCTACACCGATCCCGAGATCCTTCGGACCAACCTCGCGTCGGTGATTCTTCGGATGGCCGCCCTGCGCTTGGGCGATGTCGAGGACTTTCCGTTTCTGGACCCGCCCGAGGGGCGCAGCATCCGCGATGGAATTCAATTGCTGCAGGAACTGGGAGCATTCGACGACGAAGCCGCGATCACCGACCTCGGCCGGCGGCTCGCGCAGTTGCCGCTCGACCCGCGTCTGGGGAGGATGATCCTGCAGGCCGATTCAGAGGGCTGCGTGCGCGAGATCCTTGTGCTCGCTGCCGCATTGACGATCCCAGACCCTAGGGAGCGTCCCTCGGGGAAGGAAGAGACCGCCCGGCAGAAGCATGCGCGCTTCGCCGACGAGAACTCGGACTTCGTGTCGTTCCTCAACCTGTGGCGATACCTGAACGAACAACGGAAATCGCTGTCCGGCAGCGCATTCCGACGAATGTGCCGTAACGAATACTTGCACTACCTGAGGATCCGGGAATGGCAGGATCTTGCCGGACAATTACGCGGTATCGCCCGCGACATCGGAATCCGCGAATCGGTTGACTCCGCGGATGCGGATCCGGCACGCATCCATTCCGCCCTGGCTGCCGGTCTCCTGTCGCATGTTGGGCTGCGCGAAGGGGAGTCCCGCGATTACACCGGCGCGCGCAACATCAAGTTCGTGCTCGGGCCGGGATCTGCGCTCACCAAGCGGCCGCCCCGCTGGATCATGGTGGCGGACCTGGTGGAGACATCTCAGCTGTACGGTCGGACGGCCGCGCGGATCGAACCGGAAGCGCTGGAAAGGGTTGGCGCGCATCTGCTGAACCGGACCTACAGTGAGCCGCACTGGGATTCCAAGCGGGGTACCACGATGGCCTACGAACGCGTGACGCTGTTCGGGCTGCCGCTGGTGGTGCGCAGGAAAATCGGGTACGCGGAGATCGATCCGGAACTTGCCCGCTACCTGTTCATCAGACACGCATTGGTCGAAGGTGATTGGCAGACGCCCCACCAGTTCTATCGCGACAACGCCCGCCTGCGTGAGGAACTCGGTGAGCTGGAGGAACGCGCGCGCCGCCGCGACATGCTGATCGGTGACGAGGAGATCGCCGCGTTGTACGAAGCGCGCATTCCCGCCGACATCATTTCCGTGCGGCACTTCGACGGCTGGTGGCGCAAACAGCGCCGCCACACACCGGATCTGTTGACGTTCACCCGCGACGATCTGTTGCGCCGCAACGTGGCGTCCGGGAATCCCGACAACTGGCAAGCCGGCGATGTCGCGCTTCCGCTGACGTATCGATACGAACCCGGCGCGGACGATGACGGGGTGACCGTCCACATTCCGGTCGAGGTTCTCGCCAGGCTGGGTGGGGACGAATTCAGCTGGCAGGTGCCGGCGTTGCGCGAAGAGCTCGTCACCGCGCTCATCAAATCGCTGCCGAAGGATCTGCGCCGCAACTTCGTTCCGGCGCCCGACACCGCTCGGATCGTCCTCGCGTCGATCACGCCGGGGTCGGAGCCGCTCCTCAACGCGTTGCAGCGGGAACTGCGCCGCCGCACCGGTGTGCTGGTGCCGATCGATGCGTTCGACCTCGACAAGCTACCCGCGCATCTGCGCGTCAGCTTCGCCATCGAGTCCGCCGATGGGAACGTCGTGGGACGGGGGAAGGACCTGTCGGTTCTGCAGGCGAAGCTTGCGGAATCCACCGGCCAGGCGGTGGTGGAGGCGGTGGGCGCGGACCTCGAGCGGACAGCGCTGCGCCGCTGGCCGGACGACCTGCCGGAATTGCCGCGCGTGGTCGCGCGCCAGGTGTCGAGCTCTGTTGGCGGCCATACCGTCCGCGGATACCCGGCATTCGTGGATACCGGTTCGGCAGTGGACATTCAAGTGTTCGCCGCGGAATCCGAGCAAGCCGCGGCGACGGGGTCCGGGTTGCGGCGCCTGCTGCGGCTATCGGTTCCCTCGCCAGTCAGGGCGATCGAGAAGGCGCTCGATCCGCGTACGCGATTGTTGTTGGGTGCCAACCCCGATGGGTCATTGACGGCGCTGGTCGAGGACTGCGCCGATGCGGCGATCGACGCGCTGCTCCCGGGGTCGGGGGTATGGACGGCTTCGGAGTTCGCCGCCGTCCGCGACAGGGCCGCTCGGACGCTGGGGGCCACCGCCCGCGAGATTCTCGGTCGGGTGGAGAAGGTTCTCGCCGTGCTTCAGCAAGTCCAGGTCGCCCTGCCGGCGAAGCCGCCCGCCGCCCACGCGGACGCCGTCGCGGACATCGAGGCTCAATTGGAGTGGTTGTTGCCCAAGGGTTTCGTCGCTCTCACAGGTGCGACGCACCTGGCCGACCTGACCCGCTACCTCACCGCGATCGTGCGCCGGTTGGAGAAACTGCCGCAGGGTCTGGTGGGTGACCGGGAGCGGATGAACCGGGTGCTTGCGGTTCAGGACGCTTACGACGAACTGCTGAAGGCCCTTCCGCCGAGTCGTGCGGTTGCGCCGGACGTGGTCGACATCGGGCGGATGATCGAGGAATTGAGGGTCAGTCTGTGGGCACAGCAACTCGGTACGCCGAGACCGGTGAGTGAGCAGCGGATCCTGCGTGCCATTGCTGCCGTTGCTAACTGACAGACCACCCCCCGATGTGGTGCGGCTGCGGTGCTCCGACAGGACTTTGATCGCAATAATTTCCGGTAGAAAGACGACATGGCAAAAACCCTGTTCACCGGTGGAATCGTCTGGACAGGGTTGGGCGATACCGATGCGGTTCTTGTCGTCGACGGCAAAGTTGTGGCGACGGGCGAACATGCGATCGCCCACGGTGCCGACGCGCAGCGAATAGACCTCAATGGCGGCTTCCTGATGCCGTCGTTCGGCGATGGGCACGCCCATCCGCTGTACGGCGGACTGGAATCGGTGGGTCCGCAAATCCGGTCGTGCACGTCGGTCGACGACATCGTTCTGGCGGTGAAAGAGTTCGCTGCCGAAAACCCGAACGATGACTGGATTTTGGGTGCTTCTTACGATGGCAGCCTGGCCCCCGGCGGCCTATTCGACGCACGGTGGCTCGACGCTGCAGTTCCCGATCGCCCGGTGGCGTTGCGTGCCTGGGACTACCACACGATGTGGGTCAACACCGTCGCCCTCCAGCGTGCCGGTATCACCCCCGAGACGCCCGACCCCGTTCTAGGCAAGATTCCGCATCGCGACGACGGAACAGTGCTAGGGACGTTGCGCGAGTGGGGCGCAACGGATTTGATCGCGGCGGTGCTTCCGCCGCGTGACGAACCAGCGCGCCTGGACGCACTGGGCACCGCCGCCGACTACTTTCTTCGACGTGGGGTGACCTGGGTTCAGGACGCATGGGTCGAACCCCATGATGTGGATACCTACATCGAGGCGGCTCGCCGTAGCACAATTCGGATGAGGTTCAACCTGGCGCTGTACGCCGATCCGCGTCATTTCGACGGCCAGGTTCTGCAGTACGCCGAGCAGCGCCGCCGCGTCGACATAGCGGGCTCACCGCTGCTCACTGCCCACACCGTCAAGTTCTTCGCCGATGGCGTGGTCGAGAACGAGACGGGTGCGCTGCTCGCCCCGTACTGCTCCGGCCTGCACAGCCACGGAATGCGGACCTGGGAAGGTGAATCACTCGCCGAGGCGGCAAGGCGGGTCGACGAACTCGGACTGCAGATTCACATCCACGCCATCGGCGATGCCGCTGTTCGTCAGGCGCTCGACGCGATCGAGTACGCCATCATCAGCAATGGCCCCCGAGACCGCCGGCCGGTGATCGCGCACGCGCAGTTGGTGGACGACGACGATCTCGGGCGGTTCGCTCAGCTCGGGGTGATTCCGAACATGCAGCCGCTATGGGCCCAGCTGGACCCGCTGATGACGGAGCTGACCGTCCCCCGTCTCGGCCGGGAACGTACGGACCGGCAGTATCCGATCCGGACCCTGGAGAGTTCCGGCGCGCCGCTGGGCTTCGGGTCGGACTGGCCGGTGTCATCCGGATCGCCGCTGGAAGGCCTTGCGGTGGCAACGTCGCGCCGCACTTCGACCGGCGAGCCGGACGGTGGGTGGACCCCCCATGAGATAGTCCCGATCGACCGGGCGTTGTCGGCCTACACAGCCGGCGTGGCGTACCAGGCGTTCGCCGAAACATGCTGGGGACGAATCGTTCCGGGCTGTAGTGCCGATCTGGTCTGGCTGGACCGTGACCCGCGGACCGTCCCACCGCTCAACCTGCCGGGCGTGCAAATCCGGGCTACCTATCTGAATGGTGTTGCGGTGTATCAGTCCGAATCCTGAAGGGACCTGCGACATGGATGAAGGTCGCCTGAAGCGGGCGCTCGGGCTGATTAGTTTTACGTCAACCGGGCGTTCCGTCGGCGACGGGAACCGGTTGCCGCGCCACCGAAGCGGTGTCGAGCACCAGTTCGGCCACCCGAGAGCGGTGCTGCTCGGCGCTGCCGAGTAACACCGCATCGGTGGCTGCCCGCTTGAAGTACAGGTGCGCCTGGTGTTCCCAGGTGAATCCGATGCCGCCGTGTACCTGAATGGTGTCGGCGGCGATGCGACTGAACGCCGCCGAACAGGTTGCCTGCGCAATGCTGACGGCCAGGGTCGATTCCGGTGACTCCTCGGCAAGTGCCCACACCGCGTGATACGCGGTGGAACGAGCATGCTCCAGGTCGACGAGCATGTCGGCGAGTCGGTGTTTGACAGCCTGGAACGAGCCGATGTGCCGACCGAACTGCATTCGCGTCTTGGCGTAATCGACGGCCAGGTCGAGCAGGTGTTGGGAAGCGCCGACCTGTTCGACGGCCAGGAGGGCGGATCCGACCCGCAGTGCGCGGGCGATCGCCTCGGATGTCTCGTCAGGCCCGGCAACCCGGTGAGCGTCGGCGTCCTGGAAGTGAACCGTTGCCTGCGGGCGCGTGAGGTCCAGTGTGACAAGCGGGTTTCGCTCCACCCCGGATGCGGTGGCGTCGACTGCGTACAGGCATACGCCGTCGGGACTGCGGGCGGCGACCAGGAGATGGTCGGCCCAGCCGGCGTCGACGACCCGTTCCACGGTTCCGTCGAGCGCGCAGTCCGGTCCCGCACCCGCCGTGACAGCCACGTCGTCGGCGTCGAATGTTCCCGCGCGGTCGGTGACGGCGAAGGCAGCCGTTCGTTCGCCGTCGACAAGCGAGGTCAGCAGGGAGTCGCGGATGTCGCTCGACGGGCAGTCGGCTAGGGCCGGTATCGACAGGTAGACCGTCCCGAGCAGCGGCCCGCACGCCAGGCGGGCGCCGAATTCCTCCACCGCGACCGCTTGGTCGACCAGGCTGCCACCGGCGCCGCCGGCGTCCACGGGGACCGCCAGACCGAGGACGCCGAGTTCGGATCCCAGGCGCGACCACACTGCCGGGTCGACCCGCCTATCGGACTCCATGAGCCGGCGAACGGCCCGTTCGTCGAAGTTCTCGGCGCAGAACTCGCGCACCGCGCTGCGCAGGTGACGTTGCTCAGCGCTGAATTGAAACTCCGGTGTGAGGATGAACTCAGAAGACTCAGCCACGGGGAACCTCTTTCCACGGCATTCCAGCATCGGCGCGCATGTCGCCGGGAAGGCCCAGGATCCGCTCGCCGAGGATGTTGCGCATCACCTCGGACGTTCCGCCTTCGATGGTGTTGGCACGGCTGCGGAGGAATCGTTGCTGGATAGGTCCGCGCCAATCGCCGCCGCCTGCGCCGTCCACGTCGTACGAGTGATACAGAATCCCTTCCGGCCCAAGCAGATCCATGCAGAATTGATATATCTGCTGATTCAACTCGGCGCCCACCAGCTTGCCGATGGACCCTTCCGGCCCGGGGCCTCCCGACGTCGCGTTCGCACGCGACCGCTCCGAGGTGAGCCGCTGAGCCTCGGAGCGCAGCCACAACTGGGTCAACCGATCACGCAGGACCGGCGTTCGCCGATCCGGCCGTGCCGCCCACAGTGCGACGGCTTCGCTGATGGTGCCGGAGCCGCGCCGGTTGGCGCTGCCGCCCAATGCGCTGCGCTCATTCATCAGGGTGGTCATGGCTACGCGCCATCCGTCACCGACCGCGCCGAGGCGGTGTGCGTCGGGGATGCGGGCGTCGGTCAGGTAGACCTCGTTGAACTCGGCGTGGCCCGTCATCTGGCGCAGCGGCCGGGTTTCGACGCCCGGTGCGTGCATGTCGAGGACGAAGTACGTCAGTCCCTTGTGCTTGGGCATGTCGGGGTCGGTGCGGGCAAGCAGCAGCCCCCAGCGGGCCCGGTGCGCCAGGCTGGTCCAGACCTTCTGGCCGTTGAGCACCCAGTCGTCACCGTCCCGGACCGCCGAGGTGGCAAGGCCGGCAAGGTCGGATCCGGCGCCCGGCTCGGAGAAAAGCTGGCACCAGATGTGCTCGGTGGTGGCCAGTGGGCGCAGGAAGAATTTCTTGAGGTCGTCCGTTTGGGCGTGTTCACGGAGGGTCGGTGCCGCCATGCCGTAGCCCATCGGATTGAGCCCCAGTGGGACGGGCCCTCCCGCTCCCTGCAGGATGCGGTCGGCAACGACTTGCAGCCCGCGCGAAAGGCCAAGTCCGCCAAGCCCTTCAGGGAAGTTGACCCAGGACAGTCCGGCGTCGTAGCAGGCGCCTAGAAATTCGGGGATGGGCACCGATTTCGGGTCGTGGTCGGCGACGACTTGTCGTGCCAGCTCTGCGACCCGGTCGGCATCAGCACCGTTGCTCACCCCGCCCACGATATCGGGTCGCCCACCTCTCGGGAGCAGTCGCGGCGGCCCCCGACACGCCGGGGTATAAGGGACCTCAGCGTCTGCTCACGCAGGGAACGGGACGGGAGAACCATGAGCCGCAAGCGGGTGGTGATCGCGGGCCTCGGTGACACCGGGGTTCTCACCGCCATCCGGCTTGCCCGCCGCTTCGAGGTCGTCGGCGTCTCGAGTCAACCGGGACTGGTCAGCGGTCAGGAACTCGGCGTCCGCATAACTCGTCCCGCGGAGTGGTCCCGCGACTACTGGACGTCGTTCGAGCGATTCCGCGGCCTGGACCGTGTGCGCTCCATCCAGGCCCGCATCACGGGCCTGGACCTCAAAGCCAGAACGATCGGCGGTGAACGTTTCGATGGCAGTCCGTTGACGGAGCACTTTGACGCCCTGGTCATATCCACCGGAGTGACCAACGGGTTCTGGCGGCAGCCGACGTTGCGATCGGCGGACGCGGTCGCAGCTGATCTTCACGACGTCCACCACCGGCTGGCCCAGGCGCGCAACGTCATCGTCGTCGGAGGTGGTGCTGCAGCGATCAGTGCCGCGGTGAATATCGCGACACACTGGCCGGACAAGAAGGTCGACATCTACTTTCCGCATCAGCGGGCGCTGCGGACACATCACCAGAAGGTGTGGACCACGTTGCACCGCAGGATGATTCAACTGGGAGTGGGAATTCACCCCGGGCATCGCGCCGATGCGGGCGACGAATCGGCGAGCCTCACCGCTGGGCCGGTGCGGTGGAGCACCGGCCAGCCGCCCGCATCCGCCGACGTGGTGCTCTGGGCGATAGGCCGGGTGCTCCCCAACACCGCTTGGCTTCCCTCCGAGCTGCTCGACGAGAAGGGTTTCGTCCGTGTCCATTCCGATCTCTCGGTGCCGGGCCAGGACGGCATCTTCTCGATCGGCGACGTCGCGGCAACGGATCCGCTGCGTTCGTCGGCGCGCAACCGCGCCGACGGTCTACTGGCGCGGAATATCCGGGCACACTTCGACGGCGGTGACCTGAGGTCCTACCGCCCGGCCGAGCGGCGCTGGGGCTCCGTGATCGGCGTGCAGAAGAATGGTCTCGAGGTATTCACTCCGGCGGGGCGATCCATACGATTTCCGGCCTGGTCCATCGATCGGGTGCTGCAACCCTGGATCGTGAAGCGAGGGATCTATCGAGGAGTTCGCAGCTAATCGGCGCGGGCGTCGGCCGACGGACCGTCCGGGTCCGTCGAGATGTCCGGGGTGAACATGTCGGGACTGACCGCGGAGCGGCCCCCATCGCCGAATTCGATGTCGTCGGCTTCGATGTCGGCATCGAACCGCGCCTGCTGCTGCTCGGTCCGCCAGTCCCGCAGGAGCAGGATGATCCCCACTGCCGCGAGAGCGATCACGCCGAGCGCCACCGGCGTACTGCCGGTGATGACCGCCACGACGAGTGCCACCAGCCCGGCCAGGGTCAGCACGGCCACCAACGTCATCGACCACCTCCCGGCTCGAGCGCATCGGAAACCGTCGTTCAGTGTGTACCCGATTTTGCCGCAACCGACGCCAAATCACCGATGGCGCGGCAGTCGCACCGCGATCGGCCGCTGGGCTCACGCCGCGGTGCGGGGGTGAGCGCCGGCCCTCACGGCTCCGAACGGAATGTGCACGACCGTCGCCAGTACCGTGGGAGCTGCCGCGTCACGTGCCAGGAGCTCGACGCTTTCGGGAAGCTCGCGCGCGTTGACGTCGCCGTCGGCGATGCGCCGCAACACGCGATGGGCGTCCGCCAGCTGCTCGCGCTTTCGGTATTGGCCGCCCGGCAGCTTCACCCCGGCCCACACGCCGTATTCCTCGCCTGCTTGCACCGCCTGCGCCGCGCACATCCGCTGTGCTGCCAGCGGGCAGTGCCGCAGGCAGATGGTCCGCGCTTTGGTGGCCGACTGCTCGTACACGCGGGCTTTCGCCGCACCGTCGCTGGAATCGTCGTCGGCGTAGCCGAACCACAGGTCCGGGTCGGCGGCGCAGGGGCGTCTGGTCATGGCGGTCTCCTCTGGATCGGATACGAAATCGATGACGAAAGCGTAGATGTAATCCAGCCGGAACGCAACAAAAACGTAAACAAAAACGTATAAACACAGCTCATGTGTAGTATCCGGATATGGCTGGGACCCTGCGGTGAGCCGCGAGGCGGCGGGGGCGGCCATTCGAGCACTCCGGGAATCGCGCGACTGGTCGCTGGCGGATCTGGCATCCGCGACGGGCGTCAGCATCATGGGTCTTAGCTACCTGGAACGCGGTGCTCGCAAGCCGCACAAAGGCACAGTTCAGAAGGTGGAAAACGGTCTCGGACTGCCGCCGGGAACCTATTCTCGACTGGTTCTGTCCGACGACCCGGATGCCGAGCTAGCCCAGTTACTGGCCGCCCCCGACCCAAACGCGGTGCGAACGCGGAGCGCGGCGGCACCGGTCCCCGTTCAACGGCATCAGGACACGGACGTCCTCGAAGCGCACGCCGAAGCGCACCTGGAATCGCTGAACTCGTTGATAACCCGCCTTCCGACGGAGACGTCAAACGAATACGAATCGTATATTGCATCGGTGATCGCACAGTGCGTCAAGGCCGAGTTGCTCGCCGCCAACTCGTGGCGCGTGGCTGTCCCCGGCAGCGGGGAGTCAGCACGAAGACTGATGGCGCACCTCAAGGCCCTCGAGAACCTTCGGGCCGGGCTGCTGGCGCGTCTGCCGGGCAGCATGAGCGCCAGGTTCGACCGGGCCTGCCGCGAGTCCGGCCTTCCGGAAGCGGTCGTGGCCGCAATGCTCGGAATGAGCATCGATGACGTCTGGGCGATGCGAAACAGCGGAGTGGTGCCGGCTGGCGCTCTCGCACGAGTCCGGGCTTTTGTCGACGGTGAGCTGTGCTGAGCGAACTCGAAGTCCTGGGCCGCGCCCACGCACTGTTCACCGGCGGAATGGAAGCCGGGGAGTTTCTGGTGCGAAGCGGCGACCGGGCCGGGCACACCGGGAGGCTACCGGCGGCCTATCTGGTGCGCGCCGGAAGCATGGCGTCAGATCTGGACGAGGCCCGCGGTACCGATTCGGAGCTGGCACGGCTGCTCCGCCGGGTGCAGACCGATCACGCCGAGGCCAAGCGGCAGACGGCCGCGGTCCTCGCCGCTGCCCGGACGGACGCCTCGTCCTGGCCGGACAATCCGATCGCCCAACGCGAACTCCTCCGGCGTCGAATCGCGCGTGTGCGGATGCAGCGCCGGCACGTGCTGTCGGCTCGCCGCCGTGCGCGCCGTCGTCTCGATGAACTGCTGGCCATGCGCTACGGACAGGAGCCTCGAGGGCGAACGAGTTCCAGGGCCGCGAAGGCGGTGCGGGCCGCTCTCTCCCGGCTGGGCCGCCCCTATGTATGGGGCGCCACCGGGCCGGATCGGTTCGACTGCTCGGGTCTTGTGCAGTGGGCCTACGCGCAAGCCGGAATGCGCCTTGATCGCACCACCTACGACCAGATCAACGACGGAGTCCCCGTTCCGAGGTCTCGGATCCGGCCAGGCGACCTCGTCTTTCCCCACGCCGGCCACGTTCAGATGGCCATCGGCGGCAATCGCGTCGTCGAGGCCCCGTATTCCGGTGCGACCGTGCGGATCAGTCCGCTGGGCGAGCACGTGGTGATCAGACGCGTCGCAGCCGGGTGAGTTGTCGGCCGCGCCGCGCTCTGAGTACCTTCGACCCATGTCCCGGCCCAGCGATCCCACGGAGGACGCGCGCTCAGCGGCGGTCGCCACGCTTGCCGAACGTGGACAGGATCTGTCCGATGCGGACCGCGCGCTCAGCGACCTGCTTTGCGAGGCCCACGAACTGTCGGCGACGGCCGTCGCGCGGCTCGACCAGATCTCGGCTCACATCGAATCGACGGTGCGGGCTGATCCGACCGCGTCGCCGGTCGAGGCTCGCGAATTCAGTCGCCTCCTCCTGGACAAACACCGCGAAATCATCGCAATCGTCGAGCAGGCCCGAGCGGATGTGGAAGCGAAAACCATTGCATTGCAAGCGTTGAGCGATCGATATCGCCTGCGCTGATTCTCCTCACATGAGGCGCCGAGGTGAATTGCCCGTCGCACAAGCCCTGGATACGGTCGCCGGTGTGAAAGGTCATCGGTGGCGGTCTATCAAGATCTACTCGACGCGATAGCGCGGCTTCGGGCCGACACCGGTGATCCCGCGGCGTGGATGCGGAAGTTGTCCGCCGACGAGGTCGTGATGGTCGCCAGTCCGATCACCGTCAATTCCCCGGGGCTCATCGACGCCGTGCTCGCCAAGATCGACGTTCCCAGGGGCGGTGGTAGTGAGCCTGCGGCTCCGGGCGCCGGTGATGAGCCTGCGGCTCCGGGCGCCGGCGGCGATGCGGCGCGTGCCATCAACATCGCGGAAGCCGCTCTGGCCCAGCAAAACTCGGCGACGGCGCAGCTGGATCTCCAGGTGGTATCAGCCATCCTCAACGCGCACGCCACAAATGCGGCCGGCTTGGGCGAGCTCGACGACCTCCAGCGTGAGGTCGAGTCAGCGGTCGTCGGTCGCGCAAATCTGGACACCCCGGCGGGGGCACGCGAACTTCAGCGCCATCTCACGGGGCTGATCCGCGAGATCACGACGGTGGTGCAATCGTCGAGCCTGGACGCCACGTCCAAGGCTGCGCTGGCGGCCGCGCTGGCATCGCTCTACCAGAGGACGACAGCGGTCGAGGGCCGGCAAAATCCTGACGATGCCCCGCCGGCAGCGTCCGCAACGGGAGCCGGCGACGCGGAGCCGCCCTCCGGGCCGGCCGCGGACCCGGTGGGAGCCGACCGGCTGTTCGATGAACTCTTCGCACCGGATCCGGGCGAGCCCGTCCTCGATGCGCCGCAAGCCCCGCCCGCCGTCCCGATGTCGATGCCCCAGATTCCGGCCGTTCCCGGATTCGGAGGGTTGGGCAGTTCCCCGGCGCCGGGCCTGCCAACGGGTGGAATCGGATTGCCCGCCGGCGGCCTGCCGATGCCGGGTCCGATGCTCGACCCGGCAACGCTAGGCGCCTCATTGGCTGAGCCAGGGGAGCCGCCCGCCCGGTCGGACATGCCCGACGACTCGCAACCCGACGGCCCGCAACCCGACGGTCCGCAACCCGACGACAGCCAGGCGGATGACACGCAGAAGGGCGCCGACAAGGCAGATGCCCATGCCGGTGACGAGCGCACCGAACAGGTGCTGGCCGGCCAGACCGTCGTACTTCCGACCGGTGAGGTGATCACCGCTCGGAGCCCGGAACTTGCGAGAGCCATCTCGGCGGCGATGACCGGGACGCCGATCGCGGAAGCCTTCCAGCGCCAGGGGATCACGCTCCCGGCGCCGGGCAGCGACGTGCCGAACCCGCTTGATCCGGAGGTCCTGCAACCCGGCGACGTAGGGGTTTTCGCAGACCGGCATGCGCTGGCATTGGGCAATGGCAAAGCGGTGCTGAACAACCAAATTCAACCCATCGCGAACATCGCAGGCCCGGGCTTCCTAGGGTGGTTGCATCCGCCGGTGCCGGGAGCGGTGACTCCAACCGATGATCAGGATGCGCCGGCACCCACTCGGCCGGCGGTGACGGCCGCCCCGCCCGGATAGGAGAACGACATGACAAACGAGATTCGTGTGGTCCCAGAGGAGTTACGGCTCGCCGCGCAGCGTCACCGTGCGACAGCCGACGAATTGATGTCGGCGTCGAAGACCCACCGCGACATCATGGCGAGCCTGGATTCGCTGGGTCCGATCTTCGGTGAGCTGCGCGCCGCGGGGCAGGAACTGCTCGAGTTGCGCCGCGCCTGCTATGAGCGGCAGGCAGCTGCCCACAGCGACTTGGCCGATAACCTCCATCTTGCTGCGGCGACTTGGGAATCCAGTGATTCCATTGCAGCACAAGAACTTCGGGACGTCGCAGAATGACCGATCCCGACCCGGAATTCGACGCGGTTCATCCGAGCGGGCACGTGGTCTTCAGGTCCTCACGCGGCGGATACCTGCACAGTGTGGGCCTTGCCGAGCCCGCGATGGACAGCGACGCGGAGACTCTCGCGCACGCCGTGATGTTGACCGCCGAGGTGTCCTATCTCAGAGCGCTGGTGCGGGTTCGGGAAGACATGGTGCAGAACGGGCATGCACCGTCCGCGGACGTCCCGACGCGCGATGATCTCGACACTGCCGTGGACGCGTTGCTGCGGCACCGGCTGCGGCGCGAGGGTTGACGACGGGCGGCGAACCTGGCGCGACTATTGCGGCGGTTGCGGCTTGGGCGTGATCGAATCCGGCGGTGCGATGGGATCGCCGCCGAACAGCGCGCGGGCACGAGCTAGCAGTTCGCGCACCTCATCGAGTTGCTGTTGCAGCAGCGAGTCGGCCATGGTCCAAGACGCTAATCCCGCGCGGTGCGCCACACAATTCACTCCGACCGTGTTCGCGGGATTTCCGCGGATATCCGGTCCAGCAACTCGGTGTATCGCGTTGCTTCGGGGTGACGGCCGGGCTTTCCGCTGCTGACCAAGCCGACCGAGAGCCGGCGAGAAGGGTCCGCCCACATGGCGACATTGGTCAGGCCGGTATGCCCGAATGCTGCTGATGTGTCGCGTCCGAACGGTCCAAACCGCCTCGACCCCAGCATGTATCCGGTGCCCCAGCGCATCGGGGCCAGGCCGGTGGCGATGTCGGGGCGCATCCGCCGGCATTCCCGGACGGCGGCGCGCAAGGTGTCCGCGCGCACGATCCGTATGCCATCGAGTTCCCCTCCGCGGCAGAGCATTTCGGCGAACCGAGACAACTCGTTGGCGTTGGACACGGTGCTTGACGACGGCACCACGCTCGTGAGGAAAAGTGGGGTGTTGGAGAAGGGGATGATCTGTGCCATCGTTCCGCCCACCGCGGCTCGAAACGCCTTCGCGATGGGCGCCGGAAGCGGCTTTCCGGTGACGTGGTTCGGCGCGACCAGAGGTACATCACGTTCGGTGACACCGTAATTGGTCCACCGAAAGCCGAGCGGGTCGAGTATTTCGGTGGCCAGGATTTCGCGGATGCCGCGCCCGGTGGCGGCCGAGACGATCTCGCGGATCAGTGGTCCCCAGGTGACGCCGTGGTAGAGGTGAATCAACCCCGGCGGGTGAATGGGCTTCAGTTGTGACAGCTGTGAGCGGGCGTAGGCGCTGTCGTTCATGCGTTTGAGATCCGGGCGGGGACCGGTGGCGAAGGGAACTCCTGCACTGTGGGTCAGCACGTGGCGGATCGTGGTCTTGTCCTTGCCATAGCTGGTGTATTCCGGCAGGTACTCACAGACCCGATCGTCGAGCGAAAAGTGGCCGCGTTCAGCCAGCATGTGCACCACCGTCGTGCTGATGCCTTTGGCGGCGGAATACACGCAGAACGGAGTGGTCGTGGTCACCGTAATCTTCTCGGTGCCCGCGCTGTCGTCGGGGCCGTTACCCCAGCCGTGCCCGATCGCCCGGTCCAGAATCACCCGGCCGTTGTGTCGCAGGCACAGCTGAATCGCGGGCTGCATGCCGGCTCGGTACCAATGCCGCGCAGCTTCCCAGATCCGTTCGACTGCGGCGCGGGTAATGCGATCGGGCTCCTCGGCTCCGACTGAGGTGACGGAGTCCAGGTCCGCCGGAACGGAGATCCGTCCCTGCCGGGCTTCGGCTGTCGTCACGCTTGTCGGCGCAGGGTTGCCGAAAGGTGATGCTGGACGACGTAACCGACGGCACCCATGCGCACCGTATAACTGAGTTCGTCGAGTTCCAGCTGGAACGTCCTGCTGAGTGCCTTGACGTCCTTCGCGGATGTGGTGAGCCCGACGGTCGTCGAATTCATCTCCAGCACAAGGACATTCCCCGACATGGAGACCGTTCCCTCCTCGATCTCGGCGATCCCGGTCGGATGCGCTACGACCAGTTCCACCCGATCCGCGGCGGGAAGCCGGAAGTAGCCGACCTCGGCGTGCAACGGGGCACCGGTGTCGGGAGATCTGGTGCGCTGCGTGTAGGTGAGAAAGGGCTTACCCACGTGACCGATGGTGACCTCTTCGATGTAGCTGAAGGGTTCGATGGTCGGATACTCGCCGTTGCCTTCGCCCACCCAGGTTCCGATAAGGGGAGCGAGGGCGGCGATGCCGGGATGAAGATCGGGCACGATTTCCAGGGTATTACCTGTTCGGCAGGAAATTTGCCATGATTGCGCCCCGGTGTTGGTTGGGCGGCGAGGTTTCAAAGTCGGCGGGGAGGTCGCCTCGTACCGTGACCGCCCGCAGCAAATCCGCAGTCAGTCACCGGCGGTCACTGTCCGGACTTCCTGGCCAACCACAGCCGGCTACGGCCGGTCCGGGCCAACGTGGCGACGGCCGAGACGATGTTGGCGGCTGTCGCCACCGTGCAGTCGGGGGCGTGGTCTTCCAGTGCGCGTTGGACATCGGGGCTGGGGACCACCACGAGGCTGATCCCGCGGTGCGAACACCGGGTGTTGAGGGTCTCGATGCACGAATAGCCGGACTCATCGAAGAAATCGACCCGCGACAGGTCCAGGACGATCTGGCGGTACCGGTTGAACGTGGTCTGCACGTAGTCGACCAGTTCCGTGGAGTTGGTCTCATCGATCTCTCCGATGGCCGCGATCAGGATCGTTGAGTCGCTGAGCTCGCGGGCCCGGAACAGGCATCGATGTGCGAGCCCGTTGGTCGGTAGTGCGGCGACCGGGGCAGGCGGTTTGGAAAACCCGCCGGAGAGAACTCCGGCCAGGGTTTCGGAAAATGCTCGTGCCATCACGCCTCCGTGATTCGTCAGTGATCGGCGGCTGTAAGCGGCTGGTGCCCGCGTCGCAATTCGGAGGCGTCTCGATGGAAACCTTGATTGGGGCTCGTCGATGAACTATCCGAGGCCTCGATCGGCACACGCTTCCAGATGGCTGTGAACTCAACCTGGAACGAATGTACTACCGATTCCGTGGCGGTAGCAACGGCTATGAGAAATTCTAATAACCTGCGGAAATGTCGATTGATGGCCGTGATCGACAAGGCTACGCGGCGAACATCAGCCGATACGACAACTGAATCCGTAGGCCGCTTGGAATGGGTGCCGAGCCATAGCGGCCGAAAGTTTGCCACCATCGCAATTGATAATTCATTTGTAACACAGCGTCCTGCCGCGACGTTATCGCCGACGATTCTGCTAAGTCTTTTCTCAGCGTGACTTTTTGATTGGAGTTCAATGAGTTTCCCCCCGTACCCGCCGCAGTCGCCCATCCCCGGGGCGGCCCCGGGTTGCTATCGCCACGCGGATCGGTCCTCGTATGTGCAGTGCCTCCGCTGCCATCGGTTCGCCTGTGCCGAATGCATGCGGAGCGCGCCGGTGGGATATCAGTGCGTCGATTGCGCGTACGCGGGTGTTGGGGGCGTGCACCAGCCCCAGCCCCAGCCCCAGCCCCGTGCCAGGGCGGTATCCGGCGCGGTGTTCGAGCCGGGGAAGCCGGTGATCACGTACGGACTCATCGCCGTGAATGTGCTGATGTTCGTGCTGCAGTTGGCGTCGGTGTCATTGCAGAGGGAGTTGGTGCTCTGGCCACCGGCGGTAGCGGAAGGTCAGTGGTACCGCTTGGTGACGTCCGCCTTCATGCACTACGGCATCGCGCACCTGCTGTTCAACATGTGGGCGCTCTACATCATCGGGCCGCCGCTCGAAACGCTCCTGGGGCGCCTGCGCTTCGGAGCCCTGTACGCGCTGAGCGCGCTGGGCGGTTCGGTGCTGGTGTATCTGCTGTCCGCGCTGAGTGACGCCACGGCCGGCGCATCGGGCGCCATCTTCGGTCTGTTCGGTGCGACTTTCATCGTCGCGCGGCGACTCAATCTCGACGTGCGCTGGCTCGTCGGGCTCATTGTGCTCAACCTGGCGTTGACCTTCGCGGCGCCACTGGTGATCGGTCAGGCGATCAGCTGGCAGGGCCATGTGGGCGGCTTGGTCACCGGGTTGTTCATCACGGCCGCGTACGTCTACGCGCCGCGCGCTTACCGGAACCAGGTTCAGGTCGGCATCAGCGTTGCGACGTTCGTGGTGTTCGTGCTGTTGGCCTACTGGCGTACCGCCGAGTTGGTCGCCACCTATGGAGGGTTACTGCACCGCTGATTCAGTAGATCGTCAGTGTGAACGGATAGGTGATGGTCCCGCCGGGGGCGTTGTCGCAGCCGACGTCCGAGGTCGATTCCAGCGTCCCGGCCAACGTGACCGGGTCCCAGCTGTACACGTCGTGGGTGGGGATGACCGGACCGTAGTAGATGTCACCGCAGCGCAGCCCGTCCGGGACGTCAACCGTCATCGACCAGCGGCCGTTGATCACCTGCGCGTGACCATCCCAGTCGTAGGCTTTCGCGACCGGCCTCGCCACGGCCGAGATCAGTGCGCAGTCGGTGGTCTGCTCGGGCCGGTTGCAGCTGCTCACCATCCACAGCCACTTGTGGAAGTCGTAGCGTCCTTCGATGTTGAAGGAATAGTTGCCAACCTTCATGCCCGCGGAGGCTGTGGGGGAGGCCGTCAGCGCCGCCGCCATCACCAGAACGCCGATCAGCGCCTTGCGCATTGCTCGTCTCCGTTCGTCTGCGCTCAGACGAACACCCGTCGAAGCGCCGATCCGCCGAGGGTAACGCCACGGCGGAACTTCGGGCCGAATTCAACCGTGACGTTACTGTCGGCGAACCTTCAGCGGGCCGCGATCAGTATGTTGAGCCGCCTCGGTCCGTGAACTCCTTCGACGCGGTTGAGTTCGATGTCGCTGGTGGCGCTCGGACCCGAGATGAAGGTCAGCGGCCGCCGCGGGTCAATGGCGGCGAATGCTTGCGGAACCGTGTCGACGATTTGGTCGGCGAAGACGATGCAGATGTGGTGATCGGGCACCAGGGTGATCGCACGCCTTCCCTGAGCGAACCCGCCGTCCAGGACGATCGTCCCGGTTGCGGCGATCCCCAGTGCGCATCCGGTCAGTACGGCCGCGACGCGGTCCAAGTGCGTTAGCGTGAGCGGCCTTTCGATGCTGTCGACGACGACATCGACGCCTCCGATCCACTCCCCGGGCAGGTCCGCGGGGACGACGACGGTTTCGCCCTCGCGGATGAGGCCGGAAATTGCGTCCGCTATCGATCCGCGGTCGACGAACGTCACCTGTGCCCGGTAGTCGGCTGCCGTCTCGGCGAATCGGCGCGAATCGCCTGGGCCGGCCAGCGGTTGCCTGTGATAGTCGCGGGGTATCGGGATCGGTTCCGACGACCCCGTGCCCAGAGCCGACCGGATCCGGTCGAAGACCTCGTCGCGGGACGCCGTCACTGATTCCCCGATTCATGCGTTCGCGCCCACCACTGTCGAAAGCTCTCGCGCGGCGGCGACGGCAGATCTCGACTCGCCGTCCAGCGGGAGCCGATTCGCGCCGAAGCGAACGGAATCCTCGACGCCAGTGTCAATCCCCATCCCAAGGCGCGCTCCGCGATGCCGAAGCGTCCGGCAGAGTCCATCAGCCGGCGAACCGCCTTCATCGCCAGCCGCTCGGGGCGCAGACTTCTCTCGCCCTCGACCTGCACAGCGCGCAGATGCACGAGGATCGACGGGATGTCGATCCGCACCGGGCACACGTCGTAGCAGGCACCACACAGCGATGACGCGAACGGCAGCGAGGCATTCGGATCATCGCCGCCGTGAGTGCCGGTCAGCTGTGGACTGAGGATCGCGCCGATGGGCCCGGGATACACGGATCCGTAGGCATGTCCGCCGGCGCGTTCGTACACGGGGCAGACGTTCAGGCATGCGCTGCACCGAATGCAGTGCAATGCCGGACGCCCGACCTCGTCGCCGAGAACGGCGGTGCGGCCGTTGTCGAGCAGCACGAGATGGAATTCCTGTGGTCCATCACCGGGATGTATGCCCGTCCACATCGACGTGTACGGATTCATCCGTTCCGCGGTCGATGACCGGGGGAGCAGTTGCATGAAGACTTCCAGGTCGGTGAATCTCGGGATCACCTTCTCGATCCCCATCACCGTGATCAGCGTTTGCGGCAGCGTCAGGCACATACGGCCGTTGCCCTCGGATTCGACGACGGCCAGCGTGCCCGTCTCGGCAACGCCGAAATTGGCTCCGCTCACGGCAACTCGTGCGGTGAGGAATTTTCGGCGGAGGTATTCCCGGGCCGCCATGGCGAGAACGTGTGGGTCATCGGTGAGGTCGCCGGCACCGGGCATCTCTCGAACGAAGATGTCGCGAATTTCTGCGCGGTTGCGGTGGATTGCCGGAACCAGGATGTGGCTCGGCGTGTCGTGGCCCAGTTGAACGATCAGTTCGGCCAAATCGGTCTCGATCGGGGTGATGCCGTGTGCTTCGAGGTGCTCGTTGAGCCCGATCTCCTGGGTGGCCATCGACTTGACTTTGACCACTTCGGTGACCGGGTCGGTGGGGGCGCCGGCAGCTCGAACGATGTCGGTCACGATCCGATTGGCCTCGTCGGCATCTCGCGCCCAGTGGACCACGCCGCCGCGCGCTTGGACGTTGCGCTCGAGTTGCCCCAACAGCTCGGGTAGCCGAGCTAGTGTGTCGCGCTTCAGCGCGCTGCCGGCGGCGCGGAGTTCCTCCCAGTCGGCGCATTCACCCACGGCCGCAATTCGTTTGGTGCGAATCGTCTTTGTCGCCCGACCGAGGTTGCGCCGCATCTGTTCGTCGGCGAGTCCGCGGCGCGCGGCTGCGGGAAAGGGTTCATCGCCACGCAGGTTCCCGATGCCCGGGACGCCGAGGAATGTGCTCACGCCGATGGTTCCGTCGACGCCAGGATCTCGGCCAGGTGCACGGTCCGCACCGGAGATCCCGCCCGGCTCAGGCCGCCGCCGATGTGCATCAGGCAGGAGCTGTCGGTGGCCGTGCAGACCTCTGCGCCGGACGAGGTGACCGACGCCAGTTTGTCGCGGAGCATGGCGGCCGACGTATCCGAATTCTTGATCGCGAACGTGCCGCCGAACCCGCAACACGTTTCGGCGTCGGCAAGTTCGATCAGGTTGAGGCCGCGCACATTTCGCAACAATTCGAGTGGCTTGTCGCCGATCCCCAGCTGCCTCAGCGAATGGCAGGTGGGGTGGTAAGCGACACGGTGCGGGTAACTGGCACCGACGTCACGGACATTCAAAACGTCGATCAGGAATTCCGAGAGTTCGTAGCTCCGGGCCGCCAATGCCTCGGCCCGTTGCGCCAGTCCGCCGTCGCCCGCCCGGCGAGCCACCATCGAATGCTGGTGGCGCACGGAACCGACGCACGAACCCGATGGTGCGACGATCGCCTCGCATCCGGCTTCCTCGAACGTTGCGACATGGTTGCGGACGAGTACGACGGCGTCGTTCAGATATCCGCCGTTGACATGCATCTGACCGCAACAGGTCTGGTCGGACGGAAAGACCACCTCGTGACCGAGTCGTTCCAGCAGTGTCACGGTGGAGATCGCGGCTGCCGGAAACAGGGCGTCTGCCAGGCATGTCACGAAGAGTCCGATCTTCATCACCGCAACCGTACGTCGATTCCGGTACCGATCAACAACCCTCCCTGACATGCCGGTCGCCGATAGCATTGCCTCCCGTGCAGACTGACTTCTCGTTGCTGACACGACCTGACTATCGAGCCCGTACCGGCCTGATGATCGGGGCTCTCGGCGTGGTGTTCGGCGACATCGGCACCAGCCCCATCTACACCGTGCAGACGGTGTTCAACCCCGACGATCCGCACCCGGTTCCGATCTCGCCGGCACACGTGTACGGAGTGGTCTCGCTGATCTTCTGGTCGGTGATGACGATCGTGACGCTCACCTACGTCGTTCTGGTGATGCGCGCCGACAACGATGGTGAGGGTGGCGTGATGGCCCTCATCACTCTGGTCAAGAAAGTGTCCAGTGGAGGGGCCTACGGCGTCGACAAGAAAATAACCCGTGCCCTCGCCACGCTCGGAATCCTCGGTGCGGCACTATTTTTCGGCGACAGCATGATCACGCCGGCGATGTCGGTGCTGTCGGCCGTCGAGGGGCTGAAGATCGTCGACCCGAGAATGGCCGACTTCGTGGTGCCGATCACCGCGGTGATCATCGTGATGCTGTTCGCCGTTCAACGGCACGGCACAGCGATCGTCGGACGGTTCTTCGGACCCGTGATGGTCGTGTGGTTCATCGCCATCGGCGCGTGCGGTGTGCGCGGCATTCTCGGGCACCCACAGATCCTGAAGGCGCTGTCTCCCCTCTACGCCCTGGAGTTCATGGCGGAACACATTCATATCGCGTTCTTCGCGCTGGCTGCTGTGGTGCTGTCGGTGACGGGCGCCGAAGCCCTCTATGCGGACATGGGCCATTTCGGGCGCAAGCCGATCACCTTCGCCTGGCTGCTCATCGTGCTGCCCGCGCTGGTTCTGAATTACTTCGGGCAGGGCGCCTTCCTGCTCGGCAACGAAAGCGTCGTCAACGCGCCGTTCTTCCTGTTGGTGCCGAACTGGGCGCAGTTGCCGATGATCCTGCTGGCGACGGTGGCAACCGTCATCGCATCGCAGTCGGTGATCACCGGTGCCTACTCGGTGGCCTCGCAGGCCGCGCAGTTGGGCTATCTGCCCAGGCTTCGGGTGGCGCACACCTCGGAGTCCTCCATCGGGCAGATCTATGTTCCCTGGATCAACGGCGCTCTGATGGTGATGGTGCTGATCATCGTGTTCGCGTTCCGCAGTTCGGCGGCGCTGGGGTACGCGTACGGCATGGCGGTGACGGGCACGATCACCATCACCACCGTGTTGTTCTTCTTCATCGCCCGGCATCGCTGGCATTGGCCGCTGTGGGCGGTGTTGATCGGCGGCGGCACGCTGGTATTCATCGACCTGATGTTCCTGGCGGCGAACCTGACCAAGCTCGTGCACGGTGCCTGGCTGCCGTTGCTGATCGGATTGGTCACCTTCACCGTGCTGATCACCTGGCAGCGGGGTCGGGTGACGGTGACCGCGGCGCGGGACAAGGTCGAGGGATCGCTACCCGATTTCGTCGGTGAAATCGTCGGTCACCAGCCGCCCTACCCGCGGATCCCCGGCACGGCGGTTTTCCTCAACCGGGGCGTCGCGAGTGCGCCGTTGGCCATGCGCGCCAACGTCAATCACAACCACGTCTTGCATCAGCAGGTGATCATCATGTCGATCGACACGCTGCCGGTACCGCGGGTTCCCGACGACGAACGAATCAGCGTCGACGATCTGGGTTATCACGATGACGGGATATTCGCTGTCTCGGCCAGATTCGGCTACATGGAACGACCCAACGTGCCGGCGGCGCTGCGGCTTGTCGACCCGGCGCGAATCGATGGGCCGATCGATCTCGACACCGTCTCGTACTTCCTTTCCAAGGTGGACCTGTGCGCTGGGCCGGAGCCGACGATGGCGGCATGGCGAAAACGCTTGTTCATCACGACGGCACACATCACCGCGGATGCGGCGGGATACTTCGGACTCCCGCTGGAGCAGACGGTGATCATCGGCGCGCGGATCGAGGTCTGAGGTCATGACCGAGAAGACCACCTGCGCGGTGATCGGTGGCGGCCCGGCCGGAATGGTGTTGGGGCTCTTGCTGGCCCGTGCCGGCGTCGATGTCACCGTGCTCGAGAAGCACGCCGATTTTCTGCGCGACTTCCGCGGTGACACCGTCCATCCCACGACGATGCGGCTGCTCGACGAGTTGGGGTTGTTCGAGCGGTTCATCGCGCTGCCGCATAGCAAGGTGGAGCAGGCGTCCCTGGAGATCGGCGGCCAGTCGGTCACCATGGTCGACTTCCGCCGGCTGCGCCGACAGCCGCACCCGTTCATCGCGATGGTCCCGCAGTGGGACCTGCTCAACCTCTTGGCCGACGCCGGCGAGGCAGAGCCGACGTTCACGCTCCGCACGTGTCACGAAGTCACCGGCTTGCTGCGTGAAGGATCTCGAATTGCCGGGGTGCGGTACGTCTCTCCCGACGGCGCGGGTGAGCTGCGCGCCGATCTGACGGTGGCCTGCGACGGTCGAGGCTCCCTGGTCCGTCACGAAGCCGGATTGTCACCCCGGGAGTTCCCCGTTCCGTTCGACGTCTGGTGGTTCCGGTTGCCGCGCGAGATGGATGCGTCGTACTCGCTGATTCCGCGCACCGGGCCGGGTCGGGTGGTGATCATGTTGCCCCGGGAGGGCTACTTCCAGATCGCCTACCTGATCCCGAAGGGCAGTGACGCACAGCTCCGTGCCCGCGGTATCGAAGCGTTGCGATCCGAGTTGCGCGCCCTGATCCCGGAGGCCAACGTCGACAGCCTTCAGTCGCTCGACGACGTCAAGCATCTCGACGTCAGGGTCAACCGCCTCAGGCGTTGGCATCGTGACGGCGTGCTGTGCATCGGCGATGCCGCGCACGCCATGTCGCCCGTGGGGGGTGTGGGCATCAACATGGCCGTCCAGGATGCGGTGGCGACCGCGACGCTACTGGCCGAACCGCTCCGCCGGCGAAGCGTCACCGAAAGCGATCTGGCGGCCGTCCGGCGCCGCCGCCTCCCTCCGGCAGCGGTCACCCAGACGGTGCAGCGAGTGCTGCACCAGATTCTGATTCGCCCGGTGCTGCGCGGGGTTGCCACCGAAATGCCAAGCCCGGCAGCAAAAGTGATGAAGCGGCTGCCGTGGCTGTCGGGTATTCCGGCGTACTTCGTCGGGGTTGGTGTGCGGCCTGAGCATGCGCCGGACTTCGCGCGACGGGGGTAGTGCTGGACCTTGTCGGGATATTCCGAGCGACCGTTCACACTTCGGCGTCGGAAGGGTCTACTTTCCCTCGGTCACCGTGAAACCCGCTAGCCAGTCCTCATGCATCTCGTCACTGATCGACACCCGCCACTGGTAGCGCTCGCCGATTTTGAGATTCAGAGGCGGGATGGTGGCGATGAACGGGATGGTGACCGGCGTCCCCTCAGGGTGAATGGGATGGCGGCGAGCGTTGATAACGCCCTCCTCGGTGTGCGCGACGCGAGCGCCGTCGCCGTCGACGAGTTCGGCACGGATCGGAAACGAGGCGCCGATCTCGGACCATTCCACCTCCACGAACACCACGAGTACATGCTGAGCGGTGGGGGTGGGACTTGTGGTCCAGCCCAGACCGAGCGTGTGGACGGTGCCGTCCTTGTCGAGGTGGCCGCTGCGGGCCAACAGCACGATCGCTCTCATCGACTGGTGATGTTATCCGCCCACGGAAGCTCCGCCGGCTCCTCAATCTATGTATGGTTACATACATAGATTGAGGAGGCGTGATGGGCAGTCCCCGCCAACGCATGGTCGCCTCGGCGGCGCTGTTGATCCGTGAGCGCGGTGCACACTCCACGGCGATCGCCGATGTGCTGGCGGCCAGTGGGGCGCCCCGCGGATCGGCCTACCACTATTTCCCAGGCGGCCGCACTCAACTCATCTGTGAAGCAGTCGATTTCGCCGCCGACTACATCGCCGGAAAGATGGCCGAAGTATCCGGCGGTGTGGAGATGCTCGACCATCTGGTGGCCCACTATCGCAAGCATCTGATCGCCACCGAGTTCCGGGCGGGATGCCCGGTGCTGGCGGTGGCCATCGAGGCGGACCCGGACAACCCGGACCGAACGGCGCCGACGATCGACCGGGCTGCCGCCGCCTTCGACAGCTGGAACGGGCTCATCGTGGAGCAACTGGTGTCCGAAGGCATCACTAAAGACCGGGCCCACGAACTCGCGGTGGTGATCACCGCGTCGCTGGAAGGCGCACTGGTCCTTGCCCAGGCCGCGCGGTCTGTCGATCCATTGGATGTGGTCCATCGGCAGCTCCGTGCCCTACTGCTGGCCGAAAAGCCGGAAGGGAACTAGTCATGTCCGAAGACTGGCAGTCCACCGCCTGCATCCTCTGCGAGTGCAACTGTGGGGTCGTCGTCCAGACCGACGGCCGAACCCTCGCCAAGATTCGCGGTGATAAGAACCATCCCGCCTCGCGGGGATACACCTGCAACAAGGCGTTACGGCTGGACCACTACCAGAACAATCCCACCCGGCTGACCTCCCCGATGCGCCGTCGCCCCGACGGCAGCTACGAAGAGATCGACTGGGACACGGCCATTTCCGAAGTCGCCGCGGGCTTCAAACGCATCAGTGACGAATACGGTGGCCGGTCGATCTTCTACTACGGAGGCGGTGGGCAGGGCAATCACCTCGGTGGCGCGTATAGCGGGGCCTTCCTGAAGCCCCTCGGATCGAGGTACCGATCGAATGCATTGGCGCAGGAGAAGACGGGCGAACACTGGGTCGACGCCCAGCTTTACGGCGGACACACCCGAGGTGAGTTCGAGCATGCCGAGGTGTCGGTATTCGTGGGCAAGAACCCGTGGATGTCTCAGAGCTTTCCGCGGGCTCGGGTTGTGCTCAACGAGATCAGCAAGGATCCGGCGCGCTCGATGATCGTGATCGACCCGGTACTCACCGACACCGCGAAGCTGGCCGACTTCCATCTGAGGGTGAAACCCGGCGGCGACGCGTGGTGTCTGGCCGCGTTGGCCGGTGTTCTGGTGCAGGAAAATCTTTGCGACGAAGCCTTTCTCGCCGAGCACGTCACCGGTGTCGACGAGGTTCGCGAAGTCCTTCGCGGCATACCCATAGCGGATTACGCGCACCGCTGCGGTGTCGGCGAAGACTTGATCCGTGCTTCGGCACGTCGGATCGCGCGGGCCGAGAGCGTGGCCGTCTTCGAAGACCTCGGGATTCAGCAGGCTCCCAACAGCACACTGTGCTCGTACCTCAACAAGATGCTGTGGATCTTGACCGGAAATTTCGCCAAAAGGGGTGGGCAGCATCTGCATTCGATGCTCGGACCGCTCTTCAGCCCGGGCGGCACCGGGCGCACACCGGTGACCGGCGCGCCAGTGATCGCGGGGTTGGTGCCGTCCAACGTCATCCCCGCGGAGATACTCACGGACCACCCGGATCGGTTCAGGGCGATGATCGTCGAGAGCAGCAATCCCGCGCACTCGCTTGCCGACTCGGCTACGTGCCGGGAGGCGTTCATGGCGTTGGAGTTACTGGTTGTCATCGACGTAGCGATGACGGAGACGGCGCGTCTTGCGCACTACGTCCTGCCGGCTGCGAGCCAGTTCGAGAAGCCCGAGGCGACGTTCTTCAACCTTGAATTTCCGCACAACACTTTTCATCTCCGGCATCCCTTGTTCGATCCGGCGCCGGGAACGCTGCCCGAGCCCGAGATCTGGGCTCGCCTGGTCCGAGAACTCGGCCTTGTGAGCGACGACGATCTGCGGCCGTTGCGCGACGCCGCGCGGCAGGGCATGCCGGCCTACACCGAGGCGTTCTTCGCGGAGATCGCCGCCAATCCCGCGTTGAGCAAGACACTGCCCTACGTTCTCTACGAGACGCTGGGGCCGGCACTCCCCGAAGGCATGGCGGGCGCGGCCGCGATCTGGGGCTTGGCCCAGAAGGTTGCCCTCACATATCCGGAAGCGTTACAGCGCGCCGGGCACGCCGACGGCAACGCACTGTTCGAGGCGATCATGACAAACCGGTCCGGTGTGACATTCACGGTCCATGAATATGCCGACGACTTCGCATTGATCACCCATGCGGATCGCAAGATAGCTCTGACCATTCCGGAGATGCTCGATGACATTCGGGCCTTGGAGGAGTTCGGGCCGGGTCTGACCGACGACGAGTTTCCGATCGTCCTGTCGGCCGGCGAGCGGCGGGCCTTCACGGCTAACGACATCTTTCGTGATCCGTCGTGGCGGAAGCGTGATGCCGACGGTGCGCTGCGCGTGAGTGTGGAAGACGCTGCGGCGCTTGGCCTGACCGATGGCGGCCGGGCACGCATCACCACCGCCGCGGGCAGCGCCGAGGCCCAGGTCGAGGTGAGCGAGGTCATGCAACCCGGCCACGCGTCGTTGCCGAACGGGTTCGGCCTCGACTTCGTGCATGCTGACGGCACAGTGCAGACTCCCGGAGTGGCGCCCAACGCGCTCACTTCCAGCGACTGGCGCGATGCGTACGCCGGAACCCCATGGCATAAACATGTTCCGGCCCGGATCGAGCGTGTCGCCACTTCGGTGAATCAGTGATCGAACGGGGGCTCGTGGTCGAAGAATCGTTCGGGGTGATGAAAATCGTTGGTGGTGTTGGGGAGTGGGAGTTGGGGTGGTGGGGTCCATTGGGTTTGGCCGTTGGTGAGTTTGGTTGTGCGCCAGCCTTGGCCGAGGAGTTTGTGGTGGGGTGGGCAGGCGAAGGTGAGGTTGTCGATGTCGGTGGGTCCGTCTTGGGCCCAGTCGTCGACGTGGTGGACTTCGCAGAGGTAGCCGGGCATGTCGCAGCCGGGGTGTGTGCAGCCGCGGTCTTTGGCGTGGAGCACGATTCTTTGGTCGGGTGTGGCGATGCGTTTGGTGCGGCCGAGCCACAGGGCGCGGCCGGTGATGCCGTCGAAGATGCTCAGGTAGTGGTAGGCGGGGGTGGCCATGCGGATGAGGTCCCGGATGGGTAGGTAGGTGCCGGAGGCGGTGACGGCGTGCCCGGTCTTAGCGTGCAGATCCTGAATCGTGGCGGTGGCGATCACGGTCACCGGGAGTCCGTTGTGTTGGCCGAGGTTCGGGTCGCCGAGGGTGGCGCGGAAGATGGCGGCCAGGGCGTCGTGTTGGCGTTGGGCGTGGCTGCGGGTGTCCCGCTCCGCCGCCTCAGGAGGTGCGTCGCCGTCGGTGAGTGGGGTTTGGTCTGTGGGGTTGCACATGCCGGGTGCGGCGTACTTGGCCAGCAGTGCGTCGATCATCGCCCGTTGTTCGGGTGTCGCGATTAGCGTGCCGGTGCTCATGCCGTCGGTACGCTGACCACGGGTCCAGGTGAAGCCCCGTTGACGGGCGCGGTCCTCGTCGGAGAAGTTTCCGTCGGGGTTGACCCGCATCGCCAACTGCACGGCGAGTTTCTCGAGCTGATCCGGGCGCAACTGCTGGGCGTGGAACGCCAGGAACGATTCGCTGTCGGCGACCACGTCGGGGGCGATGTCGGCGGGCAGGTCGCGCAGGAACTTCTGCATCACCCGAACGTGTTCGCCGTCGAGATCGCCGGCGTGCCAGGCTGCGGCGGTCGCCGGCATGACGGTCGGTAGTGGTTCCCCGGTCAACGTGGTTCGCGGGGCGAGTTGTTCGGCGTCTCGTAGGCGTCGGCGGACCTCGGCCGGGGTGACCCGGATCCGGTCGGCGATCGCTTTGGCCATGACCGTCGGGGCGTCCGATTTCGCGGCCGCGAGCGCCACGGTGTGACTGACCGCCGTCAACCGCCGCTTGGCGGTCTCGAGCACGTCGAGCAACCGCAGCTGTTCGGCGATCCCCAACCCGGCCGGGTCAATGTCCGCGAGCGCGTCGACACCCTGGGTGAGGGCGGCGACGGCGGCGGCGAACATGACCGAATTCTATTGCGTCCCAATGACAATTGCCGACCGGCAAACAGCAGACTGTGGATGAATCAAAGTCTGTGCACAACCCGGCGTTCTATGGGTCCGTACTGTCCGCGTGACCAAGGGCGGCAACGGAACTCGCCCAGCGGTAGTCGGCCTTCCCGGCAGGAGACCGAACGACGTGCGGCACCGCGATGAAGGCTTTGGGCACCTTGTAGTCGGCGATGTGTCGGCGGCAGGCGTCCGCGAGGTCGGCGTCGGACGCCGAAATTCCTTCTGCGAATTGAACTATGGCGACAACCTCGCTACCCCAGCGTTCTGAGGCGCGTCCGGCCACCACGACGTCGTACACCGCCGGATGACTTGCGACGGCCCGCTCGACCTCCTCGGCGAAGATTTTCTCCCCGCCCGAGTTGATGGTCACCGAGTCGCGGCCCAGCAGTTCGATCCGTCCGTCAGCGAGATACCGCGCCCGGTCGCCGGGTATCGACCAGCGCACTCCGTCGATGGTGGGGAAGGTGCGCGCCGTCTTGTCGGGATCGTTGAGATAGCCCAGTGGAACGAAGACCCGGCGTGCCAGCCACCCCTCACCGTCTGCCAGGACTTCGCTGTAATCGGCTGCAACGATGGCGGTGTCGGGTTGCGGAGCGAACGTCGCGGCTTGCGGGTCAACACCTTTGGAAGCCACCGTCGTCATCTGCATGCCCGACTCGGATGCACCGACGGCGTCGAGCACGATCACGTGCGGCAGGGCGGCGAGAATCCGGTCGCGCACGGTGGGCGACAGCGTCGCGCCGCCGTTCGTGATGGCTGCCAAGCGTGACAGATCGTAGGAGCCGGTTTCGATCTGATCGAGCAATGGGCGGGCAATGGCGTCCCCGACCACCGTGATGCTCAGCACCCGCTCCCTTTCAGCGAGTCGAAGGGCCGATACGGGATCGACGCGGTGGACATCGTCCGGGATCGCGATCCAGCCGCCGGCGCTGATGATGTTGAAGGTACCCCACTGCGCCGCGCCGTGCATGAGCGGCGGAATCAACAGTAGAGACCTGAATCCTGCGTTGGCCAAGGCCAATTCGGCCAGCTCGGAGTAGGAGTCGAGAGGTTCGGCAGCACCCATCGGGCGGCCGCCCATGGCCGACATGAAGATGTCATGTTGCCGCCACAGCACGCCTTTCGGCATTCCCGTAGTCCCGCCGGTGTACAGGATGTAGAGATCGTCACCGGACACCTCGGGCATGCCCGAGGCGGGCGCCGGTGTGGCGACGATCGATTCGTAGTCCACCGCGCCCGGAAGCAGGGCGTTCCCTGATTCGTCGGCAACCTGGATCAGGACCCGCAACTGCGGCAGGCGCTCGCGAATGGTGGCAACCTGTGGTGCGAACTCGGCGGCGTAGACCAACCCGCGGGCGTCGGCATCGATGAGGAGATAGAGAAGCTCTTCCTCGACGTACCGGTAGTTGACGTTGAAGGGGGCGACGCGCGCGCGGTAGCCGGCGATCATCGACTCCAGATATTGATTGCCGTTGCGCAGGTATAAACCCAAGTGATCCTGGCCCGACTGATGTCCGGCCAAAGCGTCACGTTCGGTATGGCAGCCCAGTCCTTGTGCCGCAAGGTAATGCGCGATGCCGCTTATCCGGGAATCCATTTCGGCGTACGTCAGCCGCCGGTCGCGCCAGATGAGGACGGTGTGGTCCGGAATGGCAGTGGCTACGGTCTGGAATACGGCGGACAGGTTGAATTCCGTCGATGCAGTCATCGCGTCTCCTGGTGGCACAGTCGGCTTGCGATTGACGAAACGGGAACCAGTGCAGGGTATTTGGGTAAGCGGCCGTCGCCGGATGAGTGCCCGCGCAGGCATCGCCAGAACCACGGTATGAACCAGGTTCCGGCCCACTGCAGTTGGGCGACGGTGCGGGCCAGCGGGCCGCCATCGAGCGAATGGCCAGATGAGCGGGTCCAATCACCATTGCTGCCGGGCAGATTCAGCGCCTCGGCCGCGGCAGCGGCGAACAAGGTATGCCCCCTGGATGACGCATGTATTTTGTCGATGCTCCAGGTTTCGGTGTCGATCATCGACGCCGCCGAATGCAGGTCTACGAGCGCAAAGCCGTATCGACGGGCGGCCACTGTGATCAGCGCGTTGATGCGTTGCACCCTGGCGGCGATGAAGCGCCCCGTCGGGAGCAGCCGAACGACATCGGGAAAGGTTGTGGTGAGGACCGTCGCCCCGCATTCCGACAGCTGCCGGTAGACCTCTTCGAGGTCCGCCAGCGCGGATTCGAAGTCACCGCCTGGGAGCGTGACGTCGTTCATTCCAATGCAGACCGTGACGAGGTCCGGCCGCATGGCGAGTGCGGCGGGGAGTTGATCGTTGAGAACGTCGATCACCTGTCGGCCACGGACTGCGAGATTCGCGTACAGCAATCCGGGATAGTGCGAGTCGAGCGTGACGGCGAGCCGGTCGGCGAAGCCGGTCAGTCCGGTGTCGTCGTCGCCATCCCACAGGCCCTCGGTCTGGCTGTCGCCGATGGCGACGTAACGCGAGAAGCCCTGCCCCGACATGACCCCCAACATGAGCCCCGACTCTAGCCGCCACCCGGCACCGGCTCATCGGTACAGTCGGGTACCAGGGTCCTGATTGTCTGGAGGATGCGCCATGGCAGAGCTGACGACCGATCCGGTGAGGCTCCCCCCTGGGCCGCGCACGCCACGAATCGTTCAGGGCTATCGCCTGGTCCTGTCCCGTCGAACATCGTTCGGTGACCTGGCGCGCCGGTACGGGCCGGCATTTACGCTGAATCTGCCGATCTTCGGCAAGACCGTGATGATCAGCGATCCGGATCTTGTGAAGGGGATCTTCACAACCGGCGGCGATCTGGTGGGCCGGGCCACCAACTTGGGTGAGATGCTCGGACCCGGCTCGACCTTCAGCCTCGACGGTGATGCCCACCGGGAGCGGCGAAAGCTGCTCGTCCCGCCGTTTCACGGGAAACGAATGCACGGCTACGAGGGCATCGTCGAGGAGGAAGTCCTCCGCGAGACGGCGACGTGGCCGGAGGGCGTCGAATTCGAGAGTCTCCCGGCGATGATGCGGATAACGCTCAACGCAATTCTTCGGGCGGTGTTCGGTGCGGAAGGAGCGGCCTTCGACGAACTGCGGGAACTGCTGCCGCGCGCGGTGGTGGTCGGATCCCGGATGACGGTGCTGCCGCGCCTCCTGCGTAGCGACGTCGGGCCGTGGAGTCCGGGTGGAATCATGAAGCGGTACCGCCGTCGCTATGACGAGATCGTCGACAGCCTGATCGCCGAGGCACTGGCGGATCCGGGATTCGAGGACCGCTCCGATGTGCTTTCGCTGCTGCTGAAAGCTCGGTACGACGACGGAACCCGAATCTCGAATCAGCATGTGGCGGACGAGCTCCTGACCCTGCTGACCGCCGGCCACGAGACCACCGCAACGACCCTGTCGTGGTGGATCGAACGGGTTCGCCGCCATCCGGATCTTCTGTCCCGACTCACGACCGAGGTGGACGCCGGCGGATCCCAACTCCGTCAGGCCAGTATCTGGGAGGTGCAGCGCGTCCGTCCGGTCATCGACGCTACGACGAGGCGGACCTTGCAGCGGATTCGGTTGGGGGAGTGGGTGATACCCAAGGGATACGTCGTCATGGTCAACATCGCACTCGCACACGCCGCACGTGATCGCTATGCCGAACCGTCGAAGTTCGATCCTGCTCGGTTCCTCGAGAGGCCGCCCGACAACTATTCCTGGATTCCCTTCGGCGGAGGTATCCGCCGGTGCATCGGTGCGGCGTTCGCCAACATGGAGATGGACGTGACAGCCCGGATTCTGCTGCGTGAATTCGCGATAGAACCGACGGCGACACCTGCCGAACCGTTTCACTCCCGGGGCGTGGCGAACGCTCCCGGAAGGGGTGGCCGCGTCGTCGTCTATCGGCGGTCGGAGGCCGAGCGCGCCACGCGGGCCAATTCCACCGTCGCGGAGCGCAGTTCGTCCGCAGACGCGAGCACCCTGCCGAATCCGACCCGGGTGTAGGCGTCACCGCGTGGCGTCGAGACTTTGAGGTCCATGCCGTAGCGGTCGATTCCCGTGCATACCGCCGCAGTGGCATCTGGATATCCGCCGAGAACCCGCGCCATGTCACCGAGCGCTGGTGCGTGGTCGGCGTTGAGATGGGCCAGAGCACCTGCCGATTGCGGCCGAACCGGATCCGGAGCCGCCGTCGCGTAGTCGGCTCCGGTGGCGGAATCCATTCGCCCGTAGCCGCCCACCCAGCGCACCCGCTGCACGCGCAGCACCCACAGGGAGAAGTCGCTGTAGTCGATGTAATACTTCGCGGCCGGCACCGCATCGAGGTGTGCCTGCCGGGCTGCGGCCAACTCGTCGCCGCACGGCGTTTCGACAATGCCCGCCAACGTGATCCGTGCGTGGGCCAGCGGATCCGATACGTGGCCCGGCGCGGTGACCGCGAGACTCGCCCGGTGGTCACCGGCGAGGTTGCGACCGTGCTCGGCGAGGTGGGACACGCAGAACACCGGGGAGCCGTCGAGCAAGCCGTAGGTGACGAGCGACGCCCAAGGGTCGCCCTGAGCGGTCAGGCTGGCCAGGATTCCGGTGTTTCGGGATGCGGCGATGGTCCGGGATTCCTCAGCGGCCGACGGTCTGGTCGGATCGGCGATCGCGGCAAGCGGCGGGGGAATGGTCGGGGCGTCGCCCGGATCACCATGGTCGAGTGGAGCCATGGAGGGGACGATACTGGCGCAGTACTGTCTGAAGCGTGATGCGAGCAGTGCGAGTGACGCGTTTGGACGGCCCCGAAGCGCTGGAAGTTCTGGAGGTCGACGAGCCGGACGCGGGCGATGGCGTCCTCGTAGACGTGCATGCCGCCGGAGTGGCATTCCCCGACGTTCTGTTGAGCAGAGGTCTCTACCAGTACCGGCCGGAACCGCCGTTCACCCTCGGGGCGGAGGTTGCGGGCGTGGTGCGGGCGGCCCCTGAAGGCGCGACCGTGAAGCCGGGCGACCGGGTGGTGGGATTGACGATGCTGTCCGGTGCCATGGCGGAAACCGCTGTCCTCCCGGCCAATCAGGTTTTCGAACTCCCCGACAGCGTGAGCTTCGAGGCCGGCGCCGGCCTGCTGTTCAACGACCTGACCGTGTATTTCGCGCTGATCACGCGCGGTCGCCTCGCGCAGGGTGACACTGTTCTGGTGCACGGCGCGGCCGGCGGCATCGGGACTTCGACACTGAGACTGGCCCCGGCGCTGGGCGCGAGCCGTGTCATCGCGGTGGTCAGCACCGAGGACAAGGTCGAGGTCGCCCGCGCCGCGGGTGCTACCGACGTCGTCCTCGCGGATGGATTCAAAGACTCTGTCGCTGAACTGACCGGCGGCAAGGGTGTCGATATCGTCATGGATCCCGTTGGCGGCGAACGCTTCACCGACTCGCTGCGATCGTTGGCGCCGGGCGGACGGCTACTGGTGGTCGGCTTCACCGGCGGTGAGATCCCCACCGTCAAGGTGAATCGGCTGCTGCTCAACAACATTGAGGTTGTCGGTGTCGGATGGGGCGCTTGGACGCTGACGCATCCCGGCTCGTTGGCGCAGCAATGGGAAGGTTTGGCGGAACTTCTGCGGTCGGGCAGGCTGGCCGTCCCCCAACCGCAGGTGTACCCGCTGGATCAGGCCGCCGAGGCGGTGGCGTCGCTGGAGAATCGCACGGTGAAGGGGAAAGTCGTATTACGGGTCCGGGACGAATAACCGGCTACGCCGAAGCCCGATCGATGATCGTGCCCACACCCGTCGCGTCCGTCAGTGTCGCCCCCACCGGGTTGGACAGCAAGACGTTGAAGGTCTCGTTGCCTTCGGTCGCGGCGTCGTAGTTGACCACCACCGAGATCGTCTTCAGCGTCTCGCCCGGCAGGAACGTCAGCGTCCCGACCGACGCCGAGTAGTCGCTTCCCGATGTCGCAGTCCCGTTGGAGGTCATGTACTGCACCGTCACCGTCTGGCTGGAGGGCGCGGCCAGCGTCACGGTGAATGTCGCCACGGAGGTGCCGTTGCCGCCGCTGTACATGATCGGCTTCAGATAGACCAGCTTGTTCTGGTTGATGGTCCGCCAGTCGTCGGCCAGGATGCCGCCGGTATCGCCGGAATTTGGATTCCACGACCAGTAGGCCCAGCTCATGTCCTCGGTGCCCGCAGGAATGTCGATGGTGCCGTTGTTGTCGAAATCACCGGACAGGTAGGAGGTGATGGCCTCGAACCACACCGCATCCTTCGGGTCGACCAGCTTGGTCCCGAATTCGCCGATCCAGATCGGTGCGATGTTCTGCTCGTAGATGTAGCCCCATTCCGAGCGGAACTTGGCCGGCAGAGCCGCACCGAAGTTGTCGCCCTGGAACCACGGTTGCGCCCATACCGAGTTCGGGTAGTCGTGGGGCGAGTACACCACGCGGTTCGGCACGTTCAGCACGATCGGACGATCCTTGACGCCCTGCAATTGCCCACCCCACCAGTAGGAGTCGCCCTTGTAAGTGCCGATGCCCTCGACCATGATCAGCAGGTTCGGGTTGATCGCCAGCACTGCGTTGCCGGCGCGCTCCGCGGCCCGCGCCCAGTCATTGGCACCCCCACCGCCCCACGTCCCGTTGTAGGGCTCGTTGTGGAGGTCGAATCCGACTACCGTCGGGTTGTTCTTGTAGCGAGTCGCCAGGGTCTGCCAGTCGGCAACCCAGGCGTCCTCGGTGTACTGCGAGTTGTACCAGAGGCCGTTCTCGCTGGTGCCCGCGCCGGCGGTGCTGCGGTGGTGGTCGAGAACCACCCGCATGCCCTTCTGCCCCGCGTAGTCGATGATCTTGTCCATCACCTGAATTGGCGTGAGGCCCTGAAGATCGGGGTTCTGGTAGTAGTCGATGCCGCTGGGCAGCGAGGTCGAGTGCAGCATCGCGCTCGAGTACGGCAATCGGATCGTGTTGAAGCCCTGAGCGGCCATCTGGTCGATCATGTCCTTGTAGCTGCGGGTCCACAGACCGTGCGGCACCATGTTCGTGCTCTCAGCCCCGAACCAGTTGATGCTGGAAAGCTGGACCGGCTTGTTCTGCGAGTCGAGGATCTGATTGCCCGAGGTGTGCAGGAATCCGGCTGCGATGCCACCCGTCCCGGGCTCGGTGACGGACGCGTCGGCGATGCTGATTCCCGGGGTGTTGGGCGGGTTTCCGGCATCGTCGTTGGTGATCGTTCCGGTCGCGGTCGCCTTCGAAATGGTTGCGCCTGTCGGATTCGACAGTGTGACGGTGAAGGTTTCGTTCGCTTCGGACGTGGCGTCGCCGAGGATGCTGACGTTGACGGTCTGCGATGTCACGCCGGGGGCGAAGGTCAGTGTGCCCGAGGTGCTCGTGTAGTCGGCGCCCGCGGTGGCTGTCCCGTTGGATGTCGCGTAGTTAACGGTGACCGGGTTGGCCGATGCGCTGGAGAGGGTAACCGTGAACCCGGCGGTACTCGTACCCGTATTGCCTTCGGTGACGGTCTTGTCGGCGATCGAAAGCGATGGTGTCGCAGGCGGATTGGTGACGGCTGAGCCGTTGACCTTGAGGTTGGTCGGCGTGCCCGACGCCGAGCTGCCGTTGGCCTGGTATCCGAAGGTGGTGCTCTGGCCGGAGGCGACCTGGGCGTTGTAGGGCATGTTGCCGATCACGTAGTGCGTGCCCACATGACTGGTGATCTGCGCGTTCCAGATGTTGACGATCTCGGCGGGCGAATCGAATTCGACTGTCCAGCCGTTGAGCGCCTGTCCGGCGTTCACCGTCATGTTGGCGTTGTGGCCGCCGTTCCACTCGTTGGTCACCACGTACGTCACCGAATTGTTGCCCGGATTGGGAGTGGCGACGTCGTCGTTGGTGATGGTGGCGGTGGCGGTGGCTTTGGAGACGGTGGCGCCGGTGGGGTTGGAGAGGGTGACGGTGAAGGTTTCGTTGGGTTCGACGGTGGTGTCGCCGGTGACCTTGACCGCGACGGTCTGTGAGGTGACGCCCGCCGCGAACGTGACTGTGCCGGAGGTGGCTGTGTAGTCGGCGCCTGCGGTGGCGGTTCCGTTGGATGTGGCGTAGGCGACGGTGACCGGTGTGGTCGATGCGCTGGACAGGCTCACGGTGAAGTTGGCGTTGCTGGTGCCGCTGTTGCCTTCGGCGACAGTCACATCCGCGATCGACACGGTGGGAACGGGGGCCGCGTCGTCGTTGGTGATGGTGGCGGTGGCGGTGGCTTTGGAGATGGTGGCGCCGGTGGGGTTGGAGAGGGTGACGGTGAAGGTTTCGTTGGGTTCGACGGTGGTGTCGCCGGTGACCTTGACCGCGACGGTCTGTGAGGTGACGCCCGCCGCGAACGTGACTGTGCCGGAGGTGGCTGTGTAGTCGGCGCCTGCGGTGGCGGTTCCGTTGGATGTGGCGTAGGCGACGGTGACCGGTGTGGTCGATGCGCTGGACAGGCTCACGGTGAAGTTGGCGTTGCTGGTGCCGCTGTTGCCTTCGGCGACAGTCACATTTGCGATCGAGACTGTCGGGGGTGTGGCAGGCGGATTGCCCGACCCGACGCCGTTCACCTTGAGGTTTGTCGGGGTGCCGGCGACGGCGCCCGGGGTTGCCTGGTAGCCGAACGAGGTGCTCTGGCCGGCGGCGACCTTGCCGTTGTAAGCCATGTTGCTGATCACGTAGTGGGTGCCGACGTGACTGGTGATCTGCGCGTTCCAGATGTTCGTGATCTGGGCGGGGGAGTCGAACTCAACCGTCCAGCCGTTCACCGCCGTCGATCCGGCGTTGACGGTCATTGCCGCGGTGTGACCGGAGCCCCAGTCACTGCCGACGCTGTAGGTGACCGAGCTGGGGGTGGTTGCGGCCGCGGTCGCCGCGGCGGTCAGCGACGCTCCGGTCGACCTTGCGGTCGAGCGATCTTCCGATCGGCGTGAGGCGCTCCAGAAGACCCCGGCCAACGGATTGACTTGCGGCGCAAGTGGATTCGAAGGCGCAAGCCCAAGCGCATCGAGCACCGACCGGACGGTTCCGGTACGGGGAGCCCTGGTCAGCGCCGCGGGTTCCGGCGTGGATTCCTGCGCGACCGTCGTCGCGACTGGTTCCACCGGCGCCGACGTGACGCGCGGAGTGTCGTTCGACGGGATTCTCGCGGCCGGAGCGTCGGGCTCCGAGACCGGCAATTCGGGTCGTGCCGCTACGCGATCGATCGTGGCCGGCCCACCGTCGTCAGACGAGGGCGTGGAGGCGCGGACCCGGGCCGCCCTATCGGCCGACGAGCCGCGAGCCTTTGCCTGCCTGCCTGCGTGGCCGCTCGACGGGGAATCGCCTCCGGCGCTCTCGGACTGGCTGTTCGACGACGCCGCGCTGCCCGTATCGGCGTAGGCGACACCGGTGCCCGCGGCCAGCACGGCCCCGACGCCCAGGCTGATCGCGCCAAAGCCCAACCAGGCGTAGGGTTCCCGCCGGCGGCGCCGACTGTGGGATCCGGAACGCTTCCCACCGTTCGTGGTGATGGGTTCGCCGCCGAATTCGGCGTTGGTCCCGGTGCCCGTCCGATGCGCGGAATAATCCATTGCAGTGACCCCCTGTCGCCCGAACTCCAATATTTGCTGACTTTGCGCAAAAGGTCACGTGTTCGGCGAAAAAAAGTTGAAAAGATTTCGTTGCTGCAGAGTCAACGATGTCGGCCGTGACGGCTACGGTGATCGACGATGGCTCTGCACCTGCACCGCGCTGAACGAACCGACGCGCTCGCCGACGGACTCGGCGAGCTCCTGGCCGTACCCCAGCCGGATCCGTTCGCCGAAGAGCTCATCCTGGTGCCTGCGCGAGGTGTCGAACGTTGGCTGAGTCAACGGTTGTCGCACGTCCTTGGCCGTGGTGATGATTTCGACGGGGTGTGCGCCGGGGTGAAGTTCCGTTCACCGGCTTCGCTGGTCGCCGAGCTGACAGGGGTGGGGCGCGGTAGCGAGGCCGACCGGTGGTCGCCCGGACCCATGACCTGGCCGCTATTGGAAGTAATCGATTCGTCCCTGGGGGAACCCTGGCTGGCAACCCTCGCCAGTCACTTGGGTCACTTCGCTACCAACAGTGAGAAGGAGTTGCGGCAGGGCAGGCGCTACGCCGTTGCTCGGCGGCTCGCCGGCCTGTTCGCCTCCTACGCCCGGCAGCGCCCGCAACTGCTCGTCGACTGGCTCGACGGCGGGTCCGGTGGCGTCGACGACGACCTGGAATGGCAGGCGCACCTATGGCGGGCACTGGTTGAGACGGTCGGCATCGATCCGCCGCATGTGCGCCACGCGAAAGCCGTCGACTCGCTGCGAAACAACGCGACCGACCTTCCTTCGCGGATCTCGTTGTTCGGACACACCCGGCTGCCGGCCACCGACATCGAGTTGCTGGGTGCGCTGGCCACCCACCACGACCTGCACCTGTGGCTGCCGCATCCGAGCGCAGCACTTTGGTCCGAGCTGAACGGCATGCGCGGGGTGCTTCCCAGGCATGCGGATACCAGCCATCGCCTCGTCGATCACCCGCTATTGGCCACGCTCGGGCGTGACCTGCGGGAGTTGCAGCGAAGCCTGCCGCACGAGGTCGCGACCGACGAATTCCTCCCCGGCGGCGACGAACCGCGCGACACCCTCTTGGGCTGGCTGGTGTCGGACGTCGCCGCCAACGCCGTCCGCCCGGCGGGCCGAACGCTGGCGGCCGGCGATCGCTCGGTCCAAGTGCACAGCTGTCACGGCGCCGCACGGCAGGTCGACGTCCTTCGCGAGGTATTGCTCGGTCTACTCGCCGACGACCCCACACTCGAACCGCGGGACATCCTGGTGATGTGCCCCGACATCGAGGCGTACGCGCCGCTGATCGTTTCCGCCTTCGGGCTCGGGGATGTCGGGCTCAGCAGAGGGGTGCTGAGGGGAGGGGTGTCGGGAGAAGGAGCGCCCGGGTCTCACCCCGCACATCGGCTCCGGATGCGCCTCGCCGACCGCTCCCTGGTGCAGACCAACCCGCTGTTGGCCGTCGCCGCCAAGCTGCTCGCCCTGGCCGGCAGCCGCGCTACCGCGACCGAGGTGCTCGACCTGGCTCATGCCGCACCGGTGCGAGCACGATTCCGATTCACCGACGACGATCTCGAAGACATCACCCGCTGGGTTGAGCAGGCGAACATCCGCTGGGGCTTCGATCAGGGCCACCGCAGACCCTATGGGGTCGACTTTATCCAGAACACGTGGAGATTCGGCATCGACCGCGTCCTGGCCGGCGTGGCAATGTCCGACGACTCGCAGTCCTGGCTGGGCGTCACCCTGCCGCTCGACGACGTGGGCAGCAATCTCGTCGAACTGGCGGGTCGCCTCGCCGAATTCGTAGATCGATTGCGGCAGGCCGTCGAGTCGTTGGATGGCACCTTGCCGCTGGACCAGTGGCTGTCGAGGATCGCGGACGCTGTGGAGGCACTGACCGCGGTCGGGGGCGACGACCTATGGCAGGTCGGCCAGCTCCGTCAAGAGTTCAGTGATGTTGTGGAAGAAGCGGATTCGCGTTCCGCCACGATTCTGCGGTTACCAGATGTCCGAGCCCTGCTGGATGGGCGGCTGGCCGGCAGGCCGACTCGCGCCAACTTCCGGACCGGCAGTCTGACGGTCTGCACCATGGTGCCGATGCGATCAGTCCCGCACCGGGTCGTGTGCCTCGTGGGCCTCGACGACACCGTGTTCCCTCGACTCGGAGCCCCGGACGGCGACGACGTGCTGGCCCGCGAGCCGATGACCGGCGAGCGTGACATCCGATCCGAAGACCGCCAGCTTCTGCTCGACGCGATATGTGCGGCCACCGACAAGCTGGTGATCACGTACGCGGGAACCAACGAACACTCGGGTCAGCAACGCCCCCCGGCTGTTCCGCTCATGGAACTTCTCGACGCCCTGGACGCCACTGTCGCCCGAACCGAGACGGGCACCGGGGTCCGTGACCAGGTGCTCATCAAGCACCCGTTGCAGCCGTTCGATATTCGCAACGTCACACCAGGTGCACTGGGCGAACCCGGCAAGCCCTTCACCTTCGATCCTTTGGTCATCGAAGCGGCTCGCATATCGGTACGGCCCCGCGCAGAGCAACCCGATTTCCTGGCCCGGCCGCTGCCGCCACTGCCTCCCGACGACATCACGCTGGCCGAATTGCAGAAGTTCTTCGCCGATCCGGTGAAGGGCTTCTTCAACGCGCTGAACCTCGCCCTGCCGAGGGAGATCCAGGGCATTGACGATGCGATCCCCGTCGAGATCGACGCATTGCAGCAATGGACCGTCGGCCAGCGGATGCTGACCGACCTGATGGCGGGGATGAGCAGCGAGTGGGCGGTCGGTGCGGAATGGCGTCGGGGCGCACTCCCACCCGGATGGTTGGGCTGGCGCCAGGCCGGCGAATTCCTGCTTCAAGCGACGCGGATCGCCGATGTTGCCTCCGCACATCGGAAGGGTTCGCCGTCAGCCCACGACATTGATCTCGTCATTTCCGGCAGGCGCCTGACCGGCGTGGTGTCGCCGGTCCATGCCGGTCGGTTGGTCGATGTGACCTATTCGAAACTTGGCGGCCAGCACCTACTCAAGGCGTGGATACCCCTGTTGTCGTTGGCTGTTCAACGGCCCGACCATCCCTGGGGCGCGGTGTGCGTAGGCCGCTTCCCGGGGCGGCGGCCGGGGACGGCTGAGCGGTTGCTCGTCGCGCCGCACGACGAGGGTGGACAGGCCGCGAGGGAGATTCTCGAGGAGCTGTTGGCGATCTACGACGCGGGGCGCCGCGAGCCGCTACCGCTACCCATCAAGACGTCGTACGCCTGGGCGAAGGCGAGGATGGACGCGCACAGTTCGCGGCCACCCGACCCCGCGAAAGACGCCGCCTACCAATGGAAATATGAGAAGGAAGGCGCTGCCGTCGAGCGGGTTTGGGGAAAGGGCGCCGCATTGGACTGTCTGCTGGCCCCAGTCAAACCCGGTGAAGAGGTCGCTGGAGAAGCCACCAGGCTGGGGGCCTATGCCAGCAGGTTGTGGACGCCTCTGCTCCGCGCTACGGGTGGGCTCGGCTGATGGATCGATTCGATTTGCTCGGCCCGTTGCCCGGACAACCCTCGACGACGGTGATCGAGGCGAGCGCCGGAACCGGAAAGACCTTCACCCTCGCGAGCTTGGTGACCCGCTACGTAGCCGAGGGGCGGGCAACACTCGACCAGATGCTGCTCATCACCTTCACACGTGCGGCAAGCCAGGAGCTTCGGGAGCGGGTTCGCTCGGCGTTGATCGAAGCACTGCGCGCTCTGGAAGACCCCGGCGGCACTGCTGAGACAGACCTTCTCCGGCACCTCACTGCGGGCTCACCCGAGGAGTTGGCAGCGCGCCGCGCCCGGCTACGTGACGCCGTCGCCGAATTCGACGCAGCCACGATCGCCACAATCCATCAGTTCTGCGGACTGGTGCTGAAATCGCTCGGGGTGGCAGGCGACACCGACATCGGCCTGCAATTGGTGGAGAGCATGAACGATCTGGTTACCGAGGTCGTCGACGATCTCTACCTTGCCCAATTCGGCAAAGAACGAGAAGCTCCGGCCCTGAGTCGAAGTGACGCACTGGCAATGGCACTGGAAGTGGTCGAAAATCCCGGCGTGCAGCTTCGACCGGTTGGAGCGCCGCCCGGCAGTCACGCCGCCATCCGGGTGGACTTCGCCAATGATGTTCTCGCCGAATTGGAAAAGCGGAAACGCAAGCGCGGAATTCTCGGATACGACGATCTGCTGAGCCGCCTCGCGGGCGCTCTCGAGTCGCCGAATTCGCCCGCGGCCGCGCGCATGCGCCAGCGCTGGTCGGTGGTGATAGTGGACGAATTTCAGGACACCGACCCGGTGCAGTGGCAGGTGATCGAGAGGGCGTTCGCCGCGCATTCGACCGTAATCCTCATCGGCGACCCCAAACAGGCGATCTACGGATTCCGCGGCGGCGACATCGTCGCCTACCTCGCCGCGGCGAGATCGGCGGCTGACCGGCGCACCCTGGAGGAGAACTGGCGCACCGACAGCGTCCTGCTGGATCGCCTCCAAGTGGTGCTTCAGGGAACAGAATTGGGCGATTCCGGCATCGTTGTGCGTGAGGTCGAGGCGCGGCATCGTGGGCATCGGCTCGCGGGCGCGCCACGCAACGACCCGTTCCGGCTACGGGTGGTGTCCCCGGAATCCTGCGGAGTGGTCGGATCCCGGACCGTAAAGATAGACGTTCTGCGCCCATACATAGCGCGCGATCTCGCCGCCGATGTCGGACTGTTGCTGGGTAGTCAGGCCACATTCAGTGGTAACCCGCTGCACGCCAGAGACATTGCGGTCATCGTGGAAAGCGGCTACGACGGCCAGTGCTGCTATGACGCCCTCATCGAAGCGGGCATACCTGCGGTGTACACGGGCGACGGCGATGTGTTGAATTCGAAGGCCGCCGACGACTGGCTCACTCTGCTCGAGGTATTCGACCAACTGCACCGACCGGGCATGGTTCGTGCGGCCGCCACCACGATGTTCTTCGGCGAGACGGCGGAGTCGCTCGCCATTGGCGGTGATGCACTCACGGATCGGGTTGCGGAGACCCTGCGGCAATGGGCCGATCACGGCCGAGAGTCGGGTGTGGCTGCCATTTACGAAGCCGCGCGACTGGCTGGCATGGGCCGGCGCGTGCTCGGCTGGGCGGGCGGTGAACGCAACATGACGGACCTCGCCCATGTGGCTGAGTTGTTACACGACGTCGCGCATCGCGAGCGCTATAGCCTTACCGCCCTGTGTGATTGGCTGCGCACCCAGTGCGAGTCGCGGAACGCAGCGCCAGAGCGCAGTCGCCGACTCGATAGCGATGCCGCGGCCGTCCAGATCATGACTGTATGGGGAAGCAAGGGGTTGCAATTCCCGGTGGTGTATCTGCCGTTCATGTTCAACAAGTACGTCAACGACAAGGGAACCATTCGATTCCACGACGAGAGCCGCCGATGTCTGCACATCGGTGGGCCGGGAAGTCCTGATCTTGCGGCCGCCAAACAGCAGGCGAGGTTAGAACAGGCCGGCGAGGAGGCCAGGGTCGCTTACGTCGCCCTGACGCGGGCGCAATCGCAGGTGGTCACCTGGTGGGCGCCGTCCTGGAACGAACCCAACGGCAGTCTGTCGCGACTGTTGAGAGGCCGTCGGCCTGGCGAGGCGAAGATCCCCGCGAGTTGTGAACCCGAACGGGTCCAACACGCCGATGCGATGACCGCGCTGCGCGAATGGGAATCAGCCGGCGGTCCGACTCTCGAAGATTCGGTGCTCGCCACGGTCGCGCGGCCTCCTGGTCAGGAGCTTCGAAAGGATCTGTGCGTCAGACACTTTCATCGGGGCATCGATACCACGTGGCGTCGAACGTCGTACTCGGGACTCGTCAGATTCGCGGAGTCCGGCGGCTTGGGAAGCGAACCGGAAGTCGTCGGCCTCGACGACGAGAACGACGGGAACGGCGAGAGCGGGGAGCCGGCTGCGGCCGACCCGATCGACACCGGTGTGGCCGTCGCATCGCCCATGGCCGACATGCCAGTGGGCGCCGACTTCGGCAGCCTTGTCCATGCGGTCCTCGAAACCGCGGACCCATCGGCCGTCGACCTGGCGGCGGAACTGCGGGCCCACGTCGAGCAGCACTCGAAGTGGTGGCCGCTCGCACCCGGGCTCAGTGCGGCCGATCTAGCGGAGGCGCTGGTGCCTCTCCACGACACGCCGCTGGGAGCGCTGGCCCGGGGGCTGACCCTGCGTCAAATCGGATTGAACGACCGGTTGCGGGAGATGGAATTCGAATTCCCGCTGTCCGGTGGAGATCTCGGGAAAGGATCAGACATCCGCCTCGCCGACGTCGGTGAACTTCTGCGGCGCCACCTACCCGCCGACGACCGTCTCGCTTCCTATTCGGCCCGACTGTCCGGGCCCGCCCTGGGTTCCCAGTCGCTGCGCGGGTATCTGTCCGGATCGGTCGATGCGGTACTGCGGATTCCGGCTGCGTCGGGGTACCGCTACCTGGTCGTCGACTACAAGACCAATTGGTTGGGGGATCGGGAAACTCCGTTGACGGCAGCGGACTACGGGCCCGCCCGCATGGCCGAGGCGATGCTGCATTCGGACTATCCGCTACAGGCAATGCTCTACTCCGTTGTGCTGCACCGATTTCTGCGTTGGCGTCAACCCGGCTACGACCCCGACCAGCACCTCGCGGGCGTGCTGTACCTGTTCCTGCGGGGAATGTGCGGCGAGCGGACCCCGATGCTCGACGGCCATCCCAGCGGCGTTTTCAGCTGGCGGCCGCCCCCGGCTCTGGTGGCCGAGATGTCCGATCTGCTCGACGGCCGGCGCCGGTCATGAATTCCGTTGCACCAGAAGAGTGGAGCGACCCAATGGATTGGCGGCTGGCCGCCGGGGCGGCCGGGCTGCTACGCGACTTCAACCGCGCGGGTGTGATCGACGCGGCCGATGTTCTTGTCGCGCAGCGGCTGACCGGGCTCGCCGCCGAGGAGGATGAACGGGTCGGGCTGGCCATCGCGCTCGCGGTCCGTGCTGTGCGAGGTGGATCGGTATGCATTGATCTGTCGACGTTGCCGGCGCGTGTTGAGATGCCCGACCTGCCCTGGCCCGATCCGGCCGAGTGGTCGGCAGCGGTCGCCGCAAGCGATCTGACGGGTGATCCTCCGGTGCTGCGTCAGGATGGCGGGCTGCTGTACCTCGACAGATACTGGCTCGAAGAACAGCGTGTGGCGAACGACGTGCTGGCTCTGGCGACGGTTCGCGAGGCGACGGCCGTCGCGGGGTTGAGCCGACTCTTCCCCGACGGCTTCGACGAACAGCGCCGGGCCGCCGAGATAGCGCTATCGCGTGGATTGACTGTCCTCACCGGAGGGCCGGGCACCGGAAAGACCACAACCGTCGCGCGCCTGCTCGCACTGATGGCCGAGCAGGCGCATCGCCGCGGTTCGCCGATGCTGCGCATCGCGCTGGCCGCACCGACCGGCAAGGCTGCCGCACGACTTCAGGAGGCGGTGCAGCTCGAAGTCGGAACGTTGGATCCGGTTGATGGCGAACGTCTTTCGGGTGTTCGTGCGACCACCCTGCACCGGCTTCTCGGCGGCCGGCCGGATACCTCGTCACGGTTCCGGCATCATCGACAGAACAGGCTTCCACATGACGTCATCGTGGTCGACGAAACATCGATGGTGTCGCTGACGATGATGGCGAGACTCGTCGAAGCCGTGCGGCCGGAGGCGCGGCTGGTTCTCGTCGGCGACGCCGACCAGCTGGTTTCGGTGGAGGCCGGGGCGGTCTTGGCGGACCTGGTCGAGGGGCTGAGTTGGGGCGAGGATCCGCCCGTGGCGAAATTGGTTACGCCCCATCGGTTCGGTGTTGCGATCGGCGAACTGGCCTCCGCGATAAGGGTCGGCGACGCCGAGCGTGCGCTCGAGGTGCTCCAGGCCGGTGACCCGCATGTCGAGTGGCTCGACACCGATCGCCCCGCCGAGCGGCTGCGGCCGGTCCTAGTCGGTCAGGCACTGCGCCTCCGTACTCCGGCACTTCTCGGCGATGGGACGACCGCGCTGGATACCCTGGACGACCACAGGCTCTTATGTGCGCACCGGCGCGGACCATTCGGGGTGCGACTCTGGAACCGGCAGGTGGAACGTTGGCTCGCTGAGGAGACCGATGTACCCGCGTGGGTGAACTGGTATCCAGGACGCCCGGTCCTGGTCACCGCGACCGACTATGGATTGGGCCTCTACAACGGCGACACCGGGGTGACGGTGCTACGCGACGGGGTCCTGAGGGCAGTGGTCGCGGGCAGCGGCGGCCCGGTCGAGTTCGCGACCAGCCGACTCTCGGATGTCGAGACCATGCATGCGATGACGATTCACAAGAGTCAGGGCAGCCAGGCGGTGGAGATCACGGTCCTGCTGCCGTCCGAAGACTCGCGGCTCTTGACGCGGGAATTGCTCTACACCGCGGTCACGCGTGCGCGGGAGAGGGTGCGGATCGTCGGAACCGCGGACCAGCTACGCGCGGCCATCGCGCGCCGGGCCGTCCGCGCAACCGGCCTGAGCCGCCGCCTGCGCGCGGCGGCGCAGTAGCCTGGGTGTGATGACGAATGACGTCGAAAAGCGCTGGCACGATCCGGCCGCCCTGCGGGCGGCGGTGACGTTCGTCGTCGCTGTCCTGGCGGTCGCCGGTGCCGCGTTCTTTGTGACGGTGACGTGGCATTCGCTGATCGCCGGCATTCTTGTCCCCGGAGTGCTGTTCGCCGGAGGAATCGGGGCGTTCGTCAAGACCTATCGGGTGTGGCGTGCCGAGGGTGTGTGGCCGATCTGGCAGGCCGCGGGCTGGATTTTGCTGATGCTGGCGTTGTTCTGCCTGGGTGTGCCGGTTGCGGTTTGGTAGTCGCGCCATACTCATGGCGTGAGTCCACTGACGGGTGTGCGGGTCGTCGAGATCTCGAGTTTCGTCGCTGTTCCGCTGGCGGGCATGACGCTCGCCCAACTGGGCGCCGAGGTGATTCGGATCGATCCGATCGGCGGCGCCGCGGACTATCACAGGTGGCCCTTGACCGCGGACGGCGAGAGTATCTACTGGGCCGGGCTGAACAAGGGCAAGCGTTCGGTGGCCATCGACATGCGTACGATTGCTGGTCAGTCCCTGGTGACTCGGCTGATCGTCGACTGCGGCATTCTCATCACCAATGTTGTTGGTCGACAGTGGCATTCGTCGGACACGCTGCGGGATTTACGTCGGGACCTCATTCACCTGGAGGTGCCGGGCCGTGCCGACGGATGCACGGGTGTGGATTACACAGTGAACGCGGCCATCGGATTTCCGCTGGTAACAGGGCCGCCCGGGGCGGCCGGTCCGATCAATCACGTGCTTCCCGCGTGGGACGTGAGTTGCGGTCTGTACGCCGCGCTGTCGGTCTTGGCGGCACTGCGTCACCGCGACGCGACGGGGGAGGGCAGTACCATCCGCCTACCACTCGACGATGTCGCGCTCACGACGGCGAGCAATCTGGGGTTCCTCACCGAGGTAATGATCAACGGAGTTGAGCGCCCGCGCGTGGGTAACGCCATCTATGGTCAGTACGGCGAGAATTTCACCAGCAGCGACGGCGTCGTCTTCATGGTCGTCGCGCTGACGCGGCGGCATTTCCGCGACCTCGTCGAACTTACCGGGACTGCGAAAGCCGTTGCCGCGGTTGCGGAAATGCTCGACGCTGATTTCTCCGACGAGGGTCAAAGGTACGAACATCGCGGTGTTCTCACAGGCCTTTTCGCCCCCTGGTTCGCGCGGCGCACCGCCGAGGAGATCGCCGCCGGACTCGCAGGCGGGTCGGTGCTGTGGGAGCGCTACCAGTCGTTTGCCGACGTGGCAGAAGATCCACGGGTGACGGCCAATCCGCTGTTCGCCCCGCTGGTTCAGCCGAGGATCGGCACGTACCTGGCCCCAGGGCTGCCGATGTCATTCGACGGCCGGCATGTCAGTCCTCAGGAAGCTCCCTTCGTCGGTCAGGACACGGCGGCGGTATTGACAGAGAGGTTGGGGATGACCCCGAAAGACGTTGCAGTGCTGGTGGAGTCCGGAACGGTCGACCTGTGACGGGGGTATCGCGGTGACCGGTGTGCTGCGGTCGCTTCTGACCCTCGACGATGCCGGTTCGGGCCGGTTCGTCGGTGTTTCAAACGGGCCCGCCGGCAAGCGCGCCTACGGGGGCCATATCGCGGCGCAGGCGTTCGCCGCGGCCTGCCGCACAGCAGGCGCCGAACTGCGGCCCACGAGCCTACACATGCAGTTTCTGCGTGCCGGGGATGCGGCCACGGGGACTCATTACGACGTCGAGATCGTCTACGACGGCCGAACCTCCGCATCGCGCCGAGTGCTGGCAGTTCAGGACGGCAGACTGCTGTTGGTGGCGACGGCCTCGTTCGCGCTGCCAGCAGAGGGGCCGGCCCACGGACGACACTCGGCGACCCTCGGTGACCCCGGATTGCTGGAGGCGACCGGTCCGATCGGGCCCGCGCCGTCACTGCCGATGGATGAGATCGACATCCGGATCGTCGATGACTGGCGCACAGGGGAATTCGTGCGCCGCCTGTGGTGGCGCCTCACCTCCGGACTGGGGGACGATCCACTGTTGCACGCGTGTGCCGCGGTCTATGTCACCGACATCTACGGTGTGGACCCGATCCTGCGGGTACACGGTCATTCGATGGTCGACCGGAGCCACCGGGCGGCGACCACCGATTCCGCTATCTGGTTTCACCGCCCTATTCGTGCGGATCAGTGGAACCTGCTGGAATCACAGTCACCGGCGGCCGCTCGAGGTCGTGGGGTGATGACGGCGAAGCTGTTCGACGCCTCGGGCTTCACGCTCGCCACGCTTGTGCAAGAGGGAATGGCGATCCCACGCGAATGACGTTGTGCGTCAGCGGGTTTCTGGTGGTCGCATCAGTCAGCTGTCCTCGGCGGTCCGCGGGTTCTTGGCGGCACACGGGTTTTGACCGCATAGTGGTTGCCCGGCTCCGAGCGACAACAGGCGGACCGACTCCGGGGCCGTCGCCGAGTGTGCCGTGACGGCGGAACCTGGCGAGAATTCCGCCATGCAGACCCATTCGGCGGTTCGGCCGCCACGGGTGTCGGGTGTCGGGTGCCGGGTGCCGAGTGCCGAGTGCCGAGTGCCGAGTGCCGGGTGCCGGGTGTGTCGGGTGCCGAGTGCCGAGTGCCGGGTGCCGGGTGCCGGGTGTGTCGGGCGTTGCGCGTCGGCTCTGGCATGGCATGGCATGGCATTGTCGCGCGAAGCCGGGCAGTTCTTATGCCGCCGCCGGCGCCGACCGCGATGCCCACTTCGCCAGGCCAGGGAACTGGATCGGGGATCTCCGCAAGCTGGTTCTCTCGCTTGGATTAGACCAGTCGGAGTGCGCGCATGGTTCTTGGTACAGCCGCTGACAGCGGCGGTGGCTAGCCTTGTCAGCTGTGGCTATCCACGTGGGTCCCGTGCGTCGAACTGACATCCCCGGTCTTGCCGCTGCGCTTGCGCGCGCATTCGTCGACGACCCGGTGATGAAATGGGTTCAGCCCGACGCCGATCGGCGTCAGACTGCGCTGCCGGGGTTGTTCGGTGCGTTGACCCGGTATCACTTCCTGGCAGGCCGGAGTTCGGAAGTGGCGGTGTCGGATGCGGGTGTCGGTGCCGCGGCGTTGTGGGACCCACCCGGACGGCAGGTGCACACACCGCGTGAGCAGCTCGCGATGCTCCCCGCGATTCTGCGTGCGTTCCGGGGGCGGCTAGCCGCGGGGCGTGCGGTGTCGGATCTGATGAAGGCCAACCACCCTGAGGAACCGCACTGGTATCTGGCTGTGCTGGGCAGTGATCCGCTCGTCCGGGGGTGTGGGTTCGGCTATGCGCTGCTGCAGTCACGCCTCGAGCGATGCGATGCCGAATACGCGCCGGCCTATCTTGAGTCGAGCAACCCGGTCAACATTCCGTACTACGAGAGATTCGGGTTCGAGGTCACCGGTGAACTGGTGCTGCCTGACGGCGGACCCTCGCTGTGGCCCATGTGGCGAAGGCCACGGTAGTAATCCGGTGGCGAAGGCCACGCTAACTCGCTTTACTCTTCCAGCCGGCGACTCCGACGGCGATCATTCGCAGCTGCTTGACGGCCGTGCGCTGGATCTCCTCCAGCGCGGCGGCGTCCGGGGCGTCCTCGATGGCTTCGGCGATGATGATCATCGAGTTCACAAAGAGGCTGGCCAGGATGTTGAGATCTTCGGTGCTCCACGTGTTCAGGCCGGGGAAACGAGCTAGGTCGGTGGCTAATTCCGAAGTGATCAAACGGATTTCGGTGCGGATCGCGTAGCGAAGCACGGCAACACCGCTTGAGCGTTCGCGTCCGATGAAGCGCCAGTGCTCGCGCTGCTCGGACACGCTGGCGATGAGAATCTCGACGGTCGACTCGATGACCCTGTTGGGATCGAGCAGTCCGGCGCGGGCGCCGCGAAGCATCTCACGCAGAGACCGGAACGACTCGTCGATCAGAACCAGGCCGAGGGCGTCCATTGATTCGAAATGTCGGTAGAACGCCGCGGGGACGATGCCGGCTTCACGGGTGACCTCGCGGAGGCTCAATGCGCTGAAGCTGCGCTCGTCCAGGAGTTTCAGCGCCGCGGCGATGATTGTGCGGCGGGTGACTTCTTTGCGCTCCCCGCGTGAGGGTGATTCCTTGGCCCGCGAGGGGCGTGCGGGGCGCTCCCTTTGAGGCCGGGATTGTGATCTAGGTGCACGACTGTTCACTGCTGTGAACCCTAACACAACCTGGGAAGATTCCTTGACGAAGCCCCATTACCAGTTTCAGAGTGTACATATGTTCACTGAAACTTTGACCCGGGTGAGGAAGTCCCCGTTGGTCGATCTGCTGACCGGTCCACACGGCGTCGACCGCTACACCGAACTGGTGGATCCTGCGTGGACCATCGGCGACGCCCGCGCGAAGGTGGTCGCGGTACACCGCGCGACACCACGCAGCGTGACTCTCCAGCTCCTGCCCAACGCCGCGGCCGCCCGTCGGGTGGACCGGCCCTGTCGGGCCGGCCAGCACCTGAACCTGACCGTTGAAATAGACGGCCGACGCCATACCCGCTGCTACTCGCCGGCCAACGCCGAGGGTGCGGAGCTGCTGGAGCTCACCATCGGCCTGCACGACGACGGACTGGTCTCGAACCACCTGTACCGGCACGCAAGGCCGGGCATGGTGGTGGGCCTCGGGGCGCCGGCGGGTGATTTCGTTCTCCCGGACCGCCGGCCCGGCCGGATTCTGTTCGTGTCCGGCGGCAGCGGAATCACCCCGGTGATGTCGATGCTGCGAACTCTTCGTGCCGAAAACTGTGACAGCCGAATCGGGTTCGTGCACTACGCGAGGACGCCCGAAGAAGCGTGCTATCGCGATGAGCTCATCCGAACCCCGGGGGTGCGGGTCCTGCACGGATACACCCGCGCGCCGGGGGGCGACCTTGCCGGACACTTCGACGAGCGGCACCTGAATGTGGCGGTGCCCGACCCGGACATCGTCTACGTGTGCGGTCCGCCTGCTCTGGTTGACGCGGTGCGCTCAGTCGTCGGTGCTCACGCCGATGCCACGGTCATGTCCGAAAGCTTTGTACCGGAACCATTCGTGGTGCCGGATAGCCCGTCCGGCGCGCGAATCAGATTCCGCGACAGCGACATCGCCGTCGACGACGACGGCAGACCGATTCTCGATCAGGCCGAGGCGGCGGGGTTGAAACCCCAAAGCGGATGCCGAATGGGAATCTGCCACACCTGCACCCGCCACAAGCTGGGAGGCGCGGTGCGCAACATCACCACGGGATCCATCTCGACTTCCGATGAAGAAGACATCCAGATCTGTGTCTCGGTGCCGGTCGGCGACGTCGAGATCAACCTCTGAAAGTAGGGAACCAACATGAAGAAATCAGAAGAGAAGGCCGCCGTGAAAAAGGCATCCGTCACCCTCACGCCGGAGCAGGCCGACGCGTTCGGAAAGGAACTCGACGCCATCAAGCAACGGGTCATGGCCGACCTCGGTCAGGAAGACGTCGACTACATTCGCCGCGTCATCAAGATGCAACGCACCATGGAGGTCGCCGGCCGCGGCTTGCTGTTCGCGGGAATTCTGCCGCCGGCATGGATCGCCGGCACCGCGCTGCTGGCAGTGTCGAAGATCTTGGACAACATGGAGATCGGCCACAACATCATGCACGGGCAGTACGAGTGGACCGGCGACCCGACTCTGTCCGGTCAGACGTTCGAATGGGATACCGCCTGCCCCGGGGATCAGTGGCGCCATTCGCACAACTTCTCGCACCACACCTACACCAACATCGTCGGCATGGACCGGGACATCGGCTACGGGATATTGCGGATGAGCGACGACGAACCGTGGCGGCCGTACTACCTGGGGAACCCGGTGTACGCGTTCCTGCTCATGGTGTTGTTCCAATACGGTGTCGCGCTGCACGAACTCGAGACCGAACGCATACGGGCCGGCGAGATCAAGATCTCGGACAAGCGGGAGATCCTCGCGGAGATCTGGCGCAAGACCCGTCGGCAGATGGCCAAGGATTACGTCGCCTTCCCACTCTTGGCCGGGCCGTTCGCGCCGTTCGTGTTCACCGGAAACCTCACCGCAAATCTGATCAGGAACGTGTGGTCGTACGCGATCATCTTCTGCGGCCACTTCCCGGACGGCACCCAGGAGTTCTCCATCGAGGAGACCATGAACGAGTCCCGCGGTATGTGGTACTTCCGGCAGATCCTCGGGTCGGCGAACCTGACCGGTGGCAAGCTGTTCCACCTGCTGTCGGGAAATCTGTCGCATCAGATCGAACACCACCTGTTTCCGGACATGCCCGCGCGGCGCTACGCCGAGATCGCACCGGAGGTGCAGGAGATCTGCAATCGGTACGGAATTCCCTACAACTCCGGACCGTTGCCTCGGCAATTCGCGACCGTGGTTCGCAAGATCTTCCGGCTGGCATTGCCCACACGCCGAGACGACCGCACTGACGAGCCGAAATCCGCGCCGGTCGAGCCGCGAAAACTGTCCGCCTAGCCGAACGTCCCCGGCCGGAACGTCCCTGAGGGCGCGGCGCAGGCCCTACTTGGTGCCGAAGATGCGGTCTCCCGCATCGCCGAGGCCCGGCAGGATGTAGCCGTTCTCGTCGAGCCCCCGGTCGACGGCGGCGGTGAAGATCGGCACATCGGAATGCGCGCCGTGCAGTTCGGCGATTCCCTCCGGACAAGTGAGCAGGCAGACGAATTTGATCGAACGAGGGGAGTGTTCCTTGAGCCGGTCGACCGCGGCGACCGCCGAATTGCCGGTCGCCAGCATCGGATCGGCGATGACCACGTCGCGCTCATGGAGATCACTCGGCATCTTGAAGTAGTACTCAATGGCAACAAGGGTTTTGGGATCTCGATACAGGCCGATGTGGCCAACCCGCGCGCTCGGAACGACGTTCAGCATTCCATCCAGAATGCCGCTGCCGGCGCGAAGTATGGAGACGAAGACCAGCTTCTTGCCGTCGATCATCGTTCCGGTGGCGACCTCCATCGGTGTCTCGATGGTCACGTCGTGGGTCGGGATGTCGCGCAGCGCTTCGTAGGCCAGCAGCGTCGACACCTCGTTGGCCAGCGAGCGGAAGCTGCGGGTGGAGGTGTCCTTCCGGCGCAGCAAAGCCATCTTGTGTTGCACGAGTGGGTGATCGACCAGGTGGACCTCCGCCATCAGAAGACCGTTCCGTCGCTGTTCACATTGATCGGTGGTCTGCCGTTGCGTTGTCGCTGCGCCAGCTCCCGGCCCGCCGCCCACGTCCCGCCTTCGAGGACGCAGGCCAACGGCATCTCGTCGGCGCCGACATCGAGCCGATCGCGGACCAGCGGAGCGAGTTCGTCGATGAGGGCGACTGTCAAGGCGCGCCACTCCACGACCAATTCGTCTGCGGGGCTCCAGGTTCCGGAGGCCCATGAACCGTCGCGCAGCCTCAGGACACCGGTATCCATCAGCAATCCACCGTTTCGGTATTCGGGCAGTCCGGTGAGTTCGTCGATTCCCTCGACGGTCACACCCGCCCATCCGAACGGCTCCAGCAACGAATAGGTGAGCCACTGCGAGAGCTTGTGGAACGGCATCCAGCCCCTCGTCAATCCGGCGCCCGCAAGGGCTTTGTGCTGCCAGCAATCTCCGACCGGTTGGTCGCCGATCAGGTTGTCGGACGGCCAGATTCCAGAGAACGAGGCCAGGATCCGGACCAGGATGTCGTGGGCGAGAACGGACTCAGCGCTCGTCGTGACGATCGCGTCGAACAACCCGCCGGGCCGGCCGTGTGGGCCGAACACGCCCGGCTGATCATCAAGTGCCCGGCCCAAACGACGCAACACCGCCACGCGGCCGTCGAGTCCGACCAGTGGGTTGTCGCCGTCGACCTGAAACGCTTGTGCCAGTTCCCCAGTGGGGATCTGCTGGAGGCGAGCCGCATCAACCCGTAGCGGTTCGTCGGGATCACTGGAAAACAGTCCGCCCGCGAACGCATGCCACGTCGCGATCCCCAACCCCTCGGATCGGTTGTATACGCGGCCGTCGGGACCTTCCCGATATCGCCAGTCGGGACCCGCGCCCGCGTCGAGCAGAACGCTGACCACCGTCAAATCGATCATGGCCCGGGCTCGGGATCGGAGGTCGAGTGGCGCCACTGCCGTGTCGAGTACGCCCTTGCGGTCCACGCCTCCCGCCTCGAAATGGCGCCAACGGCTGTGTACGGGAATGAGCAAATCTGGATAGCGGCGGAGAGTTACGGCAGCGACTTCGCTTGCTGCGGTCATCAATTCGCCGTCATGGACCGTAAACCATTCGGAGTCGCCTGCCCTGGCGCGCTCAAGAAGAAGTCGCGCACGGTGGCGGATCGCGCTGGTCTTCCGAAGCTCCGACGCGGCACCCGACGGATTATCGGTATCGGGGACGATCTGCGTCACATCACCCATCCAGGCTGCGCCCCTTTGCCTTTCGCAGCTCGTCGGCGTCGGGAACGGGTCCGGGGGTGAAGTATCCGGCTGCCGTCTTCGCGTCGATCTCTACGCGTGCATCGTCGGGGATCAGTTCGTCCGGGATGTTCACCCGCTCGTCGACCTCGATACCGGAGCCCACGATCGCGTCGTATTTCATGTTGCTCATCGACACCAGGCGGTGGATCCTGCGGATTCCGAGCCAGTGCAGCACATCGGGCATCAGTTCCTGGAAGCGCATATCCTGCACTCCAGCAACACATTCCGTGCGGGCGAAGTATCCTTCCGCGGTATCGCCACCGACCTGCCGCTTACGTGCGTTGTAGACGAGGAACTTCGTCACCTCCCCGAGAGCGCGACCCTCCTTACGTGAATACGCCACCAGGCCGACTCCGCCCCGCTGGACGCCGGTGATGCACTCCTCGATCGCGTGCGTCAGATACGGCCTGCATGTGCAGATGTCCGATCCGAACACGTCGGACCCGTTGCACTCGTCATGCACCCGGGCGGTGAGTTCGACGGCGGGATCGGCGAGATCCCTTGCATCGCCGAAGATATAGAGCGTTTGCCCCCCGATCGGGGGCAGGAAGACTTCCAGATCTGACCGGGTCACCAGTTCCGGGTACATGCCGCCGGTCTCCTCGAACAGAACACGGCGCAAAGATGCCTCGCTGCACCCGAATCGCTGCGCGACCCCCGGCAGATGCCAGACGGGTTCGACGGCGGCTTTGGTCACCAGGGCGGCGCCGCTGGGCAGGAGAACACGACCGTCCGGCCGGAGACGTCCTTTCGCGATCGCGTCGGCGATCTCGGGGAGCATGACGTGAGCTTTGGTCACCGCGATGGTGGGGCGGATGTCGTAGCCCGCCTGCAGTTCCGCCTGGAACGCGTCGGCGACCATGGCGCCCCAGGGGTCGAGGCTGACGATCGCTCCGGTTTCACCCCACTGCGGATAAGGCCCGACGACATCCGTCGGCGCGGTGTTCGTCAGGTCGGCTCGATGCGCAGGGGACAGTGCGCCCGCCGCGACCGCGAGTGCGCGGTAGACGCTGTAGGACCCGCTGTGCGTGCCGATCACGTTCCGGTGAGCACGTTCGCTGGTGGTACCGATCACCGGGCCCCGCTCCGCCGGGGATGCGGCTCCCCAGTGCAGCGGTGGCGCCTCGGCGCCGCTGCTGTGCGACGTGAGACGGATATGCCGCCCACTCATGGCTGCCCACTCATGGCTGGACCAGGATGCGGATCGGATTTCCGGCGCCGTTCTCCAAGTCGGAGATACCGTCGTGAATCTTTTCGAGCGGGATGATCTGGCTGATCGAGCGGGTCAGGTCGAGTCGGCCGCGTGATACCAGCGTGGCGAGGATCTCGATGTCGGAATTGCGATAGCCGAGATGGCCGAGCACCTGCCGTTGGCTGAGGCCGAACATCGACGTCGGCCCCACACTGGGAGCCTCGGAGCTCATGCCGACCGCTACCAGACGTCCGCCGACCGTGAGGCTGTCCAATGCCTGCTCGAATGTCGCCCGGATCCCGACGGCGTCGAACGCGACATCGAGCTTGCGCCCGCCGGTGACTTCGGCGAGCTTGCCGTGCAAGTCGTCGTCCCGGGAGTCGAACGCGAAGTCCGCGCCGATCTCGAGCGCCCTTTGCCGGACGGCTGGATTGATGTCGACGGCGACGATCGGTACGGCTCCCACCAAGCGGGCGAGCTGCACGATGTGGGTCCCCACCCCGCCGACACCCCACACGCCCACCGACTCGCCCACGGCCACCTTGCCGGTGTGCACGACAGCGCCGAACGGTGTGGACACAGCGTCAGCGAGAATTGCAGCCTGTTCCAGCGGCACATCGTCTGGAACCCGGGTGAGTCCGGCGGCCAGGGCGACGGTGTATTCGGCCCACGCGCCGTCATAGGCGAAAGCCATCAGCTGAATCCGGAGGCAGTTCGCCGAATCTCCGTGCCCGCAATTGACGCACTGAAGACATGGCCGGCCTGCGGCGACCACCACGCGATCGCCCTCCGACCAACCGGTGACGCCCGGCCCAAGCTTTGCGACGGTTCCCGACGCCTCGTGGCCCTGGGTGACGACGGGTCGCTGTGCCGGGAACGTCCCGTTGATGAGGCTGAGATCGGAATGACAGATGCCGCAAAACGCGACCTTGACCAGAACCTCGCCCGGGCCCGGATCCGGTATCGGAACATCTTCGAGCGCAATGGATTTCGTCTCGGCATAGAAGCGTTGCGCCCGCATCGTCTCAACCACCGTCAGTCCTCCCGGCCACCTATTACAAACTACGCCCGGACTTCAGGATCGCGAGCGAAACCGCCAGCGCGGGATCGATGATCGCGGCGATCGGCTTACCGTCCTCCACCGTCTGAGCTGTCAGTTCACGAAGGCCGCCGACGAGAATGACGGCGACCGCTTCCGAAACCGGCGTGATTCCGGCGGCGGCGAATCCGGGGTTGCTGGTGAGGTCGACGAGCATCGTCGTGAGCCGGCCGAAGCTGCGGCGAAGCACGGGTCGGGCACCGTCTCCCAGCGCGGGAAGTTCGCGAATCCAGCTCAGGGTGATGGCCGGCTTGGCGTCGATGCTCTCGACGTAGGAGACCAGCGCCTGCCGGACCTGGTCCTGCCATTTCGCCTGTGGGTCGACGCACTGGCGAATCGCTTCGACGAGCTCTTCGTTGTTGACCGCGAGCAGTTCGACGAAGCACTCCTCTTTGGTGGAGAACTGGTCGTAGAACGTCCGCTTGGAGGTTCTGGCGTGACGGACGATGTCCGCGACGGTGGATTCGCGATAGCCACGCTCATCGATCGAAGCCGCCAGGCCGTGGAGTAGGCGGCGTCGAAAGTCGCCAACCCGGCGGCTGTCCACCCGGTGTTCGTCCACCCGGTGTTCGTCCACCCGGCGTTCGTCGTCACGAGTTTCCTCGGCAACCGATGCGGTCACGTCGCCCTCTCTCAGTTGCTTGCCAGCACTGGTACTAGAGGGTACCGTGAGAAACATGTCAGCGGTACTGTGTAGTACCAACCCGTTTGCCCAGCGAGGGGGCTACCAATGAGCGAAGCGCCGACTGTCTCGGTTCCCAAACCCGGCGGGGGACCCGAAAGCGCCCGGGCCGATCTCCGGGTCAAGCTGCCGCCCATGCCGCCGGTTCCGAAATTCATCCCGTCGGTGGCATTCGTGCTGTCGCGCCGACGGACCGTCGAGGCGCTCACCCGGCGACTCGGCAGGTGCTACGCGTTCACGGTCCCCGTGTTCGGGCCCACCGTGATGGTGTCGGACCCGGTGCTGACCAAACAGATTTTCACGACAAGCCCCGATGTCCTCTACAACATCCAGCCCAACCTGAGCAGGCTCCTCGGGCCGGGTTCATTGTTCGCGCTGGACGGCTTCGAACACCGCCGTCGGCGCAAACTCCTCACCCCGCCGTTCCATGGGAAGGCGATCCGCGCTTACGAGCAGATCGTCGAGGAGGAAACCCTGCGCGAGATGGCGTCGTGGCCGGAGGGCAAGGAATTCGCCACTCTCGAGCCGATGATGCACATCACCTTGAACGTCATCCTGAGGGTGATCTTCGGAGCCGACGGCGTCGAGCTGCAGCGGCTGCGTGAGCTCATCCCGAAGTGGGTCACCCTCGGATCGCGGCTAGCGGTGCTGCCCTCGCCGAAACGGGACTACGGGCGCTGGACTCCGTGGGCGCGCCTCGCCGAATACCGCCGGCAGTACGAGGGCCTCATCGACACCCTGATCGTCCGCGCGAAGGCCGATCCGAACCTCGACGAGCGCAACGACATTCTGTCGCTGTTCCTGCGCAGCACGTACGAAGACGGCTCGAAGATGACTCGCAGCGAGATCGGTGACGAGCTACTGGCCCTGCTGGCTGCCGGTCACGAGACCACGGCGTCGACGCTCGGCTGGGTGTTCGAGCGGATCTCACGCCACCCCACCATCCTGAATCGGCTTGTTGCCGAGGCGGATTCGGATGACAACACTTATCGCCAGGCGACGATCCTGGAAGTCCAGCGGGTTCGGACGGTAATCGACTTCGCCGGCCGTCACGTGCAGGCTCCGATATATGAATTGGGCGAATGGCGGATACCGCAAGGCTATTCGATCATGGTCAGCCTGAATCAGCTGCATGAAAGCCCCGACGAATTCCCCAATCCCGAAGTGTTCGATCCGCAGCGTTTCATCGACGAGAAGCCGAGCTCGCTGTCGTGGATGCCGTTCGGTGGGGGCGTTCGCCGCTGCATCGGTGCGTCGTTTGCCAACATGGAGATGGATGTCGTGCTGCGAACGGTGTTGCGTAACTTCACGATCGAGACCACCGATGCGCCAGGGGAGAAGTGGCACTCGCGCGGTGTCGCGTACACCCCGAAGAAGGGCGGCCGGGTCGTCATGCGGCGTCGCGTCTGATTGCCCGAGGCGGAGTTGTGCACAGACTTTGATTCATCCACAGTCTGCTGTTTGCCGGTCGGTAATTGTCATTGGGGCGCAATAGAATTCGATCATGTTCGCCGCCGCCGTCGCCGCCCTCACCCAGGGTGTCGACGCGCTCGCGGACATTGACCCGGCCGGGTTGGGGATCGCCGAACAGCTGCGGCTGCTCGACGTGCTCGAGACGACGCGGCGCCGGTTGACGGCGGTCAGTCACACCGTGGCGCTCGCGGCCGCGAAGTCGGATGCCCCGACGGTCATCGCCAAAGCGATCGCCGACGCGATCCGGGTCACCCCGGCCGAGGTCCGCCGACGCCTACGAGACGCCGAACAACTCGCCCCGCGAACCACGTTGACCGGGGAACCACTACCGGCCGTCATGCCGGCCACCGCCCAAGCCTGGCACGCCGGCGATCTCGACGGCGAACACATACGGGTGATCCAAAAGTTCCTGCGCGACCTGCCCGCCGACATCGCCCCCGACGTGGTCGCCGACAGCGAATCGTTCCTGGCGTTCCACGCCCAGCAGTTGCGCCCGGATCAGCTCGAGAAACTCGCCGTGCAGTTGGCGATGCGGGTCAACCCCGACGGAAACTTCTCCGACGAGGACCGCGCCCGTCAACGGGGCTTCACCTGGACCCGTGGTCAGCGTCCCGACGGCATGAGCACCGGCACGCTAATCGCAACACCCGAACAACGCGCCATGATCGACGCACTGCTGGCCAAGTACGCCGCACCCGGCATGTGCAACCCCACAGACCAATCCCCACTCACCGACGGCGACGCACCTCCTGAGGCGGCGGAGCGGGATCGACGCAGCCACGCCCAACGCCAACACGACGCCCTGGCCGCCATCTTCCGCGCCACCCTCGGCGACCCGAACCTCGGCCAACACAACGGCCTACCGGTGACCGTGATCGCCACCGCCACGATTCAGGATCTGCACGCTAAGACCGGGCACGCCGTCACCGCCTCCGGCACCTACCTACCCATCCGGGACCTCATCCGCATGGCCACCCCCGCCTACCACTACCTGAGCATCTTCGACGGCATCACCGGCCGCGCCCTGTGGCTGGGCCGCACCAAACGCATCGCCTCACCCGACCAAAGAATCGTCCTGCACGCCAAAGACCGCGGCTGCACACACCCCGGCTGCGACATGCCCGGCTACCTCTGCGAAGTCCACCACGTCGACGACTGGGCCCAAGACGGACCCACCGACATCGACAACCTCACCTTCGCCTGCCCACCCCACCACAAACTCCTCGGCCAAGGCTGGCGCACAACCAAACTCACCAACGGCCAAACCCAATGGACCCCACCACCACAACTCCCCTTTCCCAGCGACACCAACGACTACCACCACCCCGAACGATTCTTCGACGCTGAGAAAGTCGACGAGCCGGACTAGCGCGGAGGTTGCGTTCGTCGCAGTTCATTCAATGGCCATCCGCCCAACCTAAAGGCAGCGGCGCAACGCGGCAGTGAGCCGGTTCGCGCGGTTGTCGCGGAGTCCACTCATGCGATTGTTCAGGTATCCGAAGCCGACCTCGCTGTCGGGATCGGCGAACCCGAAGCTGCCACTGGCGCCATCGTGTCCGAACGACGAGTCCGAAAGCATTGGCCGATAGGGGATTCCGTTGACAAGAAACCCGGTCGAGAACCGGACTCCGGGTGGTGTGAAGGTCCGCGGCCAATGCCGGCCAAACGACCGCGGTGTCGCTGCGTCGGTCAGCGAATCCGAATCCAGAAGAGGTCCGACACCGCCGACGGATGACCCCGCTGCGGCGTACATCGCCGCCAACGACCGTGCATCGAGAATGGCGTTCACCGCCGGTATCTCGGCCGCGTGTGCCGCACGGGAATTGAGGTCTGAAGCACTGCCGTCCACCATGCGGAAGGGAAGCGCCCCTCCCATGGTGACGACGCGCACGGTGGCCTCGCGGCCAAGCAGTGGCACCACGCGCGGCCAGGCCCGCCAAACAGGGTCCAGAACAGGAGAATTAGTTGGATACATCGTTGCCACCCGATGCTCCTGCTCGGCGGGAAGCCCGATCCAGGCGTCGGCCGAAAGCGGCGTCGACAAGTACTCGGCTACCAGAGCGCCAGGCATGAGACCCGTTGCGCGCCGGAGTATCTCGCCCGTGAGCCATCCGTAGGTCAGCCCGTGGTAGGCGTACGCCGTGCCGGGCCGCCACATCGGCCGCTGCGTTTCGATGGCTCGGATCACCGGTGTCCAGTCGCCGAAATCCTGCAGCGTCAGATCCGTGTCCAGTACCACCAGTCCGGACCGATGCGTGAACAGATCGCGAATGGTGGTGTCTTCCTTGCCGTTCACCGCGAACTCCGGCCACAACTCGCCGACGGGCCCGTCGAAATCCAGGAGGCCACGCTGTGCAGCGATGTAGCCGCACAACGCCATTAAGCCCTTGCTCACCGAGAAGCCCAACGTAAGGGTCTTCTCGGTCCACGGCGTACCGCTCCGTACGTCCGCGACGCCCCCGTAGAGGTCGACGATCAGCCGTCCGCGGTGGTAGACAGCGCATGCGGCGCCGGTTTCGGCCCGGCTCGACAGGTTGGCGGCGAATGCGTCCGCGACCGCACCGAAACCCTCGTCGGCGAACCCGGCTACGGATCGGCTCAGGACGGACGCCTCGGAAGCTGCCAGCCGGCCCGGGGAAAGTGGCAGGTGTATCCGTTGGGGTAGTTCAACAGGTAGTCCTGATGCTCGGGCTCGGCCTGCCAGAAATCACCGGCCGGTGTCACCTCCGTCACCACCTTGCCCGGCCACAGCCCCGAGGCGTCTACATCGGCGATGGTGTCGAGCGCCACCTGCTTCTGGTCGTCGTCGACGTAGAAGATCGCCGATCGATAGCTGGTCCCCACATCGTTGCCCTGGCGGTTCTTCGTCGTCGGATCGTGAATCTGGAAGAAGAACTCGAGTAGGGCGCGGTAGTCGGTGACGGACGGGTCGTAGACGATCTCGATCGCCTCGGCATGGCCGGGATGGTTGCGATATGTCGCGTGCGCGTTCTCACCGCCGGTGTAGCCGACACGCGTCGACACGACCCCCGGCTGGCGACGGATCAGATCCTGCATCCCCCAGAAACAACCGCCCGCAAGGACCGCTTTCTTGTATTCGGTCACGTCTCCTCGTATACCCGTCTTTCCGCGGGTTGTCGAGAGTTGGCACTGGAAAGGGGGCGCGCATAATCGTCTGTTGTGGCGGCACGCTTTTCGCGCGAGGAATTGGCAGAGGCATTCCAGACGTTCGAGGACACCGTCCACAAAGCCGCCCGAACCCGGGACTGGGATGCCTGGGTAAGCCACTACACCCCCGACGTCGACTACGTCGAACACGCGATGGGCACGATGAAGGGCCGCGACGAGGTCAGAACCTGGATCACCAGGACGATGACCAGCTTCCCAGGCAGTCACATGACCGACTTCCCGGCGCTCTGGGCTGTCTTCGACGACGAGACGGGCCGTGTGATCTGCGAATTGGATAACCCCATGCGGGATCCGGGCGACGGCACGATCATCAGCGCGACGAACATTTCGATCATCACCTACGCCGGCGACGGACTGTGGTCTAGGCAGGAAGACATCTACAACCCGGCACGGTTCGGCGATGCCGCACTCCGATGGTGCAAAAAGGCGCAGGCACTCGGCACACTCGACGACGAGGCCGGCGCCTGGCTTAACCACTTCGGAGGACGCGCGTGACGAAGCTCGTCGTCGGGGCCAACGGATTCCTTGGCTCACACGTCACCCGCCGGCTCGTCGCCGGTGGTCACGACGTCCGGGTCATGGTCCGCGAGAGTGCCAACACGACGGGCATCGACGATCTCGACGTCCAGAGATTCGTCGGCGACATCTGGGACGACGACATCCTTCGGCGGGCGATGTCCGGATGTGACGACGTGTATTACTGCGTAGTCGACACCCGCGGCTGGCTCAGGGATCCGGCGCCGCTGTTCCGCACCAACGTCGACGGAACACGAAACGTGCTGGAAGTCGCCAAGCAGGTCAACCGAGATGGCGCGCTTAAGAACTTCGTCTACACCAGCACCTACGCCACCGTCGGACGCCGCCGCGGACACGTCGCCACCGAAGACGACGTCATCGTCGACAAAGGTTTGACACCCTACGTCCGAACCCGGGTGCAGGCCGAAGAGCTGGTGCTGAAAGCGGCGAGAGACGACGGACTCCCCGCGGTGGCGATGTGCGTGTCGACCACCTACGGTCCCGGCGACTGGGGGCGTACACCGCACGGCGCGATCATCGCCGGTGCGGCATTCGGCAAGCTGCCGTTCGTCCTGAGCGGTATCGAACTCGAGGCGGTCGGCGTGGTCGACGCCGCCGAAGCGATGGTGCTGGCCGCCCAGCACGGCCGCGCCGGCGAGCGATACCTGATCTCGGACAAGATGATCACCAACACCGAGGTGGCGCGCATCGCCGCCGAAGCCGCGGGGGTGCCGCCGCCGGCAAGGTCGATACCGCTTCCGCTGACCTATGCACTTGCCGCGATGGGAACCGTCAAAGGGCGGCTCCGCGGTAGCGACGAGCGGCTGTCGCTCAACTCGCTTCGACTCATGCGCGCGGAAAGCCCGCTTGACCACAGCAAAGCGGTCCGTGAACTCGGCTGGAATCCCCGGCCGGTCGAGGAGTCGATACGCGAGGCGGCACGGTTCTGGGTCCAGCTGCGTGCGGCCAAGCGAGCCGCGGAGCGGGAATGACTGCCAAGATCAACTCATGGCAACCACGATCGGCGCGGTATCTCACTGGTATTCGCAGTTACCGCTACCTCGCACCGCTCTTCGAGGTGACCGCGACGCCGACGTGTGCATCGTCGGCGCGGGACTGACCGGCCTGTGGGCCGCCTACTACCTCAAGCAAGCCGATCCGGCACTGCGCATCGTCGTGGCAGAGGCACGCTTCGCCGGATTCGGCGCCTCCGGCCGCAACGGCGGGTGGCTTTCGGGCTTGGCGCCCGGTCACCGCGGCATTCTGGCCAAGAAGCATGGCAGAGACGCCGTCGTCGAGTGGCAGCGAACGCTCGACACCGCGGTCGACGACGTCATCGAGGTCGCGCGCCGCGAGGGCATCGACGCCGACATCGTCAAGGGTGGCACCCTGCGGGTCGCACGCAACCCCGCCCAGGCACAGCGCCTCCGCGCTTCCGTCGAGGAGGACCTCGCCTGGGGAAGCGACGGGATCGATCTGCTGTCGGCCCGGGAGACCGCGGAGCGGGTGCGGGTCGCCGGCATTGTGGCCGGTTCGTTCAATCCGCACTGCGCACGGGTTCAGCCCGCGAAGCTGGTCCGCGGACTGGCCGACGTCGTGGAACGCCTCGGCGTCACGATCTACGAACAGACTCCCGTGACGAACATCAGCCCGGGCCGGGCAGAGACGCCGTTCGGTGTGATCCGGGCACCGGCGGTGTTAAGGGCGACCGAGGGTTTCACCGCGCGGCTGCCAGGTTTGCGCCGCCGGTGGCTCCCGATGAACAGCGCGATGATCGCCACCGAACCACTGTCCGCCGAGCAGTGGGACGACATCGGGTGGCAGGGATTCGAGACGCTGGGTGACTGCGCGCACGGCTTCTTCTACGCACAGCGCACCGCCGACGGGCGCATCGCCATCGGTGGCCGCGCGGTGCCGTACCGGTTCGCGTCGAGGACCGACCGCGACGGCGTCGTCGGCCAGGGCACCGTGTCGTATCTGACTGAGGTGCTCAACAGCGCCTTCCCGCAGACGCGTGGAGTCCCGATCGCCCACGGCTGGTGCGGGGTTTTAGGGGTACCGCGCGACTGGACGGCGGGCGTGAGCCTGGATCCGGCTACCGGACTGGGGGAGGCGGGCGGTTATGTCGGCCACGGAGTCACCGGCACGAACCTCGCCGGGCGGACCCTTGCCGATCTGGTGCTCAAACGCACCACACCGCTCACAGAACTGCCCTGGGTCGGTCACCACTCCAAGAGTTGGGAGCCCGAGCCACTGCGCTGGATCGGTGTCCGCGGGATGTACAGCGCCTACAAATTCGCCGACCGACAGGAGGAGAAGGGGCGGTCCACCACCTCGCCGATCGCACGTATCGCCGATCGGATCGCGCGTAAACCCTGAGCGGCTGAGCTCGCCGGTCCGGGTTACCGCACCGCCTCGGCGCGCTCCTTGAGCCGCTCCAGAGTGGCCTTCATGTGGGCGGCGTTCACCGACTTCCGGTCCGATACGCCGGTGGCGAACTTTGCGATCCGCTTGAACCAGCCCGGCCTCATGTCCCACATGCTCTCGGTGACTGTGCAGTGGCCGGGCTCGGCAGTGGAGATCTCGTACTGCCAATGCGCAATCGGCACGATTGCGTACTTCACGTCGAATCCGAACACTTTGCCGGCGTGAGCGTCGGTGACGGTGCACGTCGTCGACCACTGGCGGGATCCGTTGCGGTTGTGGCCCCGGAACACCGAACCCGGGCGAGCCGAATCACCCTTGACCCATTCCATCGCCTCGGTCTCGGAGGCCAGAGCCGCCAGGGCGGTGATATCGGATACGAGCGCGTAGATCACGTCGGCGTCGGCGCCGATAATTGTTTCGGCCGAGACTGTGGGTGAACCGGGTTTGATCATGCGGGAATGGTAACGACGTAAGGGAGGCGCGCCGATGACCACAGTGCCTTCTGCGGTCGAGCGCATCCTCAGTTTCCCAGGCCCTGTCAGTCCCGGACTGAGCCTTGCTCCCCTGCGACGAGGGCCCGGAGATCCCTGCTTCCGGGCGGGGGACGACGGAGCGATCTGGCGAACCAGCCTGCTTGACAGTGGACCAGTCACCGCGCGCATCACCCGGTCGGCGCCCGAAACTGTGAGCTGCCAGGCGTGGGGTGACGGCGCGGCGGAATTCCTTGAATCCCTGCCCGCCCTGCTCGGCGCCGACGATGACACAAGCGACTTCTGCCCGCAACATCCCGTCGTCGAAGCCGCCCATCGCCGTGTGCCGCACCTACGTCTGGGACGCACGCATCGAGTGTTGGAGGCGCTGATCCCGGCGGTCCTGGAACAGCGGGTGCCCGGGGCTGACGCCTTCCGGTCGTGGCGCCTGCTGGTCACCAAATTCGGCACAGCCGCCCCGGGACCGGCGCCGGAAGGGATGCGGGTCCCGCCCTCCGCGGAGACGTGGCGCCGCATCCCGTCGTGGGAGTTTCACCGCACCAACGTCGATCCCGGCCGGGCACGCACCGTCGTCGGTTGCGCGCAGCGGGCGTCAGCGCTGGAACGGCTCTCCGCCCGGTCAGCCGACGAAGCTCGGAGTGCGCTGACCGCCCTTCCCGGCGTCGGGGTTTGGACCGCGGCCGAGACGACGCAGCGTGCACTCGGGGATGCCGACGCGTTGTCGATCGGTGATTACCACCTTGCCGCGGTGATCGGCTGGACGCTGGTCGGTGAACCCCTCGACGACTCCGGCATGGTCGAGCTGATGGAGCCGATGCGCCCCCACCGCTATCGAGTCGTCAGGTTGCTGGAGGCGAGCGGACTCGCATTCAAGCCCCGGCGTGGAGCCAGGCTTCCGGTGCAGCGGATCAGCAATCTCTGATCGGGTCCTTACGCGTCGAGATCGCTCTGGACCAGTCCGGCGATGGTGCTGACGACGGCCTCGTCTTCGGAAGCCACAGTGACCCGAGCGCCGTTGCCCGCACCCAAGGTCATGATCATCAACGCGGACCCCGCATCCACCGGCTCCCCACCCTCGACGGACAGCGTGACCGGCACTCCAGCTTGCACCGCCGCCTCGGCGATCACAGCCGCGGGCCGGGCGTGCAGGCCGATGGCCGACCCAACGAGGACAGTCTTTGTATGCATCGATGTGCTCCCTTTCGGATGTGGTGATGATCTTCGCGCAGCGCGGGATCAGGTTGTGCTGAATGCCTGGTTCGCTTGGAGTTCGGCCTTCGGTCTGACGAACTGCTTAGCGGCGATGACAGCAAGAGCCGCGACCGCCGTGCCCGCGGCCAGGGACGCCAAGAACCAGCCGAGACCGCTGATGGCGAAGAACACGAAGATACCGCCGTGTGGAACGGTCTGCGAGACGCCCGCTGCCATTATCAAGGCGCCGGTCACCGCCCCGCCGGCCATCATCGACGGGATGACCCGCAGCGGGTCGGCCGCAGCGAACGGGATTGCGCCCTCGGAGATGAACGAAGCGCCGAGAAGCCAAGCCGCCCTGCCATTTTCGCGTTCGGGTGCACTGAACAATCCGGGTCGGAGCAAAGTGGCCAGTGCCATCGCCAGCGGCGGAACCATACCCGCCGCCATGACTGCGGCCATGATCCGAAGCGATGCCGGATCGGCTACGTTCAGCCCGGCGGTCGCAAACGCGTAGGCGGCCTTGTTGACCGGCCCGCCGAGATCGAAGCACATCATCAAACCGAGGATGACTCCGAGAATCACCACCGAACTCCCGGTCAGCCCGTTGAGCCAATTCGTCAGACCCGACGTGACCGCCGCGAGCGGCCGCCCCAGCAGCAGGAACATCAAAAGACCGACCGCCAGGGAAGCTCCGAGCGGAATGATCACCACCGGCATCAATCCCCGGAACCATTGGGGGACAGGGAGCCGGCCGATCCAGAGGGCGGCGAATCCCGCGACCAGCCCACCCACGATGCCGCCGATGAAACCGCCCCCCACGAACACCGCGACGGCGCCCGCCGTGAACCCCGGCGCGATACCAGGACGGTCGGCGATGGCGAACGATATGTAACCGGCCAGTGCGGGCACCAGAAAGCTGAACGCCAGCCCGCCGAGGGTGAACAGGACCGCGCCGAGATATTGGGTCAATCCTCCGGCGGGCGGATTCGATAGCGAATTGCCGATCGCGATCAGATGCGCTAGCGAATCCGATTGCCCGGCAGGCTTGTTCGCGACATCCGCCCCGGCGAACAGGAACCCGAGGGCGATCAGCAATCCGCCGGCCGCAACGAACGGAATCATGTAGCTCACACCGGTCAGCAGGATCTGCCGGATACGAGTGCCCCAGCCCAGCGTCGACGATCCGGTGTCGGCTTGAGTGAGTTCGCCCTGAACTCGCGCCGAGTTCGGGTCGGATGCTGCCGCAAGGGCCTCGGCGACCATGGCGTCGGGTTCGTTGATGGCGCGTTTCACGCCCGACGCGACCACTGGCTTGCCGGCGAACCGCTGCCGGTCCTTCACCCCGACGTCGGTGGCGAAAATGACGGCGTCGGCCGCCGATATGGTCGCCGCCGCCAATGGGGTGCTGCCCGAGGACCCTTGAGTTTCCACGCTGAGCGCTACCCCGGCCCGTTGGGCCGCGAGCTTGAGGGCGTCGGCCGCCATGTAGGTGTGAGCGATCCCGGTGGGGCACGCGGTGACAGCGACGAGCGATTTGTCCTGTGGTGCAGCCGCGTTGGATTCCAGCTGGGCTTCCGGCGCCGGCGCCGGTGTCGATGCCGGGGTGGCTGCTTGCGGATGGATGACTCCCTCGACCAGTGCGACGATGTCGTCGGCCGTGTCCGTGGTGCGCAGTGAAGCGACGAACTCGGGCCGAACCAATGCGCGGGCCAGGCACGACAGGAGCTTCATGTGCTGCGCTCCGGCCCCATCGGGCGCGGCGATCAGGAACACCAGATCGGCGGGGCCGTCGGGCGCACCGAAATCGACACCGGGCGACAATCGCGCAAAGCCGACAGTGGGTGTCACGACGGCCGTCGAACGGCAATGCGGAATTGCGATCCCACCGGGAAGACCTGTCGCCGACTGCTCTTCGCGAGCCATGACGGCATCGATGAGGGCCTGCGATTCCGTGGCGCGCCCGCCCGCGACGAGCAGTCCGGCGAGCTTCTCGATGACCGACTCTTTGTCGTCGCCTGCTGGCCCGCTGTCTAGCAAAACCAGTTCGGGGCTGATGATCGGAACCTCTGTACTCATTGCTACCCGCCTAAATTCGGAACTGAGTGGAATCGACTGACGGTCACGGCGCCCATGTCTATCTGAGTTGGCGAAGGGATCGCTGAACCGGGCAACGCGGCGGCCGCACTGCCGTAGGCGACGGCCATCTGTAGTCGGTGTGCCGCATCCGCGCCGTCCAGATCAGCCCGGACATATCCCGCGAGCGCCGAATCACCCGCGCCGACCGTGCTGCGGGGGACTATCGGCGGGGGAACGGCCGTCCATGCGCCGGTCTCATCGACCAGAACCGCACCGGACGCTCCCAGCGTCGCGAGAACGGCGCGCGCGCCGCGCGCGATGAGGGTGTAAGCCGCGTCGACGACCGGGGCGGGCTCGTTCCGATTGAGCGCGATCTCCAGGTCGCCGGGACAGACGCCGGCGAGGTGGGCCAGCTCTTCGGAGTTCGGCTTGATGAGGTGCGGTGCAGCACGGTCGAATCCGGCTGCCAGGGCGGCGAGCGGCGCATCCGAAGTGTCGACTGCGATCTTGCATCCGAGAGGAAGCAGGCGTTCGACCAGTTGGGAGTACCAGTTGTCGTCCATGCCCGGCGGCAGCGAACCGGACAGAATCACCCAGTCGGCGGCGGCGGCCCGATCGAGGACCGCGGCAGTGAGCGCCTCGACAGTGGCCGTATCGATGGGGTTGCCGGGCTCGTTGATTTTGGTTGTGGTGCCATCGGATTCGGTGAGAGTGAGATTGGTGCGCACTGAGTTCGTGGCCGGAACGGCGAGGTAGCGGACCCGTTGAGACTCCAGGCCCGCAAGTATCGGATCGCGTTGCGCGGCGGGCAGCACGGCTAGTGAGTCAAGACCGGCGAGGGTGAGAGCCCGAGCGACATTGACTCCCTTGCCGCCGGGCTCGGTGGTGACTGCACCTGTCCGGTGCACCTCGCCACGGATGAGGGGAGTGCTCAAGGCCGCCGTTCGATCGATACTGGGGTTCGGGGTTACTGTGATGATCACGAAGGATCCTCCGCTACAACGACTTCCATGTTGTGGCCGGCGAGGTCGCGGCGCTGGGCGGGCGTGATCTCGGGATCGGTGACCAAGGTGTCGATGCTGGCCAGCGGTGCGAAGCTGATGAACTCCTCGCGGCCGATCTTCGACGAATCAGCCAGAACCACAACATAGTTCGCGCACCGGACCATGGCCCGTTTGATCGCGGCCTCGTCGGGGTCGGGTGTCGACACTCCGTGGCGGCCGCTGATCCCGTTAGTGCCGATGAACGCGATGTCGACGCGGAGGGAATCGAGTACCCGTAACGCCGGTTCGCCGACCGCGGCCTGGGTGAGGCCCCGCACCCGGCCACCGAGCAATTGCAACGTGATGGCGCTCAGTCCCGCGAGTCGCGCGGCGATGGGCACCGAGTTGGTTACCACCGTGAGATCGCTCTTACCTGGCATCAGCGCCGCGAGGCGTGCGGTTGTCGTGCCCGCGTCGATCAGGATCGAGCCCCCGGCCACTGGCAGAAATTCGGCGGCCGCGTGTGCGATGTGGTCCTTGTGGTCCGCCCGGGTCACGGCCCGCTCGTCATAGGCGGGCTCGACGATGTGCAGGGCGCGGACGGGGACCGCGCCGCCGTGGACGCGGCGAATCAGGCCTGCGCGATCGAGAGCCGCCAGATCGCGACGGACGGTTTCGGTCGTGACGTCGTACTCGAGCGCCAACTCGGCCACGGAGGCGCGCCCTCGCGCGAGGATCTGTGCGGCAATCGCCTGTTGACGTTCCTCGGCGTACATGGGTCTCCACATGTGTTCGATCCGCAAATGTGTTGGATCCGCAAATGTGTTGGAATCGCGGTGTCCAGATGTTGGTATCTATTGTTGTACGCCCGAACGTGTTGTTTTGTCAATCATTTGGTGTAACGTGCTTCACATGAACGCGCCCATGGTTCTGTACGGAGTTCCGGTTGTGCCGGGCGTGCGCTTTGCGCCGGTCGTCCGGCCGGGTCGGCTTCCCTCGCTGGACGAACTGCATTCGGCCGATGAATCCGCAGGGTCAGACTGCGATGCCGAAACGGCTCGCTTCGACGCTGCGGCGACCAGTGTGGCCGAACGTCTTCGGGACCGGGCAGCGCGAGCGACCGGTGCCGCGGCGGACGTGCTCACGGCCACGGCCGCACTGGCGGTCGATCGCGCGTGGCTGGACGCCGCCCGCAAGAGCATCGCCGAAGGCATGCCGGCGGTTCGAGCCGCCGTTGCCGCCGCCGACCAATTCATCGCCCTCTTCACCCAGATCGGCGGCCTGATGGGTGAACGGGTCACCGACCTGAAGGACATCAGGGACCGGGTCGTCGCAGAACTCGCAGGACTTCCCGAACCGGGTGTTCCCGTGCCCGCGCAGCCGTCGATCTTGTGTGCCGAAGACCTCGCGCCCGCCGACACGGCTGGTCTCGATCCGCGGCTGGTGGTCGGGCTCGCGACGTCGCTGGGCGGCCCCACCAGTCACACCGCCATCATCGCCCGGCAGCTCGGAATTCCCTGTGTGGTGGCTGTTTCCGGGCTCGATGACGTACCCGCCGGCACCGAAGTCCTCATTGACGGAATGCGGGGAACCATCGCGGTGTCGCCCGATCCGGCAGAAGCGGCCGCCGCGGTCGGAGCCGCGGCCGCTGCCGCGGTGGCGGCGGAGGGGTGGAGCGGCCCGGGCCTGACCGCCGATGGGTTTCCAGTGGCGATCCTGGCCAACGTGCAGGACGGTGCCGCGGCGCGAGCCGCCCGCGAAACTCCCGCCGAAGGAATCGGCCTCTTCAGAACCGAACTCTGCTTCCTCAATCGGGTAACCGAGCCTACGGTTGCCGAGCAGACCGCCACGTATGCGGAAGTGCTGCGGGCGTTCGCCGGCCGCAAGGTCGTCATCCGCACACTGGACGCGGGCTCCGACAAGCCGCTGAAATTCGTCGGCCATCCCGATGAAGCCAATCCGGCTCTCGGCGTTCGGGGCATCCGGATTGCGCATGGCAATCCGGCGCTTCTCGACAGACAACTCGACGCAATCCGGATTGCGGCCGACTCGACCGGCGTCGAGCCCTGGGTGATGGCGCCCATGGTTGCGTTGCCGGAGGAGGCCAGGAGCTTCGCCGAACGGGCCCGGGCGCGTGGACTGGTGCCGGGAGTGATGATCGAGGTGCCCGCGGCGGCGCTGTTGGCCGATCGAATTCTGGCGCACGTCGAATTTCTGTCGATCGGAACCAACGACCTCGCTCAATACACCATGGCCGCAGACCGGATGTCTGCCGACTTGGCGACCCTCACCGATCCGTGGCAGCCGGGGGTGCTGGCGCTCGTCGCCCAGACGGCGACCGCCGGGGTCGCGGCGGGTAAGCCTGTCGGCGTGTGCGGGGAGGCCGCCGCCGATCCGCTGCTCGCGTGTGTTCTGGCCGGGCTGGGCATCAGTTCACTGTCGGCGGCGTCGCCGGTGCTGACACGCGTCGGGGCCAAGCTGGCGTCCGTCACCATGCGGCAGTGTCAGGAGGCTGCAGCCGCTGTCTTGGTGGCCGCTGGCGCGGCAGAGGCGCGCGCGGCAGCGGCCGAGATCCTTCACTGATGAGGCAGCGGCTCGATGGCGAGCAATGGCGGGTAGGTCAGTTCGAGTTCGCCAACGTTCGCGGCGACCGTCACCAGCGGCAGGGCCGCCGAGATCGCCAGCTGGCCGCGACCCCCGAGCATGGATTCGGCGCGCAACGCCGGCACCAGGTCGTCGCTGATAGGGGGGAGCGCAGCGACGGGATCGCTGCCGTCCAAACGGGCGCAGAGCGCGGCGGTATGCGCCTCGAGTACCGCCCGCGCATGTGGGAACACGTCCAGCGGTGGGGGCACCACATCGGCCACCACGTCGGCCGCGGTGCGGATCCGCACCGCCCGGTTGGCCGCGCGCACCACCGGGGCGCGTGAATCCGTAGGCCCACCGCTCTCGGAAAGGTAGTGGCGCAGCGCATCGTCGACTGTCCGCAGCGCCGAAATGGCTTGATGGCTGAGCGCGTTGACTCGGTCCTCGGCTTGTTCGGAAGCCCCGCGGGTCACCCGATAGACGGTTGCCGTCAAGTAATGCGCGCCCACGGCGCAGGCGCTGTCGATCATGGTCCGAATCCAGGGGCTCGCCCCCCGGGGCCACAGCAGCACCGACACGACGACGGCGACGAACGTTCCGACGACCACGTCTTCGAGCCGGATCAGACCGACCTGCCAGCCAGTCGGTCTGATCATGTTGAACACGATCAGCACCATCATCGTGAAGGCCGCCTGTCCGGCGGTGAAGGAACCGATTTCCGGCACGTATGCCGAACCGAACGCCACGAGTGGCAACAGCGTCCATATCACAAGCGGATCCACGCCGAGTACCTCGATGACGATGGCCCCGAGCAGAAAGCCGATCACCGTCCCGGTGACGGCGCGGACCATGTTGGTTCCCGTGGTGAGCGCGCTGCTGCGCAACACAGAGAGGGCGCCGAGGACCACCCACAGCCCGTGCTCGACGGGGAACGCGAAGGTCACGGTGACCGCCGCCGCCAAACCGAGCCCGGTGCGCACGCTGTTGCGCACTGCGACAGCACGGGTCTTGACATACCCGGTGGTCATGGCGGTGACAGCGGTGGCGCCGGATGACATCCGGTCGGCGAATCCCGTCTCGGGGAGTCGTCGGCCCAGAACGCGGGCCCAGACCGGCCGGGCATCGGCGGCGGCCGCGGCGATGACGATCCGCCCGGTGACTCCGACCGCCGCGCCTATGGTGCGCCGGGTCAACAGGGTCCGGCCGAGTGCGACGGCCGCGGCGTCGTTCGGTTCGGCGAGGATGTCGACGATGTCGGAGCGGTAGCTGTTCATCGCCACGGATCGAAGGTCGTCGGATGCCTTCTTGAGCGAGACCCGGATGGATTCGCGATCGGCGGGCCGGGATGTACGCAGGATGCGGGCGCAGTCCTGCAGCACAGCGACGGCGGGTTCGGCCATCGGCCCGAGTAGTCGTCCGCTGTCGTCGGTGACCCGATCGCACAACCACTGCAGGTCGTCCACCACCCGCACCAGCGCCCTGCTGCCGGCGCTCAGGGCCACCGGCCGGTATGCCGCGCCCAGGAAGTTGGTGCGCAGCGCGTCCATCGCGGCCGTCGTCTCGTCGGCCGACGCGGTACCGGTGATCCGCGCGGCCAGGAGCCTGCACACCTCCGCCGCGTGCTGGCGCAGTTCGCCGTAGTGCCGTGGTGGCAACACGAAGAGTGCCGACGGCACACAGATCGCCAGGGCGATCAGCCAGCCGAGGAGCCGATCCGTCAGTGGTCCGATCGGTGTGCAGACGGGCAAGACGAAGCCCATCAGGGTCGGGCGCTGGGCCGCGGCGATCGACTCGCTGAGAAGGCCCGAGAAGCTGACGACCACACCGATGACGAACATCAGCAAGATCGCCAGCCACGGCTGGGACGCAACCAGGGTTCCGAGGCTGATCAACAACAGCCCGACACAGCCCAGGCTGGTGTAGGCCAGTGCGCGGGCGTTCCGGTTGCCGGGGAAGTCGACCACGATCAGCAACGCCACCGATCCGAAGATGGCGAACATCGTCGTCTGTGATTCGCCGCCGATCAGGTAACTCACGGCCGCGGTGATCGGGATGACGACCGCCGCCCGCACAGCACGGCGGAGTCCGTCGTACTCGGGATCGCGGTGATGTATTCGAGCGGCCACGCGGCGCCAAAGACCCGCCGGCGTCAGCATTGCTGGATCGTAGACGCTCGAACGAATCTCAGGTGGACGGGACGCCGGAGAATCGTCCGGCTTCCAACTCGTCGAGCATGTGGGTGGCGATCCACTCGAACAGGGTCGGATCGCGCGGCAGCGTCAGCTGTTCATACCCGACGAGTACGTAGAGCGCCCAGGTCGCGAAGACCCGAGACTGGGGCTCGTCATGAACGATCTCCATCGCCGAGGTGCGCATGATCTCGAACCGCTGCCGATCGACTTCCGCCTGGACCTCATGCACGTGTGGATCGACTGTGCTCCATGACCGGATCGCGGCCTCGGCCCCGTGCGGGAGGGACAGCCCGACTTCGATGCTGATCTCGATACGTCGCCGCGGCTCCGTTTCGAGCTGGATCTTTTCAATCAGCCGAACCGTGCGGTCTTGCACCCAGAAGGCCACCAGTTCGCGTGTGTAGGCAGACCAGCTCGGGAAGTAGTGATAGAAGGAGCCGGTGGTGACGCCGAGGCGGTTGCAGACCTCCGCGAGTTTGAGCCCGCCGTAGCCGAGGTCGGTCAATACTTCGAGACCGATCTCGAAGTACGACTCCCTGGTGGAGACGATGGACATGACTAGACGATAGATCCACATTCAGCCCCGCCGATGCAAAGTCGGGCAATGGTCGGTGCCGCGGCGAAAGATATTGACGCGTAAGCCAATTGAAACGGGAAGATCTGCGGCCCGCTCTGTGCCTACAATCCGGCTATGCGTTCGATACCCAGTCGAGGTCCGGGCCGGCCTCCGGCGTCAAATGCCGCCGACACCCGTGCTCGCATCCTGCGTGCGGCCCGTGCGGTTTTCAGCGAAGTGGGGTACGACGCCGCCACGTTTCAGGCCATCGCCGATCGTGCCGATCTGACTCGTCCCGCAATCAATCATTACTTCTCGGGAAAGGCGGAGCTCTACCGAGAGGTGCTCCGCCAGACCAATGAGATCTTCGTCGAGTGGAGTGCTAGACGGTCGCAGGACGAGGTCACGCTCGCCGGGAAGATTCGCGCGTACGTGTTGTCGGGCCTGGAATCCCTCGAGGAGGAGCGGTCGGCGGCGGCATTCCTGATCACGTCCGTGGTCGAGGCGCAGCGTCACCCGGAGCTCGCCGATCCGCGCGACGACACAAACCAGGGCACGTTGGCCTTCGTTTTGTCGGCGATCAAGACGGCGATCGAGAGCGGTGACGTCGGTGCGGATGTCGATGTCGAGTCGGTGGCCGACATGCTCGTGTCCATGCTGTGGGGCATGACGATCTACGGCGGATTCGTCGGCGATCAGGAACGGCTCGAGCAGATTTCCGAACGTTTCCTGGAGCTGCTCAGCGGCCATCCCTGGCGGGCCTCCCGCGGTGCGGCACCGTCTCTGAGTGACATCGAACACGCAACCGCATAGGTTGGCTAAGTTATTCGGTAGCATGGCTTGCAAATAGCCGTCTAGCGGAGAGAACCAGCTATGAGTGCTTTGCGTAGCCACGACGACACGTGGGACATAGCGACCAGTGTCGGATCCACGGCCGTGATGGTGGCCGCTGCCCGCGCCAGCGAGACCGAGAGTCCCGACCCGCTGATCCGCGATCCGTTCGCTCGCATTCTGGTCGATGGGGCGGGCACGGGGATGTGGGAGGCCTTCCTCGACGACTCCCTGACCGACAGAATGGCCGAGGCGGACCCGGAAGCCACGGCGGTGCTGACCAACATGCTCAACTACCAGGCGGTCCGCACCCACTTCTTCGATGCCTACTTCCGTGGCGCCTCGGATGCCGGCATCCGGCAGATCGTGATCCTCGCTTCGGGCCTCGACTCCCGGGCATACCGGCTGGAGTGGCCGGCGGGCACACGGGTCTACGAGATCGATCAGCCCAAGGTTCTGGAGTACAAGGCGGAGACGCTCGCGCGACACGGTGCGCAACCGTCCGCCGATCGCCTGGAGGTGCCGATCGACCTGCGGCAGGATTGGCCCGCGGCTCTGAAGGCGCAGGGTTTCGACCCATCGCAGCCCACCGCATGGCTGGCCGAGGGTCTGCTGATGTATCTGCCGGCCGACGCGCAAGACCGGCTTTTCGAGCTGATCACGAAACTGAGCGCCCCAGGCAGTCGGGTCTCCGCCGAAGCCGTCGGCCACCACGACGAAGAACGGCGAGCCGCCATGCGGGAGCGGTTCGACAAGTTCGCGGATCAGTTGGGGATCCAGAAGAGCATCGACATCCAGGACCTCACCTACAACGACGTTGAGCGGGCCGATGTCACGGACTGGCTCAATGCCCACGGCTGGACGGCCTCCGGGACGTCGTCGACCGACGAAATGCGACGGCTGAACCGCTGGGTGCCGGTGACCGACGGCGACGATGAGGCATTCGCCACCTACGTGGTCGGCGAGCGTCTCTGACCCGGGTTTCGGGCGGTTTCGCGGCCCATATATACAGAGTGGAAGCAGTTGGGTGGAAGCAGTAAGCCGCGAGAGAGGATCTAGCCCATGCCCGGAGTTCATGATCGCGTAGTCGCCGTCACCGGTGCCGGAGGTGGACTGGGGCGCCAGTACGCCCTCACCCTCGCCAGGGAAGGCGCCAGCGTCGTCGTCAACGATCTGGGCGGTGCGCGGGACGGATCGGGAGCGGGGTCGGCCATGGCCGACCAGGTTGTTGCCGAGATCAAGGAAGCCGGCGGCCGGGCGGTCGCCAACTACGACAATGTCGCGACCGAGGACGGGGCGGCGAACATAGTCAAAACCGCGCTCGATGAGTTCGGCGCCATCCACGGGGTCGTCAGCAACGCGGGCATCCTCCGCGACGGCACCTTCCACAAGATGACGTACGAGAACTGGGACGCGGTCCTCAAGGTCCACCTCTACGGCGGCTACAACGTGATCCGTGCCGCTTGGCCGCACTTCCGCGAGCAGAGCTACGGCCGGATCGTCGTCGCCACATCGACCAGTGGACTCTTCGGGAACTTCGGCCAGGCCAATTACGGTGCCGCGAAGCTCGGGTTGGTCGGGCTGATCAACACACTGGCCCATGAGGGCGCCAAGTACAACATCAAGAGCAACGCGGTCGCACCCCTGGCCGCCACCCGTATGACCGAGGACATCATGCCCAAGGAGGTGCTGGAAAAGCTCACCCCCGACTACGTCGCGCCGGTGGTCGCGTATCTGTGCACCGAAGAAGTGCCCGACACGGCGTCGGTGTTCATCGTGGGCGGCGGAAAGGTTCAGCGCGTCGCGCTGTTCGGGAACGAAGGTGTGAGCTTCGACGGGGTGCCGAGTGTCGACGACGTCGCCGCGCGATGGTCTGAGATCGACGACCTCTCGGCTGCCAAGCGGGCGTCGTTCTCCCTCTAGCTTCGACTCGCTGTAGCTCTCGATGGGTGCCGGCGGGATCGTCCTCGTCGCGTTGGTGATCGCAGTCGGCCTCGCCGGGATCATCGTCCCACTCCTGCCGGGAACCCTCCTCGTCTACGCGGCGATAGCGGTGTGGGCGGTGGTCGAGCACCGACCCGTCTCTTGGGTGGTGCTGGCGATCGTCACGACGGTGCTCGGCGCGGGGCTGCTGATGAAGTACCTGTGGCCCGTGCGCCGTTTGCGTGCGGCGGACATCGGGCGTTGGACGTTGGTCACCGGGGTTGCACTGGGGATGGTCGGGTTCTTCGTCATTCCGGTTGTCGGGCTGGTGGTCGGCTTCGTGCTCGGCGTATACCTGGCCGAGCTCATCGCACGCCGAGATCGTCTTCGTGCGTGGGTATCGACGGTCCACGCCGTTAAAGGTGTGGCTCTGTCGGTGGGTGTCGAACTGCTGGCGGGGCTGTTCGCCACCGGCGTCTGGCTCGGCGGCGTCTTATTGAGCTGATGTCTGGCCCGCGGCCGCGCAACCCACACCACCCGGCCTCGTCGCAACCGACCTAACCCAGCAGTGCCGCCCGTACCCGTTTCACATCGTCGCCGGTGACACCGGCGGCCGTCAAAAAGCCTTGCAGCCCGCCGTATTCGTCGTCGATGACCCGCCGCGCGGTCACGAGGTATTCCTCGCGGACGCCCAGAACCTCGTCGGTCAGCCGGGCCTCTGCGAAGGTGATCACCTCGGGTGTCTCACCCGCACGTGTCCGTATCGAGTCGACGATCCGCTCGCGAAGTTGCGGCACCGCGGCGTTGCTGCGCAGGAAATCCGTGAGGATCAGATCTCGGGGCACCCCGACGGTCTCCAGCACGGTGGCCACGGCAAACCCGGTCCGATCCTTGCCCGCGAAGCAATGGGTGATCACCGTCTGGCCATCGCCCAGCAGCGAAATCAATTGCCGCACAGCGCGTTGCGCGCCACCCAACGACGGGAACTTCTGGTACTCGGCGGTCATGAAACGTGCCGCGGCGCCGGCCGCGTCACCGTCGCCCGGATACTCGGTCATCATCTGCCGCCAGCTTGTCTCATGCGGCGCTTCGGCGGTGGTGGTGGCGAGATCGGGAAACGGCAACAGGTGTACCGAGACGCCATCCGGTACCGCGTCTCCGCCGCGCCGCTCCACCTCGCGGGGCGACCGCAGGTCGGCGACATCGGTGATCCCCAACGCGCCCAGCCCCTTTCGGCCCGACTCATCGAGGCCGCTGAGCTCGCTGGACCGAAAGAACAAGCCTGGGCGAATGCCGGTCAACTCCGCGACGTCCCGGAAATTCCAGGCGCCCGACAGTTCAGACGGCGTCATCGGGTGACTGCGCCCGCCAGGGGGCTCTTTTCCCGGCTGATTTCAGCGCGCGCGATGCTGCGGAGGTGAACCTCATCGGGTCCGTCGAAGATCCGCATGGCGCGCTGCCAGCCATACATCCGGGCAAGCGGAAAATCGTCGCTGATGCCGGCGGCGCCGTGAACCTGAATGGCGCGGTCGATCACGTTGCACGCCATCACGGGCGCGACTGCCTTGATCTGAGCGACGAGATTGCGGGCCTCCTTGTTGCCATGCTGATCGATGGTCCACGCCGCCTTCTCGCACAACAGCCTCGCCTGGTCGATCTCGTTGCGCGACAACGCGATCTGCTGCTGTACCACGCCCTGCTCCGCCAGCGGCCTGCCGAACGCGATGCGGGTGCGGGCCCGCTCGGCCATCAATGCCAGCGCACGCTCGGCGACACCGATCGCCCGCATGCAGTGGTGGATTCGCCCGGGGCCCAGTCGCGCCTGGGCGATCGCAAAACCCATGCCTTCGGCGGCAAGCAGATTCGAGGCCGGGACCCGAACATTGTCATAGACGATCTCCGCGTGACCGTGCTGGTCCTGCCAGCCGAACACCGATGTGGACCGGACGATCGTCAACCCGGGCGTTTCGACCGGAACCAGGATCATGGACTGCTGCTGATGCGGTGCGGCCTCGGGATTCGTTCGGCCCATCACCACCAGTACCGCGCAGCGCGGATCGTTGGCGCCCGAGGTCCACCACTTGCGTCCATTGATGATGTAGTCGTCGCCGTCGCGCACGATCGACGTCTCGATGTTGCGAGCATCGCTGGAGGCGACAGCGGGCTCGGTCATCGAGAACGCGCTGCGGATGGTGCCGGCCAACAGGGGCTCGAGCCACCGGGCGCGCTGCTCCTCCGTTCCGAAGAGGTGCAGGACTTCCATGTTGCCGGTGTCCGGCGCGGCGCAATTGAGTGCTTCGGGGGCGATCTCGGTGCTCCAGCCGGTGAGTTCGGCGAGCGGCGCATACTCCAGGTTGGTCAGTCCGGACAGCGGCGGCAGGAACAGATTCCACAGACCCCGTGCCCGTGCCAGTTCCTTCAGTTCCTCGATGACTGGTGGAACGGTGAAATCCCCGGGTCCGGCGGCTTCCCGATATGCGTCGTAGGACGCCTCGGCCGGAATCGCGTGCTCGACCATGAATTCGGTGAGCCGGTGGTGGTAGTCGGCCGCCTTGGCGGACATGGCGAAGTCCATAGCGGCCACGATAGGACAACTGGCCATACATACGGCGAGGCCCTCCCGTGGGGGAAACGGGAGGGCCTATACGCCGTGTGGATAGTCAATTCCGATCTGTTTGGGACCTCCCACCTCCCGCCTGCGCGGGGCTCGTCATCGATGTTTCACTAATTGCCGACGCCGGTGCGGTGGCTGCCAGTGCCGCCGCGGGTGGCGCTACAGGCTGGTTTGGTACGTCGCGGCGGCCGAGATCGCGTCGGCGGAGTTGCGGCCGGTCTCAACCGGATTCAGCTGCAGGGTGAGCAGGCCCAGGTTCGCGTCATGTCCGGAACCCGGGAGCGCGGTGATGCACACGCCCGAGCCGTCGAGCGCGGTGGCCAGGGCTGCGCCGCCGCTGACGATCACGCCGGCGGCGACCATCGGGACGGCCAGGGCATTGGTGAAGCGGTGGGGGGCGATGGTGCTGTTCATGTCGTTTCCTCCTGTGCTTACCGCCGTCTGGCGATCCTCTGTCTGGCCCGTTCGGCCACTGAATCGACTATCCACCGCGCGGACGCCCGCGGGTATCGGCCAACCGGACCCTCCGGTGGATGAAGCGTTTGTCCCCCAATCGGCGGACACGCCTTAAGCTCTGTGCATGCCCGAAGTCGAAGCCGGCAAGGTGAGAGTGGTGGTCGGCGACGACCACCCGCTGTTTCGCGATGGCCTCGTGCGCGCGCTGGCCGGAAGCGAATCCGTCGAGGTCGTGGCCGAAGCCGAGGACGGCACCTCGGCATTGGAGCTCATTCGTCAACACCAGCCCGACGTCGCGTTGCTCGACTACCAGATGCCGGGGATGGACGGGGCGGAAGTCGCGGCCGCGGTCCTCCGCAATGGCCTGCCGACACGGGTGCTCCTCGTGTCCGCCCATGACGATGCCGCCATCGTCTACCACGCACTTCAGCAGGGGGCGGCCGGCTTCGTGCCGAAGGAGTCGACGCGCTCGGAGATTCTCAACGCGGTTCTCGATTGCGCCAAGGGGCGCGACGTGGTGTCGCCCAGGCTCGCGTCAGGACTGGCCGTCGAGATCCGCAAAAGGGCGGAACCGGCGGGACCCACGCTGAGTTCGCGCGAGAAAGAAGTACTCAATCTGATCGCCGGCGGCAGCTCCGTCCCGGCCATCGCCGAACAACTCTTCCTGGCACCTTCGACGGTGAAGACCCACGTCCAGCGTCTGTACGAGAAGCTCGGCGTCGGAGACCGCGCCGCGGCCGTCGCCGAAGGTATGCGCCGGGGACTGCTGGACTGACGTGCGGCGAGTCCTGGACTATCTGGTCAGCGAACCCGTGCGAGTATCGGCCGTCCTGCGATTGCCCCTGATCGGGCTCATCGCGCTGCTGGTCTACATCGAGAACGTCGACCACTGGCTGCCCGCTCTCTACGCGGCCATCGTCGCGCTCTACACCATCGCCGCGGTGGTGTGGTTGTTCATCGTGATGCGCCGGCCACTCGGTTGGTGGGCGGTGTGGGCATCGACCGGGATCGACGTCCTGGCGGTGCTGGCCATGTGTCTGGCATCGGGCGGGGCCACGACCTGGTTGCTGCCGATCTTCTTCCTCTTCCCGATCTCGGTCGCCTTCCTGGACCGGCCCGAACTCACTGCGCTGTTGGGTCTGAGCGGGGCGGCCGGATATTTCGTCGCCTGGGTCGTGTATTCGAAGCGTGACGAACACGTCGGCCTGCCCAACGTCGTCTATGTGCAGGTCGGGTGCCTGCTGTGGCTGGCGCTGGCCACCAGCGCGCTGTGCTTGGTGCTTACGCGCCGGTCGGCGCGGGTCCGGGCGCTGCTGGATGTGCGCCGCAAGCTGGTGTCGGAGGCGATGCAGGCTGACGAACGCCACAACCGAGAGTTGTCCGAGCGTCTGCACGACGGACCCCTGCAGAATCTGCTGGCCGCCTGCCTGGACCTCGAGGACCTTCGGGAGAACCCGACCGACAGCGGCTTCGACCGACTCGACACCGCGTTGCGTGAAACCGTCACGGCGCTTCGCGCCACCGTGGGCACCCTGCATCCGCAGGTTCTGGCCCAGGTCGGCCTGAAGGCCGGGGTGCTGGAGTTGGTGCGGCAATACGAACGGCGCTGGGGCATCCAGATCGACTGCGATCTGGAGGAAGTGGGCCGCCCGGAATCCCAGGCGCTGCTGTACCGCGCGGCCCGTGAGCTGCTGGCCAACGCCTACAAGCATTCAAAGGCCACCCGAATGCTGATTGACCTGCGAAATACCCGCGACGGCATCATGTTGCGCATCGCCGATAACGGCGTCGGGTTCGACCCCGAAGCCCTCGACACCTGCGTGGCGGAGGGCCACATCGGGCTGTCGTCGTTGGTGGTGGGCATCGAGGCCATGCAGGGCTCGGTCGAGCTCGAGGTGACTCCCGGCGGTGGCACCACCGTGACCGTGATCATGCCCGCGGAGGCAGTCGTAAGCGTGTGATCTCGGTCTTCCGGCTTGGGAGAACACCGTTGGTTGCGGATATGGTGTGACCGGACAGGGGGGCCGTCCACGGCGTTTACTCGTGGGCGAATCGCCTGGTGCGGCCAGTTCGCACAGACCGAATCACGCAAGGAAGCAGCTACTAGTCATGACAGATGCGCAGACGGGCGCGCCCACGGTGGGCGTCGTCGCTGAATCGGGGTCCGACGAGCGTCGAGTCGCGCTGGTGCCCAAGGCGGTGTCGGCGCTGGTGAACATGGGCGTATCGGTGGTCGTCGAGTCCGGTGCGGGTGATCGAGCCCTGTTGCCCGACTCCCTCTACACCGATGCCGGCGCGAGCATCGGCGACGCCTGGTCCGCCGGCATCGTGGTCAAGGTCGCGCCTCCGACATCCGCCGAAGTGGCCCGGCTGCGCAGCGGCCAGACGCTGATCGGCTTCCTGGCGCCCCGCAACGCGGACAACCAGATCGGCGCGCTCAAAGCCGCCGGCGTACAGGCCTTCGCTCTGGAGGCGATCCCCCGGATATCTCGTGCTCAAGTCATGGATGCACTGTCCTCGCAGGCCAACGTGTCCGGTTACAAGGCCGTCCTGCTGGCCGCCAGTGAATCGACGCGATTCTTTCCCATGCTCACGACGGCGGCCGGCACCGTGAAGCCCGCCAGCGTGCTGGTACTGGGTGTCGGCGTGGCCGGGTTGCAGGCACTCGCCACCGCCAAGCGGTTAGGTGCTCGCACAACCGGTTACGACGTGCGTCCCGAAGTGGCCGATCAGGTTCGATCCGTCGGTGCGCAATGGCTCGATCTGGGGATCGACGCCGCCGGCGAGGGCGGGTATGCCCGGGAGCTGACCGATGAAGAGAGGGCGCAACAGCAGGAATCGCTCGAGGCCGCCATCGGCGGTTTCGACGTCGTGATCACCACCGCGCTGGTGCCCGGGCGGCCGGCGCCGCGGCTGGTGACCGCCGCCGCGGTGCACGGGATGAAGCCCGGCAGCGTCGTCGTCGACCTCGCCGGCGAGACGGGCGGGAATTGCGAACTCACCGAACCCGGTCAGACCGTCGTCAAGCACGACGTGACCATCACCTCACCGCTGAACCTTCCGGCGACCATGCCGGAGCACGCCAGCGAGCTCTACGCGAAGAACATCACCGCGCTACTGGAGCTGCTCATCAAGGACGGTTCGTTCGCGCCCGACTTCGGTGACGAGGTCGTCGCCGCGTCCTGCGTCACGCGCGAAATCTAGAGGGAGCTGAAAACCATGTACGACCAGTTACTGGCCAACCTCGCGATTCTGGTCCTGTCCGGATTCGTCGGATTCGCCGTGATCTCCAAAGTGCCCAACACTCTGCATACGCCGCTCATGTCCGGCACCAACGCGATCCACGGAATCGTCGTGCTCGGCGCCCTGGTGGTGTTCGGGAAGGTGGAGCATCCGACCCTGGCCATCCAGATCATTCTGTTCGTCGCGCTGGTGTTCGGGACTCTGAACGTTGTGGGCGGCTTCGTGGTCACCGACCGCATGCTCGGGATGTTCAAGGGCAAGAAGCCGGTGCCCGCCAAGCAGGAGGCGGCCAAGTGACGAATCTTGTTGCCGTGCTGTACATCATCGCGTTCGGAATGTTCATCTACGGTCTCATGGGCCTGACCGGTCCCAAGACCGCGGTTCGCGGCAACTGGATTGCGGCGGCGGGTATGGCGATCGCGGTGGTTGCGACTCTGGTCGCAATTCGGCACACCACCAACTGGGGCTGGATCGTCGCCGGCCTTTTACTGGGCGTTGTGCTCGGGGTTCCGCCCGCCCGGATGACGAAGATGACCGCGATGCCGCAACTCGTGGCGCTGTTCAACGGTGTCGGCGGTGGAACCGTGGCATTGATCGCGTTGTCGGAGTTCATCGACACCGAAGGTTTTTCGGCCTTCAAGCATGGTGAATCCCCGACGGTCCACATCGTCGTCGCGTCGCTGTTCGCAGCGATAATCGGCTCGATCTCGTTCTGGGGCTCCATCATCGCCTTCGGCAAGCTGCAGGAGATCATTTCCGGCCGGCCGATCGGGATCGGGAAGGCGCAGCAGCCGTTGAATCTGCTGCTGCTGGTCGGAGCGGTTGCGGCAGCCGTGGTGATCGGCCTGGCAGCGCATCCCGGCAGCGGCGGCGCGTCGCTGTGGTGGATGGTGGGTCTGCTGGCGGCGGCCGGCGTACTGGGGCTGATGGTGGTGCTGCCGATCGGCGGCGCCGATATGCCCGTGGTCATCTCTCTGCTGAACGCGCTGACCGGATTGTCGGCCGCCGCGGCGGGTTTGGCGTTGAACAACACCGCCATGATCGTCGCCGGAATGATCGTCGGGGCGTCGGGCACCATCCTGACGAACTTGATGGCCAAGGCCATGAACCGGTCGATTCCCGCGATCGTCGCCGGCGGATTCGGAGGCGGGGGAGAGGCTGTCGGCGGCGGTGATTCGGGCGACAAACACGTCAAGGCGACGTCGGCGGCCGACGCCGCGATCCAGATGGCCTATGCGAATCAGGTGATCGTGGTCCCCGGCTACGGGTTGGCGGTGGCCCAGGCGCAGCATGCGGTCAAGGATCTGGCCAGTCTCCTGGAGGCACGCGGGGTGCCGGTGAAGTACGCCATCCACCCGGTCGCGGGCCGGATGCCCGGACACATGAACGTGCTGCTGGCCGAAGCCGACGTCGAATACGAGGCGATGAAGGAGATGGACGACATCAACGACGAGTTCGCTCGTACCGATGTCACCGTCGTCATCGGCGCCAACGACGTCACCAACCCTGCGGCCCGCAACGATCCCAGCTCGCCGATCCACGGCATGCCCATTCTCAACGTGGACAAGTCGAAATCGGTGATCGTGCTGAAGCGTTCGATGAATTCCGGCTTCGCCGGCATCGAGAACCCGCTGTTCTACGCGGAAGGGACGACGATGTTGTTCGGTGACGCGAAGAAATCGGTCTCCGAGGTCGCCGAGGAACTCAAGGCCCTGTGACGGTTCGTGCCCTGACGGTTCGTGCCCTGACGGTTCGTGCCTGTGCTCGATTCCCGTTCAAACGTGAGCTTCGCGAGTTTGGGCGGGAATCGACCGCTTTCTGCGTCGTTTGTTCGTTTGGGCGCTGAAAGCGGGTTTAGACCGGCGGGTAAGCGGGCGTCCCGGTCCAGTCAACGCCGCGCAATGCCCACGGGAGCCAACTGAAAAAATATTCGAGTTCGTCAGTCGCGTCGTAGTCCGGAGTCGGATCCATGCCGGGGATTGTAGCCCGAAGGGCCGGGCCGCGACATGAGGACATCGGGATTGCCTAAACTGTCCAACTAGTTGATTGGTCCCTCCGGTTTCGATCCCGGAACCTGGTCCAGTGCCGACGCCGATGACAGTTGAGGACAAAATGCCACCCGAGCACGGGACGTCTCGCCGCGAGGAACTGTTGACCGTCGCGACCAAGTTGTTCGCGGCGCGCGGTTACCACGGCACCCGGATGGACGACGTGGCCGACGTGGTCGGCTTGAACAAGGCGACCGTCTACCACTACTACGCGAGCAAGTCGCTGATCCTGTTCGACATCTACCGGCGCGCGGCCGTCCGCACCTTGGCCGCCGTCCACGACGACCCCACCTGGACCGCCCGCGAAGCGCTGTACCAGTACACCGTGCGACTCCTCACCCAGATCGCGGAAAACCCCGAGGGCGCCGCCGTCTACTTCCAGGAACAGCCCTACATCACCGAATGGTTCACCGAGGAACAGGTGGCCGAAGTCCGGGAGAAGGAAACCCAGGTCTACGAACACGTGCACGGGCTGATCGACCGGGGGATCGCCAGCGGCGAGTTCTACGAATGCGACTCACACGTGCTGGCACTGGGCTACATCGGGATGACGTTCGGCGCCTATCGCTGGCTGCGGCCACATGGCCGGCGCAGCGCGCAGGAGATCGCGGCCGAGTTCAGTACCGCACTGCTGCGCGGTCTCATCCGCGATGAGGCCACCCGGGTCGCATCGCCCCTGGGGTCCTGAACTCCTGGGGTCCTGAACTCCTGGGCTCCTGGGGTCCTGAGCCCGAGGTCGCTCAGGCATATGATCGGCCGATGCCGCTGGTGAGCAAGACCGTCGAGGTCAACGCAGACGCGAACACGATCCTGGCGATCGTCGCCGACTTCGAGGCCTACCCGCAGTGGAACGAAGAGGTCAAGGCGGTTTACATCCTCGCCCGCTACGACGACGGGCGGCCCAGTCAACTCCGGCTCGACACCGTCGTCGCCGATCATGAGCACACTTATATACAGGCTGTGTACTACCCGGGTCCGTCGCAGATCCAAACCGTGATGCAGCAGGGCGAATTGTTCAGCAAGCAGCATCAGTTGTTCTCGGTGGTCGAGATGGGCCCATCGAGTCTCCTGACGGTGGATCTCGACGTCGAAGTCACCTTGCCGGTGCCCGCCATGATGGTGAAAAAGCTGGCCAACGACGTCCTCGAGCACCTCGCGGCGAACCTCAAGACCCGCTCCGAAACGACCGCCGGCTAGCCGAATCCCGACGCCGAGTTGGTGCTCGGGCGTGACCTGGGTGATCTTGTGCGCGCACCGGTGACCCAATACTGTGACCCACGCAACACGGCGTTCGAACTGCCGTCGAATGCCCGAACATCGATTTCCCGCAAGCGGACCGCCAGACGATTCGGACGGGAGATGCAGTCTTTGGCGAATGCCCGAAAATCCCCGCAGCTACCGGACATTGACAGGAAAGCCATGGAAAAACGACCTTCAGCCCACGCCTGGCAAACGCGGGGTTCGCGTGCATGCGGTGCCTGGCGGAGCGGCGGGGAGCAAATAGTGCGGATGACGGCCACGACGGATCGGGCATCGGGTACATTCCTGTGGTCCGTCTCACTGCCTGTTAGCAGTGTGACGAAAGTTAGAAGTGGGTCAGGGCAAGGAGGGGACGTGCCAGACGGTTTGCCGTTGCGCCGCGATGACCGTCGTGGTCACGTCATGTGGGTTCTTTCGTGACCGCGGCAGCGGGTGTCGGCAGCATGCTGCGCGACAAAATGTCATCCCCCCTGACCGCTGTCGGGGGCTTCTTTCAGATGTGTGTGCTGGCCGCCAAGGCGATCACCCGGCCGTTCCAGTGGAAGGAATTCATCCTTCAGGGCTGGTTCCTGTTCCGGGTGACCTTCGTCCCGACGATCGCCACCGCCATCCCGAACACCATCCTGATCATCTTCACGCTGAACATCCTGCTGGTGGAGTTCGGCGCCGCGGACATCTCCGGGGCCGGCGCCGCGCTCGGCGCGGTGACGCAGCTGGGGCCGATCGTGACGGTGCTGGTGGTCGCGGGAGCCGGCTCGACGGCCATCTGCGCCGACCTGGGGGCCCGCACCATCCGCGAAGAGATCGACGCGATGGAGGTGCTGGGTATCGACCCGATCCACCGTCTCGTGCTTCCCCGCATCCTGGCGTCGACGTTCGTGGCGGTGCTGCTCAACGGCGCCGTCATCACGATCGGGCTCGTCGGCGGATTCTTCTTCGGCGTCTTCATCCAGAACATCTCGGCCGGTGCCTACGTCTCCACGTTGACGCTGATCACCGGCCTTCCCGAAGTCACCATCTCGATCATCAAGTCGATCGTCTTCGGATTGATCGCGGGCCTGGTCGGTTGCTACCGCGGGTTGACGACGCGAGGCGGAGCCAAGGGACTTGGAACCTCGGTGAACGAAACCCTGGTGCTCGCCGTCATCGCGCTGTTCGCGGTGAACGTGGTTCTGACCACCATCGGTGTCAAGTACGGAACGGGGCACTGACGTGAGTAACGCAACAGTCGTCAAGTCGCGGTTCCCCCGCGCCTTCTCCAGCTTCAACAAGTGGCTGAGCTCTCCCGGCAAGTTCCTCGAGGGATTCGGCCAGGTCGCCTGGTTCATCGTGGTCGCCGTCGGGCAGATCCCGATGGCCATCCAGCGCTTCCGCAAGGCGACACTTCGGATCATCGCCGAGATCGGCATGGGAACCGGCGCCCTCGCGGTCGCCGGCGGCACCACCGCAATCGTCGGCTTCGTGACGCTGTCCGGCGGGTCGCTGATCGCCATCCAGGGCTACGCGTCGCTCGGCAACATCGGGGTCGAGGCCTTCACCGGCTTCGTCGCCGCGCTGGCGAACGTCCGAGTCGTCGCACCGCTGGTCGCGGGCTTCGCACTTGCCGCCACCGTCGGCGCGGGCGCGACGGCCGAGCTGGGCGCCATGCGCATCAGCGAGGAGATCGACGCGCTCGAGGTGATGGGTATCAAGTCGATCTGCTACCTCGTGTCCACCCGCATCATCGCCGGCATCGTGGTCATCATCCCGCTGTACTCGATCGCCCTGATCCTCTCGTTCGTCGCGGCGCAAGCCACCACGACGTTGTTCTACGGGCAGTCGACCGGTACCTACGAGCACTACTTCCGCACGTTCCTGCGGCCGGAAGACGTGTTCTGGTCCTTTGTGATGGCGATCATGATCGCCATGTTCGTCATGATCAACCACTGCTACTACGGCTTCAACGCCAGTGGCGGCCCGGTTGGTGTGGGTGAGGCGGTCGGCATCTCGATGCGTGCATCGCTGATCGCTATCGCTCTGATTGTCCTGTTGGCTTCGTTGGCGCTGTACGGCACCGACCCGAACTTCAACCTCACGGTTTAGGGCAGGGGGTTACACGCATGGCAGCTCCCAAGAACGACTCGCGCACGCCACCGTATCGGCTGGTGGGCCTTGTGTTCGCGATCATTTCGGTCGTCGTGTTGGTTTTGGTGTATCTCCAGTTCCGCGGGGACCTGACGCCCAAGACCAAGCTCACGATGTTGTCGGGCCGGTCCGGTCTGGTGATGGACCGCGGTTCGAAGGTGACTTACAACGGCGTCGCCATCGGCCGGGTCTCCGACGTCACAACCGTGACGCGGGACGGCAAGTCCGTGGCCGAACTTACGTTGCAGGTCTTCCCCAGGTACATCAGCCTGATCCCGGCCAACGTAGAGGCGCAGATCAAGGCCAGCACGGTCTTCGGCAACAAGTACGTGTCGTTCACCAGCCCGAAGAACCCGGTGAAGGCCCGAGTGTCCAGCTCAGAGGTCATCGATGCGACCCATGTGACCACCGAGTTCAACACGCTCTTCGAGACCATCACCTCGATCGCGGAGAAGGTCGATCCGGTCAAGCTCAACATGACGTTGAGCGCGGCGGCCGAAGCGCTGACCGGTCTGGGTGGCAAGTTCGGCCAGTCAATCGTCAACGCCAACACGATCCTTGACGACCTCAACCCGAAGATGCCGGTGATCCGCGGCGACGTGCAGAAGTTGGCGGACTTGGCCGACGTCTACGCGAAGGCCAGCCCCGACCTGTGGTCGGCACTGGACAACGCGGTGACGACGGCGCGCACCCTCAACCAGCAACAGGGCGACCTCGACGCCGCGCTGCTCGCCACGGCGGGGTTCTCCAACACCGGCGCCGACATCTTCGAACGCGGCGGCCCCTACTTCGTCCGCGCCATGGCTGACGCCGTTCCCACGACGCAGCTCCTCGACACCTACAGCCCCCAGCTGCTCTGCCAGATCCGTGGTCAGGCCGAAGCGCTGCCGCTGGCGAAGGGCTCCTTCGGTGGCAACGGCTTCTCCCTGGACATGATCCAGAAGCTCGTCGGCGCCCCGAACCCCTACGTCTACCCGGACAACCTGCCTCGCGTGAACGCCCACGGCGGACCCGGCGGTGCGCCCGGCTGCTGGCAGAAGATCACGCATGACTTCTGGCCGGCCCCGTATCTCGTGGTCGACGACGGTGTGTCGATCGCGCCGTACAACCACCTGGAACTGGGTCAGCCGATCCTCACTGAGTACGTCTGGGGACGCCAAGTCGGGGAGAACACGATCAACCCATGAAAATCACCGGTACAGCAATCAAGCTCGGTTCGTTCTCATTCGTATTGCTGCTCTTCACGGCGATCATCGTCATCGTCTTCGGGCAGCTGCGATTCGATCGGACCAGCACATACACCGCTGAGTTCAGCAATGCCAGTGGTCTGAAGACCGGACAGTTCGTCCGCGCCGGCGGTGTGGAGGTCGGCAAGATCTCTGAGATCCGCCTGATCGACGGTGGCAAGCGAGTCGCGGTCGACATGAACGTCGACCGCAGCCTGCCGCTGTACCAGTCGACCACCGCGACGATCCGCTACCAGGACCTCATCGGCAACCGATACATCAACCTGGAGCGCGGCACCGGCGAGGGTGCCGACCGCACCTTGCCGGCCGGCGGTGTGATCCCGCTGTCCCGCACAACGCCCGCGCTGGATCTCGACGCGTTGATCGGCGGCTTCAAGCCGCTGTTCAAGGCACTCGATCCCGAGAAGGTGAATACGATCGCCTCGTCGCTGATCACCGTCTTCCAGGGGCAGGGCGGCACGATCAACGACATCCTTGACCAGACCTCGCAGCTGACGTCATCGCTCGCCGAGCGCGACCAGGCGATCGGCGAGGTCATCAAGAACCTGAACACCGTCCTGGACACCACGGTGAAGCATCAGAAGGAGTTCGACCAGACGGTCAACAACTTCGAGATCCTGGTCACGGGGCTCAAGAACCGTGCAGATCCGCTGGCCGACGCGACCGCCAACATCAGCAATGCGTCGGGGACCCTCGGCGACCTGCTGCGCGACGACCGTCCGATGCTGAAGGACACCATCGCGAAGCTCGAGACCATCGAGCAACCGTTGGCTGACGCGAACGGCCAGGCTCAGCTGGAAGACCTCCTGACCAGGCTGCCGGCGGCGCTCAAGCTGATCGGTCGTGCGGGCGGTATCTACGGCGACTTCTTCAACTTCTATCTGTGCGACATCTCGCTCAAGCTGAACGGTTTGCAGCCCGGTGGGCCGGTCCGGACAGTGAAGATCACTCAGCAGCCGACGGGTAGGTGCACGCCGCAATGAGAACTTTGGAGGGCCCGAACCGGGTTCGCAATGGTTTGGCGGGTGTCGTCATCTTGGTGCTCATCGTCCTTGTGGGACAAGGCTTCACCAACGTGCCGATGCTCTTCGCGCAGCCCGTCTACTACGGGCAGGTCAACGACTCCGCCGGCCTGGAAGAGGGCGACAAGGTCCGCATCTCAGGTCTGGACGTCGGCGAGATCCAGTCCATGGAGATCGAGGGCGATCACGTGAAGATGGGCTTCACGATCGGCGCCAATCAGGTAGGCACCGAGAGCCGGTTGGCCATCCGCACCGAGACGATTCTCGGCAAGCGGATCCTGGACGTGGAACCTCGCGGGAACAAGATCCTGCAGGCGAACGGAACTCTGCCGATCGGTCAGAGCACCACGCCCTACCAGCTCTATGACGCGGTGTTCGACGTGACGAAGGCCGCGCAGGGCTGGGACATCGATACCGTCAAGCGGTCGCTGCACGTGCTGTCAGAGACCGTCGACCAGACGTATCCGCATCTGAGTGCGGCGCTCGACGGCGTCGAGCGGTTCTCCGACACCATCGGCAAGCGCGACGAGCAGTTCAAGCAGCTGTTGGCGAGCGCAAATCAGGTCGCCAGTGTCCTCGGAAACCGCAGCGAGCAGATCAATACACTGCTGCTGAATGCGAAGACGTTGCTGTCCGCGGTCAACCAGCGCGGCCAGGCCATCGATTACCTGCTGCAGAACGTCTCACTGGTCTCGCAGCAGTTCGAGGGCTTGATCAACGACAACCCGAACCTGAACCATGTTCTGGAGCAACTGCGCGTCATCAGCGACATCCTGGTCAAGCACAAGACTGACCTGGCAGATGTGCTCACGCAGGCTGCCGGCTTCATGGGCGCTCTCGCCGAAGCCATCGGTTCGGCACCGTACTTCAAGGTCCTCGTGGTGAACCTGATCCCGTATCAGATTCTGCAGCCGTGGGTCGACGCCGCCTTCAAGAAGCGCGGCATCGATCCCGAGGAGTTCTGGCGCAACGCCGGCCTGCCGGCCTTCAAGTTCCCGGATCCGAACGGCGCCATGCAGCCGAATGGCGCGCCGCCCGCGGCGCCCCACCTGTTGGAGGGCACCCCGGATCATCCCGGTCCGGCTGTCGGTCCCGGTTCGCCGTGCTCGTACACACCAGCACCGGACGGAACGCCGAGTCCGACTAATCCGCTGCCGTGTGCGGGTCTGACGCAAGGACCGTTCGGTGGCCCCGGCTACCCGGCTCCTGACGTGGTCTCCGCGCCGTTCAACCCGGGCGCTGTGTACAGCCCCGGCGTTCCGAGCGCCGCGATCCCGGGTCAGATGTCGCCCGGTGTCATGGGCGTCCCGGCCGCACCGCTCGAGCCCGGTCCGCCCGGTGCCCGCACCGTTCCGGTCGGCCCGCTGCCCGGACCCGCCGAGGCCGCGCCCGGCTCGGCACCACCGCCACCCGCACTGGTCGGTCCGATCCCCCCTCCGGGGCCTGGACCGCAGCTCTCGGGTGACGGAGCCATCGCGCCGATCGACATGCCGGGAGGGGGCAACTAACCCATGTCGAACATCTTCAATTTCGATATGAAAAAGATGAAGCCGGGCAACTTGTCCAAGACGGGCCTCGCGGTCGTGTCGCTGGTCGTGCTGCTGGTGATTGCGGGTGCCTTCGTCGGCTATCGGCTGTATCAGAAGATGACCACGAACACCGTCGTGGCGTACTTCACCGACACGATGGCTCTCTACCCGGGCGACCGGATCGACATCATGGGCCTCGAGGTTGGCCAGATCGATTCGATCGAGCCGGCCGGCGACAAGATGAAGGTCACCTTCCACTACGACAGCAAGTACAAGGTGCCGGCCAACGCGACGGCAACCATCATGAACCCCAGTCTGGTCGCATCCCGCAGCATCCAGCTGGTGCCCGCCTACAAGGGCGGACCGGTCATGGCGGACAACGCGGTGATTCCGGTCGAGCGCACCCAGGTACCGGTCGAGTGGGACGATCTTCGCAACCAGATCACCGACATCGTCACCAAGCTCGGGCCGACGCCCGAACAGCCCAAGGGTCCGTTCGGTGAGGCGCTCGAGTCCTTCGCCAACGGCCTCGACGGCAAGGGCGCGCAGATCAACAAGACGTTGAGCGCGCTGTCGGACGCGGTGTCGGCGGTGAACGAGGGACGCGGCGACTTCTTCGCCGTCGCGAAGAGCCTCGCTCTGTTCGTCAACGCGCTGCACAAGAGCGATCAGCAGTTCGTGGCGCTCAACTCCGACCTGGCCACCTTCACGAACTCTTTCACCAGCTCCGACCAGGAGTTGGCAACGGCGCTGGTCGACATCGACAACCTGCTGAAAACGGCACACAAGTTCGTCAACGACAACGGTTCGGTGCTCGCCAAGGACATCAACAACCTGGCCGAGGTCACCAACGCGATCCTGCAGCCCGAACCGCGCAACGGCCTCGAGACGGTGCTGCATGTCTACCCGAACCTGGCCGCGAACCTGATGAACATCTACCACCCGGCGCAGGGTGCCCTCACCGCCGCGCCGACGGTCGCCAGCTGGGCCAACCCGATGCAGTTCCTCTGCAGCGCGATCCAGGCCGGCAGCCGGATGGGCTACCAGGATTCCGCTGAACTGTGCGCGCAATACCTGGCGCCGATCCTCGACGCGACCAAGTTCAACTATCCGCCGTTCGGCGTGAACCAGGTCTCCACGGGCGTCATCCTGCCGAAGTACCTCTCCTATTCGGAACCGCGCCTGCAGCCGCCCCCGGGGTACAAGGACACCACGGTGCCCGGCATCTGGTCGCGGGACACCCTGTTCTCGCACGGTAACCATGAGCAGGGCTGGACAGTGGCTCCCGGCATGCAGGGTGTGGACGTACAGCCGTTCACCGCCAACATGCTGACCCCCGATTCACTCTCCGCGCTGATGGGTGGACCCGATCCGGCATTCGTGCCGCCGGCAGGCCCCCCGGGAGGCGCCCCGCCGAACTCGTACGACAACCAGAACCCGGCACCCCCGCCGTGGTACCCCCAGCAGCCGCCGCCACCGGCGCCCGGCCCGGACGTGATCCCCGGTCCGCTGCCGGTGTCACAGCAGATCAACGGCGGAGCGGTTCCAGCGGCCCCGGCCGCAGCCGTTCCGGCTGGTCCCGCACTGCCCGCTGAGATGGGAACTGGTCAATGAGCACCGCAGCAGTGATGCCGGCGATCCGACGGTATGGCGTGCGTGGCTTCGGCCTGCTCATGGTCGCCATGGTGTTGAGTTCCTGCGGATGGAAGGGCATCGCGAACGTTCCGCTGCCCTTCGGTCCGGGCAGTGGCTCGAACAAGATGACGATCTACGTGCAGATGCCGGACACGCTGGCGCTCAACGTCAACAGCCGCGTTCGCGTCGCCGACGTCTATGTCGGTTCGGTCAAGAAGATCGAACTCAAGAACTGGATCCCGACGCTGACGCTCGACATTGACCCGGGAATCAAGCTCCCGGCCAATGCGAATGCCCGGATCGGCCAAACCAGTCTCCTGGGCACGCAACACGTCGAACTGACTCCGCCGGCCAACCCGTCGTCCGAACTGCTGCGCAGCGGGGCGACCATTCCGCTGAAGAACGCGTCGGCCTTCCCGTCGACGGAGCGGACATTGGCGAGTATTTCGGTGGTGCTCCGAGGTGGGGGGATCCCGAACCTCGAGGTCATTCAGACCGAGGTCGCCAACATCCTGAGCGGCAATGCCGAGCAAATCCGCGACTTCCTGGGCAAGCTGAACACGTTCACCGATCAGCTGAACCAGCAGCGCGCGGATCTGACCCGGGCCATCGACTCGACCAACGAGTTGCTGGGAATCGTCGCCAAGCGAAACAGCACCCTTGATCGCGTGCTGACCGAGTTCCCGCCGCTGATCAAGTACTTCGCCGACAAGCGGGCTACCTTCACCAACGCGGTCGAGGCTCTGGGCCGGTTCAGCAACGTCACCGCTGACACGTTGTCGGAGGCTCGCTCCGATTTCGACACCAACCTGCAGTTGTCTCAGCGCCCGCTGAAGCAGATCGGTAAGGCGGCTCCGTACCTGATCGACTCGCTGAAGCTGGTCATCACCGCGCCGTACCCGATCGACAACATCGAGAAGGTCATCCGCGGTGACTACATCAACGTGTCGTCGACGTTCGACCTGACCTTGAGCGCACTGGACAATGCGTTCCTGACGGGAACCGGAGTCTCGGGTATGGGTCGCGCGCTCGAGCAGTCGTGGGGTCGCGATCCCGAGACGATGATTCCGGACGTTCGGTTCACACCAGATCCGAACTCGGCGCCGGGTGGTCCGTACATCGAGCGTGGCGAGTAAGGGGACGCGCTAAATGATTACTCGCTTCATCAAGACTCAGCTGATCATCTTCTCGATCCTGACGGTGCTGGCTTTGACCGTGCTGGGCTGGTACTACCTGCGTCTGCCAACCCTGGCGGGCGTGGGTCAGTACACCCTCACAGCTGAGCTGCCGTCATCGGGCGGCTTGTACCGGACGTCGAACGTCACCTATCGAGGTGTCACGATCGGCAAGGTGACGGAGGTCGAGCCCACCGAGACCGGTGTGCGCGCCACGATGAGCATCAGCGATAAGTACAAGGTGCCCGTCGATTCCATCGCCAACGTGCATTCGGTGTCGGCGGTCGGCGAGCAGTACCTCGACCTGGTGTCGCCTGGCGAACCCAACAAGTACTTCGCCGCCGGGCAGACCATCACCAAGGGCACCGTTCCCAGCGAGATCGGGCCTTCGCTCGACGCTGTGGGCCGCGGTCTGTCCGCCTTGCCTGCCGACAAGATCCCGGTGCTGCTGAACGAGACCGCTCAGGCGGTCGGTGGCCTGGGTTCGGCTCTGCAGCGCTTGGTCGACGGTACCCAGGCCGTCGTGGGCGACTTCAAGACCAACATCGATGACATCAACAGCCTCGTCGACAATTCAGGGCCGCTCCTCAACAGTCAGGTTGTGTCGTCCAACGCGATCCAGACGTGGGCGGCGAACCTGAACACGCTGGCCGCGCAGACGGCGTCTCACGATGCGGTTGTTCGTGATGCCATCCAGCAGGCGGCGCCGACGGCGGATGCCCTCAACTCGGTCTTCGGGGACGTCCAGGATGCGCTTCCGCAGACCCTGGCCAACCTCGAGATCGTGCTCGACATGCTCAAGCGGTATCACAAGGGCGTTGAGCAGGCGCTGGTGCTGTTGCCGCAGGGGGCGGCGGTCGCACAGACGGTGTCGATCAACCCGGGCAAGGCGTCCATCGACTTCGCGTTGACCATCAACCAGCCGCCGCCGTGCTTGACCGGCTTCCTTCCGGCCAGCGAATGGCGCGCGCCTGCGGACACCACGAATCTGCCGGCTCCGAAGGGGTTGTACTGCAAGATCCCCAAGGAGACACCGTCGAACGTGGTTCGCGGTGCGCGTAACTACCCGTGCGCGGACTTCCCGGGCAAGCGTGGAGCGACGCCGGCCGAGTGCCGTAGCAACGAGCCGTATCAGCCGCTTGGTACCAACCCGTGGATCGGTGATCCGAACCAGATCGTGAACTGCCCGGCTCCGGGTGCGCGTTGCGACCAGCCGGTGAACCCGGGCACCGTGATCCCGGCACCGAGCATCAATAACGGCATGAATCCGTTGCCGGCGAACATGGTTCCGGGCACGCCGCCCCCGACGAGCGACGATCTGACAGCTCCGGGGACTGGTTCGGTACAGTGCAACGGCCAGCAACCCAACCCGTGTACGTACACTGCGAGCAATGCGGCCGTGTACAGCCCGGCGAGTGGCGAACTGGTCGGCCCGGATGGTGTGAAGTACACCGTCAGCAATTCGAGCAGTACAGGAGACGACGGATGGAAGGAGATGCTGGCTCCGGTCAGCTGAACCCCACCCCGCCCACTTCCGACGCCGGTGAGGAATCGAACGCTGAGTCGTTCACCCAAGCGTTGGAGAACGAGGATCAGAAGGAACCCGACGCGACGGTGACCGACGCCTCGGACGAGACATCGTCTGAGGCGTCGGATGCCGTTGCCGGTCCAATTCCTGCTGGCTCGCGGTTGGCTTCGCGCAATTGGGTTGTCGCTGTGTGTGCGGTGCTGCTGGTGGTTGCGGCAGCACTCGGGACGGGTGGGTATCTTGCGCTGCGGTCACATTCCAAAAACGCGGCTGCTGCGCGAGCCGAAACGGCGGCACTGGCAGCGGCGAAGGACTGTGTAACGGCGACCCAGGCGCCGGACGCGACCGTCATGGCGGAGAGTCAGCGCAAGATCATCGAGTGCGCGACGGGCGACTTCGGCGCCCAGGCCACCCTGTACAGCGGGGTTTTGGTCGAGGCCTACCAGGCTGCGAAGGCCAAGGTCGAAGTCACAAACCTCCGTGCGGCTGTTGAGCGGCACAATTCCGACGGCTCGATGGACATTCTGGTCGCGATCCGGACCAAGCTGACCAACACCGAGGTCCAACAGCAGGAACAGGGTTACCGGTTGCGCGTCAGGATGGCACTCGACAACGGTTCTTACAAGATCGCGAAGCTGGACCAGGTGAGCAAGTGACGGTGGTGCTCGACGGCACCGATCCCGCGGAACTGGCGGTCGATGGTCCGGGGGCCCCGCCGACGGCGGGCTGGCTGCCGCGGGCCGGAGCATTCGCGTTCGACGTGATCATTCCGCTGTCCGTTGCGGCAGTGCCCCTCGTGCTCATTCCGGCGGCGCGCAAGCCCGCGTGGCTGTTTTGGCTGTGTATCGGCGTGGCGGTCGGGGTCTTGTTCGCCATGGCGGTCAACCGGCTGGTTCTGCCCGCGATCACCGGCTGGAGTGTGGGGCGGTCGTTGTTCGGCATCGGTGTCGTCACTCGCACCGGCGCACCGGTGAGCCCTTGGCTGCTGATCTTGCGGGACATGGCCCACGTGTTGGACACCGTGTCACTGTTCGTGGGTTGGCTCTGGCCGCTGTGGGATTCGCGAGGCAGAACGTTCGCCGACCTTCTTCTCCGAACCGAGGTCCGGCCGGTCATCGGCGTGGTGCCGCAGAATCGACGCCTGCTGGGCCGGTTGCTTGCGGTGGGCGCGGCCATCGCCGTTGTCGTCGGCGGGTTGGGATTTCAGGAGGTCTACCGGACGCAGAAGGCCGTCGAGCAGTCCCGGTCCGAGCTTTCCGAGCAGGGCCCGAAGATCGTCGTCGAAATGCTCAGCTACGAGGTCGCGACCCTCAAGGACGACTTCGCCCGGGCACAGTCCCTGGCCGCTGACAATTACCGCCCGCAGCTCATCGCGCAGCAGCAGGCGGTGGAGAAAGCCGGTCCTGTCGACAATGACTACTGGTTCACGAACGGCGCGGTGTTGTCCGCGTCGCGGACCGACGGACTGATGCTGATCCTGCTGCAAGGCCAGCGCGGAGCGGCGCCGAAGCAACGGCTGATCACCGCCACGGTGAGAGTCAAGTTCCAGAGGTCTGATGCGGGGAAGTGGCAGGTGTCCGACCTGACCGTGTTGGCCAGGCCGATCAACGGTGGGGCGGCCAACACCGCACCGGCCAACACCGCGCCGACCAACGCCGCACCGACCAGCGCCCCGCCGGCCAACACCGCACCAACCAACGCCCCGCCGGCCAAGAGCACGCCGCCGGCCAAGAGCACGCCGCCCGCCACCACGGCGCCCCCCGGCACGGCGCCCAAGAACACCGGGCAGGGTCGATGAGTCCACGCCGCAAGATCGAGCCCGGGACGCCGGACGCCCTGGCGCTGCCAGAGCAGAAGCCGCGTCGGTGGGGTGTCGCCCTGGCGACATCTCTGGCTTCGCTGACCATCGCCGCGGCGCTGGGATTGAGCACCTTCGTACTGGTGCAGTACGAGATCAACGATCGGCAGACCGTCCGGAACGCAGCCGTTCTCAGCACGGTTCAGTCGTTCATGACGCTGTACACGTCGCCGGACCCGTTCCACGCGAACGACTACGCCGACAAGGTCCTGGCCCGGACCACCGGCCAGCTGGCCCAGCTGTACAAGGAACGCATGAACGAAGTCGTGATCCAGGTGGCGCGTGCGGAGCCCGCCACCGGCTCGATTCAGGATCTGGGAATCGAGCGGTGGAATGACGACGGCACAGTCGATGTGGTGGTGGCCGGCAAGACGACGACGAAGCTGCCCGACGGGAAGGTCATCGAGGACGGCAACCGCTGGGTGGTCACTGCCACGAAGGAGGGAGAGCAGTGGAAGATAAGCAGCCTGCTACAGGTGATCTGACCGAAGGGGCGGCCCAGTCTGAAGACGACCCGGCCGAGTCTGAAATCGAGACGGCCCAGTCTGAGATCGAGTCGGCCGGGGTCAGCGAAGAAGCCGGGACGGCCCCCTCGAAACGGGTCGGCTGGCTCGCCCGTAACAAAGCCGTTGTAGCCGTAGGTGTTTCGGCCGCATTGCTGGTCGGCGCAGGCGCGTTCGCCGCTGCGGCCGTGCAGCCGTACCTGGCAGATCGGGCGATGGTGCAGACCAAACTCGACATTGCCCGCACCGCGGCAAACGCCATCACGACGTTGTGGACCTACACCCCCGACGACATGGACCGCCTGCCGGACCGTTCGGCGAAGTATCTCTCCGGTGCCTTCGAGGACCAGTACCGCAAGTACGTCGACGCCATTCAGCCGACCAACAAGCAGGCGAAGGTCACCAACAGCACGCAGGTGGTGGGCGCCGCCGTCGAGTCGCTCAGAGGGCAGGAAGCCACGGCCATCGTCTTCACCAACACGACTTCGACCACGCCGTTGAGCAAGAACATCCCGTCGATCAAGTACCTGTCGTATCGACTGGAATTGAAGCAGGATCGCGGGAACTGGCTGGTTACGAAGATGACCACGATCACGTCACTGGATTTGACCCCGAAGCTCTAGCTTCTGATGGCCGTCATCTCGCCGGTTTCGGAACGCGCGACGGTCGTCGCGCTCCTGATGCTGACGTTCGCGACTGGCCTGGTGGACGCCATCAGCGTCTTGGTGCTCGGTCATGTGTTCGTCGCGAACATGACGGGCAATGTGGTGTTTCTCGGGTTCTGGCTGGCCCCGCAGACCACCGTCGACCTGGCCGGCGTGCTGGTTTCGTTCGCCAGTTTCCTCGTGGGGGCGGTGATCGGTGGACGGTATGCTCGCCATCTCGGGGCGAAGGTGCGGATCTGGCTCGCCACCGCACTCGGGACGGAAGTCGCGTTGCTGACGACGATGGCCGTTCTGGTCGGTACCGGGGTGATCGATTACCACACCCATCAGAAGGTGATCCTGATCGCTTGTCTGGCAATAACATTCGGCGCACAGAGTGCGGCGGCCCGGCAGTTCGGCGTGCAGGAGCTGAGTACCACGGTGCTCACGTCGACGATCGTCGGCATCGGGGTCGACAGTCGCCTCGCCGGTGGTACCGGTGAACGTGAGAAGCTGCGAATCACGATCGTGCTGACACTGTGCGCGGGGGCCGCTGTTGGCGCCACCGTGTTGCATATCGGTTTGGCGCCGGTGATCGGTTTGGCCGCCTGTATTGTGGCCGCGAGCCTGGCCGTCTTTCTTCTGGGGCCGCCCGCCGAATCCCATCGTCGAACGGGGAAGTGATCTCATGCCAACGGTTTTGGTGACCGGAGCCGCCCGCGGGATCGGCAATACGATCGTCGCCCATCTCGGCTCGGCGGGATGGGATGTCATCGCGGGAGTGCGCAGCCAAGCCGACGCCGATGTCCTCTCCGCGTTGCCGCGGGTCTCGACAGTGCTCCTCGATGTCACCGACGACAAGCAGATTGCCGCGCTGCCGACGGTCTTGCCCGAGCGGCTGGACGCTGTGGTGAACAACGCGGGCGTCGCCGTGAGTGGACCGATCGAGGCGCTGACGGCTGCGCAACTTCGCCGGCAGCTCGATGTCAACGTGGTGGGGCAGTTGGCCGTCACCAACGCAGTACTTCCCAAGCTGAGGGCGTCCCGTGGCCGAATCCTGTTCATTTCCAGTGTGAATGGCCGAATCTCACTGCCCTTGCTGGGCGCGTACAGTGCGTCCAAGTTCGCGTTGGAGGCGGCTGCCGACGCGCTGAGGCTGGAACTCAAGCCGTGGGGGATCGCGGTGAGTGTGATCGAGCCGGCCCAGACGGACACCGACCTGTGGCGCAGGGCCGATCAATCCGTCGACGAGATGGAGGCCGCGATGACACCGAGCCAGCGTGCGTTGTACTCGAAACATATTGCCGGAATGCGGAAGTCGATCCCGCTGTCGCAGCGTCTGGCTGTGCCGGCCGAAAAGGTCGCCGATGTCGTGGAGCGGGCGTTGACCGTGCGTTCACCACGCGCGCGCTACCCGGTGGGCGTCGGCCCCGCCATTCAAATGGGGGTCGTGACAAGCCTTCCGACCGTGATCCGGGACCGGTTGATCGGTCGGCTCACCGGGATCTGAACAGCCTTATCGGCTGGCGGGGCTGCCTCAGCGGCGTCAGATGGTTGAGCGGACGGACTTGGGTGGACGGTCTTGGGTGGACGGGTGGACCACCTAGTTGAAGCCCAGCCAGGCCGGCAATGCGCGCTCGTGTGAGTCGCACAGGACCTGCATGGTGTCGCAGGACCCCTTGGGTACACCTGCTCCGGCCCACATTCCGCCGGTGTCGCGCCGCAGCACGATGGCGGAGGACCCACCGCCGTCGAGCAGGATGGCGGTGTCGCTGCCCAATCCGCGGAACAGGTCCTGAATCTGGTCGGGGGTGTAGCTGCCGCCCTGGAACACGTACATCTCGTCCCTACCTTTGGCGTAGGCCAAAGCCGTTCGTGCCGCGCTGGGTCCCGGATCGTTCAGCTGGCCGGCATCGCCGGGCGCCAACAACTTGAGGCCGCTGACGGCGGCGAACCGGACGCCCTTGTCCATCAAGCCTTGGATGACGGGCGCGGCGACGTCGTAGTCATTGGGGGAGCGTGGCGCCACGACGAAGGGGACACCGGCAACGGGCAGAACCATCGTCGTCAGTGCGGTCCAGACCTCGTCGCCGCCTGAGAGTCCCTGCTTCCCTGCGTAGGCGAGCGTTCCGGTCAAAGGGAGGTTGGCTTTCCCTTGCCCTTGGGTGTTGTCGATGTAGGCGCCCAGCGGTGAACTGCAGTCGGTGGTCTTCCATGAGCCGCCTTGCTGACCCCGGATGTCGAAAAAGTTGGCGTTGATGGCGATTGTCGGCTGGCCCATGGCTTGCCACGCCTGAATGGGGGAATACACCTCGGACGCCTGGACCAGTCCGTCTCGCGTCTTTGCGCCGGGGGTGCGTTCGCAGCGTGACTGGTAGCCGGAATGACTGTCCACCAACAGCCTTGGCGTCAGTCGGCCTGATGCGGATTTGATGATCATCAGGTGACCGCCGTTGGACATTTCGTACCAACTGCCGGCGGCGTTGAGCATGGGAGCGGGGAAGCCGCTGCCGAAGTTGTACACCAGGTAGCTGCCGCGCGTGTTCGCGATTGCCTGCGAAAGCTGGTCCCGCCCCGCCGCCACGGCGACGGGTTGCCCCACGGTGGCCGAGAGGGTCAGGCATGTCGCGACCGCCATGCAGCTTGCGACGATGCGGCGAATGACCGCGACTGGGGTTGGCACGATTGCCCTTTCGACGTGCGGCCACTACGGCAACCTTCACAATAGCCACACATGCCACACTGTCAACATAAGTAACGGTCGTGAAACATTCTGGGCGCCAAGCGATTACAGCTGGCGCGCAAGATGCGCCTGAGGGCTGTGAAGCTCGATGCCGGGCAGCCCTCAGGTGGATTTCGCGACAGGCGGGCACCCGCCGCCGAACTGGCGGTGATCAGGCGGCAATCCCCGCGTGCATCTCCCAGATCAGGATCTCCGATGGCTGCATCGCTGTCACCCGTTGACCGCCCGAGGCGGTGAGCCGGGCGGCGTCGCCGGTGTCGAGTGGGCCCACACCCTCCAGCTCCACCGCGCCGATGGGAACGAACAGGTGCAGGAAAGCTGCGTCGGGGATTGTGACCGTATCGCCCGCCTGCCAGCGTGCGCCATGCAGTGCGGCGGATCGGTTGCGGATGTGGATCGCGGTCTCGTTGCGGTGCTTGGGCATTCCCGAGGCGATGGTGACCAGGCCGCTGCGCAGCAGCGAGTCGTCGATCTCGAGCTGTTCGTAACCCGGAGTGATCCCGGCCTCGTCGGGGACTACCCACATCTGCACCAGATGCACTGGCTCGCGGTGGCTCGCGTCGCCGGTGAGACGCCACGAATCGTTCTTCTCGGAGTGCAGAATTCCACGGCCGGCCGACATGCGCTGCGCGAGTCCGGGGTAGATGACCCCGGTGTTGCCGGTCGAGTCCTGATGCACCAGGGAACCCCGCAACACCCAGGTGACGATTTCCATGTCGCGGTGCGGGTGTGTATCGAATCCGGTGCCGGGCGCGATGACGTCGTCGTTGTTGACGACCAGGAGTCCGTGGTGGGTGTTCGCGGGGTCGTAGTGGCGGCCGAAGGAGAAGGAGTGTTTGGAGCCCAGCCACTCGAAGTCGGTCGCGGCGCGTTCGTTTGCGCGTACTACTTCGACACCGGACATGTCATCACCCCACTTGTCGTCTTCGCCGGCCTTGTTTCGGTGGCTCCGACTCGCACAACATAGATGATGTGTCATGTATTCCGTTACTCTGAACCGGTGGCGTGGCTCACTGACGACGAGCAGAGGATCTGGCGGAACTACCTGGCGATGGGCACCCGGCTGCGCGCCGCGATGAACCGTCAGCTGCAAGCCGATTGCGGACTGTCACTCGCCGACTACGAGATTCTCGTCGTCCTCGCCGAACGCGACGGGGCCCGGATCAATGAACTCAGGGATGAACTCGGCTGGGAGCAAAGCAGGCTGTCGCATCAACTGACCCGGATGCGGTCCCGCGGCCTCGTGAAGAGAAGCAGTAGCGACGACGATCGGAGAGGCGCCGTCGTCGCGCTGACCGACGGGGGCGCACAGGCGCTGAAAGCCGCGGCGCCGGGCCACGCCGAATTGGTCCGAAGCGTCCTGTTCGACGCGATCCGCCCGTCGCAACTGCGTGCCCTCGACGCGTTCACCAGCGAAGCGCTGGCACGGCTGGAGAGGCGTGCGGCGGCTACGCTCGCCTGATGGCTACAACCCGCACCGAACGGTCGTTCGATGGAGTCAACGGCGTCCCGATCGTCTACGACGTCTGGACACCGGATACCGAGCCGCGCGGCGTCGTCGTTCTTGCGCACGGACTGGGGGAGCATGCGCGCCGTTACGACCACGTCGCGCAGCGATTCGGCGAAGCCGGCCTGGTGACCTATGCGCTCGATCATCGCGGCCACGGACGCTCGGGTGGCAAGCGGGTCATGGTTCGGCACATGGCCGAGTACACCGGTGATTTCGGCTCGCTGGTGAACACCGCCACCGCCGAGAACCCCGGACTGACCCGAATTGTGCTGGGGCACAGCATGGGTGGCGGAATCGTGTTCGCCTACGGGGTGGACCATCCCGACGACTACGACCTGATGGTGCTGTCCGGGCCCGCGGTTGCCGCGCAGACCGGGGTCAATCCGATCAAGATTCTGCTGGGCAAAGCCGTGGGGTCGCTGCTGCCCAACCTGCCGATCGAAGACCTCGACGACACCGCGGTGACGCGCGACCCGGAGATGCTGGCCGCCTACCGAAACGATCCACTGGTCCACCACGGCAAGATCCCGGCAGGGATTGGGAAGGCACTCCTGCTGGTGGGCGACACCATGCCCCAGCGTGCTCGCGCTCTGACCGCGCCGCTGCTCGTCGTCCACGGTGCCGAAGACCGCTTGGTCCCCGCCTCGGGCAGCGAGCGGCTGGTCGAATGCGCCGGCTCGACAGACGTCCATCTGAAGGTTTATCCGGAGCTTTACCACGAAGTCTTCAACGAGCCCGAGCGTCAGCGCGTTCTCGACGACGTCACAACGTGGATCGAGGCCAGACTGTGAAACGGCGGCACCGGCTCGCCCTGGTTGCGTTGACGGTGACCACCGCGCTGCTAGCCGGTTGTGCCCCGAGCACCGTGACCAGACAGCCGTGGGTCGAGGATGAAGTCACCTTCACAGCCGACGGACTGACGCTACACGGAACCTATCGCCACCGGCAGGCCGGGCCGGCGGGCCCGGCGGCGCTCCTCATCTCGGAGAGCGGACACACCGACCGCAACGGCGACAACAACGTCGCCGGGCCGATCGGCAACATGCGACAGCTTGCGGAGTATCTGTCCGAACACGGCATCGCGACTCTCCGCTATGACAAGGTCGGTACCGGAGCCACCGGGTTGGGGCCCTACGCGGATCGCCCGGCCGATGTCGGCAGTGCCGTCTACACGACGGGCGCCAAGGCGGCGATCCGCTTCCTGGCCGGGAAGAATCAGACGAACGGAACCCGGATCTCGGTGTATGCGCTGGGCGAAGGGACAATGCACGCGATGGCGCTGGCCGATGACAGTTCAGCGGGGGCGCCGAAGGTGCACTCGCTGGCACTGCTTCAGCCGTTGCCGGGGCGCTATCTCGACCTGATCACCGGGAGGGTCGAATCCGACGTCGCCGCTGCGGTGCGTAGCGGGGCCAAGACGCAGCAGCAAGGCGACGACGTCGTCGCGGCATGGCGCGCCGCCGTCGCCCAGGCTCGGGCCTCGGGCACGGTCGCCGCCGACCTGCCCGACGGTCTCAGCGCAATCCTCAACCCCAGCAACGTCAAAGCCGTGGTCGAGGCCGACGCGATCGACCCGGTCGCGCTCGCCGGCCGGATTCCCGCCGGCACGCCGGTGTTGGTCACCTGCTCGGACAGCGATGCCCAGTCCAACTGCCGTGACGTCAAGCCCTTGGCCGACGCTCTGGCGCGAACGGCACTGCAGTTGGTCCAACTCAAGGGGGTCAACCATGTGCTGCACGACGACCCCACCGACAACGTCGCGAACTACGCCAAGAAGGCGCCGCTGTCGCCGCAGCTGGTCGGTGCGCTCGATCGGTTCATCACGAAGTGAGTGACTTGCGGAGGCCTACCGTGCCTGGCTTAGCCTGGCGCGCATGGAGATCCGCAGATGAGTGACGATCGGATGCTGGCACGTATTGCGGCGTTGTTGCGGCAGGCGGAGGGCACCGACAACGCCCACGAGGCCGAGGCGTTCATGGCCGCGGCGCAGCGCCTGGCCACTGCCACATCGATTGATCTGGCGGTGGCCCGCGCGCATTCCGCCACCAGGACGGCGGCCCAGTCGCCGACGCAGCGCACCATCACCATCGGCGAACCGGGAACCCGGGGCCTGCGGACCTATGTGCAGCTGTTCGCGGTGATCGCCTCCGCCAACGACGTCCGGTGTGATGTCGCGTCCAACTCGGCATTCGTGTACGCGTACGGGTTCGCCGAGGACATCGATGCCAGCCACGCGCTGTACGCGAGCCTGGTGGTGCAGATGGTGCGCTCGTGCGATGCGTACCTGTCCACCGGTGAGCACCGGCCGACTCCCACCATCACGGCGAGGCTGAATTTTCAGCTGGCCTTCGGCGCCCGTGTAGGTCAGCGTCTGGCGCAGGCGCGCGAGGAGGTTCAGCGAGAGGCGACCAAGAGCCGAAGTGCCGCACCCGGAACCGCTGTAGCACTGCGAAACAAGGAAGTCGAACTGCGCGACCACTATCGACAGGAGTCGAAGGCGCGCGGCCGGTGGACGGCGGCGCGCGCGTCGGCGGGCTATTCGTCGGGTGCACGACGGGCCGGCGATCGGGCCGGGCGCAATGCGCGCCTCGGATCCAGCCCCGAGTTGCCCGGTTCCCGCAAGCGGCTGCGCAAGTGACGCCGTCAGGATGACCGAGCGCGACGCACAGCGCTCAAAGGTGTATGCGGCCGAGCAATTCGTTCGCACCTTGTTCGACCGTGCCGCACAACACAATTCACCGTCGATCGACTTCTTCGGGACTCAGCTGACGCTGCCGCCCGAGGCCCGTTTCGGTTCGGTGGGAGCCGTTCAGCGCTATGTCGACGATGTGCTGTCGCTGCCGGTCGTCGCTGCCCGATTTGCGCCGACCCCGCTGGTGGTCCGCGCACGGCGTGGGGAATCGGCCGCGCACTACGAGAACCGCGGCGGCACTGGAACCATCGCGGTCCCGGAGCGTGCCGGATCGGACTGGGCACTGCGCGAACTCGTGGTGCTCCACGAAGTCGCCCATCACCTGTGCGCTTCCGGTGGACCCGCGCACGGTCCGATTTTCGTCGAGACGTTTTGTGAGCTGGCGTCGCTGGTGATGGGCGCGGAGGTCGGGCACGTGTTGCGGGTGGTCTATGCCAAGGAAGGTGTGCGCTGATCCGCGCGACGAAGACCGCCGATACGGTGGCGGGATGAGTATCGGCCCGGATGATTGGCAGCCCGTCGACGAACTGCTGGACAGACTGCTGCTGGAAGAAGACCGCGCGTTGAGCGCCGCGCTGGCCGATTCCAAAGCCGCGGGACTGCCCGCGATCGAGGTGTCGGCTCAGACAGGGAAGCTGCTGAATCTGCTGACCCGGATCAGCGGAGCCCGAAGGGTTCTGGAGATCGGCACTCTCGGTGGCTACAGCACGATCTGCCTGGCGCGGGGCGTTGGACCGGAAGGCAGCGTCGTCACACTCGAATTCGACCGCCGGCACGCAGAGGTGGCGCAGGGCAATATTGATCGGGCAGGCGTCGCCGACCGGGTGCAGATCATCATCGGCGCGGCACTGGACACGCTGCCCACCCTGAGCGGCGCCTTCGACCTCGTCTTCGTCGACGCCGACAAGGAGAACAACAGCGCCTATGTCGAGTGGGCGATCGAGCTGGGCAGACCTGGGACGGTGATCGTCGTCGACAACGCGGTGCGCAACGGACGCATCGTCGAACCCCGGGACGAGCAAGCGCGGGCAGTGCGCGACATGCTCGAGATGATGGGCGCCCATCCGCGCCTGGATGTCGCGGCCATTCAGACTCTCGGAGTCAAAGGCTGGGACGGCTTCGCCCTTGCAGTGGTCGCCTAGCCCCGGCCGTCAGCAGACTCGGAGGCGCTACCCGGGAGCTACCTGCACCGGGACGCCGTTGAGCACCGAGGTGCCCGACAGCGGATCCAGAAGTGAATCGTCGTAGAGGCTGTTCACGTTGACGCCCGGATCTTGTGCCGCGACCCGCATCCGGGTACCAGGGAGGTTGTGGCCCCACCCGTGCGGCAGCGACACCACACCCGGCCGGATCGCGTCGGTGATCTCCACCGGCACGTGCAGTTTTCCGGCGGGGCCGGTGACGACGGCGGTCTCCGAAACACCCAGTCGCGCGGCGTCAGACGGATGGATCTGCAAAGTGCAGCGGTTGGTGCCGCCCGACAACGCGGGCAGGTTGTGCATCCAGCTGTTGTTCGAACGCAAGTGCCGACGGCCGATGAGCAGGAACTCGTCGACCGACCCCAACGACGCGAGCAGGCGCGGGATGTCGCTCAGAAGGGGCTCGGGCGCCAATTCGACCTTCCCTGAACGGGTTCGGAGGATTTCGGGAATCCGGGACACCAGGGGGCCGAGGTCGATGCCGTGCGGCGCGGACTTGACTCGCGAAAGCGTCAGGCCGTCTGCGCGAGACCCGAAGGCGTCGCCGAACGGGCCGAGCCGCAGCATCATGTCCAGCCGCCGCTCGTAACCGGGGCCGTCGACGAGCATCGCGGCAAGGTCTGCGACCGAACGTCCGCTGACCGGCGAGGACGGGTCGGCGACTTCCTTGGCGAGTACGGCGGAAATCACTTGATGGTCGACCAGCGTGGGATCGGCGGCGGCACCGAGTCCGACCGCGACCAGCGAAAGCCGGGACAGGATCTCGGCTTCGTCGGGGCGCCCCTGCGGCAACGGGAACACCGGCGGGGAGTAGCGGGCATTGTTGTGCAGCACGGTATTCGACAGAGCGACGTCGAAATGTGCTGTGTACGAGGGCGGCGGCGGGGGCAGGATGACGTCGGCGTGCCGGGTGGTCTCGTTGAGGTACGGATCGACGCTGACCATGAAGTCGAGCGCGCCCATGGCATCGGACAGGCGGTCCCCGTTCGGAGCCGACAGGACGGGGTTGCCCGCCACCGTGATCAACGCCCGGATCCGACCCTCGCCGGGAGTTTCGATCTCTTCGGCCAGCACGGCCGCCGGCATTTCGGACGTGGTCTCGGGGTGGCCCGATACCCGGCTGTGCCAACGCCCGACGGAGAACCCACGGCCGGGACGGGCCGGGCGTGGGGAAGGCCCGATCGGCGAGGACGCGAACATCGCCCCGCCCGGCCGGTCCAGGTTTCCGGTCAGCACATTCACCACGTCGACCAGCCAGCTGGTCACGGTCCCGAACCGCACCGTCGACGTGCCCAGGCGTCCGTACACCGCGGCGCGCGGCGCGGCGGCGATGGAGCGGGCCAGTTCCCGGATGGCTGACACTTCCAGCCCGCAATGCGCGGCCACCACGTCGGGCACGAAATCGCTTGAGATGGAACGGATCTGCTCGACACCGCTCACGTGTGAGATCAGACCGCCCAGATCCGGCGACACGAGGTCCTCGTCGAACAACACATGCACCACCGCGAAGAGCAGTGCCGCATCGGTGCCGGGCCGCGGCGCGATGTGCGTATCGGCGCGCTCCGCGGTGCGGGTGCGCTTGGGGTCGACGACGGTCAGCTTTCCGCCCCTGCGGCGCAACGCCTTCAGCTTTCCCGCGAAATCGCCCGCGGTGGCGAGGCTTCCGTTCGATACCAGCGGATTCGCGCCGATGATGACCAGGTGGTCGGTGCGATCCACGTCCGGGACTGTGAACGCGAACGGATTGCCGAACAGGTAGCCGCACGCAACCTGTTTGGGCATTTGATCCAGGGTGCTGGCGGTGTAGACGTGCCGTGTCCCCAGTGCCCGGATCAGTTGCGGTGCATAGAGTCCGCCCGCGATGGTGTGTGCGCTCGGATTGCCCAGGTACATGCCCACGGACTTGCCGCCGGCCGATTCGATGACACGCCGCAGTCCTTCTTCCGCCGCGGCGAATGCGTCCGGCCAGTCCGTCTCGACGAGTTCCCCGCCGCGGCGGACGAGCGGCAGCGAAAGCCGGTCCGGGTCGTTGTCCAATTCGGCGAAGCTCGCCCCCTTCGGGCAGATGAACCCGTGGCTGAACACGTCGTCGCGGTCACCGCGGGCACCGGTGACCCGGTCGTCGTCCACCGTGAGCACCAGCCCACAGGTGGCTTCGCACAATGGGCAGATTCGTAGGGCGCTGCGGCTCATCTTGTTCACTGTGCTCCGGTCGCAGATCCGTTGGCAACCGCGGTCAGCTACGCCAGGCCGGGGACGTAAGGGCCTCCTGGAGGGCTGCCACAATGCGGTCTCGATTCACGTGAAACCTTTCCGTGGGCGCCGGAACCGAGATCGCGACGATGTTGCCGCTGGACGTCCGGCGGGCGATTCCGGCCGCCGAAATTCCCACGGTGTGTTCGTCACGGTCGAAAGCGATTCCGGTCGAGCGGATTTCGGCTAATTCCGACCGGATCCTGCGTGCCTGGTCGCGGTCGATCCGAGCGAGCGTATCGGTCACTTTTGCTTCGTCCAGCAGTGCGAGCGCAGCCTTGCCGTTGGCCGTGACGTGCAAAGGAAACCGCATGCCCACCGCGGAGACCGCCCGCAGGCGATGGCCGGATTCGATTTGATCGATGAACCACATCTGCCCACCACGCAGGACCGACAGGTCCACTGTTTCGCCGGTGGCTTCCGCGACCTGCCTCAGCGCTGACGCAAAGGTTGCTGCTATGGCGTCCGCGTCGGCGTTGGTCAGGCCGATGAGCCGCTCGCCGAGGGTAAACCGCCCGTCGTCGTCAACGGCTGCGAAGCCGACCTCCACCAGTCCCACGAGAAGCCTCCGTGCGGTGGATTTGGCCAGCCCCAGTCGGTTATGCAGATCGACGAGTCGCAGTCGACCCGGCGCGGTCGCGATCTCATCGAGTGCCGCGGCCGCCCGTCGGAGGACCTGGATCCCGTCGTCCCGGCTTGACCGTCTGGAACCAGCGGTTTCCGCCTGGCGCGGACCTTCCATGACGCCTCCCGTCGTTGTAGACTCTGCCACTATTGTTCCGCATTGCGAATCGCAGCGGACCGCTATGTGAATCTATGGAGGGTCGCGTGACCGCACTTCCCGAGGGGCGACATTTCTTTCGCGGCGACGACGGTTATGAAGCCGCCCGTCGCGCGACGGTCTGGAATCAACGGGTGCCGGAGCGCTATCCCGATGTGATCGTGCACGCCGTCGACGCGGACGACGTCGTCGCCACCGTCCGGTACGCCAAGGCGTCGGGGAAGCGGGTCAGCATCAAATCCGGCGGCCACAGCTGGGCGGCCAACCATCTGCGCGACGGTGCGGTCTGTCTCGACGTAAGCCGACTGGACCGGACCGTCGTCGACAGGGACGCGATGATCGCCGTCGTCGGGCCTGGCAAGGGTGGCAGCGAACTGCTGAACGAACTGGTCGGCATGGGGCTGTTCTTCCCGGCCGGGCACTGCAAGGGCGTGCGTATCGGTGGTTACCTCCTGCAGGGCGGATACGGCTGGAACAGCCGCGTCTACGGACCGGCATGCGAAAGCGTGATCGGACTGGACGTAGTGACCGCCGACGGCGAGCAGCTCTACATCGACGCCGACAACCACCCCGACTTGTATTGGGCGGCAAGGGGATCCGGGCCGGGGTTCTTCGCCGTGGTCACCGCCTTCCATCTCAAGCTATACCGCAGACCGGCCGTCTTCGGCAGCAGTTTCTACGCGTACTCCACCGACTACGCCGATGAGATCTTCACCTGGGCGCGATCCATCTCCGGCGACATCGACCGCCGGGTCGAGCTGCAGATCGTCGCCACCAGCGACGTTCCCAACGCCGGAATCGATCGTCCCGCGATCGTCATGGCCTCACCGGTGTTCGCAGACACCGAAGCGGAGGCGCGCGAAGCCTTCGGCATCCTCGACCGGTGTCCGGTCGTGGACAAGGCGCTGGTCGCTGTTCCGTACGCGCCGGTGGAGATGCCCGCGTGGTACGAGGCGGTGATGAGCAACTACCTCGCCGACCACCGCTACACCGCGGACAACATGTGGACGTCGGCCTCGGCCGACGAACTGCTTCCGGGGATCCACCGGATCCTCGACACTCTGCCGCCGCATCCCGCGCACTTCCTATGGCTGGCGTGGGGCCCGTCGCCGACGCGTCAGGACATGGCCTACAGCCTGGAAGACGAGGTCTACCTCGCGTTGTACGCGGGCTGGAAGAACGCCGGCGACGACGGGAAATACTCCGACTGGCCGCGCGCGCGGATGGCCGAGATGGCCCCGCTCGCGTCGGGCATCCAGCTCGCCGACGAAAACCTCGGCGCGCGCCCGGCGAAGTTCGCCACCGACGGCAACATGGTCAGGCTGGACAGGATTCGCGCCGAGTACGACCCCGACAACCGCTTCTACCCGTGGATGGGACGCCTCTGATGACCGAGACATACCTGGGCTACCGACCGGGAGACGGCGATACCGAGTGGGGCTCGTTCTTCAACCCGGAGATGGCTCCGCTGCCGCGCCACATCGTGACCGCTCTCGAACACGGTCCGCAGGCCGATGAGGTCCTGCTAGCGCTGGACGACGTCGCAACGTTGCTCGACGACGGCTATCACGCCACCGAGAACGGTTACGGAAAGACGCGTGACGGCGGCCTCCAGGTTTCGGCCCGCACCGATATGCCCGGAGTGACGCCGGCGATGTGGGACTGGTGGTTCGGCTGGCACGGCAGCGATGCGCGGCGATACAAGCTGTGGCACCCCCGCGCCCACGTGTCCGCGCAGTGGAAAGACGATTCCCGTCCCGCCGGCTCTGCCGGTGGGAGCCCGGACGGGCGCTATGTCGGCCGGACATCACTGGTGCAGGAGTACATCGGGTCCGACTACGCCAAGATCGGCATCTCGTTCGTGGAGCCGTCCGTGCTGGGATTGGACCCAGCCGCACTGGGTGATTCGGTGGCGGTGTGCGCCAGGGTCGGCTCCATCGAACTTCCCGTCGACATCGGCTGGCTCGTCCACTACATCCGGCCGACCGCGGGCGGCAGCGAGATGCGCTCCCGGTTCTGGAAGGGCGGCCCCCATGTGGCGGTGCGCGGCGGCAACCGCCTCACCGATAGCGCCGTCAGGTTGCTTGTGACGCGCCAGCTACCCGATCCGCGGGATCTGATGGTGCATTGCGCGCAGGAGATGAACCACCTGGCGGCGTTTCTGCCCGCACTTCATGCGCGGTTTGCCACGCCCTGATCGAAGGCATCTTCCGGGCGTGAAATCCGCCCCCCGAGCAGCGGCACGCGGAGATTGCCAATTCCCCGCGAATGTGCCCTGATGAGGGCTATGTTCCTGAGCGAAGACTGAGAGCTTCTGCGAAGGGGAGTAGGACAATGGCAACGATCACAGTCGGTCGTAAAGCGCGCGGTGCCAAGGCAATCCAAGGCACGAAGAAGGCGGCGATGTTCGGCGCCGCAGCAACGACGGCCGTCGCCATCGCGATGGGCACGACCACCCCTCCGAACGCGGGTGCGTTGCCCTCCACCTTCGACGCGACGAGCACCGGGCCTCTGTTCTGGCTCGTCAATCAGCTCGGTGTCGACACCGTCACCATCCCCGGTGTGCCCGTGCTGGGAGATTTGACCATCAACCTCGACTTCGCCGGCAGCGACCCGGTCGACATCTACGACTCGATCAACGCCAACGCGTTCGGCGGCTTCCTCGCCTACACGGCCTCGCGAGCCAATATTCTGGCGTCCGGCAGCACCGCCACCGGCCCGGTCGTGCTGGCGATGGGCCCGGGCACCACCCATGCCCTTGAGGCCTACCAGGCGATGCTGGCAAGCGCGAACGGAAACACTCCGGCCGGGTACACCGCGCTGACTCCGGCTGGAAAGGTCAACGCGCTCGGAAATCCCTGCGAGTCGGGTTTCGGATGCGACCAGGGCACCAATCAGACCAACCTGCCGATGGTGATGGTGAACAACTACGGCACACCCAACGGCGGCATCAACGCGCGCTTCTCTCAGCTGTTCGAGCTGTTCGGGATCGATCCGGTCTCGCCGGAGGCGGGTTCGGGGTCGTCCACCGGGCTGCGGCTCAACGGCGGCTTCATCAACGTGGGCCTGGGCTACGGCGCCCAGGCCGATTTCCCCGCGACGGGCAACCTTTTCGCCCTGGCGAACACCCTGATGGCGACCTTCCTGCCCACATACATTCTGGGTGGCGGGGAACTGATGGGCGCCGACACCTCGACCATCATCACCAACCTGGGCACGCTTCTGGCGTTCGGGACGCCCTTCACGACATACAGCACCTTCGCGCCGACCGATCTGCCGCTGCTCGAAGCCCTGCGGCTGCCGGCGCGCGTCATCAACCTCGTCGCGAAGCAGTTGGGCTTCGACATCGACCTGCCGACGCCGATCGCCGACGCCCTTCAACCGGCCCTGGAGATCCTGGTGAACATCGGCTACACCGACGTCCAGACGCCCAGCGAAGACGGAACGTACAACCGGACCTACGACCAGTCGGCGACGCTCACCCCGTGGCTGTCGCAGAACCCGTTGACGCCTGCCGAATGGGCTCAGGTACCCGGTGATGTGTTCCATGCGCTCGTCGATGGCATCGTCACCGAAATCCAGACGCTCTTCGGAGGCGGATCCGGTGCCGCGCCGGCAGCCCCGGCCGCGGCGCTCGCCCCCGTCGCGGGCGAAAGCGATGCCCCCGCGGCGGATGACGCCCCGGCAACCGATGCCCCGGCGGATGACGCTTCCGGCGATGTGCCCAGCAGCGTGACCTCGAGCCGCGGCGCGAAGGGCGGTGCCGCGTCGGCCAAGGCTTCGCATCGGGGCGGACCGTCCGGCAAGGCCTCGCGGGATTCGGCGTCGAACGGCGACGACGGCGCGGGAAGCCACGGTGTCGGCGGCTCGAAGCGCGTCAGGTCAGGTGACGCCGCCTAGCGGCGAAACACCCAGTCAGCCGACGGCGCCGTCTAATTGCAGACGGCGCCGTTTGCTGCTGAACCCACCAGCTTGCGGTACTTGGCGAGCACACCGGTGGTGTAGCGAGGCGCCGGGGGCGTGAAACCTTCTCGGCGAGCCTCGAATTCGGCCGGGTCGACGAGCACGTCGAGCGTCGCGTTCGCGACGTCGAGACGGATGCGGTCGCCGTCGGCGACGAACGCGATGGGTCCGGCGTCGACGGCCTCGGGCGCCACGTGTCCGACGCACAATCCGGTGGTGCCGCCGGAGAACCTGCCGTCGGTCAACAAGAGGACGTCCTTGCCCAAGCCGGCGCCCTTGATGGCACCGGTGATGGCCAGCATCTCCCGCATCCCGGGGCCCCCCTTGGGGCCTTCGTAGCGGATCACGACGACGTCGCCGGGGGCGATGGTGCCGTCCTCGAGTGCGTCCATGGCTGCGCGCTCACCGTCGAAAACCCTTGCGGTGCCCTCGAACACGCTGGAATCGAAACCCGCGGTCTTCACCACCGCACCCTCGGGAGCGAGCGATCCGCGAAGAATCGTGATTCCGCCGGTGGGGTGGATCGGATTGTCGAGAGCGCGCAGCACCTTGCCGTCCGGGTCGGGCGGCGCGATGTGCGCGAGGTTCTCCGCCATCGTCTTGCCTGTGACGGTCATGACGTCGCCGTGCAGCAGACCCGCGTCGAGCAGCGCCTTCATGACCACCGGAACGCCGCCGATGTGATCGACGTCGAACATGACGTGCTTGCCGAACGGCTTGACGTCGGCCAAGTGGGGCACCTTCGCGCCCACCCGGGTGAAGTCCGCGAGGCCGAGTTCGACACCGGCCTCACTGGCGATCGCGAGAAGGTGCAGGACGGCGTTGGTGGAACCGCCGAACGCCATGACCACCGCGATGGCGTTCTCGAATGCCTCCTTGGTGAGGATGTCGCGGGCGGTGATTCCGCGGCGAAGCAGCTCGACGACGGCCCGGCCGCTGTGGCGCGCGTAACCGTCGCGGCGGCGATCGGTGGCAGGTGGCGCGGCGCTTCCGGGCAGCGACATGCCCAGCGCCTCGGCCGCGCTGGCCATGGTGTTGGCGGTGTACATGCCGCCGCACGCGCCCTCGCCGGGGCAGATGGCCCGTTCGATGGCGTCGACGTCTTCGCGGGGCATCAGCCCGCGGGCGCAGGCGCCGACAGCTTCGAAGGCGTCGATGATCGTCACGTCCATCTCGGTGCCGTCGGACAGCTTCGCGCGGCCGGGCAGGATCGAGCCGGCGTAGAGGAACACCGCCGCCAGATCGAGCCGCGCCGCCGCCATCAGCATCCCGGGCAGGGACTTGTCGCAGCCGGCCAGCAGAACGGAACCGTCGAGGCGTTCGGCTTGCATGACGGTTTCGACGCTGTCCGCGATCACCTCGCGGGACACCAGAGAGAAGTGCATCCCCTCATGGCCCATCGAGATGCCGTCGGACACCGAGATGGTGCCGAACTCCATCGGGAAGCCACCTGCCTCGAACACGCCTTCTTTGGCGGCCTTGGCCAACCGATCCAGCGAGAGATTGCACGGGGTGATCTCGTTCCACGAGGAAGCCACGCCGATCTGCGGTTTGGCGAAGTCCGCGTCGCCCATTCCCACCGCGCGCAACATGCCGCGGGCGGCGGCTTTCTCGAGGCCGTCGGTGACGTCGCGGCTGCGGGGCTTGAGGTCGGGCGCTTCGGATTTGCTCACGCGGTTCAGTATGCCGTCCGTGGGCGTGTCGCAGAAAACCCGCCCGAAATCGCCAGCCGATACCCGGAGGGGGTATTGGGTACGGTGGAGCGCATGATGTCAGCGAAAACGGGAATCGCCACGGGCCTCGTCGTTCTCGGGGCGGTGTTCCCGATTGCCGCGTGCGGCGGCGGTGACGAGCATGCCGAACACCCGTCGGCCGCCGCCACCACCACCGAGGAGAGCGGCCCACCGCACAACTCCGCCGACGTGACGTTTGCTCAGGCGATGATCCCGCACCATCAGCAGGCGCTGGCTCTGGCAGCTCTGGTGCCGGACCGCTCGACCAATCCGGAGATCGTCAAGATTGCCGCGGGAATCGCCGCGCAGCAGGAGCCCGAGATGACCGCCATGCGAGCGATGATGATCCAGTGGCAGGTCGAGCCCGCAGGCACCCCGCGTCACGGCGGCGCGGCCGGGTCGGGCAACCAGGAAGGCATGGTTGACGACGCGACCATGGCCAAACTGAAGGTTCTCAAGGGTGCTCAATTCGATACCTTGTGGCTGCAGTCGATGATCAGCCACCACCAGGGCGCTGTCGCGATGGCCAAGGTGGAGATCGCCGACGGGGAAAGCAAGGACATGAAGGTGATGGCCAACAACATCGTCATCACGCAGGAAGCCGAGATCGGTGAACTCAAACAGATCCTGGAGGGTGAGTGACCGCGACGCACGGCTACTCGGCGAGTAAGGAAAACTACGCAAAGCGACTGCGCCGGATCGAAGGCCAAGTACGCGGCATCGCCAAGATGATCGATGAGGACAAATACTGCATCGACGTCCTCACCCAGATCAGCGCGGTCAACAGCGCGTTGCAGTCGGTCGCTCTCGGATTGCTCGAGGAGCATCTGAACCACTGCGTGACCCAGGCGGTTGCAGAAGGGGGCGCGGATGCCGACACAAAGCTCGCCGAGGCGTCGGCCGCGATAGCCAGGCTGGTGCGTTCCTGAACTACGCCGACGCCCCGAATTCGTCGAGCACCGGCCCGTGGACGCCCCGGGTCACGATCGCGCTCGCCGTGCTGTCGGCTGCCGCGTTCGTGTACGTCACCGCCGAGATCGTTCCGGTAGGCGCACTTCCCGCCATCGCCCGCGATCTGCGGGTCAGTGAGGCGGTGGTGGGAACCCTGCTCGCCAGCTACGCGCTGGCGGCGGCTGTCGCGACAGTGCCACTGGTGCGCTGGACCGCGTCCTGGCCGCGCCGGCGTACCCTGATCTTCACGCTGATGTCCCTGACGGTCTCGCAGCTCATCTCCGCGATGGCGCCGACGTTCGCGGTGCTGGCACTCGGGCGTGTGTTGTGTGCGCTGACCCACGGCCTGATGTGGTCGGTGATCGCTCCGATCGGTACCCGCCTGGTACCCGCCAGCCACGCCGCCCGCGCAACCATGGCGGTCTATGTCGGCACAGCATTGGCACTGGTCGTCGGGAGTCCGCTGACGGCGGCACTCAGCCAGCTGTGGGGGTGGCGGATGGCCGTCGTCGCGATCGCCTTCGCGGCGGCCGCCGTCACCGTTGCCGCGCGACTGGCCCTCCCCCCGATGCCGATGTCGGAGGATTCGACCCGAACCGGCTTGCCGCGGCCGTGGCACCACCGCAATCGCCGGTTGCTGACGATGAGCGCCCTGACTCTGGTGGGCGTCACCGGACACTTCATCTCCTACACCTTCATTGTGGTGATCATTCGTGACGTCGTGGGTGTCCGCGGATCGGATTTGGCGTGGCTGCTGGCCGCCTACGGCGTCGCCGGCCTCGTAGCGATGGCGGTGCTGGCGCGCCCGGGCGACAGGCGGCCCAAGGGGGCGATTCTGCTGTGTCTGACCGGATCGTCGCTGGCATTCGCGACGCTGGCCGCACTGGGCTTCTTCGACCATCGGCACACCACACCGCTGGTCCTGCTCGGCGTCGCGGCAATCGTCCTGTGGGGTGCGATGGCGACGGCGATGCCGCCGATACTGCAGTCGGCGGCCATGCGGCATTCGCCGGAAGATCCCGACGGCGCGTCAGGCCTGTACGTCGCGGCGTTTCAGGTCGGAATCATGGCCGGATCGCTGCTCGGTGGACTGCTGTATCAGCGGGCTGGAATCCCGGCGACGATCGCTGCGTCGGCGGTCCTGATGATCGGTGCATTGATCTGTGTGGTTGCGGGCCGGGAGCTGTTCGCCGTACCCCGACCCACCGGCGCAAAGTAACGCCCGCCACCCCGGCGGCGACTATCCCCGCAGTCCAGCGCGTTGTTGACGCTGGTGCGTGGGCCAAACCGGCCGCCGGTGGGGAATTCGCGATGGCCGCCGCGAAGGCGCCCTGTGTAACACTGGTTGAAATAGCAGTTGAGGAGTTCTTGGTATGGCTTTGGCCGCAAAACGAAGTCTGGCGACCGTGCTCTGCGCGATCTCGGTGATTGCAGGGACGGGTTTGGGCACCGGATCGGCCTTCGCCGATCCCGATCAATCGCCGAGCGATCCGGCCGTCCTGAACGCGCCGCCGGTCGAACAGCCGATGGATGTTCCGCCGCCGGGCGAAGTGTTGCCGCCGCCCCCGCCGGATCCGTTCGCGCCCCCACCTCCCCCTGTCGATCCGGCCGCCCCGCCGCCGGGGCCCGCTCCGCTCGACCCCAACGCCATTCAGGCGGCGGCGTCGGCAGCCGGGCCCGTAGCGGGGCAGAATCCCACGCCGTACACCGGCGATCCGGTGTTCACTCCGCCGTCCTTCAATCCGGTGAACGGGTCGATGGTGGGCGTCGCCAAGCCGATCATCATCAACTTCGCCCGCCCGATCGCCAACCGGCCGATGGCTGAACAAGCCATTCACATCTCGTCGAATCCGCCGGTGCCCGGCGCGTTCTACTGGACCACGGATTCGCAGGTGCGCTGGCGTCCCTTCGCCTTCTGGCCGGCGGGCACCCAGGTCAGCATCGACGCCAGCGGTGCCAGGTCGAACTTCCGGGTCGGCGACTCGCTGGTGGCGACCGTCGACGACAAGACCCACCAGATGACGATCACCCGCAACGGCAAGGTGGAGAAGACCTTCCCGGTATCGATGGGCAAGCCGGACGGCAAGCACGAAACCAAGAACGGCACGTACTACGTCCTGGAGAAGTTCGCCGACATCGTCATGGACTCGTCCACGTATGGGGTTCCGGTCAATTCAGCCGAGGGCTACAAGCTCAAGGTGCAATGGGCGGTGCGGATCGACAACAGTGGCGCGTTCGTCCACAGCGCACCGTGGTCGGTCGGTGACCAAGGCAAGCGAAACGTCAGTCACGGCTGCATCAACCTCGCCCCGGACAACGCGAAGTGGTTCTACGACAACTTCGGCAGCGGAGATCCGATCGTCGTCAAGAACTCCGTGGGTCTCTACAACAACCCCGACGGCGCCGACGACTGGCAGTGGCAGTTGAGCTGAGCCTCGTTCAGCCGGGGTTCGATCATCCCTGGGCGACCGTCGGCACGTCGAGATTGACGTCCGAGATGTTGATGAAACCCCAGTCGTTGATGTGCGCGTAAGCGATAGCCGAGCTGGTGATCTGCAACGTCATGGTGTCGCCCGGATTGCTGACGGTGTAGGCGATGTTCGCCATCGGAATCTCCAGCGTGTGCTGCTTGCCGTCCAGGGTGACAGGTACCGGAGTGACGATGTTGCCCACCACCTGGCCCGTGGCGTTGTCGACCAGCTGTGCGTACACGGCGCGGCTCGGGCCGATGCCGTTGTAGGTGAAGCTCAGCGTGGGGGAACCCGCGATCTGAGTGCCCTGGGGTGGGGCGACCGTCAGATTCAGCGCGTTGCGCGCCTCGCCACCGCTGGCGAGGGAGAACGCCACGCTGGTGGACAGCGGCACTTCCGGGATGTCCGAGGGGCCGGAGCCGCCCAGGATCGGCACGATGAACAGACGCCCGCCGTCGCTCTGGTAGGTCAGCGGGGTGGGGTTGTTGAAGTTGGCGTCCCACGGGTTCAGGCCCGAGCTGTGGTAGTCGCCCGCCTGGTCGTACCACTGGAAGGTCGGGATGTCGTCGGCCGGCGTGCCGTTGAGCGCGACGTACTGATCCAGCCACATGAGGGTGTTGTCCATGTTGGTCTGGCCCTGCTGCTCCTGCTGGTCCACCGGCAGCAGGCACACGCCGTGTCCACCGCAGAACCACGTCGTCTTCACTGGCACCGACGGGTCCGCCGTGTTGATCTGCTGGCCGGTGGTCGACGACGCGTCCAGTTCGAAGAGGATGTCGACGGTCCCCTGTGGTTGCAGGGTGGGCACTGCGATATTGCTCGCCAGCATGCCCGCGCCCGCCGCGGTCAGCACCGCCTGCGCCTTTTCGCTGATCCACCCGAAGAGAGCACCGGTGAGGACCGCGGGGGGAATCGCCTTGTTGAAGTTTGCGCCGGTGGCGACGAGCGCCAACAGCAGTTCGGCGCCGATAACCGTCTTGAACACCCCGTTCGGATAGAGGGAGTCGTTGAGTGTGTTCCACGCAATGGACGGAACGATGGCGTCGACCCGCTTGTCCGGGGTGCCGGCGACGGTCGGCTGGATGCCGCCGCCGTAGGACCCGCCGATCATTCCGATGTAGGGGTCGCCGGTCAGGTCGGTTTTGATCTGGGTCTGTGCGACGTTGCTGCTGCTGATCGCCCAGTCGATGATCGACGAGACATCGCGGCCCTCCCAGAACGGGTTGTCCAGTTGCATGGTTCCGCCGGACAGATACTCGCCGCGCGGGTCCCAGGTGATGACGTTGAAGCCGCCGCCACCGCTGTAGCCGTCGGGGAATGGGCTGGCGTCGTTTCGCAGCGGATCGATGCCGGGCACGATGTTCACCAGGCTGGTAGCCCACGCGTTGTACGGGTTGGTGCCGCCGGGGAGGCCCAGATCGGGGCCGTTGAGGACGGTGGGTGCCGAGTCCACCTCGCCTGTCGCCACGTCGACCGCCGGGAAGTAGTTCACGCTGATCAGCGTGCCGTCGAACGACGGCATCATGGTGGTGAACGCGACCGGGCGCTGATCGGTCAGCGAATAGGCATTCTCGTCGAAGTACACCGTCTGGGCGTCGCCGATCAGCGGTGACAGAAGCTGGTTGAGCACCGGCACCTGGTGCAGGAGCTTCAACACCGGATCGACGAGCAAGCCGACGACCGGGAGGCCCTTCAAGAATGTGTCGAACGGCGTTTCTTCGCTGACCAGAATGCTGAACTGTTCGTTCAGCCCGGGATTGACCAGAGTGGTCATGTCGGGGATGTAGGTGAAGATCCCCGGGTTGTCGGAAGGCTGGTGACTACCGGGCGCGAATGCGATCTTTCCGCCCAGGCTGGGGCCGTCGAGCAACGTGTAGTACACCGGCAGATCGTTGGTCGACGTAGCGTTGATGGTTCCCTCGAGGAGACCTTCCCGCCACCCCGTGTCCTGGTTGACGATCAGCGAGTTGCCGAACACCGCCGACGCGGTCGAATTCGCCACCGCAATGGAGCCGGCGCTCGCCCCGATGTCACGACGGGTGAATGCCCACACGCCGAGGCCCAATGGTGAGCTGTCGGGAGCCTCAGGCGTGTCACCGACCGGTCCGTTCGGTGTTGACTCCGCAACCGATCTGGGGGACTTCAGACGCGGGGCGACGGCGTTCACCGAACTGGCCGTCTTCGGCGCGGAGCCGCGTTGCTTCGCGGAATGGCTCGACGTGGACCGTGCGGTACCGCTCGCGGCGGACGCCCGATGCGATTGACCAGACGCCGATGCCGAGCCGGATGTCTGTGAATCCGCGAAAGCGGTTCCCGCGCAGGCATATAGGGACAAGCCCGCGCCCACACCCATGGCGACCGCGAGTCCTCCGACCCGTCCGATGAAGTTGCCGGCAGCCATGTGTCGTCCTCCTGGCGGGATCGTGGAATGCGATGCGCACGATAACCTAGCCTGCGGTGCGGATCGGGTCCGGCGAACCGCCATAAATTGTCTCGACGGAGACCTGTCTCGACGGGGACGTGGCCGGCTCAGCTCCAGATGCGGACACGCTCTTCGGGCGCCAGATAGAGCCCGTCGGTTTCGGCGACGCCGAATGCTTCGTAGAAGGCGTCGATGTTGCGAACCACCCCGTTGCAACGGAATTCGGGCGGCGAATGCGGATCGGTGGCCAGCCGCCGGACGGCCTCCGGGCGTCGTGATTTGGTGCGCCACACCTGCGCCCAGCCGAAGAGCACGCGCTGTACGCCGGTCATACCGTCGATCTCGGGTGCGGGGTCGCCGCCCAGGGACAGCTGGTATGCCATCAGCGCGATCGACAGCCCGCCCAGATCGCCGATGTTCTCGCCCACGGTGAACGCACCGTTCACTCGTTCATCGCCGTGCCCTTCGAGATCGCGTGGCACGAAGGAGTTGTACTGATCGATGAGTTTGGCGGTGCGGACTCCGAATTCGGCGCGGTCCGCGTCGCTCCACCAGTCGACCAGGTTGCCGTCGCCGTCGTACTTGGCGCCCTGGTCGTCGAATCCGTGGCCGATTTCGTGGCCGATCACCGCGCCGATCCCGCCGTAATTGGCCGCGTCGTCGGCCTCGGGGTCGAAGAACGGCGGCTGCAGAATTCCTGCGGGAAAGACGATTTCGTTCATTCCGGGGTTGTAGTAGGCGTTGACCGTCTGTGGAGTCATGAACCATTCGTCGCGGTCCACCGGCCTGCCGAGCTTGGCCACCTCCCGGTCGGTGCTGGCACGTGCTCCGCGAACGACGTTGCCGTACAGATCATTCCGATCGATCGTCAGCGCCGAGTAGTCGCGCCAGGTCTTCGGGTATCCGATCTTGGCGACGAACTTGTCGAGCTTCTCCAACGCTCGCAGCCGAGTCTCCGGTGTCATCCATTCCAGCCCGTTGATGCTGACTCGGTAGGCCTCGCGGAGATTGTCGACGAGGACGTCCATTCGGGCCTTGGCGTCCGGCGGGAAATGGCGCTGAACATAGAATCGGCCGACGGCGTCGCCCAAAAGGCTTTCGACCACCGAGATTGCGCGCATCCACCGTTCGCGGATCTGCTCCGTGCCGCTCAGTAGGCGTCCGTAGAACGAGAAGTCCTCGGCCACGAGGTCCGGTGTGAGAACCGAGGCCCGCGCGTGGATCAAACGCCAACGCGCCCAATCCTTCCAATCGTCGATCGCGGCCTCGCTCCACGCCGCGGCGAACGCGGTCAGGTAATCGGGTTGGCGCACAATCAATTCGGCGACCTGGTGTTCCGCGGCACCGGCTGAGGCGATCCAGCCCGACCAGTCGAAACCGGGGGCCTCGGACGGCAGGTCGGTGAACCGGCGAAGGTTGTAGGTCTTTTCGGCATCACGGCGCCTGACGACGTCCCAGTGCGCCGCGGCCAATCGGGTTTCCAGAGCGACGATCCGGTGCGCTGTCGGCAAATGCGAATCGGCGGTGCCGCCGAATACCGATGCGAACATCGCCGCGATGTGGCCGGGATATGCGGCCAGCACCGCTGAGTGTCGTTCATCCCGGTAGTACGACTCGTCGGGCAGCCCGAGACCGGACTGGGTGAGGTGCAGCAGGTAACGCTCTGAATTCTTGGAGTCGGTGTCGACGTACATGCCGACGCCGCCGCCCACGCCGCTGCGCTGGAACGAGCCGACCACGGCGGCCAACTCGCCCCGACCCGCGGCGTCATCGATCAAGCCGAGTTCCTCGAGCAGCGGTTGAACACCCCGGCGAGCGACCTGCTCCTCGTCGAGGAAGCTCGCATAGAGATCCCCGACGCGCTGCTCGTCGGTCCCGGATTCGGTTCCCGCCCCGGCCAGTTCGGCGATGAGCTCGCGGACCTGGGCCTCGGCGCGGTCATAGAGCGATCGAAACGCCCCGTCGGTCGCCCGGTCGGCCGGCATCACGTGGTCGGCCAGCCAGCGTCCGTTCACATGGCCGAACAGGTCGTCCTGCGGTCGAACAGTCGAGTCGACGTACGACAGGTCGATGCCCGAGAGTTGTGTTTCTACCGTCACCCGACAATCCTTACCACTGCGCATCCGCGGCGCGGGGGCCGCGGCCTGTTTGCAGCCCGGTACCCTCGCCTGCATGTCAGACCAGCGGCCGCGTGTCTTCTCGGGTTACGGCATCGCCTCAGCCGCGGTCAGCGTGATCGCGATCGGCGCGATTGTCTTCATCGGCATGATCTGGTCTGCGCACCGCGACGCCGCCCACGATCGCGATTACCAGAGCAGGGTCGTCGCGGCCGCCGCACAGTGGACCGGTCTGCTGGTCAACATGAATGTCGACAACATCGACACCAACCTGGAAAAGCTCCACGACGGAACGGTCGGCGAACTGAACGCCGACTTCGAGGATTCGATCAAGCCCTACCGCGACGTCATCAAGACCCTGCAGGCACGTACCACCGGGCAGATCGAGTCGGTATCCGTCGAAGCGATTCACCATGACCTGCCACCCGTTTCGGGTCAGCGGCCTCCGCCGCCCAACCTTCCCGCGGAATTGGCAGACCGCACCGATTCGGTGTTGGTGGTCGCCACATCAGTGAGTAAAAACGCGGACAACAAACCCACCACGGTGCACTGGAACCTGCGTCTCGGTGTCTCCGATGTCGACGGCAAGCTGATGATTTCGCGGCTGGAATCGCTCAAATGAGCAACTTGGCCCGCACCAGAAATCTGGCTCGGGTAGCGCTCTGGGATGTCCTGCTGCCGGTGCTCGGCATCGCGGCTCTGTTGATGATCGGCCTGATGCTCGGCTGGCCGGTGTGGTGGGTTTCGGTGGGCTCCATGCTCTGCCTGCTCGTCGTCCAGGCGGTCGTGGTCAATGTCGTTCTGTTCCGGCGAGATTCGGTGACTTTGGGCACCGACGACGACGCCGCCGGCCTTCGTCTCGCGGTGATCGGTCTGTGCACGGCGGCACTGGTTGCGGCGGTGGCGGTCGGTTATGGCCGCTGGACTGTTCCGGATCGGCAGTTCACCCGGGACTCGACCGATGTCGTGCGCATCGCCGGTGATGCTTCAGTTGCGACGGCGACCTTCACACCGATGGATCCGTCGGGCTCCATCGATCGGGCGGTGTCGTTCATGTCACCCGATCGGGCCGATGCGTTCCGGGCCCCCCTCGAACGAGCGACCGCCGATATGGCGAAGCGAAATGTCACCGCTTCGGCGCAGGTGGTTTCAGCCGGCCTCGAGATGCTCAGCCCGTCCGCGGCCAGCGTTGCCGTCATCTTGCGCGGCACCCAGAGCACCCCGGGACAGCCGCCGGTCAATTCGGTTCTCGCGCTGCGGGTGTCGCTGTCGCAGCACGACGGCCGCTGGCTCGTCGACGACGTCCAGCCGATCAACTCCCGGTAGATCCGCGGCCCCCGCCGTTCTGGGTCAGTTGTCGTCGGCAGCCCGCTGGGCGCGCATCTTGGCGAACCGATCCGATAGCCGGCGCATCCGGATCATCAACGACGCGGGCGGGCTGACCGTGCCGCCGAGGAAGTTCGCCAGATCCTTCATCGTGACACCGATCCGGGAGGCGAACTCGGGCTCTCCCAGACCCGAACGGTCGAGCAGCAGCCGCACATGTCGTGCCGCCTCCGTGCGTTCGTTCGCCTCGAGATGCTTGCGTGCCCGGGTCAGCACCTCGGTCAACGCCTTCGACACGCCGTGTGGACTCGCGTCGGCGAGCACCTCCTCGACCTGCCGTGCGGTGCGGCCGAACGGGTCACGCTTGATCGCGACGACGATTCGCTGCCAGACGGTGATGTCGCCCGATTCCAATGCCGAGCGGATCGATGACGTCGGCCAGAACTCGACGGGCTGCGCACCGCCGGATGGCGGATTTGCGGCCTGATTATCGGGGAATGCGATGGCGCCGCGATGGTCGGCTGTCAACGTCACTTCGTCTCCTCCAGAATCGCTACTGCCACAGCCAGGCAGCGCTGCCTGATCTTCTGCCACGCGGCGGCTCCCTCCGGCCCGGACCACCGGTCGTCGTCATCGAAGTCTGTGGGATCGGGATCGGCAAGTCGACGCACCAGCTGGGTGGAAATCCACTGTGGCCTGGATTGCCCAGAGTGGTAGTGCTGATCGATGTGCTGCAGCACCGTCGCGGCCGTCTCCGTATCGATCCCGTCGACGAGGTTCGCCAGTTCAGCGTAGTCCGAACTTCGGCCCCGGCACACGATGAGGTAGCCCTTGAGACGTAGTGTTTCGGCCCCCGTCGGGATCTGCAACCGGTCGCCCGTCGGAAGTTGGACATTCGTGGTCTCGATCGGAGTGATCCGAACGACCTCCGCCGCGGTGGACCGGGCGCCGAGGGAGAGCGCGTCGAGGGCCACCGATAACCGGCCACGCCACATGGTCACCGGATGGATGACCTTCGGGCCGGTCTCCCGCCCGGCGCGGAAGGTGCGGATCGCGGCGCGCTTCTCGGCCGCCTGGGCAATGGCAGACAGCCGGTGTGGCCGAGTGGTCGCCGACGGATCGTCGAGGCTGTCCGGATATCCAAGGTGATCGCCCGCCGAGTATTCGCCGCCCAGTGCGCCGCAGCCGTTGAATGCGAGTGGGTCCGCGACCGAGATCGCGTCGGGCGCGAGTTCCCTGAGACGCGCCGCGCTTTTGAGCACCATCCGCAGGTCGGCGTTCGGCGGGACCATCGTCGAAATGTCGTCCGGGATGACGACGAGATCACCGATGTCGACGCGGGGCAGCGGCTTCTCGAAGTCCACCGATGGCAGCACCCGGGACAGCCAGCCGGGCACCCACCAGTTCCACTGATCGAACATCGCCATCAGCGACGGCACCAGAACCAGCCGGACAATGGTCGCGTCGACGGCGATCGCCACGGCGCAGGCCACGCCCAGTTCGGCGACCAGCGGCATACCGGCGAAGGCGAACCCGGTGAACACCGCGATCATGATGAGCGCCGCACTGGTGATGGTCCGCGCGCTGGTGGAGACCCCATATGCCACCGCATCGCGGGTGTCGCCGGACTGCAGGTAGCGCTCCCTGATCCGGGTCAGCAGGAAGATCTCGTAGTCCATCGACAATCCGAAAGTCATCGCCAGTACCAGCGGTGGGATGGTGCTGTCGATCGAGCTGATGGGTTCGAAACCCAGTTCCTCCAGCCAGCCCCACTGGAAGACCATCACCAGGCTGCCGTAGGCCGCAGCCACCGACAGAACTGTCATCAGAACGCCCTTGAGCGCCAGGAATACCGACCGGATGGAGATCAGCAGCATCACGAACGCGATCAGCGCGACGAAACAGAAGACAAGCGGCTCGGTCGCCGAAACTCGGTCGTCGAAGTCTTTGATGAGCGCGGTCGGGCCGCCGACGTCGACCCGGACAGCCGTCGCCGAGGGCAGTGAGGGCAGATGCGATCGCATCCAGCCGATGCTGTCGCGCGCGGCCAGATCTTCGGGGTCGACCGACAGCACGGCGGAGATCAGTGCGCTGCTGTCGTCGTCGGCGAATACCGGCGGCGCCACCGACACCACGTTGGGCGCGCGGGCGATCGCCGTACTGACCGCGGTCAACGTGTCGGCATTCTTCGGATCCGAGGCGTCATCGCGCGGAAAACCGATCAGCACCCGCACCGGCCCAAGAGCACCCGGACCGAGTGCTTCGGCTGCCGCGGCCATCCCGCCGCGGATTTCGTGCGACGACGGGAACTGCCGCTGCATGCTGTTGCCCAGCACCATCGAGAACGACGGCGCAGCCAGCGCCAGTAGGACAGCGGAGGCGGCCACCGCCGACACCCACGGTCGTCGCATCACCTCCCGAACCCAGCGGGTCCAGAATCGCGACTGGGACGACTCGGGCCGGCGGGTCCAATGCAGCAGGGACGACCTTCGAGCGGCCGCACGCCCGAAGGTGGCCAGTACGGCGGGGATCAGCGTCGCCGAGGTCAACACCGCGACTGCCACCGCGAGGATCGCGCCCGTCGCCATCGACCGCAGGACAGGTGTATTGATCAGATAGATGCCGGTCAACGAAGCGACAACGGTCAGGCCGGACAGCACCACCGCCAGACCGGATGTCGCCATCGCCGCGTCCGCGGCCTGGGCCGCGTCGCGTCCGGCGCGCAACTCTTCGCGGTACCGCATGAGAATGAACAGCGAATAGTCCACCGCTAGCGCTATGCCGAACATGGACACCGTCGACGTGACGAATACCGACATCGTCGTGATGGTGGACAGCAGATAGACCACACCCATCGTCACGACAACCGTGCACACCCCGAGAGCCAGGGGTATCGCCGCCGCGGCCAGCGAGCCGAACACCGCGACGAGGACTATCAGCACGATCGGAAGGTTCCAGCGCTCTGCGGCGGCGATGTCGTGCTTGGTGCTGGTTTGGGCAGCGGCGCCGAGCGCACCCTGCCCGATCGCGTAGAGCCGTACGCGGCCGTTGTCGGTGAGGCCGGGCTCGTCGCCCTTCACCCCGATCTTTCCGCGAAGCTGGCGGGCGGTGTCCACGGCGCCGGTGTTGTTGAAGTCGAGTCGCAGAGAAACCACATAGGGGCGGTCCGGGGCGGGGGCCGGCTGCGCGGGGTTCGGCACCACAGTCACACTGGGAATCCCCCGTGCCGCCTGCTCGAGCTGCGCGACGGCGGCGTTCATGTCGTCGTAGGTCGCATCGGCCCGGGGAGCGGCGACCAGGGCAAGCGGCGATGCGCCCTGCTCGGGGAAATGATCCTCGAGTTCGTACTGGACATGCAGGGATTGCGATCCGGCCACTTCGAAACCACCGCCAGTGAGGTGGTTGGACTGCGTCAGCGCCAGATACAACGCGGGAACGAGGAGTGCCAGCCAGCTGGCGAACACCAGCCAGCGGAATCTACGCAGGTTGCTGCTGAGGCGCATCATGAACTGCTGGATGGCGATCTCCCGGCATTTTCGCACCGATTGCGTGGCTGCGAGCGTACCGCAGATACCTGCCGACGAGCCCGGCGCGACCGGCGTCTTTGCCCTTTTGAGACCTGCTGACCTGCGGATTGAGATGACCGATCGCTACGTTGACGGTCGAACGTGGCTTCCAGTGTGGCAAACTCGGTCGCAGTTCTGCTTAGCTTGACATCAGCTTTGTATTCGGCCCAAGACGTTTCGGCCCATGACATAAGGAGTCCGAGCATGTTGCTTCATGCCAGCCTGGCCCGTCGCGCGGTTATCGCTGCCGCCGGCAGCGGTGTCGTCGTCGGGGCGCTCTTCGCCGCCGCGCCCTCTGCGCTGGCCGATCCGCCACCGCCGAACTGCACCGCCGCCGACCTTGCCGGCGTGGCCGCCGGCGTGTCAGCGGCGACGTCGGCCTATTTGTTCACGCATCCCGACGTCAATGACTTCTTCACCGGCCTCGAGGGTTCGCCGCGTGACACCATCCGCACCCAGGTGAAGCAGTACCTCGACGCCAACCCGACGGTGAAGGACGAGCTCACCGGCATTCGGCAGCCGCTGGTGGACCTGAAGAACCGTTGCGGCGGCGCCGACGACCTCCCACAGCCCTAGTCACGGTGCGAGTGGGATCCCGGTCGGCCGAGGAGAGCACGGGCCGCACCGTCCTGATGGTCGATGACGACCCGGACGTTCGCACGTCGGTGGCCCGCGGATTGCGGCACTCGGGATTCGACGTTCGGGTGGCCGCCAGCGGCAAGGAGGCGTTGCGGCTGCTCGCCAGCGAGAATCACGATGCGCTCGTAGTCGACGTGCAGATGCCCGAACTCGATGGCGTCGCGGTGGTGACGGCCCTGCGGGCGGTCGGAAACGACATCCCGATCTGTGTGCTGTCGGCGCGCGACACCGTCAACGACCGGATCGCCGGACTGGAGGCGGGCGCCGACGACTACTTGACGAAGCCGTTCGATCTCGGCGAACTGGCAGCTCGTCTCAACGCGCTGCTGCGCCGGGCGGCGCATTCCAATGAGGGTTCCGACGCGTTGATGATCGGGCCCCTCACGGTCGACACGGCGCGTCGACTCGTGTTCGTGAACGGCGAACGCATCGAGTTGACCAAGCGGGAATTCGATCTGCTGGCGGTGCTCGCCGAAAACTCGGGTGTGGTGCTGTCCCGGCAGCGGTTGCTGGAACTGGTGTGGGGTTACGACTTCGAGGTCGACACCAATGTGGCGGACGTGTTCATCAGTTATCTGCGCCGGAAGCTCGAACGGGACGGTGTCCCGCGCGTGATCCATACGGTGCGCGGCATCGGGTACGTGCTCCGATACGAGCCGTGATGTCCGCGGGGGTGCGCCGGTGAGGAGGCTTGGCCGAAGCACTTCGTTGCGCACCCGGGTGGCCGTCGCCGCGGCGCTGGCCGCCGCGATCGTGGTTGCGGTGCTCGCGGTGCTGACATCGGTGGTGCTCGCCAATAATGATGCGCTGCAACTGGATCGGCGTCTCGACGCCATCGTGGACGCCACCATGTACCCGGGTCAGCCGGAGGATCCCAGGCACGGGGTGATCACCACCGGGCGCTCGAAAGCGGACGGCGCGGTGTTGTTCAAACGTGGTGGAGAGCTGCCGCCGCTGCGGGCCGGCACTGAAACCGTCGAGGTCAACGGCGTCGACTACCGGGTGCGAACGATCGAGGTCGAAGAGGACGGCGCTCGGCTGGTGTCGGTAGGCATAAGGGCCGACAGCATCCTGCTGACCCGGTCGAAGATCCCGCTCTACGTATCGATCGGCGCGGTGTCGGTGTTGCTGGCGGCCGGGCTGGGCTGGCTGCTGGCGGGTCCCGCGATCAGGCCGCTGCGACGATTGACCGAACAGACGCGGCGATTCCAGGCCGGAACCGATCAGATCAAACCCGTGACCGGCGCGAGGGAGGCCGAAGACCTCTCGATAGCGATGGCGCAGATGGTCCGCAGGCTGGCCGACGCTCAGATCTCGATGACGAATTCGCTGCAGACAGCTCAGGATTTCGCGGCCAGCGCCGCTCACGAACTGCGGACCCCGCTCACCGCCATGCGGGCCGACCTGGACACCCTGCGAATCCACGACCTGCCCATCGAAGAGCGCGAGGAGGTTGTGGCCGACCTGTCCCGCGCGCAGCGCAGGGTTGAGGCGATCATCACCGCACTCGGACAGCTGGCGTCGGGTCACCTGGCCCGCGCCGAAGACCGCGAACCCATCGAGGTTGCGGAACTGCTCGACAGGGTCGCCCAGGAGAACATCAAGCCCGATGGAACGGTCGAGATCTCGGTGGACGCCGAGGGTGTCGGCACGGTGTGGGGCTGGCCGACCGGACTTCGGCTGGCGGTCGACAATCTGGTGCGTAACGCGATCATTCACGGCGGCGCGTCCCGGATCGTGCTGAGCGCGAGCCGGCACGGCTCGTGGATGACCATCACCGTCGACGACGACGGACGCGGGCTGCCGGTCCGCGAACATCAGACGGTGCTCGGACGATTCAAGCGAGGTAGTACGGCGGCCAAGGCGGGTTCCGGCCTCGGGCTCGCGTTGGTGGTCCAGCAGGCCGCGCTGCACGGGGGCGATGTCGAACTGTCCGACGGGCCCCTCGGGGGATTGCGGGTCACGATGACCGTTTCGACGGCACACGAAGCGGTGCCGCCAAAAGGCTTGAGCTAAACGGACTTTCGCGTCGCGTTGGCGATGATGCGCCAGCCGAGCAGGAGCAGCGCCGTCACGAGCGATGCGACCACGATGAAGCTGACGGCGACGCCCTGCGAGGTGGCTTTGCGCAGCACCATCCCGACGATGACGGTGGACAGCCACACCGTCACCCCGGTCGGTGCCAGCGCGGTGGGGTTGCGCCAGCCGCGGCTTGCGCACCAGCCGGCCAGCATGCCGGACAGAAACGGCCACGCCGTCTCCGCGACGCCTGCGACCGTCAGCCCTTCGGCGTGGCTGCGGCGACCGACGGCGCAGAACACGATGACGGCGACGGCATCGGCGGCGACCGATGCCCACGTCCTCGGCGAGTTGGTGCCTGCTGGCGTTGGGTTACCGATTTCGGTCCTCCTCCGGTTCGGGGGGTGGGTCTTGGTACATCTCCGCGGCGGCAAGGTCGTCGACGGCCCGGTCCGGGTGGAGTGCGCCTTCGGTGCGGAACATGAAGAAGAAGACCACCCAGCCGATCGCCGAGATGAAGATCCAGCTGACGAGGCGGTAGATCAACATCGCCGAGATCGCATCGGGCAGGTTCATTCCGCTGGACACCAGACCCGGCACCAACACGGCTTCCACGACCAACAGGCCGCCCGGCATCAGGGGAATCGACCCCACCGCCCGTGCCGCCGCGTACGCGACGGTGAGCCCCGCCAGCGACGCCTGACCGCCGGCCGCGTAGGCGGCGAAGGCTAGGCAACCCACGTCGGCGATCCAGTTGAACAGGGACCACCCGAACGCGACACCCAGTTCGCGGCGGCTCAGGCTGACCGACTCCAGCTGTCGCAGGGTCTCGTGCCACCTGGTGAGTCCCGTGTCGTCGGGTTTGCCGCGAACCGAGTTGACCCAGCCCAACACCCTGACGCCGATGCCGTCGATGAGTTCGGGGCGGGTGGCCACGGCCTGCGCCAGCAGCATTAGGGCCACGAACCCGCCGAGGCTGAACAACAGCGAGAACGGGTTGTTCTTGGCCCCGAGAAGAAATGCCCCGCCCAGGCCGAGCAATGCCAGGCCGACCACTTGCAGCGCACCGGACATCACGAGTTGCCACGAGGCGACCACCGGCGACGCCCCCCACATGCGTTGCTGGCGGTAGACGAACGTTGCCGACAGCACCGGGCCGCCGGGGATGGTGGTGCTCAGAGCGTTGCCCGCGTAGAAGGCTGCTTCCGAGCGCCACTGATGAACGCGCACGCCGGCCGACCGCAGCAGCGTCCGCTGGATCTGGGCGAAACTGTGCATCGACAACATGGCGGCGGCGATAGCGGCCAGCACCCAGCCCCAGTTGGCCGAGAGGAGGCTCGCCCAGGCTTTAGCCAGTTGATCCCACACCAGCGCGGCCTCGGCGGCGAGGACGATCAGCGAAACGCCGAGGACCACCCAGCGAGCCCACCAGTACTTTCCGCGGGCGGCACCGGCCGGCGCGTCGTGAGACACGTATTTCAGGGTAGTCCCGCAGGTAGCCGCCACAGCGGTCCGACGCGGTTAGTCTGAGCCGATGGCGGCGAACCGTGCCCTGGACGGTGAATCGGTCGAACCCATCGTGCGGAAGACGGCCGCCTGGGCTTGGCGCCTGCTGGTGATCGCTCTGGCCGTGGCCGTCGGTCTTTGGGGGTTGTGGCAACTCGAGGTCATCTTCATGCCGGTCGCCCTGGCGACGATGGTCACCGCGCTGCTGCTGCCCGCTGTGGACTGGCTGGATGACCACCGCGTCAATCGTGGCGGAGCCGTGGCGATCGTTCTGCTCGGTGGTGCGGCGATTTTCGGCGGTATCCTCACTTTCGTTGTCAGCCAATTCATTTCGGGTCTTCCCGACCTGGTCGAGCAGGTCACCCAAAGCATCGACAATCTGCGGAAGTGGCTGGTGGAGGGTCCTCTGCATCTGAGCCCCGACCAGATCAACAATGCGGGCCAGACAGCCATCAAGACGCTTCGCGACAACCAGGAGAAGCTCACCAGCGGGGCGCTGTCGACGGCGGCGACGCTGACCGAGATCGTGACCGGCGCGCTGCTGATGCTGTTCACACTGATCTTTCTGCTGCACGGTGGCCGCGACATCTATTCGTTCGTCACCAAGCTGGTGCCCGCCCATTCCCGGGATCGGGCACAGGCGGCAGGGCGCGCCGGCTTCCGCTCACTCATCGGTTATGTGCGGGCGACGTTCTTGGTGGCCCTCGTCGACGCGGTCGGGATCGGTACCGGACTGGCGATCATGAGCATTCCGCTGGCGCTGCCTTTGGCGTCGCTGGTGTTCCTCGGGGCCTTCATACCATTGGTGGGAGCGGTGCTCACCGGTTCGCTCGCGGTTGTGGTGGCGTTGCTGGCCAAGGGCTGGATCTACGCGCTGATCACGCTTGCGGTGGTGATCGGCGTGATGCAGCTGGAGGCCCACGTGTTGCAGCCGCTTGTGATGGGTCGCGCCGTGTCGATCCATCCGCTGGCCGTGGTGCTGGCCATTTCGACCGGCGCTGTGTTGGCGGGTATCGGTGGTGCCTTGCTGTCCGTCCCGATGGTGGCGTTCCTCAACAGTGCCCTTCGGGTTCTCGTGGCCCCGGATCCCGTCGTCGAAGAATCCGAACTCGAAGAATCCGAGGGCGTCGTCGTTCGGGAATAGCCGATCGACCGGCCGCCTACGCACTGCGGCATCAGGTCGCACAAACGTCAGGTCTCACTAAGCGGTGCCCGACTCTGAGCGACTTCCGTCCCGGTGGCGCGGCGGGACCGCGCCGACAGTAACGCCATGGCGGTGATCAGAGCGGATTCTGTCCCTGGCGCTACTCTCGGCAACCCGGTGCCGCGTCGGTCGGGTACGAAGGCCCTGCTCTTCATGCCAGCCGGCTTGTCGCGCAGAGGCGGGCAATTCCTTGTGTCCGTCCCTGCGGCGCGTACAACTACAGGCGCCCCTCGCGGCGCAGCAGATCCTGTGCGCTGACGGGCTTGTCTTCGGTGTCCTGACTACCGGTGCCCTGACTACCGGTGCCCTGACTACCGGTGTCCTGGTCCCCGGTGCCTGTGCTCTCGGCGTCTTCCTTCTTGCCGCGAGCATTGAGTTTCTCCGTCGCGACGTCCGAATCGCCCTTGGCGGGTCGGCTCACCGGAATCGCACGGGTTTCTTCAGCGGAGAGCGCGGGATCCACGTCGTGCTGCGCGGGGATCGCGGTGGTCTCGGCGCTGTCGCCCGAACCCGACGGGACCGAACCCGACGGGACGGGGCCCGACGGGATGCGGGGGCCGTCGAGCGCGCCTTCACCCCGGAGTTCACCGAGCCACGACTCGATTTCGCGTTCAGGCGCGGGCGGCTCCGATTCGGACCGGCCCAAGCGTTGCGTCGCGGCCGCCGCTTGGCCGACGGCATTCTTTACCGCGTTCTTGGCCGCAGCGAACCGTGTGGTCGGCGCATCTGCTCCGGGACCTTGGCCTCCGGGAACGTGCGCTCCCGGCTCGGACATCCGGGCCGTGCCGGCTGACGACGGCGGCGGCTGGGGCGCCGGAGGTGGTTGGCGGTCGCCGGGGCCGACGGCGCGGGGCAGGGCCCGGCCGGGATCTGCCGGATGGCTCGGTTGATGACCGGATGCGACGCCGACACCGACAGGCTGGGCATCACCCACCCCGGGGCGCTTGCGTTCGTCTGGCAGGTGGATTTCACCCAGACCGAGCTTGTTCTGCCAGCGTTTCATCCACCGCGGTGCCCACCAACAGTCGTCGCCCAGGAGTTTCATGATGGCCGGCACCAGGAACATCCGGACGATGGTCGCGTCCAGCAGCAGCGCGATCAGAAGTCCGAACGCGAGGTACTTCATCATCACCAGGTCGGAGAATACGAACGCGCCGGCCACCACGGCCAGTACCAGCGCGGCCGCGGTGATCAACCGTCCGGTGGTCGCGGTGCCGATGCGGATCGCCTCGGTCGTCGACATTCCGCGTTCGCGGGCCTCGACCATGCGCGACACCAGGAAGACCTCGTAGTCGGTGGACAGGCCGTAGATCACGGCGATGATCAGCCCGATCATCGGCGCCATCAGTGGCTGCGGGGTGTAGTTCATCAGTCCGGATCCGTGGCCGTCGACGAACATCCAGGTCAGCACACCCATGGTGGATCCGAGGGTGAGCGCACTCATCAGTGCCGCCTTGATCGGCAGAACCAGTGAACCGAACGCCAGGAACATCAGAATCGTCGTCGCGGCAATCAGCAGCACGACCATCAGTGGCAATTTGGCGAACAGACTGTGGATGGAGTCCTGCTCCAGAGCCGGTGTGCCACCCACGTAGACATTGACGCCACGCGGCGGAGTGATCGACCTCAGGTCGGCGATGCGTTTGGCGGCGTCATTGCGGACCACCAGGCCGTTCTGGATGACCCGTACCGACGGATCCTTGGACGCCCCATCCAGATAGGGACGTTCCTTCCACATCGCATCCGGGTTGTTGTCCGGATCGGTGAACCCGTTGATCGCCATCGCCTTGCTGCGGATGTCCGCGACCTGGGCATCGGTGACCGGCTGGTCGTTAGTGCTCTTCATGACGATCGTGATGGGCTCGGTGCGGAAGCCGGGGAAGATCTTGTCGAACTCCTGCTGGGCCTGGCGCACCGAGTTGTCCGGCGGAAGGTACTTCTCACTGATGCCGCCGAGAGAGAGTTTTCCGAGCGGAATGATCATCAAGATCATGATGATGACGATGGGGGCGGCGAACAGGATCGGCCGCTTCATCACGCGGTTGACGAGCTTGCCCCAGAAGCCGTTCTCGACGTCCTCGCGAGTCTTGGTCTTCTGAGTCTTCGCGGCAAGCCAGGTGATGATGGCACGCGACACTGACCAGTTCCGCAGGAACGGCACCCGAAGCAGGGTGCTGACCCCGAGTGCGTCGACGTTCGGTCCGAGGATTCCCAGTATCGCGGCGAGCACGGAGACCGAGAGGATCGCAGACAGCATCACCGATGCGATGAGGGCGTAGGTGATGGACTTCAGGAAGCCCTGTGGGAACAGCAATAGGGGAAGCGACGAGGCGACGATGATCACCGCGGAGAACACGATGGTGCGCCCGGCTGTCATGACCGTGCGGCGCACGGCGGTCTCGGTGTCGTAGCCCTCGGCTATCTCTTCTCGGAAACGGCTGACTATGAACAAGCCGTAGTCGATGGCGATGCCCAGGCCGATCAGTGTCACCACGGGCTGGGCGAAGAAATGCACGGGCGCGAAATCGGAGACGAGTCGCATGATGCCCAGTGCGCCCATGATCGACAGACCACCGATGATTGCCGGGAGGCTGGCTGCGATCACACCGCCGAACACGAAGAAGAGCAGCACGGCCACCAGTGGGATGGCGGCGACTTCGGCTCGTTGCTGATCCTCACCGATGGTGCCCGTGAGCTCGTTCGCCAACGGTTGCAGGCCCGCGAGCTTGACGTCGACACCGGAGATGGAGAAATCGTCTTTGACCTCTTTGAAGTTGTTCAGGATCGTGTCGTCGTCATTGCCCTTCAGCTGGATCGACATGAAGGCGTGCTTCTTGTCCGCGTCGGCCATGTTGTGCAGAAGTTCGGGGTTCTTGAAGTAGCCGATCGAGCGCAAGATCTGGTCGGGGTGGTCTTCCTGCACCTTGTTGAGGTTGTCCAGGATCTTCTTGCTGAACTCCGGATCGTCGACGGTCTTGCCGTCCGGTGCGGTATAGATGGCGATGATGTGGCCGGAAGTGTCGCGACCGTATGCGGCGTCGGCGATCAGTGAAGCCTTCACCGATTGGCTGCCGTCGTCGTAGAAACCGCTCTGGGTGACGTGTTTGCCCAGATCCATGCCGAAAATGCCGCCGCCCACGCACAGCGCGACCATGACACCGATCACGATGTACCTGTATCGGTACACAGTTCGACCCCACCAGGCGAACACGTAAGCTCCTAACTGCGCCTGTACTCCCGCGCCTTTATTTCTGCGTCAATTGCGCGATGTCAACAGCGAAGACAACGGCCGGAAGGGCTGCAGCCATGCGCCTTGCTCTGGCAGCGAATCTAGACCGATTCGCGGCAACGGCTCACGGAATACACCCGGGATGTCCTCCAGGTCGATGAATTCCAAGCTATCCGACGCTAACGCCCAGCTGGCATGTTCGCGAAATCCGAGTACCGATACCGCGGTGCCGTCGGCCGCGATGTCCTCGAGCGGGACGCGGAATGCTTGTCCGTCGGCAGAAGCGACAAGCACACCGACGAGGCCTTCGGCGCGGCGCTGGGCGATATGGGCGAGCATGTCGGCGTCGACGTCGCTGTCTTCATCGATCTTGGGTTTCGCGAAGACCGCGAATCCGACGTTGCGCAGCGCCTCTACCCACGGGCGGACGACGTCGGCACTACCGGGAGCGATGTTGGTGAACACCGTGGCTTCGGGCTCGAGGCTGATCGCGGGTTGACCGGCCGACATCTCGGCGGTGCGGGACAGGAGCCAGCGCCCGAGGGCGTCGAAACGCGGGCGGTGTGCCGCCGTCGGCCGGCCGCCCAGGATCGACCCCAACCCCATGTCGAGGTTCGGTGCGTCCCACACCAGCAGAACCCGTTTGGTCGGACGGATCAGCATCGTGTCGTCGCCTTCGTCCACGGCCGGAATCTCGGCGGCCTTGTCGATTGCCTGGTCGGGTATCACGCTCATGGTCGCCTCACCCACACGAGTTCCGTCACGGCACTGCCCACGTCATGGGCTTTCGTTTCATATTTGGTGATCGGCCGTTGCACCGATATCGGCAGCGCCTCGCCGGTCTCGGCCCGCCGCAGCCGCGGTTCCGCGTCACCTGTTGCGGCGATCTGTTCGGCGTATCCGCTGTGATCGGTGGCCGCGTGGAAGACACCGCCGGGTTGCAGGCGGTCGGCGATGAGCGCGACCGTGTGCTGCTGAAGTAGCCGGCGTTTGTGATGCCGTGCCTTCGGCCAGGGATCTGGGAAGAACACCCGGACGCCGGTCAGGCTCGCCGTGGGGAACATGCGCTCGAGTACGTCCACGCCGTCGCCGCGGACCATTCTGATGTTGCCCACGCCTTCGCGGTCGATGGCGCTGAGGAGCTGAGCCAGTCCGCGCCGGTAGACCTCCACTGCGACCACATCGACGTGCGGCTCGGACTGCGCCATCGCCAGCGTCGAGGTGCCGGTGCCGCCGCCGATTTCGAGGATGATCGGCGCGTCCCGGCCGAACCATGCCCGGGTGTCCAGGAGTTGAGCCTGATCGCCCTCGCCCTCGCCCTCACCCTCGCCGGAGCGTGGCCGCGCCTGGGTGCCCAGGCGGGGCCAGAGGCGTTCCCAGACCTCTTGCTGACTGTCGTTGAGACTGGACCGGCGTGACCGGAAGCTCGTCACGCGAGGATAAAACTGCTGAACAACGGGGGTATCGACCGATTCGGAGCTCACCGAATCGGCATCCCGCTGCGCATGCATCCGTCAATGGTGGACCACGAACATCGGTGTCCCCGCATCGCGGACGATATTGATACCCAACAGTTGCCTTCTCCTGGTACTGACTGGCGAACTCCTGACCGCGGTGCCACCATCGCGCGGTGCGGGGGTATCGAGCGTTCACCGAGGAGCTCGCCCGCATCGCCGTGTCGACTGGTGACCGTCGGTTGACAGAGCTCGTCGGCAGGTTGCGGGCACCGTTGTCGGTCGGTGTGTTCGGCCGCCCGGGCGTGGGCTGCCGCACGATTGCCCGCGCGCTGCGGGCCGCGAATCCGTCGGATTCGGCCTGGCAGGTCGGCGTGGGTAGTGATTCCGGAACGGCGGACCTGTGCGTGTACGTGATCGCCGAGACGGTGAAACCGGAGGACCGCTCCTTCCTGGCGGAGTCGCGCCCGGGGTGTGTGGCCGTGCTCAACAAGGCGGACCTCAGTGGGTTCGGCGGCGAGGGTCCGCTGTCCATCGCGGCCTCCCGGTCCCGGGACATCGAACGACAGACAGGGATCCCCACCTGTTGGGTGGCCGGTCTGCTGGCTGTCGCCGCCCGGGACGAGCGGGTTGTCGATGCGGCGACGATCGATGCCCTTCGCGTTCTGGCGGTCAGCCCCGCGGATCTCGGCTCCGTCGACGCGTTGTGCGACCGGCCGCATCGGCTTGCGATGCAGATCCGGGAGAGGCTGGCCCGGCAGTTGGATCTGTTCGGCATCGCGCTGGCGACCTCTGCGGTCCGCGGGGGAGCGGATGCGGGCGGGGTACGGCGGCTCCTCGGCCGGAACAGCGGCATGAGTGCCTTGCTTGCTGCGTTGGAGCGGGAAAGCGCGGGCGCGCGATATCGGCGCATCCAGGCCGCGATTCCACGGTTGGCCGAGGCGGCGGCGGGTTCGGCCGGCGTGCATGTCGCGGAATTGCTCGCCGCCGACGAGGTTGTGCTCGCCAAGCGGGACGCCGCGCTGGATGTGCTGTTGTCTGCCGGGATGCAGGCCGCCGGACTCGGGGAGCTGCAGTCGCAGGACGCACATCTCCGGGAGGCGATCTTCTGGCGGACCTATTCTCTGGGACCGGTCTTGGAACTGCATCGGGCCTGCGCCGCCGATGTCTCCCGGGGAGCTTTACGCCTGTGGTCCGGCGGCAGGCCGCCGTCGTGAGCCTGCCGCTCGCATCGATGCCGTTGCTCGTGCGACGGGATTCGGTTCTTGTGATCGGCCCGGCCCTGAGTGGAACGACGAGCGTCGCCGACCTTCTGCGGAGCCGACTTCCAGGGCGGCGATTCGTCGAGGAGTTGCCACCAGGGGAGTGTCCGACTGCGGTGGTGTTCGTCGTGTCGGCAACCGGGCCGCTGGTGGAGTCGGACTGCCACCTCCTCGACTCCGTCGCCGCCTCCACCGACCTGGTGATCGGGGTGGTGTCGAAGATCGATGTGCATCGACGTTGGCGTGACGTCCTCGAAACGAACCGCGACAGTCTCGTCCCGTATCTCGGATGCCGCGAGAGACTGCGTTGGGTCGGTGCTTCGGCAGCACCGGATATCGGCGCCCCGGACGTGGAGGCGTTGACGGAGATGGTTCGGGCAGGGCTGGCCGATGGCGGGCTGGCGCGCCGAAACGAGTTGCGCGCCGCGGAATCCTGGTTGATACGGCTGGAAAGTGAGCGTCAGATTGCCTTGACGGCCCTCTTGAGTGAACGGGATACGGCGTTGCGTGCACGCCGGCTCGCGCGGGCTGAGCAGTCCATCGTGGTGCGAACCGAGGTGAATCGAAGACGCCTTCAGCTGCTGGACTTTGCACGCGAACGCTGCGGGTCGGTCCGTGCGACGTTGCGGAGCGCGCTCGCGACGACGCGGCGACGCGACCTGGTGGCGTTCACCCGATGGGCTGTCGCCACACTGGCGGATCTGGGCGACGAGGTGGTGTGCGAGGCCGATCGGCATCTGGGTGCGACTGGACCGGGTGCGACTGGACTGGGTGTTGCCGATGCGGGAACGCCGAACACCCGCACGCGGTCGTCGGTGGGCGTGCCGCCGGTCGACGCCGGACCGCCACCGCCGCGCCCGCCACGTCAGGAGGTGGTGTTGGCCGTCCTCTTGGGTGGGGGCTTCGGCGTCGGGTTGGCCCTCACCGTCTGGCGAGTGCTGGTGGGTCTGGCCCCCGGCTGGTCGACGGAATGCGGGTTTGCCTGCACCGCGATGGGATTGACGCTGGCCATATGGACGGTTCACGCCAGGCAGTCGGTCATCGAGCGCGCGGTCGTGGATCGGTGGGTCGGCGAACTGACCGACCGCGCGCGGGCGAGCCTGGAGGGCTGGGTCGGCAGGCGGATGCTGGAGGCCGATGCGAAGTGGAGTGCCGAGGCAGCTGAACGGGACGCCCGGGAGGCGCTCCGATTCTCCCGGCGGTTGGCGGCGCTCGACCGAGCCATTCGCGGCCAACCGGGGATTCCCGCGATACGGCGGTCTCTGGTGGCGGTCCGGACAGAGCTGGCCGATTTGCGGCGATCGTCGCCGGTTTCTCGATCCGCACCGTGATTGGTCGGAAATAATCCCGATTAACAACGGTGTCAACGGCCGCGTTAACCTTGAATTCTCATAAGGGAGCACCGTCCGCGAATAGCGGAGCCAGTCCTGCGTCCTGGCAGGAAACCGAAGCAGGAGCTATTGATGACGTCAGCGATCATTCCGGGTTTGGACACCGCGCCCACCGAGCACGAGGGCTTGCTCGCCTGGGTTGCCGAAGTCGCCGAGCTGACCCAACCGGATCGCGTGGTTTTCGCCGACGGCTCCGACGAGGAATTCCTTCGGCTCAGCGACCTGCTGGTGGAGGCGGGGACCTTCACCAAGCTGAACGAATCCACTCATCCGACGTCGTACCTGGCCCGTTCGGCGCCGTCCGATGTCGCCCGGGTCGAATCGCGGACCTACATCTGCTCCGAGCGGGAGATCGACGCCGGGCCCACCAACAACTGGATGGATCCGGCCGAAATGCGGTCGATCATGACCGGCCTGTACCGCGGTTGCATGCGTGGCCGGACGATGTACGTGGTGCCGTTCTGCATGGGCCCGCTCGGCGCCGAGGATCCGAAGCTCGGTGTCGAGATCACCGATTCCGAATATGTCGTCGTTTCGATGCGCACGATGACCAGGATGGGCCGGGCCGCGCTGGACAAGATCGGTACCGACGGCTTCTTCGTCAAGGCGCTGCATTCGCTCGGAGCTCCTCTGGAGGAAGGCCAGGCGGACGTTGCCTGGCCGTGCAACGACACCAAATACATCACTCATTTCCCTGAGACCCGCGAGATCTGGAGCTTTGGTTCCGGATATGGGGGCAACGCTCTGCTCGGCAAGAAATGCTATTCGCTGCGTATCGCCTCGGCGATGGCGCACGACGAGGGTTGGCTGGCCGAGCACATGCTGATCCTCAAGCTGATCTCGCCGGAGAACAAGGCCTACTACATTGTCGCGGCCTTCCCGTCGGCGTGCGGTAAGACGAACCTCGCAATGCTGCAGCCCACCATCCCGGGCTGGCGCGCGGAGACACTCGGTGACGACATCGCCTGGATGCGGTTCGGAAAGGACGGACGTCTGTACGCGGTGAATCCGGAGTTCGGGTTCTTCGGCGTCGCTCCCGGCACCAACTGGTCGTCCAACCCCAACGCGATGAAGACCATCGAGGCCGGCAACACCGTGTTCACGAACGTCGCCCTGACCGACGACGGCGGCGTCTGGTGGGAAGGCCTGGAGGGCGAGCCCGAGCACCTCATCGACTGGACCGGCGAGGAGTGGACTCCTGCCTCGAATTCCACAGCGGCGCACCCGAATTCGCGTTACTGCACCCCGATGTCGCAATGTCCCACGCTGGCGCCGGAATGGGACGACCCGCAGGGTGTCCCGATCTCGGCGATCCTGTTCGGTGGGCGCCGCAAGACCACTGTTCCGTTGGTGACCCAGGCGCGTGACTGGCAGCATGGCGTGTTCATCGGCGCGACTCTGGGCAGCGAGCAGACCGCCGCCGCCGAGGGTGCCGTCGGCACGGTTCGCCGTGACCCGATGGCGATGCTGCCGTTCATCGGCTACAACGCCGGTGATTACTTCCAGCATTGGATCGATCTGGGCAAGAACTCGGACGAGTCGCGGCTGCCGAAGATCTTCTTCGTCAACTGGTTCCGTCGCGGCGGCGACGGCCGGTTCCTGTGGCCGGGGTTCGGTGAGAACAGCCGGGTGCTGAAGTGGATCGTCGAGCGCGTCGAGGGCTCGGCCAGCGGGGAGTCGACCGCGATCGGGATCGTCCCCGGCGCCGGCGACATCGATCTCGACGGTCTGGACGTGGACGCCGCCGACGTCGCCGAGGCACTCAGGGTCGACGCCGAGGAATGGCGCGACGAACTGCCGCTGATCGAGGAATGGTTCGAGTTCGTCGGAGAGAAGCTGCCCACCAGCGTCAAGGACGAGTTCGAAGCGCTCAAGCAGCGACTGGGCTAGCGGCGCAGAACCGGTGACAACGACTGAGGCCGGACCGTCCGAGCCCGCGGCTCGGAAGAAGTCCGGAAAGATCCGGCCGGTCGGCACCGTTCTCGCGATCCTGGCGATCTATGTCGGCTCCCTGGTCGGCTATTTCATATTGGACCGCAACGCGCATGAGGTGATGCCGGGGGACTACCAGGCCTCCGACGAGACGGTTGTCCTTTTGGAACTGGCATCGATACAGCCCATGAACAACAGGGTTGAAGCCAACGTCTTGGTGATTCCGGACGAGAAGTTTCTAGACCCCGAATTCGGCGTCCTCAACACGGACATTCATGTTCGTCTTCATCCGTCCGCGGATTTCGGTGAGTTGCACTATCCGGTCGGGCAAACCCCGGCACGTGCGACGACGGGGATCCTGGCAACGGGTGATGCGAACAAATGGCCGTTCGACACTTACACCACCGAGACCATCAGCGCCGAGGTGTTCGTCGGTACCGGGCCGGCCCGCCGCTATGTGCCGGCCCGGGTCGAGATCTACGGCTCCCTGTACGGGTGGGACATCCGCGCCGATCGGTCGAATTCCCAGAATGCCTCCGCCACGACCAACGACGACGCGACGATCCTGTTCAGGCGCTCGCGTGGTCCGCTGGCTCTGATTGCCGGGATATGCATCGTCCTGGTCAGCCTGCCGGCACTGGCGTTGTTCGTTGCGATTGAAATGCTGATCGGTAGGAAGAAGTTCCAGCCGCCGTTCGGTACGTGGTTTGCGGCGATGCTGTTTTCGGTGGTCCCCATTCGCTCTGTGCTTCCGGGCGACCCCCCGCCGGGGTCGTGGATCGATGAGGCGATCGTGCTGTGGGTGCTCATCGCGCTCGCTGCCGCGATGGTGACGTACATCCTCGCGTGGTTCAGGCGTTCCGACTGACGCGATTGTTCAAATGCCGCCCCGCGCAACCAATTGCGCGGCAATGACGTTGCGCTGAATCTCGTTGGTGCCTTCGCCGACGATCATCAGCGGTGCGTCCCGGAAGTAGCGTTCGACGTCGAATTCTGTCGAGTACCCGTACCCGCCGTGAATGCGGACGGCGTTGAGCGCGATCTCCATGGCGACTTCCGACGAGAACAGCTTCGCCATCCCTGCTTCCATGTCGCAACGCTCGCCGCTGTCGTAGCGTTCGGCCGCGTATCGCGTGAGTTGTCGTGCCGCAGTGAGTTTCGTCGCCATCTCGGCGAGGTAGTTGCCGATGGATTGGTGCTTCCAGATCGGCTGCCCGAAGCTCTCCCGACTCTGTGCGTAGGCCAGCGCGTCCTCCAGTGCCGCCGTGGCCACTCCGAGTGCCCGCGCCGCAACCTGAATGCGGCCCGTTTCAAGGCCTTTCATCATTTGCGCGAAGCCCTTGCCCGCTTCGCCGCCGAGAATGGATGCGGCCGGGACTCGGAAATTCTCGAAGACCAGTTCGCATGACTCGACCCCCTTGTAACCCAGCTTGGGTAGATCGCGGGAGATGCGCAGACCGTGCGCCGCGGCGTCGGCCCCGGAGTCGACAAGCACCACCGAGATGCCGAGGTGGCGGGGCGTCACGTCCGGATCGGTCTTGCAGAGCAGTGCGATCAGGCCGGAACGACGGGCGTTGCTGATCCAGGTCTTGCTCCCGTTGATGACGAGTTCGTCACGGTCGGTTCGGCGAGCCACCGTTGCGATGTTCTGCAGATCGGAGCCGCCCTCCGGCTCAGTGAGAGCCATTGTGGCGCGCAGCGCACCGGTGGCCATCGCCGGCAGGTAGGTGCGCTTCTGATCTTCTGTGCCAAAGGTTTCCACCAACTTCGCGACCACGGTGTGGCCACCCATCGCCCCGGCCAGGCTCATCCAACCGCGAGCGAGTTCCTGGGTGACCTGGACGTAGCAGGGCATCGACACGGGCGATCCGCCGTATGCTTCCCCGATCGCGAGTCCGTAGATCCCGATTCGCTTCATCTGGTCGATCCATGCTTCGGGGTAGCTGTTCGCGTGCTCGACCACGCGGACCGTCGGCTTCACGTCGCGGTCGATGAACGCGCGCACCGTCCGCACCAGCATGGTCTCTTCGGCGTTGAGGTTCGTGCTCACCCGTGTCAGCATGGCAGCCGTGACTGTGTCTGGCGGCATTCAACAGGCTGGCGGCCCCTACTTCGATGATCTGAGGGTGGGGGACGTGTTCGACTGGGCGCCGTCGATGACGTTGACGTCCGGTGCGGCGGCCGTGCATCAGTCGATTGTGGGCGATCGGATGAGGCTTGCTCTGGACGCCGAGTTGGCGCGGGCGGTGGCGGGTGTCGACGCACCGATCGCCCACCCCGCACTGGTATGCGATGTGGCAATCGGACAGTCGACGCTGGTCACGGGCCGCGTGAAGGCCAATCTGTTCTACCGCGGTCTGAGCTTTCACAGATTCCCGGTGATCGGTGACACGCTGTCCACCCGAACCGAAGTGGTGGGATTGCGGCAGAACCAGCCGCGGGAAGGGCGTCGGCCCACCGGAATGGCGGCGTTGCGGATGACGACCGTCGACCAGTGCGGTCGCCAGGTTCTGGACTTCTTCCGATGTGCGATGCTCCCACTGAGCCCCGGCTGTGGGGCGGATACCGAGACCGGCCACGCCAACGATCTGTCGGCGATCGGGATGGGCGGTGCGACTGAACCCCCCGGGTCTGAATCTTTTGCGCCGGACCCGGCCGCCGATTGGCGGGCCGATGTTTTCCGGCAACGGGTGCCGGGTCCGTACTTCCATCCGGGGATGGCCGGCCAGGTGTTGCACAGCACGGGCGACGTCGTCAGCTCGGCACCTGAGCTCGCTCGATTGACGTTGAATATCGCTGCCACGCACCATGATTCACGAGTCGGTGGGCGCCGCCTCGTCTATGGAGGTCATACGATCGGCCTGGCGCTGGGTCAGGCCAGTCGAGTCCTGCCGAATGTGGTCGCCGTGCTCGGCTGGCATTCGTGTGATCACACCGGGCCGGTGGGGGAAGGCGACACCGTGTACAGCGAAATTCACGTCGAAGCTGCCGAAGCGCTTCCCGGTGACCGTGGCGGAATCCTTACGCTGAGATCGGTCGTCCGCGCAGTCCGCGATGACGGAGACGACCGTGAAGTCTTGGACTGGCGGTTCCGGGCGCTGCACTTCTGATGACGCGGGACGTTATCCGGTGTGTGGCTGGGCGGGCCGGCTCAACAGACTTTCCAGGAATTTGACGTTGGTGGCGATCTCCGGGTCGTCGGGTCGGAATTCGCGGGCCGCCTTGTTGTGTTCCAGCGAGCGTGCGTAATCCCCGGTCCGGTAGTAGCACAGTCCGAGTTGCTTATGCGGAAGCCAGGTGCTGAAGGGGTGGTTGTCCACCGACCACGAGTTCGGGTCGGCCGCCGGGTTTTTCAATGCGAGTTCGTACCAGAAGATGGCCTGGGGGAATTTCTCCTGGGCGATGAACCTTTCACCGAAGCGGCAACTGAATTCTGGTCGGGGAACATCGAATTCGAGTGACTTCAGCGTGCATTCCCACTCTTTGTCGGGCCTGCCGACCATGTAGTAGCACGTCGCCAGGTTGTTGAGGGTGATGAGGGCCAATTCCGGTTTGACGTCGTCGGTGGCGAGGAACTGGAGGTAATTGCCGATCGCCTTCTCGAAGTCCTTGTGCATCTGCAACTCTCGCCCGTAGTTGAAGATGTCGGCCGGGCGCAGCGGGGCGCCGCGTGCGATGTGCCGCTCGAAGATTTCGAGATTTCGCCTGGACGGCCCCTCGGCCGGTATCTCCTTCCGGTGGGTGACGACGATGTCGCTGTTCAACAACTTGTACGGCTCGGTCGACTCCAGATCCTCGTGAACGACACCAATCCAGCTGAAACGGGCTGTCCGCCTGACCAATCGAAGCCTGCGTGAGCTGGAGGTGAGGTTGTTGTTGGCGTCGAAGCTCACGTTATAGGCCATGGACACCGCGTCGATATCGGGAGACAGCGCATTCTTCAATTCCATGAGCTTTGCGCGGTCGGCCGGCAGCAGGATGTCGTCGGAGTCGAGCCACAGGATGTAATCCATTGTGGCCTGCTCGAACGAGAAGTTGCGTGCCGCCGCGAAATCGTCGATCCAGTCGAAGTCGAGTACCCGTGAAGTGAAATCAGCCGCGATCTTCTTGGTGTCGTCGTCTGATCCGGTGTCGACGATCACGATCTCGTCGGGTATTCCGGCGACGGACTGAAGGCATCGCGCGATGGTCTTTGTCTCGTTCTTGACGATCATGCACAGAGTTATCGTGGCCACGCGGCCCAGACTAACCGCATCACGCGCGGTAGACGGTGCGACCTTCTTTGATGGTTTCGACCACCCCGATGTCTTTGATTCCCATCGGATCTACCGTCAGCGGATTGCCATCCAGCAGAACGAGATCCGCCAGTTTTCCGACTTCCAGTGAGCCCTTGGCGTCGGCCTCCCGGTATTGCCGCGCCGCGTTGATGGTGATTGCTTCCAGAGCTTCGAGGGGGGTGATTCGCTGGTCTGCGCCGATGGTCGCGCCGCTTCGGGAGATCCGGTTGACGGCGGTCCACATCAGGAACAGTTGATCGAGGGGGGTGACGACGAAATCGGTGTGATTCGTCGGTCGCAGGCCGAGGTCGATCGCGGCCCGCATCGGGGATAGGAAGTCGGCCTGGGCCTTTCCGCGCAGCGCCACATGAGCGTCCCCGAAATAGAACGAATGCTCGGTGAAGAACGACGGAATGATGTTGTAGCGAACGTAGCGCTCCAGCTGGTCGCGGCGGACGAACTGCGAATGGACCATGACGGTGAGGCGATCCCGGGTGGGATCGCCG
>JAXLRY010000003.1:0-1918 GCA_046330895.1 Mycobacterium sp. | reverse complement strand
TGTCTGGTTGGGTGTTCATGGCCTGGTGGCCGGCCGCGATGCGCACGGTATCCGTCGCTTGGAGGGTCGCCGCGAAGCGCTCCTGCCAGGACGGCGGCAGGCTCTGGTCCAGTTCGCATATCACGTAGGTCGAGGATGCCGAGCCAAGGTGGTCGTAGCGCCAGTCCCGGTGGGTGTAAGAACTCAGCGGCCAATTGTCCTGTCCCAATCGGGCCAGAAACGCTTCTTGGTGCGCCGGCGACATGTCGTTGCAGAACATGGCCCTGAACTGATCGGCGAGCGGCGTCGTCGCCGGATCGAGCGGGAAGCCGACCTTGTCCTCTCTGTCTCCGCGGCGGCAGTTGCCGATGAGCTGCAGAATCGATCGCCCGGGCGGCGCCGCCGAGCACGTGACATACACCAGCCGGTTGAACAGACCCGGCGCGAGTTCGGCCATCCGCGGGATCAGCTGGCCGGCTTGCGAATGCCCGACCAGGATCACGTCACGTGCCCCGGCCGCTTCGATATCGGCGATGAGTTCCGTTGCGATGTCGTCGAATTCGACCGCCGTGGTGTCGCGATCGCGTTTAGTGCCACAACCGGGCACGTCGAGGGCCAGGCACTCGGCGGACCGGGCGGTGAGCGCGTCGATCAGCTCGCGCCACACCCAACTGCCCTGCCCGCCACCGTGCAGCAGTACGAAGTTCGGCCCTTGCATCGCGCCCCCTAGCCCATCAGCCGCGCCGCCACCGTCGCACCGAGGTTCCAGCACGCCTCGAGATCGGTCTTGGTCGGCTTGCCCATCACCACGACGCTCTCCGCCACCTTCGTCCAGCCCAGCCCGCCCGTGATGCCGTCGAGTGCGCGCACCGCGCCCTCGGTGCCCTCGTTTCCGTGGAGATAGACGCCGAACGGTCGTCCCCGCGTCGAGTCGAGCAGTTGGTAGTACGACTGGTCGAAGGCGTGCTTGAGGGCCCCGCTGAGATACCCGAGATTTGCGGGGGTGCCGAGCAAGTAGCCGTCGGCTTCCAGCATCTCCACCGGCGACACGGTGAGCGCCGGACGTCGTACGACCTCGACCCCTTCGATCTCCGGATCGGTGGCCCCGGCCACCACCGCCTCGAACATCTCCTGGCAATGCGGCGACGGCGTGTGGTGGACGATCAGGAGCGTGCTCATCGTTGCTCCTGCAGTTCGACCGCTTTCTTCATCGCCTCGCGAGCGCGGCTGCGGTCACCGGCGTAGTCGTAGGCGCGGGCCACCCGGTACCAGCGGACCCAGTTGTCCGGGTCGTCGTCGAGTTCGGCCCGTACGGTGTCGAACAGCCGGTCGGCGGCTTGGCGCTCGATGCGGCCCGACGCGCGTCGCGGCAGTTCGCCGACATCGAGCTCCATCCCCCGCTCGGCCGCCAGCCTCGCCAGCTTCTGATGTGCGAAACCGGCGCGCAAAGTGGCGAACATCGCCCAGCAGCCGATGACCGGGAAGGCCAACAGCGCGATGCCGAGTCCGACCGCAGCCGGGCGTGCGTCGGTGATCATCGCGACGGCCGTGCGGCCCAGCAGCACGAAGTAGACGACGAGTGCGCCGCACAGGAAGCCGATCAGCGCCTTGGTCTTCATCGCAGGTTCAGCAGCGGTTCGATGCCCACCGTCAGACCGGGATGTTCGTTGATCTTGCGGACCGCGAGCAGCACCCCGGGTACGAAGGACGTGCGGTCCAGGCTGTCGTGGCGGATGGTCAGCGTTTCGCCCATGGTGCCGAAAAGCACCTCCTGATGGGCCACCAGGCCGGTCAGTCGCACCGAATGCACGGGGATGCCGTCGACGTCGGCGCCGCGCGCCCCGTCCAAGCCGGTGCTGGTGGCATCGGGGTTGGGCGGCATGTCTTTTCGCGCCTCGGCGACCAGTTTGGCGGTACGGGCGGCGGTGCCGGACGGGGC
>JAXLRY010000002.1:0-8536 GCA_046330895.1 Mycobacterium sp. | reverse complement strand
CGTCCGGCGCTACATCGGTAAGCCCGAATATTCCAACCTGCCCCGCAAGTTCAAGACCGCGATCTCCGGTCTGCAGGACGTCGTGCACGAGATCAACGACGTCGCGTTCATCGGTGTCGAACATCCCGAGCACGGACCCGGTTTCGACGTGTGGGTGGGCGGCGGGCTGTCCACCAACCCGATGCTGGGCCAGCGGCTCGGCGCCTGGGTGCCGATCGACGAGGTGCCCGATGTCTGGGAGGGCGTGGTCAGCGTCTTCCGGGATTACGGCTACCGCCGGCTGCGGTCCAAGGCGCGGCTGAAGTATCTGGTCAAGGACTGGGGCGTGGAGAAGTTCCGCGAGGTTCTCGAAACCGAGTACCTCAAGCGCCCGCTGCTCGACGGTCCCGCGCCGACGCCGGTCCCGCGTCCCATCGACCATGTCGGCGTGCAGAAGCTGACGAACGGTCTCAACGCCGTCGGGGTGTCCCCGATCGCCGGCCGGGTGTCGGGCACCATCCTGACCAAGGTCGCCGACCTGGCCGAGGCGGCCGGCTCGAACCGGGTCCGCTTCACGCCGTACCAGAAGCTGATCGTCCTCGACGTGCCCGACGATCAGGTCGCCACGCTGACCGCCGGACTCGACGCCATCGGCCTGCAGTCGACGCCGTCCAACTGGCGGCGAAACCTGATGGCCTGCACGGGAATCGAGTTCTGCAAGCTGAGCTTCGCCGAGACCCGCAAGCGGGCCCAGGTGCTGGTGCCGGACCTGGAGAAGCGACTCGAGGACATCAACGCCCAACTCGACGTGCCCGTGACCGTCAACATCAACGGCTGCCCCAATTCATGCGCACGCATCCAGGTCGCCGACATCGGCTTCAAGGGTCAGATGGTGGACGACGGGGACGGACCCGAGGAGGGCTTCCAGGTTCATCTGGGCGGAAGCCTGGGCCTGGACAGCGGCTTCGGCCGCAAACTGCGCCAGCACAAGGTGCTCTCCAGCGAACTCGGTGACTACATCGAACGGGTCGTGCGCAACTTCGTGAAACAACGCGAGGACGGCGAACGCTTCGCCGAGTGGGCCGTTCGCGCCGACGAAGCCGACTTGAGGTGAGCGCCGTGACCACACAGACCGAAACCGATCTGCGAGCGCTTGCCGAACGCGGCGCCGCCGAACTGGCGAACGCCGGCGCGGACGAACTGCTGCGCTGGACGGACGCGAACTTCCCCGGCAGTTACGTAGTGGCGTCCAACATGCAGGACGCGGTGCTCGTCGAGATGGCCGCTAAGGTTCGCCCCGGCGTCGACGTGCTCTTCCTGGACACCGGCTACCACTTCGCCGAGACGATCGGCACCCGCGACGCCGTCGAGGCGGTGTACGACGTGCGCGTGGTCAACGTGACGCCGGACCTCAGCGTGGCCGAGCAGGACGAGGTGCACGGCAAGGATCTGTTCGCCCGCGACCCGGCGGCGTGCTGCCGGATGCGCAAGGTCGAACCGCTGGGCAGGGCGCTGCGCGGCTATTCGGCGTGGGTGACCGGCATCCGCCGGGTCGAGGCCCCGACGCGGGCGAATGCGCCGTTGATCTCGTTCGACGAGGCATTCGGACTGGTGAAGATCAACCCGCTGGCCGCGTGGACCGACGAGCAGATGCAAAACTACATCAACACCCACGGCATCCTGGTGAATCCGCTGGTCGACGAGGGCTACCCGTCCATCGGGTGCCGGCCGTGCACCGCCAAGCCCGACCCCGGGTCCGACCCGCGCAGCGGCCGCTGGCAGGGCCTGGCCAAGACCGAATGCGGACTGCACGCGTCGTGACGGGTTTCGTTTCCACCCATCCGGCCCTGGTGCTGACCGCCCACGGCAGCGCCGACCCGCGGGCCGCGGCCGTGACGCATGCGATCGCGGGCCGGATTCGCCGACTTCGGCCCGAACTCGACGTCCGTGCGGCGTTCCTGGAACACAGCACACCGCACCTGCCCGACGTCCTGCGGCAGGTCGAGGCGCCGGTCGTGACGCCGATGTTGTTGGCCGACGCCTACCACGCCCGTACCGACATTCCCGAAATCATCTCGTCGACGCGGGCCGGCGCCGACCAGGCAGACGTGCTGGGCGAGGATCCCGCACTGGTGCATACCCTGCGCCAGCGGCTGGCCGAGGCCGGGGTGTCCGCCGACGACAGCGACGTCGCGGTGATGGTCGTCGCCGTCGGATCCTCGAACGCGGCCGCCAACGCCCGAACCGCCACCGTGGCAACGGCTTTGCGGTCAGGCACCCGGTGGTCGGGCACCCGTCTCGCGTTCGCGGCCGGACCGCGCCCGACGCTGATGGATGCGGCACTGCGGCTGCGGGCCGGCGGTGCCCGTCGCGTTGTCATCGCGCCCTGGTTCCTTGCGCACGGCCGGATCACCGATCGCGTCGCGGATTTCGCTCGCGCGCAAGGTATCTCGATGGCCGAACCGCTCGGAGCGCACAATCTGGTGGCGGCCACGATACTGGACCGCTACGAAGCGGCCGTCTCCTTGCGCATCGCGGCCTGAGGCACCGGCCCCGCGGCTACATTGGTGGTCGAGGAGATCACGATGAACATGCCCACGCGCGTTGTCACCTTCCTGCCGGCCGTGCTGTCGGCCTTGACCATCGGTGTCGGCCCGGCCGCCGGCACCCCCTCCGCTCTTGCTGCTCCCCCGGTCCTGTCACTACCCGCCGGGGTCGGGTTTACGTTCGAATGGGACAGCGACGACGACGATGACGACTGGCCCCAGACGGCCACCTGGGAATGCCCAGTAGGTTGCAGCATCGTTTGGGACGATCCGCCCTGATATTCCGGTGCGCGCCCCGTGGCGTCCGCGTCGTCAATCCCTTTGTCGTTCAAGGTGATTCGTCGTCTTGTGCCGTTTCGGCACGTTTGGGCGGGTCGAGGTATCGTTCGGGGTGGTGGTAATTGTTGGTGCCGGCGGGATGGTGAACTCCGGGTGGCGGTCGCCATTCGCAGCGCCCGTACGGGTCTTTCCGCGTGGTCCAGCCGTGGTTGGTGGCCAGTGGGTGATGGATCCAGCAGCCGAAGGCGAGGTCGTCTATGTTGGTCAGCCCGCCGTCTTTCCAGTCGCATTCGGCGTGGTGGGCCTCGCACTGGTAGCCGGGCATGGTGCAGCCGGGGAAGGTGCAGCCGCGATCGCGGGCGTACATCACGATCCGTTGGCCCGGGGAGGCGGTGCGCCGGGTGCGGCCCAGCCACAGCGGCAGTTCGGTGGCGCCGTCGAAGATCACCAGATAGTGATTGGCGTGGGCGGCCATCCGGATGACGTCGCGCATGGGTAATTCGGTGCCGCCGCCGGTGTAGGCCTTGCCGGTGCTTGCTTGCAACTCCTGCAGGGTGGTGGTGACGATGATGGTGGCGGGAAGCCCGTTGTGGACGCCGAGTTGACCTGACGCCAGCATGGCACGCGCGACCGCTGAGAAGGCGTCGTGCCGGCGCTGGTTGGCGCTGCGGCCGTCACGGTCGACGGCGGCGGCGTCGGGTTCGCCGTCCACACAGGGAGTTTCATCGTTGGGGTTGCATTTTCCCGGCGCGGCCCAGGCCGCTAGGACGGCGTCGAGTTCGGCGCGCAGCGCCGGGGTGGCCCGCAGCACTCCCTTGCTCATCCCGTCGGGTTCCTGGTGGCTCCAGGAGAACCCGCGTCGGTGCGCGCGGTCGGCCTCGGTGTACTGGTCTTCATGTCCCATGAAGACCAGCAAGTGGTCGGCGGCGGCGCGCAGTTCGTTGGGCCGCAACTTGGCGGCCTGTTCGGCAAGAAACGCTTCGGCCCGTTCCCGTTCGTCGAATTGAACCGCCGAGGGCACCTTGTCGAAGAAGCGGTGGATTTCGCGGATGTGCGCACGGTCGATGCGCCCGGCGGCCAGGGCGGCGGCGGTGGCCGGCAGCCGGGGTGGCAGGGGTTGGCCGTCGAGGGCGGTGCGCGCGGTGGTGTCCTCGGCGTCGGTGATGCGGCGTTTGGCTTCTGCGGTGGTGCTCAGGGTGGCGCGGGCCACGGTGTCGGTTAGCGAGCCGCCGAGTTCGGCGGGGGTGGCCTGGCGTTGCAGTCCGGCGATGAGCTCGTTTTCGACGGCGGCCAGCCGGCGGGTCAGAGCCGCGAGGGCGCTCAGGGCGCACACCCGGTCGGTGGTGTCGAGAGTGTCCAGCCGGGTGTCGGCCAGGGTGGTGACGGCGGCGTCCATGCCCGCCAGCCCGTCCCGCACCTCGATCGAACCCATGTGGCGCTCCTCAGGTTCTCGTGGGGAGCGTGACCTGCAGTCCGCCTAGGCACAGGTAGATCATTGAGGTCAGGGTTTGGGCGGAGTGGTGTCCGTAGCCGCGGGCGTTGATGAGTCGGATTTTCGCGTTGATGCCTTCGACGAGGGCGTTGGAGATACCGAGCTCGACGGCGGCGATGACGGCGCCGAAGTAGGTCTGCAGGCGTTTGCCCAGAGCGATGAAAGCGGGGATCTCGCTGTTCAGGGCGGCGGCTATCCAGTTCTGTAGGTGTTGGCGTGCGCCGCCGGGTGGGTGGTCGAGCCGGTATAGGTCTCTGATTTGTTCCTTGAGCGTCCAGGCGCGCCCGATACGTTGGTGGCTGCGGGCGATCTTGTCGACCAGGTGGCGCTGGTTGTCGCTGAGCTTGTTCTCGCCGGTACGGAGCGCCCAGCGTCCGGATCTCCATTCCGATGCATGCATTAGGGGCCGCCCCGGGCCGGTGGCCGACTCGGCGTATACCGCGTCCAGGGCGCGGTTCACCCATTGCATGATGTGGAATCCGTCGTAGCAGATGACGGCCTGCGGCAGATTGGCTCGAGCGGCTTCGGTATAGGCCCTGCTGATGTCCATGCTGACCGCCTCGATCGTCGTTGACGCTGAGTCCGGTTGCGCATGAACGAAATTGGCCAGTGACTGGCCACGGCGTCCCGGTGATACGTCGACCACGTTGCCGGTGTCGTGGTCACCTATGACCGTTAGATAGTGGTGTGGGTGGCGATAACAGATCTCATCGACGCCGATGCGGTAGAGCGTGTTCAGGCGGCGGGCGTCGAGCAGTTCGGCCACCCCGCGGTTGATGATCGCGGTGACGGTTTCCCAGGCGCAGCGCATCAACGTCGATACCGAGGTCCGGTCGGTGCGTTGAGCCAACCACAGCACCACGTCTTCGAAGTCACGAGTGTGCCGGGCACCGGGTCGAGCCCACGGCAGTTCTTCGGTGATGACCCCGCAGTCCGGGCAGTCCAGGCGGCGGATCTCATAGACCAGCCACAGCCGCCGACACGCCAGATCCAGATGGCGCCAGCGCCGCCGGCGTCGGTCATAGACACCCTTCACGCGTTTGCCGCACGGGCAGCGCAAGAGCCGCGCCCGAGGCCGCAATGTGACCTCGACATCACGCTGTCCGATGGTGACTTCGGTGACCGTGGCTCCGGGGATCTGCAGCAGACGGTTAAATGCAGTACTGACGCGCACGTGAGTCGTCCTTGCGGGTTGCGGTTGGTGTGGTAACCCCGAAACCTAGAGGCCGACCGCGTGCGCGTCCTACACCTGGCCCGGTGCGTCGCCGATACCGTTGCCGCTCAACCCAAAACACCCCTGAACAGGGACAATGGCGCCCACTAGAACGCTAGGAGCGCCACCCATGTGTGAATCATATGCTTGAACACCGACAAGAAACCCGCCCGCCGACGCCCTGCGCGGAGTTCTGAAACCACTGTGACAGAAGAGAATTCACGCGCCAACACGTCACGGTGAACACCCAGGTCAACGCGCGGCTGTGGACGAAAACGGAACTGCGCACAACCACCGCGGCCGATAACAGATCTGGCGATGCACCGGGTCGGCGACCCAAATGCGCACCGCCAATCAGCAGGTCCCCCCCGCCGGTGAGACAGCACACGTTCCCCGGGAAGCTTCACCCCTTGGCCAGATATACCCAGTGGGGTATAGTCGACCGCAAGCCCGATATACCCCCGTAGGTATGTAGTTCCGAACTATCGTCGAAGGGAATTGCAATGAAATTCATCCAGTACTACCTGGACTGCCTCTCGCATGCGTCGTACCTGGTCGGCGATGAAACGACCGGCCGCGCGGTCGTCATCGACCCGCAGCGCGACATCTCGGAATACCTGTCCGACGCCAAGGCGCTCGGCATGAGCATCGAGCTGGTCATCGAGACCCACTTCCACGCCGACTTCCTGTCCGGGCACCTCGAGCTCGCCGACGCCACCGGCGCCAAGATCGTCTACTCCTCGGTCGCACAGCCGGAGTTCGACATCCTGCCGGTCGAAGACGGCGAGCGCTACTCGCTCGGCGAGGTGACGCTGGAGTTCCGGCACACGCCGGGCCACACCCCCGAATCGCTGAGCATCGTGGTCTTCGAGCATCCCGGCGACGCCACGCCATACTGCGTGTTCACCGGCGACACCCTGTTCATCGGCGATGTCGGGCGGCCCGATCTGCTGGCCTCCATCGGGTTCACCCGCGAGGAGCTCGCCGACAAGCTTTACGACTCTTTGCACGGCAAGCTGATGACGCTGCCCGACGCCACCCGGGTGTATCCCGCGCACGGCGCCGGCTCGGCGTGCGGCAAGAACCTGTCGACGGACCTGGTGTCGACCATCGGCGAGCAGAACCGCACCAACTACGCGCTGCGCGCCCCCGACAAGCAAACCTTCATGAACCTGGTCACCGAGGGTCAGCCGCCGGCACCCGGCTACTTCGTCTACGATGCCATCCTCAACCGCAAGGAGCGCGGGCTGCTCGACGAGCACACGGCACCGAAAGCCATGAGCTACGAGGAGGCACAGCAGGCCGTCGCTCAGGGCGCGGTTCTGGTCGACGGGCGCAGCCCCGAGGAATTCGCTCGCGGCCATCTACGAGGTGCGGTCAACATCGGGTTGGACGGCCGCTACGCCGAGTTCGCCGGCTCGGTGGTCAAACCCGACGTCGACATCGTCCTGCTGACCGATCCCGGTCAGGAACTCGAGGGCAAGAACCGGTTGGCGCGCATCGGTTTCGACCGCGTCGTCGGCTGCCTGCCCGATCCGGAGCAGGTGATGTTCACCCACCAGGACGACGTGAGCACCGCGTCCCGGCTGACCACCTCGGCATTCGGCGACCGACTGGCCTCCGTTCCCGACCTGCAGATCGTCGACGTCCGCAACCCGGGCGAGGCCGAGGCCGGCATGATCCCCGGCGCCGTCAACATCCCGGTCGGTCAACTGCCGGACCGCGCAGCCGACCTCGACCCGGCCAAGCCCACCGTCGTCTACTGCGCCGGCGGCTACCGGTCCTCGGTGGCGGCCAGCCTGTTGCGCCAACGCGGATTCGCCGATGTCAGCGACATCCTCGGCGGCTACGACGCCTGGGATGAAGCGGTCCAGAACGCCTGAGCCAGAAGGGAATCACATAGTGCCGATCCATCACCGGATCCTGATCATCGGCGGCGGCACCGCCGGCATCACCGTCGCCGCCCGGATGCTGCGCAGGGGCCACAAGGATGTAGCGGTCATCGAACCGTCGGAATCGCATTACTACCAACCGCTCTGGACCCTGGTCGGAGCCGGCCATGCCACGACGGACGAAACGCGGCGGGCCGAAGCGTCGGTGATGCCGAAGAAGGCCACCTGGATCAAGAACACCGCGGCCTCCGTCGACCCCGAGAACAATCAGGTCACGTGCGCCGACGGGGCGGTCTTCAGCTACGACGCGCTTGTCGTGTGCCCGGGCATCCAGTTGGACTGGAACCGCACCGACGGCCTCGAGGAGGCGATCGAGGCCGACGGCGTCTCGTCGAACTACCGCTACGACCTCGCGCCCAAGACCTGGGACCTGGTGCGCAACACCCGCAGCGGCACAGCGGTTTTCATGATGCCGTCCGGCCCGATCAAGTGCGCCGGTGCCCCACAGAAGATCGCCTACCTGGCCTGTGACTACTGGCGCAGCCAAGGCGTGCTCGACAACATCGACGTGCATCTGGTGCTGCCGACCCCACGCACCTTCGGTATTGCCGAGATCGCCGACAACCTCGACAAAGTGGCCGCCGGCTACGGCATCAAGGTCCACACCAACTCCGAGATCACCGGGGTCGACGCGGCCGCCCAGAAGGCGACCGTGACGGCGACCGCCGAGGTTGGCACCGACACCACCCTGGGCTTCGACATGCTGCACGTGGTGCCGAAGCAGTCCGCCCCGGACTGGATCAAGTCCAGCCCGCTGTCCACCGGCGATGCGAACGGGTATGTCGACGTCGACAAGCACACCCTGCAGCACGTGCGCTACCCCAACGTGTTCGCACTCGGCGACGCCGGATCGACGCCGAACTCGAAAACCGGTGCGGCCATTCGCAAACAGGCGCCCGTAGTGGTCGCCAACGTGAGCGCGATGCTCAACGGCCAGCCGTTGCCCGCACGCTACGACGGCTACGCCTCATGCCCGATCGTGACCTCGTCGCGCGACATGCTACTGGCCGAGTTCGACTACGACTTCGAGCTGAAACCGTCGTTCCCCCTGCTTGATCCAACCAAACCGAACCGC
>JAXLRY010000001.1:0-16914 GCA_046330895.1 Mycobacterium sp. | reverse complement strand
GGCCGGGTCGGTGATCGAACGGTCGATCATCGGCGCGGGAGCGCGGATCGGCCCGCGCGCGTTGATCCGCGACGGTGTGATCGGTGACGGCGCCGACATCGGTGCCCGGTGTGAACTATTGCGTGGGGCGCGAGTGTGGCCGGGAGTCGTGTTGCCCGACTGCGGTATTCGCTACTCCAGCGACGTGTGATTCATTGCAGCACGCGCTGAGCTGCTGAGCCACACGGGAAGCCGGCGGCGCTGTCCGCCCAGTGCCGAACCACCGGGATCAGGGACAGTCGGTAGGCGACCACCGCCGCGGCGATGATCACACCCATGTCGTGCTGAGAGACCCGCTGCTCGCCGGCGTTGACGATCGAGGCGACACTGGCGTCGTCCTGCGGGGAGGCGCTCAGTTGGTTCACGACGTCGTGGGCGAACGAGATCATCGTCTCGGAATCGCGGTAGGACACCCCGTTCTGGTCGAGCATCTGCAGATAGGTGGTGTCCTGGGTGTCAGGGGCCGCCTGCGCCGGCGCACCGGCCGGGCCCAGCACGGCGATCAACAGCACTGCCACCCATTTCAGAACCGTCATGATGTTCTCCTTTGCATCTGCGGCGTCTATGCCTGCGGTTCCCATTGCCCACGGTGCCAAACCGGGCTTCCCCGGAACGCTGGAACGCCCGAGTCACAGCGGTCACTTCCGTACCGCTCCGGAGGACGTTTCCGGTTGGTCCAGCTACGCGCGACAACGCGCGACACGGTGAGACAGCGTCAACCGCCGTCCAGCAGGCGGTCGAGTCGGTTCTCCCAGGGGTCGTCGCTGCTACGGGGATCGTCGGCCAGAAGCTCGGCCTGTCGTCGAAGGTCCGCGACCCGCTGGCGCATCCGGTATTCGGTGGACCGCGGAATATCGCCGTAGCCGTAGCAGCCGCGCTCGAATTTGATCACCCGACCCAACCTGACCTCCCAGCGCAACGCGTCGGATATCGCCTTCGACGGTCGCCCGCGGACGTCGAAACCACGCCGCTCCACTTCGTAGCCCAGATCGGAAACCGTCATCGCTCCCTCTTCGGAGAGCATCAACGTGAGCAGATACCGCAGCTCGATCCCGCGCAACATTTTGCGTGCCATGCCGACAGACTTGCACCGGGTTCTGACACGTCTCACCGTGTCGCGCGTTGTCGCGCGTAGCTGGACAAGACGGGAATGCCCTCCCGGACAGGCGGAAGTGACGCCTGCTACAAGACCGTGCGCGAGGCCCGCGCGGCGCGGGAAACCAGCGCGGCGAGCGCGTGATCGGTGTCGGGTGGCAGTGCATCCACCGGCCACCACCGCAGATCCAGCGACTCGTCGCTCACGGCGATCGACGCACCGGCCGGCGCCACCGCCGCGAACTGAAGATCCAGATGCCGCGTCGGCACCCCCAGCGAGCACGTCAGCGCATGGACATGAATCGCAACGAGCCGAGGGTCGACGACGAGCCCCGGGATGCCGGACTCCTCGACACCCTCGCGCAACGCGGCGGCCCGGATATCGGCATCGTCCGGTTCGCAGTGCCCACCCAGCTGCACCCAGCGGCCCAGCCGCGGATGCAGCGTCAGCAGCACTCGGGCACCGGTGTGGTCGAACACCGCCACCGACGCCGTGATATGCCCTGGGACACAAGCGCGTTCGCACGCATCGGGCCGACCCAGCACGAACGCGAGAACCGCCTGGCGCAACGCATCCTGAGCATCATCGGGGGCCGCCCAGTCACTCAGGGCGGCGATCACCGACTCGCGGACGCTCACCGTTCGACCAGCAGACCGTCGGTGCCGACCGGTGCGCGCGGCGTCGAGGGTCCACCCTCGGGGTGACCGATCGCGATGGCGCCCAACGGTTCCCAATCCGCGGGCAGATCCAACCGGGCGCGCACCAGGTCGGCGGCGAAGATGGTCGAACCGATCCAGCAGCTGCCCACGCCGCGCACGGCCAGCGCGACCAGCAGCGCCTGCACCGCCGCGCCGGCCGCCACGGTGAACATGGTGTGCTCGGCGGCGGTGCGCGCGGCGTCCGGATAGGTGTGCGCACCATCGGGAACCATGAAGGGGATCACCACCTCCGGCGCGTCGAACAGAATCTGCCCGCGGGCCACCCTGCGCTCCACGGCATCCGCGGGCCGACCGTCACCGAGCAGATCGGCCCGCCAGCGGTCCTTCATCGCCCCCAGTAACCCGTTGCGCCGCAAAGTATCTCGCAGCCACACGAACCGCACCGGCCGGGTGTGGTGCGGCGCGGGTGCGGTCAGCGCCTCGGCAACGGCGGCCTCCACCAAAGCCGGATCGACCGGCGCGGAATCGAATTGGCGCACCGAGCGCCGCAACAGCTGGGCATCCAAGCGGCCGAGCTCGAGCGCCTCGGCGGTGCCGAGCCAGAACAGATCCTCCTCGCCCGGGCGCACCAGCGACCGCCCGGTGGAACCGTCGTCGGCGACGTCCAGGCCACGCACCACCGCCACCGGGATCCCGGTCAGCTTGCCCTTCACCAGGTCGGCGGCCGCGGCCACCTCGTCGGCCACCGCGATCTCGGTCACCACCAGCTCGTTGCCGTGCGGATCGGTCGACCCCGCATAGCCGTGCAGCACTTGCAGACCCGCGGCGCCGATCGCGACGTCGGTCTGGCCGTTGCGCCACGCCCGGCCCATCGTGTCGGTGATGACGACGGCCACGTCGACGCCGAGCCGCTCCGCCAACCCGGCGCGCAGGCTCGCGGCACTGGCGTCGGGATCGATGGGCAGCAGCGCCAATTCGGCCGACCCGATGTTGGATCCGTCGACCCCGGCGGCGGCCTGCACCAACCCGTACGCGTTCTCGGTTATCAGGGTCCGGCCCTTGCGCGCCAGCACCCGTACCGCCTCGTCGTCGATCAGCTTGCGCCGCAGCGCGTCCCGCTCCTCGGGATCCTCCGGCGCGGGCACCAGGCGCCCCTCGCATTTGGACACCACCTTGCTGGTGACCACGACGACGTCGCGGTCGCGCAGCCACGGGGCCGCCGCGGCCAGGGCCGACGCCAGATCATCGCCGGGCCGGAAGTCCGGCAAACCCTCGACGGGCAGGATCTGCACCGGTGCGCCCGCGCCGTGCTCGGTGGTCACAGTCTCACGCCGGCCAATTCGATTCCGGCGCGCACCATCTCGGCAGTCGCATCGGGGTCGGTCATCAGCAGGGGAACGGATCGCACGGCCACGCCGTCGACGGTGGCGCTGTCGCCGTCGGCGATAAGCCAGCCGTCCAGCAACCCGGTGCCCGAGCGGGCGCCGTAGTGCCGCCCGACCGCCTCCGACGTCGAGTCCACCCCGATCACCGTCAGGCACTCGTCGGCCATCCCGCGCAACGGCTTTCCGCCGATGATGGGGGAGTAGCCGACGATCGGCGCGGACGTGGAGCGCAGCGCCGCGCGGATACCGGGCACCGCGAGAATCGCGCCGATGCTCACCACCGGGTTGGACGGCGCCAGGAACACGATGTCGGCCGCCTCGATCGCCGTCACCGCTTCGGTTGTCGCCGTTGCGGACTCGGAGCCGATGAACGCGAAGCTGTGCGTGGGCACCTGCGCGCGGTAGCGCACCCACCACTCCTGGAAGTGCACGGCCCGCTGCTCGCCGGTCTCGGGATCGGTGATGACGACGTGGGTTTCGCTGCGGTCGTCGGTGGCCGGCAGCAGGCGCACGCCCGGATCCCAGCGCTTGCACAGGGCTTCGGTGACATCGGTGAGCCGGTAGCCCGCGCGCAACATCTGGCTGCGCACCAGATGGGTGGCCAGGTCACGGTCGCCCAGCCCGAACCAATCCGGTTGCACGCCATAGGCGGCCAGTTCCTCCTTGGCGTGCCAGGTCTCGTCGCGGTGCCCCCAGCCGCGCTCGGGATCGATGCCGCCGCCGAGGGTGTACATGCAAGTGTCCAGATCGGGACAGATCCGCACGCCATGCATCCAGGCGTCGTCGCCGACGTTGACCACCGCGGCCACGCCGGGCCCGGGGCCGAGCAGCTTCCGGACGCCGAGCAGGAAGCGCGCACCGCCGACCCCGCCGACCAGAACCGTCACCTTCACACCGCAAGACACTAATCGGGCCATCCGGACACGCCGAAAACCGGTCGTGGGCATCGTCACACGACACGCCAAGTGCCCGCCGCCCCGAAATGTCAAAAAATAGTGGTATGAATTTTCGCTCCAGCGCTTGACCGCGACAGTCGTCGCGTGTCTAATCACATCAGTGTCATTTCCCGGCCCGCAACCCGATTCCGGTGTCGCAGACCGAGATTCGATCACATGTTCGAATTGGGTTGGCCATAGTTCAACAGCGGCCTGGAAATAACTGACTACACACATGCTTGACGACACCAAGGTGAGGAGGCGGAACATGTCCTATCAGCACCTTTTCGGCGCAATCGGACCGATCCCGCACACCAACATCGGTCCGGTATCCGGGGGGACTTCCGAGTTCGGCGCCCGCCCCCATCTGAGCCTGGTACCCGACGCGGTTGAGTTCGCGGAGGAACCCGCGGACAGCGAATGGCAGGAGCGCGCCCTGTGCGCGCAGACGGATCCGGAAGCCTTCTTCCCCGAAAAGGGCGGGTCCACCCGGGAAGCGAAGCGGATCTGCCTGGGCTGCGAGGTCAAGGACGCCTGCCTCGAGTACGCCCTGGCCAACGACGAGCGCTTCGGCATCTGGGGCGGCCTGTCCGAGCGGGAACGCCGTCGCCTCAAGCGCGGCATCATCTGACCGCGCGGGCCGGCTAATCCTCGATCGTCGGGTCGATCACCGACGGCTCGACACCCAGATACGTGGCCACCTGAGCCACCAGGATGTCGTGCAGTAGATCGGCGAGATCCAGGGAATCCTTGACGCGCCGCTCAATCGGCTTGCGGAACAACACGATTCGCGCGCGGGTGGCGTTGCCGCGGACGTCGACCCCGGCCGGGATCAGCCGCGCCAGCGCGACCGGGCCGTCGGCCACCACCTCCGGCGGGAACTGAACGTTCTCCGGGTCGCGCGGCGCGATGCGCGGAATCTCGTCGACGGCCACGTCGAGCTTGGCCAACCGGTCCTGCCACTGCCGCTCGATCGGTTCGTAGGCCTCCAGCACCGCCATGTCGAAACGCTCCGAGCGGCTGCGCCAACCGGGCAGATCCTGCGGCAACAGCGGCCCGCGGAACTCGCGACCGTGCCGGGTGGATGCGCGGCTGCCGGGGGAACGCCTCACCGGGCGATCGTAACGGTTCCACATCGGCTGCAGATGGCTGCGTGTCCGGCGCCGTCGGAGAGTTTGCGCACGATAACCTCACGGCGTGAATGTTCCCCGTCGCTGCTGCCGGCCCGGGTGCCCGCATTACGCCGTCGCGACGCTGACGTTCGTCTATTCGGACTCGACGGCGGTGGTCGGCCCGCTGGCCACGGTGCGCGAGCCGCATTCCTGGGACCTGTGCGTGACACACGCCGGACGGATCACCGCCCCGCGCGGCTGGGAGCTGGTCCGGCACGCCGGCCCGCTGCCGACCTACCCCGAGGACGACGATCTGGTGGCGTTGGCGGATGCCGTGCGCGAGGGCCGGGACGGCGCCGCGGTGCCGTCGGCCGGATTCGCCCACTCCGGTGCCGGGATGGCGGACGGCTTCGCCGAAACCGTCGCCCCGGGCCTGCTCGCCCCGCCGCTGGACAGGCCGAAAACCGCAGGTCGGCGCCGTGGACACCTGCGGGTTCTGCCCGACCCCGCGGACTGAGCCCGCGCGGTGCCCCAACGGCTAGGCTGACAGCAAACGTCCCCGCCATCAGGAGCCAGCATGTCGCGATCCGCCTCCGCGGTTGCCGCCGTCATCAAGGCGTATGACGTCCGGGGGCTCGTCGGTGAGCAGCTCGACGACGCGTTCGTGACCGACGTCGGCGCGGCGTTCGCGAGACTGGTCCGCGACGGCGCCACCCGCGTTGTGATCGGGCACGACATGCGCGAGAGCTCGCCCGGGCTGTCCGAGGCGTTCGCCGCGGGCGTGCGGGCGCAGGGGCTCGACGTGGTCCGGATCGGGCTGGCGTCCACCGATCAGCTGTACTTCGCCTCCGGCCTGCTGGACTGCCCCGGCGCGATGTTCACCGCCAGCCACAACCCGGCCGCCTACAACGGCATCAAACTGTGCCGGGCCGACGCGAAACCCGTCGGGCGGGACACCGGGCTGGCCACCATCAGCGACGAACTGGTCGCCGGGGTGCCGAAGTATGACGGCCCGGCGGGCTCCGCCACCGATCGCGACGTGCTGCCCGAGTACGGCGAATTCCTGCGGTCGCTGGTCGACGTCAGCTCGCTGCGGCCGATGCGGGTGGCCGTCGACGCCGGCAACGGCATGGCGGGCCTGACCGCCCCGGCCGTCCTCGGCAAGATCCCCGGGCTGACGCTGCTGCCGCTGTACTTCGAACTCGACGGCTCGTTCCCGAATCACGAAGCCAATCCACTGGATCCGGCCAACCTCGTCGACCTGCAGCGGTTCGTCGTCGACAACGGGGCCGATATCGGGCTGGCGTTCGACGGCGATGCCGACCGCTGCTTCGTCGTCGACGAACGCGGCGAACCGGTGTCGCCGTCGGCGGTCACCGGGATGATCGCCGAACGGGAACTGGCCCGGGAAGCCGGCGGTACCGTCATCCACAACCTGATCACGTCGCGCGCCGTGCCGGAACTCGTTGTCGCACAGGGCGGTAAGCCGCTGCGTTCCCGCGTCGGGCACTCCTACATCAAGGCGCTGATGGCCGAGTCCGGGGCGATCTTCGGCGGCGAACACTCGGCACACTACTACTTCCGCGACTTCTGGGGCGCCGACTCCGGCATGCTGGCCGCCCTGCACGTGCTGGCGGCCCTCGGCGGGCAGCCGGGCCCGCTGTCCGAACTGGCCGCCGGGTACCAGCGCTACGCCGCCTCGGGCGAGATCAACTTCACCGTTGACGACGCTCCCGCGTGCGTCGACGCGGTGTTGAAATCCTTTGCCGACGAGACGGTTTCGATCGACCGGCTGGACGGCGTGACGGTGGACCTGGGTGACGGCGTCTGGTTCAACCTGCGTACCTCCAACACCGAGCCGCTGCTGCGACTCAACGCCGAAGCGCCCGGCGCCGACCGCGTCGACGACATCGTCGGGCAGGTGCGCCGGGTGCTGTCCGGGGTGGCGCCGTGAACGCCACCCGTGCCGCCGTCGACCTGGACGACACCGATGCGCTGATCGCCGCCGACCACGACGGCCTGCTGCGCGCGGTGTCGATGGCCGGCGCTCAGGTGCGGTCGACGGCCGCCGCGGTCGACGAGGGTGCGCTCGACGACCTGCGCACCGGCGACCGCCCGCGCTCGGTGATCTGGGTGTCCGGCCGCGGCGCGGCCGAATCTGCCGGCGCCATGCTGTCGGCGACGCTGAGCGGCTCGGCCGCCGAACCGATCGTCACGGTCGCCGAGGCGCCGCCGTGGGTCGGGCCGCTGGACGTGCTCATCGTGGCCGGCGACGACGCCGGTGACCCGTCGCTGGCCGCCGCGACGGCCACCGGAGTGCGCCGCGGCGCGCGCGTCGTGGTGGCCGCGCCGTTCGAAGGACCGCTGCGGGATGCCGGGGCCGGCCGCGTCGCCGTGCTGGCGCCGCGGCTGGGGGTGCCCGACGAGTTCGCGTTCTCGCGGTACCTGGCCGCCGGACTCGCGACGCTGCACGCCGTCGACCCCGCGATCCGGGCCGACCTGCCCGCGCTGGCCGACGAACTCGACGGTGAGGCGCTGCGCAACAGCGCGGCCCGCGAGGTGTTCACCAACGCGGCGAAGGCTCTGGCGCAACGCATTTCGAGCGGCACCGTGGTGCTGGCCGGCGACTCGGCGGCGACCCTGGCCCTGGCCCGGCATCTGTCGTCGGTCCTGCTGCGGGTCGGGCACCGCGGGGTGGCCGCGGTCGGTCTGTCGGATGCGCTGGTGGCGTTGCACTCCGGCGCGGGGACCGGTAGCGCGCTGAGCGACGTGGACGCGTTGTTCCACGACGAGCAGATCGACGGACCGCTGCCCGACCGGCTGCGCGTGCTGGCGCTGACGCTGGCCGCCGAACGGGCGCAGCTGAGCGCGCGGGTCGAGCGGTTCGCGGAGGTGGATGTCGTTGGCGCCGAAGATGTTCCGGACGCCGCGACGGACGCGGTGGCGGTCGGCAGCCCGGAACAGCAGTTGGCCCTGCTGGCATTGCGAATCGAAATGGCCGCCGTGTACTTGCGGCTGGGGGAGTAAGTGGAACTGTTACACGGAGCGATACGGACCTATGCGTGGGGGTCGCGCACGGCGATAGCCGAATTCACCGGGCGGTCGGCGCCGGCCGACCATCCGGAGGCCGAGCTGTGGCTCGGCGCGCATCCCGCCGACCCGGCCTGCGTCGAGACGCCCGACGGGGAACGCTCCCTGATGGACGTCATCGCCGCCGATCCGGAAGGGCAGCTCGGACCCGCGGTGCGGGCGCGCTTCGGCGACGCGCTGCCGTTGCTGGTCAAGGTGCTCGCCGCCGACGAGCCCCTGTCGCTGCAGGCGCATCCGAGCGCCGAGCAGGCCGTCGAGGGATTCGAGCGCGAGGAACGCGCCGGTGTGCCGCTCTCGTCACCCGAACGGAATTACCGCGACCGCAGTCACAAGCCGGAGATCCTCGTCGCACTCGGGCCGTTCGAGGCGCTGGCCGGCTTCCGGCCCCCCGAGCGGACCGTCGAACTGATGCGCGCGCTGGCGGTTTCCGACCTTGACCCGTTCATCGCCCTGCTGCACGGCCAGTGCGACGCGGACGGCCTGCGGGCGCTGTTCACCACCTGGATCACCTTCCCGCAACCCGACCTGGACATCCTGGTGCCGGCAGTTCTGGACGGCGCGATCAACTATTTGCGTTCGGGGGCAACCGAATTCGAGGCCGAGGCCAAGACGGTGCTGGAACTGGGGGAGCGCTACCCCGGTGACGCCGGCGTGCTCGCGGCGATGCTGCTCAATCGGATCCACCTGCAGCCCGGCGACGCGATCTACCTGCCCGCCGGCAACCTGCACGCCTATCTGCGCGGCGTCGGCGTCGAGGTGATGGCCAACTCCGACAACGTGTTGCGCGGCGGGCTGACACCCAAACACGTCGACGTCCCCGAACTGCTGCGGATCCTCGACTTCGGCCCCGCGACGCCGCAGACCCTGCACCCGCCCGTCGAGCGGGAGGGCTTCGAGCTCGACTACCGCACGCCCGCAGACGAATTCGCGGTGTCGGTGCTCACCCTCGACGGGGAGCACCTGGGCCATCAGGTCGACTCGCCGTGCGGTCATGACGGGCCGCAGATCCTGCTGTGTACGTCGGGCCGCGTGGAGGTCAGCTCCAAGAGTTCGACGCTGCACCTCGAAAAGGGTATGGCCGCATGGGTTTCCGCCGAGGACGGCCCGATCCGGCTGATCGCCGACGAGCCGACGAAACTGTTCCGCGCCGCCGTCGGGATCTGATCCGGCTCAGCCGGGTTGCGCCACTGTCCTTTTCGCCGTCCGCCGCTCGGCCAGCCAGGACCGGGCGTTGTGCCGGATGGTACGGCCCACCAGTCGCGGCGATGGGATCAAATACAGGCTGTCGAGCAGGCTGAACCGCCGCAGGAACCATTCGGCCAGTACCGGTTCGGTCTCGGCGGCCGCCAGGAACTGGTCGAACAGGTTGCCGACCGGCCGGTACCACGGCGGACGTTTGCCGCTGGCGCCGTGCAGGATGTGGTCGCCGATCGCGTTGGAGTGCCACACCGGGAAGGTGATCCGGGCGGCCGCGTGCCGGAAGTTCTTCGACAGGTCGCCGTCGGAGTCGGCCAGCAACTCGCGCAGCCGGCGGGCCTGCAGGGAGGTCATCGTCATGCCCTGCCCGTAGGTCGGGTTGAAACTGGCGACCGCGTCGCCCAGCGGCAGTATCCCGTCGGGGAATCGGTCGAGCTTGTCGTAGCGCCGCCAGCGGCTGGCCGGGTACTTGTGGAACGCGGCGTCGCCGACCGGCTCACCCTGACGGATCGCGGCCGCCACGTGGCGGGGCAGCAGGCGATCGGCCAGGGCGCACATCTCGTCGAAGTTCGTCGGCGCGGCGGCCTTGGCGACCCCGAACGTCGTCAACGCCCAGATGCCGTCCTCGTAGAACAACATGCCCAGGCCGTGCGGCTGCGAGCGGGACGCGCCGAACACCACGATCTTCTCGGCCAGCAGGCCGTCCGGGATGCGCACCCGATGGGTGGCATAGGAGATGCCCACGTCGACGGTGTCCTCGGCCGGCCGCCGATACCCCCACTGCTCCAGCCACACCGGCAACCGGGTGCCGCGGCCGGTGGCGTCGATCACCAGGTCGGCGGGCACGATGTCGCCGTTGTCCAGCCGGACGCCGGTCACCCGGCCACGGCCGGGCTCGAAGGAGGGCGCGGCGACCGACTTCTGCACCAACTCGACATTGGGCAGCGCCGCGGTCCGCCGGCGGATCTGCCATTCCAACTGCGGCCGGCTCGGGATGTAGGCGGTGAACGGCTTCCGAAGGACGGTGTTGACACCCAGCACGTGACCGGCGGCGCCGAAGTGCAGGGCGTCGGACCGGTTTTCCACCTTCGGCACCCCGGCGGCCACCAGGTCGGCGAGTATCCCCGGGAAGAGATTGTCGAACTCGTCGGCGCCGCGGGCCATCAACAGGTGGACGTGGCGCCCCTGCGGCACCGCGGATCGTTGCTCCGGGCGGTCCGGGACCTCGTCGCGCTCGTAGACGGTGACCTTGTCGTAGAAGTCCGCCAGCACCCGCGCGGCGCAGAGTCCGGCCAGGCTGCCGCCGATCGCGACCGCGTGATCTCCGCCACTGCCCATTGCCCTTCATTGTGCGCCGCGGCCGTCGACTTATGACACGCCTTACGCGATTTCGCGTGTCGTATCTCTACATTCGTCGAGCCATCGCTACAGCCCTGCGCAGTGCCTCGATGGTGCGCTGGACGATCAGCCATTTCCGGTTGCGCAGCATGTCCGAGGTGACATGGATGATTGACCAACCGCGCTCGGCCAGCATGATCCGGCGTTCGACGTCGGCGGCTCGGCGCTTGGGGTCCGTCCAGTGCTGTTCGCCGTCGTACTCGATGCCGACTTTGAATTCCTCGTAACCCATGTCGATCCTCGCGAACACATAGAAGCTCTCGTCGTAGACGTGGATCTGAGTCTGTGGCCGTCGCAGTCCGGCGGTCGAGCAACGCCAGGCGTGTTCGGGTTTCCTGCGGCGACTCCGCGCCGTTGTCCATCAGTTCCAGGATTTCGCGCAGTTGAACGATCCCGCGCGCGCCACGGTAACGAGCCGTCAACGGCATGACGTCGGTTGCCGTCAACCCGGTGGCGTGGGACAGCATGTCGCATCGCACCAGCGCCTCCGTGCGGCCTTTCCGTCGGCCTAGGTCGAAGAGCGTCCGGGCGGCTGTTGTCGCCGTCATCGCCCGGAACGGTCGTCAACTCATCTGGTGGTGGATCGAAGCGGTGGACTGTCAGGCCGTCGCATCCGGCGGTCTCCGCATCAACTCGGGCTTCGCGTTCTTGCTGACGTACTTGTCGCCGTGGAGGAGCGCCGCGGAGATTCCCCGCCAACGGTGACCTCCGGCCGCCGAAAAGCTTCCGCCGGCTTCAATCAGGTCGAGAGAGATGTCGGCTGCACCTCGGGATCGATGTAGACGTTGTGGAAGATCCGTCGGTAGTGGCGCAGCGTTCGGCGGGTCAGGACGCCGGCCGCGATCGCCTCGCTTCCGATGAAGGGTCTTCCGCTGACCGGGTGCATGGCTGGAAGCGAATCAACATCCCCCGGTCTGTCACTTACTCCGGCCGGCGTCGAGAAATGGCACGGGAAATCGCTTCGGGCGTGACGTATGTCAACGCTCGCGGGCGAGCTGGTTTACAAAAGATGTATCTATGTCTAGACAAGAGACAAATCAGTCGATATAGTCCAGTTCAGCAAGTGATGGCTCTCACATGGAGGCAATTCGTGACGACAATCGAGAAGCAGCCGAAGCAGGACGTGTGGCGCGACAAGAAGCGCTACCTGTGGCTGTTGGGCCTGGTCGCGCCGACGGCGCTGTTCGTGATGCTGCCCCTCATCTGGGCGTTCAACCACATGGGCTGGCACGTCGCGGCGACGATCCCGTTCTGGATCGGCCCGATCCTGCTCTTCATCCTGCTGCCGGCCCTGGACATCATGTTCGGCGACGACGGTCAGAACGCACCCGACGAGGTGATGGAGCGGCTGGAGAACGACAAGTACTACCGGTACTGCACCTACGCCTACGTCCGTTCCAGTACGCCAGCGTCATCGTCGGGGCATACCTGTTCACCGCGAAGGACCTGTCCTGGCTGGGCTTCGAGAACGGCCTGAACTGGGCCGCCAAGATCGGCCTGGCGCTGTCGGTGGGTGTGCTGGGCGGCATCGGCATCAACACGGCGCATGAGCTCGGCCACAAGAAGGACTCGCTGGAGCGCTGGCTGTCGAAGATCACCCTGGCGCAGACCTGCTACGGGCACTTCTACATCGAGCACAATCGCGGCCACCACGTCCGCGTCGACTCCGGAGGACCCGGCGTCGGCGCGGTTCGGCGAGACGTTCTGGGAGTTCTTGCCGCGCAGCGTGTTCGGTGGCGTGAAGTCGTCATGGAAGCTGGAGGCCGCCCGCCTGGAACGCGCCGGCAAGAGCAAGTGGCATCCGTCCAACGACGTGCTGAACGCCTGGGCGATGTCGATCGTGCTCTACGCCGCGCTGCTGGCCGTCTTCGGCCTGGGGCTCCTGCCGTACATCCTGATCTCGGCGATCTTCGGATTCAGCCTGCTGGAGAACGTCAACTACCTGGAGCACTACGGCCTGCTCCGCCAGAAGACCGAGTCCGGCCGCTACGAGCGCTGCGCCCCGAAGCACAGCTGGAACTCCGATCACATCGTCACCAACCTGTTCCTGTACCACCTGCAGCGGCACAGCGACCACCACGCCAACCCGACGCGGCGCTATCAGACGCTGCGCACATGCACGGCGCCCCGGAGCTGCCCAGCGGGTACGCAACGCTGATCGGCCTGACGTACTTCCCGCCGCTGTGGCGCAAGCTGATGGACCACCGGGTGCTCGCGCACTACGGCGGCGACATCACCAAGGTCAACGTCGACCCGCGGCGTCGCGCGAAGATCCTGGCGGCCTACGGAGCGCAGGCATGAGTCAGTACCGCTGCCCGGTGTGTGACTACGTCTACGACGAAGCGAAAGGCGCTGCGCGGGAAGGCTTTCCGGCCGGAACCGAGTGGTCGCAGATTCCCGATGATTGGTGCTGCCCCGACTGTGGGGTGCGCGAGAAGGTCGACTTCGAAGGAGTGAACTGATGGACGACTACAAGGTTTTCATCTGCATGCAGTGCGGGTTCGAGTACGACGAGGCCAAGGGCTGGCCCGAGGACGGGATCGCGCCCGGAACCCGCTGGGACGACATCCCCGACGACTGGAGCTGCCCGGACTGCGGCGCGGCCAAGTCCGATTTCTACATGGTCGAGGTCGCACGCGACTGAGCCGCGCGGCGTTTGGACGTGACCACATGCGTCACTTGCGTCACCCCGGAGAGGAGGACTTCGATGTGCTGGCTTTGAGCGACAACGCGCGACACGGTGAGACGAGAACCGTTGCGACGGTCGGAGTGATCCCACCAAGTCGCTCGTTGTCGCTCAGAGGCGGGCACCCGGAGATCGCTTCCCCGGCAGCGACGGAAGTGACGCATGTGACGCACCGAACGATTCCAACGACGGAGTCGGGCCGAAAGCGTCGCGCGGCGGCACGGGGAGGACCTCACGAAACGCTTCCCGCGCCAGCAAGGGCGACGGCGCGCGAAACGCTAGTGTCGCCGTTGTGAGTCCATCGCGCGGCCGCATCCCCTACGCCGAGGCGTCCAAGGTGCTGCTGCGCGACCTGGTGCTCGACGCGATGCGCGACCTGCTGCTCACCAAGGACTGGTCGTCGATCACGCTGGCCGACGTCGCCAAGTCGGCCGGCATCAGCCGGCAGACCATCTACAACGAGTTCGGTTCGCGCCACGGGCTGGCGCAGGGTTACGCGCTGCGACTGGCGGACCGACTCGTCGGCGCCATCGGGGACGCCATCGACGACAACGTCGGCGATGTGCACGCGGCCTTCATCGCGGGGTTCCGGTCCTTCTTCCTGCAGGTCGGCGGCCGATCCGCTGGTGATCTCGCTGCTGACCGGGGCGGCAAAACCCGACCTCCTGCAGATCATCACCACCGACAGCGGTCCGATCATCACCGGGCGTCGGCCAAGCTGACCGACGCCTTCATGCACAGCTGGGTCAACGCCACCGAACAGGACGCCGGAGTGCTGGCACGGGCGATCGTCCGGCTGGCCATGAGCTATGTGTCGATGCCACCCGAGGCGGACCATGATGTCGCCGGTGATCTGGCCAGATTGATGACACCGTTCGCCGAACGCTACGGTGTCATGGATACCTCCTAGCCGTCAGAGCGCACTGCGCCTGTCCCGCGAGCCCGCAGGCTGGTGGTGTCCGCACGTTCGACTGCGCCGCGATAACCCGTGCGATTCATGCCATGACGAACACAGAAGGGCTCTACATGACTGCGCTGACCGCCGATACCCGCAACGGCATCGACTTCAAGGTCGCCGACCTGTCCCAGGCCGAGTTCGGCCGCAAGGAGATCCGCCTCGCCGAGCACGAGATGCCCGGCCTGATGTCGCTGCGCCGCGAGTATGCCGAGGTCGCGCCGCTCAAGGGCGCCCGCATCTCGGGCAGCCTGCACATGACCGTGCAGACCGCTGTGCTGATCGAGACCCTCGTCGCGCTCGGCGCCGAGGTGCGATGGGCGTCGTGCAACATCTTTTCCACCCAGGACCACGCCGCCGCGGCCGTCGTCGTCGGCCCGCACGGCACGCCCGAGGAACCCAAGGGCACCCCGGTCTTCGCCTGGAAGGGCGAGACGCTCGAGGAGTACTGGTGGGCCGCCGAGCAGATGCTGACCTGGCCGGGCGAACCCGCGAACATGATCCTCGACGACGGCGGCGACGCCACCATGCTGGTGCTGCGCGGTGCCGAGTACGAGAAGGCGGGCGTCGTGCCGCCCGCCGACGAGAACGACTCCGCGGAGTGGAAGGTCTTCCTGGCGCTGTGCCGCGAGAGCCTCGAGAAGGACAAGACCAAGTGGACCACCATCGCCGAGTCGGTCAAGGGCGTCACCGAGGAGACGACGACGGGCGTGCTGCGGCTGTACCAGTTCGCCGCGGCCGGTGAGCTGGCGTTCCCCGCGATCAACGTCAACGACTCCGTCACGAAGTCCAAGTTCGACAACAAGTACGGCACCCGGCACTCGCTGATCGACGGCATCAACCGCGGCACCGACGTCCTCATGGGCGGCAAGAACGTCCTGATCTGCGGCTACGGCGACGTCGGCAAGGGCTGCGCGGAATCGCTCAAGGGCCAGGGCGCGCGCGTCGCGGTCACCGAGATCGACCCGATCAACGCGCTGCAGGCCCTGATGGAGGGCTTCGACGTCGTCACCGTCGAGGAGGCCATCGCCAAGGCCGACATCGTCATCACGTCGACGGGCAACAAGGACATCATCACCCTCGACCACATGAAGGCGATGAAGGACAAGGCCATCCTGGGCAACATCGGTCACTTCGACAACGAGATCGACATGGCCGCCCTCGAGACCTCCGGCGCCACCCGGATCAACATCAAGCCGCAGGTCGACGAGTGGGTGTTCGGTGCGGACGGCAAGTCGATCATCGTGCTGTCCGAGGGCCGGCTGCTCAACCTGGGCAACGCCACGGGCCACCCGTCGTTCGTGATGAGCAACAGCTTCTCGAACCAGGTGATCGCCCAGATCGAGCTGTGGACCAAGAACGACGAGTACGACAACGAGGTCTACCGGCTGCCGAAGCACCTCGACGAGAAGGTCGCGCGGATCCACGTCGAGGCCCTCGGCGGTTCGCTGACCAAGCTGACCAAGGACCAGGCCGAGTACATCGGCGTGGACGTCGAAGGCCCGTACAAGCCGGACCACTACCGCTACTGATTCCTCGCGAGCAGACGCAGAGGGCCCCTTTTCCGGGTGGAGAAGGGGCCCTTCGCGTCTGCTCGTCAGGGTGCGGCCATTCCGACATGTTCGCGGAATCCGACACCACCGCGACCGGCGCTGACCGTTACATCTGGTGCCGAAAACGACAACTACGGGATCCGTAGCAAACTGCCGTGATCCGTGTGTTACTCTCCGGTAGTGAAATCGTCCGGGGTGGTCATTTTTGCTGTTCTATTCTCGCTCATCGCAACGGCTTTCGCGCCGTTTGCGGCTGCGGACGACTGGGATCCGTACTACAACGAGGACGAATACACGGCGTTCTACACGCCACCGAATCCGTTGCCGCCGGGCCAGCCGGGCGACCTGGTGCGCAGTGAACCGTCCCGCCTGATCCTCGAGCCGTCCGGCGTGGTCGGCAATTACAACGCCACCGGAACCCGGATCATGTACCGCAGCACCGACGCCCGCGGCAACCCCGACGTCGTCACCGGCACGTACTTCGAGCCGTACAACGCCTGGCCGGGCAAGGGCCCCCGACCGCTGATCGTCTACGGCCCCGGGACGCAGGGCCAGGGCGACCAGTGCGCGCCGTCGCGGCAGTTCAACCAGGGCATCCACTGGTCGCCATACGCCGACCTGATGGTCAACTACGAGGGCGCCTTCGTGAACACCATGGTGGACCGCGGATTCGCCGTGCTGATGACCGACTACGAGGGCCTGGGCACCATCGGCGTGACGCACACCTACGTCAGCCGGCTCTCGGAGGGCCACGCGATGCTCGACGCCGCGCGGGTGGCCCGCAAGCTGCCCGGCACGTCGCTGACCCC